>NZ_JAHWYN010000015.1 GCF_019351435.1 Flavobacterium taihuense
GCTAGATTAGGAGGCTGGAAAGGTTATCTTTCAGAGAGAAAACCTGGCATCACAACCTTTTGGATTGGTCTTCAAAAATTCGCCGCAATTATGCAAGGCTGGATGCTTTTTAGAGATGTGTCCAGACGGTAGCGTAAGAGTCGGTTTTTTTATGATTTGTCGGGATGACTGGATTCGAACCAGCGACCCCTAGCACCCCATGCTAGTACGCTACCTGGCTGCGCTACATCCCGAATTTTATTGACTGCAAATATATTTTTTTTCATAAAAAAAATAAAATTTTGATGCATTTATTATATCCAATTCAGAAGTATTAAATTGAGGTTTATTGTATTGAAAATCAATTATTAATATTGTAACTTTATGATTATTTCTTTTTTATTAGAAATTATGATTTGGCTAAACCGAAAACCAAAAGAGCAGGTAAAATCAGTAAACCAGCAATCATGCAAAATAAATTTTTTATTACAATAGTTTTAATGGTTTTTGTGAGTTGGACTAACCTTGTAAATGCTCAACAAACAGAAATGAGCTCTATCAAAATTGGAAAAAGCAGAAGTAATATCCAAAACAATAAAGGATTACCAATCAATGTTACCCAAACCTATTGTACCGTAATCGTAAAATGTATGAATGGTAGCTGTACAATTGATTACGTGAATTCGAAAAGTGCGACAGAAGTTAATAGTTCAAAAGCATTAGAAAAAAGAATGCACAACTCTTTTGTTATTGTTAAAGAACCAAATGCTGTGGCTCAAACCAAAAATGATTTAATCAATTATCAAGATGTTACAACTAATATATCGAAAGAAAAAAATCAGGTACAATTAATTAGTGATGTAACTGCAAAGGTAAGCTGTGAAGGAAGAGCAACAACTTTGATAAAATTATTTTCGATTAATAGCGAATATATTGTGCCTATTGAATGCAAAAAAGGAAAGTGTGATGTCGAACTATATTGGAGTTGGGGAGCTCCAAATTCAGGTAGCATCAAAACCTATGCAGGAGGACGTTTTATATTAGAAATGGACAACGGCATTTGTACCGATATGACTATAAATAAGAAAGATATTTCTGGAGCTAAAAATTAAAGTCTGGATTATTGAAAGAATCATAAATACTGCGGTAGAATTTCTGAAAATGTAATATTAATAAATGAAAAGATTGTATTTTTTTCAGTTCAAACAAAAAACAATATATTTGGTGCCAAATTAAAATACAATGGCCAGAATAGAAATTCCAACGCAATTAGAGCAATATTTTCAACAATTTCGTAAGAATATAATAGGAATTGATCAAGAATTTGAATCTCCTTATGGGCAGCAAAAAATAATCTATACCGATTGGACAGCCAGTGGTCGTTTGTATCGTCCTATCGAAGAGAAATTGATGAATGAATTTGGTCCTTTTGTTGCCAATACACATACCGAAACGACAGTTTCCGGGACTGCAATGACCAAATCCTATCATCATGCGCGTCACATTATCAAACATCATGTAAATGCAGATTCGGATGATGTTTTAATTACAGACGGAACAGGAATGACAGGTGTGGTCAATAAATTTCAACGCATATTAGGCTTGAAAGTACCCGAAAATCTAAAAGATTTTATAAATATTCCAGCAGATAAAAAGCCAATTGTTTTTATTTCACACATGGAGCATCACTCGAATCAAACCTCTTGGTTAGAAACAATAGCTGATGTGGAAGTAATTCCTGCTACTGATGATGGGCTTTTTAGTTTAGAAAACCTTGCCCTCTTATTGGATAAATATAAAGACAGAACTTATAAAATTGCTTCTGTTACTTCCTGCTCAAATGTGACAGGAATCAAAACTCCCTATCATCAAGCAGCCAAACTAATGCATCAGCATAATGGGGTGTGTTTTGTCGATTTTGCCTGTTCGGGTCCTTATGTAAAAATCGACATGCATCCTGAAGATCCAGAATCGTATTTAGATGCTATTTTCTTTTCACCACACAAGTTTTTGGGAGGCCCGGGAACTTCAGGAGTTTTACTTTTTAATAAAAAATTATACCACAATATGGTTCCGGATTGTCCAGGCGGCGGAACTGTTTCTTGGACAAATCCTTGGGGGGAACATAAATACATAGATAATATTGAAGATAGAGAAGATGGAGGAACTCCAGGTTTTCTTCAAGTGATCAAAACGGCATTGGCTATCCAGTTGAAAGAGCAAATGGGAATTGAGAACATACTTAAACGCGAACATGAAATTGTGGAGTATGTTTTTGATTCCCTAGGAAATATTCCGAATATAAAAATTCTTGCAGGTCAACATCATGATCGATTGGGAGTGATTTCATTTTTTGTTGAAGATTTACATTTTAATTTAGGTGTGAAATTATTGAATGATAAATTTGGAATTCAAACTCGTGGTGGGTGTAGTTGTGCTGGGACTTATGGTCATTTTTTGTTGCACGTAGATCAAGAAGCATCCAACAAATTGATAGACGAAATTAGTTTGGGGGATTTAATCAGAAAACCGGGTTGGATCAGGATGTCCATCCATCCAACAACCACAACAGCCGAAATTGAATATGTATGCAACAGTATTAAATCGTTGGCCGAAAATCATAAAAGTTGGACACTAGACTATGATTATAATAAGGATACCAATGAATTTGTTCATAAAAACGCTAAGGCAATTGAAGATGAATTAGTGCAAGATTGGTTTTCTTTCTAAGCTTCTAACAAGCAGAGTAACTATGATAAAAAAACAACACCTTTTTAGAAGTGTTAACATAAAAAAGGTGTTGTTTTTTTTAAAGCTGCAATCTCAAATACTATCTCTTTTGTATTTCCATCTTTTGTGTGTCCACAAATAATATTCTGGAGCTTCATAGATTTGTTTTTCTAAAAGTTTCAAGTATTGGTCTGTAAGATCATAATTTGGAACTTCTTTTGGATGATCTGAAAGAAGTTCTAAAGTTGCTTCATAATAACCTCGCTTTACTTTTTTGGTATTGAGATAAACCAAATTCATATCATATCTTTTGGATAGCATTTCCGCTCCTGTATGCACTGGAACTTCTATTCCCATAAATTTTGTCCAATGAAAAGCAGAAGAAGCTCTAGGCGATTGATCGCTTGCAAAACCATACAAAGACAGAACTTTATTTTTATTGTTTTCAATAATGGTTGGAATCGTTTGTTTGGTCGTAATTAATTTAGCATTGAATCTGGAACGTATTCTATGGACTAATTTGTCAAAATAAGGGTTTTTAAGTTGTTTATATATGCCATAACCTATAAAGTCCGAATAGTAATTCATCGATATGATCCACTCATAACTAGCATAATGAGAACAGATGACAGCAATACTTTTTCCTTGCTTTTCTAATTCCTTATATACTTCGATGTTTTTAAAAATAAATCTTTTACAAATTTCATCTTTGGAAATACTCATGGTTTTTATCATTTCCAGAAACATATCACACATGTGGTGATAGAATTTTTTTTCAATAATCAATCGCTCTTGATCTGATAAATGAGGTAAGGTCAAGGCAAGATTCTCTCTAACTGTTTTTTTTCTGTATCGAATAACTCGGTATACAAAAAAATACACCAAATCGGAAAATAAATATAGTAATCGAAAAGGAAGAATTGAAATCACCCAAATTATTGGATAGACTAGCAAATATATAAGGTATTGCATTTATTTAAATTTTTGCAAATATAAATAATTTATCGTTTTCTTGAATTGATTGCAGTTTGAGAAATATCACTTTTAATCCGTTACAGATTGCATTAAGAAACTATCTTTTATGTTTCCATCTTTTGTGAGTCCACAAATAATATTCTGGAGATTCATATATTTGTTGCTCCACCAATTTCAAAAACCGATCGGTTATCCCGTAATTCGGGACTTCACTGGCATTTTCTGTTAATACTTCCATTGTGGCTTCATAATAACCACGTTTTATTTTTTTTGTTCTAAGAAAAACTACATTCATATTATACTTTTTAGATAGCATTTCCGCACCAGTATGAACTGGAACTTCTATTCCCATGAATTTAGCCCAGTGATGAGCGCTGTTTTCCTTTGGAGATTGATCGCTTGCAAAACCATAAACCGATAGTTTTTTATTTCTGTTGTTTGTAATGATTGTAGGAATGGTTTCTTTGGTTGTTATTAGAGTGGCATTGAATTTGGAACGAATGGAATGAACTAATTTATCAAAATAAGGGTTTTTGATTTGTTTGTAAATTCCGTAACCATGAAATTCAGTATAATAATTCATCGACACCACCCATTCGTAACTGGCATAATGTGCACACATAATGGCGATACTTTTCTCTTTTTTTTCGAGTTCTTTATAGACTTCAAAATTTTTGAAAACATATCTTTTACATATTTCTTCTTTGGAAATAGTCATTGTTTTTATCATTTCCAAGAACATGTCACACATGTGATGATAGAATTTCTTTTCAATAACTAATCTTTCCTTGTCACTTAAATGAGGTAAAGCCAGCGCAAGATTTGCTCGTACAGTCTTCACTCTATAACCAATAAGTCGGTATGTTATAATGTAAACAAAATCTGAAAACAAATATAATAAAGGGAAAGGAAGCATTGAAATACACCATAAAATGGGGTAAATTAACAGATAAATTATGTATTTCATTTTGTAGGTTTTGCCAAAAGTAGTTTATTAAAAAGTAAAATAAGATAGTTTATGATTTCTTTATTACTACAAATTATAATATTAATTAGATTTACACTAAATTTTAAAAAAAACCTACATTTTATGAATACAATTTTAATTGGAATTATTGTTGCTAATGTACTGATAAGTTATAAAGGATTTAATGATCTTTCTTTTTTTAGAAAATATGAGTTTCACGTGGGCAGTATTCGAGCTGGTGATCAAATCCGAATGGTTTCATCTGGATTTCTGCACGTTGACATGACTCATTTAATATTCAATATGTTGACATTATATTTTTTTGCTCCTGTAGTTTTTGGTTTTTTGGGTAGTTTTTCATTTGTTATGGTCTATTTCGGTAGTTTGCTTTTTGGTAGTTTACTAACGATGCTTTTTCATAAAGACGATTACAACTATAGAGCCGTAGGTGCATCTGGTGCGGTAACGGGAGTTTTGTATTCCGCAATATTGCTGCAGCCCGATATGATGTTAGGACTGTTTTTTATTATTCCAATTCCGGCGTATCTGTTTGGAATTGTCTATTTGCTCTATTCCATTTATGGAATGAGAGCCAAAAATGACAACATTGGTCATACAGCTCATTTTGGAGGTGCTATGGGAGGTTATTTGATCACTCTTTTAAGAAATCCAGAATTAATACAAGAACATACTTTAATGACTGTTTTATTGGCAATTCCAATTATCATTCTTTTTGCTATGGCCAAAATGGGAAAACTTTAAAATTTAATTTTCAATCTTTAAAATCAATATTATTATGAAAAAAACATTTTTGTTCGCTATCTGCCTATTTACTGTTTTGACGTATAGTCAAGAAATCAAACTAATTTCTCAAATTAATGTTTCAGGCGAAGGCAAAATAAAAGTTGTACCAGATCAGGTTACGATATTAGCCACAGTAGAGACGAAAGGAACTAATGCTAAAGAAGTAAAAAAAGAAAATGACCAGCAAATGGAGTCTGTTTTGAAATTGGTTAAAAGCATGAACCTAGCACCTGGAGATTTTAAAACTAAAAGAGTTTCCTTGAATCCGCAATACGATTATGAAAAAAAGAAACATACTTATAATGGAACACAAACTATTGAGATTCTTTTGCGAGATTTATCAAAGTATGATGAATTAATGGAAGGTATGGTAGATCAAGGAATAAATAGAATTGAAAGTGTAACTTTTCAGTCTTCAAAATTGGTACAATACCAATCTGATGCTAGAAAATTAGCGATTAAAGAAGCAAAAATGAAAGCCGAAGATTATGTTTCGGTTTTAGGCCAAAAAGTAGGAGCAGGGATTACTATTACGGATAATTCTCAAACGTACTATCCGCAACCTGTATATGCAATGAAATCGATGGCAATGGAAGCAGACAGTGCAACTCCAAGACAAACAATGGCTGCAGGGGAAATTGAAATTACAGCGAATGTAAGCGTGAGCTTTAAATTGGAATAAGGTTTATGATCTTTTATTAAATCCTATCTTGTTTTATGAAACGAGATGGGATTTTTTTTTATGAAGATTTAAACATAAAAAAAACGCTTCAATTTCTTGAAGCGTCTTCGTGGGGAGAGCAGGATTCGAACCTGCGAAGTTCACACAGCAGATTTACAGTCTGCCCTCGTTGGCCGCTTGAGTATCTCCCCAAGCCTTATTTGGCAACGCTTATTGCGCTATCCGGGTGCAAATATAGAGACTGTTTTTAGTTTTACAAACTTTTTTTGCACTTTATTTTAGTATTATTTTTAATGCATTGGTATTGAATAAAATAAAAAATCTCCACTAGGGAGATTTTTTATTTTGGAATACTAAAAAGATTTATTTTGCTAAAAGTTCAATGATTTTTGCCTTCAATTCTTCACCTCTTAAATCTTGCGCAACCACATTTCCGGATTGATCAAGAATGAAAGTAGCTGGAATAGCTTCAACTTTGTATTGTTTTGCAATGGGATCCTCCCAACCTTTAAGATTAGAAACTTGTGTCCAAGTTAGCTTATCTTTTGCAATAGCTTCTTTCCATTTTGCTGCATCTTCATCTAGCGAAACTCCAATTATATTTAACCCTTTAGAATGTAATTCATTATAAATGGCCACAACATTTGGATTTTCTTTTCGACAAGGACCACACCATGAAGCCCAAAAATCAACAATTGTAACTTTTCCTAAACTTTCTTTTAAGGTAGTGGTTTTACCTTGCGTATTAGGAGCTGAAAAATCAGTCCTTCATTTAGTAGCAGGAGCAACTGGAGCTGCAGTAGCACCAACAGAAGGGGTTTTCAATTCAGCTAATTTTGTTTTTACAGCTTTTCCTGGTTTAGAGTTTTTCAATGACTCCTCAAGGCTGTTATACATGCTTTCTATTTTTTTAGAATCTACAGCTGGGTCATTACTCATTCCTTGTATGATTAATACACTGATAAAAGATTTTGGATGCGTGTTAGCATAATCCACATATTTAGCTTTAGATGTAGCACCAATTTCAGTTTGAATTTTAGTGTACTCTTTCATTAAACCATTGATAGTTGCAGTATCTTTAGTTTGTTGAGCCATTTGCATTTTTTGCATGTTAGCTGTTTGAAAATCCATTAAAGGCTTTTGAACTTTAGTTATTTCCTCATTGAATTTCACATACTCATCATTATTGTAAGTTCCAGAAATTTTAGACTTTTGGATAGTATCTTTGTTTACAATAATTGTAATATCTCCGTTTTCTAGGATAAATGGAATTTTACCTTGAGTTCCTTCTATTTGCAAAGTATGGAAAGTTGGTTCAGTGATTTTCCCTTTGATTTCGAATTTACCATTTTCTATTTTTACTGTGTCTACAGCAATCAATCCCATACCTTTCTCATCTTGAGTTTCTAGGATTACTGTTTTTCCATTTTCAAATCCAGTCGCAGTTCCTGAGATAGTGTATTTGTCTTTGCTACAAGAAGTAAGTAAAACTGTAGCAGTAAGAAATAAAATAATTTTTTTCATTTTTATTAGTTAATTGTTTTTAAGGTTACAAAAGTATCTAAAATTATAAATTAACAACAACTTTAGTCCCTAAATTTATGTTATAATTTTTTTGGTTTCAAAGTTTATGAAGTCAAGAAAATTGGTGTTTATAATTTCATTTTAATTTTTTTAAAAAAAACACTCACTTTTATTTTAATAAAAGAATGTGCCAAAATTTGTTTCAAGTAATTTTTTTAAATAGGCATTGTTTTAAGATTAATAATGCGGAGTAAAATTAGGTTTCGTATTGATGAATGTGAGATTCGATATGCTCAATTTCATTTAGTGTGATTTTTATATCCAGATTTACAGTTCTTAAGTCTTTATGCAAATTGGAACAAACAGGATTTGACTTTAATTTAAAATCAATTTCAGCTTTTATTTTTTCAAGCGTGTCGATGGTTTTTAGGGCATTTTGATATTGCCGCTTGTAGCGATTAATTTGATCATCCATAGTTTTTAGTTTTGGTTAGGTTAATTTGGGTACGCTAATTTATTAAAAAACTTGTTAAACAAATGTTAATCATTATCTATTTTGTATTTTAAACTTTTTACTTAAAATATTTTTAAATTAGACATACAAAAAAAGCACTCTTTTTGGGAGTGCTTTAGTGTTTAAAATGTTCTAAACTATTCTTGGTTTGTTGTTTTTCTCCAAGTAAAAGCGTTAAGAATATGTCTTTTTGCGAATCTTCCAGGGGAATCGGCATTTACCATTTTCACATATGTAGCTTTAGGGACACTAATGTATTCATATACACTACCATTTGAGAAATTGATAATCAATCGACCTTCAACAAATTTATAATCTGTAATTGTTGACGAAGATATTGTTTCAGTATATTCCGGTAAATTTTGTTTGATTGTTTCAGGGTTGATACTTACTAAAAAGTGGTAAGCTTCAATTATTTTTTTACTGTTTTCTTCAGCTTCTTTTAATCCTGCTTCATCTCCTTGAAACTTGTCAGGATGTGCATCTTTCATCGCATTGCGATAAATTGTTTTTAATTCTTTAAGCTCTACTGTTTTTTCTACGTTAAGTAGTTTGCGGTATTCAACTATTTTTTTCATAAATAAGGTAACTACTTGTCTTTTACTATCCAACCAAATTTATTTAGTTGAAAATCGACAATTTTTTGCAAAGGTACACTTTTTTTTAACTTTTTAGTTTAGACCAAAAAAAAAATCAAAAAAAGTAGTTTTTTTGATTTTTTGAAAACTGGTTTTATGTTTTAAACACCTATTGTTCAGGCTTCATATTGGCTTTATCGAAGTTCTTGGTTTTTTTTGGATATTTATTGTAACTGATGTCACTTGGGTTTTCAATAACACTTTTAATAGTAATCCAATCACCAAGGTTATGTTTTTGTGCCATTTTGAAATCTAAAAGATAAATTCCACAAAAATAGTTATTGTTTTCATCTTGCTCCATTATTCCTGTAAAAACGCCTTTTTGTAACATTCTTTCTTCTGATGCTTTGGTCATAATCTGTTTATTTTAAAATAATTCTGACTGCAAAGTTAATCAATTAATAGAAACTAATATGGCATTGAAAACCGAAATAATGTTAGGTAAAATAATTATTTTTGGTATAATATTATACTTACGAGTACTTGAGCGAAGGATGAAAACCAGTTACCTTGTAGCGTGCACAGCTCGACCTTGTTTAAAAAATGGCATAATCATCGCTGCAAATATATAACCCTTTTTACCAACAAGGTTACTCGCTAATAAATTCGATTTGGTACTTAATGTTGTTTCTGGTTACCTTTGTCGTATGGAAAAAATTTTTCGTCCAAGCCCAAAATCTTTCAAAAACACATTTTGTGTTTTTCATGAAGTATCACCTGATCGAATAGCGGGAATGCCTGTGCAGTATGATAGTCAATCGGGGAGTAAGTATTTTTATACCACAGAAGGAATGTATCGCTTATCTAATCATTGGGGACGATTGGCCAACAGTAAATGGCGTTTGGAGGCAATGGAACCAGATTGCCTCGATGCTTACAATGATTCGAAATTTAAAATCGGTTTTGCCGCTTGGAATGAATTTTATCCCGATAATGCAGAAGACAAACTATATTATTTGGAAGCAGATTATGTAAAGAAAACGGTTAATTATCAACATCGCAATAATCCTAAATATGATTCAAAAGCCATATTGAGAACGAGTTTTGCGACTGCTAAAAGAATCAAACAAATTCGAAATTTATTTGAACTGACCTCATGGGCCAAATATTTTGATTGTGATGATATTGACGAATTGCGCAAAGAAATTATTGAAGGATTAATTTTTACTAATAAAACATTAGAGGAAATAAAAAGAGAACTCCATTAATTAATTATTTGCTGTTATCAAAATTAAATCATTAGGACTTATTGGCTTAGATAAGTACGCAATAATTTGTGGGTAGCTTTTTGCTTTAATTTTGTCTTCCATAGCAATAGATGAACTTACGATGTATATTTGTATTGATCTACCGATTTTAGATTTTAACATAACCATCTCTTCCATAAATTCCCAACCATCCATAATTGGCATATTAATATCCAAGAGAATTATATTTGGAAGTGTATCCATTTTTTCTAAAGAATCTTTTAAGGCATCAATAGCATCTTTCCCGTTTTTAAAACTGGAAACACTCAAAAACAATTCCGATTTTTTGATGATTTTGTTGACGATAATTTGATAAATTGGATCATCATCTATAACCCATATTGTTTTTAGACTCATAAGATTTCTATTTTAAAAGTTGTACCTTCATTAGGTTTGCTTTCTACAGTTATTGTTCCTCCCATTGCTTCTATTTGATTCTTTGTAATGAATAATCCAATTCCTTTTGACGAAGCGTCGTTGCTAAAAGTTTTATACATACCAAAAATCTTATTTGCATTCTTCACCAAATCAATGCCTATACCATTGTCTGATATTTGCAGTATTTTTTTATTTTTTTTAATTATCCATTTTAAATCTATAACTATTTTCCGATCTGAATGACTATAACGAATTGCGTTTGAAATAATATTGTAAAGAATGCTTTCCAGATAGGCTGGATTGTAATTTATTGTTAAATCTTCTGGAATTTGATTGGTAATTGTAACTTCTTTTGATATAATTTGCTTTGAAAAAACTTTCATGACATTATTAATATATTCTTTTAAATTCAAAGATTCCGTTGCTAAATTTATATTGGTACGTATGTTGATCACCTCGTTTAAATGTAGCATTGTTTCGTTAAGCAAACTGGAAACTGAAACTAATAATTCCATCATTTGCTCTTTCTCCTGTTCGGTTTCAGAAGCCTGTATCAATGAAACGATTGAGGCAATATTACTGGTGTGCGATCTTAAATTATGTGAAATTATATAGGAAAAATTCAAAAGTCTTTCGTTTTGTTTGGAGACCAAATTAAATGATTCATTTAAGTCATTCTCAATATTTTTAGATTTCGTAATATCAATCATTATTCCATGAAGACTGACTGCTTTACCATGTTCATAAACAACATTTACCATATCTCTCAACCAAATAAATGCACCACTTTTACAAATCATTCGATATTCAAAATCATGATTCGAAAGTTCTTTTGTTTTTATTGAACAATATTCAAGTGCCCAATCTCTGTCGTCTGGATGAATATGGTTTTTCCAAAAATGCGGTTCATTGAGCCATTCCTCTGAGGTATATCCCAAAATTTGCTCTACTTTTTTGCTGATAAAAGTAAAAGTAAAGGTTTCTATATCACATTCCCATACTATTCCATCAATAGTATTGATAAGTGATTCAACTTTTTGGCGAGAATCAAGAATTAACTTCTCGTGGCTTTTCCGTGACGTAATATCTTCAGTCGAAATAATTACTCGTTCAAATGTTTTTTCAAAACCCCGAATTACATTCCATGTAAAATGAATATCAATAGACTCTCCAAGACTATTCTTGATTTTGGTTTCATAAGCCAACTGATGATTGTTTTGTGTAATCGCAATCAGTTGTGCAATAAAATCATTTATGGTATCCTTGTCAAGTACTTGTTCTAAATTAGTAATTAAATCTTGTTTCGATTTTATATTAAGAAGTTGAAGGCATTTATAGTTTACCGCAATAATTTTGACTAATGTATAACATTTTTGTACGACTTCGGGATGCTGCTCAAAATAGTTAGCCGCTATTTTAGTATTTGTATTGATCAAATTTAAATCCTTGAGATAATTTTTTACTAAAGACAAATCGACCTCCCATAATGGAATTGGAGAGTTTTTGAATAAACTTTTAAATTGATTTTCACTCTTTTTGAGATCTTCTAAGATTTTATGTTGTAATGTAATATCTTCTATGATTGAAATATTTGTATCCAACTTTTCATTTTCTTTAGAAAGAGAAGTAACAATTAAATTCGTCCAAATAATTTTACCCGATTTCGTTATATATCTTTTTTTTAATCGATATTCTCGAATTTTACCCTCATGAAGTTCATTGGCGAACAATGCGTTTGGTTGCAAGTCTTTTGAATGTGTAATGGATTGGTAATTTTTAGTTTTCATTTCTTCTTCAGAATAACCAATCAATTCACAAAATTTCTTGTTTATTTCTAAAAAATTACCAGTATTGGCATCTACTAGAGCAATTCCCACAGGAGCTCCATCAAAAATAGTCTTGAATTTTATTTCACTGTTTAAGAGCATTTTTTCCTGAATGCCAACCAATTGTTGTAATTTTTTTGGTCTATTTAATAACATCGTAACAAAAGTCCCCAATAACAAAGACAAACCAAAGCCTAAGATGGAAGGTAGAAAAAGAATCGAATAATGATAGCTTTGTTTTTTTGCAATTAGGTATATTTTCCAATTTCCATCCGGAATTTTTGTAGAAATTTGCCTTTTTATATCAATGTCATTTTTAATAGGAAGAAAAAAATCTTCCTTTTTGGTATTTGGGTTTATTTTTGAAAATTGAAAATAATATTTAGTGGTATCAATTTCATCGACACCAGACACTTTAAATAAATTATTAAGTTTGATAACTACCGCTGAAAAGCCCCAAAATTTATTTTTTTTATAAACAGGTAATCGACCAACAATCCCAATTCCACCTTGTCTTAATTCCAAAGGCCCAGCAAAATACATTTTTTTGGTCTCAATAGATTTTAAGGCTTCCCTTCTGAGGCTTGGGGTATTAAAAAGGTTCAAGTTCAAAGCAGATTCATTTCCTTTCAAAGGAAAAATATATTTGATCACTCCATTTGGCACCAGCTGAACAGCACTAATGCAGCTGTTTGAGGTAACCAATTGAGAACTTATGAACTCAAAATTTTCAGGAACGCCATTGTCATTGATAATTAATGCCAATGTAAGTGAAGTTGTGTAACAGTTTCTAAGACATTGGTCAATATTTTGATGCAAATTTCCAAGGATTCTTTGCATTTCCCGCCGTTCATTCTCTTTGATGATTTCAATTCTTTGTTGAATCATAAAAGACACACCAATATTTAGGATTAGAAAAACAAATAATCCAGTGGTCTTCGGTTTTGTTAAAAACCAGCTAATGTATTTGTTCCATTTGTTTTTGTACTCCATTGTATACTATGCCAAAAAGTTGAAAAAAGAATGAAATTGCACTAAAAATCGGAATTTTCGGAGATAAAGATACTATTTCTACTTTGAAAGTGTAAAAAAAAAATAGTTAAATTATGATTCGATGCTTATAAAAAGTGAACACTTCATAAAATAAAAATACGTTACATTACAATAATAAAAGCGAACTTTGTAATTATTTTAATTTGATTTAAAATGTGAGTCTAAATGAAATGAAATGTGAAAAAATAAAACAAAACACAATGAGCCGAAACAACGAAGGGAATATCAAAAAACATAACGACAAATTGCATAAAGCACAAGATAAAGCAAAAAAAGCAGCAATGGATCGTAAAGAAAAACTAAAACAAATTGTTAAAAAATTTAATGAAGATAAGTCTTCTGAGAATATTTAAATCAAACCATTATGAATCAAAATAAATTTAATGAACTAAAAAATGGAGTTCAGGAAATAATAGATTTTATTGCAAATAAAAATGCTAGGGACGCTAACAATAAATTGGTCGAGGTTAGCGAGGAATTGGATGAGATGCTGGATCATGCCGAAGAGGATGAAGACCTCAGGGAAATCAGTAAATATCAAGTACTATTGAATCAATTGCATCAAAGAATAGTTTTGCTCGACGGACAGTTATAATTCATATATCAATTATTGTATAAAATATGATTCAAAAAAAATGTTATTGCGGTTCCGAAAATTCCTTTGAAAGTTGCTGTGCACCTTATATAAATGGCATTGAAAAAGCACCAACATCCTTGGCATTGATGAAATCAAGATATTCAGCTTATGCAACACATCAGGCTGATTATTTGTTGGCTACGACACACGATAGCAAAAGAAAATATTATTCACGAGAAGAAATTTTGCATTGGGCTACAGCCAACAATTGGCAAAAACTGGAAATTATCTCAAATACAGAAAACACGGTGGAATTTAAAGCTTATTTTTTAGATGTTAACAATACAAATCAAGTGCATCATGAGTTTTCTACTTTTAAAAAAGAAAATGGCTGTTGGTTTTATGTGGATGGGAAGTTTGAATAATTTAATGTCAAATTTTATGAGAAAACGGATTCAATTATTGACAATTGTTATGCTTATTGTTAGTTGCAAAAGTGCTGTACCAAATTCAAAAGAAACAGTAAAGGGCGAGCCAACTCCTGCCTACGAACAGCAAATAGAAAATTTGGAAAACGGAATTTATTTTAGAGGAAACGGAAATGAACCCGATTGGAGTTTAAAAATTTTCGAAAAAACCATTGAATTTACATCCCTTAAAACTGGTTTTGAATCTTTAAGTGGCGCACACGTCGAACCTCTTGGTGCTATGGATGCCAATGTTAAGATGTATAGAGCTACCAGCGCCTCAGGTTTAATGATAATACAAATTATGCAACAGGAATGTATCAATACCATGTCTGGTGAAAAATTCTCTTATTCTGTCCGAATCGAAATTGTAAAAGATAACATTTCAACTTTTTTGAGCGGTTGTGGGAACTATATCACCGATTCTCGTTTGCACGATATTTGGGTTTTAGAAAAAATAAATGGCCAAAAGATGAGTTTGACAGATTTTACAAAAGAGTTGCCCAATCTTGAAATAAACAGCTCTACCAATCAATTCATGGGCTTTGCAGGTTGTAACAGAATGAATGGATCTGTTTTTTTTGAAAGAGGATTGCTTCGTTTTAGCAATATTATTACTACCCGAATGACCTGCGGTCCGAACAATAAAGAAAATGAATTCCTCAAATCATTACAAAACATAACTAAGTATAAAGTAGAGAATATGAGATTGACACTGACTAATCCATCGGGTGAAGAATTAGTTTTCAAAAAAGTTGATTAATTTGCTTTTTACAAAAATTATAAAATCACAGTTTAGGCTGTGATTTTTTTTTGAATAAAAACAAGATATAAGAAAAACTATTAATTCGCCTTGGTTTATTGGGGATGGCTTTTAACGTAAAATTATAACTTGTTTATAGCAAGTTCTTTTAAAATAATCTAAATTTATCTTTATGAACAATATAGTAAAAAAAGGATTTTATTTCAAAAGTTACGAAGCTCCGTTTCAATCTCCATTTGATAAACTTTTTGCTATTTTCAAAGAGCTTATTACTCATACATCTGGAGATTTTGATGAAGCTATCAGTTGGCTGCGCGAATTGGATAAAGAATACAAACTAACCGATTCATCTTATACCATCGATGATTTTATTGAGGATTTAAAGAAAAAAGGATACATCCGTGAAGAACTTAAAGAGGACGGAACTTCGGGAACTGGAATCACTGCCAAAACAGAGCGTGCTATACGGCAACAGGCTTTAGACAATATTTTTGGAAATATAAAAAAGTCGGGGAGTGGTAACCACAAAACCAAACACGTTGGTAATGGTGATGAACATACCGGTGAGTTTCGGGAGTTTCATTTTGGTGACGGATTAGAACGTATTTCATTAACCGAAAGTTTAAAAAACGCACAAATCAATAACGGAGTAGCTGATTTTATGCTGACTGAAAATGATTTGGTGGTCGAAGAAACACGTTATAAATCCCAAATGAGCACCGTGTTGATGATTGATATCAGCCACAGCATGATTTTGTATGGTGAAGACCGCATAACGCCTGCTAAAAAAGTGGCTATGGCGTTGGCCGAATTAATAACTACTCGTTATCCAAAAGATACACTGGATATATTGGTTTTTGGGAATGACGCCTGGAGAATTTCTATTCGGGATTTGCCCTATTTAAAGGTGGGACCTTTTCATACCAATACAGTTGCCGGCTTGCAATTGGCAATGGATTTATTGCGTAGGAAACGAAATACCAACAAACAAATTTTTATGATTACCGATGGAAAACCAAGTTGTGTAAGGGAAAAAGACGGTTCGTACTACATGAACAGCAACGGTTTAGATCAATATATCGTAGACAAATGTTATGCACAAGCACAACAAGCCAGAAAACTTCATATTCCCATCACCACTTTTATGATTGCCAATGATCCTTATTTGCAAAAATTTGTTAATCATTTTACAGAAGCAAATCAAGGCAAAGCATTTTATACAGGATTGAAAGGATTAGGAGAAATGATTTTTGAAGATTACGAAACCAATAGAAAGAAACGAATAAAATAATTTTGGATATGGTTTGGAGCAGAAAGATTTGGTATTTTCAGCCGACATCGAACCCGCTTTCCTCTACAATATTATAAGCCGTCCCGATAGTGATCGGGACGGCTTATAATGATTTTCACTACAATCGGGGCTAAAGGGAAAGATTTGGCTTTTTTTGCCATTATAAAACAAACAAAATTAATAAAACTAAGATTCTTAGAACCATAATCACTTAGTCCCGATAGCTATCGGGATAGCAACTAAAAAAATATGAAAATAGAAAAAATAAATACATTCGGGGAGTTAAAGAAATCAGGATACCTTAGTAAAAGTATCAAAGATGAATTGCGTCACAATTTGAGAGCGAAAATCAAATCTGGACAACCCACTTTTGAGGGAGTTCATGGTTTTGAAAACACTGTTATTCCTGAATTGGAGCGTGCCATTTTGTCTCGTCATAATATCAATTTATTGGGGCTTCGCGGGCAGGCCAAAACTAGATTGGCACGTAAAATGGTTGAATTATTGGACGAATACATTCCCTTTGTGGCTGGTTCCGAAATCAATGATGATCCATTTCATCCTATTTCTCGTTTTGCCAAAGATATAATTTCTGCCAAAGGCGACGAAACTCCAATCTCGTGGTTGCACAGAAGCGAACGATTTTTCGAAAAACTCGCCACTCCAGACGTAACCGTCGCCGATTTGATTGGCGATGTCGACCCCATAAAAGCAGCCAATTTAAAACTGTCTTATGCGGATGACCGTGTGATTCATTTTGGAATGATTCCTCGCGCCAACCGTTGTATTTTTGTGATCAACGAATTGCCCGACTTGCAAGCAAGAATTCAAGTAGCCTTATTTAATATACTGCAGGAAGGCGATATACAAATTCGAGGATTCAAATTAAGAATGCCACTGGACATGCAATTTGTATTCACCGCCAATCCCGAGGATTACACCAATCGAGGCAGTATTGTAACGCCTTTGAAAGACCGAATTGGTTCTCAAATATTGACTCATTATCCCGATACTATCAAAATTGCTAGGACAATAACAGAGCAAGAAGCCAAATTAGATCAAACACAAAGTGAGTTGGTGTATGTTCCTTCCTTGGCCAAAGACTTATTGGAGCAGATCAGTTTTGAAGCGCGAGAAAGTGAATATATTGATAACAAAAGTGGTGTAAGTGCTCGTTTGAGTATTACTGCTTTCGAAAACTTATTGAGTACGGCAGAACGTCGTGCTTTACGATCCGGAGCAGATAAAACTACTTTGAGATTGTCCGACTTTATGGGTATCATTCCATCGATTACTGGTAAAGTAGAATTGGTTTATGAAGGAGAGCAGGAGGGAGCAGCTATTGTGGCGCAACATTTAATAGGAGATTCTATTCATACCTTTTTCCCCGCTTATTTTCCTAAAATCGAAAAATTAGAAAAACAAGGCGAAAAAACGGCTTATTCAGACACTTTAGATTGGTTTTTTACCGAAAGTGGGTTCGAGCTACTGGATGATTGTTCTGATGAGGAATATAAAAGGATTTTGGATAGTGTAACTCCATTGGAAATTTTAATCAAAAAATACCAACCACAATTAGAAAAAAAGGATAGCTATTTTATGAAAGAATTCATTCTTTGGGGCTTAGTTGAATATAACAAATTAAGTAAAGACCGAATATCCGAAGGGTATCAATTCAAAGATATTTTTGGCAGTTATATTAGTAAACTATAATAAAATTCAATTTTTATAACTATAAAAGCCGAGACAAATTGTCTCGGCTTTACTATATCTATATTTTAAGCTAAATCTAAATTAGGGTTTAGAATTTATTTTGCTTCCAATATTTTTTCGCTGTAATAAGTAATTTCCGAAGTTATTTTACCTTTATCATCAAAAGTATCAATAAACATCATAGGCAATACAATACTTTTTTTATCCGATTTTCTGATTAATCGAATTTTCCACCAAGATTGAACTACTCTGGCATCGTCCAATTCATAATGCAAATAATCAGGATATCCCTGTTGATCTATGCTAATTATATCAAATGATTCTAGCATTTTTTTATCATTTTCCTTTTGTTCTGCCAAAGTGAACTGTTTATTTATATCAGGATTATTAATATCAATAAAAGTTGCTTTGTCATCATAATACTTATATGCATTGTCAAAATCTTTGTTTTCAAATGCATGTACCATTTTTCTAACTGAATTAATGTTTGCATGATGATTGTAGATTTGGCCATTCGTTCTATCTGCAAAACTTTGGTTGATTTCATCACTCACAGTACTTGTAGAATAGTTAATCATCATTTTGATTTTATTGTTTTTATCTACCGTAAATAAACGATGAATTGGACGGTCTATTTTGACACCTGTTTCCTTCTGCACTCCTTTTATATCTTCCCACGTTTGTACCCAAACCAAATCTTTTTGATCAGCATCTTTATATTCTAGTGCATCTGGATATGCTCCTTTAGACCTTTTAATGCTTGGGTAGTCAATATTGTCTTTCCATGCTTTAACCGTCTTCAAATAAGCCGTTTTATCCATCCCTTTATCATCCTTATTGGTAGATGTTCCACTATAGTACTTAAAATCATCAGCCAAGTAACTGGCTACTTTATCAGTGTCTCCACTAACAAATGCTTGTGTCATGGCTTCTACTGTAGTTATAGCAGGATGCTCTACATAAATAGTACCATTAGATTTTTTTTGGGCGTATGTGATGCAAGTCGCAATCAACAATACTGTTGCAATACAGTTTCTCATGTTTATTTATTTTTTTAGTTAAAAAAAGGATTAAATTTAACGATTTTTAATTGATTATCAGCTATTTACGTGTTATTTATTTCAAATAACGCATTACTGACTTTAATTAACCTACCTTGCCGCGTTGGATCTAATTTCAGTCCATCAAAATTCGATATGGAGAATAGTTTTGAAGATTTGATAGCTACATATATTGAAAATAAAGTTGGCATATCAGAAAATTTTTTAAGTAATGATTTGGCCAATAATCTTAAGCAGAATCTACACAATTTAAATAAAAACAGTCAATTATCGGCCGCAGGAATTGGTAATTCAGAGAAGCTATCTTATGATGGAGCCATTCGAAGCGATTCTATTTATTGGTTGGACAAAAAAAACAACAATGCTTTTGAGAATGAATTTTTTGCCCAAATGGAGGCTTTTATTTTATATCTAAATGAAAGTTGTTATGCTGGAATTACAGGTTATGAATTTCACTACTCCCTTTATGAAAAAGGTGATTTTTACCTGAAACATCTAGATCAATTCAAGAATAATCCAAGCAGAAAGTATTCTATCATCAGCTATTTAAACAGTGATTGGCAAGAAAGTGATGGAGGAGAACTGCTCATTCATCAGCAGGATTACAATCAAAAAATCAGCCCAACTCAAGGCAAAACTGTTTTTTTTAAAAGTGACGAGCTTGTTCATGAAGTTTTGGTAACACAAAATACCAGAATGAGTATTACAGGCTGGCTGAAGAGTGATTAATGAAAAAGTAACGCTATCATAATCTCCAGGAAGATTAATATAATCACAATCCACTCTAAACGAGAGCTTTCACGAACATTCAAAACATCTGTAAAAAGCTTAAGATTATCCTCTACAATATCAAGCCGATAATCTAGATCTTTGAAACGTGGATTTATGTCAAAATTGGCTTTCAGCTGTCGGTTTAATAGATTGAGCTCTTCATTATCCCAAACTAAATTGGGGTCATCGAGAATGTAAAGATTGTCCACAATACTGTTTTTTACGTTCAATACTTTACCTATATATTTGAGCAAATTAGTTTTGGAGATACTTAGTTTTCCTCGTTTTTCCAATTCCAATATGTATTCCTTAGAAGAAGTAATAAGCTCATTTGTAAGCACCTCATAATAATCTAAAGCTACTGACTGAGCTATATTGAGCATTACGATTCTTAGTATAGAAGGATCTACATAAGGAACCGAAACATAGTCGTTCTTAATAACAACTTTCGAAATGTTTAGATCAATTTCTATCTGATATTCTTCAGACAAATCCAAATCAACAATTGTGGTTGTATACCTTTTGACAAAATCAATGACTCCATTTTTTTCTGTAACTGTATAATTAGCCAAAACAGCCACACCATAATCAAATATGTAGAGGTATCGCTTTTTATCACTTAAAGTATAAAATATTTCAGAAGGAGAACTAGAATGGGGTTCAATTCCAAACTCAGCCCTTAATTTTTTAATATTAAAAGCTTCCGCAATTTGAATCGCCTCGATTTTAATAAAGTCAGATTGATCCATGTTTAGACATTATTTGTTTTTAAAATACCCGATAAAGTAGTTTAAAGTTACTTCTTTATGTCTTATAAATAAAAGAAACAATATTGTTTTTAAATAAAATGCCGATATGTCTTACGTAAAAGTTTAAAATGAATAAAGCATCACAAAGAGCAAAAAATAGCATTCTAGCTAATTATATCTTGCAGAATATAAGGTGAAGAAGAATTAGGTATTGAAATTTTTCAAAATATCGCGTATGTAATTTATTTAAAATGACTAAATTAGTGTGTTATAAATCCATTAAATGAAAGCAAAATGAAAGAGATAGACAATAAATCAGGTTCAAATAAAGAAGATAAAAACAAACTACCAGATTCGCTTTTGTATCCTCCTGAAGAAGATATTTATAGAAAATTTCGTAAAGAAAGTGAAATAGATCCAGAAGATATTTCTAAAAAAAAGTCACCTGTTGAAATCAATAATGTCAGCGAATTGAATGAAAAAGACTTTGAGGAAGATATGTCTGGTGCCGATTTAGATATTCCTGGATCTGAATTGGATGATGATTTTGAAAATATTGGCAATGAAGATGAAGAAAATAATCATTACAGTATTGGTGGAGACAATCATAGTAATTTAGATGAAAATTCAGGAAATCCGGATTAAAGAAAATCGTGATTCCTAAAGGTCACATCTTTCCACTATTGTCTATGCATAACTTTTCAATAATTTGTGCTGCTTCATTGTTTGAATTTGCTGAAAAACCAGCCACAAAAACACCTTTTTCACCAGAATTTGAAATTATTCCATAAACAACCGATTCTTCGTCCGGATCTGAGTCTCCCTCATAGCGATAAACATGCTCTACTGAATAATCATGGGGATTTGCTTTAATATTTTCATAATGAAGATTAAAATCATTATGGAATCCTTTTTCTTTTAAATCGGCTAAAGCCTCCAAAACGGTAGTATAATTATAGGTTGGTTTCATGATGGATGAGAATTAATAGTTATACTTAAAGATAACTATTTTATTTTTAAGTTATTATAAAAGTTATATTAAAGTAAAAGGGCTATTCTTGATAAGCTGTGATTAATGTTGTAAATTCGCACCGCAGACCGCCTTATCGTCGTCTCATCTTTTGGGATGAGAGGGAGGAAAGTCCGGACACCATAGGGAAGCATAGCGGGTAACACCCGTCGGTCTCATCTTTACAGGCGAGATTAGGACAAGTGCAACAGAAAGTATGTACAGGTAATGCTGTAGTGAAACCAGGTAAACTCTATGCGGTGAAATATCAAGTATATCAGCATTCAAGGGTTCCCGCCCGTTGCTGAAGGGTAGATAGCTTGAGTCTCGTAGTAATGCGGGATCTAGATAAATGATAAGGCTCCGATTTATCGGAGACAGAATCCGGCTTATAGGTCTGCATTTTTTTATTGTTTTTCATGTTTATTTGCTATTTTAGTCAAAAAAACATGAAAAATTTTCCTTTTTTATCTTCATCACAATCACTTTTACTTTTTCGAATAACACTTCCTTTATTTTTTGTAGCCCATGCAGTTACCAGAATTGCAAATGGAACAATAGATCGATTTGCTGATTTTTTATCCACCAAAGGCTTTTTTGCAACTACCGCTATGGTTTGGGGAATCACTATTTATGAAATAATTGGGGGAATCGTGCTCGCCTTTGGCTATTACACAAAATATTTATCTCTCGGTTTTATTTTGATGTTGATAATGGGAAATATTATCATTCATTACCAGAATGGCTGGTGGGTAGGTGAGCATGGCGAAGGCGGAATGGAATACAGTTGCGCTTTAATTTTAGGACTAATTGTTATTGCAGCCGCGAAAAATGAAAAAGTGAATCTTGATAAATAATATATGAAAACAAGAATTGGAATTCTAGGTTTAGGTGGAGTAGGTGGTTATTTTGGAGGATTATTGACCAAAGAATATGCTACATCCGATACAATTGATATTGTATTTATTGCCCGTGGAGAGACTTTAAAAGTTGTTTCGGAATTTGGACTAAAAATTAGAACTGATGAAGGAGAAATGACCGTTTTTCCAAATATTGTTTCTGATAATCCTGAAATAATAGGTAAACTAGAATACCTGATTTGTGCGACCAAAACCTATGATATCGAAACCAGTTTTGAATCCTATAGAAAGTGCATTACTAGCAATACAATCATTCTGCCACTTTGTAATGGAGTTGATGCTTCCGAGCGAATTAGCAAACTATTTCCAGAAAACAGCGTTTTGCAAGGGTGTGTTTATATCGTTTCGATGATTGTTGCACCTGGAATAATCAAGAAAATAGGCCCTTATGAAAAACTGTTTTTTGGATCGAAATCAAATGCAGATTCGAAAATAACCGCACTTCAATCCTTTTTTGAAAAAGCAAAAATAGAAAGCTATCTTGTTGAAAATATAGAAGAAACCGTTTGGGAAAAATTCATTTTTATTTCGGCTCTTGCCTCGGCCACTTCATATTTGAATCAGAATATTGGCCAAATTTTATCCAATCCGGAGAGTAAACAAGTTTATGTTTCTTTGTTGAATGAAATTGCTTTGGTCGCTTCCGTAAAGGGGTTAAAAATGCCCGAAAATATTGTTGAACAGACTATTCTAAAACTAGAAAAATCACCTCAGGAAGCTACTTCCTCCATGCATCGGGACTTTTTAGCCCATCATAAAACAGAGGTGGTTTCTCTAACAGAATTTGTTGTAAAAGAAGGAATAAAATATGATGTTTCGACTCCGATTTATCAAATGATATTGAGGAAATTATTAGAATAAAATGGTTGTGATTTCTTTATAAATATAATAATTATATTACATTTGCGACAAAACCAATCTTTAAATATTTATTAATGAAATTTTTCCAATCATTTTTTCTTTTATTTCTTTTCGCTCCTTTCTTTACAATTATTGCCCAAGACAATCCTACTGTAGAAAAAAATCAATTTAAAATAAACATGCTATTACCTGGTTTCGTTTATGAACATGGTTTTAGTAATAAAAATACGCTGTATTCAGAGCTTAGCTTTGGTGTTGGATATAGAGATAGTGGTTTTAATGGATCTAGTTGGTCTTTTTATCCATCCATTACTGAACAATTTCGTCATTATTATAATTTAGAAAAAAGAACCAATAAAGGAAAAGTGACTACTAATAATTCAGGTAGTTTTGTAGCTTTACATGCAGATTATAGGTTTAGAGCTATTTCTTCGAATGAATCACATATTCCTACAGAAAGTTCTTTCACTATTGCTCCTGTATGGGGATTTGAAAGAACTTATAAAAGAAATTTTAATTTAGCATTATATACGGGAGTCGGATACAATATAAATAGTGATTTAAATGATGGTGGTTTTGTGCCAGTTCTAAATTTTTCATTGGGTTGGGTAATTGGTAAGTAAATTATGAAAAAAATATTTTTATTTATTTTGATTATTCTTTCAATCAATTTGCATGCGCAACGAATTCGTACTTTTGTAGGAGTAGGTTTTTATAAGCATACCGATTTTAATAATTCTATTTTCGGAAGTGTTAATACTGGTTTAGAATATAAAGTAATTAATAATTTTAGACCTGAAATAGAGATTGGTTTTATGTATGGTACTCCTGAAACTTTAACCAATTATACCCCGACGGGTCTTGCAGAGAGTGTTTTTGAAAGAACAACTTCGGCAATAAACTATAGCTTTTGTCCTAAAATTTATTTTGGAGATCAGGAAACTTCAGATATGGGGGTATTCATTAGACCTAGATACACCTACTCCAGAGTGTTTGGAAATACTGAACTTACAAAAAGAAATCCTAGTGACTTATCTAAACCTATTAATGAAAAAAAAAGGGCTAGTACTTGGGATCAATCATTTGATATAGGAATTGGTGTTTCTGTTAATTTTTCTGAAAAATACTATCATTCAGCAGATTTTATATTGTACTATAACAATATAAACTTAGGAGATGCATTAAATACAATTGATGTTAGCAGAACGGTTAACACCAATAATACATTAGGTATAGGGTTGATAGTGTATTTTGGAGGCAAAAGAAAATCATAATTTTTACAAAAAGCCCTAAATATTAAAAAATTAGGGCTTTTTTTTATAAGCAAAATGAAATCTTAATCTTCGTCGTCTTCAGTAGTTTTTATATTGGACTCATCATCCATTTCTTCCTCTTCAGTAGAATTCAATTCGAAGAAACTAAAAATAGAACCTCCATAACTTTTCTGAAAAGAGAAATTGATCATGTGATCCAGTTTGGTATATTTTGAGTGTTCAATAACCATCATACCGTCTTCATTAAGTAATTCTTTTTCGAAAATCAATAATACAATTTTCTCAAAAGTCTTTTGGTCTAATGCATACGGAGGATCCGCAAAAATAATGTCATACGAAGTTTTACATTTTTCAAGATATGAAAAAACATCACTTTTCGTTGCCGCAATATTAAAATCATATTCTGCTGCTACTTGTTTAATGAATTTTACACAACCAAAATCACCATCTACAGACGTAATTGGAGTACACCCGCGAGAAGCAAATTCATAACTGATATTTCCTGTTCCAGAGAATAAATCCAATATTTTCAAGCCTTCAAAACTAAAATGATTGTTCAAAACATTAAACAATGCTTCTTTGGACATATCGGTTGTAGGTCGAACGGGTAGGCCTTTTGGAGGAGAAATGCGTCTTCCTTTGTATTTTCCGGATATGATTCTCATGAGTTAAAAAGTATAAAATGTTGCTGATTTTGTGCGGTTGAAAATGGGTTGATTTTTTGTAAATCAGTTACATCAAAGAAGGATACATTTCGAATGTATTTGAAAGCGATTTTGTAAAAATCATCATCTTCAGAAATGGTTCCTAATAATTCCAATTTGAAACTTTCGGGATTCATATTTAACTGCTCGGCTGTAAAAAGCAAATAGTAAATAAAATCCTCTGGCGTTTTATATTCGAAGGAATTGAATAACAGTAATTTTTGGTTCTGAATCACGATAATTTCAAAATGTCCAGGGTTAAAGTGAACAATCATTTTCTTAGTGTCATTGTTTTTGGAAGCATCCAAAAGCCTGGAAACCAAAATGGTATTGGCGTGTTTGTAATCGAAAGCGCCAAATTGATCTATGAAAAAGTTATTGATATTCACATACGGAATATAAACCGCATTCATTTGATAATTGGTGATTTCATCAAATGCAAAAAAATCGGTTTCAAAAACTTTGGTATTGTATTGCAAATAACTACCTAAAAAATGTTCATCAAATAGAGCAGTAGGAACAAACGTTGATAGATTATTGTTGTGAATTACCTGAATTTCATCATAACTGTCATTCAGTTCTGGATAATTTCGAAAAGCATCCGAAAACAATTCCTCAATCTTGGTCGATTTATGAAAAGTATCAAAACGAATTTCATTTACAGATACAATCCTATTATGAAGCGTGTCAAAGCAACAAAACGAAAGCCCAGTGAGTGAAACTTGAATAGAAAGTTTTTTGTATTTCTTATCGGTTATAATAGTATTCATAGTATTTTTTTCAACATTGCAAACTTACAAATTAAAAAGCAATAGGCAATAGGCTATAAGCTGTAGGCTTTATTACTGAACTCTTGCTTAGAGCTTATTGTTTAAAGCATAAATAAAATTGATTTTTGAAATTGCCATTGAAATAGCCTTACTTTGCAATCAAAATATACCCAATGAATTCCTCCTCATTTTACAGCTATTTACAGAAAAAATTTCCTTTTCAGCCAACGTACAATCAGGATATTTTTTTTCAAAAAATAGCTATTTTCTTGACCGATACTCATAATGAAACGATTTTTGTACTGAAAGGATATGCGGGAACTGGAAAAACGACGGTTATTTCAACAATTGTTAACAGTCTATTAGAGATTAACAAAAAATATGTTTTGCTTGCTCCGACAGGGCGTGCGGCAAAAGTAATTGCCAATTATTCAAACAAACCCGCTTTTACGATTCACAAAAAAATTTATTTTCCGAAAAAAAATTCAGGGGGAGGCGTGTCTTTTACTTTACAACAAAACAAACATAAAAATACCATTTTCATTGTCGATGAAGCTTCGATGATTTCTAACACCAATTCGGATTCTAAATTGTATGAAAACGGCTCCTTACTTGATGATTTGATTTCGTATGTATATTCGGGAACCAATTGCAAGATGCTACTTTTGGGTGATACAGCGCAATTGCCACCTGTGAATTTAGATATAAGCCCCGCTTTGGATATTCATACGCTGAGTATAAATTACAACAAAGAAGTTGAATATATTGAACTCGACGAAGTAATGCGTCAGGAAGAAAACTCCGGGATTTTGCATAATGCTACAGAACTACGTGAATTATTACAGGATACTTTTATAACCGAGTTTAAATTCAATGTTCGAAAATTCAAAGACATTGTTCGTTTAGTTGATGGGTATGATATTCAGGATGCAATTCATTCGGCTTACAGCAATTTCAGTATCGAAGACACGGCTTTTATTGTTCGTTCCAACAAAAGAGCGAATCAATACAATGAGCAAATCCGAACCAAAATCCTAGATAAAGAAAGCGAACTCTCCACAGGCGATTTCCTGATGGTGGTGAAGAATAATTATTTTTGGCTAAAAGATTCGGATGAAGCGGGATTTATTGCCAATGGTGATATTATCGAAGTTCTAGAAATGTTTGGCATTAAAGAATTATACGGTTTTAAATTTGCCAAAGTAAAAATACGAATGATTGATTATCCCGATCAGAAACCTTTTGAAACCGTGCTTTTGATGGATACTATAAAAAGTGAATCACCGTCTTTGACTTTCGAGGAATCCAATCGTTTGTATCAAGAAGTGATGAAAGATTATGAAAACGAAACTACCAAATATAAAAAGTTTCAGAAAGTAAAGGAAAACGAATATTTCAATGCCTTGCAAGTCAAATTCTCGTATGCTATTACCTGTCATAAATCGCAAGGAGGGCAGTGGAACACCGTTTTTATAGAGCAACCGTATTTACCAAATGGCATTGACAGAGATTACATCCGATGGCTCTATACCGCTATGACAAGAGCCAAAAATAAGTTATATTTGATAGGCTTTAAGGATGAAAGTTTTACAGAATAAAACAATAAAAAATGAAACAAAAAATTGCTCATATTGCATTGCTCGTAGGTGATTATGATGATGCCATTACATTTTATACTCAAAAATTACATTTTGATTTAATAGAAGATATTAAACTAAGTGAAGACAAACGTTGGGTTTTGATAGCACCAAAGGAAACAGTGGGGTTCAGCTTGCTTTTAGCAAAAGCCGACAATGAAGAGCAAAAAACTAGGGTAGGAAATCAAACTGGAGGGAGAGTTTTTTTATTTCTAAATACAGATGATTTTGAGAGAGATTATCAAAATTTAATAGACAATAAAGTAGCAATTATTAGAAAGCCAATAGAGCAAGCTTATGGAAAAGTAGCTGTATTTGCTGACTTATATGGCAATTTATGGGATTTAATTGAACGAAAAGAGATTTTGTAAAAGCTTTTTATCATGAATAATTTAAACGATTTACATAAGATTTCAGGTTCATTTTCAAATACTGAAAAAATGCCTGTTTTGTTTTTGGGACATGGAAGTCCAATGAACGCCATTGAAGAAAATCAATTTGTTACTGGTTTTAGAAATTTGGCAAAAACTTTGCCCAAACCAAATGCTATTTTGTGTATTTCGGCGCATTGGTTTACCAACGGGACCAAAGTTACAGCGATGGAAATACCGCGAACGATTCATGATTTTGGAGGTTTCCCTCAAGAATTATTTGACGTACAATACCCAGTAAAAGGAAGTCCTGAATTAGCTACTGCAACACAAGAATTATTATTGCCAACAGTAGTAGAATTAGATCACCATTGGGGGTTAGACCATGGAGCTTGGAGTGTAATTAAACATTTATATCCAGATGCCGATATACCTGTAATTCAGATGAGTATTGATTATACTAAATCAGGACAATATCATTTTGAATTGGCACAAAAATTAAGTGCATTACGAACCAAAGGAATCCTGATTGTAGGCAGTGGCAATATTATTCATAATTTGAGAATGGTCGATTTTAGAAATATCAATACGGATAATTACGGTTATGATTGGGCTGTTGAAGCCAGAGCTGTTATAAATAATTATTTGTTGGATGAAAATTTCCAACCACTTATTGATTTTGAAAAGCAAAGCAAAGCTTTCCAATTGTCGATTCCGACACCCGAACATTATTTACCCTTGATTTATACCTTGGGATTAAAAGGAAAATCAGAGGAATTAAGTTTGTTTAATGATAAATTGGTAGCTGGTTCGTTGAGTATGACATCAGTGAAGATTTCGAATTAGTTTAAGATTATAAAAACATAAATTTGAAATTAAATTTAAAAAGAAGAATAAATAAAAATGAAAATAATAGCAGTCATTCCCGCCCGTTACGCATCTACAAGATTTCCAGCAAAATTGATGCAGGATTTGGGAGGCAAAACGGTAATTTTAAGAACCTATGAAGCGGCCATAAACACTCAACTATTTGATGACGTATTTGTGGTAACCGATTCAGATTTGATTTTTGATGAAATTGTTTCCAATGGTGGAAAAGCCATTCGAAGCATTAACGAACACGAATCGGGGAGTGATCGAATTGCCGAAGCTGTAGAAAATCTAGATGTAGATATTGTTGTCAATGTTCAGGGAGATGAACCTTTCATTGACAAAGTTCCCTTAGCAAAAGTGATTGACGTTTTTAGAAATGACAAAACAAAGCAAGTTGATTTGGCTTCTTTAATGCGAGAAATAAAAGAGGAAGACGAAATTAACAATCCCAATAATGTTAAAGTAGTTGTGGATCAAAACGGATTTGCTTTGTATTTTTCGCGCTCGGTAATTCCCTATCCACGAGAGAAAAACGTAGGTGTTCGTTATATGCAGCACATCGGAATTTATGCTTTTAGAAAACAAGCGCTGTTGGATTTTTACAGCTTACCGATGAAATCTTTGGAAGCCTCCGAAAAACTGGAGCAGTTACGCTATCTCGAATTTGGAAAACGAATCAAGATGGTAGAAACCGCTCACGTAGGAATTGGAATTGATACTCCAGAAGATTTAGAAAAAGCGAGAACGATGATTTAAATCAATCTGGATTTTCGTGATCAAAGTACCCTTTTGCTTTAATTTTAGAAGAAAAGAAATTAAGAAAAAGAACAACAAAAAACAGAAAGAGTAAAGCTTGTGTAGTCACCAGAAATTTTCCAATAGTTGTGACAGGATGATAATCACCATATCCTATTGATGAAGAAGTAATAATACTAAAATAAATAGCATCAAACCAATGTAAAAAAGGTTTGTTTAAATAATTATCACAGGAATACAAAACAGCAAAGGCAAACGAAATCTCCAGATAATTAAAGAAAAGCAAAAGCATGGATCGTTTATAAGACCGAGGTCGGGAAAACATATCCGATGCAAAAATGAGTGTTGGAATATAAAAAACTGTTTCTAAAAAAACATAAATTAAGATACCGATGACCCAATGATAGACTTGCCAATGGTTAATCAATATCAAAAGAGGAAACCAAACTTTGAGTAAAACATAAAAATCAACAGCTAAATCTTCATATTCAACTCCTTTTTTATTGGCTAAATATTTGATGTAAATTCCAGGAAAAAGTAATTGAGAAGAGGAGAGAAGCAAGCGAACAATTTTTTCTAATCCATTATCGTCTTCGTGGTCATTATTCCAAATCGCTTTAATGTTTTGAAAACGTTTTTCTAGAGGATTAAATTTTGATTTTGGCCCTCTAGTTGCTTTCCCCAACAATAATTTTTTGAGAATATTTTTCATCAGATTTGTAATTGAATACTTTAGAAAGATACAAAAAATAAAGGTATTTTGTCTCAATTAAGCTTAAAAAACACAGTCGGTGACAATTATTGCTTAGTAATAAAAACTGTTCATTCTGAAAACAAAAAAAATACTCAACCACTGATGATTGAGCATTTTTTGTTAAACCAGTTTTGTAACTCATTTAATAATGCAATCCAAAACCAAAAGGATACAAGGGATCTTTTGAATCATAAGGAACATCTTCTTTTTGATTTCTGACCGCCTCCATTGAAGAAGGCAACTCAAAAGGCAACTTACCTTCGGGTTTGGCAATTCCAAACACAACATCCAAGAGGGCTGCATCACTTGCCCCATAATTTCCAAAAACATCTTTCGCAGCACTATTGATTTCAGGAAATACAGCAGGACGATCCAAATAAATATCAACAATTGTTGGTACTGTTTTGCAAAGCGCCAAAACATCCTCTAAATCCTTTCCTTTAAAATCCAAGTCGCCGTGATGAAATCCTTTGGCAAACGGATTGTCCGTGTCAAGAGGAACCCAAGGCGTATTCAAACGAATAATGGCAATATCGGCCTGCTCTGGTAAATCAACAATAATGCCATATTGGGAAGCAATTTTTGGATTTATATTTTTAACATAAATTTTTAATTTACTCGAAACTGCTAATGGCAATTTTAAATCATTTTTCAATAATGTCATCGAACGACGCTGCGTATCTTCTCCTAATTTTTTGAAATCGGCACGACCTACTACTTTTGTTGCATTATCTACATCAATATAAGGATTGTCAAACAGACCCAAAATAAATTTTTGGCGCAACAATCTTCTAACTGATTGATCAATTCTGGATTCTTTAATTTTTCCTTCTTTTACTAATTGTACAATATATTGAGGGCAATTTTCTCCACCAAATTGGTCACAACCTGCATCAATTATCTTTTTTACTCGTTCAATTTCGCTAAGATTTTCAACTCCCCAAGCTCTTGCAGGCCATATTACAGCTCCCATATGTGTATCCGAAACCAGACCCCAATCGGTACAAACCACACCATCAAACTTATATTTCTCACGAAGTAATCTGGTTATTATGTCTTTATTATAGGAGAACCCAACATTTTCTGAAGTTTGATCGGTTGGCACTCCATAGTACGGCATAATACAAGCAGTATTTGCTTTGAATGCTGCTTCAAACGGAATTAAATGATAATTGAAATTTTTTCCAGGATAGACTTGACCTTTTTGATATTGAAAATGGGGATCCAAACCTTCCTTTTGTGGACCACCACCCGAAAAATGCTTCGTCATACATGCCACACTAGTAGTACCTAATTGATTTCCTTGAAAACCTAAAATATAGGCCTGTATCATTCTTGCCGATAGATTAGCATCTTCTCCAAAAGTTCCGCTTACACGAGGCCAACGTGGTTCGGTAGCTAAATCAGCCATTGGATGCAAAGCCTCTCGAATTCCAACTGCCAGATATTCTTGGCGAGCAATATCTCCAAACTTTTGAGTTAATACTGGATCGTTTATAGCCGCAAAACCCAATTGCTCTGGCCATTGCGAAAAACCATTGGCTTCCATCGCAAATACATTATTACTAAAATAATGACGAGGATCTGAGGCTATGGTAACAGGAATTCCAAGTCTTGATTCTTCAGCCACTTTTTGGATGGCATTATAACCCATTGCCAATTCTTTTACTCCAGGAGCTTGCCAATAATTAAAATGATTCATTTTTTTATTGACAATCAAATCCCGCGCTGAAGGAATTCTGGACGCCATTCCCGTTGCTCCCTCTTGTTTATCGATACTTCCGTCAGTATTAATAAGTGTACCGTTAATGAACATCATTCCAGCCTTTTCATCTATGTTCATTAGTGAAATGAGGTTATCAATTCGATTTTCTATAGGTAGTTTTATATTTTCATACGGATCCATTTTACCGTTTTTATTGAGATCTCTATATTTTGGAGGATCAATAAATGATATCGAAACAAAGCCTGTCACAAACAATGTTGAGATAAAAAGAGGTTTGAATTTACTTTTCATTTAAATATGAATTAAATTATTACAATGTGTTATTTCGACACAATGTACAAACAATTATTTAATTATAAATAAAAAACAAATATAAAACTTTGAATAATAGAAAATTATGAGATTTAAATTACGAATAACACTGCTGTTTTAGCTTTAAATTATTCAGAAAATGCATTGCTAATTTAATTTTTCAATAATAATTAATTCATTATGCAATTCAATTCTGGGTATCGATTGAATATTGAAGTTAATATCATTGAAATCTTTGATGAAATTTTGGTTTCTAAAATTGTCTCCAGCCGTTAAACACATCGTATTAAAAAGTACAACACCCTTATTTTTAAGTAAAAAACAAATTCTATTAATAAAAAATTTTTCAAATAAAAAATTTGGCATAGTGGTATCTTGAAATATATCGATAACAATCAAATCATAACGGTCTTTAGTTTTCAATACAAACTCAAAAGCATCGTCAATGACAATATTTAAATTTTCTATTTCATTCAGTTTGAAGTATTCATTGGCTATTTTTATAATATCCGCATCGATATCAACCCCTGTGATTTGACCTTTAAAATGAATTTCGTCTACCAACGTTTTAATGACACTCCCGCCAGCAACCCCGAGAACAAGGGCATGCTCCATTTTTGCAATTCTTTCAAATCCAAAATGCTTTAGTCCTTTTCTTAATATACGCTGCAAGCTGCCGTAGGAATAATTAGTATTTTCAGAATCAAGTACTAATTCACCATTTGCCCAAGTGACCTCGATGGTTTTACTTAAAGTTGATTTCGTTTTATATATTTTAATTGGAATAATATAACTTAATAATTTACGCAGCATTAATTTAGGTTTTTATCAAAAATAAGATAATAATTATTTAATTTGTATAAAATTGAAGACAAATGAAGAAACAAATCTATAAATGGATTTTTGGTGATTTAATGGGCTGGAAAATAGAAGGAAGCTTAGATGAACAAATAAAAAAATCTGTATTGATGGTAATGCCACATACCAGTTGGCATGATTTTTATGTTGCCATTATTTGTAGAGGCGCAATAGGTATTGACATCAATTGGGTAGGAAAAAAAGAATTATTCCGTTTTCCTTTTGGGTATTTTTTCAAATCTTTAGGAGGTGCTCCACTGGATAGAACTGGTGGATTAAACAAAGTAGAATCTATTGTTAGTATTTTTAACTCTAGAGAAATATTTAGATTAGGATTGTCGCCTGAAGGAACGCGCAAAAAAGTAGAACAGCTCAAAACCGGTTTTTATTACATCGCCCTAAAAGCAAATGTTCCAATCATTCCTGTGTCCATAAATTTTGAAAAAAAGATAGTAGCCTTTGGAAATCCATTTTATCCAACAGGCACTATAGAATCCGATTTAACGATTTTGAACAAACATTTTATAAATGCCAAAGGAAAAATTCCAGAAAAGGGATTCAAAGTAACTTAAATTCCAACTTCGTGAGAATCTCCTAAAATATTTTTTTTTGATTCTTGGAAAGAATATTGAATTCTCAGTAATTTAGTACTATATAGCTTGAAAGCAGATTTTAAAATGATTTAGCTGGTATATACTTTAAAAGTACCATTTTTATAAAAGAAGACAATTTTTTCTATTTCATCACAATTTTCGTTTTTGACAGAAGTTAAAATCTGTTTCATTTTGGTCTGATCATCATTTGACTCTTTCGAAGTTGGAATTTGAGAAAACAAATCGATTGGAGTAGAAGACTCTAAATTTGTAATACCTATATTCGTATTTAAATTTTCAATTTCTACTGAATTTTTCGGAAAAATACCCTTACCATTCAATATCCAATACAGATCTACATCAGGGAAAAATTCAACAATTTTTAAGATGAAATCCAAACTTGGTTTGTTTCTGCCGGAGAGGAGGTGAGACATACTAGAACGTTGTACGCCTATTTTATCCGCAAAAGAGGAAGCGTTAAGGCTATAATAATCGAGTATAATCTCCAATCTTTTTATGAAATCATCTGTGTTCACCATTGTAAATTGCGTTTCAAATTGATGTATTTACAAATGTAATCAAAAGGACTGAGGCTACCTAATTCACAATGTTAAATTGGCTTATTATTCATTTTTCATTTAAAGCTATAGTGTCACTAATAAACATAATCAATTGATATGTATTTGATTATATCCAATTTTAAAAAATAACGACTAATGGTTACATTAGTAATATTGCACTCAAACAAATGCTATGCAAACTGTTTACAAACTTAATTTTATATTAAATTTTATAATTTACAATTGTAAATATAAAGATGTTTACTTTTGTAAATTAAATATTATAGCATGGATTTAGAACAACTATTTAATAAAAATAAAGAAAATACGATTCAAGGGCGTTATATCACATTGGAAAATATTGAGCCAATATTAAAGCGTGAATCTCTAAAAAATGATGTACAGATAATTGGGAAATCTGTTTTAGGAAAACCTATTTATAGTTACAAAAAAGGAAGCGGTAAGTTAAAAATTTATCTTTGGTCTCAAATGCACGGAAACGAAAGCACAACCACAAAAGCATTATTTGACTTCATAAACCTCCTGAATAATGGATCCGATTTGGCTAAGCAACTTTTGAGCAGCTTTACTTTTTATTGTATTCCAATGTTAAATCCTGATGGAGCCAAATTGTACACCCGCGCGAATGCAAATGATATTGATTTAAATCGGGATTCTCAAAATCTAACACAACCCGAAAGTAAAATACTAAGAGCTGTTTTTGAAGAGTTTAAACCCGATTATTGCTTTAATCTTCATGATCAACGTACTATTTTTGGTGTCGCCAATACTGGGAAACCAGCTACTGTGTCATTTTTAGCTCCTTCTTATAATGAAGAACGTGAGATTAATGAATCAAGATTAAAAGCCATTAATTTGATAGCTGGCATAAATGAAATTTTGCAAAACTATATTCCAGGACAAGTAGGACGTTTTGATGACTCTTTCAATATTAACTGTATAGGAGATACATTTCAATATTTAGGAGTACCCACATTATTGTTTGAAGCAGGTCATTTTCCTAATGATTACGAGAGAGAAGTAACCCGAAAATACATTTTTATAGCCTTGATTTCGAGTTTTATTATTCTTAGCGAAAACGATATAGTTAGCAATATAAATGATAAATATTTAAACATTCCTCAGAATAATGTCGTTTTTTTTGATTTTATGTATAAAAATGTCAAAATAAATTATGATGGTATCGAAATAATCACGAATTTTGTTGCTCAGTATAAAGAAGAGTTAATTGAAAATAAAATAAATTTTAATGCTTACATAGTTGAAGTAGGTGATTTAGAGGAGTATTTTGGTCATTATGAGTACGATGCCAAAGGAGCATTATATAAAGATTCTTATAATAACTATCCAAATGCAAATCAAAAAGCAGATTTCAATTTTAATGAAGAAGTTTTCTTTGTTAACGGAAAAATAATAAATTAATTTTTTCGCAGTTTATTTAATTTTTATTTATAATTTTAACTTTTTTAGTATCAAATAACCATATAATAAAAGAATTATGAGTAAGTTTCGTTTAGATGAAGTAGATCACCAGATTTTAGATATGTTGATAGACAACACAAGAGTTCCGTTTACTGACATCGCTAAAAAATTATTGATTTCAGCTGGAACGGTTCATGTTAGAGTTAAAAAAATGGAAGATGCCGGTATCATTATGGGATCCTCTTTGGTCCTTGATTATGATAAGTTGGGATATTCATTTATAGCCTACGTAGGTGTTTTTCTTAATAATACTTCTCAAACTAAATTTGTTTTAGAGCGTATTAATGAGATTCCTTTTGTAACTGTTGCTTCTGTAACCACTGGAAAATTCAATATTTTTTGCAAGATCAGAGCTAAGGACACTAAACATGCCAAAGATGTTATTTTTATGATTGATGATATTGAAGGTGTATATAGAACCGAAACTATGATTTCACTTGAGGAAAGTATAAATGACAAAAAGCGCTTGATGCATACCATTTTCAAAGAAATGTAATCCTTGAATGTATATTATAAATATAACCTCAAGTGTAACCTTGGGGTTTTTTTATGCCAAATTAACCAACCATTAAACTAATAGTATAATTATGTATACGTTACCAAAAATAGAGCGTTTCAATCAAAATGTTCTATCTAAATACCATATTTACAATAGTGTTTTTATAACATTACCATTTGATTCTGTTGATAATACAGGAGTTTTGTTGCCTATTTTTACTGACCTTTGTGATAATGGTTTCAAAAAACAAGAAACTCCAAAAGAAATATTTGATTTCTTTTCAGACAAATATTTGACTAGCGCAACCGAAAAAGATAAGATTAATTTGATGTTTCACTTTATACAATATATTGAACGCCAAATTGTTTTGTTTGATGCTATTGAAGATGCTGCTTTTCCTGTTGTTAACAATATGGAAGGAAGAGGTTCGCTGCGTGATATAAAGGAAAAATCAGATGTTAGAGACAACAAAGAAGAACTTATCCATTTTTTAGAAAATTTTAATGTTCGCACAGTCCTAACCGCACATCCAACACAATTTTACCCTGGACCAGTTTTGGGAATTATAAACGATCTAACCGAAGCTATTCGCAAAAACGATTTATTGGAAATCAAACAATTATTAGCTCAATTGGGTAAAACTCCATTTATACAAAATGAGAAACCCAACCCTTTTGATGAAGCGGTAAGCTTGATTTGGTATCTTGAAAATGTGTTTTATAACACTTCAGGGGAAATGGTTCATTATTTGCAAAAAAATGTTTTTGAAGGGGAATCTATAAAAAACCCTTTGATTAAACTTGGATTTTGGCCAGGAGGTGACCGTGATGGAAACCCATTTGTTACAACAGAAATCACGTTGAAAGTTGCCGAACGCTTAAGAACTTCAATTTTGAAATGCTATTATGTTGAAATAAGAAACCTTAAAAGAAAACTTACTTTTCCAGGTGTCGATTCTCTAGTAATGGAGTTGGAACAAAAATTGTATCGTTCGGTTTTTTATTCTAAAGGTGAAATTTTTATCACCCTAGAGGAATTTAAAACACAATTAAATAAAATAAAAACAATAATAATTGAGCAACACCAATCCCTTTACGTAGATCAAATTGATGCTTTGCTTATTCGATTGAATTTGTTTGGTTTTCATTTTGCTACTTTAGATATTAGACAAAACAGTAAAATTCATCAAAGTGTTTTTTATGATGTTGTAGATTATTATTCTAAATCCAAGACAAATATTTTTCCGGCGAATTATTTTCAATTAACCGAAGACGAAAAAATTGAAATTTTGTCATCTGTAAAAGGAAGCTTAGATTCTGCCGATTTTGAAAATGAAATGACACGATCTACCGTAGAATCAATTCAAGCCATTAAAATCATTCAAGAAAAAAATGGAGAATTTGGTGCCAACCGTTATATCATTAGTAATAATGAAAGTGCTCTCAATGTAATGGAAACTTTTGCCCTTTTCAAATTATGTAATTGGGAAAATGCAACAGTTGATATTATTCCATTATTTGAATCTGTCGATGATTTGCACAATGCACATTTGGTGATGGAAAAATTATATACTAATCCAGAATATGCTAAACATTTAGCAAATAGAGAAAATAAACAAACCATTATGCTTGGTTTTTCTGACGGAACAAAAGATGGTGGCTATTTGATGGCAAACTGGAGTATTTATAAAGCCAAAGAAGCTTTGACTGAAATTTCCAGAAAATATGGAATACATGCGATTTTCTTCGATGGACGTGGTGGACCTCCAGCTCGTGGTGGTGGAAAAACACACAAATTTTACGCTTCATTGGGACCTAACATAGAAAACAATGAAATTCAAATCACAATACAAGGACAAACAATTAGTTCTAATTTTGGAACATTAGATTCTTGTCGATATAATTTAGAAAATCTTTTGAGTGCTGGTGTTGCCAATCAGGTATTTAATCAAGGACAAAATGAATTAACTGTTGACGAAAAAACTATATTGGATCAAATGGCAGATTTGGGATATGATAAATATTTAAGTTTCAAAAATCATCCTAAATTTATTCCATATTTAGAGCAAATGAGTACGCTGAAATATTATGCAAAAACTAATATTGGAAGCCGCCCTTCAAAAAGGAGCAAGTCTGAAACCCTTGATTTTGCTGATTTGCGTGCCATTCCATTTGTTGGATCTTGGAGTCAATTGAAACAAAATGTACCGGGATTTTTTGGAGTAGGTTCTGCTTTAAAACATTTTGAAGATACCAATCAATGGATGAAAGTTCAGGATTTATACAACAATTCTTTATTTGTAAAAACGTTGTTGGAAAACAGTATGATGTCATTGGCAAAATCATTTTTTCCTTTGACAGCTTATATGAGTAAGGATCCAGAATTTGGAGCTTTCTGGCAAATTATTTATGACGAATTTTTGGAAACCAAAAGATTGTTGTTGAAAATTGCGGGTCATAACGAGCTAATGGAGAACTATCCTGATGGTATAGCTTCTATTCAAATGAGAGAGCGTATTGTATTGCCATTGTTAACAATACAACAATATGCTTTACTTAAAATTAATGAATTGAACAAAGAAGATAATCCAGATTTAAACTTGATAAAAGTATATGAGAAAATTGTAACCCGTTCTCTTTTCGGAAATACAAATGCCAGTAGAAACTCTGCATAATTGTTTTCAAATTCCTAAAAAATAAAAATATGAATTCAAATCAATTGCCAGTAAATGAATATTCAAAATTCAATGCGACTTATATAAATGCTCTTGAGAACGTTGAATTATTTGAAGAATTAGAAATTAGTCTGCATGATTTCATAAAATTTGTGCAAAATATTCCATTGGATAAATTTGATTATAGTTATGCCGAAGGAAAATGGACTATCAAAGAAATTATTCAACATATCATAGATGCGGAAAGAATTTTTGCATATCGAGCTCTTCGAATTTCCCGAAATGACAAAACACCATTGCCAGGATTTGAAGAAAATGATTATGTTGACAATACCGATGCAAAAAGTAGAAGCATTCAAGAATTGTTAACTGAGTTTTCAGCCGTACGACATTCTAACTTGTTAATGTTCAAAAGTTTTTCTGATGAACAATTAAGAAGAATTGGAATTGCTTCCAACCATGAGGTTTCTGTAAGAGCTTTGGGCTTTTTAATTATTGGACACATGAAACATCATCAAAAAGTTTTTATAGAAAGATATTTGTAGTTTTTTAACAATTGGTTTTATTTAAAACAGTTTGACCAAATTTTTAACTTATTTTCAAAAATCATAGTATTAGCTGGACTGGTCGAAGGCATTACATAATACGTAATGCCTTCTATTTGTCCGAATCTCTTAGAAAAAAAAGCATGACTTTGTTTTCCGTTAAAAATGATTTTGGCAATTGATGGAAATTGCTTAAATAAAGTTTCAAAATCATTTTCCCTTTGATTTTTGATGTGAATATCCAAACTTCCTTTTCTTTCACAATTTTCTAAAACGTCCCATAAACCAATTTTGTTCGCTTGAAGAAATTTAACTTTTTCTTCAAAATTTTCTGGAATCGGTAATCCATCAAACAGAGTATAGATTATTTTCCAAAAATGATTTCTTGGATTTGCATAATATTCCTGCTTAGTAAGTGAGACTACACCTGGCATTGTTCCCAAAATTAATATTTCAGTCTTTGAATCTATAAAATAAGGAAATGAATATATTGTCATAAACTAAAGTGCTACATTCTCTTTTTCAAGTATTGCCAATCCAATTCTGATTTTATCATAGGAAAGTTGCTCTTCAAAAAAATCAAAATAAGGTTTTAAAGCAGATGGAGATTCTAGTTTGATTTTTGCTTTTGCAATTTTTGAAATTTCTTGTTCATTAATATAAATACTGAAATCTATTGGATGGCCATCATTGTATAATTTGGCTAGATGCGAAATTATCGTAGGCACTCCTAATTTTCTTTTTTCTGCAATATCTTCAACGGTCATTCCGTTTTGAAACATTTTCAAAGTTTCTTTATAAGTAGTACTTTCTTTTTTCGCTCTAAGATTTTTAATTTTTTGAAATTCAATAATCGCTTTTATAAATACATCACCGTATTTTTCGAGTTTTACTTTCCCAACTCCATCAATAGCTAAAAAATCTGAGTCACTCATTGGTCTATGAATTTCAAACTGTCTCAATGTTGCATCATTAAAAATAACGTAAGCCGGAACTTCTTCTTCTTTAGCAATTTCTGAGCGCAGCTTTCTGAGAAATTCAAAAAGAGAATTTGTTGCAGATTTAGTTTTCGCAGTTTTAATTTCAGAAGTTTCCTTATTAATTTTTTGTACAGTTGTCAACTGTACTTTTTCACCCTCAAACAAAACTTTATTGGCAAAAGGAGTTAATTTTATTTTATTCTGTTGATGGAAAGCTATTTCACAATATCCCAGATTTATCAATTGAATAAGATATTGATTCCAGTCATACCAAGAAATATCGGCACCAACTCCGTACGTTTTTAAATTTTGATATCCTTTCTCAAAGATGTAAACATTCTTGGAACCTCTCAAAAAATCAACAACTATAGGCAAGGCTTCAGATTCCTGCAAACGGATTATAGCAGACAACGCTTTTTGGGCAATTATGGTTCCGTCAAAAAAAGCGGGAGGATTTTTGCAAATATCACAGTTTCCACAATTTTCGGAAACTAATTCACCAAAATAGGAAAGCAATATTTTTCTGCGGCAGCTCAAAGCATCGGCATATTGTTTCATTCTTTCCAATTTTGCTAATTGTACTTCGGCGTTCAATCCTCCTGAAGCAAATTTTTGCAATTGAATCATATCACCATAACTTTCGAATAAAACAGTTTCCGATGGTAAACCATCACGACCGGCTCTTCCAATTTCTTGATAATAGCCTTCAATATTTTTTGGTAAATTATAATGAATGACCCAACGCACATTCGATTTATCGATTCCCATTCCAAAAGCAATAGTTGCACAAACGACTTGACAATCATCGTTGATAAATTCATCTTGCGTTTTTGCACGTATTTTATTGTCCAAACCTGCATGATAGGATTTGGCATTAATTCCGATTTTTTGTAATTTTTCGGAAAGTTCTTCCGTAGTCTTTCTGCTTAAACAATATACAATTCCCGATTCATTCGGTTTGTTTTTTATAAAATCTATAATTTGTTTTACTCTATCCAAAGCTGGTCTTACTTCGAGACTTAGATTTTTTCTGTCGAAAGAGGAAATGAAAATTTTAGGACTACTTAAATTTAATTGGTTACAAATATCTGTGCGCGTTGCTTTATCTGCAGTTGCGGTCAAGCCTAAGATTGGAGTAGAAGGGAAGCGGTTTTTTAAATATCCCAAATTAGTATAAGCAGGTCTAAAGTCATGACCCCAAGCGGAGATACAATGCGCTTCATCAATAGCAATTAAACTCACAACTACCTGATTGAAAACATTTTCCAAAAAAGATAAACTTTCCGGAGCTACATAAACCAGTTTGACTTTATTGTCTTTTAAATTCTGAATGTGCAATTGTTGCTCTTCACCGGATTGACTACTATTAATGAAGCATGCCGCTATTCCGTTGGCTTTTAAACTATCAACTTGATCTTTCATCAAGGCAATTAGCGGAGAAATAACAATGGTAATTCCTGGTAAAACTAGAGCAGGTAGTTGAAAACATATAGATTTACCACCTCCAGTTGGCATAATGGCCAAAGTATCTTTCCCAGAAAGAATACAATTGATAATATTTTCCTGATTAGGTCTGAATTTTTCAAACCCAAAATTTTCTTTGAGTTTCGCGTGTAAAAGATCTGTAGTCATTTTGGCGTATATTTTAAAAAGATAAATCTAATAAAAAAAGGAACTCAAAACAGAGCTCCTTTTATTTTTATTTTTTATAAAAAATTATAGAATTAATCTTCGTCATCTTCATCATCTTCGTCATCGGCAATATCCTTATCATCAGCATCTTCATCGTCATCATCACCGTCAACATCTGGTTTATCAAGATTATCATCATCATCGTCATCATCTTCTGCATCATCTACATCCAATTCTAAACCGCTAATCGGTTCTACAACGTCATCAATTTCATCATCTTCATCAAAATTACCAATTCTATCAGCCAATTTAGTACTTACTTTTACTAAATATATCGTATCTTCAGTTCTAACTTCAACTGCTTCAATTAATTCATTTTTGGCATTTCTGAAACGTATGATATCTGAATCATCATAACCATCAGGGAATTTTTCGACCAAAAGATTTAAAATTTCGTTGGTCAATTTGGCGTAATCAACTATTACTCTTTTCATAAATAATTTTTATAAATCTAACAAATAGGCAAAAATTAATGGAGCTACAATCGTGGCATCAGATTCAATAATGAATTTGGGAGTATTAATATCCAATTTACCCCAAGTAATTTTTTCATTAGGAACTGCTCCGGAATAAGAACCGTAACTGGTTGTGGAATCTGAAATCTGGCAGAAATAACTCCAAAAAGGAATGTCATGCATTTCCATGTCCTGATACAACATAGGGACTACACATATTGGAAAATCTCCGGCTATACCTCCTCCAATTTGAAAGAAACCAACTCCATTTGTACTGTTTTTTGGATACCAATCCGATAAGAAAACCATGTACTCAATACCTGATTTCATGGTTGATGCTTTCAAATCTCCTTTGATTACATAAGATGCAAAAATATTTCCCATTGTACTGTCTTCCCAACCTGGCACAATTATTGGCAAATTTTTCTCTGCAGCTGCATACATCCAACTGTCTTTTAAGTCTATTTCATAATATTCTTCTAAAACACCTGAAAGCAACATTTTATACATGAATTCATGAGGAAAATATCTTTCTCCTTTGTCATCAGCATCTTTCCAAATTTTGTAAATGTGTTTTTGAAGGCGACGAAAAGCTTCGTGTTCTGGAATACAAGTATCTGTAACCCTATTTAAGCCTCTTTCTAACAAAGCCCATTCGTCTTGAGGAGTCAAATCACGGTAATTTGGAACTCTCTCATAGTGAGAATGTGCAACCAAATTCATAATATCTTCTTCAAGGTTAGCTCCTGTACAAGAAATAATTTGAACTTTATCCTGACGAATTATTTCGGCAAAAATCTTTCCAATTTCGGCTGTACTCATCGCACCTGCCATACTCACCATCATTTTTGCACCATTGGCTAATTGCTGTTCGTATGCCTTAGCAGCGTCAACTAAGGATGCAGAATTGAAATGCAAATAATGCTTTTCAATAAACTGACTGATTGGTCCTTTACTCATTTTCTTTTTTTTGTTTTTTTTTTATTTAATGTTCAAAAGGTTATTTGAGATTTGGATATTACAAATAAAAGAAATTTATAAATATCAAATTTCCTGAATCCCAATTTTTATTCATTATTTATTATAACCTAATATTTTTAGTACATCCTCTGCGGTTTGTTGTTCAGAAAATACTTCGGTTGCCAGTATTCCATTCTCGTCACGGTCTATCAAAATATGTTTTGGCTGTGGAATCAAACAGTGATGTAAACCACCATACCCCCCAATAGTTTCCTGATACGCTCCTGTATTGAAAAAACCTAAATATAATGGTTTTTCCTTATTGTATTTTGGTAAATAAATAGCATTCATATTTTGCTCTGAATTGTAATAATCGTCGCTATCACAGGTCATTCCGCCTAATAAAACCCTTTCATAAGTGTCATTCCATCTGTTGATTGCTAACATAATAAAACGCTTGTTGATTGCCCATGTGTCTGGCAATGTGGTGATAAAAGAAGAATCAATCATGTTCCACTTTTCTCTGTCATTTTGTTGTTTTTGATACAACACTTGATATATAGCTCCACCACTTTCTCCAACGGTAAAAGAACCAAATTCGGTAAAAATATTTGGAACATCAACTTCCGCTTCATCACAAGCAATTTTAATTTGGTTGATTATTTCATCAATCATATATTGGTAATCGTATTCGAAAGCCAATGAGTTTTTGATTGGAAAACCACCACCAATATTCAAACCGTCAAGCGTAGGGCACTCTTTTTTCAAAGCCACATAAACCTTGATACATTTTACAAGTTCATTCCAATAGTAAGCATTGTCATTGATACCAGTATTGATAAAAAAGTGCAACATTTTAAGTTCCAATTTTTTATTCTCTTTTATTTCTTTTTTATAAAAAGGGACAATGTTTTTGTATCCAATTCCTAATCTGGAAGTATAGAACTCAAATTTCGGCTCCTCTTCAGCGGCAATACGGATTCCTATTTTGAATTTTCCATTAATTTGTGCTTGCAACAAATCTAATTCCTCGTAATTGTCGATGATTGGAATGGTGTTTTTATGGCCATTATTGATTAATCGTGCAATGTTATCTATGTATTGATCTCTTTTGAAACCATTACAAATAATATAGGTGCTTTTATTAATCTTTCCTTTATCTAATAAATTTTCAACGATATTAATATCAAAAGCAGATGATGTTTCTATATGAATATTGTTCTTGAAAGCCTCGTTCATTATGTATTCAAAATGAGAACTTTTTGTACAATAACAATAATAATACTTTGCCTCATATTTATTTTTTTCCATCGATTTACGAAACCAGCTTTTGGCTTTGTTGATGTTATTTGAAATTTGAGGCAAATAGGTAAACTTTAAAGGCGTACCATAGGTTTCAACCAATTTCATTAAATCTATATTATGAAACTGAAGGTTGTCTTTGTTTAATTTAAATTCTTCCTGTGGAAAGTAATATGTTTGATTTATTAAATCGGAATATTTTGTATTCATCTTTTATGTAGAGTTTTATATTAATTGTATTGAAAAAATAGAATTAATATGAGTTCAAACTCTAATATTGGCATAGATAATCTGTAGTTTTTCGTAATCGGCTTTGAAATATTGAAAAACATCAAAACTAAAATTTCCTTTTATACCATAAAACCGTTTCAATAGGCTTAAGAAGGACCTATTGTTTATGTTCTTTTTGGTAGAAAAATATTTAGTATTTTGATTCTTATTCATTGGCGCAAATGTAAAAAATAAAACAGACGCAAAGCAATCCTTTTTATTAAAAAATAACTAAGATTTGTAATCCTGAAAAGCATTTAGAATTAATTCGTTTTCAACAGATTGATTAATTTTTATTTGGCCGATACCTTCAATCAATGCAAATTGTATCATACCGTACTCATTTTTTTTATCGTGAATCAGTAATTCTAAAATTGGTTCAATATCATTTTCTTCAAAAATAATATCATCATATATTGATTTTATGGTCGTTTTTATTTGATTGTATTCTTCTAATGTGATCAAATTTTTATGCAATGAAATATAACTTTCCAAAATCATTCCTACAGCAATAGCTTCTCCATGTAGAAGGGTAATTTTCTTTTCATTCTCCAAAAAATAACTTTCTATAGCATGTCCTAAAGTATGTCCGAAGTTTAATGACTTTCGAATGTTTTTTTCAGTTGGATCTTGCATCACTATAATGTTCTTAATCTCAACTGAACGATGAATTAGCGCATCTAAATGATCAAAGTCTATTGCTTTTAAATCTAAAAAATATTCCCAATAGGCTTTATCAAAAATCAAACCATGTTTCAACATTTCAGCAAGGCCAGAACGCATTTCATTTTGAGGAACTGTCTCTAAATACTGAGTATCAATCAATACCATTTTTGGTGTATTGATAACACCGATTTGATTTTTTAAATTACCCAAATCAACACCGTTTTTACCACCGACCGATGCGTCAACCATTGACAATAAAGTAGTTGGGATATGTATAAAATCAACTCCTCGTTTAAAAGTAGAAGCCACAAAACCTCCCAAATCTGTTACAACGCCACCTCCTATATTAATGATTAGTGTTTTTCTGTCAGCTCCCAATTCTGTTAGAACTTTCCAAATTTCAATACAAGTTTCGATATTTTTATTAATTTCTCCAGCATTAAATTCAATGATTTCGATTGTCAAATCTGTTTCCAGCAAGGGAAGCAATTTAGGTAAACAATATTCATTAGTATTGCTATCGACAATTATAAACAAATTAGAATATTTGTTCTCTTTTAAGTGTTGGTTTAGATTTTTATATCCAGTTTCATTGAAATGCACAGGATAATTATTGGCTTGAATAGATTGCATCATTTTAATTTTATTGAATGCGCAAAATAAGGCAAATTTTGCTAATTATACTCGCTTACTCTCTTTATATTTGCATAAAAAAATAACAAAAAATGAATAATATTTTTAATAACTCACAAATTGCGTTTGCATTAAAAAGTGATACAGAACTCGATAGAGCGTATTTCCTTTTCAAATTAATCAATAGTCAGCCTTTAGTGCGTATTGGAACAGCGGTTACCAACTTTGCCATCAAAGCGAACCTTCCCGTTGAAAGCCTTATTCGCGCTACCGTTTTTGATCATTTTTGTGGCGGTGTAAATGAAGATGATTGTCTTTCGGTAGTAGATAAAATGTATACTAAAGGTGTTTCATCTGTTTTGGACTATTCTGTTGAAGGCAAAGAAGAAGAAGATCAATTCGATGCCGCGCTTAACATGACATTGAAAACGATTGAATTTGCCAAAGAGCGCAAAGCCATTCCTTTTGCAGTTTTCAAACCAACAGGTTTAGGTCGTTTAGATTTATATGAAAAAGTTGGAGAAAAACAAACTTTAACTTCAGATGAACAAGCAGAATGGGACAGAGTAATAGCTCGTTTTGATTTAGTTTGCAGTGAAGCACAAAAAAAAAACATTGCCTTGTTGATTGATGCAGAAGAAAGCTGGATGCAAGATGCAGCCGATGATTTGGTTACCGAAATGATGCGCAAATACAACAAAGAAAAAGTAATTGTATTCAATACGCTACAAATGTACCGTTGGGACCGTTTAGATTATTTGAAAAAATTACATGAGAAAGCAAAAACTGATGGATTTTTTATCGGAATGAAATTAGTTCGTGGCGCTTACATGGAAAAAGAAAATCTTCGTGCTGAAGAAAAAGGATATCCAACACCAATATGCGCTTCGAAAGAAGTTTCGGATATCAATTATGATGCCGCTGTCCTATATATGGTAGAGCATTTGGAGACAATGTCAATTTTTGCAGGAACCCATAACGAGGAGAGTACCTACAAATTGATGGAACTGATGAAAAATAAAGGAATTCTATCTAATGACAATAGAATTTGGTTCGGACAATTGTATGGAATGAGTGATAACATCAGTTACAACTTGGCAGCCAATGGTTATAATATTGCTAAATATTTACCTTTTGGACCTGTAAAAGATGTCATGCCATACTTGATTCGTCGTGCTGAAGAAAATACTTCTGTAGCCGGGCAAACCAGTCGCGAACTAGCTATGATCAAAGCAGAGCGCAATAGAAGAAAAGGAAAGGTTTAGATTGCAGCTTTCAGAAAACAGAATTTAGATAAAACTCCAATCATTGGTGATTGGAGTTTTTTTTTAGTTAACTATCCTTTGAAGAGGGGTGAGGTGGGAATTAAGAATTACTAAACTGTAAATTACTCAAATTCTTATACAAACCATTTTCTAAATTGATTAATTCCTGATGTGTTCCTTGTTCGCTAATTTTTCCATTGTCAAGGACTAAAATTTGATCGGCAGAACGAATGGTAGAAAGACGGTGAGCAATAATAATACTAGTTCTTCCTTCCATTAAAATTTCTAAGGCTTCCTGAACTAATTTTTCACTTTCACTGTCTAATGATGAAGTAGCTTCGTCTAAAATTAATATAGATGGATTTTTCAATAGGGCACGCGCAATGGCAATTCGCTGTCTTTGTCCTCCAGAAAGCTTAATTCCCCGCTCTCCAACTATGGTTTCAAATTTTTCCGGAAAACCTTCGATAAAGACATAAGCATTAGCCTGTTTTGCAGCTACAATTATTTCTTCATCGGTAGCATTGGGTTTTCCGTAAGCAATATTCTCTTTGATTGTTCCTCCAAACAATATAACATCCTGCGGCACTATACTCATATTCCCGCGAAGATTTTCCAAATCAAAATCGTAAATATTCTTCCCATCTATTAAAATTTCACCTCCATCAATATCATAAAAACGTAATAATAATGAGGCAATCGTTGATTTCCCCATGCCGCTTGGACCGACAAGAGCAATTTTTTGACCAAAATTTGCAGTGAAATTAATATCTTTCAAAACCTTGACTTCTTTTCTGGAAGGATAGCTAAAGGCCACATTATTAAAAGTCACATCACCTTTTATTTTATTTATAGAAGGAATATGCACGTTTGAATTGATTTTTTCCGGAGTTTCGTCCAATAGTTCAAAAACTCTTTCAGTAGCGCCAATAGCCTTTTGCATTTGGGCATACAATTCGGCAATTCCACCTGATGAAGCACCTACATAACTTGAGTATAATATAAAGGTAAACAATTGTCCAACCGTGATTTCTCCAGCAATACTCAATTGTACTCCATACCAAACCACCGCCACAATCGTTCCGAATAAGCATATAATAATAAAGGAAGCAAAGAAACCTCTAAATTGCCCTCCTTTAATACCCATTTTGACAACTTCCTTAATTCTTTCTTTATAACGGGCAATTTCATACCATTCATTAGCAAAAGCCTTAACAATACTGATTCCTTGCATAGTTTCTTCAACCACTACCTGACTTTCTGCTACTTGATCTTGTACTTTTTTAGAATACTTTCGAATAAACCGTCCAAAAATGACAGCTGCAACCCCAACCAATGGCACTACCGAAACCATCATAATGGTCAATTTGATATTAATACTGGCCAACATAGCAAAACTCCCAATGATCAATATGAATTGTCTTAAAAACTCTGCAATTGTAGTCGTTAAAGTATCTTGAATTTGGGTAATATCATTGCTGATTCGGCTATTTAATTCACCTACGCGCTTTTGAGAGAAAAAGGACATAGGCAATTTAACCAAATTAGTGTACAAAGCCAATCGAACATTGGCCAATGTGTTTTCGGTAAAATTGACAAATAAGGAAAGTCTAAAAAAGGAAAATAAAGATTGTAGTAACAGCACCAATCCTAAGCCCAAAGCAATTTGATTGGCTAGATGGGCATCTTTTTTGTTTACGCAATCCACAAGCATTCCCATAAACTTTGGAAAGGCTAGGGCAGTAACACTGGTAAGCAATAGAAACACCAATCCAACATAAAATTTCCATTTATGATTGTTGGCATATTTGAAAATCAGGATTGCTTTTTGCAAAGAACTTGCAGTAATTTTTGATTTGGGTAAATCATTTTCTTGGTATCGAGCCATTGTTTTTATTTTATAATACAAATGTAAGGCTATAAGAAGATGATAACCAAAAAAAAAACGGAGATTCAGCTTCGAATAAACTGCTGTTAATGAGTAACAAAAGAAAAACTCATTGTTTTTTATTTGATTTTTTTTAAATATTGCTTGCAATTACGAGTTCTAGTTGTATATTTGCACACGCAATAGGGCGATTAGCTCAGCTGGTTCAGAGCACCTCGTTTACACCGAGGGGGTCGGGGGTTCGAACCCCTCATCGCCCACAAAACTTCTCAAGAAATTGAGAAGTTTTTTTTTACCTTAAATCGAAACATTGATTCAGAAGTGAAGGATCAGTGATAAGTTGAAAAAGTGGGATCATTCATAAAATGGTTCTCAAATAGTTTGTTACAACCTCAGAGTTCCTCAACTGCTTTTGAATTATTATTTTTGTGTTTCTCAACTACAATTACTGTTGATTCCTATTTTCGATTTGCCCTTAAAAACAAATAGTATTTTAATTATATTTGTTAACCTAAAAAAACTTGATAGTGTCTCAAATAAATAAATTAAAAATATTCAATGACCCCATTTATGGGTTTATTACAATCCCAAATGCTTTAATCTACGACTTAATTCAACATTCTTATTTTCAGCGTTTAAGACGTATTTCACAAATGGGCTTATCTTATTTAGTATATCCCGGCGCCAATCACACCCGTTTTCATCATGCTTTGGGTTGTATGCATTTGATGCAAAAAGCAGTCGAAGTATTGCGTTTTAAAGAGGTCATCATTAGTCCTGAAGAAGAAAATGCCTTATACATCGCCATATTATTGCATGATATTGGTCACGGTCCTTTTTCGCATGCAATGGAAAGTAGTATTGTTGAAGATGTACATCACGAAGAAATTTCATTGTTATTAATGAATCAGCTTAATATTGAATTTCAAGGACAATTGAGCCTAGCTATTCAGGTCTTTAAAGGCGAATACGACCGTAAATTCATGTTGCAATTGATATCCAGCCAACTAGACATGGATCGCATGGATTACTTAAAGCGAGATAGTTTTTATTCGGGTGTTTCAGAGGGTAATGTCAATTCAGAACGTTTGATTCAGATGATGAATGTAGTTGATGATGTATTGGTTATTGAAGAAAAAGGTATCTATTCTGTTGAAAAATTCCTGATGTCCAGAAGATTGATGTACTGGCAGGTCTATTTACATAAAACGAGCTTGGTAGCCGAATTAATTTTGACCAAAGTTTTAAAACGCGCTAAAGAATTGACAGAAAGAGGTGTTATTCTGCCTTGCAGCGAACCTTTGTTATTTTTTATGCAAAACAAAGTTACTTTAGATACATTCGACCAAAAAACAGTAAAACTTTTTACGAAACTTGATGATTTTGATATTATCAGTGCTTTGAAATCTTGGGAAAATCAAGATGATTTTATTCTGTCATCCCTAAGCAAAATGATTATCAATAGAGATCTTTTAAAAATAAAATTAACGAATGATAAAGTACCGCTGGAAGAATTACAGATACAAAAGGAACGTTTTTCAATTCAAAATAAAATCTCTTTGGCAGAATCTAATTATTTTATTTTCAAAGGAAAAATAAAGAGTCAAGCCTATAGTAAAGTAGCAGAACCAATACGAATTTTGAATAAAGACAAGACAATTGAAGATGTCGTTGAAGCATCTGACCAACTGAATTTGAAATCGTTATCAAAGTTAGTAACTAAGTATTATATTTGTTTTCCAAAACAACTGCTTTAAAATTAACATTTAAAACCTATTTTTTATATTTTTGTCGCAATAAACCAAGCCAATCTATTTTTATGATATATTGTGTAAACTACCATTTGTATGTTGCATCTTATAATTTTTAAAAATACAATTCAATAAGATGAAATTTACAGCTGAACAAATAGCAGGAATATTAGAAGGAGAAATTGTTGGCGATCCCAACATCGAAGTTTCCCGTTTATCTAAAATTGAGGAAGGGGCAGAAGGGTCGCTTACTTTTTTATCCAATCCAAAATACATTAATTACATATATACTACAAAAGCCTCAATTACAATTGTTAATGATACCTTCGTTCCCGAATCCCCAATAACAACTACACTTATTAAGGTAGCCGATGCTTATAAATCTTTTTCTAAGTTATTGGAATTTTACAACCAAGTAAAATTAAATAAAAGCGGGATAGAAAACCCGTCATTTATTTCTGAAAGTGCTAAGTATGGTGAAAATCTATATTTAGGAAGCTTTAGTTATATAGGTGATAATGTAGTTTTAGGCAATAATGTAAAGGTATATCCTGGAAGTTTTATTGGCGACAATGTAACTATTGGGAATAATGTGATTATTTTTGCTGGCGCCAAAATTTATTCAGAAACAATTATTGGTAATAATTGCACAATTCATTCTGGAACGATTATCGGAGCTGATGGTTTTGGTTATGCACCAAATGAAGATGGAACATATAACAAAATTCCGCAAATTGGAAATGTAGTCATTGAAGATAATGTCGATATTGGTGCCAATTCGACAATTGATAGAGCTACATTAGGTTCTACAGTTATTAGAGCAGGTGTGAAATTAGACAATCAAATTCAAATTGCCCATAATGTAGAAATTGGTCGAAATACCGTTATTGCTGCTCAATCTGGAATTGCGGGATCTACCAAGGTTGGAGAAAATTGCATGATAGGAGGCCAAGTGGGTATCGTCGGTCATTTGACAATTGGAAACAATGTTAGAATTCAGGCCCAATCAGGAGTGGGAAGAAACATAAAAGATAATGAAATACTGCAAGGAAGTCCAACTTTTGGATATTCTGATTATAGTAAATCGTATGTGCATTTTAAGAATTTACCAAAACTGGCAAAAGAAATAGAAGAGTTAAAAAAACAAATATTAAACCAAAAAAATGGAAACAATGGTTAAACAGAAGACCATCAAAACAGAAATTTCGTTAACTGGAGTTGGGCTACATACTGGAAGGGAAGTTAAAATGACATTTAAACCTGCTCCTGTAAATAACGGCTTTACATTTGTTCGCGTCGATCTTGAAGGGCAACCCATTATTGAAGCAGATGCTAATTATGTGGTTAATACGCAACGTGGTACTAATCTAGAAAAATTAGGTGTCAAAATTCAAACACCAGAACATGTTTTAGCAGCCTTAATGGGATCTGATTTGGATAACATCATAATCGAATTGGATGCTTCTGAATTGCCAATCATGGACGGTTCCTCTAAGTATTTCATGGAAGCAATTGAGGAAGCCGGAATTATTGACCAAGAATTAAACCGAAATGTATATGTTGTAAAAGAAGTAATTTCTTTTACCGATGAAGCATCTGGAAGTGAAATCATGGTTATGCCAAGTGACCATTATAGTGTAACAACTATGGTTGATTTTGGAACAAAAATATTAGGAACTCAAAATGCTACCTTAAAAACTATTGCTGATTTCAAAACTGAAATTTCAAATGCAAGAACTTTCAGTTTTCTACATGAATTAGAATCTTTATTAGAAAATGGATTGATTAAAGGTGGCGATTTAAATAATGCTATTGTATATGTTGATAAAGAAATTTCTGAATCAACAATGGAGAGTTTAAAGAAAGCCTTTGGTAAAGACGAAATTACCGTTAAACCAAATGGTATTTTAGACAATCTTACTTTACATTATCCAAATGAAGCGGCTAGACATAAATTGTTAGATGTAATTGGTGATTTAGCTTTGATCGGAACAAAAATTCAAGGAAAAATTATTGCGAACAAACCGGGGCACTTCGTAAATACTCAGTTTGCAAAAAAAATGGCCAAAATCATCAAAAGTGAACAAAGAAATTATGTTCCTACTTATGATTTAAATCAAGAGCCATTAATGGATATCCATAAAATTATGGCTATGCTACCACACAGACCTCCATTTTTGTTGATTGACAGAATCATAGAAATGTCTGACAGCCATGTTGTAGGAATGAAAAATGTGACAATGAATGAAAATTTTTTCGTTGGACATTTCCCAAATGCGCCAGTAATGCCCGGAGTTTTGATTGTAGAGGCAATGGCACAAACAGGAGGAATTTTAGTTTTAAGTACAGTTCCTGATCCTGAAAATTACCTTACCTTTTTCATGAAAATTGATAATGTAAAATTCAAACAAAAAGTTTTACCAGGAGATACTCTTATATTCAAGTGTGATTTAATTACTCCAATCCGTAGAGGAATTTGCCATATGCAAGCAAATGCGTATTCAAACGGACGATTGGTTGCTCAAGCTGAATTAATGGCTCAAATTGCAAGAAAGCAATAATTTTTGATTTATGCCTTTTTCAAAAGAGCCATAATCGTATTAATACTAATTTAAAAAATAGCAGATGAATCAACCGTTAGCATACGTTCATCCAGGTGCCAAAATCGCCAAAAATGTTGTAATCGAACCTTTTACAACTATTCATAACAATGTAGTTATTGGAGATGGAACTTGGATAGGTTCTAATGTAACAATAATGGAGGGAGCGAGAATTGGTAAAAATTGCAATATTTTTCCAGGAGCAGTAATCGCTGCTGTCCCTCAAGATTTAAAATTCGGTGGAGAAGATTCTTTAGCAATTATAGGAGATAATTGTACAATTAGAGAATGTGTAACAATCAATAGAGGAACTATAGCTTCAGGTCAAACGACTTTAGGAAATAATTGTTTAGTAATGGCAACTGCACATATTGCACATGATTGTCATATTGGCGACAATGCCATAATTGTCAATGGAGTAGCATTGGCAGGTCACGTAATTGTAGGGAATTATGCTGTTATTGGAGGATTGGCTGCTGTGCACCAGTTTATTCATATAGGTGACCACGCCATGGTTTCTGGTGGTTCATTAGTTAGAAAAGATGTTCCTCCTTTTACCAAAGCTGCTAAAGAACCTTTGTCTTACGTGGGAATTAATTCAGTTGGTTTAAGAAGAAGAGGTTTCACAACCGAAAAAATTAGAGAAATTCAAGAGATATATAGAATTCTGTATCAAAAAAATTACAATACAACTCAAGCAATGGATATTATAGAAGCCGAAATGGAAGCCACGCCAGAGCGTGATGAAATATTGGATTTTATTAGAAATTCATCAAGAGGAGTAATGAAAGGATATTCTGGAAATTACTAAATAAAAGTTCAATTGTTTAGAAAAAAAAAGCAAATAACCGATTGAACGATTAAACAAAATAATAAATAAAACAAAAACAAATAATGGCATCTACATCAGATATTAAAAACGGATTATGCATCAAATACAACAATGATATTTACAAAATCATTGAATTTCTTCATGTGAAACCAGGTAAAGGACCTGCATTCGTTAGAACAAAATTAAGAAGTTTGAGTAATGGTAAAGTATTAGACAATACTTTTTCTGCTGGACACAAAATAGACGAGGTTAGAGTTGAAAACCACAAATTTCAATTTCTCTATCCAGAGGGTGATTTATTTCACTTTATGAATGTAGAGACTTTCGAACAAATCTCTTTGAATAAAAACATTCTTGATTCTCCAGATCTATTAAAAGAAGGAGAAAATGTTATGGTAAGTATCAACACTGAGACAGATTTACCTCTTTCTGTAGATATGCCAGCATCTGTAATTCTTGAAGTTATTTATGCCGAACCAGGTATAAAAGGAAACACAGCTACAAATGCTACAAAATCAGCTACTGTTGAAACTGGAGCAACTGTAAATGTGCCTTTGTTTATTAATGAAGGTGATAAAATTAAAATTGACACAGCATCAGGTTCTTACATGGAACGTGTTAAAGCATAGTTTCATTTTCAGTTTTCTGTGTCAGTGCACATTTATAGCGCTAAGAACTAAAAACTGAGACTAAAAACTGAATACTTTTTTATATGAAATTCCCAAAAGTTTATTCTCTACAAGATATTGCAAATTTGCTTCAATGTGAATTTGTAGGTGATGCCTTGTTTCCTGTTTACGGCATGAATGAAATTCATGTTGTAGAATCAGGAGATATTGTTTTTGTTGATCATCCAAAATATTACGAAAAAGCACTAAACTCAGCCGCTACAATTGTTTTAATCAACAAAAAAGTAGAGTGTCCCGAAGGTAAAGCTTTATTGATTTCCGATGATCCCTTTAGAGATTTCAATATATTAACAAGACATTTTATGCCTTTTATACATTCGAATGTTTCTATTTCTGCTTCCGCAAAAATCGGAAAAGGTACTATCGTTCAGCCGAACTCATTCATAGGAAATAATGTCTTTATCGGTGAAAATTGTTTGATTCATGCTAATGTTTCCATTTATGACCACACTGTTATTGGAAATAATGTGATTATCCATTCAGGTACTATTCTTGGAGCCGATGCTTTTTATTATAAAAAAAGACCCAACGGCTACGACCAATTAATTTCGGGTGGAAGAGTGGTAATCAAAGACAATGTGGGCATTGGTGCACTCTGTACTATTGATAAAGGAGTAACAGGCGATACCACTATTGGCGAAGGTACTAAAATTGATAATCAGGTTCACGTTGGGCATGATACTGTAATTGGAAAAAAATGTTTGATTGCTTCACAAACCGGTATTGCCGGCTGTGTAATTATTGAAGATGAAGTTACTATTTGGGGACAAGTGGGTACTACGAGTGGAATTACTATAGGAGCAAATGCAGTAATACTTGGACAAACAGGTGTCACAAAATCAGTAGATGGTGGTAAAAGTTATTTTGGAACACCAATTGAAGAATCAAGAGAAAAATTGAAGCAATTAGCAAATATTAAAAAAATCCCAGAAATTTTAAAAAAACTACAATAATATGTCTGCTAAAGAAATTGTAAAAAGTTTTTATAAATCAGATGCCTTCATTAACACTGAGATAATGAAAGAGTATTTGCATCCCGACTGTATTTTGGATTGGAATAGCAGCAAAGGATTTATTCAAATGGATTACGAAGCATTAATAAATTTGACTAATGACATCAGTCGAGCTTATGTTCGCACTAAAGCCAGAATTAGCCATATCGTAGAAGAAGGAGATACCGTTTCGGTACGTTTTTCACATTATGTAAAAACGATAGAAAATCCAAGGGAGGAAATGTTTTTAGCTCATATTATGATTATATGGGAGATAAAAGATAATAAATTATACAGAGGTTATCAAATGAGTCAAGTCATGTAATTATTTTTATTTTAAAAAAAAGTACAAAATAATTACAAAAGCCTTACTTTTGCGTCACAATTTTAAAAACTACATAAAAAATATATCATGAGTGTTTTAGTTAATAAAGATTCAAAAATAATTGTTCAGGGATTTACAGGTAGCGAAGGAACTTTTCACGCTTCTCAAATGATTGAATACGGTACAAATGTTGTTGGAGGTGTTACTCCTGGTAAAGGAGGAACAATACATTTGGATCTTCCTGTTTTTAATACTGTAAAAGATGCAGTAGAACAAGCTGGAGCCGATACAACTATTATTTTTGTACCACCTGCTTTTGCAGCAGATGCTATAATGGAAGCAGCTGATGCTGGAATAAAAGTAATCATCGCTATTACTGAAGGAATTCCTGTTGCTGATATGATCAAAGCAAATAGCTATGTTAAAGAAAGAAATGCTAGATTAATTGGACCAAACTGTCCAGGTGTTATCACTCCAGGTGAAGCTAAAGTTGGAATTATGCCAGGTTTCGTTTTCAAAAAAGGTACTGTAGGGATTGTATCTAAATCTGGAACTTTGACTTATGAAGCTGCAGATCAAGTTGTAAAACAAGGATTAGGAATTACCACTGCTATTGGTATTGGTGGAGACCCAATCATTGGAACTACTACAAAAGAAGCTGTAGAATTATTGATGAACGATCCAGAAACAGAATGTATTGTAATGATTGGTGAAATTGGTGGTCAATTAGAAGCTGATGCTGCAAAATGGATCAAAGCCGATGGTAACCGTAAACCAGTTGTAGGTTTCATTGCAGGAGTTACTGCTCCAGCAGGACGAACAATGGGACATGCAGGTGCAATTGTTGGTGGTTCTGACGATACAGCTGAAGCTAAAAAACAAATTATGAGAGAGAACGGAATTCACGTTGTTGACTCACCTGCTGAAATAGGAAAGAAAGTAAAAGAAGTACTAGGTTAGTATTCAATTGTTTAAAAATGAAATACCAAAATGCCTCACGATTTTGTGAGGCATTTTTTTAATTATAAAAAATATGTACAAAGAATTAGAAAAGTTTACAGTAAAAGGAAGTTTTACGTTTTCACAGGAAGATAATTTAGAAGCTGTTTGTAATGCTTCAGAAGCCGGAAGTGGAGTTTTTGTTGTTTATGCTGACAAAGAGTTAATAATGATTGGTTCTACAGGAACCGTTCAGAATGATGGTACCTTGAAAAGTAAAAATGGTGGTTTATACGATAAAATTGTAAACGGTCATCAATTTGCAAAAACAGGGAGAAAATATTCTTGGCCTGCTCAAATGAAAAAAGAAAATATCGATACATTGGAAGTTTTTTGGTTTGAAACTTTTAATGATTCGGCAAAATCGATTCCAACTAGCGTTGAGGGACAAGTTTTGCAAAACTTTCTAGATGAAAATGGTAAATTACCAAGATGGAATGTTGCTTTCTAAAAAATTATAGATCAAATAAAAAATGCTTTACAGGATTGTAAAGCATTTTTTGTTTAAATCCATTTTTGAAACAATTATTTTTCTTTAAAATCTACGGACAACGAATTTACACAATACCGCTGACCCGTTTTTGTTGGACCATCCTCAAAAACGTGTCCTAAATGTCCGCCGCAATTAGCACAAACAATTTCAGTACGTTTCATTCCGTGTGTATTGTCAACAATATATTCCACTTTTCCAGGAATTGATTCATCAAATGATGGCCAACCACAATGAGCGTCAAATTTAGAATTACTTTCAAATAGGGGAGAACCACAACCTCCACAACAATAAACACCATTTTCAAAATGTAAATTGTATTTGCCTGTATGGGGATATTCCGTTCCTTTTTGACGAAGAATTCTATAGCGTTCTGCACCCAATTCATCTTCCCATTCTTTCTCTGTTTTCACAAAAGGATAATTCATAATTTTAATTTTTTATAAAATTAATTATTTTTTCAATTACTTGGTGATCAGCCAGTATCTTTCTATGGCCTAATCTTTTGGTCAACATTAATTCACCGTTTATAAGATGTTTATGAATGTTAATACCCGCTTTTACGGGCACTTCTGGATCATTCTCATCATGAATAACCAAAGTTGGAATCGAACTCATATCAGCTGCCTTATATGCGCTATAATCATCCATTCTTCCGCCATATTTTCTTTCAAATCGTTCGCATAATAATTTACTTATTTCGGGTTTTAATCCCATTTTTTTAATAAAATCATCTGTTATATCTTTTACAATGTCACCGCTTCCAATAATAACTGCTTTTTTTATTTGAAATCCTTCTTTTATAGCATTCATAACTGTCATTCCACCCAAGGAGTGACCAATAGCAATTTCAAAGGGTCCAAATTGTTTGTCTATTTCCATAACTGAAGCAATAAAGTCAACCATGATTGTTGAATTGCCTGGCGATTTGCCATGTGCTGGTGCATCAAAACTAACAGTTGCATAACCAACTTTTATCAGTTCGTCAGCAATCTTACATAATTGTGTTCCTCTTCCTGACCACCCGTGGACCAATAATACTTTTTTACCACCATTTCCGTACTCATACACATTGACTTTTCTATTTATCGATGGAACATCAATCATTTTCTGAATGCTCTTTTGATCCATTTCAATTTCTCGCTTTGGAGTTTTATGTTTTATTGGGGTTGTAAACAATTTTGATGCATAAACAGTAACCCATTTGGTAGACAAAAAAGCAATAAACTTACCGGATAGTATTATAATCTTGGGAATTTTCAAAGTTTTGGTATGATTCGAGGTGTTTTTTGTCATATTGATAAAATTAAGAGAACTCTTTAAATATTACTTTTTTTTAACTAAATTTAAAAAAACATAAAAGTACTATAAATTTAATGTTAATATAATTTAATTTCACACGATAAAAGTATTAATTTTTTAAAATTTGTAACTAAATGAGGTGTATAGAAAGATCGTCATTAAGCAAAAACGAAAGGTAATTCATGGAAATATTTCACATTGGAGCAGAATGTTACCCCGTGGCAAAAGTGGGTGGTTTAGCCGATGTAATAGGAGCATTGCCAAAATATGAAAACAGCTCAGAAAATCAAGTCCGCGTAGTCATCCCTTGTTATCAAACGGCATTTCGATTAGAAAATGATTTTGAATGTGTTCATTGGGGCAAATTAAAATTAGGAAACTTTAATTTTCCTTTTAGCGTATTGAAAGAATCATCAAATAAATTAGGTTTCGAACTCTATTTAATAGAAATATTGGAACTTTTTGACAGACCCAATATTTATAATTACAGAGATGATATAGAACGGTTTTTATCCTTTCAAATTGCGACATTAGACTGGATTTCAGGACGGAGTTCAATTCCTGATATCATACATTGTCACGATCATCATACTGGTTTAATCCCTTTTATGAAAAAATATTGTCCAAAATATGAAAAGCTAAAAGAGATATCCACACTGATAACCATTCATAACGGTTTGTACCAAGGTATATTTAGTTTTAATAAATTATATTATTTACCTGAATTTGATTTGATTCATGTAAGAGAATTAGAATGGGGAAATTGTATCAATTCCTTGGCCGCAGGAATAAAATGTGCCGATGAAATAACAACTGTTTCGCCAAGCTATCTCAATGAAATAAATAATTCGGATAATGGACTGGAGACATTATTTCAACAGGTTCGCCACAAATCAAAAGGAATTCTTAATGGAATTGATATTGATGTTTGGGACCCCAATAAAGATACAATTCTAGATGTTAATTATTCAATAGAAACTCTGAACGAAGGAAAACAAAAAAATAAAGAGCAGTTGTGCGTGCTTTTCAATATCAATCCATCAAAACCGCTTTTTAGCTTTATTGGGAGATTGTATGATGAAAAAGGAGCTGATTTACTTCCAAAGGTAGTTACATCAGCGTTGACAATATTTAAAGAAGAAATTAATATATTAATTTTAGGAAATGGCGATGTAGAAATAGAAAACCAGCTAACACAATTACGAGCTGTATTTGGTGGAAATTATAATGTTTACATAGGTTATAATGAAGAATTAGCCCATAAAACGTATGCCAGTTCCGATTTTATTTTAATCCCATCACGTGTGGAACCTTGCGGATTAAATCAGATGTATGCTTTGCGATACGGAACAATACCAATAGTGAGAAGAACTGGAGGACTAAAAGACACTGTTACTGATTTCGAAAATAATGGAAATGGAATTTGTCATAATGAAGCTTCTGCTGAGGAGATTTGCAATTCCATACAAAGAGCAGTCGATTTATATAAAAGTAAAGACATTTTCAATCAAATTAGAATCAAAGGAATGAATACAAACCATTCTTGGCAAATTGTCAGCCAAGAATATATAGGATTATATAATTTAATTATTTCAAAGAGATATGAAAGCTAAAAGAAAAAAAGTTATCGCTATTATTTTAGGAGGCGGTCAAGGTTCAAGACTTTATCCCTTAACTGCAAGAAGATCAAAACCAGCGGTCCCGATTGGTGGAAAATACAGATTGGTTGATATTCCAATTTCAAATTGTATGAATTCAGACATCTATAAAATGTTTGTGCTGACACAATTCAATTCAGCTTCTTTGAATGCCCATATTAAGAACACTTACAACTTTAGTATTTTTAGTCAGTCATTTGTTGATATTTTAGCTGCTGAGCAAACACCCGATAATCCAACCTGGTTTCAAGGGACTGCAGATGCAGTAAGACAGTGTATGCCGCACTTTTTAAACCACGAATTTGATTATGCATTAATTCTTTCAGGGGATCAGTTGTATCAGATGGATTTTAATGCAATGCTTGAGGCCCACATCGATGCCGAAGCTGATATTACTATTGCTACTTTACCTGTAAATGACAAAGATGCCCCTGAGTTTGGAATATTGAAAACCAATTCAGAAAGTTGTATTGATTGTTTTATAGAAAAGCCTGCAAAGGAGTTATTACCCGATTGGAAATCGGAGGTTAGCGATGAGATGAAAAGCCAAGGAAAACATTATTTGGCTTCCATGGGAATTTATATTTTTAACAGAAAACTATTAATTGAATTGATGTCTAATCCAGAAACTAAAGATTTTGGAAAAGAAATAATCCCTCAGGCTGTTGGCAATAAAAAACTGCTAAGTTATCAATACGAAGGTTATTGGACAGATATTGGTAATATTGATTCCTTTTTTGAGGCCAACATTGGTTTGACAGATGATATTCCAAAATTCAATTTATTCGATAACGACAATAAAATTTATACTAGACCTCGTTTATTATCGCCTTCCAAGTTTCATAAAACAATGGTAGAAAGGTCATTAATTTCCGAAGGATGTATTATTCATGCCAAAGCAATTACCAAATCTGTTATTGGGAATAGATCTCGAATAGGCGAGGACACAGTAATTCAGCACTGTTATGTAATGGGTAATGATTTTTACCAAAACATTGATGACATTAATGAAGATAACAAAAACGGAATACCATTAATTGGTATAGGTGAAAGATGTTTTATAGATAATGCCATTGTGGACAAAAACTGTAGAATCGGTAATGATGTATACGTAAAAGGAGGCAAGCATTTACCCGATACATCAAACGAATTGTATTGTGTAAAAGAAGGAATTGTGGTAATCCGAAAAGGAGCTATAATTCCAAATAATTTTATTATAAAATAAAATATCTGCTAATAAATAACGAAAATCAGATTTATTTCAACTTGAACTAGCTACACCAAATAGGCAGTACAATTTATTGTACTTCGATTTGGTGTGACTGGCTTTTAGAGAAAACACAATCAATAAGACAAAAGAAAAAGAGTTATTTCTTTAATTTGTTATGTAATTCATAAAAAACAAAGCTTATCGCATCAAATTAATATAATATATATAATTTTTAAAATTAATTTTTGTAAATATTTAATATTTACTAAATTACATGTTCAATTTAACTAATACCATGCAGAACCAAACCCGTATAATTATAGAAAATGTCTTGCCACAACTGAATTGTGGTAGCTTTGCAATCAAAAGAATAATAGGTCAAAAAATACTTGTCTCCGCAGATGTTTTTTCTGATGGACATGATGTAATTCAATGTTGTGTAAAATTCAAACACGAATCTGAAGCAAATTGGCAAGAAGTTCGAATGACACCCACTCATAATGACGAATGGTTTGCTGAATTTCAAGTTGATAAACAAGGGAAATACATCTATTTTGTAGAGGGATGGGTAGACTATGCATTGAACTGGCAGCATGGTACCGAGCGTAAAATCAACGATAATCAATATGTTAAATCCGAACTATTGGAAGGTGCAGAATATGTGCGAGCCATTCTGAATACTGTTGATGCTTCTGAAAATGAGTACCTCAATCGACTCGTTTATTATTTCGCAACAGAATCCGAATATGACAATGCTGTTCGAGAAACTACATCGGAAGAATTGATTCGAATTTTCAAAAAGTACCCAGTACGTTTTTTACAAAATAAATCGATTGATTTAGAAGTATATGTAGATCGAAAAAAAGCATTATTCAGTACTTGGTATGAATTTTTCCCACGTTCAGCATCAGAAGAAGACGGGAAACATGGTACTTTTAAAGATTGTGAAAAATTACTACCTCGAGTTGCCGAAATGGGATTTGACACACTCTATTTCCCTCCAATTCATCCAATTGGTGAAGTGAATAGAAAAGGTAGAAACAATGCCACCAATGCTGAATATGGTGATGTTGGCTCGCCATGGGGAATTGGTTCTCATCACGGTGGACACAAATCCTCCCATCCTGAATTAGGATCAATTGAAGATTTCAAAGAATTGGTTAGAAAAGCTCAAGATTTAGGAATTGAAATAGCGATGGATTATGCCTTACAAGCAGCTCCAGATCATCCTTATGTAAAAGATTTTCCGCAATGGTTCAAATGGAGACCTGATGGAACTGTACAATACGCCGAGAATCCCCCTAAAAAATACCAAGATATTCAACCTATTTATTTTGAGAGTTCGGACTGGAAAAATCTTTGGAAAGAACTATTGGATGTTGCTTTATTTTGGATTGAAGAATGTAATATCAAAATATATAGAGTTGATAATCCACATACAAAACCCTTTTATTTCTGGGGTTGGTTGATATCAGAAATCAAAAAGAAACATCCTGATGTTTTGTTTTTAGCAGAAGCTTTTACACGTCCAAAAATCATGAACGAATTGGCTAAACAAGGTTTTAGTCAATCGTATACTTATTTTACTTGGAGAAATTCTAAAAAAGAATTGACAGAATATGTGGAAGAATTAACCCAATCCGAACAAAAAGAATTTTACAGACCTAATTTTTGGCCCAATACGCCCGACATTAATCCTTTTGCGTTGCAAAATGGAAATGAATCAGTGCATTTGCAAAAATACTTTCTGGCAGCCACATTAAGTTCAAATGTTGGAATTTACGGCCCTGTTTTTGAATATATGGTAAGTACACCAATGGCTCCTGGAAAGGAAGAATACTTAAATTCTGAAAAATACCAATGTTACAAATGGGATTGGAGTATTCAAAACAAACTAACGACCTTAATTACTAAAATCAATACCATTAGAAAAGAACAAATTTCGTTGCAACAAACTAATAATATTGTTTTTTGCAATACCAATAATGAGCAAGTGTTGGCATATTATAAGTTTGATGATGATATGCAAAATGAAACTTTAATGGTTGTAAGCTTAGATGCACATAATATAGGAAAAGCAATGATTCGAATTCCTATAGAAAAAATAGGGAAACAACACATTCAAGTATCAGATTTGATAACTGGAAATAGCTATTCATGGGATAATGAATGGAACTATGTAGAGCTTCCACCCGAATTACCTTTTCATCTATTTAAAATTCAGAAATAATGGTAGATAAAATTAACGAAGCCGAATATCAAAACCCATTTGTATTCCATACAGATTGGAAAGATGCTCTTGAAGACGAAAGTTTTATTAAAATTTTCGCTTCCGATATTTTAGAAAATTACATTATCAATAAAAGATGGTATGGAGGTAAAGCCAGTACCTTAAAATATATTGAGATCGTACATTCTTTTAAAATTTCTTCAAATGACAATACCTATTACGGCGTTTTACTAGAAGTTAATTTTAAGGAAGCATTTTACCAACATTACTTTATGCCTTTGGCGTTTATGTCTGAAGAAGATTTAGACACCAATACAATTATCGCTCCTGTAATTATGAATGAGCAAGAAGGCTATCTGGTCGATGCATTACATCAAGAAGATTTTAGAAAATTGCTTTTTGATAAAATTATTCATTCCAAAAAAAATGAAGATTCAACAGTTACCTTTCATAAAGGAAAAGCGCTGCACACTAAAGAGTATATTTCATCTCATTTTATGGGAGTGGAACAAAGCAATACTTCCATAGTATACAATGACAATCTGGTTTTGAAAATTTTCAGAAGAATTTACATCAGTATGAATCCCGATTATGAAATTAGTCGTTTTCTTACTGAGAGAATGAATTTTAAACATTCCCCGGCATATACAGGAAGCATTAGCATAGTATCGTCCGACGGAAATATCACACTTGGTTTAATGCAGGAATTGGTTCCCAATCAAGGAGATGCATGGAAATATATGCTAGAAGAAGTTGATCGGATTTTTGACAATTTGAATACCAAAAAAATTTCAATCGGTAAACTTCCAGATATTGATTTATTCAAAAGATTGAAATTAAACGATGTCCCTCACGAAATTATTGACTGGGCTGGATTAAATATTTTTCTAAAAATTCAAACCTTGGCGACAAGAACTGCTGAAATGCATATCGCACTAGGAAGTGACATTCATGAAACAGCATTTACACCACTTACATATAATGGTGATTATTCCGTTTGGCTAAAAAACAGATTAACTTATCAGTTTCAAAATCGTTTGAATATTTTAGAAAACAATTTGCATAAATTGGATGGTTTAGCCTTAGAATTAGCCAATAAGTTTTTGGATCATAAAAAAGAAATTAGAAAAGCTTTCCTTGATTTTGACTGGACACAAATGAAATCAGAAAGGATTCGTATTCATGGCGATTATCACTTAGGCCAGGTTTTAGTGAATGGTGATGATTTTTATATTCTTGATTTTGAAGGAGAACCCGAAAGTACTATTCGAGATCGAAAAGTAAAACAGCCCCCATTAAAAGATGTCGCAGGAATGTTTCGCTCTTTCCATTATGCCATTTATGCCACTATCTTCAATAGTAATGATAAATATCCATATGAACAAAATGAACTTTTTCAAGCTGGAGAAATTTTATACAAATATTTTGTAGGTGTTTTTCTTAATACCTACACAGAAGTCGCTCAAGGGGGGAATCTAAATATTGGGTATCAAAAAGAAATAGATTTTTTATTACGATATTGTCTTTTGGAAAAAGCGATCTATGAATTGGGTTATGAATTAAATTCAAGACCTCGATGGTCTGTAATTCCTCTGAGGGGAATTGCCAGTATAATGAATTTTTAATAGAAATAAGTTGATTACAATTTCAACAAAAAAATAAAAACACAAAAATGAACAAAGTACAAACCTATTCGCTTTTTACAGATTTTGACATTGATTTATTCAAAGCGGGGAAACATTTTAGACTTTACGAAAAATTAGGCGCACATCTTATTGAAGTTGATGGAGTAAAAGGAGTTTATTTTGCTGTATGGGCACCATCGGCTAGAACAGTTTCCGTTATCGGTGATTTTAATTTCTGGATTCAAGGAGAACATGAATTGCAAGTGCGCTGGGATTCATCTGGTATTTGGGAAGGATTTATTCCTGGAATACAAAAAGGAACAACTTATAAATACAAGATACAATCTAATAACGGCGGAATAATTACCGAAAAAGCTGATCCTTTTGCCTTTTATTGTGAAAAACCACCACATACAGCCTCAGTTGTTTGGGGACTTGATCATAAGTGGAAAGATAGCAAGTGGATGAAAACCCGTAAAGAGCATAATGATCTAGATAAACCTTATTCGGTTTATGAAGTTCATTTGGGTTCATGGAAAAGACATGGTGAAGAGAATAGATTTTTGACTTACTTGGAATTTGCTGATGAATTGGTAAAATATGTAAAAGAAACTGGATTTACACACGTCGAGTTTATGCCGGTTATGGAATATCCGTACGACCCATCTTGGGGCTATCAATTAGTAGGTTATTTTGCACCAACATCCCGTTTTGGAGAACCTCAGGATTTTATGGTTCTAGTTGACAAATTACATCAAGCTGGAATTGGCGTAATTCTAGATTGGGTTCCTTCTCATTTTCCAGATGATGCTCATGGGTTAGGTTTTTTTGATGGTTCCAATTTATTTGAGCATCCTGACCGTAGAAAAGGGTATCATCCTGACTGGAAAAGTTTGGTTTTTAATTATGGTCGAAATGAAGTTCGTTCCTTTTTAATCAGTAATGCGCTTTTTTGGCTGCAACATTATCATATTGATGGACTTAGAGTAGATGCCGTTGCTTCGATGTTGTATTTGGATTATTCCAGAGAAGAAGGGGAGTGGGAACCTAATATTTATGGCGGAAGAGAGAACTTGGACACTATTAGTTTTTTAAAAGACTTCAATGAGGCTGTTTATGCAAATTATGAAGGAGTGCAAACAATAGCTGAAGAAAGCACTTCTTTTCCAATGGTTTCCAGACCGACTTTTATGGGTGGATTGGGTTTTGGAATGAAATGGATGATGGGTTGGATGCACGATACATTAGAATATTTTCAAAAAGAAACTGTTTATAGAAAATACCATCAAAATGATTTGACATTCTCGATGACTTATACCTATACTGAGAATTTTATGCTGCCTCTTTCACATGACGAAGTGGTTTATGGCAAAAAATCTATTCTAGGTAGAATGCCCGGAGACGAATGGCAAAAATTTGCAAATCTGCGACTACTATACGGCTATATGTTTACACATCCAGGAACCAAATTATTATTTATGGGAGCGGAATTTGGACAAAGCAGCGAATGGAATTTCGAAAGCAGTTTAGATTGGCATTTATTGCAATATCCCTTCCATAATGGTATAAAATTAGTGATTACCAAGCTTAATGAATTGTACAAAACAGAGCCAGCTTTGCATGAAAAACAATTTAGTCAAGAAGGTTTCGAGTGGATTAATTATTCAGATCATGAGAATGCAGTGATGTCTTTTATTCGAAAAGGAAACAATCCTAAAGATGATTTAATAGTTGTCCTCAATTTTACTCAGGTAGTACGAGAAAATTACCGAATAGGTTTGCCAAAAGCAGGTAAACTTGTGGAAATTTTCAATAGTGATGACATTGACTTTGGTGGTAGTGGGATTAAAAATACTAAAAAACTAAGCATAGAAACCAATCCTTATGATGGAAAAGAATATTCTACTGCTTTATTACTTCCTCCGCTAAGCGTAATCATTTTTAAAATATCATAGATTTAAAAAATAAAGTAACACCGATTCAATAAATATTATTTTTATTCAATAGGTGTTTTCTTTTTTAATAATAAAAGGAAAGTTGAAACTTTTAACTATAATTGTATAAATATAAAACGAATACAAAGTTGCATTTTTGTATAGATATTTAAAAATTAGATCATGAAAAAATATTTATTAATGAGTGTAGTTGTAATTGGTTTATCCTATTCTTGCGCCACTAACCCGATTACAGGAAAGAAAGAACTTAATTTTGTTTCAAACAGTGAATTATTCCCATCTTCTTTTCAACAATATGGAACTTTTTTGAAGGGGAATAAAATAATTTCTGGAACTGCTGATGCACAAAAGGTAGAAACAGTTGGATTAAAGATTAAAAGAGCTGCAGAAAAATATTTAGCCTATCTGGGACAATCTGGATATCTGAATGGTTATCAATGGGAATACAAGTTAATTGATAATAAAGAAGTTAATGCTTGGTGTATGCCTGGAGGAAAAATCGTTGTGTATTCAGGTATTTTACCAATAACTAAAGATGAAGCTGGTTTAGCAACAGTCTTGGGACATGAGGTTTCTCATGCCTTGGCAAATCATGGAGCACAAAGAATGAGTGCCTCACAATTACAAGAATTGGGTGCCGTAGGAGTTGCAGTTGCTACAGGTCAACAATCTGCTGAAAAGCAACAAATGTGGCAACAATATTATGGATTGGGTTCACAAGTGGGAGTAATGCTACCATTTAGCAGAAGTCATGAAAGCGAAGCCGATAAAATTGGACTTACTTTGATGGCTATTGCAGGTTACAATCCAGATGATGCTATTGTTTTTTGGAAAAGAATGGCTTCACAGCCTGGAGGGCAATCACCACCGGAATTTCTTAGTACACACCCTTCTGATGCTACGAGAATGGCGAATTTACAAGTATTGATTCCTGAAGCAAAAGCTACTGCAGCAAAAGTTAATGCTGCTTATAAATAATTATCAAGTTTAATTAATTGAGTTTTTAGAACTATTTAAGCTATTCTTTTTAGGAGTAGCTTTTTTTGCGAATCATATTGAAAACAATATTAGTAATAATTTATTGTTGAAAAATTAATGTATGAAAAAGTGCTGTTTTTGGTCATACCAACCAAAAAATAAATAAATTCGCAAATAAAAAAAAGATATATGGCAGATTTAGCAAAAGGAAGCAAAAAGTTATTGAACGCATGGGCATTTTACGATTGGGCAAATTCTGTTTACACACTCACAATTGCTTCGGCTGTATTTCCAATATTTTATGAGGCTTTATTTTCAAATCGTGATCATTACATTGATGTTTTTGGACTTCATTTGAAAAATTCGGCTTTAATTAGTTTTATTACAGCAGCTGCATTTTTAGTTATTTGCTTTATTTCTCCTCTACTATCGGGTATAGCTGATTATGTTGGTAATAAAAAATCATTTATGAAATTTTTTTGTTACGTAGGTTCATTATCCTGTATGGGATTGTACTGGTTTAATCTTGAAAATATTTATATTGGACTAGCATTTTATTTTTTAGGATTAATAGGTTATTGGGGAAGTTTAGTTTTCTATAATTCATATTTGCCAGATATTGCTTTTGTAGAGCAGCAAGATAAAATTAGTGCCAAAGGTTATTCATTAGGCTATATAGGAAGTGTGCTTTTATTGGTCATCAATTTAGCGATGATTATGAAACCTAGCTTGTTTTATATTTCAGGAATTCCAGAAGTAGCAAGAGATAATGCTATGCGTTATTCTTTTATAATGGTAGGAGTGTGGTGGATATTATTCAGTCAATATACCTATTATTATTTGCCAAAAGGAAATAAAAATGTCAATAGCAAATTAACTAAGTCGATTGTTTTTAACGGATTCAAAGAATTGAAAAAGGTTTGGTTTTTATTAAATGAAAATATTGCGTTGAGACGGTATTTAGGAGGATTTTTTGTCTCCAGTATGGGAGTACAAACTGTAATGTTGGTTGCTACTTATTTTGGTGCACAGGAAATTCAATGGTCATCAAAAGAAGAAAGTACCATTGGATTAATTATTTGTATCTTACTTATACAATTAGTAGCTGTTGCTGGAGCAATTTTGACATCAAGAGCGTCGGCAAAATTTGGAAATATTCCAACCTTAATTGCAATTAATAGTGTTTGGGCCGTATTTTGTGGCCTTGCATTTTTTATAACACTGCCTATGCATTTTTATATTATGGCAACAGTTGCAGGATTTGTAATGGGAGGAATTCAATCTTTGTCACGTTCCACATATTCAAAATTATTACCTGATACTGATGATACTACTTCCTTCTTTAGTTTTTATGATGTTGCTGAGAAAATAGGAATCGTAATTGGGATGTGTGTTTATGGCATTATTGATCAAATAACAGGAAGCCCGAGAATGGCAATTGTTATTTTGGCTGTCTTTTTTGTTATTAGTGTCTTTTTATTGAGACGTGTTCCCCAAAAGAGGACTAGTAATTTATAAACTATTAGTGTCAAAAGTTTATAGATTTCGACAACAGATTATTTTTTTGGACAGAGATCACAAAAAAATTACCGCATATTCATAGATTACACAAAATCTACGAATCTGCGGAAATTTTTTACAAACTATAATTTGCAATTTTTTTATTACATTTTTACAATCTCACCAGAGCCGCTCACCTTGGTGTCTTTGATATCAGGATTACCTTTATAACTTATGTTTCCAGAACCCGAAACTCTTGCAATTAAACTCTCAATGCAATTTACCTTCATATCACCCGACCCAGAAATTGTTAAATTTGATTTTTTGGCAATTAAATTAGCTGCGTCAACATCTCCAGAACCCGATATTTTGAAAGTAAAATTATCTGAATTTCCAGTCAAAACTACATCTCCGGAACCACTTATATTTGCTTCAAAATCAGTAGTTTTAACATCTAAAGTCATATCACCGGAGCCTGATAATTTAGCAACGAATTTAGAACCAACTATAGTGTTTTTGGATTTAAGATCTCCTGAACCAGATAACGAAACTAAACTTATTTGATCAAATGGCACAGTTAGGATAATATTTTTGTTCGTACTAATATTTATATTCTTGTCAGTATAAATTTTCAACACATTTCCTTCGACTTCCACTTTTATATAAGGAAGTAAATTTCCCTCTCCCTTAATGGATATTGTGCCCTCAGCGCCAGAAACCAAAAGCACATCAAAAAAGCCAGAAACATTTATTTCGTCATATCCTGCTGTCATTCGTTTCTCGGTAACTACTTTTCCGTTTCCTTTTACTTTTTTATTTGACCATTGTGCATTTGCAATTGTTGTAAAAAACAAAGCGCTAAAAATGATTACTAGAATTGAATTTTTCATTTTTTATTGATTAAAATTATTGATTGATTTTGAACTTGATAATATGATTGAAACTCCTATTGAACTTCCTTTTTATACAATTTCACATTGCCATAATCAGAAGTGATTGAAATTTTATTTTCACCTTTTTTCTTAAAAAAACCACTAATTCTTTTAGTATAATTGGTTTCTTCTTTTGAATTCACGCTCAACTCATTGTCATATTTAAAATCGCCATATCTTACCGATATATCAAAATCAAAAACATAATTTGGCTGGAAACCAATATCTACACCTGTATATCCGGCTACAATATTTATATTATTGGCTTTCGCTTGAATGGCATCAATTGAAATGTTACTATATTTTGTATTTAATTTCAATTGATTAGAAAGTGAACCAATATCAATAGTCAAATAATTTCCATTTCCATCCAATGAATTGAGTTTATTAATTTTGACACTCCCGTATTTACTGTTGTATTTTACATCATTGCCTTCGTTAATCTCAATTTCAGAATAATCGGAAAGTAAATCAAGCTTAGTTACTTCATTCATTTTCAATCCTGAATATTTAGAGGTAATCGCCCCACTTTTCAAATATTCAATAGTTGAATTAGAGCAATATCCAATATAGATTGTATTGCTGTTTCCGTTTAATTTGCCCAAATTAATTTTCCCATATTTACAATTAATATCAGTTGTGGAAAATAGATCCGTACTGTTAATATTTCCGTACTTGTTATTCAGTTTTACGGTTCCGTTTTTCGGGATTTTAATGGTGTAATTGATTTCAAAATTATTGTTTCTTCCATTGTTTTTGATACTGGTACTTGTAAAAACCGTTTTGGCGGTAACCATGCTTTTTAAACCAATAAAATCCACATCAATTCCCGCTAATTTTTCGTTTACCCATTTTTCATTATCACCACTAACCTTAATGAAGACTTCAATTTCTATTTTATCCTCATTCCATGTAGTGACGAAAATACTTCCATAAGAATTTTCAATATTGATTCCAGCGTCACTATTTACGACATAAGCTTTGCTGATGTTTTTTTGCTTTGTGAAAGTAAAATCATCATTCGAAAATCCTAAAAAAGGAATTAAAAATAATAATATCAGTATGTTATATTGTTTTTTCATCATTTAATTTTTTTAGTTTTTCTGTTTCTTCAATATGATGCAAAACATTTTGCAAAAATGAAATTCTGGTTTGTAAATTACTAATCATGGCATAAATAATGGGTTTGCTTTCACCATTTGCTTCCAATTCATGTTTGATTTTTTCATAATCGCTATCCAGCGATTTCATCTGTTGCAATGCATCACTAATTATTTTCTCATTCTCGGGTGATTTCTTGGCTTTAATCTGATCTAACTGATGTTCAATCAAAACTGTAAAAATCGAATCGGTTTGCTTGGTTTCTTTAGAGGCAAATTTTAATTCTTTCGGTTTTTCATTGTTCGTATAAAACATTGTAATTCCTAACATAACAACCACAGATGCAGCTATGGCATAGATAAATCCAAAATTCCTTTTTCTTTTTTTAAGGGTTAATTTTTCTGAAAACCGATTTTTATGTTGGCTATCCATTTCATGAACATCCCATTGATTTTCTAAATTTTCAAATAATTGATCTAATTTTTCATTTTTCATTTTCATATCTCATTTAATTTTTTTCTTAAACTTTCTTTAGCTCTGCTCAATGTTGTTCTACAATTGGCATAACTAATTTTAAGAATTTCGCTTATTTCTTCTTGATCATAACCCTCAATATAGAATAAAGTAAGAACCATGCTGTAATTGTATTTTAAGGACTGAATGGCGTCCAAAACCTGTTTGACTTTTAAATTATTAAAATCTAATTTCTCTTCCCAATCATTATCTGATTCTTCTAGTTTATAAAGTGTTTTTTCAAAATCTTCTGTTTTAAATTGATTATTCTTTTTGTAAAAATCAATACTGTAATTGACTATAATTCGTTTCAACCAAGCGCCGAAGGCTACTTCTTGCTTGAAATCATTTATTTTGGTAAATGCTTTCAAAAAGCCTTCTTGCATGACGTCTTCGGCAAAATGCTCGTCTTTCACAATTCGATAGGCCACATTATACATCGCCTTGCAATAGCGATTATAAATCTCAAATTGTGCTTTCTGATTGTTCTCTTTGCAAAGCGAAATTAATTCTTCGATATTTTGACTGGTCAGATTCAATTAAATAGTTATGATTTGTAGTAAAGACATGAAAGTTTTTGGTTTGTTACAGTTTGTGATTTTTTTTCGATAATTAAAAAAAACTAATATTTAAGTTCAAAAAAAACATAATAACATTATTTTTAGTAATAAAAATAATGTTATTTTTGACTTATAAATATAAAACCAATTTATGAAAAAATTTACAACTTCGTTTTTATTAACGTTTTTAATAACGTTCTCTTTTATCGCATGCACTAATAATTCTTCAGATGATGATTCAACTACCGAAAATTCGACTGGGGATTATTGGCCAACAACGGTAGATAATAATTGGGTTTTCACTCAAAATGGGGAAGAAACCAATATAAAAATAATAGGTATTGATGAAATAGATGGTGCAAAATATTATAAGTTTGATCAAATGATTGGTGCTACGTCTTCAATTGGTGCACAAGGTTCAGTATGGCTTAAGAAAAATAATGGCGATTATTACATTAAAATGGGGGAAATTAATATTGATTATGCTGGTTATACTGGTAAGATGACAGGATATCAATTTATTTTTTTTAAAGATTATTTGGAAGTTAATCAAACTTGGAGTGGCACATATTCAAATACTACAAGTTATAATATTCCAAATTTCCCAGCGATGGTAACAACTGTAAATTATACTGGAAAAATTTTAGAAAGAGGATCTACTTTAATGGTAAATACTATAAATTATAAAGATGTGATCAAATTTAGTTTTACGCAAAAAGCTTCTATTACCGGACAAGCTAGTTCTGAAACTGTAACAAATTATTGGATTGCTAAAAATGTTGGTGTAATAAAGATGGAAACTAATGGGGCTGTCTGTGAACTTAAATCATATGTTATAAAATAACATGTTAAAAATTTAAATCAAAAACCCAAAATTATTTTTTGGGTTTTTTTATGCTTTTTATTTATAGCCATTCCTTTAATTTTTATACTTAAACAAAATAATAAAAATCTTGAGTATCGATTAATACCTTTTGGCATAATGATTGCCTTATTTTATAGCTCAATATTATACTGTATTTATACATCGATATTAGCCCAAAATATTGTTGCGATACCTTATATTTGCGTTCCGATTTAAAAAATTAATGACAAAAAGACTTAAATACTACTATGTCAAATCATAAAATACTTACTATTGACAATCTGTCACTTCAAGAATTTGATTCTGAAGCCGAATTAATTCCATTATTGACTCCAGAAGATGAGGAAGAAATGAATAACGAAGAATTACCCGATTCTTTACCTATTTTACCTTTACGCAATACGGTTTTATTCCCTGGAGTAGTTATTCCTATTTCGGCAGGAAGAGACAAATCAATCAAATTGATTAATGATGCTAATGCTGCCGGAAAAGTAATTGGAGTAGTGGCTCAAATCAATGAAGAGGATGAAGATCCTTCATTTGATGATGTTCATAAAATTGGCACTGTAGCCCGTATTCTTCGCGTTTTAAAAATGCCTGATGGTAATGTTACGGTTATCCTTCAAGGAAAAAAGCGTTTTGAATTGGCCGAAATGGTTTCAGAAGAGCCTTATTTAAAAGCTAAAATTAAAGAGGTACCAGAAAAAAGACCAGCTAAAAAAGATTCTGAGTTTAATGCTATCATTGACTCTGTAAAAGAATTGGCTGTTCAAATTATAAATGAAAGTCCGAATATTCCTTCAGAAGCTACTTTTGCAATAAAAAATATTGGAAGTCCATCCTTTTTGATCAGTTTTGTTTCTTCAAACATGAACTTATCTGTAAAAGAAAAACAAGATTTGTTGTCAATCAATGGATTAAAAGACCGCGCATTGGAAACTTTGCGTTATATGAATGTGGAGTTGCAAAAACTAGAATTGAAGAATGATATTCAATCCAAAGTTCGTTTTGACTTAGACCAACAGCAAAGAGAATATTTCCTGCACCAGCAAATGAAAACCATTCAAGAAGAATTGGGAGGCGTTTCGCAGGAAGAAGAAATGGACGAAATGAGTCTGAAAGCCAAAACCAAAAAATGGGACGAAAAAACGCAAAAACATTTCGAAAAAGAATTGTCTAAAATGCGTAGAATGAATCCACAAGCTCCTGATTTTGGTATTCAAAGAAATTATTTAGAATTGTTTTTAGAATTGCCTTGGGGCGAATTTTCTAAAGATAATTTTGATTTGAAACATGCTCAAAAAGTATTAGACAAAGATCATTTTGGTTTAGAAGATGTCAAAAAGAGAATGATTGAACATTTGGCTGTACTTAAATTGAGAAATGACATGAAGTCACCAATCATTTGTCTAACAGGACCTCCAGGAGTTGGAAAAACTTCTATCGGTAAATCTGTTGCCGAAGCATTGGGAAGAGAATATGTACGTATCTCATTGGGAGGTTTACGCGATGAAGCCGAAATTCGCGGTCATAGAAAAACCTATATTGGAGCTATGCCGGGAAGAATTATTCAGAGTTTAAAAAAAGCAGGAACATCAAATCCTGTGTTTGTTTTGGATGAAATAGACAAACTGTCTTCAAGCCATAATGGAGATCCATCTTCTGCATTATTGGAAGTTTTAGATCCAGAACAAAACAGTTCATTTTATGATAATTTCCTTGAAATGGGTTACGATTTATCTAAAGTGATGTTTATTGCCACTTCCAATAATATGTCAGCAATTCAACCTGCATTAGTTGACCGTATGGAAGTAATCAAAATGTCAGGATATACCATTGAAGAAAAAGTAGAAATTGCAAGAAAACATTTGTTTTCAAAACAATTAGCTGCACACGGATTGAAGCCCAAAGATTTGAGTATTGGCAAAAAACAATTGGAAAAAATTGTAGAAGGTTATACTCGTGAATCGGGTGTTCGTGGATTGGAAAACAAAATTGCACAAATCGTTCGTAATGCTGCCAAATCAGTAGCCATGGAGGAGGATTACAATAAAAAAGTAACCGATGAAGATATTATAAAAGTTCTGGGCGTACCAAGATTAGAACGTGACAAATACGAAAACAATGAAGTTGCTGGTGTTGTTACAGGATTAGCTTGGACCAGTGTTGGTGGTGATATTCTATTTATTGAATCATTACTTTCGCCTGGAAAAGGAACAATGACTATTACCGGGAATTTAGGAACCGTAATGAAAGAATCGGCTACTATTGCTCTCGAGTACATTAAAGCCAATGCCGAATTAATGGGATTGAATCCAGAAATACTGACTAAATACAACATTCATTTACATGTTCCAGAAGGCGCAACTCCTAAAGATGGTCCAAGTGCCGGTATCGCAATGCTGACATCGTTAGTTTCTTTATTTACTCAAAAAAGAGTAAAGAAAAACCTAGCAATGACAGGAGAAATCACTTTGAGGGGAAAAGTATTGCCAGTTGGCGGTATCAAAGAAAAAATATTGGCTGCAAAAAGAGCTAATATCAAAGAAATCATCCTTTGTCATGAAAACAAAAGTGATATCGATGAAATCAAACCTGAATATTTAGAAGGTCTTACGTTTCATTATGTGAAGGAAATGAACGAAGTTCTAGAAATTGCTATTACTAAAGACAAAGTTAAAAACGCAAAAGACTTGAAATAATTTTTTAAAAAAAATCATTCCGATAGCTTTCGGGATTAAAATTCCAAATTCCAAATCTGAATCAAATCAGAGCCATTGGAATTTGGAATTTGATTTTTATGCTTTTTTAGATGTTATTTTCGTATGTTTGATCTCGATAGATGTCGAGGAGTGTTAAACTTTTCTTTTTCAAATATTGTATGTCCCAAAAAACTGTATTCTTCTTTTTATTCTTAATTTGTTCCGTTACTTACGGACAAATAGGAGGGAAGTACACGTATCAGTTTTTGGATTTAATTACTTCACCGAGACAAACGGCATTAGGCGGAAAAGTCATTACTATTTATGACGAAGATGTCAATCAAGCCCTTTTTAATCCTGCTTCTATTAACCAAGAAATGGACAATCACCTGTCTCTAAATTATGGTAATTATTACCAAGAAGTAACATATGGTACCACTTCATATGCATATACGTATGACCAGCATTTGCAAACATTTCAAGCAGGCATCAATTATATCAATTACGGAAAATTTGACGGATATGACGAGAATGGTTTGCCAACCAGTTCATTTACTGGAAGTGAAATTGCGCTTTCTTTGGGTTATGCGTACAATATTCCGTATACCGATATCCATTTAGGTGCCAATGCTAAACTGATTGGATCGACATTAGAGAATTACAGTTCATTTGGAGCAGCTGTAGATTTAGGAATGATATATATTGACGAAAAAAATGATGTGAATTGGGCTTTAACTTTAATGAATATTGGAACTCAATTTACTACCTACGACGCCACCAGAGAAAAATTACCTTTTGAAATCATTGCGGGTGTTTCCCAGGAACTGGAGCATGTCCCAATCCGCTGGCATTTTACACTCGAAAATTTACAACAATGGAATTTGGCTTTTTCCAATCCTGTGAACTCACAAACAAGTATTGAGGGCAGTGTCTCCGAAGAAAAAATATCCGTTTTTAACAATGCGCTACGGCACATGATTTTGGGTGTCGAGCTTTTTCCTAAAAAAGCCTTTAATCTGAGATTGGGATATAATTTTAGAAGAGCCGCGGAATTGCAAATTCAGGACCAACGCAATTTTTCGGGATTGTCATTGGGTTTTGGTCTTAAATTAAACAAATTAAAATTCAATTATTCCTATTCCAAATATACATTGGCAGGAAATACAAGTTTATTTGGATTGATTGTTAATTTTGGAGAATAATTTTCATAAAAAGAAGTAAAGAAGCAAGATAAAAGACGAAAGATGATCGAGCAAAGGTTCATGAAATAAAGGATTATAGAATAATACATACAACTTACTTTTAAAATAAAAACATGAAAAAAATAATCATAGCAATAGACGGATTTTCATCCACCGGAAAAAGCACTTTAGCCAAACATTTGGGATATGTGTATGTAGACACTGGTGCTATGTATCGCGCTGTGACATTATTTGCGATGCAAAACAATTGTATTGGAATAGATTTTTTGGATAAAGAGAAATTGATAAAAAGTTTGCCTTCCATAAAACTGAGTTTTAAATTCAATTCTGAATTGGGTTTTGCCGAAATGTATTTGAACGATGTTAATGTGGAGACTGAAATTAGAACTTTGGAGGTTTCTGGTTTTGTGAGTAGGGTAGCCGCCATTTCAGAAGTACGCTCAAAATTGGTAGAGCAACAGCAGGAAATGGGGAAAGAAAAAGGAATAGTTATGGATGGTAGAGATATTGGAACCGTTGTTTTTCCAAATGCTGAACTCAAAATATTTATGACGGCTGGAGCAGATACTCGTGCACAAAGACGCTTTGATGAATTACAGGCAAAAGGGGATTTAGTTTCTTACGATGAAGTTTTAAAGAATGTAGTGGAACGCGACTATATTGATACTCATAGAGATGACTCGCCTTTAGTAATGGCTGATGATGCCATTGAAGTGGATAATTCATATTTGGATAGAAAAGAACAATTTGACGTTGTTTTGGAGTTAGTAAATGAGGTAATTAATAGCTTATAAATTTTTTGTTAATATCAATATTAATGGTAGATTTACGCGCCACAAAATTCTACAAATACTAAAACACAATTCATCCTATGGGAATTAAAAACAGATTGGTACTAATGAGTTTTCTTCAATTTTTTGTTTGGGGAGCATGGTTGATTACAATTGCAAATTATTGGTTTGGTACCAAAAACTGGGAAGGAACACAATTTGGTTTGGTCTTTGGAACAATGGGAATTGCTTCGCTTTTTATGCCAACACTTGCAGGTATTATTGCCGATAGATGGATTAATGCTGAAAAATTATACGGAGGACTTCATATTTTATATGGCTTTGTTTTATTTTACTTGCCCGAAGTTACTACTCCAACGACTTTTATTTACATCATGCTTTTGGCAATGTGTTTCTATATGCCAACTATTGCTTTGAGTAATTCGATTTCTTATAACGCATTAAAAATAAATGGATTGAATGTAGTTAAAAGTTTTCCTCCCATTCGTGTTTTTGGAACTATAGGTTTTATTGTAGCGATGTGGATTACCAACTTAACTGGAAATAAAGCGACTGCTTATCAATTTTATATCGCAGGAATTGCAGCTATTGCATTGGGTATTTATTCATTTACTTTACCGAAATGTAAACCACAACGACTAATCAAAGAAGATGCGTCTTTGATGGAAACATTAGGATTAGAATCTTTCAAATTATTTGCCAATTATAAAATGGCATTGTTTTTTATTTTCTCTATGTTTTTGGGAGGGGCTTTACAACTTACAAATGCTTATGGCGATGTATTTTTGGATGAATTTAAACATTTTCCGAAATATGCAGATTCTTTTGTAGTGAAATATTCCACTATTATTATGTCTATTTCTCAAATTTCAGAGACTTTATTTATATTGGCAATTCCGTTTTTCCTGAAACGTTTTGGAATCAAACAAGTAATGCTGATTAGTATGCTGGCTTGGGTATTGCGTTTTGGGCTTTTTGCATTTGGAGATCCTGTTCAAGGATTATGGATGATTATTTTGTCATGTATTGTATACGGAATGGCTTTTGATTTCTTCAATATATCAGGTTCTTTATTTGTAGAAACGCATACGGATGCTAAAAATCGTTCTTCGGCTCAAGGGATGTTTATGATGATGACCAATGGAGTAGGAGCAATATTGGGGAGTTTTACTTCTGGATGGGCTATTGACCGTTTTTTTACGAAATCTTTTAGCACAACAACTGAATTAGCTTCTTTTTTACAAACCGATGTTGCAAATCCAAAGATGTTGGAATTTGTAAAAGGTCAAGGAAATTCGGTTTCTACAGATGGTTTGTTGCAAAACGTAATTATGATGAAAGATTGGCATAGCATTTGGTTGGCTTTTGCGATTTATTCGTTGGTTATTGCAATAGCTTTTGCGATTTTGTTTAAACACGAACACAATCCTAATGAAGTTGAAGCAGAGAACTTGAGTCATTAAAAACAAGTCTTTATAAAACATACAAATCAATCCTAATTAGTTTTAAAACTAGTTAGGATTTTTATTCTTAAGTGCTAATTTGTAAATGCTTGAAACTTGAGTTTGATTATTTGTTATTAATTAAAAAACCACAATATAACCTGTATAGCCCCGATAGTAGTGAAAATCCTCCCCTTTTTTCGGGAGATTGTAACGGATAGCGGGAACAGTGTCAATAAATAAGCCTAATCATTCGCTCCTAAACCTTTTTTTGGACTGTTTAACGTTTTGTGTAAATATCTCTCTATAAATATTTTGCCATATTAAATAAAAGAATTAATTTTGCACACCTTTTGGTGGATAGGAGTTTCCTTTAGGTATCAACAATTTATGTAAAACAACTTCTGTTTTTTCTATCGCTTTGAGAAACTCAAGATAAACAGAATACAAATTTTTTATCAGCATGTCTGAACAATTAAAATCACAAGAAGAGTTTTTAGCAAATTTTAACTGGCATAACTTCGAAGAAGGTATCGATGCAGTAGATGAGAAAAACTTATTGGAATTCGAAGAACTAGTATCAAAAACTTTTATTGCAACTGACCAAGAAGAAGTAGTTGAAGGAGTAGTTGTAAGAATCACAGATAGAGACGTTATCGTTGATATCAACGCAAAATCGGAAGGTGTTATTTCATTAAACGAATTCCGTTACAACCCAGCTTTAAAAGTAGGTGACAAAGTAGAAGTATTAATTGACATCCGTGAGGACAAAACTGGTCAATTGGTATTATCTCACAGAAAAGCACGTACTATCAAATCTTGGGATAGAGTTATTTCGGCTAACGAAACAGGAGAAATCGTTAATGGTTTTGTAAAATGCAGAACTAAAGGTGGTATGATCGTTGACGTTTTCGGAATTGAAGCTTTCTTACCAGGATCTCAAATTGACGTTAAGCCAATTAGAGACTACGATGTATATGTAAACAAAATGATGGAATTCAAAGTGGTAAAAATCAACCACGAATTCAAAAATGTTGTTGTTTCTCATAAAGCGCTTATTGAAGCGGATATTGAAGTACAGAAAAAAGAAATCATCGGTCAATTACAAAAAGGACAAGTATTAGAAGGTGTTGTTAAAAACATTACTTCTTATGGTGTGTTCATTGACTTAGGTGGTGTTGATGGATTAATTCACATTACTGACCTTTCTTGGAGTAGAATCAACCACCCAAGTGAAGTTCTTGAATTAGACCAAAAATTAAACGTTGTAATCCTTGATTTCGATGATGAGAAAACAAGAATTCAATTAGGATTGAAACAATTAAACGCTCACCCATGGGATGCTTTAAACGCTGATTTGAAAATTGGTGACAAAGTAAACGGTAAAGTAGTTGTAATCGCTGATTACGGTGCTTTCATCGAAGTTGCTGAAGGTGTTGAAGGTTTAATCCACGTTTCTGAAATGTCATGGTCAACTCATTTACGTTCTGCTCAAGATTTCGTGAAAGTTGGAGATGTTGTTGAGGCTGTTATCTTAACATTAGATAGAGATGACCGTAAAATGTCATTAGGTATCAAACAATTAACTCAAGATCCTTGGACTGACATTACTTCTAAATACCCAGTAGGTTCTAAACATACAGGTATCGTTAGAAACTTTACAAACTTTGGAATTTTCGTAGAATTAGAAGAAGGAATTGATGGATTAATTTACATCTCTGACTTATCTTGGACTAAGAAAATCAAACACCCATCTGAATTTGTAAATGTTGGTGAGAAATTAGATGTAGTTGTATTAGAATTAGATGTTGACGGACGTAAATTATCTTTAGGTCACAAACAAACTACTGCTAATCCTTGGGATCAATACGAAGATTCTTTCGCAGTTGGAACTATCCACACAGGTGAAATTTCTGAAATCGTTGACAAAGGAGCTACTGTAGAATTCGGTGAAGATATCGTTGCTTTCATTCCTACTCGTCACCTTGAAAAAGAAGACGGTAAGAAATTGAAAAAAGGTGATTCTGCTGATTTCAAAGTAATTGAATTCAACAAAGAATTCAAAAGAGTAGTTGCTTCTCACACTGCTATCTTCCGTGAAGAAGAAGAGAAAAACGTGAAAGCTGCTACTGAAAATACTTCATCTGCCTCTACTACAAACGCACCAGCTGCTACTTTAGGAGATAACAATGATGTATTAGCTGCATTGAAAGCTAAAATGGAAAAATCAGAGAAAAAATAATTTCTTGATTTTTTGAATATAGAAAGCTCCACTGCAATGTGGGGCTTTTTTTATGTATTTTTTGGATTATTTTAGTAAGAAAATAAGTATAATTAATAAAAACAAAGGAACTACTGTACAATAGGACTCTATCAATTTTAAATTCAATAAAGCTATTTTAGATTATGTATCTTCAAATAAAAATTTTACTGCTATAATTTCGTCACTACAATCGGATGATTCACCGATTGACAATATATTTTTATTAAATAAAACTGTAGTAGCTTCGCTTGATCCAAATGACAAAACTTGTTTATAAAGAAGTTTTATAACTCCAACCTTTTTATGAAACATATTAAGAAACTTACACAAGATAGGAGCATATCTTGATTATTTTCTATTAGATATAAATGCAAACAAAGCAATATGCTAAAGTAGTGGAGTATTCAATACATTCTATTTTACATAATATAAATTATAGTTCAAATTATGACCATTAAAAAAAATGACCCAATCGAGGTATAATGCTAATTTTAAATGCAAAGAAACGAACAGCAAAACCTTCACCGTTCGTTTCTTTATAAAAACAACAATTAATCTTTTTAAACCTTAATTATGAAACTAAATTGCAGAGTTTACAATGTCCATGCTTTCAAATTCATTGATTATTAATACTTTTTTGGATGATTTATATGTACTATAACCATAGTATGCTACAACTGACAAACAGATTAATGGCAAAATAAAAGAAAAATTTACCTCTGGTATAAATCCTAAAATCTTAACATCTGAAAATCCTGAGCCACCCCAATCTAAAATACTTCCTTGCAGAACGGGCATCAATGCACCGCCAACAATAGCCATTACCAATCCTGCCGAACCAATTTTCGCTTCGTCGCCCATATCTTTTAATGCTATTCCGTAAATGGTTGGAAACATAATGGACATAAAAATAGAAATACAAACCAAAAAAATTAAACCTGCCATTCCTTGCAATACAATCGCTCCCGTAGCACATAAGACTCCGCAAATACCAAATACCATTAATATTTTGGAAGGATTTATGCTTTTCATTAAACCAGTCCCAATCCATCGTCCGATTAAAAATAAAATCATGGCTGTTATGTTGTAATATGTGGCCGTTAATTCCAATCCGAAAGTTTTGTTGATGTTATCTACATATTGAAATATAAAAGTCCAACACATAATTTGGGCACCAACATAAAAAGCTTGAGCTATCACACCATGTTTGTAATTTTTATTGGCAAATAACTTTTTGAAGGATTCTGATATTGACATTTTATCTTCATGTGCTGTTTTTGGCATTTTGGTTAAAGCGATAATAATTAAGATTATTAACACGAAAAATCCTAATCCAATATATGGAATACTGATAATACTCAAATCATTTTCGCGAATACTTGCTAACTCATTTGAACTTAAAGCTTTGAAAGCTGCAGGGGTGTAATCATCCGATTTTATTTCTTTTATTACCAAGAATTGCGCCATTACCAATCCTGTTATGGCTCCGATTGGGTTAAATGCCTGGGCTAAATTCAAACGTTGTGTTGCTGTTTCTTTATTTCCCAAGAATAAAATCAATGGATTTGATGTAGTTTCCAAAAAAGCCAAACCACAAGTAATTACCCAAAGCGATACCAGAAAGAAAGTATAGCTTTGATAATGCGCTGCTGGATAGAATAAAAAAGCGCCCGTCGCATACAGTATCAGACCAAGTATTATCCCTGATTTATAACTGAATTTTCTAACGAATAAAGCTGCTGGCAAAGCCATAAAAAAATAGCCAAAATAAAAAGCAAATTGCACCAAGGATGCTTGCGTATTGGAAAGTTCCGGCATTACTTTCTTAAAAGTAGAAACCATCGGTGTTGTTAAATCATTCGCAATTCCCCAAAGGGCAAATAATATGGTTATTATAATAAATTGAAAAACAAATTCTTTACTAACTACAGGGATTTTTTTGGATAGGTTCATTGTTATGGTTGTTTAGTTAATTGAAAATACATTTGATTCTTCAACTATAGAATCAGTTTGTTCAAATCCGCATAAAAATTCATCTATTTCAGATTGCGAAATTACAGGGTTTGCGCCTTCACTTTGGGCGACAATTGATCCAATTGCACTGGCAAAATTAATGGCATATTGCGGGTCTTTTCCGTTAAGAAGCATGATGATTAATGAAGCTAAAAAAGAATCTCCAGAACCTACAGTGTCTACAACATTTACTTTAAAACCTGAATTGTGGTAGAATTTATTTTTGTAATACAATACAGCTCCATGAGAACCTAAAGTAACACAGACGGTATTAGTGTTTGTTTTCTTTGCAATGAATTTTATATTTTGCTCTAAAGACTTTTTATTTGAATTCAAATCCTCGCAAATTTCATTTAATTCATCGTCGTTAAACTTCAAGAAATCAGCCTCATTCAATAAGTCCAAAACATTTGTTTTAGTGTAATGTGGATTTCTCAAATTCACATCAAATATTTTGTATTTTGCTACCGCCAAAAGTTCTTTTAGTGTGTCTCTGGAAACAGAATCTCTAGAAGATAAGCTTCCGTAAACAAAGAAATCGGCGTTTTTGACGATTACAATATTCTTGGCAGACGTTTCAATTTTGTCTCAAGCTGCTGGATAATTGATATCATAGGAAGCATTTCCTTTTTCATTCAAAATTACATTGACAATTCCTGTTGAATACGTATCATTAATTTGTACAGACTCTGTGTTTATTCCCTTGTCTTTCAAATAATCAACCAGTATTTTTCCGTTTTCATCATTTCCCACGCCGCTGATCATAGCAATATCAGCTCCTAATGAACTTAATCGTGATGCTACATTTAGTGGTGCTCCCCCAATTTTTTTGTGTTCCAAAAAAACATCAAAAAGGATTTCTCCAAAACTGACACCTTTTAATTTCTTTTCCATTTTTTTTAAATTTTATATGTAAAACAATATTTTTAGATAGTTACTTTAATTCGGTTTAATGATTTGTTATACCATTTATCGACCATTTCTCTCATGAATAAAAGGCTTCCTTTGGCAAGATCCTCTGAATTGTACTTTGAAGGTCTCCACAAAGATGTTGGTCCGACCAATGCTGTGATTTGTGATGAAAAATTTTCGAGCACCAATGGTTCTTGATAGTTAATGGTTGCCAATGCTTTGAAGAAATCATCCCAATGAACATTGCCTTCACCAATCATACCTCGGTCGCTTTCGGTGATGTGAATATGCTTTAGATTATTTCCGGCACGAATAATGGGATCGTAAAAATTGCTTTCTTCGATGTTCATGTGAAAGGTGTCAAGATGCAGTCCTATGTTGGGCTGATCAAGATGTTCGATCATATCCAAAACTTCATCTGCAGCTGTAAATACATAACTTTCGTAGCGATTAATTGGCTCCAGAGCAATTGTAATATTGCGTTGTCCAGCATACTTGGCAACGTCTTCGAAAACTTGCAGCAGAATTACTTTTTCATCTAGCGTGCAAGGGTTTCCGGTAAATGTTCCAATAGCTGAATGCAGTACACCTCCCAAAAAATCGCCATCCATTTCGGCTACTTTATCAAGTGCTGATTTGATGATTCGTATTGCTTGTTCAGGATGAAAAGGAATGTGGCAATCGGGTGGCAAGTTCAAGGTGCAGCGCCCTGTTATGTCGTGTTTTTCCAGCAATTTTCTGGTAGTTTTCGGATTAAAATCCAATGAAGCGGGCAAAATAATTTCAAGCATATCAAAACCATATTCAGCAGTTTTTTCTATTGCATAACGTCCGCCATCAGTACTCCAGGTAGGAATAAAAGATAAAATTGTAGTTCCAAAAATTGGCATAATTATATAGTTTTAAATTAGTTATTATTGAATTGAAAAGTTATTCTTTTTAAAACAACCACCATTCTGTTTTAACCCCGACATAAGTTCCCCAGCTTTTTTGGTTCACTTGTAAATAAGGTGAATAATTGTGGTCACGGGCGTAATCGTTGTAGTGAGCAAGCGTACAAACCAAACGAATGTGCGGACGACTCCAAGGATCTTTTTTGCCTAATGGAACAATCGTTGGTGCAAATGAAAATTTCCACATTTCGGCTTCAGGATTATCACCGTCTTTTCGAACAGCGTAATGTACTTCTTCAATCAAATGCAACCACTTGGTCACATAAAAGAAACTTCTAAATCCTACCACAAAATCTGTTTTCTGGTTGTACAATTGATTTCCGTTGAAGTATTCGTCTGTATTGGTGCTCGACGAACCGCCTTTACTTTTGGTAAAAACACCATATCCATTGAGACTGAATTTCGGAGTAAGATTCAGTAAAAAATGTTCTACCGTTGTAAAGGAATACGCATTGGTATATTTTCCTCCTGTGTCAGGTGCTCCGTAAGTAGCCCAAGTAAAAGTGTTTCCGTTGTCACCACCGTTAGCGATTCCTGTACCATAACGTGCTGAAAACTGATTGAAGGAACCGGGTAATTTTGTTTTAAATGGATTGTTGTACTTCGCTCCAATCACCCATCCGTTATCGGCAGGATATACTTTAGAAGCACTTTTGGAATTGGCTGAAACATAGTGAAATTCCCCTAAAAGCTTCAAAATACTATTGTTTTTCAAGTTAATGCTGTGCTCCCCTATCCAAACCATGCGTTGACGAATGGCGGGATTGGTAGCGCCGGCAACTGTAATCTCATAATTATAAGGATAAACATTTGTAGAATCGGCGGAGGCTGGCATCAACATTGTTAATTCGGTGTTTTTATAGCTTACACCAAATCCCTGAGCGGAATGATCATCAAAATAAAAATAATCACTGATATGAATGTCATCATAGCGACGAAAACGGGAACCAACCCAAGCAGACCATCTGCTTCCCATGATATTTCTGGCTTCAACAAAAGCCTCAGGAAGAATAAAGGTTAGTCCGCCATTTGAACGGGAACTTACATTGCCAACAAATTGCCCGTTGGCGGCGTACATTCCCAAACGCATTTGAAAGGTGACATTGGTACTGTCTTTTCCAATCAGTTTTGGTGTAAAATGCACGGCAGGCAATATATCGATATAGTCTGTTTGCTCCATACGACCTCCTAATGATCCTTGTCCAGAAAGGTTTAATGGTTTCCACATATTTCCTTCTCCGTTTGGTGACAAACCCACACCAATTCGACCAGTTGTTCCCAATGAAAAGTTAGTGTTTGTTATGACAACTTGTGAATAGCCACATATAGAAATTAACAAAATCAGAAGTAAAAGAAGGGTGGTTTTCATGGTGTTGTAATTAAACATTAAAATTCATTTTAAAAATAGTCTTTTGTAATTTTAATAAACGTCATTTTGACTATTTATTTTTCAAATCTAAAAATAATATTAATACAACAATAAAAAATAATTAAATATTTTAAAAAATATACAAAAAATAACCTTAAATAATACTAATGTAATAAATATACGCACAAAAATGCATAATTACATATAAAGTATATTTGACGTTTAATACTAGTTTTGCTGATTTTTATGTAAATTATGCAATCATAAATAAATCATTACTTTTGTATTTATGAATGTTTAAGCAAATCTAGGTTTCGATATCCATGTAAATTGTATTAACTATATCTCATTTCCTTAATGGTACCTCAAATAATCCCCAATATATCTGTAGACTGTGTCGTTTTTGGTTTTGATGCCAATACAAAATCATTGAATGTATTGCTGCTTGACCGCTATTTAGAATCGGAGGAAAATCATGAAATTTTGGTTAATGACCATGTGCTGACCGGATATCACACCCTCGAAAATGAAACCATAGACGATACGGCTACTCGTGTTTTGAGAGAACTTACAGGATTGGATAATTTGTATAAAAAACAGTTTAAGGTTTTTGGAGATCCCAACCGCTTGATGAATGAAAAAGATTTGATTTGGGCCAAAAGCGAGAATTTCAATCAACGAACCATCACTATTGCTTACTACTTTTTGGTAAAGACCCATGAAGTTGATTTAGAAAACAATCAGCACAAGCCAAAATGGTTTCCCGTAAATGATTTACCCGAATTAGGCTTTGATCACAAAAAGGTTATCAATGAAGCTTATGCCGACTTAAAAGCAAAATCATTATTCCAGCCTATTATCTTTGAACTTTTACCTGATAAGTTTACTATCAAAGAGTTGCAGGATGTTTACGAATGCATATTGGGTGTTGAAATAGACAATCGAAATTTTAGAAGAAAATTGCTGACGAAGAAATATCTAATTGAGTTAAACGAAAAACAAGTGGGTGTTTCAAAAAAGCCTTCTCAGCTTTTTATGTTCAGTAAAGATATTTACCAAAAAATCTACAAAGAAAGTTATCTGATCAGTATTTAGTTTAGTGATTTGTTTTATAATTTTATAAAGCCATTTTTACCAATTCTACTTCAAGTCTGTCAAAGTTTTCTTCATTTTTGTCAACTACAAAAGGTCTTAATTTATTACTTTCTTCCCCTGTATCAAAAATCATTTTGAAAACAATTTTGGTTTTGTCGCTAGATATTTCCTCAAATGTTGTCAAAATTTTAAAAAGCGGTTTTGAATGACGTTTCCAAGCAATAAAATTGGGTTCGTCAATTTTTATAAATTCAACTTCATTGGGATAATTTCCTTTGTCTGGTCCGTGCATAATAAAACTCCATTTGCCGCCTGGACGCAAGTCAAATTCATTGAAAGTGTTAGTGAATCCCTTTGGTCCCCACCAATTTTTTAAATGATTTGGATCTGTCCAAGCTTTAAAACAAAGATTTATGGGAAAGTTCATAATTCTCGTAGTTACTATTTCACAATTAGGGGTTGTAGAAAAAAAAAATTCTGATTCCATTGGTTGATATTTTAAAGTTTAAAACTTGATGCTTGTCGACTATGTTACTTACGTGGTAAAAAATTAGTCACAGATTGTACGGATCAAACAGATTAGCACAGATTTTTTTTGATTATTTAATTCAAAACTTAATTATAATTCATGTAATTTATTGCTAAAATCTTTCTTTGAAATTAATTTTAAAAACAGACAGAAAGTTAGTAAAAATAATGGAAAGCTCAATTCTTGGATAAACATATTGATGAGATTGCATCGTTATTTTCTTTTGCAAGTGTTATCGTTCCTCGGAATATTGAGAAATATGAGATTTCTATGCGCTATCTTTGCAAAAGATAAAAAAGATTATGACTAAAGGAAAATACATTCAGCTGATACTAATTTTGGGTTCGATGACCGCACTTGGACCATTTTCTATTGATATGTATTTACCCAGTTTTTCGGGGATTGCCAAAGATCTTAATACTTCAGTAACGATGGTTTCCGAATCTTTATCCAGTTATTTTATAGGGATTTCGTTTGGGCAATTGTTATATGGGCCGTTACTGGATCGTTTCGGTCGAAAAAAGCCTTTGTTTATTGGCTTACTAGTTTATATTTTGGTTTCTTTAGGCTGTGCTGTCGTTGCTGATATCCATATGTTTATAGGGCTTCGATTTATACAGGCTGTTGGGAGTTGTGCGGCTACTGTGGCTTCGGTAGCGATGGTTAGGGACTTGTTTCCGGTTAAGGAAATACCTAATGTTTTGTCCAAATTAATGTTGGTTCTTGGACTTTCTCCAATGTTGGCACCCACTATCGGAAGCTATGTAACAACTTATTATGGTTGGCATCCCATATTTTTTATCCTAGCGTTTCTGGGTGGTTTTGTGTTAATCGCATCACAATTAGGCTTGCCGAACACCCATAAACCAGATCCTACTATTTCATTGAAACCGAAACCAATCATTAATAATTTTGTGGCGATTATCAAAGTGCCACAGTTTTATACCTATGCATTGACGGGTTCAATTGCTTTCTCAGGATTGTTCACTTATGTTGCGGCATCACCTATTTTGTTTATGGATATCTTAAAAGTAGATGCCACGGTTTATGGTTGGATTTTTGCTTTTATGTCGGTAAGTTTTATTGGTTCAAGCCAATTAAACTCCATATTATTGAGAAGATTCTCCAGTGAACAGATGATTTTTGGCGCTTTGGTTGCTCAAATAGCAATCAGTGTGACCTTTTTGATTTTGGCAATAAATGATGATTTAGGATTGTACGGTACTATTGCAATGTTGTTCCTGTTTTTGGCTTGTTTGGGTATTTCCAATCCAAATACTGCAGGATTGACCCTTGCTCCATTTGCCAAAAATACCGGAAGTGCCTCGGCATTGATGGGTGCAACTCAATTGGGAATTGGAGCTTTATCTTCTTTTGCGGTGGGTATTTTTGTCAAAGATTCAATGGTACCGATGGTTGCCATAATGACTTGCACCACGATTATTGCTTTTGTTATTTTAAATATTGGTAAAAGGAAAATCAAAGAAACTATTGTGAATACTGGTGATGAAGAGATTATGATGGGGCATTGAGTTTAACTAAATCAAGAACAATAGCAAAAAAAACTAAGCACTTTCATCAAACATAATTTCGTCTGAACTGCCTATTTTATATAAAGGTTTCTCAATGGGCAAAGTAAAATAGAAAGTAGAACCCTCACCTTCAATACTTTCGACCCATATTTCACCTCCATTTTTTTCTAGAAAGCCTTTTACCAACAACAATCCAATGCCGGCTCCTTTGTTCTTTATTCTTTTTTCTGAAAGTGTTTTCATTTGCGGAGTGAAAAGTTTCTCCATTATTTCTTTAGACATTCCAATTCCAGTATCTTTAATTTGAACAATAATTTTATCCTCTTTCCTTTTCGCTGAAATCGTAATTGCCCCACCTTTTTCGGTATGTTTTATAGCATTTGAAACGATATTTTGAATGATAGAAATCAACATTTTACTATCGGCAAATACTGAGGTGTTCTCTTCGATTTCGTGATGCAGATTTATAGTGTTTATGGAAGCCGTTTCATTTAAAGTATCAAAAACTTTTTCAATGTATTCGATTAGTCTTAATTTTGTTGGAGAAAAGGTATCCGATGCATATTTTATTCTTGCCCATTCTACCAAATAGTCCAACATTTCTAATTCATCCGTTGATGATTTATGAAGCAAGTCAAGCATTTCCTGCACAGTATCAGGATTCATTTTACGAAAATTTTCTTTTAGATATTTTGCAGTTCCTATAATTGCAGACAAGGGACTTCTCAAATCGTGTGAAAGTATGGCCATAACACTTTCTTTATGAATGTTAAGGTCTTCCAATTCTTTGATGTAATTTTTTATAGCATCCTCTGATTGTTTTCTATCAGTCAAATCCCTTAAAACCTTAACATATCCAAGCATTTCTCCGTTTAAACCTATGAGAGGAAAAACCAATCCATAAGCATAAAACAGGCTCTTGTCTTTGGCAATGTGCCATCTATTATCGGTTGCCCTGCCTTCTTTTAAAGCAGCTTCAATCTCTTTCTTAGGAACGTCATTTTTTAAATCTTCCTCAGTAAATATAAGATCAAAAGGTTCTCCAATTACTTCATCCGTTTCGTAGCCAAATATTTTTGCAGAACCCGAACTCCAACTGTTTATAATAAAATCATTATCTAATGTAAAAATGGAATAGTCTTGTAAACTGTCAATTATTTGGCTGTAAAACTCAGCCGTTGGTATGTATTTGTTTTTGAGAATTTTCGTGAAGTTTTGTTTGATTTCCATTGGATTTAGTTGAGTCATTATATTGAAATAGTATGTATTATGCTTATTGCCATTGCTCATAATGTTTCTTTACAATCGCTGTTTTTTGGCTAAATTAAGCCTAATCTTCGGATTTGTAACGACATCTATTAAAAACTATTTTTAAATCAAGCCAAATACAAAATCTAATAGGCACTCATTATTCTTCGAAATTATTTTGAAATAAATCTAAAAGCAATGTATGGTGCTATTGCCACCCAAATTGGTATAAGAACCCAAATTTGGCCTTCAGTAAAATTATAAGCATATAATAGTTCATTCCAAGAACTTCCAAGTATAATTCCAAAACCAAACTCAAAAGCCAAAGTCAAGATTGACCAAACAATTCCTATAATTAATGCTTGCTTTGCCGTATTTGGAGGTAACCATTTTACTACTGAACAACTATAAATTCCAATGAGAATAATTAAGGTAAATGTTGAAATTTGGTGCGCAGCTAATTCACTTATGTATTTTTTATACCATAAATCTCTAGCAGCGCCATTTAAAACTGCAAGGAGAACCATAGGAAGCCAGCATAGTAAGTATTTTATCATTGTTAATTGAGGTTTCTTGAGTTTTTTACAATTTTAGCTAACGTTTTGGTATTACAGCGAGTTTGAGGCTAAATTAAACCATTTATTCGGATTTACTTTGCGGGTACGAATTGCAAATCCGCTATCGGGGTTTTTAATGTTATATGTTTATTTATTTCTTTAAGAATTCGAAGATTAATTCGTTTAATTTTTTTGGTTTTTCAAAAGGTATATATAGATATCATCTTGCTGAAAATAATTTAATTTAATTGAATTTTAACAATTAAATATAGAAGTATCTTGCATAGAATATCAGTTTTTATTTCTTAAGTATCACACCTCACCTTTCGTTCTCTTCTCAGGTTTTGAAGCTAAATTAAACCATTTATTTGGATTTACTTTGCGGGCACGGATTACTTCGTCAGTTCGCTTTCGCTCTTGTGCAAATCCATGCTGTCTTTTTTTTTAAACTGCCTGCCAGTCAGACCCTTGTGTATTGACTGGTAGGCTTTTTTCAACTAAGTCAGAAAATGAATATCGAATTTCATAAAAATAAGAGCAATCATTGTACATTAGCAATCAGTTTATATCGAAGAATTTTAAGAAACACAAATTATGAAACACTTTAAAAGCATCTTTTTATTTTTATGCATGACCCATTTTTTCTGTGCCAATGCCCAAGACAATGCAGCTATTAAAGAATTTAATTTTGGTAGAAATGCTGATAAAAAATCCGGTACAGTCATAAATAAAGCTATTGCGTATACTAAAGCTATTGGATACGGATTTGATTTACAATCTGATAAAAATGTAACATTTGACGAAAAATCAATATCGGCTAAGAGTCCATTTTATTTTTCGGTAAATCTTCCAGAAGGGAATTATAGTGTGGAGGTTGTTTTTGGGGGCAGCAACAGCGGAATTACAACTGTAAAGGCGGAGTCCAGAAGATTGATGCTGCGGGAAATTAAAACTGCTGCAAAAGAAACTAAAACAGTACGTTTTGTAGTCAATGTAAGAACTGCGAAATTTGATATAAACAATACCATTACTCTTAAATCTGCTGAAATTAAGGGGCTGAATTGGGATGAGAAATTGACCTTGGAGTTTTTGGGGACATCAATTGTTCAAAGCATTAAAGTCTCCCCTATTTCAAAAATTACAACAATTTATATGGCTGGAGATTCTACCGTTATGGAACATGATCTGGAGCCATGGGCATCTTGGCCACAGTTTTTTCAAAATTATCTGACGACAGATGTTGTGATTGCTAATTATGCCTGTTCAGGCTTGACGCTAAGATCTTTTGAATCCGGATATCGATTAGAGAAAATTTTATACTTAATGGAGCCAGGCGATTATCTTTTTATTGAGTTTGGCCACAATGACGAAAAAGCAACAGGAGATGGAAAAGGAGCTTCGGGAGTGTATACCGCTTTATTAAAGGATATTATTGTAAAAACCTTGAATAAAGGAGGTTCTCCAATATTGATAACTCCAATACAAAGACGTTATTTTAATCCTAATGGGACTTTAAAGCCTACTCACGGCGAGTTTCCAGATGCAATGCGAAAAGTGGCTCAAGAGATGCAAGTTCCTTTGATAGATGCTACTAAAATGACAACTTCTTTATACCAAAGCTGGGGTAATCAACTTTCAAAAAAAGCTTTCGTTCATTATTCAGAGAACACTTTTCCCGGACAAATAAGTGCTTTGGCAGATAATACCCATTTTAATAGTTTTGGTGCCAATGAAGTGGCTCGATGTATAGTACAGAATATTAAAAATGCAGGTTTGGATCTTGCTAAACATATAAAACCGACAGTTCCTCATTATATTTTTAAAAACCCAAGCAAACCAAGTGATTGGACTGTGCCGATGAGCGCCCGAATTGGAATTGATAAACCTGATGGGGAATAAAAATTTAGAATAGCTTTTTTTTGCGTCAAAAATCCGCAAACTTGTCATTTCGACGGAGGAGAAATCTCATCAAGTTGCTCCACAGTCAAAAGCATCAATCTTTGTCGATTTAGAAATTGAGATTCCTCCTCCGTCGGAATGACAATATTAAGTGTAGAAATGAGCACCAGTGGGGAGTTTGTCTTATGATTGCGGGCACGGATTGCAAATCCGCGCTATCGGGTGATTCAAACGGGCACGAGCGGGTTCTACATAAAATTAGTCGCAGTTATTTTTGAAATTATATCTTGACACTTAGTTTTATTTTTAAATAAAGTTACAATTATCGCCTTGTCATACTCATTACTAATAACTTTTTGAAGTATCACAAAAGCATCATTAACTTTAGATTCCATAATACCTAATAAAGTTGGATCGTCGAAATTAAATTTTTCAGTAACATATTTTTTTGTGTTTATTGTTTTGTAAACCAATAATGATATTATTCTATTGCCATGAATTAATATACTTTGATCTCTTCCTGAAATTAGAGATTTTTCTTTTTCTTTAATGGCTTGCTCTATTAATCTTTGAGTACGAACACAATTATAAACATAGCGACCTGTGATTTTTGCATTAAATAATTTTTTATATGGAGCATTTTCTAAATCATCCCATATTAATCCTATTTCTCTTTTTAATTGAACTACAATTGAAATGTCATTAGAAGAGCAGGAAAGTGCTGTTGTGCTTTCTATTAAATCAAATGAAATTTGGTCATTTTTTTCATACTCTCCTCTACTTATTCTGTAATCTATACCATCAATTAATAATTCTTCTCTTATTCTAGTTTGTTCAAGATCAAATGTTACAAAATCTCTGTTTTTGACTCTATTTTGAGTATTATTTGCCTTTGTTATTTTTTGTCCAAAATTTTCTTCTGCGTCTTTCAGTTGTATTATTTTAACTGGAACAAAAACTTTATCTAATTTCGATGTATCTCCTTCACCAAATTTTCCAATTGAACTAACAGTTTGCGCACCATTTACAATGCTTATATTTTCGCAAATAAATTGACCCAAGTCTGATGATGCCCCACCAACCATATTTTTTTCTACTGAATCAGCTACTAAAGTTATTCCATTATTATAAAACCAAAAATGTTCTGGATTCTCTTCTAATGTTTTTGTAATTTCTTTATTAACATCTGTATCTCCTAAAACACCTCTAATGTTTTTTGCAAATAATCTTTTGCGATATTTATCCCACCAACCATAAATTTCAACCCCATTTACTTGACCATAATAACCACTATATGGTTCTGTAACTTTTCCAAAATATTTTAATTGTATAGTTTGATCAATTGGCTGAATGTTTTCCGTTGTATGGACTAAAGAAGAATGAATTCTCTTTTGATTAAAAATAGATAAATAAACTAATTCACTTGCATCATTAAGCTCTTCCAGTAAATCATTAAAATCGCGTCTAGAAGGCTCCGCAAGGTTATTAATCCCTGTATAAGTTAAAATTATTTGATATTTGGTTTTAGGGTCGCAAACAGCATTTTGAATTATTATTTCCTTTTTTTTGACTTTATTGTTGAATCTATCAAATTTAAAGTTTAGTAAATCTTTAATACCACTTATAAACTTTTTTACTTCACCATTTTCAGGTTCACCTTTACCATTATGAATCCATTTAGATTGAACAAGGTATAAATATTTAGATTGAGCGTCATAGTATATTGCATCTATTCCGTTGTCATTTCCTCCATCAACTACTGATTCAGATGCAATTTTCAATGGAACCTGTGTATGATGTTGGATTGAATAGGCGGCTAGTGATCTTGTTAGGAAAAAATTTTCAAGATTTTCTCCTTTAGCATTAACATCACTCAGATCAATCAAGTCTTTGAATTCTTTTTCGATATGAGTTTTTATATGATTTACGTGTATTTCGCTCATTTTTTCTGTAATTGTGGCTAACTAGCGCGAGACTATCCAAATTGGGATATTATGCTAAGTTTTGCTTTGTATTTCTCAAATATATAGCTTTTTTTACCAGAAATTATAGACTTAATGAAAAACTGTTTGGTGTTACACCTCCCCTTTCGTTCTTTTCTCAGGCCTAATAATCATACGCAATGATTGATCTTTGGAGAAGTAAGCAATCATCCAATGGTAAAAGGTATTGATTCGGTTGCGGTAGGTTATTAAGGACATTAGATGCACGAATAACCAAATCATCCAAGCGAAAAAGCCATTGAAATGCATTTTTGGTTTTGGTAAATCGACTACAGCTTTGTTTTTTCCAATGATGGCCATAGAACCTTTGTCATTGTATTTGAAGGGTTTTAATGGTTTGTTTTGAACCATTAATTTGAAGTTCTCTGCCAGATTCACTCCTTGCTGTATGGCTACTTGCGCTACTTGAGGGTGACCTCCCGGGAAATCTACATCATTGAGTTGGATGCAGGTATCGCCAATAGCGTAGATGTTTTCGGTAGCGTTTACTTTGTTGAAAGCATCGGTAGCCATTCGCTTGCCACGACCGTAACTTTCTATCGGGATTCCTTCAAATTCCCTCGCTGAAACTCCTGCCGCCCAAATTAGGTTTTTGGTTTGTATGGTTTTTCCATCGGCAAAGAAAACAGTATCGTCTTTGTAATCGACCACTCGGGTGTTTAGTTTGACAACGACGCCAAGTTGCGTCACTGCTTCGAGCGTATCCGCTTGTGACTCCAAGCTCATAGGCGACAGTAAGGCATCTCCTCCATCGATTAAATAAATATTGCTGGCGGAGGTTTGTAATTCGGGGTATTCTTTGAGTAAAATGTTTTTTCGCATCTCGGCAAACATTCCGGAAACTTCCACTCCTGTTGGGCCTCCTCCAACGACTACAATGGTCAAATGCTTTCTGCGTTCGTGGATGTCTTTGCAAATGGCGGCTTTTTCCAGGTTTTTCAATAAGGCATTGCGCATTTCGATGGCATCATTGAGGGTTTTCATCGGAATGGCATTTTTCTTGACATTTTCCATGCCAAAATAACTGGTTTCGGCTCCCGTTGCAAACACCAAGTGGTCGTACTGCAACTCGCCATTATTGAGGATGATTTTGTTTTCGGTTGGAATTACTTTTTGCAATTCGCCCAAACGGAATTGCAGGTTCTTTTTACCTGCAAAAAACTTTCGGAATGGGTAACTGATACTTGAGGGTTCCAAAAAGCCTGTGGCAACCTGATAGATGAGTGGCGGAAAGAAATTATAATTGTTTTTGTCAACAAGGGTTACTTCAATTCCTTTTTGGTTGGTGAGTTCCTTGGCTAAATTAATTCCAGCGAAACCGCCGCCTATGATTACTATTTGCATATTGAGACTTTTATGAGAAAGATTATTTTAATACGATCTCATAAAAGTACAATTTATATTAGGCGCAAATGTTAGTTTTTGAATTTTTTAACAGGCTTTTCTGTAATTTCAGTTTTGTTTTGCAACATATAATTGGCTAACAATTTTTCAATCAATTCGTCTTTGGTCAGGTGATGAAAAATGGTTTTTATTTTTGTCTTTAATTCGGTATCCACGTCGTGATTGGGTTTGGTTTTGAAGATTTGCTTCGCCCACAAAAGCGTGTTGTTCTCTTCGATACTTGCAACAGACGGTTTTTTGTATTTGGTAAACTGGATTCCCAATTCTTTTTCAAAATCGGCAATTTCTCCCACTTCTTCGGGTTGTAAGATAGTCAGCGAAAGTCCTTTGCCACCTGCCCTAGCCGTCCTTCCGCTACGGTGAACATAATTTTCATAGGTGTCAGGCAAATGATAATTGACAACATAAGCCATTTCTTTTACGTCAATTCCCCTTGCGGCCAAATCGGTTGCCACCAAAATATTGATGTGCCCTTCACGAAATTGCTCCATGATTCGGTCACGGATTCCTTGTGACAAACTTCCATGCAAAGCTCCAGAAGAAAATCTGTTGATTGCCAAGTTTTTGGCTAGTTTATTGACAGCAGCTTTAGTTTTACAAAAAATAATACCGCGTTCTCCATCTTTGGAATTCAGGAAATGCATTAAAACATCCAGTTTTTCTATAGGATCTACCACAATATAGTTGTGATCAATCCCTTGGTTACCGACAGTTTCCATACTCGCGCTTACCTGAACTACGTTTTTGTTTAAGTAATTCTGCACTAATTGCTTAATAGTTCCAGGCATAGTCGCCGAAAACAAAAAGGTTCTGTAGGTTTTGGGTAATTCGGTTATGATTTCGTCCAAGGCATCTTTAAGAATAGAAACCATTTCATCGGCTTCATCGAGAACGAGAAATTTGGTTTCTTTTAGGCTAATGGCTTTACGTTGCAACAAATCGATCAAACGACCCGGTGTCGCCACGATAATATGTGTTGGTGCTTTTAATCGTTCGATTTGTGGTTTGATTGGGATTCCGCCACAAACGGCTGCTATGGAAACTTCAGGAAGGTATTTGGCATAACTTTCCAGATTATTGAAAATTTGTTGTCCCAATTCTCTTGTAGGCACCAATATTACGGCTTGTACTGTTGGTACTTGCGTATCAATTAATTGCAATAAAGGCAATCCAAAAGCAGCGGTTTTTCCCGTTCCTGTTTTGGCAAGTCCCACGATATCGGTAGTGTTTGCTAACAATAGCGGAATGGTTTTTTGCTGAATTTCGGTTGGGGTTACAATTCCCATTTCGGTAATCGCTTTTAGTATTCCTGTTGAAACTCCTAAATCTGAGAATTGTGTTGACATGCTTTTTGTTTTTTAATTGTAAAATGCTTTTGAATAGCAGAATGTTGTTTTAGCCCCGATAGAAGCGGTATCCTTTTCTTGCCACCTTAGGCAAGGAAAGATATAGCGGATAGCGGGAAATAGCTCCTAAAAATTATTTATATAAATCAAAATAGAGACACATTGTATTGCGTCTCTACGTTGAAATTTGATCTTTTATTAATCGAGTTCGTTCATGACTTTTTCACGGTATTTTTTACCTATTAATAAAGTCATTTTTAGCTTATAATCCTCCATCAACCATTCTCTGTAGTTCTTGCTACATTGACTAAGGCATTTTGAAAAACGTTTGACACGGTATTCGATATCGGCTTCCAATTCTTTTGAAAGCGCTTTGGCTTCCTGTAATTCTTCGGTATTGTCCACACACATGGCGGCATGTTGGTCAATGGATTTTTCTAAAACTACTTTGGATCTTAAGTTCTGAGCAATAGCTAGTTTGTGTTCTTCATCTACATCAAAAGTTACGTCGGCTGTTTTGCTAAACTTGGCTCTCAATTCCGGTGGCATCGTGTATTTGAAATGCAATTCGATTTCGCTGTCGTCTCTTAAATTCTCCAAGTAAAACTCAGGAGATTTAAAGATATGTTGCCAATTGACAGGATCACTCCACAATCCAAAACGAGCGGCATTATTTCCTAAATCAATTACCGAAAACTCATCTTTATTAGGCAGTTTTCGAGAACCACGACCTATCATTTGAAAATACAAAGTCAATGATTTGGTTGCTCTGTTCAAAATAATCGTTTCAACAGTTGGTTCATCAAAACCAGTTGTAAGAATCCCTACCGAGGTAAGAATTGCATCCGGAGTGTGCTTGAACCAATGCAGAATTTCTTTTCGCTCTTCGTTACTGCTAGTGTTATCCAAGTGACGAATTCCATATCCTGCTTCTCTAAAAGTCTCATACACATATAAGGATGTGTTGATTCCATTGTTGAAAATCAGGGTCTTTTTACCTAAAGATTTCTCGGTATATGCATGCAATAATTTTTCTTGCATCGCCATATTAGTATATAAATCATCAGAAGATTTTACGGTGTAATCTCCGTTGATACCTACTTTTAAAGATGTTAATCCAACATCATAACTATAGGTAATGGCTTTTGCCAAGAAGCCATTTTCAATTAATGAGCTAATAGTGTCTCCCACAATTAGTTCATCATAACTTTGGTGCATTGGTAATTTTATGTTTGAACTCAAAGGAGTAGCAGTTACTCCAAGTATAAATGCATTTTTGAATGATTTTAACAACTTTCTAAAGGAATTGTAATGCGCCTCATCGATAATCACCAAACCAATATTGTCTAAATGTAGTTTTTCGTCATTGATACGGTTTTTCAAAGTCTCCACCATTGCCACAAAGCAAGAATAGTCATTTTGGTCCGGAAGTTCTTTTACTTTGCTGTTGATGATTTTGTTTTTTACGTCAAATCCTTTCAACATTTTAGAGGTTTGTTTGCACAACTCGATACGGTGTGTAAGTACCACCACTTTTTTGTTGTGTTGGGATAAATAACGGCGAACGATTTCAGAAAAAATTACAGTTTTTCCTCCACCAGTAGGCAATTGGTATAATAAATGATGTTGTGCAGGGGCATTGTCGATACGCTCAAATATGGCGTCAATGTCTCCTTTTTGGTAAGCGTAAAGTTCTTTTTTGGCTTCAATTTCAATTTCTAAAGTCTCTTGATGCATTGTATATTTTTGGATTTTTGCAAAAATACGCCTAAAAAAGAGTTATTCAGCCAATTTTTTTTAAAAATATATAGGAAGGATTAAATAAGATTGTTTCTAAATTTAACATCTAGTCCTCTAAAAGTTCGATATTTGTTTTGAAATCAGCGACATTCTTCCATTTTTGATCTGAAGCTTCATCGCTAATGGCGATTAATCGATTTTTGAATTCATTGAAAATTCCACTTGAAATGATGAATTTTGAGGCTTGTTCGAATGAATTAAACATACTTTTATAAAATAATTCTTGCTTTATGATGTTTTCTGAAGCAAAAGTTTGTGCAATTTCGATATTATAAAGCATCACATCGGCAATAACAAAGGGATCTACACCCAAAAGTATAAAATGCTTGATGTATTTTTGGGCTACCGAGCGTCTCATTTTTGGCTTTTTTCTTTTGCCTTTAGTTTGCAGTGGAAAATATTCATGCGAAATTTTGAGTTTACATTCCTTAAGCAGTGTTTCCTCTTTTGGATTGAAAACAAAATTGTAATAGACTTTTACGGGAGAGAACTTTTCATACAACTCAAGAATTTGCTCTTCTAATTGCTCTTTAGTGAGTTCATTCAAATATTTTTTTAAATCGCGCTTGCTCATTTTCAAAGTTTAAGAATACAAAAGTAATTTACTTTGGTATTGAATACCGCAATAATGGATGTTATTACTTAATTTTGCCCCTTATAATTGCAAAAACAACTACAAATGCTTAAAATTTTCAAGGTTACTGCCATTTTAGAAGGTATCTCTTATTTGGTTTTATTTTCGAATATGCTTTTTATTAAACCAACAAATATGGAACTTTACAAAACATTGCTGTATCCTATCGGAATGAGTCATGGTGTATTATTTATAGGTTATGTTTTATTGGCTTTTTTGTTGAGAAAGTCTCAAAATTGGAATTATAAAGTCTTTGGGATTATATTGATTGCATCTTTATTGCCGTTTGGAACTTTTTATATCGAGAAAAAATATTTGTAAAATATGAACAAACTCATTCATTCCATTTTTAGCTTCCTCTACCCTATTTTCAGAGATTGGGGAATGAGCAGAACTTCTTCGACTTATCTGAGTTTGTTTTTCAATACTATTTTGCTTTGTTTTTTAGCTTATGCATTGTATGTGGTTTTCCGATTTATATTGGTAACTATCATGGCTCTTGTCGCTCAAAGAACCAAAACGAAGTTTGATGATTTATTGGTGACCAATAAAACGGCTAAGTATATTGCTTATTTGGTTCCGTTGTTTTTTGTATTTAGATCTGTACCAGTGATTTTGGATAAATTTGAATACTGGGAAAGCATCTTTGGTAAAGCGGTTGGGGTTTATATCGTTTTGCTGATTTTATGGATTATCAGAACCATTTTTAATTCTCTACGTGATTATTTAAAATTAATGCCAAGATACAGCGATAAGCCTATCGACAGTTTCATTCAGGTTATCATGATTGTGCTGTGGATGTTTGGAATTGCGCTGATTATTTCGAAGCTTTTTGATATTGACCAAAAGGAATTGTTAACTATTTTGGGAGCTGTTTCGGCAGTGATTATTTTGGTTTTTAGAGATACAATACTTGGCTTTGTAGCTAGTGTTCAAGTGGCAATAAACGACATGGTACGCATTGGTGACTGGATTACGATGGATCGTTATGGCGCCGATGGGGATGTGATAGAAATCAATCTGGCTACCGTAAAAGTTCGAAACTTTGACAATACAACCACTACGATTCCAACCTATAGTTTGAGTTCCGACTCTTTTCAAAACTGGAGAGGAATGCTCAACTCTGACGGAAGGCGTATCAAGCGACATATTATTATCAAAGCAAGCAGTATTCGTTTTCTAGAAGATCAGGAACTCCTTGATTTAAAAAAAATAGATCTTCTAACTTCTTATATTAATCTTCGAAAAAGCGAAATTGACAACTACAATTTAGGAAATAAAATTGATAAAACTCTGTCTATAAATGGTCGCAACTTAACCAACCTAGGTTTGTTCCGAAAATACATTACCCAATACCTACAGCAATATCCTGGATTGAATAAAGAAATGCTAATGCTTTGCAGACAATTACAACCCACTCCGTATGGTGTTCCTCTGGAGATTTATGCTTTTTCTAAAGACAAACGTTTTGAAAATTATGAATACATCCAATCGGACATATTTGATCATATTATTGCTTCAGTTTCTTACTTTGATTTGGAAATTTTTGTAATGCCATCTGAAAATGTTGTTAAGTCCTAGAATAAGACCGAATTAAAAAAAAATAATCTGCTTAAATCTACTGAATTTGAATGCAATGCAAATTCAATAGATTTAAGCAGATTTTATTAATTATTTAAAGTTATTAAAGATTCAGAAACTCAGCGACTCAGAAACTTAGTCTCTCTTTTAACCGATCCTGTCTTTTACATACTCAATTTCGGTTTTTCCGTGTGCTTTTGGTTTTCCGTCTTCGCCTAAATTTACCATTGTTGTACTGTCTATGGTAATGATTGTTTCGCGTGTCATCATATTTCGGGCTTCACATATTAATTCAATTGAACTACGTCCAAATTTTACCACATCAATTCCAATTTCAATAATATCACCTTGTCTTGCAGAACTTCTGAAATTAATTTCAGACATGTGTTTAGTAACAATTCTGGAATTTTCTAATTGGATAATCGTGTATAAAGCCAATTCTTCGTCGATCCAAGCCAATAATTTTCCACCAAATAATGTCCCGTTAGGGTTCAAGTCCTCTGGTTTTACCCATTTTCTAGTATGAAAGCGCATATTTTTTAATTTAATAATGCTAAAATAAGACATTACTAACAGTAATTTTTATATTTTTAAAGAAAAAAAGATGAATCAAAGAGATCAATTAATCAAAGAAATTCGAGGAGAATCATTGGGAAATGTGAGTAATCAATTGTCTTCAGATGAGTTGTTTCAAAATGAAGTACTTAGGCCCATTTTGAAATTGCAGAACGATTTGTTTATCGCTTCCTTTTTGAATTACATCAGCAAATACAAAAGAGATTTTTATACCAAAACTGTTGAAAACAAATTGGCTATTATAGAAAATGCGATTCAAAAAGACATTAAATTCCGAAATGCCTTGAAAGGAATGATTATCGCATTCTTTACGACTGATGAATATGCACTTTATATTCAGAATTCTTCCAGTTTGAACAAAAGAATGATGAATTTATTGATTGAAAGACTGAAAAGTCAAGTGCAGTTATTCGATACGGAGAATCAAACAACTTAGTATTGTGTTGTTTTAACACAATGAAATTAGATTTTGATCTTTTTCATTATTTTTAATAAGATTTTTACGTTGTAAAAAAACTTATAATTCTCATTTTACCCTATTTATTTAAAAAATCCATTCTTAAAACTTTGAATTTTTTCTTGCTTCTTGTCGATTGCTGCTTTATATTTTTTTAAATACTTGATTTAATAATATAAAAGTTGCGAATAATTAATTTATTGTAATTAATTAACATGTAAAAAAATAATATGTTTGTTTTTTGCTTATTATTGTAATGTATTGATAATTGCATTATTAACAGCTATTACATAATATTTTTAATATTTCGCAAATGGAAAGACGAGAGGCACTAAAAAAAATTGCTTATTTGATGGGTGGAGCAATTTCTGCCACAACAATGGGTGTTTTATTTGAAAGTTTTACAGTTTATGATCCCGAATGGAATACCTATTCTTTTTCAGCCACGGATGAAGAAATTTTGGCTGAATTTGCCGAAATTATTTTACCGACAACTCCATCATCTCCAGGAGCAAAGGCTGCTGGCGTTGGTGCTTTCATACCATTACTTATAAAAGATTGTTATCCTCCAAAATTGCAAGCTGTCTTTAAAAATGGATTTGAAGAAATGTTGGCCAAATGCAAAACTAAATTCAACAAAGAATTCTTGAGTCTCAATACTGAAGAAAAAAATCAACTCATGAGTGAATTGACGCAACAGGCTATCGAAAGCAACAAAGAACCTTCTTTCTTTTTGATTGCCAGAGATTTAACCATATTAGGTTATTTCTCTTCCGAAATTGGTTGTACAATGGCTAGAGAATATTTGCCTATTCCAGGACGATATGATGGTGCTACAGAATACAAACCAGGCCAAAAAGCTTGGGCTGCTATTTAACGTCAAGTTGTTTACAAATATATTTTTATTAAATCCAAAAAAAGAGACTCGTGAATATCAATACTGATTTAAAGAAACAAAATACTTATGACGCAATAGTTGTAGGTTCAGGAATAAGCGGTGGATGGGCTGCCAAAGAATTAACAGAAAAAGGATTAAAAGTCCTAATGTTAGAACGCGGCAAGAACATTGAGCATATTAAGGACTATGATTCTGCGATGAAAGCTCCATGGGAAATACCTTATGCTGGAAAAATGACAGAAGAACAAAGACGAACACATCCAGTACAAACCAGAGACTATCCCTATAGCCAAGCCAATGAAAGTTGGTGGGTAAACGATTTAGAATGTCCTTACACAGAAGACAAGCGTTTTGATTGGTATAGAGGTTTTCATGTAGGCGGAAAATCGTTAATGTGGGGACGTCAGAGCTATCGCTTAAGTGATCATAATTTTGAAGATAATGCCAAAGATGGTCACGGAAATGACTGGCCAATTCGGTATAAAGATATTGCGCCTTGGTATGATTATGTAGAAAAATTTGCTGGAATTAGTGGTCAAAATGAAAATTGGCCTTTGCTCCCAGATGGTCAATTTTTACCTCCTATGGATATGAATTGCGTTGAAAAATCAGTAAAGGAGCGCATTGAAAAGCATTATAATAAATCCAGAATTATGACTATTGGTCGTACTGCAAATTTAACGGTACCCCATCTAGGACGAGGGAATTGTCAATATAGAAATTTATGTAGTAGAGGTTGTCCATTTGGCGCCTATTTCAGTACACAATCGTCGACTTTACCGGCAGCTATGGCTACCAAAAAATTAACGGTTCGCCCCTTTTCTATTGTCAATCATATTATTTATGACAAAGAAACCAAAAAAGCCAAAGGTGTAATGGTTATTGATGCCGAGACTAATGAAAGTATGGAGTTTTATGCCAAAATAGTTTTTGTAAATGGCTCTACCTTAAGCTCAACCTTTGTTTTATTAAATTCAACTTCTGAAGCACACCCTAATGGCTTGGGTAATGGTAGCGGCCATCTTGGACATAATCTAATGGATCATCACTTTAGATGTGGAGCTGAAGGAAGTGCTGAAGGTTTTGAAGATAAATACACTTACGGACGAAGAGCCAATGGCATATATATTCCAAGATATCAAAATTTTAATGGAGATAAACGAGACTATTTACGAGGTTTTGGATATCAAGGCGCTGCAAGTAGGGGAAATTGGCACAAAGAAGTGGCTGAATTAGCTTTTGGTGGTGATTTCAAAGAAATATTATCTAAGCCTGCTGAATCATGGACAATGGGATTAGGTGGTTTTGGTGAAATGCTGCCTTACTACGAAAACAAAGTTTACATTGATCATTCAAAAAAAGACAAATGGGGACAACCCGTATTGGCTATCGACTGTGAATACAAAGAAAACGAAGCTAAAATGCGTGAGGATATGATGTATGACGCTGCCGAAATGCTTGAAGCTGCCGGTATGAAAAACGTAAAACCTTATGACAATGGTTGCTATCCCGGAATGACAATTCATGAAATGGGAACTGCCCGTATGGGGAATGATCCAAAAGAATCAGTATTGAACAAATGGAATCAAATGCATGAAGTGAGCAATGTATTTGTAACCGATGGCTCCTGTATGCCTTCAACCGCTTGTCAAAACCCTTCATTAACATACATGGCTTTAACTGCCAGAGCTTGTGACTACGCAGTAAAAGAATTAAAGAAAAAAAATATCTAGATTTTTGGAGTATTAGATTATGAAAAAATTAAAAATGGGAATGATTGGCGGTGGCAAAAATGCTTTTATTGGAGCAGTTCATCGCATTGCAGCCAACATGGATGGTTTAATCGAATTGCATTGTGGTGCTTTTAGTTCCAATCCTGAGTTATCCCTTGAATCTGGTAAAGAATTAGGTTTGGCAGATGATAAATGTTATGGATCTTATACCCAAATGATTGAAACAGAAGCAAAATTACCTAAAAATGAGAGAATGGATTTTGTTTCTATAGTGACTCCAAATCACGCCCACTTTGCTCCTGCAATGCTGGCATTAGAAAATGGCTTTCATGTCATTTTAGACAAACCGATGACTTTGACTTTAGCAGAAGCCAAAATATTGGAACAAAAAGTTAAAGAAACTGGACTTTATTTATGCTTGACACACACCTACTCAGGCTATCCGATGGTAAAACAGGCTCGAAACATGATAGCTGAGAATGATTTTGGAAACATTCGAAAAATAATGGTTGAATATCCTCAAGGCTGGTTGAGTACAAACTTTGAAAGCGGTGGAAACAAACAGGCGGCTTGGAGAACAGATCCGTCTAAAAGCGGGATTAGTGGTTGTATGGGCGACATTGGAACTCATGCCGCGCATTTATCAGAATACATTTCAGGATTAAAAATCACACAACTTTGCGCAGATATTAATACTGTCGTTGCCAAGAGAAGACTGGATGACGACGGTAATGTATTGCTTAAATTTGATAATGGTGCTAATGGAATTTTAGTAGCGAGCCAAATTGCTGCTGGCGAAGAAAACAGCTTAAAAATTAAAGTGTATGGAGAAAAAGGTGGCTTAGAATGGCATCAAATGGAACCAAATACTTTGGTAGTAAAGTGGATAGACTCCCCTACTCAATTATATCGCACTGGAAACGGATATTTATCGCCGATAGCGGCTTTCAATACTCGAATTCCAAGTGGACATCCAGAAGGATATCTGGAAGCGTTTGGGAATCTATACAAAAACTTTGCTTTGACTTTGCAATCAAAATTGGAAGGTAAAGAACCAACTGCAAATATGCTTGATTTTCCAACAGCAAAAGATGGTGTTCGAGGAATGGCTTTTATAGAAAATGTTATCGCTTCGGGAAAATCAACTCAAAAATGGACTGAATTTAAAATTTAAATCACAACAAATGACCACAATGCAAGGACCTGCGGTTTTTTTAGCGCAATTTATTTCTGATGAAGCTCCCTTTAATTCTTTAGAAGGAATTTGCCAATGGGCTGCCAATCTGGATTTTAAAGGGATTCAAATACCTACTCTGGATTCCCGCTTTATTGATTTGAAAAAAGCCGCGGAAAGCAAAACCTATGCTGATGAGCTTACAGGAATTGTCGCTTCCTACGGATTAAAAATATCTGAACTTTCTACTCACTTACAAGGTCAGTTGGTTGCCGTTCATCCTGCCTACGATGATTTTTTTGATGGATTTGCACCAAAAGCCTTGCGTGGAAATCCAAAAGCGAGACAAGAATGGGCGGTGCAACAATTGCATTATGCAGCAAAAGCTTCTCAGAATTTAGGTCTTAATGCGCATGCAACTTTTAGTGGCTCACTATTGTGGCAATATTTTCATCCTTGGCCTCAACGTCCACCTGGTTTAATTGAAGATGGTTTCAAAGAACTGGCTAAACGCTGGATGCCAATCCTTAATGAATTTGATAAAAATGGTGTGGATGTTTGTTATGAAATCCATCCCGGTGAAGATTTATTTGATGGTGAAACCTATGAAATGTTTCTCAAAGCAGTAAACAATCACGAACGCGCTTGTATTTTGTATGATCCTTCACATTTTGTTCTTCAACAATTGGATTATATTCAATACATCGATTTTTATCATGAACGAATCAAAGCTTTTCACGTGAAGGATGCCGAGTTTAATCCAACGGGAAAACAAGGAACTTTTGGAGGATATCAAAGTTGGCTGAATCGTGCAGGTCGTTATCGTTCGCCTGGTGATGGTCAAATTGATTTTAAAACCATTTTTAGCAAATTAGCACAATATGATTATAAAGGTTGGGCAGTGATGGAATGGGAATGTTGTTTAAAAAATCAAGAAGATGGCGCTCGTGAGGGAGCTGAATTTATAAAAAAACATATTATCAAAGTGACTGATAAAGCTTTTGATGATTTTGCTGCTGTTGAAACAAACTCACAGCTTAATAGAAAAAATTTAGGAATATAAATTGTTTAATTAATACAATATGAAAATTAAAATTTTAGCTGCAATAATAGCTCTAGGAGCTTTGAGTTCTTTCTCGAATTATGAATCAGTTCCAACAGGATATAGTGGTAAAGAAGATATTCAAGCTTCTGAAGGAGAGTTAATAATGAAGAAACAAGATTGTGCCACTTGTCACAAAATTGATAAAAAAGTAATTGGGCCCTCTTTTTTGGATATTGCCAAAAAATATCCAATGAATGACAAAAACATCAACTATTTATCGGATAAAATTATTAAAGGAGGTTCTGGTGTTTGGGGCACAATACCCATGGCGGCCCATACTGCATTAAAAAAAGATGACGCTAAAAAAATTGCCAAATACATTCTATCATTGAATAAATAAATTGAAACCTACTTTATGGATCAAGACTTTAATAAAAATAAAGAACCAGAATCGGTTGTTCGAAGGGATTTTCTAAAAAAAGGTGTGCTGGCGACAGCTGCTTTTATGATTATTCCAAGACATGTCATGGGCAGAGGTTTTGTAGCTCCTAGTGACAGATTGTTAATTGCAAGTATTGGTGTTGGTGGAAAAGGAAGGTCAGATGTTGCTTCTTTTGAGAAAAGTGGACTTGCAAATGTAGCTTTTTTGTGTGATGTCGATACACGCAGAGCCGCTGATAGTGTAAAAGCTTTACCGAAAGCAAAATTTTACAAGGATTGGCGTGAAATGCTAGACAAAGAGCATAAAAATTTTGATGCCGTATCAGTTTCTACACCCGATCATAATCATGCTATTCAAACTTTTTCGGCTATGCAGTTAGGCAAGCATGTTTATGTGCAGAAACCAATGGCACATGATATTTATGAGGCACATATGATGACTCAAGCGGCTGCTCGTTATAAAGTAGTAACACAAATGGGAAATCAAGGTTCGTCCAATGATGGTACTAGAATCCTAAAAGAATGGCACGATGCGGATTTAATTGGGGATGTACATACGGTTTACGCCTGGACAGACAGACCCGTTTGGCCACAAGGAATTCCATGGTCAACGGCAAAAACAGAAATTCCTAAAGAATTGGATTGGGATTTATGGCTTGGAACTGCTCCGAATAAAAATTATGTAGACAAATTAGTGCCATTTAACTGGCGAGGTTGGTGGGATTATGGAACTGGTGCATTAGGAGATATGGGCTGTCACCTGATGGAAGCACCTTTTTCTGTTTTGAATCTAAAATATGCCAAAGATGTACAATGTAGTGTTGGTTCCGTTTATGTTGATGAGTTCAAAAGAGGATATTTCCCCGAAAGTTGTCCTCCTTCTAGTCATGTAGTATTGACATTTCCAAAAACAGATAAAACGAAAGGCGATATCAAAATGCATTGGATGGATGGTGGTATTCAACCAGAACGTCCAGAAGAATTAGGTGCAAACGAAATATTTGGTGATGGTGGGAATGGTACTTTATTCATTGGAACCAAAGGAAAAATGATTTGTGACACTTATAGTGAAAATCCAAGACTATTGCCTTTAAGTCGCAATGAAAATCTAAAAATTGCAGAGAAGTATCCTCGAGTAAAAGATGGTGCCAGTGGTCATCAAAAACAATGGATAGAAGGTTGTATTGCAGGATATGGTAAAAAAGAATTGAGTTCTCCTTTTGAAATTGCGGGCCCTTTAACTGAAGCTTTATTAATGGCTAATCTTGCCGTAAGAGGTTATGATTTACACAAAGAGTATTTAGGTGAAGATGTTTATCCTGGCCGTTCAGTAAAATTGCTTTGGGATAATGAAGCCAAGAAAGTAACCAATATAGATGATGTCAATCAATTTGTAAAACGCAATTATAGAGAAGGTTGGAAAAACCTAAGTTTTTAAAAAAATAAAATTAAATAGTAAACCCATGAAATCGCCAAGATTCTAAAATACAAAAATAAAGAATGGCGATTCCATATTGCTTCGCCTGTTCGCTATAGCTCGAGTCCATTAAAAAACAAATATTATCTATTATGAAAAAAATTATAACAACAGTATTAGTATTCACTTTATTTCAAACCATGCAAGCTCAAAAAGGATTCAAACCTCTTTTTGATGGAAAAACCACAACAGGTTGGCATACTTATGGAAAAACTTCGGCTAGTGCCGGATGGAAAGTTGAAGATGGCGTTTTGCATTTTGATCCAGAGGCAGCCAAAAATGGGCAAGGAGGAGATTTGGTAACTGATGCAGAATATGAAAATTTTCATTTAAAAGTGGACTGGAAAGTGGCACCAAATGCGAATAGTGGAATCATTTTTTATATAAATGAAAACGCGCAAAAATATAAAAACACCTATGAAACTGGTTTAGAAATGCAAGTTTTGGATAATGACGGTCATCCGGATGGAAAAATAACGAAACACCGAGCTGGAGATTTATATGATTTAATTCAAAGTAAATCGGAACCAGTTAAACCGGTTGGAGAATGGAATACCGCTGAAATTGTTTGTAAAAATGGAAAACTGACTTACGTTTTAAACGGAGTCATTGTTGTTGAAACCGTACTTTGGGACGATAATTTTAAAGCACTGGTTGCAGGAAGTAAATTTGCTGCTTGGCCAGCTTTTGGAACATTCAAAAAAGGGAAAATTGCTTTGCAAGATCACGGGAATAACGTGTGGTATCGTAACATTATGATTAAAGAATGGAATACGATGGAAACCACAACTGGCTGTAAATAATAGCTCCAAAACTAACCTAACCAAAAATCAACCTCTTTTATGAATACAACTATCCGCATTAAATTATCTGTAATGATGTTTCTGGAATTTTTTATCTGGGGGGCATGGTTCGTCACTCTAGGTACTTTTTTAGGAAACAATTTAAAAGCTTCTGGTTCAGAAACGGCAGCTGTTTTTTCCACCCAATCTTGGGGAGCCATCATTGCGCCCTTTATTATTGGTTTGATTGCGGATCGTTATTTTAATGCTGAGAAAATCTTAGGTGTCTTGCATTTGGCGGGTGCATTTTTAATGTACCAAATGTATCAATCAGCAGATGTTGGGACGTTTTATGTTTATGTATTGAGTTATATGGTTTTATATATGCCAACATTAGCTTTGGTAAATTCAGTGGCATTTAATCAAATGAATGATCCAGAGAAAGAGTTTGCTAATATAAGAGTTTGGGGAACCATTGGTTGGATTTTAGCAGGTTTATCTATTAGTTTCTTGTTTCATTGGGATTCTACTGAAGCTGTTTCTAATGGATTACTTAAAAATACCTTCCTTTTGGCTGGAATTGCGGCTTTGGTTTTAGGTCTATTAAGTTTTACATTACCAAAAACACCACCGAAAGTTAGTGAGGGAAAAATTAAAATTTCTGATATTATAGGTCTAGATGCTTTAAAACTTTTAAAAGATAAAAACTTCTTGATATTTTTCATTTCATCGATTCTAATTTGCATTCCATTGGCTTTTTATTATCAAAACGCACATCCTTTCTTGACAGCAGCCGGAGTTGAAAATCCAACAGGAAAAATGGCGATTGGACAAATATCCGAAGCGCTATTTCTATTATTCATTCCTGTGTTTTTTGCCCGCTTTGGATTCAAGAAAACAATTTTGGTGGGAATGCTTGCTTGGGCAGTTCGTTACGTTTTATTTGCTTATGGCAATGGTGATGATTTGAGTTTTATGCTTATTATTGGAATCGCTTTACATGGAATTTGTTATGATTTTTTCTTTGTTTCTGGACAAATTTATACCAATTCAAAAGCAGGGGAAAAATACAAAAGTGCTGCTCAAGGTTTAATTACTTTAGCGACTTATGGTATTGGAATGTTAATTGGGTTTGCTGTTGCAGGTTGGATTACGGATAATTATAAAACTGTTGAAGGAGCAATCAATTGGCAAATGGTATGGATAATTCCTGCCGGAATTGCTTTTGCAGTATTCTTGATTTTTGCTCTTTTATTTCAAGATAAAAACAAAACAGTAAATAAAATTTAAGTAATTTAAATATAGAAGAAATGAGTACAAGTTTTGATAGAAGAACCACTATAAAAGGCAATTGCAATTTGTGATATTTAATAATTTAAAAAATAAAAGCAATGATAAAACGTAGAGATTTTATAATTAACAGTGGTTTGGCTTTAGGCGCATTGGCAATTGCTCCTTCCCTAGCCTTTTCAACTAAACCAAAAAATATTGGTCTTCAATTGTACACTTTGAGAGATGCATTTTCTAAAGACGTAAAAGAAGTTTTGGAACATGTTGCTAAATCTGGGTATAAAGAAGTTGAAACTTATGGATTTTCCAATGAAAAAGGATTTTTTGGCACTTCGCCAAAAGATTTCAAAAAGATCCTTACTGATAATGGACTAAAAGCTACTAGTGGTCATTATGATTTTAAATCGCTAATAAAAGACAATAATTCAGACTTTTTGAAGTCTTGCATTGAATGTGCCAATGTATTAGGAAGTGAATATGTTACTGTTCCTTGGTTGGAAGAAAGTTTGAGAAGTAATTTAGACGATTACAAACGAATTGCTCAAAAAGTAAACGAAGCAGCAACTTTATGTAAACAATCAGGTTTAAAATTAGCTTATCATAACCATGATTTTGAGTTCACGAAGTATGGAAATCAATGTGGATACGATATTTTATTGCAAGAAACAGATAAAAAGTTAGTCGATTTTGAATTGGATTTGTATTGGGCTGTTCGCTCAGGAAATGATCCTTTGCAATTGTTTAAAGCTAATCCTGGTCGATTTACTATGTGGCATGTAAAAGATATGGATAAATCCAAAGTGGAATGGAATACAGAAATTGGTGAAGGAAGTATCAACTTTAAAGCTATTTTTGCTGAAGCGAAACTTTCAGGAATGCAACACTTTTTTGTGGAACAAGAAACTAATTACTCTCCAAATCCAATTGAATCAATTAAAACAAGTTGGGACTATGTGTCTAAAGAATTAATTTAATTTTTTTAATGTGATATTTTTAGGTAGTGTCTCACTAAGTGTGTAAGTTGAAAAGTTATTCTGAAAAATATTTGAGCTAATTTAAAAAGCTCAAAAATATTTTTTGGAAATAACTTTTTTGCTATTTTTAAAATTACATAGTT
>NZ_JAHWYN010000016.1 GCF_019351435.1 Flavobacterium taihuense
AATGGACGATGCCTATTCAAAATTGGGGAATTGTTTTAAACCAATTTACCCTTATATTTGATAAAAGGCTCCGATTATAAAACCGAAGCCTTGACTTTTCAACTTACACACTTTATGGGACAGTGTCGATTTAAACGAGCTTGTTTTTTTATTTTATTTGATTGAAAAAATGTAATGCATTAAGAATTTCCAATTTACTCAATTCCCAACTCCAAAACACTAGCTTTCATCTCCGCTATCGCCAACTGAACATCAAATTCGGTCGTTCTCCAATTGACAAACGAAGCTCGAATCCCTTTTCGGTTTTGATATACTGTTGGCGTCATAAACACTTTTCCTTTATCATTGAGATGCGTCAAAAATAAATTGACTTTTTCCTGATTGTGCTCTCCTGCCAAAGTAAAACAAACATTATTGAGGCGGGTTGGTGCCAATAGTTCAAAGCTTTCATCATTAGTTATAAAGACATCCAACTGCAATGCCATTTCAACACTATTTTCTACAATGTCTTGGAATCCTTTCTTTCCATACGCCAATAGTGAAAACCAAACAGGCAAAGCTTTTAATCGTCTGGAATTTTCAGGCAAGAAATTCAAATAACTAAAATTCTCCAATGGATCTCCCAAATATGGGGCATTCGAATTTTGAAACGTTTCCACCTGAAGATTTTTATGCTGCTCTTTTACCAAATAAAAAGCACTTTCGTAAGGAACATTCAACCATTTATGGCAATCTATGGTTATACTGTCCGCGTTTTCCCAACCGTTTACCAAATGTTTGTATTTTGGAGAACAAGCGGCAAAACCTCCGAAAGCGGCATCAATATGCCACCAAAAATTGTATTTTTCTTTGAGCTTTGTGATTGCAACGAAATCATCAAAATCAGCCGTATTTACAGTTCCAGCACTTGATATTAGAATAAAAGGCTGACCGTTTAAACTTTTTATATTTTGCTCCAAAACGGTTATATCAATGGCTTCCCGATTTCCTTCAACTGTTTTTATTTTGGTAAAATTCTGACTGCCAATTCCCAACATTGCCAAACATTTTACCGAAGATGAATGTGGCGTAGCCGAAAGAATATTTAGAGGAGCAGTAATTCCATTTTTTGCAAAATCATGACCCAATTGTTTTCCAAACCATTGTCTAGCCACCGCCAAGCTTGTAAAATTTGACATTGTAGCGCCTGTCACAAATCCGCCTAAAAATGATTTTGGCAAATCCAATAATTGCAACAATAAGTTAATGCTTTCCATTTCAATCAAAGCAGAAACACCTCCTTGTGCTTTTGTGGCTTGCGCATTTGGATCATAAATCGTCGTCAGCCAATCACCAACGATAGAAGCTGGTGTCGCTCCTCCAGTAACAAAACCCCAATATCTAGGGCCTGCCTGAGAAACCATCAAAGAAGCCAAACGTTGATTAAACTCTTCCAAGGCTGATAATGCTCCCAAACCAGAATCGTTTAGATTCCTATTGGTCGTTATTGTATTTTGGGTTGAAGTCGGAACATCATTAATACTATTCAGAAAATCAATTCCTTGTTGTTTTACTTTTTCCAGAATGATTTCAATGTCTTTTACATCTTGTTGGAGGGTGGGATTCATTTGATTATTGTTGTAAAAAAATACTCGATTAGTTAAAAATAACCAATCGAGTAATTCAAATTGAAATTAATAATAACTTTTTATTTAAAAAACCTGACTCGCTATTTGTCGAATATTTTCTGATTTTCCCATAGAATAATAATGCAACACAGGAACTCCAGCAGCTTTCAATTCAATTGATTGTTGGATAGCCCACTCGATACCTACTTGGCGTATTTCGGCATTGTTCTTGCATTTATCAACTGCACTTATTAAATCTTCCGGTAAATCGATACGGAAAATCTGAGGTAAAACTTGTAAATGTCTTTGCACTGCAATCGGTTTTATTCCCGGAATAATAGGAACGGAAATTCCCATTTCACGTGCTTTGGCAACAAACTCAAAATATTTGGCATTGTCAAAAAACATTTGAGTTACAACATAATCGGCTCCGGCATCTACTTTTTCTTTTAGTCTTTTTAAATCTGATATTAAAGAAGGTGATTCTAAGTGTTTCTCTGGATAACCGGCCACACCAATACAAAAATCAGCTTTGTTGTCGATGTCCATTACATCGTGTAAATACTTTCCGTTATTCAATTGATAAATTTGACTTACTAAGTCGGATGCATAATTATTTCCCCCTTCTTTGGCTACAAACGACTGTTCGTCTTTCATGGCATCACCACGAAGCGCCATAACATTGTCAATTCCTAAATAATGACAATCGACCAATAAATATTCCGTTTCCTCTTTGGTGAAACCGCCACAGAGCACGTGAGGAACCGTATCCACATTATATTTGTGTTTAATAGAAGCGCAAATCCCCAAGGTTCCAGGACGCATTCTAGTCAGTTTTTTTTCCAATAAACCATTGCCTTTATCCACATAAATATACTCCTCACGTGAAGTCGTTACATCTATAAATGGCGGTTTGAACTCCATCAACGGATCGATATTATCGTATAATTCCTGAATGCTTTTGCCTTTTTGCGGTGGAATAATTTCGAAAGAGAATAACGTTTCTCCTTTGGCATTTTCTATATGTTGTGTTACTTTCATTTTTTTATAGTTGAAAGTTGATGGTTGATGGTTGATGGTTGAAAGCCAGTAACTATATCCATTAACTAAATTTTATTTTTATAATAGTTTATAAACCCGTTTAAAAGTTTTTTACAAATTTGAATCTGTCCAAAAGCAATATTAAAATTGTTTTCATCAATATATTTTTGATCAAAAGCTAAATAGTATTGTGTTTCTAATTCATATAATGATCCTCTTGAAATATGAAGAAAGTTTATAGTGTCTTTAGACGTTTGCCTTCCACAGCCTTCTGCTGTATTTGAAGGTATAGAAACTGCAGCTCTTCGCATTTGATTAGTCAAACCAAATAATTCTTCTTTTGGAAATAATTTGGATGAATCATATAACAGATTCACCAATTTTCTAGCTTCTATCCAAACCTCTAATTTACTGTATTCCATTTTTTTTTATTTAGTTGTTGGATGGTAGTTATTTGTTAATGAAATGTATTAGCTTATTAGAAAATCCAACAACCATCAACAAACAACTAAAACCTAATCTGCAATATTTGGATTCAGCCATTTCATGGCAACATCGGTTGAAACGCTTCTTCGTTTGGCGTAATCAATAACTTGGTCTTCTTTTATTTTTCCAAGACCAAAATACTTACTTTCTGGATTTCCAAAATAGTATCCCGAAACCGAAGAAGCCGGCCACATTGCCATACTTTCGGTCAAGATCACTCCAATTGCTGCCTCTACGTTCAACAGTTTCCAAATTGTTGGTTTTTCTAAGTGATCTGGGCAAGCAGGATAACCCGGTGCTGGACGAATTCCTTTATAATCTTCTTCAATAAGTGCCTGTTTACTCAAAACCTCATCGGCTGCATAACCCCAGATTTCTTTACGGATTTTTTCGTGTAAATATTCGGCGAATGCTTCTGCAAAACGATCCGCCAAAGCTTTGACCATAATCGAATTGTAATCGTCCAAATCCTTCTCGAATTCAGCCGCCCATTCGTCAACGCCAAAACCGGTGGTAACGCAAAATGCTCCCATATAATCCACTTTTCCGCTCTCTTTTGGAGCAATAAAATCAGCTAAAGCGATATTTGGAGCTCCTTTTGTTTTTTGTGACTGCTGACGCAAAGTCAAGAATGTTTGCAATGGTTTTCCTTTTTCATCAGTCAATTCAATATCATCATCGTTGACTTGGTTGGCAGGGAAAATTCCGTAGATTCCTTTGGCTTGTAATTTTTTCTCTTTCAAAATCACTTCCAACATTGCCTGAGCATCCGCAAAAACAGAAGTGGCTTGTTCACCCACAACTTCATCCGTCAAAATCGCCGGATATTTTCCGAACAATTCCCAAGTCCTAAAAAACGGAGTCCAATCGATATACGGAACTAATACATCCAAATCCACTTCAACAATTTGCTCGCCAATAACTTTTGGTTTTACAGGTTCGAAATGTCTCCAATCCAATTGTAATTTATTTTTACGGGCTTGTTCAATGGTCAAGAAATTCTTGTCACGCGAACGGTTCAAGAATGTTTCTCTAAACGCATCGTATTCGGCACGAATATCGCTTGCATAAATTTTTCTGTTGTGATCCAATAAGTTTCCTGCAACAGTTACAGCTCTCGACGCATCGTTTACGTGAATCACCGTTTGTCTGTATTGAGGAGCAATTTTCACGGCAGTATGCGCGCGCGAAGTCGTTGCACCACCAATCATAACCGGAATTTTAATGTCTCTTTTATCCAATTCTTTGGCGAGATACACCATTTCGTCCAATGACGGCGTGATTAATCCGCTCAATCCAATAATGTCTACGTTGTGTTCGATAGCTGCGGCAATAATTTTTTCAGGAGGCACCATAACGCCTAAATCTACGATCTCATAATTATTACACGCCAATACCACCGAAACAATATTTTTACCAATATCGTGTACGTCTCCTTTTACGGTTGCCATCAAGATTTTTCCGTTTCCTGATTTGTCGCCTACCTGTTTAGCCGCTTCAATAAACGGCAATAAATACGCCACCGCTTTTTTCATCACACGAGCCGATTTTACCACCTGTGGCAAAAACATTTTACCGCTACCAAACAAATCTCCCACAACATTCATTCCTGTCATCAAATTGATTTCGATAACTTCGATAGGTTTTGCGGCGGCTTGACGAGCCTCTTCAACATCAATTTCAATAAAAGCATCCACTCCTTTTACCAAAGAATGCGTGATTCTTTCCTGAACTGTTCCCGAACGCCATTCCTGTATAGCAACTTCATTGCTTTTGGCATCGCCTTTTACATTTTCGGCAAAATCCAATAAACGTTCTGTTGCATCGTCGCGTCTGTCTAGAATTACATCCTCTACATGTTCCAACAAATCTTTTGGAATCTCATCGTAAATCGATAACATCTCAGGATTTACAATTCCCATTGTCATTCCGTTTTGAATCGCGTGATACAAGAAAACCGAGTGCATCGCTTCTCTCACCGTGTCATTTCCTCTAAACGAAAACGAAACGTTACTCACCCCACCACTAATGTGCGCGTGCGGTAAATTTTCTCGAACCCATTTGGTTCCCCTAAAGAAATCCAAAGCATTCAAGCGGTGTTCCTCCATACCAGTCGCTACGGGAAATATATTCAAATCGAAGATGATATCTTGTGGTGGAAAATGCACTTTATTAACCAAAATATCATACGAACGTTGGCAAATTTCGATTCTACGATCGTAATTATCGGCTTGTCCCACCTCATCAAAAGCCATTACAATCACAGCAGCGCCGTAACGCTTGATTAAATTGGCATGGTGAATGAATCGTTCTTCTCCTTCTTTTAACGAAATCGAGTTTACCACACATTTTCCCTGCACGACTTTCAAACCAGCCTCAATGATTTCCCATTTCGAACTGTCAATCATAATGGGCACACGAGAAATATCTGGCTCGGCAGCAATCAAATTCAGGAATTTGGTCATTGCATAAACACCGTCTAGCATTCCCTCATCCATATTGATATCGATGATTTGCGCGCCTCCTACTACCTGTTGTCTAGCAATATCAAGTGCTTCCTCATATTTTTCCTCCTTGATCAATCGAAGGAACTTTCTTGAACCTGTCACATTGGTTCGCTCCCCTACATTCACAAATACGCTGTCTGGTGTAATGATCAAAGGTTCCAATCCCGATAATACAAGGTTTCTTCTATGTTTATTGTGTCCCATTTTTTTATTTTGAGTTACTAAGTTTCTAAGTAGCTTAGATTCTAAGTTTTTATTATTTTGTCTACGGTCTAAAAAACTGTAGGTATATTTTATTTAATTTCAACTTTATTTGGGCGTGTCCACAAGGGTCGGGCTATTCGTTTCAAGTCCTCGATCAATTCCATTATCACTCTATTGATCTCTGGGCTTTCCTCTGCTATCCCTCACGCGACATTCTGCAAAAAATTAAGTTTTAGTTTCATCCAAAACCTTTATTTGATTCTCTTTGTGGGCACGGATTGCAAATCCGCGCTATCGGACGCTATCGGACTCACGCTAGTAGAGAAAATATCTATTCTAAACTATTAATAAATCTGGATAAATTTTCCGTTTGAAGTAATTGAAACTCCGTTAAATCAAAAAAATCGTCCATTTGTTTTGCTTCCTTAAGTCTATGTCTTGCAATTTCATAATTAGGAATAGATAATCTTCTAAATAACTCAGTCCAAGATTTCAAATTTGTTTCTTTTTCAAAATTTCCTTGACAATGAATAGAATCAATTACTACAAAATCTGTAAAAAACAATATCACATTTTCTTTTAAAACTTGCTCTAAAGACCTAGAACTTAAAGACCATCCATCAAAGGTGTTTTTAATTCGTTCGAATCCTTCTCCTTTCTTAACAAGCATAAAAAAATCGTGCGACTTAATTCTTATTGAATTTTCTCTATTGATTTTATCATACCAAACTACATTAAGCTCTTTATAATTATAATTTTCGCTAGTAACATCACATTGAAAAAGAGTTTCTTCAATCCATTTTGGAATACCTGTGTTTTTCATAAATTGTTTTTAAAAAAATTACTTCCCTAACAATACGAATTTGTAAACTCTACACATTTTCAAATTATTAATTACATCACCGCCGTCGAAACTCTCGGCTTATAATCTTTCGCTATATCAGCAATCAACTTAATATGATTTGGAGTTGTTCCGCAACAGCCTCCTATGATGTTGATTAAATTATCGTCTAAATAACTTTTAATTTGTGCTTGCATTTCCTCTGGTGTTTCATCGTATTCTCCAAAGGCGTTTGGCAATCCAGCATTGGGATGCGCCGAAACGTTGAAAGAGGTGTTATGCGACAAGGTTTGCAAATACGGTTTCAATAAATCGGCACCAAGGGCGCAATTGAATCCTACGCTCAACAACGGTATATGCGATACCGAAACCAAAAAGGCTTCCACCGTCTGTCCCGAAAGTGTTCTTCCCGAAGCATCCGTTATTGTTCCGGAAACCATAATTGGAATATCAATATGGCGTTCTTCTTTTACTTCTTCAATTGCAAAAAGTGCCGCTTTGGCATTTAGAGTATCAAAAATAGTTTCTACCAATAACAAATCGCAACCGCCGTCTAGTAAGGCTTCTACTTGTTGTTTGTAGGCAATTCGCAAATCATCAAAAGTTACCGCTCTGTATCCCGGATCGTTCACGTCTGGTGACATACTCGCCGTACGGTTTGTCGGGCCTATTGAACCGGCAACAAAACGAGGTTGATTTGGATTTTTGGCGGTGAATTCGTCAGCTACTTCACGGGCTAGTTTGGCCGATTCGTAGTTCAATTCATAAACGTATTCTTCCAGATGATAATCCGCCATTCCGATGGTGGTTCCTGAAAAAGTGTTGGTTTCCACAATATCGGCTCCAGCTTCAAAATAAGCGGCGTGCACTGCTTTGATGGCTTGTGGTTGCGTCAAGGACAATAAATCGTTGTTTCCTTTTAGCGGATGTGGAAAATCTTTGAATCGATCGCCACGAAAATCTTCTTCGGAGAAATTATAACGTTGCAGCATGGTTCCCATTGCTCCGTCGAGCACGAGTATTCTCTTTTTTATTTCTTCTTGAATTGTTGACATAACTTATTTTAAACCGCTAAGTCGCGAGGGCGCAAAGCTTTATTATTATTTCCAAAAAATCACTATTTTAACTCTTTAGCCCCGATTACTTCACTTAATTTCTATTTTCATAGGAGTTCAGTGAACTTCGTTTGCAGTGAAAATCCTTTTTGTTTTTTCTTTAAAAACAAAAAGATTGCAACGGAAAGCGGGAACGTTGACTGCAAAAAATGCGCCAATCATTCGCTCTAAAAAAATTATCGAAATGTTGTCAGGAAAAGGTTTGAAAAATACAGGGATGTATTCTTGTGTTATCTATCCGCGCAATGCGTGGTAGAATGTAGCACCTTTCTCGTAAGGACGGGAGGTTGCTAAGGTTTCATCGGGTCTTTTCCCTCCGCCTTTCGTGATAACTTTCAATAAAAATAGGAACGGCGCAAAGTTATGAAATAGCCTTGCCACTTGCAAGTATTTTTTTTTAAGATTCTTAGAGGCTAAGTTATTAAGCCAAATTTGTGAATCTTTTATACTCAATAACGATAAATAAAAAGCTCAAACCGTATTACAAGTTTGAGCTTTTATAAAAATCTTAGTTTCTTAGTAACTCAGCAACTTAAACAATAGCTTTCACTACCGCTTTTGGAGCTTCTTTACGAGTACCGTCGAATCCGTCAACACCAGAAACGGTGGTGTATTTCATTACATATTTTTTACCAGGATTGATAATTTGGTAGGCCGCTTGACACATTAATGTGGCTTCGTGGAATCCGCAAAGAATCAATTTTAGTTTTCCTGGATACGTATTTACGTCACCAATCGCAAAAATTCCAGGGATATTTGTTTGATAATCCAAAGCATTGTTTACTTTGATTGCATTTTTTTCTATTTCCAATCCCCAATGTGCGATTGGCCCCAATTTTGGTGTCAATCCAAAAAGTGGAATAAAATAATCGGTTGGGATGTTTTGATGTGCTCCATCAATATCTACATCAACAGACTCTAAATGCTCAGCTCCGTTTAATCCTATTACTTCACCTGGAGTAATCATTTTGATTTTTCCGGCAGATTTCAATTCCTGTACTTTTTCTACAGAATCTAATGCCCCACGGAATTCGTTTCTTCTGTGAATCAAAGTTACTTCTGAAGCTACATTCGCCAAGAAAATACTCCAGTCTAATGCTGAATCTCCTCCTCCGGATATTACGACCCTTTTGTCTCTAAATTTCTCTGGATTTTTGATAAAGTATTTCACTCCTTTATCTTCGTAAAATTCGATATCTTCGATTAAAGGTTTTCTTGGTTCAAAACTTCCTAATCCACCCGCAATGGCAATAACGGGTGCATGGAATTTCTTTCCTTTATTTGAGGTAACAATAAAACTACCATCTTCTTGTTTTTCGATAGTTTCTGCACGCTCACCAAGAGTAAATCCAGGTTCGAATTGCTTGATTTGTTCCATTAAATTATCCACCAAATCGCCCGCCAACACTTCAGGAAATCCTGGAATATCATAGATAGGCTTCTTTGGATACAACTCTGATAATTGTCCTCCAGGTTGTGGTAAGGCATCCAGAATATGACATTTTAATTTTAACAATCCTGCTTCGAAAACGGCAAATAGACCTGTTGGCCCAGCTCCTATTATAAGTATGTCTGTTTTAACCATTATATTTAAATTTTACTCTTTTATTAATTATTTTCAATTTAGCGTGCAAATAAACGAATGCTTTCAATTTCTGAATATGACAATTATCACAGAATTTGATTCGTTATTTCTGTATTCATTATTTTTTCAAACTTGCTGTAATATCGTTCATTTTTTGAACTTTTTCTTCGAAATTGCCTTTTAAGGTTTTGCGATATTCATTCAGATTTTGAACCATTTTATTAATGTCCTCTGGAATTACTTCTTCAAAAAACTCCCTTAATCTTTTAGCCGTTGTTGGTGATTTTCCATTAGTCGAAATGGCAATTTTTACGTTTCCTTTGGTTACAATGCCACCCAAATAATAATCGCATAAATCAGGTGTGTCCGCAATATTGCAAATGAGATATCTTTTTCGGGACAAATCATACACTCGTTTATTTACTTTCAAATCATCAGTGCAAGCTATGACCATATTGCGTTTTTTGAGCATTTTTTTCTTGAACTTTGCTTTGGTCAATTTAACCGAAGGATGTTTTTCGACTAATGCTTCCAATTCTGGCAAGAACTTTGGCGCCACTACCTCAACATTAGCATTGGGACTGGATTTTAACATAAAAGACAACTTTTCTAACCCTACATTTCCTCCACCCACAATAAGAACATTGAGGTTGTGCAGTTTTAAAAAAATGGGATATAATTCGTTTCTTTCCATTATAATTTTATTTCGGCGGCTACAAATTCTTCGTAAAAACCTTTTAACTGATTGCTTTCTTTGACCACTTCTCCAATCACAATAATTGCAGGCGAGCTTAAATTATTTTCGGCAACCACTTCTTGAATCGTGTCAATTGTTCCAACGCCTATTTTTTCATTTGGTGTTGTTCCGTTTTGAATAATTGCAACGGGTGTTTCTCCTTTGGATTCTTTTTGAAATAAACTAACAATTTGTGATAGTTTACTCATTCCCATTAAAATCACAACAGTTGCTGATGATTTTGCTGCTAGAACGAAATCACTAGACAAATTTCTGTTGGAAGTGGTTCCTGTGATTACCCAAAAACTTTCGGAAGTTCCTCTTTTGGTCAATGAAATTCCCTGATAAGCGGGAACTGCAATCGCCGATGAAATTCCGGGCACTACAAATGTAGCGATTCCAAAACTTTCTGCGTACTCTATTTCCTCGCTTCCTCTTCCAAAGATAAATGGGTCTCCTCCTTTTAACCGAACCACGTGACCGTAAGTAAGCGCATTATCCACAATCAGCTGATTGATTTGAGCTTGCGAATATTCGTGACACCCAATTCTCTTCCCCACAAATACTTTTATGGAATTTTGAGGAGCATACTTCATTATTTCCTCATTGGCCAAGGCATCATACAAAACCACATTCGCTTCAGCAAGTGCTTTTAAGCCTTTCAGCGTAAGCAAGTCTGGGTCGCCAGGTCCTGCGCCCACTAAAGTTACTTTGGGTTGTATCATTTTATGCATTAGCTAAATCTTTTGATCTGTATGCTTCAATCTTTCCGAAGAAAGATACAGCATCTTCAATGTATTTTTTGGCAAACGTCTCAGATGGTTCGTTGGCTTTGATTTGATAAACCAAATCTTTGAAAGCTGAACCTAACTCTATTTTTTTACTTTCGATGAAAACAGTATCAAACAAATCAATAATTCCTGCGTGGTGGTTTGTTTTTTCGTTTTCGGCCAATAACAATGCTTTGGCTCCGTTTACAAATCCGGCATAAGACAAATAAATCGCATCAGCCCATTTTTCTTCTTGTAAAGCTTCGTAAGCAAAAGTTAATTTATCTTTGGCTTCAAACAATAATGTAGCCACTAAATCAATTACAACACCAGCACATTCTCCAACTCCAACTGCTTTTACGTAGTTATCGGCATTTCCCCAATCCACAAAATCAGCTTCGGTCAAATTAGTCACATCTGCCAACGGTTTCAAGAACTCATAGAAATATTTCTCTCCTTTGGCATCGTAATAATCCACAAATGGTTGTCCGTTTCCATTAGCTTCAAAATCATTTAAGATTAATCGCAAGGCATCTGGTCCTCTTCTGCTTGGAATTTTGATTACTTTATCCGAAAAACGCCCAACACCATTTCCTATATTCTTTCCTCCCAACAATACCTGAAGTGCTGGAGCTACCAGTTTTCCAGCATTGATGGACATTCCTTGAAAACCTATTTCGGACATATTGTGCTGTCCGCAGGCATTCATACAACCACTAATTTTTATGGCAATATCCACATTGTTATTAAATTGTGGATATTCGGCTGCTATAACTTTTTCCAATTCTTCTGCAATTCCAGTACTGCTTGCAATTCCTAAATTACAGGTATCAGTTCCCGGACAAGCGGTAATATCTGCTATCGAATTATATCCTAAAGTCACAAAATCCAATTTGGCTAATTCCTGATAGAAAAAAGGAAGGTTTTCTTCTTTGATATTACGGATAAGTATATTTTGTCTTAATGAAAAACGCAATTCATTGGCTCCATAATTTTTAACCAAATCAGCCAATAATCTTGCTTTGTCTATATAAAAATCGCCTAAAAGAATTTTAATTCCAATAGCAACATATCCAGTTTGTTTTTGTGCTATTACATTCGATTTTTTCCAAGCTTCATAAGCTTCAACATTATCAATCGTTACTGAAGGTACTTCCAATAAAGGTTCTGTAATTGCTCCTCCAAAATCAGTAGTGTCTATTTCGTATGTATGGAAAGCCAATGCTTTTTTCTCTTCGTCAACCAAACGCATAAATTCGTCACGTCCCAAATCTTTGATTAAGAATTTCAAACGCGCTTTCAAACGTTTTGCTCTTTCTCCGTGACGGTCAAAAACTCTAATTACACCTTCGGCAGTCGGGATAATTTGGTTGACTGGCACAAATTCTGAAAGCAATTCGGCGTGGCTTGGCTGTGAACCTAAACCTCCACCCAACATTATTTTGAAACCTTTTTCACCATTTACAATTTTTGGAATGAATCCTAAATCGTGCAAATAACTCAAAGCGGTATCTTTATCAGAAGATGAGAATGATATTTTGAACTTACGTCCCATTTCTTGACAAATTGGGTTACGTAATAAATATTGAAACAAAGCGTGTGCATAAGGCGACACATCAAATGGCTCATCTATATCAATTCCGGCAGTTTCACTAGCCGTAATATTTCTTACCGTGTTTCCACAAGCTTCTCTCAATGTAATATCATCTTTGGCCAAATCTGCCCAAAGTTCAGGCGTTCTGTCCAAACTCACATAGTGAATTTGAATATCCTGACGCGTTGTAATATGCAAACGACCTGTTGAATATTTTTCAGACACATCGGTAATTCTTCTCAATTGTTCGCTAGACACTTTTCCGTAAGGCAATTTAATACGGATCATTTGCACGCCTTCCTGACGTTGACCGTAAATACCACGTGCTAAACGAAGACTACGAAAACGCTCATCATCAATTTGTCCACTGCGGAAAGAAAAAATCTTTTTCTCTAAATCGATAATCTCTTTTTGGACAATTGGGTCCTCTATTTCTGTTCTAAAACTTTGCATATCTTTTTTAGCTTTGAGCTTTGGGCTGTTATCTGTATTTTAAACTTGTATCTTTTGAGATTTACTCTAAATATTAATTATTCAAAAGCTCTAGGCTCAAAGCCCATAGCTGATAGCTTAAAAAACTATTTAATAAATCCAACTCCTGCTGTTGTATTGGTTGCGGCATCAATTAAGATGAAAGCTCCATTTGATTTATTATCATTGTAAGCATCAAAATAGATAGCTTTACTCAATTTAATGGTTACTTCTCCAATTTCATTTATTGCTAATTGAGACGCTGGAGTTGTCCCAGAATAATCGGTTGCGATTACGTTTTTCACGCTGTCAATTTTAGCCAAAACTCTATTGGTATTGTGCTGCACAAAATATTTTGCACCTGCCACTAATTTTTTGCTGTCCATCCAACAAACCGTTGTCGTGATATCTTTCTCAATTTTAGGAAGTTCATTTGATTTTACAATCATATCACCTCTCGTTACATTGATGTCATTTTCTAATTCAATAGTGATGGAAGAACCAACACTCGCTTCATCAAATTGCTGGTCGAAAAAGTGAATGTTAGTCACTTTCGATTCTGTCAAAGAAGGAAGAACCGTTACTGCATCTCCAACTTTAATATTATTGCCGTATAATTTCCCGGCATATCCTCTAAAATCGTGGTATTCCTCAGTTTTTGGGCGAATAACTGTTTGAACAGGAAAACGTGCCTGTCCATTATCGTAAACATCTTTTGACTCTAAAGCTTCTAAATGTTGTAGGATAGTCTGTCCTGTGTACCAAGGCATTTTTCCTAATGTATCTACTACATTATCTCCTGTCAAAGCACTTAACGGAATGTAACTTACGTTTTGTTCTTTGTAAGCGCTTTTTGCATTTAATGCTTGAAAATCAGCTTTGATTTTGTTATAAACTTCTTCCGAATAATCAACCAAATCCATTTTGTTTACCGCAACAATTACATCTTTTACTCTCAATAAATTATTGATAAAAAAGTGACGATACGTTTGCTCAATTACACCTTTACGTGCATCAATCAAAATGATAGATACTTGTGAAGTCGAAGCTCCGGTAACCATATTACGAGTATATTCTACGTGACCCGGAGTATCGGCAATAATGTAACTTTTTTTCGCTGTAGAAAAATAAATATGCGCTACATCTATTGTAATTCCTTGCTCTCTTTCGGCAACCAAACCATCGGTAGCCAAAGAAAAATCCAGGTAATCGTATCCTTTTTGTTTACTGCTTTTTTCTATTGCTTCAATCTTATCTGTAGTCAATGATTTTGTATCGTATAATAATCTCCCGATTAAAGTACTTTTCCCGTCATCTACGCTTCCTGCTGTTGCTATTTTTAAAACTTCCATTTTTTTTATAAGTTATTGGTTGTTGGTTGTCGGTTGTTGGGTTTTCACACCAGAAACTAAACCACTCAAAATATTAAAACTTCTTTTTATGAAATTGGCTCCAATTTTATCATTGAACTATCAACTAAAAACCATCAACCAACAACATTTTTCTAAAAGTACCCTTGTTGTTTTCTTTTCTCCATTGCAGCCTCAGAACGTTTGTCGTCAATTCTGGCTCCTCTTTCAGAAATAGTCGAAGTACGAATCTCTCCAACTACTTCCTGAATGGTTGCTGCATATGATTCAACAGCGGCAGTACAACTCATATCTCCAACGGTTCTGAAGCGAACAATTCTTTCTTCGATTTGTTCGTCTTCTTCTTGGTACACAAAAGGAGAGTGTGACCAAATTAAACCGTCTCTCAAAAAAACTTTACGTTTGTGTGAAAAGTAAATCGATGGAATTTCGATTTGCTCTTGTTCGATATAACTCCAAACATCCAATTCAGTCCAGTTTGAAATTGGAAAAACACGTACGTTTTGTCCATTTTCAATTTTTCCGTTCAAAAGGTCAAACAATTCAGGGCGTTGGTTTTTTTCATCCCACTGACCAAAATCATCACGAACAGAAAAAATACGTTCTTTAGCTCTTGCTTTTTCCTCGTCACGACGTGCTCCACCAATACAAGCGTCAAATTTAAATTCTTCGATAGCGTCCAATAATGTCGTCGTTTGCAAACTGTTTCTACTGGAATATTTCCCAGATTCTTCAACCACTTTACCTTCATCAATAGCATCCTGTACATTACGAACGATTAATTCCAATCCCAATTCAGCCACCAATTTATCTCTAAATTCAATAGTTTCAGGAAAGTTGTGTCCTGTATCCACGTGTAACAATGGAAAAGGAATTTTGGCTGGAAAAAATGCTTTTTGTGCCAAACGCACTAATGTAATTGAATCTTTACCGCCAGAGAAAAGCAAAACGGGTTTGTCAAATTGAGAAATAACTTCTCTGAATATGTAAATTGCTTCGCTTTCTAAAGCATTTGTTTTTAAAACTGAACTCATTTTTATTAGTTTAAAAGTTTAAAGTTTAAAGTTTAAGGTTGTTGTACCTCAGCTAAAATCTTGAAACTATTATTATTTTTCCTTTTCTCTTTATTCTATTTTCTAAAATCTGCCTTCTGATTTCTGCCTTCTAAGCTCTATTTCTGGTGTAAACCACATTCTTTGTGACTCGATTCCCAAGACCATCTTCCTGCCCTGATATCTTCTCCTTCGGCAATGGCTCTCGTACAAGGTGCACAACCAATGCTTACAAATCCTTTTTTGTGCAAGGCATTTTGTGGTACATTATTTTCATCAATATATTTTTGAACATCAGCCAAACTCCATTTCAACAACGGATTGAATTTTATGATATTAAAATGAGCGTCATATTCAAAGGCTGCTAAATCATTTCTGTTTTCTGATTGTTCGGCACGTAAACCGGTAATCCAAATTTCATTTCCTTTCAAAGCTTTGGTCAGCGGCGCCACTTTTCGGATAAAACAACATTCTTTTCTATTCTCCACGGATTCATAAAAACTATTCGGGCCTTTTTTGTTCAACAAGTTTTCTACAGCGCTGGCCTCCGGAAAATACGTTTGAATCGCTACTTTGTATTTTTTTATTGTTCTATGAAAAACGTCATATGTTTCTTGAAATAATCTACCTGTATCCAATGTAAAAATGGTAATTGGCAAATCATTTTTGGCAATCATAGCAGTTATAACCTGATCTTCCTGACCAAATGAAGTCGAAAAAACCACTTTCCCATTGTATTCATTAGCCAAAAAAGCCAATGTTTCCTCAATGGAAAAACCTGCCGTTTTTTCTAATAAAGTATTTGCTATTGTTGTACTCATTTATATTCTCGCTTTTAATTTTAAATCCATTACCCTATCGGCTTACTAGATTACTTTGCAAAAGTAACACTTTTTTTTAAATTCAAAATTATTTTTAAATAAATTTTAATAGTTTAGAATGCAATGTCTGCCAGAGAGTTACTTTCAAGTACCTTAAGGGTGTTGTCCCTAACCTGAGTCATTAAGCGGCGCGCAGCGCAAGTCGTTTCATCATCACAATCATCACATTTTTCATAAAAATTGTGACTTGCGCACGGAAGCAATGCAATTGGTCCTTCGAGAATGCGATATACTTTGGCCATACTGATATCTTTTGGGTCTTTTATCAAGTAGTAACCACCGCCTTTTCCTTTTTTGGCACCCAGAAAACCAGAGTTTCTGAGCAGTAACAAAATACTTTCCAAAAATTTAATCGAAATATGTTCATTTTTAGCAATTTCAGCAATTTGAACAGGTGTATTATCTTTTTGGCGAGCCAAAAAGGTAAGTGCTTTTATTCCGTATTTTGTTTTCTTTGAAAGCATTATGATTTTTAATTGTAGATTTTTGATTGTATTTGTTACGAAACTACAAACTTTATCCTTTTATCAGCAAATTGTATGAATCTTTTTTAAAATTTCGTTACAAATAAAAGTTGCACAATCTATTTCAGTATAAAAATCGTGCTCCTGATTTTTTATAATCTCAAAATCTATTGAATGTTTTTCAAACCAATCATTGTTTGGCTTATTAGTGTCATTTTCTCCATAATAGCCTTTTATTGATCCATTAGGAGTTTCGCCCTCATACCGTAATCTTGTTGATGAAACGGCAAACAAACTTCTAACATTCAATCCCTTTAAAGCAGCTTTCCAAGCAATTGTTCCGCCAATGCTAAAGGCTAGAACATCAATTTCATTCTTTTCGGCTTTCAAAAGATTTTCAACAGCCTTTTCTATTCCGCCATTAACAAACTGACTATGTAGACTGTCTTCGGTATAATCAGTTTTGTCTATTTCACCCAATTTGCAACAATCGTAATATTGAATTTCGAACTTATCCTTCAATAGTTCTACATAAACTGAAACCCAGTCCGATTTTTCTTTTCCCCACAAATCCGATAAAATGATTAATCTTGGTTTCATATAATTAGGAATGACTTAGATTTTTTAATTATTATTTATGAAACTCCTGTTAACTGCAATTTGTCGATTACCCATTTGTTGTTTACTTTCTTAATCAAAATAATAAAGTATCTTCCACATTTACCACAAAAATCAAAACTACCTTCTAAAACACCCAATTTCTTTTGTTTATCAAATTCAATTCTGGATAAATAAAAAACTCCAGAAAAAACAAAATTATATTTTAAATCAGTAATACGACTAGGAAAATCAACTTTGGGAAATTCAGTTATTTTCTTCAACTTAAATCTATTATTTAATTTAATTTTCTCAAAATCAAAACTGAATTTAGATTCTTCTACATTCTTAGTCTTAAAAATTTCAACCTTTGGAAAATAAAACTTAGACTCTTCGATTAATTTTTCATGCTTTTTCAGAAAAGGGTCAAACGCGATAAAAACTGTCGATGTGTCTTTTTCTAGTTTATCTCTTTCCTTTTGCCATTTTATATATTCGCTTATTTGTTTTTTTGTAGCCTTAGTTGAATCTGTTCTAACATAATGTCCAGTTTTGTCAAAAACAGGTTCTGCCATTGGAGGAGGAGGATCCATTTTTCTACTATCAACACAAATCGAATCGACTAAACTTGGAAAAATTTCAGTCATCACACTTTTCTCAAAATCCATTTCGGTTGCTTTCTTTTCACAACTTGTGATTATAATAGCAATGATTACAAACAGTGTTATTTTTATAATTTTCCTCATAAATAGTATTGACTAAAATCCAAATTTACAATTTTAACAAATCAAAACTCATTTATATTTCAATCTGGATTCAATTATTACTTTTTTTTCTTTCCGAAATAATGACAAAAAAGCGAAATTTCTTCCTTTAGCCCCGATAGCAGTGGAAATCCTTATGTGCCGGGGTTCGGCACATAAGATTGAAACGGATAGCGGGACCAATGTTACTAAAAACACTAAATGCATCTGCTCCCAAATTAATTGTTTTATAATAACATCTCGGCTAAAAACACAAAACCCACAGTTTGAACCGTGGGTTTTTGCTATAATTATAAATCTTTAAGAAAGCGCCTGTTCCAAATCTGCAATGACATCTTCCACGGTTTCCAATCCTACAGAAACACGCACCAAACCATCTGTAATGCTCACCGCCAAACGTTCTTCAACGGTTAATTTACTGTGAGTTGTAGAGGCTGGATGTGTCACAATTGTTCTCGTATCGCCCAAATTTGGTGACAACGAACACAATTTTATTTTATCCAAAAATGCTCTTCCCGCTTCGATTCCGCCTTTGATTTCGAAGGCTACAATGTTACCACCCAATTTCATTTGCTTTTTGGCTAATTCATATTGTGGGTGTGATTTCAGGAATGGATATTTAACGGTATTTACGTTTGGATGACTTTCTAAAAATTCTGCTACTTTCAAGGCATTTTCACAATGTCTGTCTAAACGAATCGCCAAAGTTTCTAAACTTTTTGACAATACCCAAGCATTAAATGGTGATAAGGAAGGGCCAGTAAGTCGAGAAAACAAATAGATTTTTTGAATCAATTCGGCATCCCCAACTGTTATTCCTCCTAATACTCTACCTTGTCCATCTATTAATTTTGTAGCTGAATGTACCACCAAATTTGCACCCCATTTTATTGGTTGCTGTAAATAAGGTGTAGCAAAACAGTTGTCAATTATTAAAATCAAATTATGCTTTTTGGCAATTTTACCTAACAATTCCAAATCGATAATATCTACCGCTGGATTGGTTGGAGATTCTGCAAAAAGAATCTTTGTGTTTGGTTTTATAAAACTTTCAATGGTTTCTGGCTTATCGATATCAAAATAAGATGTGTCGATTCCCCATTTTGGAAAATAATTCACAAACAACGAATGTGTAGCTCCAAAAACACTGCTTGCCGAAACAATATGGTCTCCTGAGTTCAACAAAGCCGCCAAAGTTGAATACACGGCCGCCATTCCCGAGGCAAAGGCAAAACCCGATTCAGCACCTTCCATTTTACAAATTTTCTCGATAAATTCGTTGGTATTGGGGTTACTGTAACGGCTGTAAATATTTCTGTCTTTCTCCTCAGCAAAAGAAGCACGCATATCTTCGGCATCTTCAAATACAAAACTAGACGTTAAGTATAAAGGCACTGAGTGTTCTTGAAATTGCGTTCTTTCTAACTGGGTACGTATGGCTTGGGTTTCAAAACCAAATTCTTGTTCGTTCATTCTATATTTTTTGTTTAAAGTTTAAGGTTTAAATTTGTTGGAATATTCAAAACCAATCTCTTTAATTAAACTATAATAATTTGTTATTCAAAACTACTTTATAATGTACTGTTACGTTTGGCTCCAATGTTTTGGAAACTGAGCAGTATTTATCAAAAGAAAGTTGTGCTGCTTTCAACGCTTTTTCTCCATTTATTGGTCCTTCCAAATAAAACACTACATGAATATCTTTGAATGGTTTTGCTTCTCCTACTTGTACGCGTTCGCCTTCAACTTCAGCTTTGAAAGAAGTGATTTCCTGACGTTGCTTTTTTAAAATCGAAATCATATCAATTCCGCTACACCCCGCAACGCCCATTAATACTAATTCCATTGGGCTTGGTCCCTTATCGTCTCCGCCAAATTCTGGGCGACTATCTACATTTACGATATGACCTCTTTCATTTTTTAATTCAAAATGGAAGTTGTCATTTACTCTGTTTAAGCTTACTTTCATTGTTTTGCAAATTATACTTTAAAATCATTTTTTTTTATTCTTAACTACTTTTACAACTAATATATGTTGGACTATCTTTATCAATAATTGTCCCATCACCTAATTGCCCTAAAAAGTTATATCCCCACGTCCATAATCCACTATCTTTCTTTATTGCTGCAACATAATACCATCCAGAAGTTGCAAAATCCCAATTGACATCAGTACCTTTTCTTGTTGGAATTGAATTTATGCCACCTCCCCACACCCATAATGTCCCATCATTTTTAACCCCTACTGCACTCACAAAACCCGCTGCAAGTGATTTCCAATTTGCATCTTTACCTATTTGTATTGGCTTATTAACATCTTCTTTATTACCTATTCCTAATTGTCCTCCATCATTTTTACCCCACCCCCAAATGGTGCCATCAGATTTTAATGCTAATGAAAAATCAAAACTAGCGGAGACTGATATCCAATTAGATGCATTACCTATTTTTACAGGTAAATTAGTGTATAATTCTGTTCCACCATTACCAAGTTCTCCTCTATTATTACCTCCCCATGCCCATAAACTTCCGTCTGTTTGAATTCCTAAAGTGTGTCTCTCTCCTCCTGAAATATATTTCCATTTTGAAGTACCAACTTGTGTTACATTTGTAACTATTGGATCATCAACACCTACCCCTAAAGAACCTCCAACATTTGAACCCCAGGCCCATAAACTACCATCTTTTTTAATTGCGAAACATTTAAAAGAGCCAGTAGATACAAATTCCCAATCATTAGCAGTTCCAATTTGAAGAGGAGTATTTAAATTTCTCACAACTAAATCAGTATTTAATTGACGATCGTTATTACTACCCCAAGCCCATAATGTACCGTCAGACTTTATAGCCAAAGTATGATCCCTTCCAACTGAAACCTTTTTCCATGTTGTTCCTACTTGGATTTGAACAGGACTGTTTCTTTGTTCATAAGTACCATCACCTAATTCTCCATCATTGTTCACTCCCCAAGCCCATAAACTACCATCAGATTGAATTGCTACTGAATGTGAAGATCCAGAAATAGAGCTCCAACAATGAAGATTATTTTCAACTGGCAAGACAACATCTGGCAAAACATCATCGGTTCCACTATCTTTAGAACATCCAATAAACAAGAGAAAACACAATACTAGAGCAATTAGATTTTTCATATTTAATTTTTTATTTTTTTTAAATATACGTAAAATCCGTTATCTTTTTAATTCCCTTTCGATGACCACAAGACTACCCTTTATCCGACAATCTCAAAATATCTCCAAAAACGCCTCTCGCCGTTACTGCAGATCCTGCTCCTGCTCCTTGAATCACGATTGGTCTATCTCCATACGATTCGGTATAAATTTCGAAGAACGAATCTGATCCTTTCAATCCGCCCAAAGCGGTTTCTTTTGGTACCGAAACCAATTTCACTTCCAGATTTCCTTTATCATTTTGCAAATCACCCGATAATTCTCCAATGTATCGCAACACATGATTCGGTTCTTGATCTGCTTTAATTTTAGCATAAATTGGGTCAAACTCCGTCAATTTGTTTAAAAAATCAGACACATCTCCATCACGCAAATGTTCCGGAATTAAGTTCTCAATATTAATCTCTTCAAACTCGTTTTGCAAGTCCAATTCTCTCGCCAAAATCAATAGTTTTCTGCCCACGTCGTTTCCGCAAAGGTCTTCTCTTGGGTCTGGTTCGGTGTAACCATTATCAATCGCTTCTTTTAATATTTCACTAAACGGAGCATCTTTCGCAGAGAAATTATTGAATAAATAACTCAACGTTCCTGAGAAAACCCCTTTTATCTTAGTGATATTTTCACCCGAAAGATGCAATAATTTAATCGTATCAATCAATGGCAGACCGGCACCAACATTTGTTTCATAAAGGTAGGTTTTTTGATTGTCTTCTAATACTTGTCTCAACTGTTTGTAAAATGAGTAACTCAACGTATTAGCCACTTTATTAGACGAAATCAAGTCAAAACTATTCTCTGCTAATTTGATGTAATTTTCGACAAAAGAAGTAGATGCCGAGTTGTCAATGGCAATCAAATTCTCTAAGTGATGTTCATTTGCAAAAGCAATAACATCATCAATTGTATAAGAAGTTCCATTGGTTTGAATTTCATTTCTCCAATTTGGCGAAACGCCATCTTTATTCAAAAGCACACTTTTAGAATTCGCAATTGCAAAAACATTCAGCTTGATTCCTTTGCGTTTTTCAATAGCGCCGGCCGATTCCAAAATTTGGTTAATCAGCGTTCCTCCAACCAATCCGTGACCAAAAATTGCAATATTGATTTTCTTGGATACTCCAAAAATCTCTCCGTGAATCACATTCAAAGCCTTGTTCAACTCCGATTTTTTCACTACCAAACTCACGTTTTTACCCGTAACCGTGTTGTTGAAAAGGATCGGTACAATTTTGTTTTTGATTAAAGCCGTATAGGGTTTATGAAACGTGCTCAAATCCTGTCCGATAATAGAAATTACCGAAACATTATCCGTTACCGTAATTTTGTTGACGTCTTTTGAGTAAAAATCATTTTCAAATTCTTTCTCCAATTCAATCATGGCGCGAGTCGCTTTATCGGCATCAACCACAAGTCCAATTCCTCTTTCAGACGAACCTTGCGAAATAATACTAACGCTGATTTCGTTGTCTCCCATCACTTTAAAAATTCGGGCATCAACTCCAGTTTTTCCCAGTAATCCTCGACCTTCCAGATTCACCAATGCCACATTTTCCAGAACCGAAAGCGTTTTAATTCCTTCTTTATCTGCTCTGGAAGTGATTAATGTCCCTTGATTTTCGTGATTGAACGTATTCAAAATACGAAGCGGAATGTTTTTTTCCAACAAAGGAATAATAGTCTTAGCGTGCAAAATCGTTGCTCCAAAATTGGCCAACTCATTCGCTTCGTTAAAAGACAAATGATCTATTTTTTTTGCATCCAAAACCAAATCAGGATTTGCAGTATAAATTCCGTCAACGTGCGTATAATTTTGAAGTTCTGTCGCATCCAAATAATTTGCTAGCAACGAAGCGGTATAATTACTTCCATTTCTTCCTAGTGTCGTCGCTTCATTTTTACTATTGGAACCAATAAAACCAGTAACCACATTCACCGTTTCTCCATTATTTTCCTTAAAATAAGCAACAACATTTTTCTTCGAAAGCTGTTCAACCGGTTGTGCATCACCGTAATTTGAGTCCGTTTTTATCAGTTCTCTCGTATCGGCAAAATTAGCTTTTATACCATTCTTGATTAAAATAGCCGTAAGCAATTTAGCCGAAATCAACTCTCCTTTAGAAAGCACTTCATCTTTAATTTTCACGCTATAATCTCCAATAAGGCTTACACCTTCAAAAAGTTTCTCCAATTTATTAAACTCTTCAGACAAATCTACATCCTCATAAACATCTTGTTGATAGCTTTTAAAATCTTCAAAAAGAGACTTGTAATCCCCATTTTTAGAAGCCAAAGCCAATATATCTTCCAGTTCATCCGTTGCATTTCCACGTGCTGAAACCACCACAGCAATCTGCTCTCCGCTATTTACTTTTCCGGCAATAATTGCCACCACTTTATTGATTCCGTCTCCATTTGACAAAGACTTTCCTCCAAATTTTAATATTTTCATTTCGATGTATATTTTAGCTTAAAATATCCCTTTAAGCAAATTGTCTAATTGTTTGTATTCGATTAAAAAAGCATCATGCCCATGAATGGAATCAATTTCTTGAAATGTTACATTCGTTTTATGTTTTTTCAATGTTTCGTATGTTTCTTTATTTTCATTTATCGTAAAAAATAAATCCGAATTGATTCCAATAATATGAATATCCGCTTCTATTTGTGAGGCTACAGCAAGAAAAGATTCTCTATTTCTTGAAATATCTATTGTCTTCAACAATTGATTCATCAACTTGTAAGCCGAAAGCTGAAAACGTTTTTGCAATTTCTCTCCGTGATGATTCAGCCAACTTTCGATATTAAAAACCGCCAATTCTTGATTGGTTGTTCTGTCAAATTTTGCTTTAAAAGACTCAGGCGTTCTATAACACAACATGGCGTGAATGCGAGCGTCTTCAATTGGCTTAGCCGAATTATTCAAAATTTGTTCTTGCAAAAAACAATTGGCAATCAACCAATCGGTCGATTTCCAATCGGTCGCAATCGGAATTAAGTGTTTTGTTATCTTTGGTGCCAATGCGGCAATTTCCCAAGCAATCCCGCCACCGACAGAACCTCCAATAATGGCAAACAATTGATTAATCTGAAGTGCTTTAATCCCTTCTATAAAAAGTCTGGCCACATCTCTGGCCGTAAAATCCAAATAGTTTTCGATAATGGTATCGTCAAAACCATTTCCAGGCACGTTAAATGCAAGTATGGTATATGTATTGGTGTCTATCGTTCTCTTATCGCCAATAAGTACATTCCACCACCCTTTCAAACCCACCACTTGTGAATTCCCTGTTAATGCATGATTGACCAAAACAATGGGCGCTGTATGCAATGCCGGACCAAAAAGCTGATAACTCAAATTGATGGTAGCATAAAAAGCACCACTTTCGGTAGTGAAATTTTGTATTGTAATAGTGGTTGGTTTATTTTCCAATTTCAAATCTTTTTTTGATTTTTGATTTGTACCTGGAAATATTATGAAGAAAGCTAGAAAAACTAGATGAATTCTTAGTGTTATCTTTCCACGTTTGGCGTGGTAGAATGCAGCACCTTCTTCGATAAATCGAAGGGTTGCTAAGGCTTCATCGGGTCTAATCCCTCTGCCTTTCTTTATAACATTTCAATACGTTTCTGAACTTAAAGATGCAAATTAACTACAATTTTATGAAACAACCAAATTATTATTCAACTCATCTTTGAAATAATTACTGCCCATCAATTAAAAAATTGCCACGAATTGCACTAATTCTCACGATTTTTATTCCATTCAAAAAGAATAGTTCGCGTTTTTATCCGTGCAATTCGTGGCAAATAATTTTCACCTACACATTTCCAGTTATTCTCTTATTTTAAATAAAAAGAGTTTCGTTTTCTTTAGAGTACATGTGAAACAATAAAGAACTTTTGCTTTTTTTTGCTTTCAAATCGAAATTCTCATCCACATGAAACCTGGTGTGATCCAACTCTTTCATCGGATTAAACGGTTCTACTTTTATTGCATTCAAAATTGCTTTTTTTAGTAACTCTACTCTGCTTGTGATATATGTTATAGTTTTCATATCTGTATATTTATTGTTTATAATAGGTAATATGTAATTCGCATTTCTAGATTATCATTTTCGACCAATTTAGTTTTATGCTCATTTCATGATACTTTATTTTTGTAATTAATGTTTATTTTATGGCTTATAGTTCGAATGTTTCGCAACATTCTCTTTCTTTTTATAGCACAATGAGTTTCGTTTCCTAAAAAATCAATTGTGCATTTATACTTTTACTGTTAATTCGGCAAAAACGGCTGATAAATCGGCTTTTAAATCTTCTATATCTTCCAGTCCTACTGATAGTCGAATCAAATCTTTGGTAACTCCCGTGGCGACCTGCTCTGCATCGGACAACTGCTGATGTGTTGTACTCGCCGGATGGATAATCAAGGATTTGGTATCTCCAATATTGGCTAAAAGCGAAAATAACTTCGTTTCATCAGCCACCTTCTTGGCCGCTTCAAATCCACCTTTTAAACCAAATGTCAGCAAACCATTTTGTCCTTTTGGTAAATATTGCTGGGCCAAATCATAATACTTACTCGACTTCAAACCAGGATAATTGACCCAAGCCACAGCTTCCTGTTTTTCTAGCCATTGTGCCAAGGCCAATCCGTTTTCGCTGTGCTTCTGGACTCGAACTGGCAGGGTTTCCAATCCCTGTATAATCTGAAAAGCATTAAAGGGACTCAATGCAGCTCCATAATCCCGCAATCCTTCAATTCTCACTTTGGCAATAAATGCTGCGTTTCCAAGTGCTTCATGATACACTAATCCGTGATATCCTGGTGATGGTTCTGTAAACTCTGGAAACTTACCGCTGCTCCAGTCAAAAGTTCCTGCATCAATAACAACTCCCCCCAGCGAAGTACCATTCCCTGCAATATATTTGGTCAGGGAGTGTATCACTATGTTGGCTCCATGCTCAATTGGATTCAATAAATAAGGTGATGGAACCGTATTATCGACAATGAAAGGCACTTTAAAAGCTTTGGCTTCCGCCGAAATGGCTTTAAGATCAAGAACGTCTAATTTTGGATTTCCTAAACTTTCTGCAAAAAACACTTTGGTATTTTCTTTGGCAGCTTTCGTGAAATTAGACGGATCGGATGGATCTACAAATGTGGTTGTGATTCCCAATCGGGGTAATGTCGCACTCAATAAATTATAAGTCCCTCCATACAAACTGTTGGAAGCTACAATATGATCTCCTGTTTTCAACAAAACCAATAATGTAGTTGCAATAGCCGCAGTTCCTGATGCAGTAACTACTGCTCCAATTCCGCCTTCCAACGCAGCCAATCGTTGCTCCAGAATATCGTTGGTTGGATTATTCAATCGAGTATATATAAATCCGGCCTCGGCAAGACCAAATAAATTGGCAGCATGCTCCGAATTATTAAAAACATAAGATGTGGTTTGATAAATAGGCACTGCACGTGTACCTGCATGTTTTGTAACGTCATGTCCTGCGTGCAATGCATTGGTTGCAAATTTATTTGAACTCATAATTTTTTTATTTTAATTTTTAATTAACCAAAGCTTATTTTGGCTTCTATATTATTTTTTAATTCTGACTTTCTTATCCTTTGATGACTGAAAAACAAAAAACCCTTTTAGATACGTATCCAAAAGGGTTTTTTAAGTTATATGATAAACTTATACTTTTGGAATCAGCAGATACAAACACACATCATGGTATTAATACACATCATCGTCTTCGATTTGCAAATGGCGACCTGAATGTTTGAGTAATTTTGCTTCATACTGTATTGTTAACTGATGTTTATTATTATTTAAAAAAAAGACTTAAAAAAAAAGCCTCCCAAATTGTTGGGAGGCTTTTGCTATATATTTTTTGAATTTAAAATTAAGCTATACACACTCCCTACAGGACTTAACCTGAATGGCTTTTTTAGACATATTGCATACATTAAACTTCATTTTTTTCTTTTTTATTTCTATTTTACAAATATCGAAACTTTTTTTCAATAATCCTAATACTAAACGTAAATTTAATAATTAAGAAACAATTATTTCATTTCATAAATAGTTAAAAGTCAGCTTGTTATTTAATAATAAAAATTATTTATTGGCATATTCTTATATTATTTTAACAAAAATTTCTCATTTTAATCCTTTTGAAACTACAAATTAGGTCAAAAACAAAAACGCTACGTATTTGGAATGGGGGGGGTATGAATAAATCAACAACCCATATTCCTAATCCCAAAAAGATAACATTTATGCTAAGCGCTGACATAATTTTGTTCTTTGTGATAGTTAAAAATAGGTTTCAAAATATCGGATAATTGATTAAACTCTATTAAATAAGCATCGTGCCCATGAATGGATTGAATTTGATGATAAAAAACATTTTGCTTCTTATTGGTCAACTCTCTGTAAGTTTTGCGTGTTTCCTCGGCAATAAACAAATAATCCGTATCAACAGTTATTAGATGAATATTGGCTTCAATAGCATTGGCCACCGTTAGGAAATCAGACCTATTTCTTGTAATATCATTGGTTTTAAGCAAATGATTCATCAGCTTATAAGCAGCCAATCGGTACCTGTTTTTTAATTTAAAACCATGATCCAACAACCAGTTTTCTATCTGCAAAACGGATAATTCATCCAATTTGCTTCTCTTAAATCTTTGATTCACATACTCTGGCGTTCTATATAATAACGTAGCATGCAAACGTGCATCTACAATTGGATCATCGGAATGGTTCAGAATTTGGTCTTGAATTAAAACATTGGCGATAACCCAATCCGTAGCTTTCCAATCTGAAGCAATCGGAATCAAATTGTCAATTTTATCGGGTTGCAAAGCAGCCATTTCCCATGCTATTGCACCTCCCAGACTTCCGCCGATTACGGCATAAACATTTTTTACCTTTAAGAAAAACAACCCTTCCCAAAAGATTCTGGCAATGTCACGAATGCTATAATCGCGATAATTGTCTATCAAATTATCAATATTATCATCAAATCCATTTCCAGGAATATTAAAGGCGATAACCGTAAAATAATCAGTATCTACTGGTTTATTTTCACCAACGACTCCACTCCACCATCCTTTTTCTCCGGTAACATTCGAATTTCCTGTCAAAGAATGATTCACTACTACAACAGGCGCACTGCCTAATGGTTGTCCAAAAACTTGATAAAACAAAGGAAGGTAAGACTTCTGTTTCCCTATTTCTAAATCAAAATTAAAGAGATCTATTTTTTCTAAATTTTCCATTTTGAATACTTTTTAAAGTTATTTATTTAAAAACTGCCTTAGACTATAATCAATAACTAAGACAGTTTTACCTAACAAAAACTAACACTTTCTTATACCAATTGAGGTGTTTTGATGGTTTCAAAAACAGCTTTTAAATCTGCTTTTAAATCATCAATATCTTCCAATCCAACAGACAGTCGAATTAAATCTTTGGTAACTCCAGTTGCAATTTGCTCCTCATCCGACAATTGCTGATGTGTGGTACTGGCAGGATGAATAATTAGCGATTTTGTGTCTCCAATATTAGCCAATATGGAAAACAGCTTGGTGTTATCGGCTACTTTTTTGGCGGCATCAAAACCCGCTTTTAGACCAAAAGTAATCACACCACTTTGTCCCTTTGGTAAATATTTTTGCACTAAAACATAATACTTACTCGACTTCAAACCAGGATAATTTACCCAAGCCACTTCGTCCTGAATTTCCAGCCATTGGGCCAAAGCCAAAGCATTCTCACTGTGTCTTCGGATACGAACTTCTAAAGTCTCTAATCCTTGAATAATTTGGAAAGCATTAAATGGACTCAAGGCTGCTCCAAAATCTCGCAATCCTTCAATTCTTGCTTTTGCTATAAAAGCGGCATTTCCTAATGTTTCATGATAAATAAAACCATGATACCCCACAGAAGGCTCTGTAAACTCAGGAAATTTTCCGTTACTCCAATCAAATTTTCCGGCATCAATGATTACACCTCCCAAAGAAGTTCCGTTACCCGAAATGTATTTGGTCAAAGAGTGAATAACTATATCCGCTCCATACTCAATTGGATTCAATAAATAAGGTGATGCTACAGTATTATCGACAATAAAAGGAACCTTGAATACTTTGGCTTCATCCGAAATCGCTTTAAGATCCAACACATCTAATTTTGGATTACCCAAACTTTCCACAAAAAAAGCTCTTGTATTTTCTTTCGCGGCTTTGGTAAAATTTTTGGGATCTGTTGGATCTACAAATGTGGTTTTGATACCTAATCTCGGCAAAGTCACTTTCAATAAATTATAGGTTCCTCCATATAAACTGTTGGATGCTACGATATGATCGCCTGCTTTTAGCAAGACCAATAATGCCGTAGAAATAGCCGATGCCCCTGAGGCGGTAACTACTGCTCCAATTCCTCCTTCCAAAGTTGCCAATCGTTGTTCCAGAATATCATTGGTAGGATTATTTAATCTGGTGTAAATGAATCCCGCTTCGGCAAGACCAAATAAATTGGCCGCATGGTCTGAATTATTAAATACATACGAAGTGGTTTGATAAATTGGAACAGCTCTCGTTCCTCCATTTTTAGTTACGTCGTGTCCTGCGTGTAAGGCGTTTGTTGCGAATTTTTGTGTGCTCATAATTTTAAGTTTTTAAATGTTTTATAATTAGTTTTATGATTTTGCTTTGAGTTTTAAAATGAATTCGGGAAATAAAAAAGCCCTTTTGGATGATTTACCAAAAGGGCTTATAGTCGAACTATAACAAGGATTAAATCCTTTGCTTTTGGCAATAGCAAATTGGGATGCACATACGCATCATACAACACATCATCATTTTATTTACTATTGTTTTCATCTCTTTGTTTTTTTATTACTTCTTTAAAACAAAAAACCTCTGCTGTTGGCAGAGGTCTATATTGTTGTCTTTTACAATTATACAATACTGCGCCCTGCGGAAGTTTTCCACATCATACAACACATATTGCACATCATTAATTTCATTTTGTTTTTATTTGATGAAGCAAAAATGCAAACTATTTTTTAAACCACCAAGCAAAAATCAATTTATTTTTATAAATTCTATAGAATTACTAGAACTTGTTAAATTCCTCTTAATAAATTAAAAAAAACAAAAGAATAATTTGCAATTCAAAATGGTTTCATACATTTGCACCCGAATACAAGAGGAAAAATTTGAACTGATTGCAACCTCTTCATAATGAAACGGATTCATTATGGATACTGAAAAATTTTCAGTAGAAAAAAATGCTAAAGCAGAAACTCTCCTTTAGCCTTTCCAGCAATTGTTTTTCCTCGATTAATTTTTAAAATTTATAATTATTATGGCTTATTTATTTACGTCAGAATCTGTAAGTGAGGGACACCCAGACAAAGTTGCAGATCAAATTTCGGATGCATTAATTGATAACTTTTTGGCATTTGATGCTGACTCAAAAGTAGCTTGTGAAACGTTGGTAACTACTGGTCAGGTAATTTTGGCAGGTGAAGTAAAATCAAATACTTACTTAGATGTGCAACAAATTGCTCGTGAAGTAATTCGTAAAATTGGTTATACAAAAAGTGAATACATGTTTGAGGCCAATTCTTGTGGTATTCTTTCAGCCATTCACGAACAATCTGCAGATATTAATCAAGGTGTCGACAGAGCCAGTAAAGAAGAACAAGGAGCTGGTGACCAAGGAATGATGTTTGGTTATGCAACGAATGAAACTGAAAACTATATGCCTTTGGCACTAGATTTATCTCATAAATTATTACAGGAATTAGCGATTTTGAGACGTGAAAATAACGAAATCACTTATTTACGCCCTGATGCAAAATCCCAAGTGACTTTAGAATACAGCGATGACAACAAACCAACACGCATTGATGCTATCGTAATTTCTACACAACACGATGATTTTGATGAAGAAACTACTATGTTGGCTAAAATTAAGAAAGACATCATCGAAATATTGATTCCAAGAATCATTGCAAAAAATCCTGCTCACGCTCATTTATTCAATGATAAAATTCAATACCACATTAATCCTACAGGGAAATTTGTAATTGGAGGACCTCATGGAGATACTGGATTGACAGGAAGAAAAATCATTGTAGATACTTATGGTGGAAAAGGAGCTCACGGTGGTGGTGCTTTCTCAGGAAAAGATCCAAGTAAAGTAGACAGAAGTGCTGCTTATGCTACCCGTCATATTGCAAAAAACCTTGTTGCTGCCGGTGTTGCTGATGAGATTTTGGTACAAGTTTCGTATGCAATTGGAGTAGCAAAACCAATGGGTATCTTTATTGATACTTACGGAACCTCAAAAGTGAATTTAACTAATGGTGAAATTGCCAAAAAAGTAGAAGCTATTTTTGATATGCGCCCCTACTTCATCGAGCAACGTTTGAAATTAAGAAACCCTATTTATAGCGAAACTGCTGCTTACGGTCATATGGGACGTACTCCGGAAACCGTTACAAAAACTTTCTCTGCTCCTGGTGGATTAACTAAAACAGTTACTGTTGACTTATTTACTTGGGAAAAATTAGATTTCGTTGATCAAGTGAAAACTGCTTTTGGATTGTAAAAAATCTAAATTTCATCTACAAAAAAACCATTCAATTCCGAATGGTTTTTTTTTGCTTAAAATAGAAGTCTTTTTAGAGTTAATAATCATTAAAATACCAATGAACTTCATTTACTCAAAAAGCAGCACAAACTTCCGTCTCTTTATCGTATTTCAACCAGAAAACAATATATCTTGGTTGCACTGTATATCTTGATACTTTGGTCAAAAATTGAGAAAAACTATCATCATTTAGTGATGTCGTATTTAAAATATTTGTACCTGAAACTTTATATTCCCCATTGTACCCTACTTCCAAATTGGGTAAATCTTTATAATTTGTTGCTACTTTTAAGATATAGCTTTGTGTAAAACTCTCGGACGAAGCTAAAACTCGGTTCTGAATATTATTGTATTTAGCCCAATTTAAACCCAAATTGACAGACGCTTTATAATCCTTCAAAAAAGAGCAACCATAACTTCCATTTCCTGAAATAGTTTGATCTAATGTGATGACTAGTTTTTTCATGCATAGATACTATTAGTTTTTAAATCTTTTATGATGTAATCCTTGCTTATAAAAACTTATGAATACTAAAACCATTACATTATCCGTTTCTATACAGAAACTACTCTCAAAGATAAAATCAATGTGGATATACAAAAAATGGAATATACAAACTACTCACATTCAAAGATGGATTACACTTATTCTCTGACTAAAGATATTGGACACTATTCATATATGGAGGTTCAATCCTAATCTAACGAAAAGTTACAATTTCGAACTTTAATTTTAAAAAACCATAATAAAATATCCATTTACTATTTGTGGCGCACTAATTTTAGTTTTTTGAAATTGTTTGAATTCGGAAATTAATATTTCAAAATCGTTCCATAAAATACCTTTGCTAAACGCAAATTTTATCTATTTTTACAATCTTAGAAATTATGAATTTTAAAATCGCAATACCGTAATGCACATAGCTATAGCAGGAAACATAGGCTCAGGAAAAACAACTTTAACCCGATTGTTAGCCAAACATTTTAAGTGGGAACCTCATTTTGAAGAAGTAGTTGACAATCCTTACTTAGATGATTTTTACCATCAAATGGAACGTTGGTCTTTTAATTTGCAGATTTATTTCTTGAATAGTCGTTTTCGTCAAGTAATGCAAATTCGTGAAAGCGGTAAAAAAATCATTCAGGACAGAACCATTTACGAAGATGCCCATATTTTTGCGCCCAATCTTTATGCTATGGGATTGATGACGAATCGTGATTTTGAAAATTATTCTTCGCTTTTTGAATTAATGGAATCACTTGTCAAACCACCTGATCTGTTGATTTACTTAAGAAGCTCAATTCCCAACTTAGTGGGACAAATTCACAAACGTGGTCGCGAATATGAAAACACCATCTCTATTGACTATTTAAGCCGTCTCAACGAACGTTATGAAGCTTGGGTACATACTTACAACAAAGGAAAAATTATGATTATAGACGTCGATCATATCAATTTTGTTGATAATCCAGAAGATTTAGGAAGCATCATTAATAGAATAGATGCCGAATTGAACGGATTGTTTTAAAAACACTAATTTCATAAATTTTACAGATATAAAAAATGCCTCGAAAATTTCGAGGCATTTTTCTATTTAACAAAAGAATGATTCTTATTTTATGGCATCAATCTTGGCTTGTACCTCTGCATCTGTTCCTTCAAATTTCTGAACAACTTCAGTACCATTTAACGTTGTGGTAACGGTAGCACTTACCTTTCCGTTAAGATTTGTTTTTTCAATTCTCACTTCATTAGTCATAGACATTGTTTTTTTGGCACAACAAGCTTTTCCTTTTGGTGCAACAAATTTTCCGTCTTTATCATAATGAGACAAACACATTTCTTTTTGCTCGGGAGTACATTTTAGGCTGTCGCACATTTTGGAGCATTCCTCTTTGGTCATTTTAACACATTTGTCCATGTCGCATTTTCCCATCATCATTGCACCTTCTCCCATAGTGCATTTTTTCATCATGATTTCTTTCTTTTCACATGATCCTTTGCCATCAATTGTACTTTCACCGCTTCCTAAAATCGGAGCCATAACTAGTCCAATCAAACAAGTCAATTTGATTAAGATGTTCATCGATGGTCCAGAAGTATCTTTGAATGGATCACCAACAGTATCTCCAGTTACAGCTGCTTTATGGGCATCCGACCCTTTATAGGTCATTTCCCCATTAATCATAACACCTGCCTCAAATGATTTTTTTGCATTGTCCCAAGCACCACCGGCGTTGTTTTGAAAAACTGCCCAAAGTACTCCAGAAACAGTAACTCCAGCCATATAACCACCTAACATTTCTGCGATTAATTGATTGTTATCACCATACACTAATTTTCCTAAAAGAACAATAGCAATAGGAAAACCAATCGTTAAAACTCCTGGCAACATCATTTCGCGCAAAGCGGCTTTGGTAGAAATATCAACACATTTTGCATATTCCGGTTTTCCGGTTCCTTCCATAATTCCTGGAATTTCTTTGAACTGACGACGTACTTCATACACCATGTCCATCGCGGCTTTTCCTACTGAATTCATTGCTAAAGCTGAGAAAACTACGGGTATCATACCTCCAACAAAAAGCATTGCTAAAACAGGCGCTTTGAAAATATTGATTCCGTCAATTCCTGTAAAAGTTACATAAGCCGCAAATAAAGCCAAAGATGTTAAAGCTGCCGAAGCAATTGCGAAACCTTTACCGGTTGCAGCTGTTGTGTTTCCTACTGAGTCCAAAATATCGGTTCTCGTGCGTACTTCTTTTGGTAATTCACTCATTTCGGCAATTCCACCTGCATTGTCTGATATTGGACCAAAAGCATCGATTGCCAACTGCATTGCTGTAGTTGCCATCATTGCAGAAGCTGCTAATGCCACTCCATAAAATCCTGCCAAAGCATAAGAAGACCAAATCGCAGCTGCAAATAACAATACAGTTGGGAAAGTTGAGATCATTCCTGTTGCTAATCCTGCAATTACATTGGTTCCTGCACCTGTACTTGATTTTTGAACAATCGCCATAACTGGTTTTGTCCCTAATCCTGTGTAATATTCCGTTACGGATGAAATCGCTCCACCAACAACTAATCCGATAAGTGTTGCATAAAAAACACGCATCGACGAGATATCCATAGATCCTTCGCCAAAGAAAGTCATACTCATTGTTTCTGGAAGCATATATTGAACTAAGAAATAACAGGCGATAGCTGTTAAAACAATAGAAACCCAGTTTCCAATATTCAATGCTTTTTGAACTTGTGCTTCTTTAGCATTCTCGTCTGTGATTTTAACAAGCATTGTTCCAACTATAGAAAACAAAATTCCAAAACCAGCAATTGCCATAGGTAATAAAATAGGTCCTATTCCGCCAAAAGCATCCTGAATGTTTCCTCCCATATCTTTTATCACATAATTTCCAAGAACCATTGCTGCTAGAACGGTTGCTACATACGATCCGAATAAATCGGCACCCATTCCTGCAACGTCACCTACATTATCTCCAACGTTATCTGCAATTGTAGCAGGATTACGAGGGTCATCTTCTGGAATTCCAGCTTCTACTTTACCAACTAAATCAGCACCTACATCGGCTGCTTTGGTGTAAATTCCTCCACCCACACGGGCAAACAAAGCAATCGATTCAGCTCCAAGAGAGAAACCTGCTAATGTTTCTAAAACAATTGTCATATCTTCTGTAGAAGTCCATTGTCCTTTCATGAATATTTGGAAGAAAACAATAAAAAAACCGGTCAACCCTAAAACAGCTAAACCGGCTACGCCTAATCCCATTACAGTTCCACCACCAAAAGAGACTTTCAAAGCTTGTGGTAAGCTCGTACGAGCGGCCTGAGTAGTTCTTACATTGGTTTTTGTTGCGATTTTCATTCCCATATTTCCTGCTAATGCTGAGAAAAATGCTCCGAACACAAATGCAACCACTATTAATATATCTGTTTTAACTCCGGGGATTTGAGTGACTCCTGCTAATACAATACTTGCGATTAATACAAAGACAGCCAATAATCGGTATTCTGCCTTTAAGAAAGCCAAAGCTCCTTCATATATGTGATCTGATATCTCTTTCATTTTGCCGTCTCCAGGATCCTGTTTTAAAACCCAAGATCTTTTGATAGCCATAAAAATAAGCCCTATTATTGCCATGAAAATTGGCACATAAATCATAATTGAATTCATAAAATATTCTTTTTGGTTTGTTAATATAAAAATTGTAATCGATAGCAATTTAAACAAAAAAAAGCAACACTCATTGAAGAATATTGCTTTTTTTATAAAAATTAAGGGTGAAAATTATTTAATACTAAATAATCCTTCTGGTTTATTTTCGATTTTCTCAAAACGCTCTGTGCATTCTTTAATAATGGCATACGCTTCGTTTACATCTCCCCAGCCTTCAACATCTACTTGTTTGTTTTCAAGGTCTTTGTAGACTTGGAAGAAATGCTCGATTTCTTTCAATAAGTGTGGATTGATATCAGAAAGGTTTTCTAATGAGTTCCAAATTGGATCTGAAACTGGTACACAGATTACTTTTTCGTCCGGTCCTTTATCATCTGCCATGTGGAATACTCCAATTGGTTTTACTTCCATTACACAACCAGGGAAAGTAGGTTCGTTTACCAATACCAAAACGTCTAATGGGTCACCATCTAAAGCTAAAGTCTCAGGAATGAAACCATAATCAGCTGGGTACATCATAGAAGAGAATAACATTCTGTCAAAACGCATTCTTTTTATTTCAAAATCGTACTCGTATTTATTTCTACTTCCTCTTGGTATTTCGATTAATACATCAAAAGTTTTTAATTTGTCTGCAGTCATTATTCTTTTATCTTTTCTTAATTTATTAACGACTGCAAAAGTAATCAAACTATACTTTTTAGCAATAAAAAAACACAATATATAACTATAACGTTTTCGTTAAAGTTGCTGAGTTGCTTTTCTTGGATAAAATAAAACGGCTTATTCTAAAAGCCGCATACTTAATGTAGTGTGAAATTTTGAATTTCTATCTTGAACTATTAAATCATTGTTTCTATTATATCGTCTACATTCAAAATTGGTTAATTCTTGCATGGCATCCAGTTTTTTTAGTAATAGTCTTCCGTTATCCATTTCTTTAAAATCTAATAAAACAGTTACTTTGTTATAATTCCATTCCGATTCAAATTCTGGGTGTTTAAATACTGGATTCCTTGGAGATGAATCCGAATAATATTTATAGGGCTTTGTGTTTTTAAAAGCTATCCGGATTATATTAAAATTTTTATTGTTAAATGTAAAATAGCCACAAAAATATTTATCGGTTGTGAATTGAACTGTAGTGACATTATCTATTTTTGACATTTCATACTTGTAATTATAACTCAGATGAAAAAAATCAAAATCGATAACATGTAAACTATCGTAAAATATGGATAAAGAAAGCCAAGAATCATTACGTGGTTGATAATTAAAATAAGGAGAAGTATCTGTATGAAAAGGATTTTTCGGGTCATCAAGTAACATATAGTGAATATAGAATTGATCTAAAGTTTCTATGTCCAAATGATTTACCATTACCTTGTTAACTAATGTATCGCTGTTGTCTTTTACTGAAAAATGTTTGGTTGCATAGTCAACATATCCTAGATTGTAATTTTCTCTCAAATTATATCTGATTTTTTCTAGAATAGTTTTAATTTCTTTTCTATTCATTTTTTTATCAGAGATAACAACATCTTTTAATTGTATTGTGTCTTGACAATATATGTTTTGTAAAGCAAAGAGCAGGAGTACTAGCAGATACGATTTTTTCATTGTAATTTAAGTTAGTGGTTAGGATAGTTATTTTGCTTTTATTTAACAGCAATAATCGTACCATAACCATTTTAAAGAAATACTAAAATAAATTGTATTGTTGCTTTATTCTATTCTTATTTAATATATTAAGTTTTCATAATTCAAGTTTGAAACTAATAAACGATTGTTCGTTTACGCTTTTTTAGATAATAATGCCAAAGCAAAAATGTAGCATAAGAGCGGTATGGACTCCATTGTTCAGTATGAATTTCCATTTCTTGTTTGTCGTGAATGTCAAGCAGTTCTTTAATTGTATTTACGACTGCAATGTCACCTAGTGGAATTAAATCGGGTTCTTGAAGACAAAACATCAGGTAAATATCGATGGTCCAATTTCCGATTCCTTTTAGTTTGATTAATTCTTCACGAACTTGTTGCGCTGATTTTGCAGACAAACCTTCAATATCGAGTTCTTTATTTAGTGCAGCTTGAGCTAATATTTTTATATAATTTGTTTTTTGACGGCTAACTCCCAAAGCTCGAAACTCTTCGTCGGGCAAAACGGACATCGTTTCTGGATCACAGGTTGTGTGTGCTTTGATTTTTATAAATGTGGCTTTCGCCGAATCGATGGAAACCTGCTGTTCTAAAATCAATAACACCAAAGTCTCAAAACCTTGAGGTCTTTTCGGGATTGTCGGTAATCCGTAAGTATCTATAATGTATTTGAAAATAGGACTTTTTTGAAAAAGATGGTCGATGGCTTGCTGCATGATTTGATTATTTTTTAGCCCAGATTGCTTCGCCAGTTCGCTTCGCTCGTGTTAAATGAAAAGCCTTATGAAAAAAACTGCTAATTTTTGTGAAAGTAAAAAAAGCGACCAATCCCGATAGCTATCGGGACTCTTTTTACTTTTTTACAAAAATAGCAGTTTTTGAGTAAGCTTGTAATGGATAGCTGGATAAAGCTTCTAGAAATAGAATCCAAACGATCCTTTTACGGTAAATCTATTCGTGTTTGGCGTGTCGAGATAGCTCCCTCTCCAAGAAAAATCCAAACGGAATACTTTGAAGATGTTCCCAATTCCTGCGTTGTATTCCCAATATACATTCTCGGGAGCTACATATTCTAGACCCGAAGCATTGATGGCTCTATTGGCATCCGAAACGGTTCCGTAAGCGGCTTTGACACCTACAAATTCTCTCCAGTTGAGTTTTCGCATAAAAGGAACTCTGGCAAACAGCCTTCCGTTGAAATCATGATTCCATTGGAATGTGGCATATTTATCGGTTATGAATTCGTAATAATTAAGATTACTGAACGTATTTTCAATAGTAAAAAAGGTCTGGTTTCCCGGTACAATACTCAACAAGCCTAAAGGAACAGTTCCGAAAGTTTTTCCAAGTTCCAAAATCAAATTAGTGCGACCAAGCGGGCCAATGACAATGGGTTGTTTATAGTATATTTCGAGTTTTTTATAATTAAAATCACTGTTGATAATTCCTTTGTAACCTTGACTGTAATTGACAAATAGAGTTGTGTATGGACTATTGGCTATGCTTCTTTCTACTCCGTATGCTATGGTTCTTCGATTGGGTGTGTACTCAGCCTGAATGTTGAACTCGGACTGGGTAGTGTTGCTTTTTACAACTCCAGCGGGATTTGCTGCTGATGGCAAAGTGGTATAATAATCCAAGCTAAAGACTGGCGAGGCTGATTCCAGGGTTTTGTAGGTGACTCCCGCTTGAAGCGTTAGGTTTTTGATGGGTTCCATTGCAATGTAGGCATTGGTCAATCCTATATTGGTTAATTTTCCATTGGATCCTGTGGTAAAAAAGGCTGAAGAACCAAAATTCCTAGCCAATATATCATTGGTTGTGGTCAAACTGGCTCCCAATTGTTCAATGTCACGCCTATTTCCTCCAGAAATAATAATTCGGTTTTTCTTGTCAATCATCCATTTTCCGGCAAAACCGTATTTGAACTTTTTATCATCAAAACCGTAGGCTGTAAAAGCTTGCAAACGCCATGGATCATTTGGACCAAAATAAGTTCGACCGCCTAATTGCACTCTAAAACCTTCGACCTCATTGTATCCAAAGGAGGAGAAAAGCGGACCGAAATCAAATCCGTCATAATTGATATAGCCGCTCGCCAGGATTGTTACCAAGTTTGTAAGTCGCTTAAAAGCTGGGACTGTATTCAAGGTGTCTAGCATTTTGTAAACGCCTTCTTCGTCCTTGGTTAATTTTTCAAAACGATTCTCTTCCCAATATTCATCACTCTTTTTGTACACTTCATTGTCGATAAAATTCACTTCTTCCTTGTAGAAATTAGCGGGTTTTTCGATATTGAATTTGTGGTTTTGGTAATAAGTAGTTCGCTTTCCGTAAACGCCTTTTGATTTTTCTTTTTTGTTTACCGCAAAATCAGACATCAAATAATCTTTGGTCAACAGAAAAATAGAATCGTTCAAGACATCAAATTCCTGTTCTACATAAATATCTTTTACCCAGTTGATATTGGCACTTTTGGTAACGGCCATATTGATTTTTTTGATGGCAAAAGTGGTGTCATTCACCCAAAAATCTCCTTTGAAAGTCAGTTCGTTTTTTCGTCTTGGATAAAAAACAATATTGTAGCACCATTTTTTATCAATATAAGCACTGTCTTTCAATACATAGTTATAAACGTCAATTCCTGTTGTGGAAAGAGGACTGGTAAAGCTTTTGTCGAATAAGGCAATGTAATTATTGTAGATGTTATAATCCGAATACAAATCCTTTATAAAAGACAAAATTTGCTGATTTCCTTCAAATCCAGAAGTCTTATTGGCTTTTGTAATTTCTTTTATTTTGGGGATTTTATTATCTCCATAAACGTCTATTAGTGCTTCATTTACAAAAATGGGCAAATAGGTTTTTCCCGTTACTGTAGAAGTGTCTACATGGTCGAAAATGAATTCCATTCCTTTGAAAATTTTTTGTTTTCTGTAGGCACTATCAATAGAATTGATATCAAATTCTACTTTTTCATATTTCTCCATTTGGTATTGGTCAAATTGATACAGACCATTTTTGCGCTTTTTCTCCCAAATTTTTCTCAGAATATCAAGTGCAGGATTGTTCTTTTTGGACGTTTTTCCGGTATAAACGACTACCTCTTTCAAGGCTTCCTGCTCGCTTAATTCAATTACAAAATTATAATTGACTGATTTAGTTAGGGTGATTTCTTTTTCAGAAAAACCAACTGAGCTCACAACTAATGTACTATAGCTATTTGGAGACTCCATATAAAATCGCCCATCTTCATTGGTAACTGTTCCAATACTGGTGTTTTTAAAAACAACATTTGCAAATGGGATAGCCTGTTTGGATTTGTCAACAACAATACCACTCACTTTTGTTTGAGCAAAAATTGGACTTGCTAGTGCAAATAAAAAAAAGACGATAACCGTTAAGATTTTCTTCATGATATATAAAAAAAAGCTTCATCAAATTGGAGTATTGATGAAGCTTTTCAAATAGTTATATTCGATTATTTGTATAATACTTTCTTAACCGCTTTCACAACATCTGCAGCATTTGGCAACCATTCTTTCAATAATACTGGAGAATATGGTGCTGGAGTATCAGCAGTTGTAATACGTTGAATTGGAGCATCAAGAAAGTCAAAAGCTTGTTCTTGAACCAAGTAAGCAATCTCAGAAGAAACACTTGCAAAAGGCCAAGCTTCTTCAAGAATAACCAATCGGTTTGTTTTTCTAACAGAAGTTAAAATTGCTTCGTTATCCATTGGACGAACCGTTCTCAAGTCAATAATTTCACATGAAATACCTTCTTTTGCCAATTCATCGGCAGCGATATAAGCTTCTTTGATAATTTTTCCGAAAGAAACAATAGTTACATCAGTTCCTTCACGTTTGATATCGGCGACTCCAATAGGAATAGTATATTCTCCATCTGGCACTTCACCTTTGTCACCATACATTTGCTCTGATTCCATGAAAATAACTGGGTCATTATCACGAATAGCCGATTTCAATAAACCTTTGGCATCATAAACATTGGATGGAACCACAACTTTAAGCCCTGGAGTATTGGCAAACCAGTTCTCGATAGCTTGAGAGTGAGTTGCTCCCAATTGTCCTGCCGAAGCAGTAGGCCCACGAAAAACGATTGGCACATTAAATTGCCCTCCGGTCATCTGACGCATTTTGGCAGCATTATTTATAATTTGATCAATTCCAACCAAACAAAAGTTGAAAGTCATATACTCAACGATCGGGCGACATCCATTCATTGCTGATCCTACTGCAATTCCAGTAAAACCAAGCTCGGCGATTGGCGTGTCAATTACTCTTTTTTCACCAAATTCGGCAAGCATTCCTTTAGATGCTTTGTAGGCACCATTATACTCTGCTACCTCTTCACCCATTAAGTATATGGACTCATCGCGACGCATTTCTTCGCTCATTGCTTCACAAATGGCCTCTCTAAATTGTATCGTTCTCATATTTATATAGTCTGTGTGTAATTTTTAGAAACGCAAAAATAATTATTTTAAATTACTTAAAAGCATAAATTACTTTAAAATAACAAGGATTTATGCTATTGTTTTTTTTAGGAGCTATTTCCAGCTATCCGCTATATCTTCATGTGGTCTCGCTAGAAAAAAACGAGACCACATGAAGGATGCCGCTCCTATCTGGGCTAGGGAATTGTTGCTGAATTGGAAATTTATGGCAGCATAACTTCATTTGGATGAATGTCGAGATCTGAATAAGCTACTTAAATCACAAAATTAGGTCAGTTATTTATAATAATTCTGATTAAAACCTTTATTGCACTATTGTGTTTTGCGAAATCGTAATAGTTGTTGAAAATATTATGCACGCATAGTATATTATTCAATTTATTATTTTAAATTTGTCAAAGAAAAAAAAGAATTTAATATATATTATTATGAAAATATTAGTTTGCATCAGCCACGTTCCTGATACTACTTCAAAAATCAACTTCACTAACGGAGACGCTGATTTTGATACCAATGGGGTTCAATATGTAATTAATCCAAATGACGAATTTGGTCTAACTCGTGCTATTTGGTTTCAAGAGCAACAAGGTGCTACAGTAACCGTGGTGAATGTTGGCGGACCGGATACAGAGCCCACTTTGAGAAAAGCATTGGCTATAGGAGCAAATGAAGCCATTCGTGTTAATGCAAATCCAACAGATGGTTTTTTTGTAGCCAAACAATTAGCCGAAGTAATTAAAAATGGAGGTTACGATGTTGTAATTGCTGGTAAAGAGTCATTAGATTATAATGGAGGTATGGTTCCTGGTATGATTGCGGGTATTTTAGGATACAACTTCTTAAATTCCTGTACAGGGATTACTGTTGAAGGAACTAATGTAACTGCCGTTCGTGAAATAGACGGTGGAAAAGAAACAGTAAGTTCTTCATTGCCTATTATCATCGGAGGTCAAAAAGGAATTGTAGAGGAGAAAGATTTGCGTATTCCAAACATGAGAGGAATTATGACTGCCAGAACAAAAGTATTAACAATACTTGAGCCAGTTGATGCCGCCGTAAATACAAAAGCGGTTAAATTTGAAAAACCAGCTCCTAAATCGGCGGTTAAATTAATTTCAGCTGATAATTTGGATGAATTAATCAATTTATTGCACAACGAAGCGAAAGTAATCTAGTAATCATTTTTTAGTGTTTAGTGTCAGTTTTTCAAATCTGAACTTTGAACTCTAAAATTTAAACTCATAAATCACATGTCAATATTAATATATGCAGAATCTGCAGAAGGAAAATTTAAAAAAGTAGCATTAGAATTAGCTTCTTATGCAAAAAAAGTAGCCGAATCATTAGGCACAACAGTTACTGCTGTGACTGTAAATGCAGTAGATGTTTCGGAATTGTCAAAATATGGCGTAGACAAAGTCTTGAAAGTAAATAATGATAAATTAGCTGGCTTTACAGCCAAAGCTTATGCGGATGTTATTAAACAAGCCGCTCAAAAAGAAGCTACTAAAGTAGTTTTACTGTCTTCTACAACAGACAGTATTTACTTAGCTTCATTGGTAGCTGTAGCATTAGAGGCTGGTTATGCTTCAAATGTGGTTGGTTTACCAGTGAGTACTTCCCCTTTTCAAGTAAAAAGAACCGCTTTTTCAAACAAAGCTTTTAACATTACAGAAATTAGCACTGATGTAAAAGTGTTAGCTCTTGCCAAAAACTCTTACGGTATTTTCGAAAGTGCTTCATCATTAACAGAAGAAGATTTTAATCCAACAATTGGTGATGCTGATTTTGGTGTAAAAGTAGTATCTGTAGAGAAAGTTTCAGGTAAAGTGTCTATTGCCGATGCTGATATTGTTGTTTCTGCAGGACGTGGCCTTAAAGGTCCTGAAAACTGGGGAATGATTGAAGAGTTAGCTTCTGTTCTTGGAGCAGCAACTGCTTGTTCAAAACCAGTTTCAGATTTAGGATGGAGACCTCACGGAGAACACGTAGGACAAACTGGTAAGCCAGTTGCTACCAATTTATACATTGCTATTGGAATCTCCGGAGCAATACAGCACATTGCAGGAATCAACTCTTCTAAAGTAAAAGTGGTTATCAATAGTGATCCGGAAGCTCCTTTCTTTAAAGTAGCCGACTATGGAATCGTAGGAGATGCATTCGAAATTGTACCACAATTAATAACTAAATTCAAAGCTTTTAAAGAGCAACAATCATAGATATTTAATTTCTACTATAATTAGCTACCTAAAAATAAGATAATCGTATCTTTGCTTTAGGTAGCTTTTTTGTTCGATAAATTTTGATTAAAATTGCACTTTATTTGAACCAAAGAAAAAGACACAATTAATATAGTACATTGTACTTTCCATTATACAAACATGAGCTTAGTTAAATTATCCATAAAAGGAATTTCATACAGTCAAACTCAAAATGGCGCTTATGCGTTAATCTTAAATGAGGTTGATGGGGAAAGAAAATTGCCTATCGTTATTGGGGCATTTGAAGCCCAATCTATAGCAATTGCTTTAGAGAAAGAAATTAAACCACCACGCCCTTTAACTCATGATTTGTTCAAAAACTTTGCAGAACGATTTGATATTGTAGTAAAACAAGTGATTATTCATAAGTTAGTAGATGGTGTTTTTTATTCCAGTATCATTTGCGAAAGAGACAAAATCGAAGAAATAATTGATGCCAGAACTTCTGACGCTATTGCTTTAGCCATTCGATTTAATGCACCTATTTTTACTTATAAAAACATATTAGACAAAGCGGGTATATATTTAAAAGCAAATCCTCTTGAATCAGATACGCCAAATGATATAGAAGATATTCTTTCAAATCCAGAAACTTTTGGTCAAACTGAGAGTAACGAATCTGGGAATACTTATTCTAATCATACGTTACAGGAATTGAATGAATTGTTGCAGCAAGCAGTAGAACATGAAGATTATGAAAAAGCAGCTAAAATTCGGGATGAAATTTCTAAGAGATAATCATAATGTTTAACTGTTGATTTGTTTAATCAGTAAATCGATAAGCAAATCAGCGATTAGCCAAATCAAGAAAAAATGAAGCAATACTTAGACTTAGTACAACATGTTATGAATAACGGTTGTCAAAAAGGAGATCGCACCGGAACTGGGACAAAAAGTGTATTTGGTCATCAAATGCGATTTGATTTAAGTGAAGGGTTTCCGATGGTAACAACCAAAAAACTACACCTTAAATCCATTATATACGAATTACTTTGGTTTCTTAAAGGCGATACCAATATCAAGTACCTTCAGGAGAACGGAGTAAAAATCTGGGACGCTTGGGCGGATAGTAATGGTGATTTAGGCCCCGTTTACGGCCACCAGTGGCGTAATTGGAACAGTGAGGAGATTGACCAAATTTCGGAACTTATTACCGAATTAAAAACAAACCCAAATAGCCGAAGAATGCTGGTTTCAGCATGGAATCCATCTGTATTGCCAGATACTTCTAAGTCATTTGAGGAAAATGTTGCCAATAATAAAGCAGCCTTACCTCCTTGCCATGCCTTTTTTCAGTTCTATGTAGCTTCTCCTGATGAATCCAAAGGAGAAAGCAAAGGAAAACTTTCCTGTCAGTTGTATCAACGCAGTGCCGATATTTTTTTAGGAGTTCCCTTTAATATAGCATCATACGCTTTGTTGACGATGATGATTGCGCAAGTTTGTGACCTTGATGTTGGTGAATTTATCCACACATTTGGGGACGCACACATTTACAACAATCATTTTGAGCAACTCGAATTGCAATTGACTCGTGAGCCAAAACCATTGCCAAAAATGATTTTAAATCCCAATATAAAAAACATCTTCGATTTTGATTTTGATGATTTTACACTAATTGGGTATGAGCCACATGCCTCAATCAAAGGAAATGTAGCCGTTTGATAAAATGATAAAAAAATCCGCTTTTAGGCGGATTTTTTTAATATACTGCTACACTACTAATACACTGTTTTCGGTTCCTGCAAAATCATTCCATTTGAATGAATCAGCTTCTGGCTCATTTACATACGCTCCGTCTATCACATATTTGAACTCGTAGGCTGAATCTTTGCCTAAATCGAAAGTTCCTTTAAAAGTGCCATTTTTTAATTTGCTTAAAGAGCCCTCTTCTATTTTCCAATTGTTAAAGTCACCAATTACAGCTACTTTACTTGCCTCTTTTGCTTCTACAGAAAATGTAACCTTACAAACGGGCTTAGTTTTTATGAATTGCTTTTTTATAGACATAACTATTTCATTTTTAAAGTTGTAACAAAGTAAATGAAATAATTTGAAGTTTGCACATGGGGCTTGATTTTTAGTATAATAGCAAAAAAAATACTCCTTTTTTACTTTATAAAAGAAATTGCATCGTTTAAATTTTAATTTCAAATTAAGAAAACGATTTCTTATTAAATATTCAACAATCAAAACCGCGACTTTTAAAAATTAATTTTACCTTTATGAGCAAAATTGTACATCATGGAAAAAGAATTACACGAACAATATGAATATGCCAGAAACCGCATAAAACAAAAAAAAAGGCTGTATTACCATTTTGTCTTTTTTATGTTGGTCAGTATTTTTTTGGTTGCAGCAGCTTATTTTTTTGATAATGGATTAAACATACATTGGTGTATTTGGGGGATTACTTTATGGTTGTTCTTTTTTGTTTTGCATTTCATAAAAGTTTTTATAACGGATCGTTTTATGAATAAAAATTGGGAGAGAGATCAAATTGACCGACTGGTCGCTTTGCAGCAAAAGAAAATAGCTCAATTAGAATCCAAAATAGAGGAAAATAATTCAAAATAAATTTCAGAAATATGATAATTATGATTGCTGCTGTAGCAGAAAACAACGCACTAGGAAAAAACAATGCACTCGTCTGGCATCTGCCTAATGATTTTAAGAGATTCAAAACCTTAACTACAGGCCATCATATAATAATGGGAAGAAAAACATTTGAAAGTTTCCCTAAACCGCTTCCAAACAGGGTTCATGTTGTTATAACTAGGCAGAAAGATTACACTCCTGAAGGGTGCATAGTTGTGGATAGCATCGAAAAGGCGATAGCTATTTGTCCAGAGAATGAAACTTCGTTTATTATTGGTGGCGGAGAGATTTATAATTTGGGACTTCCGTTCGCGGATCAACTTGAAATAACGAGAGTGCATCACAGTTTTGAGGCCGATGCTTTTTTTCCAGAAATCAGTTCCCATGATTGGAAAGAAATTCAAACTGAATTTAACCCGATAGACGACAAACATCTATTTGCTTATACGTATCAAACTTTTACTAAAGTATAAAGGTTTTGATATTTTAATAGCAAGATAATATTACGCAAAAAAGCATCCTAATCTTTAGGATGCTTTTTTTAAATGATTAGCGGAATGACCTATTCCTGTACTAAGATTTGATAACATAATATACAAATCACAAATATCAATATTATCCCAGATATGAAGACAATATAATTTGATAATCTTTGAGAGTACAACTCAAAAAAGCCTTTAGTACCAAATACCACGAAGGTACTAAAGGCAAAGAAAATTAAAATTTCCAAAAACAAATTTAATCCTAAGAACGTATTTTGCGCTTTTAACATAATACTGCCATTGCTGACCGTACCGTCAAAACATAATACAAGAACAAATGAGATAAATAGCGCAAGAATCATCCATTTGCTTTGGGCCATTAATTCCCGTCTAATCATTTAAAAAATATTTAAATTTTAAAGTACAAACATCAGTAATAAAAACAGTTTTCACAATACCCACTTTTAGTGATATTTCAATTATTTTCCTTTTTTTTTAAATCAGACTATAATTGCGAAATGTTTTACAAAAATCAACATATAAAATAAAATAGTATCCAATCCAAAAAACACATTTATAGTTTATGCAGTTTGTTTATATTTGTACAAATTAAAAAAATGCCGAAAGAAATCACGCCTTATAAAAATTCCACACTTAGTAAAAAAGAGCAAGTTGCAAAAATGTTTGACACCATTTCTGGAAATTATGACAGTCTGAATCGTGTCATCTCATTTGGAATAGATGTTAAATGGAGAAAGAAAGTATTGCAATTGGTTGCCAAAACCAACCCTGAAAACATTCTAGATATTGCAACGGGCACTGGAGATCTGGCAATTTTATTGGCACAAACTAAAGCGAAAAAAATAATTGGGTTGGATATTTCCGCTGGAATGCTTGAGATAGGCGAAAAAAAAATTGAGGCAAGACACCTTTCCCAAACTATTGAAATGGTCTTGGCAGACTCTGAGAATATGCCTTTTGAAGATAATTTTTTTGATGCTATAACCGTAGCATTCGGAGTAAGAAATTTTGAACATCTTGAAAAAGGGCTTTCTGAAATTTTGAGAGTATTAAAACCGAATGGGATTTTTGTTATTTTAGAAACCTCTGTGCCGGATAAAACCCCATACAAACAAGGGTACAATTTTTACAGCAAAAATATTCTACCAATGATAGGAAAGCTATTTTCAAAGGACGATGTAGCTTATGGTTATTTGTCTGAATCAGCTGCTTCTTTTCCTTATGGGGAAGCCTTGAACAATATTTTACGAAAAACTGGGTTTATAAATGTAGAGGCTTTACCGCAAACCTTTGGCGTAGCCACGATTTACACTGCCTCCAAAAAACAATACTGAAAACATTCGGCATAAATATGAAAAAAGTAATTGTATTAATTCTATTGAGTATTGCCACAAAAGGGAACGCACAATCAAAAGGAATTTTCAGTAAGGATCCTATCATAAACCTAGAAAATTGGCAAAAGAAAAAACTGTATTTTGGTTTTTTTTTAGGATTTAACTCTTATGATTTCAAAATTGATTACAAAACCGTAGGGCCTGATATACAAATAGACAACACAACTGGTTTCAATGTAGGGCTAGTAACCAACTTTAGAGTACAAGAATATTTAGATCTCCGTTTTGAACCTGGTCTTTATTATTCAGACAGAACGTTGCATTACCCTCCTAACACTAGTTTTAATTCTTCTAGTGATGCAATAAGAGAAATAAACAGTACTTATATTAATTTTCCATTATTGTTGAAATTTTCTTCACTTAGAACTGGAAATGTTCGCCCTTATTTACTGGGAGGGGTGTCGGCTAATCTAAATTTATCGAGTAATGCAAAGTCCTTGGATGACAATCTGGAAGAACGATTTCGGGTAAAAACATGGACGACTAACTACGAGTTGGGTTTTGGGATTGATATTTTTTCAGAATACTTTATATTCTCACCTTCTATAAGAGGTCAATTTGGCATTTCTGATGAATTAATTCGGGATAAAGACCCTAACAGCCCTTGGACAGGAAATATCGAATCGATGAAATCGAGAGGTTTTTTAATTAACTTCACCTTCCATTAGAGAGAAAATCATATTTAATTTAACCTTCTAAATTCACTTAAAACAATAGATGTCGCTGTAGCTACGTTTAAACTTTCGGTAATTTGGAGCTCTCCAAAACGCGGAATGGCAAGTCTTTTTGTAATTAAATTTTCGATACTTTCAGAAATTCCGTTAGCTTCATTCCCCATGATGATAATTCCTTCTTGAGGCAGATTCATTTTATAAATATTTTCTCCATCCATAAACGTTCCAAAAACGGGTAATGAAGTATTCGAAATAAAGTCGTTTAAATCAATATAATTTACATTTACTCTTGCAATTGAACCCATTGTAGCTTGAACTACTTTTGGATTGTAGATATCGACTGTTTCTTTGGAACAAACTAATTGTTGAATTCCAAACCAGTCACACAGTCGCAGTATGGTTCCCAAATTACCTGGGTCTCTTATAGAATCTAATGCTAGAATTAAGCCCGATTCGATGATTTTGCTTTCCAACGGGATTCTGAATACCGCCAAACAAGTATTAGGCGTAGCCAAAGCACTAATTTTATTTAATTCATTTTCGGAAATAATACTTTTTTTATTAGCAGTAATTTCATTAAAATCTTCTTTGGTTGTATAAAGATGCTCCAACTCAAAATTTGATTTTACTAATTCTTGAATTACTTTTACGCCTTCGGCAAAAAACAATTGATTCCCAAAACGATGTTTTTTTTGGTGCAAACCTGATATAAGCTTTATTTGGTTTTTACTAAGCATAAAAAAAATGTACTTTTGATTTAATATTTCACAACAAGAACTCCCAGATGAATAAATTTTTTTCTTTCTTTATTATAAAAAAATGGTTTGCTGAAGATCTTAGTCAATCCATACTTTTTAAAAAGAAAAAGAATGTTGCAAAAATATCATTATTTATTCTAATTAGTGTGCTTTTTTATGCCTGTAATTCGGAAAAGAGAGTTCCCGCCAGAAAACAACTTCTTATCAAAAACAAAGTCTTTGAAAATGGCAAATTACTAAAGAATCAAACCATCTACGATCAATTATATCAACAACCCAATAGTTCTCTATTAGGATACCGAATGTTGTTAAATATTTACAATTTGGCCAATCCAAATCCAGATTCAACTTTTAATCTGAAATATTTAAATAACAAGAAAAAATACGACAGGGAAGTCAAATGGCTTTCAGCAAAACAGATTGAAGGACTCCGTAAGTCTTTTTGGTACCTTGGAATACATAATTTTTTGAAAGAAACTGGAGAGGCCCCAGTTATTGCAGACACATTAAAATCGAGCAAATCATTAATGCGCCTGAAAAGTTATTATTCTAATAATGGTTACTTTGATGTAAAAGCAGTCTATAAGAGTGATTCTTTAGGGGCCAAAAAAGCCCAAATGAAGTATTATTTGACAACGGGAAATCCATATTTCATTGACACTTTGAGAACGGCAATTGAAACACCTGTTTTGGACTCTATTTATAAAACGGGAAAACCTCTTATTGTTGTTGGCAAACAATACAAAACAGAAGATTTTGAAAATGAAAAAAGCAGAATCACAACTCTTTTTAGAAATAATGGAGCCTTCCGATTTCAATCTAATTATGTGACTTTCGATATTGACACCATTCAAAAAAAAAATAAGGCAACTGTCACTTTGAATGTTGGAAATTATTCCTATCAGGAAAATGATTCAACTAAAAATGAACCATTTAAATTATATAAAATAAGCGATATTAAGATTTATACAGATTACAAAGCGGAAAACCACAATTCAACTATTAAGGATAGTGCGACATACAACAACATGCATTTGTATGGTTTTGAAAAAATAAAATACACTCCCCATGCAATTACAGATGCAGTTTTTATAACTAAAGGAAGTTTCTTTAATGACACCAAAACTGTTTTAACCACTAGATATTTGAATAATTTAAAGATATTTAATTACCCCACCATACAGTATGTAATTGACCCGAAAGACACAACAGCCCAATCTTTGATTGCTAAAATTTATTTGACACCTCGTAAAAAATATAGTTTTGGATATACTTTGGATTTTACACATTCAAATATTGAAGATTTTGGTATTTCAGGAAGCATTACAGAGACCGTTCGGAATGTTTTTAATGGGGCTGAGACTTTAGAACTTTCGGCTAGAGGGAATATAGGTGCTTCAAACGACATTGCAAATTCAAATGATAGTTTTTTTAATGTTTCGGAATATGGTTTAGATGCCAAATTGAATTTTCCTCGAATTATTTTTCCAATCAAAACTGAAAAAATAATTCCAAAGAGTATGATTCCTTCTACCGTGTTTAGCCTTGGTCTCTCTAAGCAAACCAATATTGGGTTGGACAAAGAAAATTTCACAGGATCATTTTCGTATAATTGGACTCCTAAAAAAAATACCACCGCTCGATTTGATCTTTTAAATTTCCAGTATGTTCGCAATCTGAATCCTGAAAATTATTACAATGTCTATACTAGTTCCTACGATGCGCTAAATGATATTGGAAAAACATACAATACTAATCCAGATTATGCAGATAATAATGGAAATTTAATCATAGAAAGCGGAACTTTAGGATTTACGAAAGATGTTCTAACCGGCGAAACATCATTAACGCCAAATGATTCGGAATATCAGGATGTAAATAGCATTGAGCAACAAAGAATAAGACTTACTGACAATGATTTTATATTGGCTACCAATTTTAATTTTACCAAAACAAGCAAAAAAGACATACAAGACAATGACTTCTATACTTTTAGAACCAAAATAGAATCTGCAGGAACATTGTTATCTGCAGTCTCAAAAGCAGCAAATCTACCTAAAAATGTATTAGGAAATTATGAAATTTTTAATTTAGAATATTCCGAATATATAAAAACAGAATTTGATTTTATTAAACATTGGAATGTAAATAAAGCAAATGTTTTTGCCATGAGAGCCTTTTTCGGAATTGCTTTGCCTTATGGAAACTCAAACACTATTCCATTTTCAAAAAGTTACTATGCAGGAGGCTCTAATGATAATAGAGCATGGCAACCCTATAATCTGGGACCTGGAAGCAGCTCCTTTTCCAATGATTTTAATGAAGCCAATATGAAAATTGCTATCAGTGGAGAATATCGCTTTTTGATTGCGGGGAAATGGAATGGAGCTCTTTTTGCAGATGCTGGAAATATTTGGAATGTATTTGATGCGGTTAAATACGAACCTGCAAAGTTTTCTAGTATAAAGGACTTAGGTGAAATGGCGCTTGGTACTGGATTCGGAATTAGGTACGACTTAGGTTTTTTTGCAATTAGAGTCGATATGGGGTTCAAAACATACAATCCTGCCTTAGAAATAGGGCAAAGATGGTTTACACAATATAATTTTGCAAATTCAGTATTTAATTTTGGCATCAATTACCCTTTCTAAGTGCTAATTAATTCTTATTTTTGCAAACTATAATCTAAAAACTAAAAAAAAACAATTAAAAGAAAAATTACAATGGCACACAATATCAAACCCGGAGTAGCTACAGGCGATCAAGTACAAGAAATTTTCAATTATGCAAAAGAAAAAGGATTTGCACTTCCAGCTGTAAATGTTATTGGATCGGACACTATTAATGGAGTACTAGAAACTGCTGCAAAACTAAAAGCACCGGTTATTATCCAATTTTCAAATGGTGGAGCACAATTTAATGCAGGAAAAGGACTTTCAAATGCTGGAGAAAAAGCTGCTATCGCTGGTGGTATTGCTGGAGCAAAACATATTCATACCTTAGCGGAAGCCTACGGAGCAACTGTTATTTTGCATACGGATCACTGTGCTAAAAAACTTTTACCTTGGATTGACGGACTATTGGATGCTTCAGAAGAACATTTTGCGGCAACTGGAAAACCGTTATTTTCATCTCACATGATTGATTTATCTGAAGAGCCAATCGAAGAGAATATCGAAATCTGTAAAGGTTACTTAGAAAGAATGAGCAAAATGGGAATGACTTTGGAAATCGAACTTGGAATCACTGGTGGTGAAGAAGACGGTGTAGACAACTCTGACGTAGATAGCTCCAAATTATACACTCAACCTTCTGAAGTATCTTATGCATACGAAGAATTATCAAAAGTGAGCCCAAGATTTACAATTGCTGCTTCTTTTGGAAACGTACACGGTGTTTATAAACCAGGTAACGTGAAATTGACCCCAAAAATCTTAAAAAATTCTCAAGATTACGTTCAAGAAAAATTCAAAACTGGACCAAATCCTGTTGATTTTGTTTTCCACGGTGGATCAGGCTCTACATTGGAAGAAATCAGAGAAGGAATTAGCTACGGTGTTGTAAAAATGAATATTGATACTGACTTACAATTTGCATTTACTGAAGGAATCCGTGACTTTATGGTAAACAATATTGAATATCTTAAAACTCAAATTGGAAATCCAACTGGTGCTGATGCTCCAAACAAAAAATACTACGACCCAAGAAAATGGTTGCGTGAAGGTGAACTAACTTTCATCGCAAGACTTGAGCAAGCATTTGCTGACTTAAACAATGTTAATACACTATAAAAAATGCTATGTTTTCAGTTTTTAGTGTTCAGTTCTCAAGCTGATAATTTGAACACTAAAGCTGATTACTAACACTGAATACTTGATTACTGAACACTGAATACTATATAAATGGCTTGGTTTAAAAGAAAAGAAAAAGGAATCACTACGGCTACTGAAGACAAAATGGACATTCCAAAAGGACTTTGGTACAAATCACCTACAGGAAAAATTATTGATGCCGAAGAATTGGCTCGTAATCTATTTGTAAGTCCCGAAGATGGTTTCCATGTTAGAATCGGGAGTGAAGCCTATTTTGATATTTTATTCGACAATAATGAATTTGTCGAATTAGACAAAAATATGACTTCCAAAGATCCATTGCATTTTGTTGATACCAAAAAATATGCAGATCGATTGAAAGAGGTGATGGAAAAAACACAGCTTAAAGATGCGGTCCGCACTGGAGTTGGAAAATCCAAGGGAAGAGAATTGGTAATATGCTGTATGGATTTTGCCTTTATTGGTGGATCTATGGGAGCAGTTGTTGGAGAAAAAATTGCAAGAGGAATTGATCATGCTATCAAAAACAGACTGCCTTTTGTAATGATATCCAAATCAGGAGGTGCCAGAATGATGGAAGCAGCTTATTCATTAATGCAATTAGCAAAAACATCTGTAAAACTAGCGCAACTAGCCGAAGCAAAATTGCCTTACATTTCACTTTGTACAGATCCAACGACTGGAGGAACAACAGCTTCTTATGCAATGTTAGGAGATATCAATATTTCTGAACCAGGCGCTTTAATTGGTTTCGCTGGTCCACGAGTAGTGAGAGATACAACAGGTAAAGATTTGCCAGAAGGATTTCAAACTGCCGAATTTCTACTCGAACATGGTTTCTTAGATTTTATTACGCCTAGAAAAGAATTGAAAGATAAGATTAACTTATACATCGATTTGATTCAAAACAATGATATTAGATAAATTAAAAATCCCGATTTCTCGGGATTTTTTTTATATTTTGTTTTATAAAACACAATTTATCTATTCTATTAATTGCTTGGTTTCCCCTTTTTGAGTTCTTTTTCGGCTATTTTAAAAACCTTTTTTTCACGCCACTTGGCATAGCGCTCTTTAAAAACCACTTTTATTGCACTATCAACAGCACCGTGCATGAACAAACTCCAAACACTAGCCATTTTTCTGGTCAGCGACCGATCCCAAGCTCTCAACGTCAAAGAGAAAGACCCATCAATATAACGCATCCAATGCCACATTCCTGTAGGCATGAACAAGGTATCACCATGTTCCAGAAAAACCTCATAACCCTCTACCCCTTTTAAAGCCGGGAATTTTTCAAAATCGGGATTGGCAACATCATAATCTTCTAAAGCATAAGTTGTATTGGGAAGGCAGTACAGTCTCTTTTTCCATTTGTTGTCAAATAGTATAATGTGTTTACGACCTCCGAAATGAGTATGAAAAAGATGAGGCAAGTCAATATCGTAATGCAAAAAAGTAATAGCTTTAGAACCTCCAAAAAACATGGCAGGCATACTTTCAATAAAGCCTCCCATTAAATCTTTGGGAATTTTTACATCATTAATCAAATCAGGTTTGTGTTTGAATAGATTTAAGAAAAAAATACGTAATTCTGTCGGCTCTCTTTTTATTAAATCTAGATACTCTCCAAATTTCATGCTGGCTATGGAAGCATTGATTACTTTGGTTGGATCTGCTTTTGAATTATCTACTAGTTTTACTTCGATATCGCCCGCAATTTCCTTGAAATAATCGGTTGTCCATTTTTCCCTGGCAGGCCAATCTTTAGTAAGCCCTTTTATGATTAATGGTTTTCTTTTGTTTAAATATTTTTTTTTAAATTCTTCTCGAGTAATAGACTCAACAGTATCTACATTTTTTAAAATAAAGCTCATTTACACTATTTTAATTGTTCGGACGTTTTTACCAAAAGTAGCTAAATATTTACCGGTGTCAAAATTTACAATAAAATAACATAGGGAAAACTTGTTACATTCCAGTTCTAATGGCTTCAACCGGGTCCAGTTTGGAAGCGGCTATGGCGGGAAGAATCCCCGAAATAAGTCCTATTACAGCTGCTAAGCCCGTTCCTAAAAGAATATTTCCAAGCCCCAAAACAAATTCAAAATCTAATGCATTGGTCAAAATCAAAGCGATAATCCAAACCATAAGTAATCCGATGATTCCCCCAAGTACCGAAAGTATTATAGCTTCAAATAAAAACTGAAATAATATAAAACGGTTTTTGGCTCCCAATGATTTTTGAATTCCAATTAAATTGGTTCGTTCTTTTACAGATACAAACATAATATTGGCAATTCCGAAACCGCCGACTAGTAATGAAAACCCACTGATGATCCAGCCCACCACATTCATTTGACCAATAATACCATCGATGAGATCGAGAAATCCTGCGAAAACATTAATGAAAAAATCATCAATTTCTCCGGCTTTCAATCCTCTGAAATTTCTAAGTTTTTGGGAAATTTCACTTTTATACTCCTCCATATCCACACCTTTTTCGGGTTTGAATATAATGACATTCGTCAAATTGGGATTATTATCCCCATATAATCTGCGGACAAAATTAACAGGAATAAAAGCGGATGAATCATCGCTATCGCCAAACATACTAGATCCTTGCTTTTTTAAAATTCCAATTACCGTAAATCGCTGCCCATACAACCGCACATTTTTCCCAATAGGTTCCGAATCACCAAAAAGGCTTTTTGCAATATCATCACCGAGTACAATTACAGGGGCTCCTGAGTTGGCTTCAGATTCATTATAAAATCGTCCTTTTTCAAATTCCAAACCTTGTATGTCAATAAACTCATGTGAAACAGGTACAATATTTACATCACTTACGGCATTGGATTCGTATTTTATAGTCTCTCTTTTGGTAAATATTTGATATCCTAATTGATCGGTATGGGTCATAGCACCCTTTAAATAAACGTATTCCGAATATTTTACATTGGGAAATTGTTCTCTTTTCCATTGTGGTATATCCGAAGGACCGAATGAAAATTTTAATAAATAGATAGTATTTTTATCCAAACTACTTAAGTCTTTTGATATTTTCCTATCCAATGAATCTACCGCGGCAAGTACCGCTATTATTGAGAAGATACCAATAGTAACCCCCAATAAAGAAAGCAATGTTCGCAATTTATTACTGCGTAAGGCATTCATCGCAAAACCAAAACTTTCTTTTAATAATCGTAGGTAAACTAACATAGTTTTAAATTTGTGTTACTGTAAAATTCTATCTTTTTATTTCTTCCGAAAAGTATTTAAAATTTGGTTGTCATCCCGATAATTATCGGGAGCTTTTTTATTTTAATACGAAGTAATTTCATTGTGCAGGTTTCAAAAACCTAAAATAAATACATTTAACAATTGGTATGTTATTTTAAGAGATTGTTACATTTTTTTATTGAATTATATTATCAAAAAAAACTATTTTTGCACTTTATAATCATAACTACTAGATGAACACAACAAAAACAATCCAATCAGCATTAATTTCGGTCTTTTCAAAAGAAGGCCTTGAACCAATTGTAAGAAAATTACATGATCAAAATGTAATTTTTTATTCTACAGGAGGAACCGAGGAATTCATAAAAAATTTAGGAATTCCCGTAATCCCAGTTGAAGATGTAACTTCCTATCCTTCTATTTTGGGCGGACGTGTAAAAACATTGCATCCAAAGGTTTTTGGAGGAATCCTGAACCGTCAAGATAACGAAACTGATGTACAACAAATGCAGGAATACAATATTCCGCAAATTGATTTGGTAATTGTTGACTTATACCCATTCGAAAAAACGGTTGCTTCTGGAGCAAGTGAAGAGGATATTATCGAAAAAATAGATATTGGTGGTATTTCATTGATTCGCGCCGCTGCAAAAAACTTCAACGACACGGTAATCGTTTCATCTATGGATCAATACGGTTTGTTTTTGGATATGATTACGAATCAAAATGGAATAACAACATTGGCAGACAGAAAATTATTGGCCACCAAAGCTTTTCATGTTTCTTCTCATTACGATGCTGCTATTTTTAATTATTTCAATACGGATGAAACGATTTACAAAGCTAGTATAGAAAACGGACAAGTATTAAGATATGGTGAAAATCCACACCAAAAAGGATTTTTCTTTGGAGATTTTGATGCCATGTTTACCAAAGTTCACGGTAAAGAATTATCATATAACAATTTACTGGATGTTGATGCTGCGGTAAATTTGATTAATGAATTTAAAACAGACGGACCAACATTCGCTATTTTAAAACACAACAATGCATGTGGATTGGCAACAAGAGACACCATTTGCGAAGCCTATAATGTAGCTTTGGCTTGTGACCCAACCTCAGCTTTTGGAGGTGTATTGATTGCCAATACAACAATTGATGTGTCAACAGCTAATGAAATCAACAAATTGTTTTGTGAAGTCGTTATCGCTCCGTCGTATGATGCGGAAGCAATTGCTATTTTACAAGAAAAGAAAAATAGAATTATTTTAATTCAAAATGAAGTCGAATTACCTCAAAAACAAGTAAGAACGTGTTTGAATGGATTATTGATTCAAGAAAGAAACAATATCACTGATACTAAAGCAGACTTAAAAACCGTTACAGTAACAGCACCTACAGAGCAAGAAATTGAAGATTTGATTTTTGCTTCTAAAGTGTGCAAAAATACCAAATCAAATACCATTGTATTTGCTAAAAACGGAACTTTAATTTCTTCGGGAACAGGACAAACTTCAAGAGTAGACGCATTATTGCAAGCCATTGAAAAAGCCAAAGTTTTTGGATTTAGTTTAGAAGGAGCTTCTATGGCAAGCGATGCTTTTTTCCCATTCCCAGATTGCGTTGAAATTGCAAAGAACGCTGGAATAACAGCCGTAATTCAACCTGGAGGATCAATCAAAGACGAATTGAGCATTAATTATTGCAATGAAAATAATGTTGCAATGGTATTTACAGGAACACGTCATTTTAAACATTAATTTGTTTAACTTTGTGCGTAATTTATTTATAACTTTTTAACCCTTAAAAGGCATATGGGATTTTTTGATTTCATGACCGAGGATATTGCGATAGACCTTGGTACAGCAAACACTTTAATCATTCACAATGACAAAGTCGTAATTGACAGTCCGTCTATTGTTGCGCGTGATAGAATATCAGGCAAAATAATTGCAGTTGGTAAAGAAGCCAATATGATGCAAGGGAAGACGCATGAAAACATTAAAACGATTAGACCTTTAAAAGATGGTGTAATTGCAGATTTTGATGCATCAGAAAAAATGATTAGTATGTTTATCAAAAGCATACCGGCATTGAAAAAAAGAATGTTTACACCAGCCTTAAGAATGGTAGTTTGTATTCCTTCAGGGATTACCGAAGTGGAGATGAGAGCGGTAAAAGAATCTTGTGAGAGAGTTAACGGTAAAGAGGTATACTTAATACATGAGCCTATGGCTGCTGCAATTGGTATCGGAATCGATATTATGCAACCAAAAGGAAACATGATTGTTGACATAGGTGGTGGAACAACGGAAATTGCTGTAATTGCATTAGGAGGAATTGTTTGTGACAAATCAGTAAAAATTGCTGGTGACGTTTTTACCAATGATATTGTTTACTATATGCGTACACAACACAACCTTTTTGTTGGGGAAAGTACTGCTGAGAAAATAAAAATACAAATTGGTGCAGCTATAGAAAATTTAGAAACTCCTCCCGAAGACATGTCTGTTCAAGGTAGAGATTTGTTAACGGGGAAACCGAAACAAGTTGAAGTATCCTATAGAGAAATTGCTAAAGCATTGGATAAATCAATTCAACGAATTGAAGATGCCGTAATGGAAACGCTATCTCAAACTCCACCAGAGTTAGCAGCCGATATTTATAACACAGGAATCTATCTTGCAGGTGGTGGATCTATGTTGAGAGGTCTTGACAAAAGAATTTCCCAAAAAACAGATTTACCGGTTTATATCGCCGAAGATCCATTAAGAGCTGTTGTTAGAGGAACGGGAATGGCACTTAAAAACATTACAAAGTTCAAAAATATTCTTATAAAATAATAAAAATAAATAAATCCCAAGAACCAACTTGAAGCACTGAATAATTTGGATTTTGGGATTTTTTAAATTAGATTTTTAAAAATTTTAATCTTAAACAATGCAGCAAATATTTTCATTTATTATAAAAAACAGTAATAGACTACTGTTTTTGCTGCTTTTGGGTATTTCGTTATCCCTTGCCATACAATCCCATTCTTTTCATAGAAGCAAAATCATCAGCTCCGCTAATTTTCTTAGTGGTGGGGTTTATGAAAGAATTAATTCTATGGAAGAATACCTTCACTTAAAAGAGCAAAACGATCAACTGGCATTGGAAAATGCGAACTTGAAAAGTTTGCTGTTTAAAACTAAAGATTCTGCTGAGATTCCAAATTTAGATAGCTTAAAAGGCGTTTTGCCAAAAGACATCATTGTTTCGAAAGTAATTCATAACTCTTTCAATGTATACGAGAATTTTTTAACTTTGAATTCCGGTGCTAAATCAGGTGTTAAACCTGACATGGGAGTTATTAATAGCTTAGGAATTGTAGGAATCATAGACAATGTATCTGCTAATTATTCTACTGTAATTAGTATATTAAATACCAAATCTCAAATAAACGCCAAAATCAAGAATTCTGATCATTTTGGAACCTTGAATTGGGACGGAAAAAATACTGGTTTCGTACAATTGATTGATGTGCCAAGATTGGCATCGATAAAGAAAGGGGACACTATAGTTACTGGTGGGCAATCTGTAATATTTCCAGAAAACATTGGGATTGGTACAATTGATAAAATTTTCATCCCAAGTGACAAAAATCATTATTACACTATAAACGTAAAACTTTTTAATGATATGACCAATTTAGGCCATGTTTATATTATAAAATCTGAAAATAGCGAAGAAATTAAAAATTTAGAAAATCAAGGAAAGAATGAATAGCACGATATTAGTGAATATTTTTCGATTTGTGCTCTTATTAGCCCTGCAAATTCTTGTTTTCAATAATATGAATTTTGGAGGTTATATAAGTGCATTCCCCTATATCCTTTTCATCATTCTTTACCCAGTAAACGGTAACAAAGCAAATCTACTTATTGCTAGTTTTTTTCTAGGTTTAATTATGGATTTATTCTCTAATTCAGGAGGAGTACATGCAACAGCATGCGTGCTTTTGGCTCATTTAAGACCTTACTTTTTTAAATTTTCATTTGGACTTAGCTATGAATATCAAACTGTTAAGTTAAATGATGTTTTAACTCCAGAACGGTTTACTTTTATTTTATTGGCAGTTTCAACACATCATATTACTTTATTCCTATTGGAATCTTTTCAAATCACTTTCATTTTAGACGTTCTACTTAGAACCGTTTTAAGTGCATTGTTTACTATTTTAACCTGTATTATTCTTATTTACCTAATAAAGCCAAATAAACGATGAGAAAAGTATTGTTGCCAGCTTTAATTATTATTGGGGCATCTTTGTTAATCATACGTGTTTTTTACTTGCAAATTATTGATGATTCTTTTAAGCTAAAATCAGAAAATAATGCCATTAAAATTAAATATGATTATCCAGAGCGGGGTTATATTTATGATAGAAACGGGGTTTTATTAGTCGCCAATCAGCCCTCTTATGATATAATGGTAATTCCTAGGGAGTTGAACAATACTGACACTTTGGAGTTTTGTAAATTATTGAATATTACAAAGGATGACTTTATTAAAAAAATTGAAAAAGCAAAAGTCTACAGTCCAAGATTACCTTCGGTATTTTTGGCCCAATTGAATAAAAATGAATTTGCCGCTTTTCAAGAAAAAATTCGAAAATTCGAAGGGTTTTATTTTCAAAAACGTTCCTTACGCGATTATGAAGTGGACTATGGAGCCAATATTTTTGGATTTATTACGCAAGCCAATGAAAAATTAATCGAAAAAAATCATTACTACAAAAGTGGTGATTTAATTGGAAAACAAGGGGTTGAGGAAAGTTATGAAAAAATTCTTCGCGGTATAAAAGGAGTTAAATATTTCCAGAAAGACAAATTCAATCGTGAAATTGGTTCCTATAAAGAAGGAAAATATGACACTATTGCGGTTCAAGGTGAAGATATAAACTTAACCATTGATGCCGAAATCCAAAAGTACGGTGAACAATTAATGATCAATAAACGAGGTGGAATTGTTGCTATTGAGCCTAAAACTGGTGAGATCTTAGCCCTTGTAACTGCACCATCTTATGATCCTGGAATTTTAGTAGGAAGACAACGTTCTAAAAATTACACAAAATTATACCATGATTCTATTGCAAAACCACTTTATGACAGGGGTTTACTAGCTGAGTATCCACCAGGTTCTCCTTTTAAAATCATGACAGGTCTTGTTGGACTGCAAGAAGAAGTCATAGACGAACAGACTACTTTTGTTTGTAATCATGGTTTTTCCTACGCAAGAGGTCGTTTTCAGGGTTGCCATTGTGGAATTTTCGGGCCAAGGAGTTTAAATGTTGGAATTTATAAATCTTGCAATGCTTATTTCTCGAATGTATACCTAAAAACTATTGCCAAATACAAGAAACCTGCTTATTCTGTAGATGTATGGAGCAATCACGTTAAGAGTTTTGGACTGGGTCAGTTTATGGGTTATGATTTGCCTACTGGAAAAAAAGGGAACATTCCAACTTCCAAAACATACAAAAAAATATATCCAAATGGAGGCTGGCGAGGAACAACAATAATCTCAAACGCAATTGGGCAAGGTGAGGTTTTGATGACTCCAATACAATTGGCCAATATGATGTCGGCGGTGGCGAATGAAGGCTATTATTATACTCCTCATATAATCAAAAAGATTAAAGGCGAAAAAATAGACGCCAAGTTCACTACAAAACATGTTACTACTATTGACAAAAAATATTTTCCTCCTATGATTCAAGGTCTGTTTGATGTATATAACCACGGTACCGCATATGCCTTAAAAGTAGAGGGAATCGATATTTGTGGTAAAACTGGAACGGCAGAAAACTTTGCTAAAATTGATGGCGTTAGGACCAAAATGCAAGATCACTCTATTTTTGTTGCTTTTGCACCCAAGGACAACCCGAAAATTGCCATTGCAGTTTTGGTTGAAAATGGTGGCTATGGGGCCACTATTGCGGGGCCTATTGCGAGTTTAATGATTGAAAAATACCTTAGAAAAAAAATCACACGAACCGATTTAGAAACTCGAGTTTTGAATATTAGTTTGCAAGGCCGCTATGCAAAACTAGGAGGACTTTCAGAAGAAGTAAAGAAACAGCTTCGCATTCAAGATTCTATTACAAATAGTAAAATAAAAGCAGCCAAAAAATTAGATTCTTTAAAAACCAAAAAACAATAATTGATATCAAATGAAAAATCAAAGTTTATCAAGCAATATTGATTGGATATGTATCATCATATACATTGCATTGGTGTTTTTAGGTTGGTTAAACATCTATTCATCTTCATTGTCTTCTACCGAAGGGACATATGAAAAACAAGCTGTATTTATTGCTCTATCTGTTCCTTTGATTTTTATTCTATTATACATTGATGGCAAATTTTATGAAAAATATGCCAGTATCATATTTGTTATTTCTTTGTTGTCACTAGTAGGTTTGTTTGCTTTCGGTAAAACAATTGCAGGACAACGCTGTTGGTACGCAATTGGGAGTTTCACATTGCAGCCCTCTGAGTTTGCAAAAGCGGCTACAGCCTTGGCCTTAGCTAAATACCTAAGCGACACTCAGATAAACTTAAAGGAAATTAATCGACAAGTGCAGGCTCTAGCTATTGTCTTTTTACCTGTTATGCTCATCTTGCCGCAGCCAGATCCTGGAAGTGCAATGATCTACAGTATTTTTATTATTGTTTTATTTAGGGAAGGCCTACCAGCTTGGTATGTATGGACTGGTTTTATAACTATATTGCTTTTCGTATTGACGCTGGTTTTAGAACCCCAATACGTTATCTTAATAGCTTTGTTAGTTATTGTTTTAGTACACTACAAATCGAGAATAGCCGATAGAAATATTCTGATGAGCGCTATTCTTTTTACAATTATATCTGGTTTTGTATTGTCAGTAAACTATGTGTTTACGAATATATTCAAACAACATCATCGTGACCGTTTTAATATTTTGTTGGGTAAAGAAGTTGACATGAAAGGTATTGGTTACAATACCAATCAATCGGAGATTGCCATCGGATCTGGAGGCTGGTTTGGAAAAGGATTTTTGGAAGGAACACAAACCAAAGGTGGTTTTGTACCCGAACAACATACAGATTATATTTTCACGACAGTTGGTGAAGAATGGGGGTTTATCGGATCTTTAGTAGTAATTGGGCTTTTTACAGGACTGTTTCTTAGAATAATCTATCTCGCCGAAAGACAAAAAACTAAATTCAGTAGGGTATACGGGTATTGTGTAGCTGGAATTTTATTTACGCATTTTTTTGTTAATATTGCTATGGTTGTTGGTGTTTTTCCAACGATTGGCGTTCCTTTGCCTTTCTTTTCATATGGAGGATCTGGCTTATGGGGATTTACCATTTTGTTATTCATTTTTATAAAAATGGATGCTAATAAAGTAAATGAATGGTAAAAGTGGAGAATTTTATCAAAGCTCAATGTTTTTAACCCTATTTTCGTTCTAAATCACCTTCTTTTTCTTTATTTTATTTAAAGAAATCAATTCCTGTATCTTATTGGAACATAAAAGGTAATAATATCACTTTCTTGATCTTCCTTTTAGAGAAGTCATAAAATATAAACAAGAGAAATTAAAGCTAAATAATTCTGACTGATTACTAAATAAACTATTTTAAAAGATTATTCTTCAAAATATTGAATCTCCTAAAAAACTCAGATAGCATTTTCAATGGCTTTCAATCGGATCTCACATGCTATTCCCGAACGGACTTTTTTCAATAGGAACCAAATCTTGTTTTGAAAGTAGGCCTACTAGAAAGAGGTGCAATCTGTTTATAAGAGTGGTTCAGAAAACCAAAACCCACTTTATTTTTACTGAAATCCCTTCAGTCATCATAAAAAACATATTCATATTATTTGAGTATAAATTAATTTTTAGTCTTTCATATCAAAAAAAATGCATTTTAATCTTTAAACAATACATTTACAAAACAATCACAATCAACCGCTTATAGCCTCATTTACTCTTACTAAATTCGAGTAAATTTGTCTATAATTAAAAACAGACGAATTTCAATCTATACTTAATTCTTCATATTCAAAACCCAAAATTTTGAATTCATCGGTTGCTACCATATTAGTAATTACTTTATTGTATTTTGTACTAGCCGAAACTGGGTTTTGATTCACCTCAACTTCCAGTAAAATTGCTTCCCTCTTTTTAGCGACAGGATTAGGGCTTTCAAGCGTATTGGTTTTTGGCAAAATGCATTATTGGGAATTTGACTAGGATCTTTTCATTTAATTAAGACTTATCTTTAAAGCAAAATAAACAGAAGATAATTGAGTATTTTTTATATCAGATAAGGGATATAAGAATTGAAGAAAACAATGCAGAAAAAATAGTTACCATCATTAAACGAGTCCATGACAAAAAAGACTACCCGAAATTGGAATAGGACTAGATATTTGCAAAAAAATTGCCACATTGCATGATGGAAACATCTAGATGGAATCAACATTAAGTCAAGTCCGTAGTACTTATGTATCATTCCGAAAAATTAAAAACAATAAATATATTTTAAAATGAAAAAATTAAACTCCATTTTGCTTATCGATGACGATATCGCTACCAATTTCATTAGCAAAATGCTTATCAAAAAAGCTGGAATTACAGATCATATAGAAACCACATTGAATGGACAGCAAGCATTAGACTATTTGACAAACAGTGGTAAGTACGAAAAAATGGATGGTATTTACCCAAAACCAATGTTGATCTTGCTTGACATTAACATGCCTGTTATGGATGGATGGGAATTTGCTAAGGCGTTTTCTAAATTGAAACCAAATCAAAAAGGCGAGACAATAATTGTAATGCTTACTAGCTCGCTCAATCCAGATGACAAAGAAAAAGCTGCAAAACTTCATGCAATCAGAGGATTCCAGAACAAGATTCTAAGTATGGAAGCTCTTATTTTAATAATGAATGAATATTTCCCTGGTTATATCGATTAAACATTTTGTGGATTCAGTATCAAGTCAAACACAAAATTACAATGGGCTATGGCAGTTCGTAAATCTACAAAACACTATTTTTTATAAAAAAAGATCATTTTGTTTTTAATTGTTAAATTTTTTATATATTTATCAGATAATCGATAAAATAAAACAATTCGTCGGTTATTTAAAACTAATGCAAATAAAGTATTTGCTTGATAAAAGATAAAATATGACCCCCATTTTACTTAATCAACTACGAAGTATAATTACTTCACCTTTAATTTCGCTATTTTGTAAAAAATTTGAAGAGAACGAGATAGTATTGCGAAGATCAATTGACACCAGTATATGCACCGTGCTTATTGGTCTTGAAAACATAATAGACAATACCCTTTTATACGATAAAATCATTGAATCTATTACTTGTACCGAATTTTACAAAACCATCGAATTTGAAAATGGTAAACTTTCATCCATAAATTACTCTTTTGAACAAGAAGGTTTTATTCCTTTAAATTTAATTTTTTCTGCCAAAAAAGGTCGCATCTCCGAAATGATATCTAATGAAGTTGGAATCAAAAGTGAAACAGCAGGTGCTATTCTTAATTTTGCAGTAATGTTAATTTTATCTCATTTTAAAAATGAAAAGCAAAAAGCAAAAAACATTCAAACCGGATTAAATTCAGAAAAAAAAGCAATACTAAATACTGTCCCAGAAGGCATAAGAGTTATTCTTGGTTATTCTAATTTTGAATGTGAAGAAACAAATTCGTATTCTTCAAATACTTTAGTGAAGACCAATTTAAGATCTCATTTTTTTGATAAAATTTTCAAGCTATAATAAAAGTCAATGTTCTTTTTTTGGAATAAAAAAAATGATAACAACCCTAGAATTGTTACCATTTTTCCCTCTACCTAATTAACCTATTTTAACATAAAATCTTGGGAAAGTTCATCAATTTGAATTTTGAAAGTTCCTTTTTCAGCTATCCACTTCAAATCATTATTTATAAATTGTAAATCTTTTTGATTCAAAATAAAGCTTACCGTTTTACTTTCATTTGGGGCAAGACTGATTTTTTCAAAACGTTTCAACGCTTTAACTTCTGGAGTTATGCTTGCCACTTTATCCGACAAATACAATAAAATCGATACTTTTCCGCTCACTTTACCCGTGTTCTTTACATCAACCGTAACTTTCAAATCATCTGAATTATTAATTTCAGTTTTGTCAGTTTTTAAGTTAGAATAGGTAAAACTCGTATAGGACAAACCTGTTCCGAATTCAAATTGTGGCGAATAACTTTTTTCGTATTTAGCATCATTATTTTGTTCGTCATCCCCTAAGCTCTCAGTGTATTTACGATTGTATTTTTCTAATGAATTAGGGTACCTTGGATAATTATACGGCAACCTTCCACTTGGATTCACGTCACCATACAATATATCCGCTAGCGCTCTAGCCCCTTCATTTCCGGGCAAATAACACTGCACAACAGCGCTCATATTCTCTTCAAAATCACTAATTAACCTTGGTCTTCCTTCGTTCAAAATTAAAACAATTGGAATGTTTAATTTAGACAAAGCCAACGCTAATTTAGATTGCGAAGCCGTTATATACAAATTGCTAATGTCACCCGGAGTTTCGGTATAGTTTTTCTCACCAAGGCATAAAATTATTCTTGATACACCTTTGGCCATTTCAACTGTTTTTGCAACTTCGGCATCATCAAAGTTCTCCAAATCTGCTCCAGGAGTATAGAGAACATTTTGTTTGCCAATTTTGTTCTGTAAAGCTTCTAGAATAGTCATTTTATCTGCGGCATAAGTATCCGAATTATCTCCCTGCCAGTTGTAAGACCAACCACCATTCAAATACTTCATACTATTAGCTGTTGGGCCGGTTAGCAATACTTTCTCATTTTTATCTAAAGGCAATGTTGCATTGTTGTTTTTCAATAAAGTGATTGATTCTGCCGCTGCATTATATGCAACATCAATAAATTCTTGAGAACCAAACTTCGGATAGTCCTTCAAATTGGCAATTGTTGTTTGAAATAAATTTAATTCAAATTTCATCTTCAAAATTCTAGAAACCGCATCGTCAATTCGTGACATTGGTACTTCGCCTTTATTCACTAAATCTAATAAATCAACATAAAAAGTATAATCTTCAGGAACCATACTCATATCGATTCCTGCCATTACAGATAATTTTACAGCATCTCGGTTATTCTCAGCAACTTTATGTCTGGTATAGAGATAGATAATGTCTTTCCAATCGGTAACAACAACTCCTTGAAAACCCAATTCTTTTTTCAAAACATCGGTAATTAAGTATTTACTCGCGTGAACGGGAGTTCCGTTGATCTCGCCTGAACTAATCATGACACTTTTGGCTCCAGCCTTGATAGCCGCTTGGTAAATAGTCAAATCAAATTGTCTTAACACTCGTTCTGGAATAATACTAGGAGTTCTGTCTTTACCAGTTGTTGTACTACCATACCCTATATAATGCTTCATACAGGAAGCCACATTATATTTTGACCCAACATCATTTCCTTCAAAACCGTTTACCATAGCCGCACCCATTTGAGTGGACAAATAGGCATCTTCTCCAAAAGATTCCCACATTCTTGACCAAGCTGGATTTCGAGGTAAATCCAAATCGGGTGAGAAAACCCAAGGAATAGATGAGGCTCTTGTTTCATATGCCGATATCTCGGCACCTTTTTTTACTATATCGGTATTGAATGTTGCAGCCATTCCTATTTGTTGTGGAAATAACGTTGCCCCGGCAGTATAACTAGATCCGTGTATGGCATCAATTCCATACAATATCGGAATTTTCAACCTTGATTTATTGGCTTCATCACTAATGGTTTTGATAACTTCATTCCATCTTTTAATCGTTGGGGCTCCCGGATTTGGCACATTTAATATAGACCCAATATGATACTTTTGAATAGCCTCATTTAATTTTGCCATATCAAATTCTCCTGGTTTCCCTTTTGCTTCAAAAGAAGTAACAGTAATTTGAGTCATTTGACCAATTTTTTCTTCGACACTCATTTTAGAAAGCAATTCGGCCACTTTTTTATCTGCTTCAGGATTAGCTTTTTGGCTTTTAACCCCTAAAGAAAGTAAACTGAAGATTAACAGTAGTGCAATTTTTAATCTCATTTTTTTATAATTTATCTTTTAAACTTCTTCTTTTTAATAATTGCTTAATTATTAATGAATTTTAAAAGTAATTATATTTATTAAAGAACAAATTTTAAAAGAACGAATTTGACTGTTTTTCATTGGTTTAACGTTTTCGTAATCTAGTAAAAAACTCCAACTCCTTAAATTTATTTAGAAAAAAATCCCATTTCGCTAAAAAGTAAAATGGGATATTTTTAAAATTTTATAATTACATTACTATCCGTGATATACTCTCGAAGCAATAATTTTATTCTCGTTTACAACTAGAACCTCAGCAACAAGCATGTCTTCTTCACCATCAACGGTGCGAATGTATTCCATAAAAACGCGATCCGCATTAGCCGTTAGAGAAGTTACTTTATAATGTAAACTTGGCAAACGATCAAAAGCATCTTGCCACCAAATTCTTAAAGCTTCTTTGCCTGTCACTAAACCTTGCGTTTCAGGTTGGCGGATTTTTAACTTTGGACTAAAATGCTCTGCTTCATTATCGTAAAGGGATACCAATTGTTCCAAATTATGATTATTAAATGCTTCAAACCACTTAAAAGCTATGGATTGTAATTTTTCTGGCGTCATTCTATTTGCTGTTTTAAATTAAAAAATCCCTTTACATTTTATTTATGAAAGGGATTTGAAAGTATCTGTAAAATAATTATACGTTTTTCAAATTGATAATTTCTTGTTCTGTAAGCAATCTCCAATTCCCTCGAGGCAAATTTTTCTTTGTTAAACCAGCAAAGGCTACGCGGTCAATTCTCAATACATCATAACTGAAATTTTCAAATATAGAACGCACTACTTTTACGTTTGCAGATCTTAATTGAATTCCAATTTCACTTTTGGCTTCACCATCAATATAACTTACATCTTCAACATAAACACGGTGTCCATCAAGTACAAGTCCTTTGTTTATTTTTTCTAAATCTTCAAATTTTAAATTTTTATCTAAAGAAACTTGGTAAATTTTGGATGATTTTTGACTCGGCAAAGTAAATTTACGGATCATATCGGTGTCGTTTGTAAACAACAAAAGACCCGTTGTGTTTTTATCCATTCTACCTATTGGAGCAATTTTTGAAGTAGTAGAACCTTTAACTAATTCTAACACATTACGGAATTCCTGACCTTCATCAAGAGCAGTTGTGAAATTTTTAGGTTTGTTTAAAAGGATGTACACTTTTTTCTCCGGTGTCAAAACTACACCATCAAAATTAACTACATCTCCTGGTTTTACCATATACCCCATCTCTGTAACGGGAATTCCATTAACTTTTACGTTTCCAGACTGAATGTAAATATCAGCATCACGTCTAGAACAAGTCCCCGAGTTTGAGATGTATTTATTCAAACGAATTTCATCTTTTACTTTAGGTCTTTTAGGCGCTTGATTTGGTTTTTTCTCTACTTTATCAGTAGTATCGGCAACTTTTACAATTGTTTTTACTTTTTTTGGCCCTTGTGCCCTTTTTTGCATCGCAGGTTTTGGCTTATTGGAACTTGGTCTAGAGCTCGTTGGTCTAGCACCACTTCTTTTATTATTGCCTTCCTTATTGTTCATAATATTCTATAATTTGGTGCAAAGATACTATTTATATCATTGAGAAACGATTTTTGGCAATTAGAAAAAGTTAACTACTTAATTAAATGACTGTTGAATCGTTTGAAGATGTATCCAAAAGTATTGATTTGGGAAAAGCAATACTAAATAGTCATTAAAACTTTTTTACCATGCCACAAAACGCTTGGATTTATTAAAACAATACAAAAAACGCCTGCTACAATAAGGAATTTTAATACATTGTGAAGTATAACATACCCCTCTTTAGTCTTCCATTTCCACAAATACAGTAAGAAAAAAATCAAAACTATGAAGCCACTATAGAAGTAAAGATCCATATAACCGACATCATAAACATTGATCAAAAAATAAACAGGAACAACGGTCAATATAGTCAATCCAGTAATTATTTTTTTGGAAATCTCTTCTCCATAAATAATAGGAATGGTTTTATAATCATTAGCCAAATCTCCTTTCAAATTCTCCAAATCCTTAATCATTTCCCGAATCAGGATTAACAAAAACAGGAAAACCGCATGCGAAACAATAACAGCAAGTTTACCGCTATTATTTTCAATTTCATACAATGGCATTTTTAAATAAAAATACAGCAGGATTCCAAAAAAGGGCAAAACAGCTAAAAAAGCAGCCATTAAATTACCAACTAAGGGATATTTTTTAATTTTATGGGAGTAAAACCAAATCAAGAAAATATAAACCGAAAAGAACATTACAGCTCTAAATGAAACAAAAAAAGCTATTAAAGCAACGAAAAAATTAAGGCTGAAATAGACTTGCAGTTTAGTTTTCTGACTTACTAAACGATCCAATTTAGATTTGTATGGCCTATTAATCAAATCCTTTTTGCTGTCGTAAAAACTATTGATAATGTACCCAGAAGCAATTGTCAAACTTGAAGCCAAAACGATTATGAAAAGCTGAAAATCAAGCAATATCGACAAAGCTCTTCTTTCGGGAGCCAAGATAAAAATTGCAGATAAATATTGAGCCAAAGCTATAATAGGGATATTATAACCTCTAACCACTGAGAACAAACTCACCATCTTTAATACAAATAGTTTTTGCTGTCTGCTTAACATGAAGTTTGTTTAGAATTTATAAGTAGTAGCTCTTAAATTGTTGTAGCTTTAATTAAAATTGATAGACAACTTCCAATTTAAAATCTTTCAATGATGCTTTTGCACGCTCCAAATCTTCGGTAAATCCTAAGATATAACCACCACCACCAGAACCGCACAATTTTAAATAATAATCATTTGAATCAATTCCTTCTTGCCAAATACCATGAAATTGTTCAGGAATCATTGGTTTGAAATTATTCAAGACCACTTTTGATAATTGTTTCGTATTTTCAAATAATGACTTCATATCGCCACCCAAAAAATTCTCCACACAAGCATCTGTATATTTTACAAATTGGTTTTTTAACATTGTACGAAACCCTTTGTCTTTCAGGTTTTCCATAAAAATATTAACCATTGGTGCTGTTTCTCCAACAATCCCAGAGTCTAACAAGAAAACTGCTCCTTTACCGTCAAAACTTTGGGTTGGAATTCCAGTAGCTTCAATATTGTCTTTAGAATTAATTAAAATTGGAATACTCAAATAACTGTTTAATGGATCCAAACCCGAACTTTTTCCGTGGAAAAAACTCTCCATTTGAGAAAAAATAGTTTTAAGAGTCAACAATTTTTCACGCGTTAAGTTCTCTAAAACTGTGATTTTATGTTGCGCATATTTATCGTAAATAGCCGCTACCAAAGCGCCGCTACTGCCTACTCCATATCCTTGTGGAATACTGGAATCAAAATACATTCCTGTTTGAACATCATTATTTAGAGCCTCCAAATCAAAAGTCACCAAATCAGGTTGATCCTTTTGCAATTGCTCCAAATAAGTCACGAATCGTTTCAAATGACTATTCGATTGAATGGCTTCTTGTGAAGGATTAGGATCTTTCTTTAGAGCTCCGTTGTAAAAATTATAAGGGATTGACAAACCTTTGGAATCACGAATAATTCCGTATTCTCCAAAGAGTAATATTTTTGAATAAAATAAAGGTCCTTTCATATGTGATTTAAATTATCAATTTGGGGTTGGTAATTATTGTTTTTATATCAAAAATCGACAACATCTCCACGATTTTCATTTTGTATTCCTATGTTTATTTCTTCTTGCTGTTCAGGTGTTAACTCCTCCCAAACCTCTTTTTCTTTGTCTTCAAAAACTGCTCTAATTTTCTTCAAAAGATTAACATCTTTGGTTTTTACTATCTTTTTGATTAATTCCAATTTCTCCACATTCAAATCCATGATTGTCGCATTAAGAATTAAAGATACTAAAAAAAGGAATCAATTCAACAAAGCACCATTTCCAATTTCGTCGCAAAGGTACTGACCATTTTGGCAATAGCCAACTAATTCTGCTTTAATAAATTGCAACACTTTATCTTTGACCTCATTTGGATACAAAACATGCACATTCGCTCCCGCATCCAAAGTAAAACAAACCGGGATTTTGGTTTCATTTCTAAATTTCCAAATCGCATTAATAATTTGCAAGGTATTCGGCTTCATCAGAATAAAATAGGGCAGTGAAGTCATCATCATTGCGTGCAAAGTCAGGGCTTCGCTTTCTACAATTTTTATAAATTCTTCCAGATTTCCATTTTCAAAAACAGGAATCAGTTTGTCTAAATTTTCATGGGCTTGTGCAAATCGCCTTTCGGCAAAAGGATGGTTGTGCATCAAATCATGACCTACTGTACTAGAAACTTGTTTTTCACCTTTGTCAACGAGCAAAATCGTGTCCTGAAATTTTTTGAAAATATCATGTATTTCATACGGATATTCAACTCCATACAAATCCGTGCTTCCTTTTATGTTCGCTTGATTTCCCCAAACTACAACTTGCCCTTTGACGCTTCTGCAGGCACTTCCGGAACCCAATCGCGCCAAAAAAGAAGCTTTGGCATAGAAATAATCTTCGGTCATTTCTGGATTTAACGCTTTTTCCATACTCATGAAATTCATCGCCAAAGCCGCCATCCCAGATGCCGAAGAAGCAATTCCTGAACTGTGTGGAAATGTATTTTGGGTATTAATCGTAAAATGATAGTCTTTTAAAAAGGGTAAGTAGATTTCAACCCGCTCCAAGAATTTTTGAATTTTTGGTTTAAAATCTTCTTTTGGTTTCCCTTCAAATAACAAATCGAAAGAAAAATTTCCAGTGTTTATTTTTTTGGCGAAAGCCAGAGTCGTAATCGTTTTACAATTATTCAACGTAAAACTAACCGATGGATTTGCAGGAATCTGATTCTTTTTTTTGCCCCAATACTTCACCAAAGCAATATTACTGGGAGCACTCCAACTAAAACTGCCTTGATTAATAGAATGCGTATATTTTGGTAGTATAAAATCGTTAGCTTCGAACATAAATAATAGTTTTCGGCAAAGATACTTTTTTTGATGAAAACGTTTATTTCTTTATTTGTATTCCTTAGAAAGTTTTTGAGTATTTTTGACTTCTCAAAATACATAAAAATGAATAAGATCACCCGAATATTATCTATTGTTGTTACTTGTCTTGTCGTGGGTTATTTCTCTGGAATGGTCACACGCTCTGCTATAACAACTTGGTATCCTACTTTGATTAAACCGAGTTTCAATCCCCCAAATTGGGTTTTTGCACCTGTTTGGAGTATGCTTTATATTATGATGGGAATCTCAGCTGGACTGGTTTGGGACAGAATTGAGTTCGAAAAAGAAGCTGTTAAAAAAGCATTACAGTTCTTCGCGATTCAATTGGCACTAAATGCCTTGTGGTCCTATTTGTTTTTTGGACTAAAAAATCCAATGCTAGCCGGTTTAGAGATCATCATCTTATGGCTGATGATTTATGAAACGTACATTCAATTTTCCAAAATCAACAAAATATCAGGTTATTTGTTTATTCCTTATTTACTTTGGGTGAGTTTTGCCGCAGTCTTGAATGGCAGTATTTGGTGGCTGAATAGGTAATTGAATGTCAGTTCTTTAATTTTTGGAATTCCATATTTTTGGCCGATAAAAAATCCATCACGCTGAGAACATTACTGTTTTCAATTAGTTTTTTGGATTTAGGATCGCCATCACAAAATTGCAGAAAAAGATCTATTTGCTCTGGTTTTAATTTTAAAGTTTCAAGATAATATTTTTGATCACAGGTGTTTTTGGCTAATGTTATGAATTCAATTTCTGGAACTTTTTCTTTTAGTGGTTCTTTGTCTTTTACGAATAAATCCAAAAGTTTTTTGCCAATTGTAACAAAATTTAACCCGTTAACAAACGTACCCTTTCTCATCTCTTGATATCCCTCCCTATTATCAAACTTTTCTCTAGCATATTCATCTAGTTTACTTTGCTCGTATTTTTTGTCTTTACTTAATTTTAAATTTTGCATTTTTTCGACTATCACTTCATCTAATTCTTCTGCTTTTTTAAACATTACAACTTGTAGATTGTTTAACTCAATCTGTTCTTTAGATACTTTCAACCTTTTCCAATTAAATTTTTTTGCATAAAAAAGCAGGCTGTCATTGACTTTAACTTGAATTAAAAACTCTCCTCTGTCATTTGTAGTCGTGCTTTTTTTAGATGTTTTGTTGATTACCTCCACATTTTGCAGCAATAAATTGTCTGATGTAACGACTCCTTTAAGAAGTTTCTCGGTTTGTGAATAACTGAATTGACATAAAAACAAGAATAATACAAAAAGTAACTTTACCTTCATAAGTAAGAATTTATTGAAAGTAAATATATTCTAATCGTCCTTAAGAAAAACTTAGAATTGATGTAATTTTTTGTTAATTAACTAAATTCCATTCGCGACAATAAATCCACTTGTCCAGGCATTCTGGAAATTAAACCCTCCTGTAATGGCGTCAATATTCACTATTTCTCCAGCAAAATATAGATTCTCATGCAGTTTACTTTCCATTGTTTTAAAGTTGATTTCTTTTAAATCGATTCCGCCTGCTGTCACGAATTCTTCTTTAAAAGTACTTTTACCATTGACCTGAAATGTACTATTGGTCAATTGATTTACTAAATTTTGCAATTGAATTTTAGACAAATCTGCCCATTTGGTTTCCTCTGGAATATTTGAAGCCAAAACTAAACTTTCCCACAATCGGTTTGGAAAGTCAAAAGGAGATTTTTTCGAAACCCCTTTTTTGGCGTGTTCCTGTTTTAAAGTTTTTAGGATTTTCTCAGCATCTTCGTTATCGACATCGTTTAACCAATTCACATAAATGGTAAATTGATAATTTTTATCGAATAAAGTTCTCGCTCCCCAAGCCGATAGTTTCAAAATGGCTGGGCCACTCATTCCCCAATGCGTGATTAACAATGGCCCAGTTGAAACCAATTTGGTATCTTTTACCTTTACCGTAACTTGAGCCGCTACGCCAGGCAATTCTTTAATTCGAGGATCTTTTATATTGAAAGTAAATAAGGACGGAACCGGACTAACGATCGCATGACCTTGTTGTTGAAGCATTTCCCAGATTTTAGGGTTACTTCCTGTGGCAAGAACCAATTTTTCAGCAATATAATTTTCGTTTTGCGTTTCCACTTTCCAAAAATTATCTTTTTTGAATATCGATTGCACACTTTGCCCAGTTAGTACTGCTATCCCCAATTTTTCAGTGGCTTTTATGAAACAATCAATAATAGTCTGCGAAGAATTTGAAACAGGAAACATTCGTCCATCCTCTTCAATTTTGAGTTCGACTCCATGCCTCTCGAACCATTCAATAGTATCTCCCGAACAAAATTGATGAAAAGGACCACGCAATTCTTTTTCTCCTCGCGGATAAAATTTCACTAACTCATTGGGCTCAAAACAGGCATGAGTCACATTGCAGCGTCCTCCTCCAGAAACACGAACTTTACCTAACACTTCGGCACCTCTTTCGAGAATGGCAACTTTAGTTTTTGGGCTTCTCTCTACGATATTGATAGCTGTAAAAAAACCGGCAGCGCCACCGCCAACAACGAGTATGTCAAAATTTTGATTCATGATTTTGTAAAGAAATAGATTGGAATGCCTTTTTTATTTTAAAGATAAATCAGCAAGTAATTCAGAATACAAATGTAAGCATTCGTTTTTGAAAGAATGTAGGTTCTTGCTTCTTTAAACCCTGTCCAAAAAATCGGTAATTATGCCATTTACTTTGAACGATTTCATTCTTTGAATATCATCTGTTTCATTTACTGTCCAAGGAAAAACCTGAATACCTTTTTCCTGTATTTTAGTAGTATATTCATCGGTCAATAATTGAAAATCGGGATGCAAGGCTTCGGCTTTCATAAACCGGGCAAAAGAAATAGCCAAGTCTAAATCGGTTTCAGTTAGAACTCCAATCCGAATTTCATCGTTTAAAAATCGAACTTGTTGCAACGCATTCCAATCAAAACTGGAGACTATAAAATGAGTATGGCTCCAATATTTATCTAAAATATAATGCTCAATTAATTGAACGACTTTCTCAGCCGTATCTTGGTTTTTCAATTCAATATTTACAAAACATCTTTGATTAACCAAATCTAGAACTTCTGCCAATGTTGGAATCTCGTACTCATCATTTATTTTAAAAGACTTTATTTCTCGCAGTATCAATTGATTTACAACACCTTTGCCGTTGGTCGTTCTATCGATGGTTTCGTCATGGATTACAATCAAATGACCGTCTAAACTGAGATGCACATCCAATTCAATTCCATCAGCACCCATTTGTATTGCTTTTTCAAAAGAAATCAAAGTGTTTTCAGGTTCGTATCCATTGGCTCCGCGATGTCCTATTTTAAGTACTTTATCCATATATACAAAAGTAAGAAAATAAAAAACGCCTCCATTTCTAAAGGCGTTTCAATTCAAAACTACTAAACAACTAACTAATTTTTTAATTCTAGTAATACAATATCAAACTCGCTATCGATTACCACTTTTCCATTTATGACTTTGCCTAATTTACCAGAATAGGCATCTTTTACTTTGGAACCTTCTTTGAATGCAGTCCCTACAGGAATTTCTTTTTTCCCTTTGGCTAAATCCAATCCTATTACAACGGTATCTGTGTAATTCTCTCTTGTAAAAGTTCTGGAACACACATACGGTTTTGATAAAATTTCTACATTTACACCAGCTCCCACAGCAGGATGGTTTTTTCTAAATTGACCTAATTTTTGCCAATGCAAAAGTACTTTTTGAGTCTTTGCATCGGTTTTTACAGCATCCCAATTCATAAACGAACGCAATGTGGCATCACCTTGAGTTCCTTCAATCACCAATGATCGTGCAGATTCATCACCGTAATACACTTGTGCAATTCCTGGAGTCAAAAGTAGTTTAGTACCACTTTCAATACTTTTTTCTCTCTTGGCATCAAAAGGACCTCCATCATCATGCGATGATAAATAATTCAAAACACTATATCCTTTCAATTGAGTATTCAACAAATCCGAATATTTTTGAAACATAAAAGCATAGTCTTTTTGAGCATCACTTTTGAATTCAAAATTGATCATTCCCGTAAAACCATTCTCGTAATAATTTACTTTTTTGTCTCCAAAATCAAATAGCTGTCCGTTACTGATGTTGTAATTGTAGACTTCGGCAATGGTGTAAAAAGGATTGTTGTCTAACACTTTGGTTGGATTGTTTCTTTTCCAATCTGCAAATGAATAGTCGCATTGTGTTTTAAAATCGGCCCAAACACTTTCATCTGTATGTTTTACGGTATCGGCTCTATAACCGTCAATTCCGAACTCTGTGATATAATCTGTTAGCCATTTTATGATGTAATATTTTGGAGTTCTTGGGTAGCCCGTTCTTTTGAAAAAAGCATCCAATGAAGCTACTTCTTTTTCATATCTCCCCTCGGCTTTCCATTTTTCGATTAAAAAAGGAGGTAAAGATACTTCTACTTTGCTTTCCGTTTTTACATCAGGCAAATTTGCTACCAATGTACAAGCGGTTGTGTTTTCGAAATTGCTGTATTGGCATTTAGGCTCTGTACGAACCCAACCTTCTGGCCAAACTGTATCAACCTCTGTAACTGGTCCCGTATGGTTGATTACACCGTCAAGCATAATTCGGATTCCTTTGGCATGTGCTTTTTTCACCAATTCGGCCAAGTCTTTTTTGGTTCCAAAGTTTTTATCCAATGCCGTCCAATCTCTTGCCCAATAGCCGTGAAATCCATAACTCAATCCAGTTCCTTCATCAACACCATCGTGGATTTGTTCGACAACAGGCGTAAACCAAATCACATTGATTCCTAATTTGGTAAAATAACCCTCATCTACTTTTTGAGTGATCCCTTTGATGTCACCACCTTCAAAACCTCTCAATTTTCCAGTAGTTTTGGTTCTGTTATAATTTAAATCATTCGATTTATCGCCATTAGCAAAACGATCTGTCATCAAAAAATACAAGTTGGCGCCTTCCCAAACGAAAGGCGTTTTTTCTGTTTTTGCTTTAGATTCTTTTTTATCTTGGGCACTAACAAAAGTGGTTACTGCTAATAAAAATAGGGCTAATACTATATTTCTACTTTTCATTTTATAATTGTATTTTAATTTCGTTATCCAATCCTTTTTTCAATACAACTGGAATTTCAAGAATGTTTCCATTTGTTTTAAAATCTACATTTACACCGTTAACAGTCACTTTACTTGGTTTTCCTGCGATATTATGAACTAAAAAAGTGATGTTTTTATCTTCGCTTACAAATGATTTACCTGTAACCGTATTAATTTGAACCGCAATTAATTTATTGGTTGAATTACTCGAAAAATTTAAGATTTCGTATGCTCCTTTTTCAAAATCATTTGGTGTTATCCCATCATCATTGTACAATTTTCCAGTACTTGAAGTTACTTTTTCGTCGTAATAAAAATGCAAATCGAAATTGGCTAATGCGTATTTAGATGTATTTTGAATCGTTTTTATCATCGGAATAAAAGCACCACCACGAACATAGACTGGAATATTGTCTGGAGAAACAGCTATGTTTGCCGTTGTTCCTGCCTCCTGTTTTGCTCCAGTATAAAAATCATACCAATTATTGTTTTTTGGAAAATAAATCGATGTACTTGTAACGCCTGATTTTGTAATTGGAGTCACCAGAAAATCATTCCCCCATAAATATGAATCACAAGAATTCAACAACTTTTCGTTGGTTGGTTCGTCAAAAAACAAGGGACGCATCAATGGCAAACCTTTGTTGTTGTTTTCAAAAGCCAAGGTATAGTTATAAGGCAACATTTGATAACGCAACTCGATTTGTTTTTTTACTTTGGCCTTAGTTACAATGTCTTTGTAAACAGGCTCCGAAGGCACATCTTCCTGCGCGTGCGGACGGTAAACAGGTTGAAAAACTCCATATTGCAACCAACGCACATACAATTCGTTGTCAAAGTAATCGCCAGCAAAACCACCTAAATCCGAGTGCATATAGGCCATTCCCTGCATTCCCATTTGCAATGCAATTTCGGGTTGTGATTGTAATCCTTCCCAAGAACGGCTCACATCACCAGACCATGGAATCATTCCGTAGTTTTGAGAACCGGAATATCCAGCACGCATTAGAATAAATGGACGCACATTAGGAAAATCAGACTTATAGCCATCACGAATCATTTTGGCCCAATTATGACCATAAATATTATGCACTTCATCAGCTGGTCCTTGGGCTGTAAATGCGGCGGAAGGGAATACTTCTGGTTCACCCAAATCGCCCCACCATCCACCAACTCCTTGGTTGATTAAGTTTTTGTAAATATTCCAAAACCAGGTTTTACCTTCGGGTTTAAAAACATCTACCAATCCTGTATTTCCAAAATAAAAATCATATTTGAACGGATTTCCCGCTTGATCTGTAGCTAGTACTTTTTTATCCACTGCTTCTTGCCATTTGCTTGAAGTGGTTAAAATAAAAGGTTCCGTGATTAGAATGGTTTTAACTCCTTTGCTATTCAAATCAGTTATCATTTTCTTAGGATCCGAGAAATTGTCTTTGTCCCATTCTAAGTTACCCATTGTACCTTGAACGGTTTTTCCAAACCAATACAAATCCAGAATTATGGCATCTACAGGTATTTCGTCTTTGATGTATTTGTCAATTGTTTTGGTTACTTCTTCTTGAGAATGATATCCAAATCGACTAGAGAAATTTCCTAAAGCCCAACGAGGAACAAGAGGCTGTCTTCCTGTCAATGAAGTGTAATTCGAAGTCAAATCGACCCAGCTATCACCTGCAATTACCTGATATGTTTTTCTCCCTGAAATCGTTTCATAAACTAATGTGTTATTTTTTTTACTGTCTAAATCCAAATAACCAATAGCTCCGTTATCAAAATGAACCGCATAAATTTTGGAAGACATTACTAAGGGAATCGAGAAATTCATTTTTTTCGAATGCGTTCCATATCCATAATCGGCTTGGTTGTATAGTTCCAAACGGTTTCCACGACGGTTCATTCCCAATGCACGAGCTCCCGCACCATAAAGCGCTTCGGTTCCATCCAAATTAAACTCTAAAGTTTCTTTTGGCTGTTCTTTACTAATGGTAGCTTTCTCTCGTTGCACATACCCGCTTTTTTCTGAAATTAATTCCTTGTTTTTATACAAATACGAAATTTGAAAAGGACTTTTTACAATAGAAACCGAAATCCCATTAGAGGAATATACTAATTCGTTTTGAGCTTGCTTTAATTTGAAAACAACTTTTTCAGGAGTTAAAACAACTGCATGCGAATTGGAATTTAAGTTTTCTCCAGTTGGCAAAAAAGTGGTTTCAACTATTTTATCCGAATAAGGCTTGATATAATAAACTCCATCGGAAGTTTTAATTTCCAAGGTGTTTTTAACTACTTTATAACTTTCAAATTTTCTATTTGCATTTTGAGCAAATGAAATACTTGAAATTAAAAGAAATAGAATTATTTTTTTCATGACTGTTTTTTTAGAACCATTAATGCATTAAGTTTATTAAACTTTGTTTATAATTTGATGTATGTAATGGTAAAGTTTTAATACTATTTTAATTTTCGAACCATTAAGACATTAAGTTTATTAAGCTTTGCTTGTAATTTAATAATCAATAATGATAAAGCTTTTCTTCTTGAAAATTAATACCTTAATGGTTTTATTTAATCATTTTTGGTATTCAATATCTGATTTTCAATCTAGCCTGTTGAAAAATTCATTAACAAAAGGTTTTAATGATTTAGAAATATTTAAAGTGTAAAAATTGATTAATAAACCTTGTGGAATTTCTAATAACTTCATATAAGTTAGTAATTGCGCCTCGTGAATTGGTAAAATTGCTTCAACTGCTTTCAACTCTACAATTATTGTGTCATTTACCAACAGGTCTAATCTTAAATCTGCATCAATTTCTAAATCATAATATTGAATAGGAACAGATAATTGCTGTCTTACTGAATAACCATTAGTTTCTAACTCATATTTCAAGCATTTTTCATAAACACTTTCCAATAATCCTGGTCCTAGTTCTTTATGCACTTTTATTGCATACCCAGTAATTTCATAAGACAATTGAGTCACTTCTTTTTTGGTCATTTTATTTTTATTAAATCATTAAAAATTAAGTTTATCAATTTACACTTTTTCTTAATAAACTTAATTCCTTAATGGTTTAAATTTTTTATTTTTTCACTTCAACTCCAAAAGCAGAACCGATTTTCCTTCGATAGTAATATCATTTTTCAAATCAATAGTTTTTCCAGAAAGGACATCGTTTCCAGTTTTATAATTCAAAATACTTTCTTGAAAACGATTGGTTGGAAAAGTTTTAGAATCTTTATTATTATTGATGACCACCATAACCGATTTAGAGTCTGTATATCTAAAATAAACGTACACATTGTTTTCTGGTATATAATGTTTCATTTTTCCAAAATGTACCGCATCATTTGATTTTCTCCAAGTAAATAATTGAGATGAGAAATCAAAATACTTTTGTTGTTCGGGAGTTCTTCCTGCTTTAGCGAAAGCATTATTCTTATCACCTTCCCAACCGCCTGGAAAATCTTGTCGGATAGCAGCATCTCCCTCTTTATCTTTATTTCCAGACATTCCAATTTCGGAACCATAATAAACTTGGGGAATTCCGCGAACGGTTGCCAACAAAGTCATAGCCATTCTATATTTCGAAAAATCCTTTTGATAAATTTCATTGAATCGGTTGGTGTCATGATTTTCAACAAAAGTCATAATACTATTGATATTCGGATATAAAAAATCGTTAGTAAAATTCTCATAAACATTTACCATTCCTTCATTCCACTTGCCATTATCTTCATTGAATACTTTAGCTAGAGTTTCCGTAAATGTAAAATCCATAACAGATGGCAAATAGGAATTATAATTTTCTATCGCCGCTATCTTACTGTCTTTTTGCCAATAGGCCATTTGTGCCTGATCGTGCATCCAAACTTCGCCAACGATATTAAAATTAGGGTATTCATCGGTGATTGCTTTGGTCCATTCGGCAATTCCTTTCTTGTCGCAATAGGAATAAGTATCTACACGAAAACCATCCAAATTGGCGTATTCAATCCACCAAATGGCGTTTTGTTTCAAATAGGTATTCACCAATGGATTAGATTGATTCAAATCCGGCATCGATTTCACAAACCAACCGTCCATACACATTTTGGCATCAATTTGGGATGCATTAGGATCAAATTGTGTTGTCATTCGGTAATTAGTTTGTGCATAACCCGGAAATTGGTGAATCCATTCATAAGTTGGTAAATCCTTCATCATCCAATGTTCTGCTCCCCAATGGTTCGTCACATAATCCATGATCAGTTTCATATCGCGTTTATGTAATTCGGACGAAAGTTGCATATACTCTTCATTGGTTCCAAAACGGGGGTCTATTTTATAAACATCCGATTGTCCGTAAGTATGATACGAATAGGCTTTATCGTTGTCTTCGCAAAGAGGTGTTGGCCAAAGTGCCGTGGCACCCAATTCCTTGATGTAATCCAAATGCTGAATCATTCCTGCAATATCCCCACCGTGTCTTCCTCCTGGAAGTGCTCTGTTTCCTTTTTCAACAACCGATTTATCACTGTCATTACTAGGATTTCCATTGGCAAAACGATCTGACATCACTAGATAAATCAAATCAGAAGCGTCAAAACTTTTTCTGGAAGCCGAATTCTCTCTTCTTTGCTTTAAGCTGTATTTTTTTGAGAATATGACTTTTTTATCTTTCGAAAATGAAAAAACTAAATCTTGTGCCGTTACATCTTTAGTGTCAATGGTAACAAAAAGATAATTTGGATTCTCCGTTTTTTTAACTTCTTTGATCACAATAGCATTAGATACCATCACTTCATTTTGGGCAATGTTTTTGCCATAAAACAAAATTTGCAACTCTGGATTGTGCATTCCTGCATACCAAAAAGGAGGTTCAACTCTATCAATTTGTGCAAAAATTGATGTAGAGATAAAAAATAACAAGATGATTATTTTCTTCATTCCGTCTATAATTTTAAAACCCTTTCGAAGTAAAACTTTGAAAGGGTTTGATATTGATTGATTTTAGTTTTTTGGCTGAACCAAAACTGGTGTGCCGTTTACATAAACAGTTAACTCTTTGTTACCTTCTAATGATAATTTGGTTTCCTTATGGTCTACCGCAATTTTTAAAATCTGATTTCTAAAATTGATTTTAAAGGAATAGCCACCCCATTCTTTTGGAATTTTTGGAGAGAAGTGAAGTGTATCTCCTTTTACTCTCATTCCTCCAAATCCTTCAACAATACTCATCCAAGTTCCAGCCATCGATGTAATATGACAACCTTCTTCAACCTCTTTGTTATAATCGTCCAAATCCAAACGAGACGTTCTTAAATAAAACGCATAGGCCATATCCATTTTGTCTAACAAAGCAGCTTGAATAGAGTGAACACAAGGAGAAAGTGAACTTTCGTGTACCGTAAATGATTCATAGAAATCAAAATTACGTTCCAATTCATCTTTAGAGAAATGATCTTCAAAGAAATAGAAACACTGCAAAACGTCAGCTTGTTTAATATAAGGCGAACGCAATACACGATCCCAAGACCATTTTTGGTTGATTGGTCTTTGGGAGCGATCTAGGTCTTTTACGGGAACTAAATCTTTGTCCAAAAATCCATCTTGTTGCAAGTAAATCCCCAATTCTTCCGATTTTGGAAAATAAATATTACCAGCCACTTTATTCCACTCTGCCAATTCTGTTTCAGATAATTTCACTTTTTCCATAATGCGTTTATGGTCTGAAGGATATTCTAATGAAACTTTTTGAATTTGCTCATAAGCATAATCAATACACCATTTGGCAATATAATTGGTATAAAAATTATTGTTAATATTGTTTTCGTATTCATTTGGACCAGTTACTCCCAAAATCATATATTGATTTTTGTTTTTAGAGAAAGAAGCTCTCTGGTACCAAAAACGAGCAATCCCAATTAATACTTCTAACCCTTTTTCAGGAATATAGGAGTAATCGCCAGTAAAACGGTAATAATTGTAAATTGCAAAGGCAATAGCACCATTTCTATGGATTTCTTCATGGGTGATTTCCCACTCGTTATGACATTCCTCACCATTCATAGTAACCATTGGATACAAAGCTGCTCCATTTTTAAAACCTAAATTTAGTTCGGCATTTTCAATGGCTTTGTCCAGTTGATTATAACGATAGGTCAATAAATTACGAGCTACTTGTTGGTCTTTTGTAGCCATATAAAATGGAATACAATAGGCCTCAGTGTCCCAATAAGTAGATCCACCATATTTTTCTCCTGTAAATCCTTTAGGTCCAATATTCAAACGAGAATCTTTTCCTAAATAAGTTTGGTTCAATTGGAAAATATTAAAACGAATTCCTTGTTGCGCTTTCACATCGCCATCAATAGTAATATCTGACATTTCCCAAATTTTTGCCCAAGCATCTATTTGATCTTGCAATAATTGGTCATAACCTTTTGTTAAAGCGGTTTGAATAACATTTTCGGCTGCCGAAATGGTATCCGTGTGATTTAACGAAACAGTGTAACCCCCAATTTTTTGAATCGCAGATTTATCTCCTTTAGCCACAATCACATCGTAATAAAATAAAATTTTATCCGCTATTGTATCTACAGATGTTGGAGACATATTTTGTTTTTCTCCTCTTGCCCAAATGGTATTTTGCATGAAGGTTGTTACTTTAAAGTGTGTTTTAAAAGTTTGAGCCGTAACAAAAGCTTCATTCCCTGATTTTTTAACATCTAATGGCTCCCAGAATTTTTCTTCCCAGTTCGCATCCTCATTCGTTACGCCAGCATCAATGTATGGCTTGTAAATGATTTTGGCATCTTTATTTAACGGTGTAATTTCATAGTTAATCACTCCTACTTCGTCAATATCTAAAGATAAAAAACGACGAATATCAACAGCGACTTCTGTTCCGTTTTTCAAAGTGGCTTGAAAAGAACGGTGATACCATCCTTCTTTCATATTCAATTCACGACGGAAATTTTTAACCTCAGTACAGCTATTTAAATCAAAATCTTCTCCGTTTATTTCAATATTGATTCCAATCCAATTTGGGGCATTCAATACTTTGGCAAAATATTTTGGATATCCGTTTTTCCACCATCCAACTTTAGTTTTGTCTGGATAATAAATTCCCGCAATGTAACTTCCTTGAAAAGTTTCTCCTGAATAATTCTCTTCGAAATTAGCTCTTTGTCCCATGGCACCATTTCCGATACTAAAAAGACTTTCAGATGATTTTACACTTTCTCTATCAAATCCTTCTTCGATAATAGACCAATTATCTGGTTTTATATAATCTTGATTCATTTTCTATTTTAATTTAAGGGTAAGGTTTGAAGTTCAAGAATAAAACACCTCTTTGCTTCATTCCTCTTTAACCTTATGTTTTGTTTGGTTATTTGTTTATTAATAATTCTAAAAAAGTAGAACTTATTTCTGTAAAATCTTTAAAAATATACTCAGCTTCATGAAGAGTTGTTTCCTCACCAATACCAATGCTGATCATTTTGGCAATATTAGCCGCTTGAATACCGGCAACTGAATCTTCAAAAACAATGGCATCCTCATTGGCTACATTCAATAACCGAGCGGCTTGTAGAAAAACCTCTGGATCGGGTTTGGCATTTACCACATCATTCCCATCAACTATAACATCAAAAAAAGCAAGCGTTCCTGTTTTTTCAAGTATCGGTTTTGCATTTTTACTGGCAGAACCCAAAGCTATTGGCTGATTGTTCTCTTTTAAAAATTTTAAAACCTTCATTACACCCGGTAAAATCTCTGTCTCATTCATATCTACCAGATAAGAAAGATAATCTTCATTTTTTTGAAGTAACCATTTGTCTTTATCTTCTTGAGACGCTTCAACTTTTCCTAATTCCAAAATTATATCTAAGGAACGAACACGGCTCACGCCTTTTAATAATTCATTATGCTCCAATGTGAATTCAATCCCTAATCCGTTCGCAATTTTTTTCCATGCTAAAAAATGATACTTGGCTGTATCCACAATGACACCGTCTAAATCAAAAATAAATCCTTTTCTCTTTTCCATTATACTACTTCTTTATTATTTAATCGTTGCCTTCTTTTTCTTTTACAAAAAACACAGCAGTTCCAGCAATTAACATGGATGCACCAGCAATTACAATAATCGCCATTGGATTACCTCCAAAAAATGCAATCAGCGTACTTCCTAAAACCCCTGCAGCAATTTGAGGTATGGTTATTGTTGCATTAAAAAGTCCCATATACACTCCCATTTTGTCCGCTGGAAGTGAACCTGAAAGCATTGCATAAGGCATAGCCAAAATAGCAGCCCAAGCTAATCCTACTCCTGAAATAGAAAGTAATAGCATATTTTTGTCCTCAACAACAAACATAGAAATCAAACCTAATCCTCCTAATACAAGCGAAAAACTATAGGTTTTTTTTCTTCCGATTGATTTTGCAATCGAAGGGATAAGCAAAGAGAACAATGCTGCTACACCACTATAGAAAGCAAACATCACCCCTGTCCAGTCACCTGCTTCGTTGAAACCAATTGATTTGGCATCTAATGCAACTCCATGTCCCCAAACTTGGTTCGCAATGGCTCTTGTGGTGTAAACCCACATTAAAAATAACGCAAACCAAGAGAAAAACTGGACAATTCCCAATTGCCAAAATATTTTTGGTGCATTCCCTATCAATTTGAAAATACTTGTTTTTTCAGTTTTTTCAGGAGCATTCAAATCAATTTTATTGTATTCTGCATGTTCTTTTGGTGCATATTCTTTAGTTCTAAAAACAGTCCAAAGTACTGTCCCTAATAATATTGTACCTCCTATATAAAAAGACCAGATTACTGATTCGGCTACTTTTTCACCTGCTGCTGGCACATTAGACATACCTATTTTTACTAAAATCCAAGGCAATAATGATCCGAAAACGGCTCCAAAATTGATTAGCGCACTTTGAAGCGAATAGCCTAAATTACGTTGTTCATCATTGACCATATCTCCCACAAGCGCTCTAAAAGGTTGCATCGTAACATTAAATGATGTGTCCATCAACAGCAACATCACTGCTCCAAAAACTAGTGGCGGCAATAAGTAAGTAAAGTATTCAGCATTTGGCATAAAAAACATAGCCAAAGCCGATACAATCGCTCCAAAAAATATAAAAGGAATACGTCTTCCTAATTTGGTCCACGTTTTATCACTCGAAAGACCAATAATGGGTTGAACAATCAAACCGGCTAAAGGTGCTGCCAACCAAAAATAACCTATACTATGCACATCGGCACCTAAAGCTTCTAATATTCTACTTGTGTTTCCATTTTGCAAAGAATAGCCAATTTGAACTCCTAAGAATCCAAAACTTAAATTCCATATTTGCCAAAAACTTAATTTCGGTTTTTCCATTATTAAAAATTTACATATTTAATTGATAAACACACTGTTTATCCTATAGTTTTTTGATTATATCAACTAAAATTGATTGTGAAAAATTACAACTTAAAATTTAATTCAAAACATTGCTATCAAAACAATTATATGTATTCGAAACAAATCATCTCTTTTTTTTCAAAACAACAAGACTCGTCTTATTTGTAAAATGACTAAAAAAAAGTTCATTTTGAATACTAAATGTTTTTCAATAAATATAGTTATGGTAATTTATGGAATAATTAATAACACTTTTAATTAGGGAAAAACCTTCTCAAAGTCATTAACTATTCTTTTGCAAAAATTCATTAAATCATTATACTATTATGAATTCTTTTTTTTAATCTCGTCGTATTTCCAAAAATCTAACACAACTAAATTATCGTTATAAAAAACTCATCTCATTTTCGAAGTAAAAGAAAAGCTATAAACGGGGAGTAAATATATAAAAATCTTTTTTGTTTATATTCAATAAAATCTAAAAATAATCATTTTTTTTAACTACAAGGTTGTAGTAATTAATAAAATACGTATTTTATTTGCACATTATTTCACTATTGACAAAATAAAAAAAATCGAACAGAGTTTAATCCATTCGATTTAAATTCTAGTATTCGATCGCAAAAGCAAATGATTAATTACTGATTTACTTCAAAGTTATTAAAAGGTTAAATAATCCAAAACAGTATTTGCAGGCTTTTTTAACTTGTAGATTCTCTTTCTACCAAATAGGTTTCAATCACCTCAGTTATATAATTCTCATCTTCAGACCCATCCTCAGATTCCAATCGGTCTATAATAATTTTTGCAGCACGATTACCCATTTTTACACCGCTTTGACTCACTGTGGTAATGGTTGGAGTTGAATATTTAGAAATCATACCGTCGGTAAAAGCAATGACTGCAAGATCTTTTGGCACATTCAACCCTATTTTATTTGCTGTTTTAATACAGGTTACAGCAAAAATTTCATTTACGGCAAAAACTGCATCAATAGCCTCGTCTTCCAGTAATTTTCCAATAATGATTTCGCAGGTGTCAATATCTTCAATTTTAATAATCAGGTTCTCATCAAAAGGCAAGTTATTATCCAATAATGCTTTGACATATCCGTCGGTTCTTAATTTACCAACACTAACATAATCAACCGTAGTAACTAAAGCAATCTTTTTTCGCCCTTTATCAATTAGACTTTGTACTGCTTCATAGGCAGCCTGTTTATCATCAATTATCACTTTATCACACAACACTTCATTGGTAACACGATCAAACATTACAACAGGCATCCCTTGATTTATAACTTCGGTAATATGGTGAAAATCTCCTTTAAATTGAGTTTCTTTAGACAATGACATGATGAAACCATCAATACTTCCATTAGCCAAAAGCTCCATATTCAATACTTCTTTATCAAAGGAATCATCGGACAAACAAATAACTACACTATAACCATTTTCATTAGCTATTTGCTCAATACCATTGATTACAGTAGAGAAAAAATGATGAACTATTTCAGGGATAATAATTCCTATGGTTTTGGTTTTTCGATTCTTAAGACTTAAGGCAATGTTATTGGGTTTATAATGATAAAATTTAGCAAATGCCTGAACTTTTAACCTTGTTTCTTCACCTATTTCGGGGCTATTCCTTAGTGACTTGGAAACAGTGGAAATGGAAACATCCAGTTCTTTGGCAATTTGCTTTAGGGTAATTTTCTTCTTCATAGAGTTTTACTTAATCAGTGGTATTCAATTCATAATAAAGATAACATAATTTTTTATTTATTGTAAATATTCGCATAAAAAAAAATAAAAAAGGCAAAGTTTTCAACACTATCACGTTTTCGTAGAGTGGTATAATTTTCATCATGTCGGGCGTGTTAATTAATTCTTAATTTTGAAATTCGAAGTAAAAAAACTTAAACAAAACTTAACCAAAAAAACAATTAATTTAAACAAAAAGTATGAAAACAATTTATAGAAAGTTGTTATTTTTATTACTCCTACTTCCGTTTTGTGCAATAGCCCAGAACAAAGTTACAGGAACGGTTGTTGATAATGTATCAGGACTACCGATTCCAGGAGTAAATGTAAAAATAGATGGAAGTGCCACAGGGGCTTCAACAGGTTTTGACGGGCAATTTGAATTGACCAATGTAAAACCAACAGATGTGCTAAACATATCCTATATGGGTTACTCAACTAAGAAAGTTGTAGTTGGATCTCAAACCTCGTTAGCAATTAAACTTCAAGAAGATTCAAATCAATTAAAAGAAGTTGTAGTTCAAGTAGGATATGGCTCTGTCAAGAAAAAAGATGCTACTGGTGCAGTATCAAAAGTTTCCGCAGATAAATTAATGCAAGGAGCATTAATTGATCCTATTCAAGGACTACAAGGTAAAGCCGCAGGGGTAAACATTACTAAACAAGGTGGTGACCCTAACCAAGGCTTCAATGTTAAAATTAGAGGGGCCGCAGGGTTTGCTGCAGGAGGGAACCCATTGTATGTTGTTGACGGAATTAGAGGTGTTGACCCAACTACAATAGCCCCAGAAGACATCGTATCTTACGACATCCTTAAAGATGCTGCATCTACAGCTATATATGGTGCGGATGGAGCGAATGGTGTTGTATTTATTACCACTAAAAAAGGAAAAGAAGGTAAAACTTCAATTGAATTCAACTCTTACCTTGCAATTGACAATGTAGCTAATAAACTAGACTTGTTAGGTGCTCAAGAGTATAGAGACTATACAACTTCACACGGTATTGCAAGTACTGATTTAGGTGGAAATACGGACTGGCAAGATGAAATTTTGCAAACTGGAATAACAAAAAATTATAATTTTGCAATTAGTGGTGGAACTGAAAACCACACCTATAGAGCATCTGTATCTAATACTGGATTTGAGGGGGTACTAAAAAATTCAGCAAAAGATAGAACTACTGCTAAAATTAATGTTACCCAAAAAGGTTTCAACGACAAATTGATTGTGGACATGGGTGTGTCTTTTACTCTTGAAAAAAACAATTATCTTAATTACGGTTCTGACGGAAAAGACCAAGTGCTATTTCAAGCCTACCAAAGACGTCCTACGGATCCTGTATATAATGCTAATGGAAGTTTACTGGAAGTAGGTGGTGTTAATAGCTATTATAATCCTTTACATCCTTTGAACAATATCCAAAATGACAGAGATGCAAAATTCATTAACAGTAATTTAGGTTTTGATTTAGAACTTGCTAAAGGACTGAATGCTAGAGTTGGTTTAAGTTACATTAGAGAAGATTGGGAAAAAACGTACTTCGAGCCTTCATATAAATATGATTTTGGTGGTGTACCAACTCAAATTTATGCTGGTTATGGAAATAGAGAATACAACAACAAAGAGCAGTCTATGATTGAATCAACTCTTACTTACAAAAAGACATTCTCTGATGTTCATAACGTAACTTTGTTAGGTGGTTATTCATATAGAAATACTGGCTATGACGGATTTAAAGCACAAGGAAATAATCCAATTTCTAATATACTTGGATCAGACAACTTACTAAACTTCGAAAATCTTCAATTAGGAGATAACACTTCATTCAAATCTTCTCGTAAAGATATCGGATATTTTGCGAGAGCAATGTATGACTATGACTCTAAATATTATGTAGCAGGTATTATTCGTTATGATGGTTCTTCAGTTTTCGGAGACAATAATCAATGGGGAGCATTCCCTTCGGTTCAAGTTGCTTGGAATATTGCCAAAGAAGGTTTTGTTACCAATAATGTAAGTGCGATCAACAACTTAAAATTTAGAGCAAGTTGGGGTGTATCAGGTAACAGTAACATTCCTGTTGATGCAAAAGATTTAAAAGTGTCTCCGGTTGCTACAGTTGATGCCTCAGGAAATCCTATCACTAACTTTAAATACGTTAATAATGGAAACCCAAATTTACAATGGGATGAGAATACAGAAATAAACGTTGGTTTAGATTTTGGATTGTTCAACGACAGAATTTCTGGTTCCGTTGAGTACTACAAAAAAACAGTTGACAATATGTTAATTGCAAACACAAACGTACCTATTGAAACTAATTTCTCAAATACTACCTTTATTAATGGTGGTAAAATGGAAAATAAAGGAATTGAAGCCACTTTGAATGCCAAAGTGATAAATGGTAATGATTTTACTTGGACTACTACTCTTGTTTACACACAAAATAAACAAAATGTATTAGCGTTAGGGAATGACCAATACAACTATAGCTACTTAGATGTAAATTATATTACTGGTCCTGGTTTGATTGGAGTTTCAACTCAAAGAATGCAGGCAGGTTATGAATTAGGTACTTTTTATGGCTATGAGTATGCAGGTTTCTCTAGTGGAAAATGGCTTATCAAAGACAATAATGGACAAACTAAATACCTAAGTGATGCTACAACAGATGACAAAAAAGTTATAGGTCATGCCTTACCTGATTTTGAAATGGGTTGGAGTAATTACTTTAAATACAAAAATTGGGATATGTCTATGTCATTTAGAGCCGTTGTTGGTAATGATATTTACAATGGAACCAATCAAGTTTTCGGAAACCCATTACAAATTGGAACAAGAAACGTAAACCACGATGCCCTAATTCTTAATGATGCTGGTGTTACTGAAGCTCCATCTCAATCATTATCTTATTTCATCGAAGATGGTAGTTTTATAAAACTAGACAACATCAATATTGGTTATAATTTCCCTAGTCCAATTTTCTTGAAAAATGTTTCTAAAATTAGACTTTACACTTCGGTTAATAACATCTTTACTCTAACTAATTATGGTGGTATAGATCCAGAGGTTAATTTTTCAGGAGGAAAAGACAATAAAGAAATTTATTTTGGTACAGATCAATTCAACATCTATCCAAAAACAAGAACTTTTACAGTTGGTTTAAACGTTATATTTTAATATTATCATTATGAAATTAAAAAGTAAAATAAGTATAGTTGGCTTAAGCTTACTCTCTTTTGCTTGTTCCAATTTGGACACAAACAATAGCGATTATCTTTTAGGAAGCCAATATCCAGAAAATGCAGAACAAGCCATTAGAGTATCTACCCCAGTTTTTGCAGGTACACAAAGCATGCTTGACAATGGCGGTTGGTGGTTTACACAAGAAATAACATCAGACGAAGCAGTTGCTCCAACAAGAGGAGCTGACTGGGATGACGGTGGTAAATGGAGACAATTAAGCAAACATGAATGGACTCCAACAACTGAAGCTGTAAGGAATTTATGGAATTTTGTATATGGAAACATACCAGCCGCAAACAGAGCTATTGAGTTATTGGAAGCGGGTGCGGCAACAAGTGATGCCGTAAAAGTTGTATTGGCGCAAACCAAAGTATCTAGAGCCTATTATTTTTACATTGCTATGGACAATTTTGGGGCAATTCCAATGCCTTTGACCTTTACAGGTGCAAATGAGTTTCCCGCCAGAACACCAAGAGCTGAAGTTTTTGCACAATTGGTTAAGGACATTAATGAAAGCATTCCTTTCTTACCAGTCCCAAAGCCAGGAATTAATAGTAGTTCTATCAATAAAGGTACTGCGTATGCTTTATTGGCTAAATTATATTTGAATGCTCAAGTATATACCGGAACGGCTAAATGGGCTGAGGCTGCGCAAGCATGTGACCAAGTTATGGCACTTGGCTACCAACTAGAAGCTAATCCTTTAGATTCTTTTAAAACTAAAAATGAAGCTTCAAAAGAAAACATCTATACAATAGCTTATGATCAAGATGCATTCAAAGGTTTTAATCTTCATATGAGAACCTTGCATTATTTATCGCAACTTACTTTTGGGATGAGTACATCTCCGTGGAATGGTTTTGCTACATTGGAAGCACACTATAACACATTTGCAAGTAACGATTTAAGAAAGAAAATGCTTTTATCAGGTCAACAATATGACATTAATGGTGGAATTATTACTGACCCGGCTGCAAATGATTCACCATTAATTTTCACTCCTTACATTCCTGAACTTCAAATGTCAAATACTGTTTACAGTAAAGAAGTGGTTAAAATGTCTGGGGTAAGAGTTGCCAAATGGGAGATTGCTGTAGGTGCTAAAGAAAACCTAAGCAATGACTTTGCAATCTTCAGATATGCTGATTTCTTATTGATGAAAGCTGAAGCACAAGTTAGAATAAGTGGTGCTGGTGCCGGTGATGCTTTAGTAAATCAAATTAGAACTAGAGCAGGACTTAGTGCTTCAAGTGGATTTACACTTAATGATATTTTAGCAGAAAGAGGAAGAGAAATGATGTGGGAAGGGCACAGACGTCAAGATTTAATTCGTTTTGGAAAATTCCAAAACATTTGGTGGGAGAAAAACAACACTGATCCAAACCGCAATCTTTTCCCAGTACCGGAATCTGCATTACTAGCAAACAGTAACTTACTACCTCAAAACCAAGGTTATTAATTAAATTAAAAACATAAATTAAGATGAAAAAATTAACTTTTTTATTAGTTGGATTATTAGGATTAACAATGGCTTCATGCTCAGATGAAGATCCAAGTATCAATATATATGGGACAGAAAAAATCACTACTCCCGCTGTTTTAGAAGCTCTTCCTGCACCTGCAGAATATGCAGTTGTTGAAAATACAAATGAAGCTGACAAAGCTGGAACTTTTACATGGACTGCTGCAACTCTAGAATATGACGGAGCTGTTGCGTATTATGTACAAATCGCCCCAAAAGGAAGTGATTTCTCTCAAGCAGTTGACGTTTTTACTGAAAGCGTTTCTACTACTTCTAAAGATTTTACTTTTGGAGATTTAAATGATGCCGTGAACAGATTAAATGCTTTATTGGTAGCTAACGCAAAAACTCCTATTGAATTTGGTTCATTATCAGATATCGATGTAAGAATAAAAGCGATTGCTGCAGTTTCTCAAGCCGTAAGTTTTTCAGCTGTACAAAGCATAAAAGTAAATGCTTACGAAAAAATAATTGTTGTAACACCGCATTTGTACTTAGTAGGTGCCCCACAAGCTCATCATGGAGGAAATGCGTGGGATCCATCAAAAGGAATAGAATTGAAATATATCGGAGACGGTACAACTAAAGTTTTTGAGTGTTATGTACAAGTTATGACAGGAGAAGGATTCAAATTTACTGGAGACGGAAAAACATGGGACAATGGGAACTATGGAACTGATGGAGCTGTTGCAGCTGTAAGTGGAGGACAAGAATTCACTTTAATCAATTCAGGAGCTAGTGCTGACCTTAAAGTTGCTGATGTCGATGGTAATGGATTATATTATGTAAAAGTGGATATGGATGCGATGACATGTAAAGTAATAAAAATGCAATGGGGAGTTATTGGTGCTGCAACCGCTGGTGGTTGGGGTGCTGAAACAGCTATGGTATACAGCTTTTCGGCTAACGAATGGTCATACACAGGAACAGATATTACTGCTGGGGAAATGAAATTCAGATCATCTAATACAGGTCTTTACATTAATGGAACTGGTAAAGAATGGACCTATAATGTAGGCCAAGCCCTATTTGTTGGTGATGGCGGAACTGGAGCAAACTTTAATGTTACTGCAGGAGCTCAACCAAAATTAAAAGTTGGTTTTGATGGAACATGTGTAGTTTCTGGATTATAAGAAAAATAAATAAATTCTAAAAAGGGCTGTCTTAACTGACAGCCCTTTTTTTATACACAAAGAGCAACAATACGAGTTCCTTAAACGGGATCGTATTGTTGCTCTTTTTCCTTGAATGCTAATTAGATAGCGATTAATTTAATGCAAAAATGCAAATAGTATTTGTAGCTTTTTTTTATCAACACTACATCGTTGTAGTTTTTATTAATAATTAACTTATGTTATATTATAAGATATATTTTTAATAGCTGATAGATTCACAGCAAATGAAAAAAGAATTTAATCTTCTGAATTATTTGTAGTTGCAAATACGAATAAAAAGAATCTTAGATAAGGTTGCGCAACCTAAGACCGAACCCGAGATTAATGTCTTTAAAATATGATTTTAAAAATTAAAAAGCGGAAGCCGAAAAGCTAATGAGTAGGCAGAGAAAATTTTAAATTTATTACAATGAAAAAAGATTTATTAAGTAAAGTAAAAGGAGCAATTCTTTCTAAAGAAGAAGCTAAAACAATTTCTGGTGGTTATAACGGGTCATTTATTGACGGCAGTCCATGCTCTTTCATTGTTTGTGGTAGTTACAGCAATCAAGGTGCGAAAGTTGCGACTCCAGCAGGTTGCACACCAAGAAACTTATACTATTACAAACCGAATCCTTCATTATATTGTGTTGGTGTTTAATCTCATTTAAAAAAGATTTAAGAGATTTTAACAAATCTCTTAAATCTTAATTTAAAAAAATAATTATGATAATACAAAGTTTTTGGTCCAAACCATTTTTAAGTAATTCTATAGATCCAAACAGCAGATTTAAAGGAGGATGGCTAAATGAAAAATATTTTTATTTTAGCATGGCATTAAGTTGCTTAAAGTTCAAAGAATTATACGGTGAGGTCAATCTTTATACAGATTCTAAAGGAGAATTTATTATAAATAAGACATTAGGAATCCCTTATTCAAATTTTATAAATTGTTTTGATAACTTAGAAACAACAAATGAAAAACTATGGGCTTTTCCTAAACTTTATACCTATAGTGCTCAAAAAAAACCTTTTATTCATGCGGATACAGATGTATATATTTGGGAAAAATTCCCTGAAGAGTTAATCAACTCCCCTTTATTTTGTCAAAATATAGAAGAAAATTTTCCAATATACTCAGAAGCATTAGAAGAAATCTTAACATTATTTGATTGGATACCCTCAGAATTAATTAATTCTTTATACAAACATAAAAAAGTATTAGCTTTTAATGCAGGGATTATTGGGGGTACTGATCTAGATTTTTTTAAAAAACTCTATTCACGGTCCGAAAAATTCATAAATAAAAATCAACATTTTTTTGATAAAATTGATGTTGGAATATTCAATATGATCTATGAGCAACAACTTGGATACGCTATTGCTGATAAAAAAGACATTAAACCTAAATCATTATTTAACAATATTGACTCCAATTTTACTCCATTGGTAAATTTTCCTTTAGCATCATTTTACACCAAATATATTCATGCAATTGGATTTGCGAAAAAATCGATTTATGCTTGCGAGCAAATAGAAGCTCTATTAATGTATGAGTTTCCACAAGAATATGAAAAAGTAAAATTTAATGGAACCACAAATTTCTTATGGAAAGATTATTACGAAATTTCAGAATTAAGAAAAAGATTTTTATTTTCAATTTTTAAATATGTAAGAGAAAACACGATAGATGTTGTTTGTAATACAAAATTTCAATTGAATCCTACAGTTAAAATTTTCGAAGATAATAATTTTAGTAAAATAGAATATGTTTCCCCACAAACATTGCAAAAAGAACAACTAAACCTTGAAGATTGGGAAAATATTTTATTGTATTTCCAAGAATCCATTTCCATTAATGAATTATGTTTAGAATTACTATTGGACAATGACATTGCTGTAAAATATACAAAAGAATCATTAACAGAGAAATTGCTGTCATTTGTTTTTGATAAATGCCTTTTACATGAAATTCTGTTACCTCATTTTTGAAATCAAATAATTTAATAAAAATATGGTTGTAAAAATTGGATATTTAGTTTCTTACGATTACGAATATTTGAAATATTCATTACCATTAATCTATGAAAATAAAAAAGTACAAGAAATCATTTTAGTTATTGATAAGGATAGATTGACGTGGTCTGGAAATAGATTTGAAATTCCGCACGCTTTTTTTGAATGGATCAAATCATTTGACACGGAATCTAAAATAAAAATCAAAGAAGATACCTTTTATAATGAACTAAATCCGCCAATGATAAATGAAAATAAAGAACGTAATTTTCTATATAATAAAATGGGGCGATGTGATTGGTATATTCAGTTAGATTGTGATGAATATTTCCTTGACTTTAGCTCATTTATGAATGAATTAGAAGAAATATATTTAGATAAAAACAAGTATCATAACACACTTTCTGTATGCGTTAAATTTGCAAATTTATTTAAAAAAATAGAAAAAGGATTTTTGATCATTTCCCCTATAATAGAGAACTGTTGGGTAGCTACAACAAATCCTATTTGTTATTATGGAAGAGTCAATGAATCAAATGAAATAATCGAATCAGACACAATTCTTGTTCATCAATCCTGGGCTAGAAATGAAAGTGAAATTCTTCAAAAGATAACAAATTGGGGGCACAAAAATGATTTTGACTCCAACAGCTATTTTAATTTATGGAAATCACTTGATAGAAATAATTATAGATACATCCACAATTTTCATCCCTTACAAGATAATGATGGAGTATGGAACGAATTAAAATTATTGCATTTTGAAAATATTGAAACATTACTAGACTATAGCGAGAATAAGTTAAGAAGGATCTTCAATAAAAGCAGATTAAAAAGTACAAAAAATAATTATTCAAAGCTTTAGATATAAGTCTTTTACATGAGATTTTAATACTCTATTTTAAAAGTAAATAATAGTATTAAGAAAAATAAAATGCTTTTAAATTCTAAATAATTTGTAGTTGCAAATACAGATAAAAGGAATTCTAGATCTATATAGGGTTGCGCAACCTGAGACCGAAACCTAAATTAATGTCTTAAAAAACTATGATTTGAAAACCCAATAAGCGGAAGCCGAAAAGCTAATGAGTAGGTAGAGAAAAAATTTAAATTTATTAAGATGAAAAGTAATTTATTAGAAAAAATAAAAGGTGCTATTCTATCAAAAGAAGAGGCTAAAACTATTTCAGGAGGCTATGATGTTAGTCCTTGCTTTCGTCCTTGCTGCCCTGCGGGAACATCTTTTATAAACCCAGTATATAATGCGAATGGTTGTACAGACACAAGACCAATATATACTTCAGCTGCAGTATCTGGTTTTTATTGTGTAAAATGCTAATTAATGAACGTCATTCAAAGTTTTTGGTCCAAGCCTTTTTTTAAAGAAAATGACGATTTGAATGCAAGATTTAAGGGAGGTTGGCTAAATGCCAACTTCTTTTTTTACTCTTGCCTGTTGAGTTGTTTAAAATTCAAACAAATTTATAAGGAAGTTGCACTCTATACCGATGATCTAGGCAAGGAATTGTTAATTGACAAATTGGGAATCCCCTATTCTACGGTACATTTAGAACTTAACGAATTACAGGATTATCCACCTGAGTTATGGGCATTAGGCAAAGTGCTAACCTATTCTCTTCAAGAAAAACCGTTTATCCATGCAGATACAGATGTTTTTATATGGGATAAACTTCCTGTTGAACTTTTAAATGCTGATTTGTTTGCCCAAAATTTGGAATTTAATTTTCCCAAATATAATGAAGTCTTAGAAATTTTACTTAATGAATTTAAGAGCATTTCAAAAGATTTATTTCCCGTTTATTCGAGAACTAAAGATGTGTATGCTTATAATGCGGGTATAATAGGGGGAAATAATTTAGATTTTTTCAAAGAATTTAAACACAAAGTTTTCGAAATTATAAACGCTAATTTAGATAAACTGTACTTGGTTGATGTTGGGGTTCTAAATATGGTTTATGAACAAATGTTAGGGTTTGAATTAGCCAATCAGAAGGATTTAGAGATAAAATTTTTGAAATCTGAAATGAATGAAGCATTTACTAATGTTATGAAATTCCATGTGGTACCCATAAAAGAGACCTATATTCATACGGTTGGGTATGCTAAAAAGTCTCTTGAAATGTGTGAACAACTAAAATACCGATTAAGATATGAATTTCCAGAAGACTATGACAAACTAAATAAAAATCTAGTAAAGTACAATCTATGCATGGCAAATGATATTTTAGATGATGAAATTCGTTTTGAATTTCTATCTAAAATTTACACTTGGTTAGAAAACACATCTTGGGAAAAGATTTTGGATACCGAATTTAAATTATCCGAAGACACACGATTTAATGAGATTACTGAAGATGAAATAGAAATCTACTATCATTCTCCACAGAAGAAGCTTGAGGAAAAATTAAAAATGGAAGATTGGGATTTTCTATTGTATTATTTTGAAACCCCAATGAGTATTAATAGAATTGCTTTGGAAATAATAGAAGACAAAGATTTCATGGAAAACATTACCCCAGATGAATTAAAAGAAAAAATATTCTCTTTCGTAATGGATAGATGCATCTACCATCAAATTTTATTACCTATAAATTTTAATTAAAAAATGAAGAATTTCACATATCTCAAAAAATATTTAAGAAAAAATCAATATTACAATCTAGAAGATGAGTTCCATATGCAATTAGAATCTCATCCCAATTTCCCGAGTCTGTATGCAATACTAGATACGTTCAATTTCTTTGAAATCGAGAATCTTGCAGTAAAAGTTGAAAAAGAAGAGCTGGAAAACCTTCCACATTCATTCCTTTCAGTAGTAAATTCAGACACTGGAAAGGAAATTGTATTTACAGAAAAAAATAAAAACAATCTAACTATAGAATTTTCAAACGGTTTCAAAAAAAAGATTTCCAAAGACGAATATTTAACGATCTGGACCGGAATAATTGTTGCTATTGAAGCTAACCCAATAAATGAAAGTCATTTCTTATCTTCAAACAAAAAGCACAATGTAATAATTGGGGCTGTTTTTGTACTCTCAACAAGTCTATTTTTTTTAGTAAACAAAGACAACCTGATTACAGGTATATTTTATTATTTACTCTTACTAACGGGTTTGATTATTAGCTATTTTTTAGTGCGCGAAGAAATGGGTTTACATAATGATTCCATTTCAAAAATATGCAATGTTACAGAAAAGGCAAGTTGCAAAGATGTGATGTCATCCAAGGGCGCAAACGTTTTTGAAAATGTGAGTTTAAGTGATATTTCGATACTTTATTTTAGTTCGCTGACATTATTTTTTGTTCTTAATTCTTTTAATTTAAATAGTTTTATTTATTCAATTATAGGGGTTTTTAGCATTCCTATTATCCTATACTCAATCTATTATCAAGGATTTATTATAAAAAAATGGTGTCTTCTTTGCTTAGGTATCGATACAGTACTTCTATTACAACTAATAATAATTTCGTTTAATTTCTCTCTCGAACTGAATTCAATTGCAATTATTTCCTTTTTTTCTGGAATATTGATAGTTATCTTATTTTATTTTAGTGGTTATGAAATTAAAAATAGAATTCAAAAAATAAGTAAATACGAGATTACCGAAATACAAAATCAAAAATTAAAACGAAACTATTTTGTTTTTAAAGCGTTATTAAAAAATAATCAAAAAATAGATGAAGAGCATTTAAATTCTTTACAAACCATTGTGATAGGCAAAATGGAATCACCAATTACTTTGTTTTTGGTCTTAAGTGCCTCCTGTGGACATTGCCATACCGTTTATGAAAAGGCAATGAAATTGGTAAAAAAAAATCCAAATGAAATAAAAATCCAACTCATTTTTAACATCAACATTGAAAATACCGAAAATCCAAGTAATTTAATTTATAAACAAGCCTCCAACTATTATTGGTCTGGAGAAGTTCATAAAGCTATAGCCTCGTTAAATGATTGGCATATTGAAACAATGGACATGGAAAAATGGAAATCCAAATGGGAGAACAATCATCTGGAATATACCTCTAAGATGATTCCAAATCAATATAATTGGTGTTTAGATAATGCTATTCATTTTACTCCCGCAATTATTCTTAATGGATATATTATGCCCAAAGAATACCAAATTAATGATCTCAATTATTTTATCGATGAATTAATTGAAGAAAAACTCTCGTACATTGAAAATTAAAAACTTCCCTTTCTATAAACAACCCGATTCCAAAGATTGTGGGCCTACTTGCTTACGCATAATAGCTAAATATTACGGAAAAATCATTGAATTACAGCAAATTAGAAACCTTTCCGAAACCACACGTGAAGGCAGTAGTTTATTGGGCTTGAGTGATGCAGCAGAAGCACTAGGATTTCGAACTCTCGGTATAAAAATAAGTTTTGAAACCTTACAAGATGAGACTCCACTCCCCTGTATTGTACATTGGAATAACCAACATTTTGTTGTTGTTTATAAGATTAAGAACAATACTATTTACATATCTGATCCTAGTCATGGTTTAATAACCTATTCGAAGGAGGATTTTATTAAATTTTGGATCGGAAAAAATGCCCATGAAAAAACGGAAGAAGGCATTGCTCTTTTACTAGAACCTACTCCCGAATTTCATAAGAACGAATGGGATACAGAAAATTCTAAGCAGAGTTTTAGCTACTTAACAAAGTATTTGTTCCGTTACAAAGGCCTAGTTATTCAGCTAATAGTAGGCTTAGCAGCTGCGAGTTTATTCTCGTTACTATTTCCGTTTCTTACTCAAAGCATTGTAGACATTGGAATTCAAACTCAAGATTTAAATTTCATTTACCTGATGCTTTTGGCACAATTAATGCTTTTTGCTGGACAAACCTCAATCGAAATACTTCGATCTTGGATAATGCTACATTTGAGTACCCGAATTCATATTTCCCTTGTTTCGGATTTTTTTATAAAATTAATGAAACTCCCAATCAGCTATTTTGATAGTCGTATGACAGGTGATATTATGCAACGTATCGGCGACAACCATAGAATCGAACAATTACTCACAGGAAGTTCGCTCAATGTGATGTTTTCATTAGTGAATTTAGTAGTCTTCAGTTTTGTGCTTGCTTTTTACAACATTCAACTATTCTTGGTTTTCCTTATCGGGAGTATCATTTATCTGGCTTGGATATTATTTTTCCTGAAAAAGAGAAAAGAGTTAGATTACAAGCGTTTCTCTCAAGTTGCTAGTGAGCAATCCAAGGTCATGGAACTAATCAACGGAATGCAGGAAATAAAAATGCACAATGCCGAAAAGCAAAAACGTTGGGGTTGGGAGTTTGTCCAGATTCGTCTTTTTAAAGTCAGTATGCAAGCTCTTACTTTAGAGCAATGGCAATCGGTAGGTTCCAATTTTATCAATCATCTTAAAGATTTATTGATTACATTTTTCTCTGCTACATTAGTGGTTAAGGGTGATTTGACACTGGGTATGATGCTTTCTGTACAATATATTATAGGTCAATTGAATAGTCCATTGATGCAAATGGTCGAATTCGTTCGTTCACTTCAAGATGCCAAAATCAGTCTGGAAAGATTGGCTGAAATTCACGATAAAGAAGATGAAGAGGACGTATTAAATCCTAAAATTTACGATTTAGAACATTCTGACATTACTATAAAAAATTTATCTTTTCGATATACAGGGAACCCCAATTATGTTCTAGAAAATTTGAATTTACATATCCCAAAACAAAAAACCACCGCCATTGTAGGCACCAGCGGGAGCGGAAAAACAACTCTATTAAAACTCATGATGAAGTTTTATGAGCCGAATAATGGAGAAATTACACTGGAAAATATCAAATTTGATAACATTTCACCGAGTGCCTGGAGGTCAAATTGCGGTGTGGTAATGCAGGAAGGATTTATTTTTAATGATACTATCGCAAATAATATTGCCGTAGGAGATGATTATGTAGATAAAAACAAACTTTTACATGCTGTTGAAACTGCCAATATCAAGGAATTTGTAGAAAGCTTGCCCTTATCCTATAATACTAAAATAGGAAATGAAGGCACGGGTATTTCTGGTGGCCAGAAACAACGTCTCTTGATAGCCAGAGCGGTTTATAAAAATCCAAATTATTTGTTTTTTGATGAAGCTACTTCCTCTCTCGATGCCAATAATGAAAAGGTAATTATGGCAAATCTAAATCAATTTCTCATAGGCAAAACAGCTGTTATTATTGCACATCGTCTTTCAACCGTTAAAAATGCAGACCAAATAGTAGTTTTAGAAAAAGGCAAAATAGTGGAAATAGGAACACATAAAGATTTAATTCTCCTAAAGGGGAATTACTTTGAATTGGTCAAGAATCAATTAGAATTAGGGAATTAATCATTTTAACAAAAGAAAAATGGCGAATAAAAATGTTTTAGAAGACATCGAATTGCGTTCGGAATCTGTACAAGAAGTATTATCAAATCCGCCTGCATGGATTGTACGTTATGGAATTTCCATTATTTTTATAATAATGCTATTTACACTTGTCGGCTCTTGGTTTGTAAAATATCCGGAAATTATTACTGCCAAAGCAATCATAACTTCTGTAAATCCTCCCGAAAGACTGGAATCAAGAGTCAATTCTCGCATCGCAAAAATATATGTTTCTAATTCTGAAAAAGTAAAAAAAGGAGATGTTTTGGCCATATTGGAGAGTACAGCAAATTATCAGGATGTCATAAAGCTGTCCAAAGCAATTCAAGCAATCAACACCAATTATCAGAACTTTACTTTTCCTTTTGACAGACTGAAAAACCTAGAACTTGGTGAAATTCAAACGGCTTATATTCAATTTCATAAAGCGTATATCGAAAACGAATTAAACCAAAAGTTACACCCTTATTCGCAAGAAATTAATGCTGGACTGAGTTCACAAAATGAAAATAGTAATAGATTATCTTCTCTTTATGCGCAACAAAAATTAGAATTAGCAAAACTTTCATTAAGCAACCAACAATTGAAACGATCTCAGGAACTTTTTGACAAAGGCGTGATTTCAGGATATGATTTGGAAATTCAAAAAGTAAGCAACTTACAAGCAAAACAAAGTTATGATCAAACCAATTTAACTATTTCACAGCAAAAAGACGCTATTAACCAAACTCACAAACAAATAATAGGAAATCGGATATCTCAAGAAAAAGCAGATGTCACTAATTTAAGTTCTGTTTATCAGGCACTGGATGAATTAAAAAAAAGCATCCATATTTGGCAACAAAATTACCAATTTATAGCTGTTTATGATGGCGTTTTTAGATTCCAAAATTCTTGGAAAGAAAACCAACTTATTAAAACAGCCGACTTATTTGCGACCATTTTGCCCAACAATCAACAACAATTTATGGGAAAATTAAATGTGTTATCTCAGAATTCGGGCAAAATAAAACAGAATCAGAAAGTACTAATTAAATTGGAGAATTTCCCGTATCAAGAATATGGGATGCTGGAGGGAAAAATCCAAACAATGTCTTCAGTTACGGATAAAGATGGAAATTATTTTATTGAAATCACAATTCCAAATGGTTTGACAACTACTTTTGACAAAAAAATAAAATTCGACAAAGAGTTAACAGGTCAAGCGGATATTATTACAGACGATATGCGTTTAATAGAACGTATTTTTTATCAATTTAGAAAATTGACTCTACGATAAAAAAGGAATTGGTTGGTTGATTTTTGAGATTAAAAAAAAGTGTTCTGTCAAGGCAATCCGTATTGGAATAATTAGATTTTTATATCCTCGATTTCGTTAATAATTCCAATTTGTACACCCTGTATTTATTAAAGCCATGGCAATTTTTCTTTAAAATCCAAAAACTTACTTTAAAAAAAAACTTATCTTCTATAGCTTTTCGAATTTATGTATATATACTAAATCACATAACAAAAAATAAAGTTTTAAACACTACAACGTTTTCGTAATGCTTTAAACTCAAATGCTTCCATTTAACAATCTAATAACCTTACCTTTAAATAATATAAACTGACTTATATTAAACTTATGAAAAAAATATTACTTTTATTATTGCTATTTGTTTCGTTGGGTAGTATTGCTCAACAGCAAACAGCTACTTATTCCATAAGTCCAGCTTCTTTTGAGGAAACCACTTCTATTACAATTACGATAAATGGCGGTAGCATCAATGAAAGCACTTGGGGTGTAACAGGGAATGCACTCTATTTATGGGCTTGGGCTTTTGACTTAGATGATACAACCCAAAAAGGGACTCCTCTAAATGGTTCATGGAATGCATCTGATGAAGCCAGCAAATTTACTTATAATGCTGGTAGTGATACTTATACTAAGACATTCGTACCAACTACCTATTATAACACAACCAATATTGGAAAAATTGGTTTTTTGATAAAAGCCAAAGATGGAACTGGTGACAAAAAATCGCAAGATATGTTTGCCGAAGTAGGTTCTTTTCAAGTTACCCTTACTTCACCTGTACAAAACAGTACTACTATACTTGCTTCCGGAGGAAATCTTTCTATAGCAGCAACCAATAGCAATGGTGTTGCCAGCTATAATTTAAAATCAAACGGTGTAAGCATTAATACAAATGCAAGTACTTCTAATTATACATTCAATCACACCAACATTACTTCAAACCAAAACTATGAATTGGAAGTAACTCAAGGAGCTACTACTGTTACTAAGAAGTTTACTGTAGTCATCAATCCAAATACCGTTTCACAAACTATTCCTGCCAGTTTGCTCGATGGAATCAATTACAACCCAACTGATGCAACCAAAGCAACTTTAGTTTTAGATGCACCTTTAAAAGATTTTGTTTATGTGGCAGGAAGTTTTAATAATTGGCAACCAGGTACATCTTATGCTATGAAAAAAGATGCTACGGCTGGTTCTACAAAATTTTGGATCGAATTGACAGGACTAGTATCAGGAACAAATTACACTTATCAATATTGGGTCGGTGAGACAACACCTATCGCCAATTCTCCAGCATTGGTAAAAACGGCCGATCCTTATTCAACTTTAGTGCTTTCGCCTAATGAAGATTTAGGAATTCCTGCCTCAACTTACCCTAATATGCCAGTTTATCCTGCAGGTCAAGACAAAGAAGTAACAGTATTACAAACTGGGCAAACTCCTTATGTTTGGAGTACTGCAACAACCAGTTTTGTAAAACCAGAAAAAGATAAACTCGTAGTTTACGAACTGTTGGTAAGGGATTTTGATGCCAACAGAAATTACCAAGATATAATCAATCGTATTGATTATTTTAAAAATTTAAAAATCAATGCTATTGAACTGCTGCCTGTAATGGAATTCGAAGGAAACGAAAGTTGGGGATACAACACATCTTTCCACATGGCATTAGATAAATTTTATGGCCCTTCAACAAAACTAAAAGAGTTAATCGATGTATGCCACCAAAACGGAATTGCAGTAATTCTGGATATAGCCTTAAATCATGCTTTCAGAAGAAACCCAATGATTCGTATGTGGATGAATGATCCCGATGGTGATGGATATGGTTCTCCAACTGCAGAGAATCCTTATTTCAATACCGTTGCTAAACATGCTTATAGTGTAGGAGAAGATTTGAATCATTCTTCAACTTATACTAAAAATTATGTAAAAAGAGTTGTCAAACAATGGATTGAAGAATATAAAATTGATGGTTTCCGTTGGGATTTAACCAAAGGATTTACACAAAACTGTACCGCTAGCGACGAGGCTTGTACAGGACAATACCAACAGGACAGAGTTGATATTTTAAAAGGATATGCTGATTATTCTTGGTCATTAGACCCAACTCACTACACTATTTTTGAGCACTTAGGAAGTGATACTGAAGAAAAAGAATGGGCAAATTATAGATTCGCAGAAACCCCAAGCAAAGGAGTAATGATGTGGGGAAATTTGAACAACAATTACAACCAATTATCAATGGGTTATAATTCCAACAACGATATTTCAAGAATGTATGGACCAAAACATAGTGGTTTTCTAGGGAATAGAGTTATTGGCTATGCCGAAAGTCATGACGAAGAACGTTTGATGTATAAAAATTTACAATATGGGAATACAACAAATTCAGCACATAATGTAAAAAATTTAAACATTGCTTTATCAAGAATGTCTGCAATTGGAGCTGTATCATTATTAGTACCTGGTCCAAAAATGATATGGCACTTTGGAGAATTAGGATGGGACTCTTCTATTTTTACTTGTAATAATGGAACCGTAAATACTTCCTCAGATGCCACATCTGGAGATTGTAAATTAGACACAAAACCACAACCTCAATGGGTTAATAACTGGTTGGGAGACAACGTAAGAAACAAAATCTATTACGATTGGTCGAGAATGATTGGATTAAAAACTACTGAGCCTGTTTTTTCAGGTATAGCTACTATGCCATCAGGAACGACATTAACCCCAAATATTAAAATCACAAATAGTGCTTTGGCCGATACTGAACTGAAAAATGTTCTTATCATTGCCAATTTTGACGTAGTTACGCAAAATGTTGCAACCGGTTTTCAAAGTACCGGATCATGGTATAATTTAATGGACAACACACCATACACCGTGACTAATGCCAATGCTACCATTACTTTACAACCCGGTGAATTTAGAATCTACGGAAATAAAGCAACTACTTTGGTTACTACCGATTTTGAAGCTTTAAAAGCAATCTATATTTACCCAAATCCAGCTTCTACTTATTTTAAATTAAATACGACTACTACTAAAGTTCAACTTTATGCTATAACAGGCCAACTAGTTAAAACATTCAACAAAAGTCAGGCTAAAGACCATCAATATAGTGTTAGTGATCTAGATAACGGAATGTATCTTGTGAAAATTTATAATGAAGAAAATCAAGTAAAAGTGATGAAGTTCATCAAACAATAAATTACCTATTATTTCGAATTAGTTTAAATTAGCCATCAAATTAAGTTTTGGTGGCTTTTTTTGGTTCAAAAAATAATCAATATAAACTACAATTATTAGGGCGAGACCCCATTATAGCAAGGGGCAAACTTTTTTAGAGAGCGCTTGTTCGCCCCCTTACCATAATGCCGTCGGGCTATCCGCTCTACTTCGGTAGATAGCTTCTATCCCTCTCCCAATCCCGTTTTTACAACACCTTTATTGGCTAAACTCTTCATTCTATAAACAAAAAAACAGCCCCTC
>NZ_JAHWYN010000017.1 GCF_019351435.1 Flavobacterium taihuense
GTATATTTGAATACTAATTAACAGATGAAAAAAAGTAGTTTTTAATGAAAAATGGAGGTGGTCATTTTGCTCCGGAATTAGGTGGTCATTTTGAATTGGAATCAGGTGGTCACTTTAAATTGGAATTGGGTGGTCAATATCACTGGAATTTGCACAGTATAAAACCAACATTAATAAAGGTATAGATTTTAATTTTAGAGCAGGAGCTAAGTATTTTTTACCTGTAAAATATAAAATAGAAGCAAAAGCAAATAATGTAAATGGCACAGCTTATTATCCGGATGTTAATTTGACTATTGATAATTTACCAGAGTATGGTTTTGGAGGACAAAGTAAGTATTCGGCAACTGGAGAATACCAAACTAAAAGTATTGTGATGAGCATGTTTGAGTTAGGATTTACATTTGATATGGGTACTAAAAATTCATTGTATGCAGCTATGTTTCTTGAAAGTGGATATGGAACAATACTTGATCAAAAAAATAATGAATCTTATATAGGTTATAACCCAACATCTGTTTCTGATAGAAAAGCAAATGGTTTGTACAGTACAGATAAAGATTCAGAAACTCGTCCTGTTGCCTTTGGATTAACATTAGGATGGAATTTTAAATAATACTTGTCTGATTTTCATATAATATCTACCTCTATATATTACAAATTCGATCTAGAAATTGAAGATCCTTGACGGAGTTCGAACCGAAATTAGTTGTAAACACTGACTCTGCTTAAAGTTAAAAATCTCTAAAGCATTTTCGAACCATAAAAAAAGCCTAAGAATAAAGATTCTCAGGCTTTTTGATTTTTATAGTGAACCTTAAGGTAAAAATTCGAACCTTTTACCAGAAGATTTGAAACTATTAGCCAACTGTTTTGATGGATAAAGTTACTAAAAATTCAGTAGTATTTTTTTATATTATTGAATGTAGTTTAAATCAGGCTGATACAAGCGAGCAGGTTTTCATTATAACACAATTAATAATGGACAAATTTGTCCATTATTAAAAATAAATGATTACATTTGTCCTGTAAAAAAAAGAATAAATGTTTTCAAAAGCTTGTGAATATGGTATTAAGGCATCAATCTACATTGCTGAACAATCTTTGGCTGGAAGAAAAGCGGGCTTGAAAGAAATTTCAGAAGCAATAGAATCGCCAACTGCCTATACTTCAAAAATACTGCAACAGCTTTGCCGCAATGGTATCATAAACTCCGACAAAGGACCTACGGGAGGCTTCTCAATGGATATTCAAAAAATAGAAAAGATCAAGCTGAGCGCAATAGTTTTTGCAATTGATGGAGATTCCATTTACAATGGCTGTGGTTTAGGATTAAAAAAATGTGATGAAAAAAAGCCCTGTCCTGTACATGATCAATTTAAACTAGTTAGGGATGAACTAAAAAAAATGTTAGAAACAACTACTGTAAAAACATTGGCTATGAATCATGAAAAAAAATTAACTTTTTTAAAACGATAAAAAAAAAATTAACTCAATAGTGGATATTTTTATCCAGTATAATTACAAGAAAATACATATTAACACAATACTTTAAATTATAAAAAAATGAATATTCAAGAAAACCAAATTATAGGCGAATTGGTAGCAAAAGACTATCGAACTGCATCAGTATTTAAAAAATACGGTATTGACTTTTGCTGTCAAGGTAACAGAACCATTAATGATGCTTGTGAGGCAAAAAAAATTGATGACCAATTAGTTGTTTCAGATTTGAATGCACTCCTACAATCCAATTCAGAGAATACCACCGATTATAAATCTTGGCCTATAGATTTATTGGCTGATTATATCGAGAAAAAACACCATCGTTATGTGCAGGAAAAAACGTTGGAAATAGAACCCTACCTAGATAAAATCTGTAGAGTTCACGGAGAACGTCACCCCGAGTTGTTTGAAATCAAGGAACATTTCGACGCTACTGCCGGCGAGTTGGCAAAACACATGAAAAAAGAAGAGCTTATTTTGTTTCCTAGTATACGCAAAATGGTTCAGGCAAAACAAGAAAACTCCAAGTGGGAGGCACCACAGTTTGGTACCGTACAAAACCCTATACAAATGATGATGGACGAACACACCACCGAAGGAGATCGATTTAGAAAAATTGAAACATTGAGCAATAATTATACACCGCCAGAAGATGCCTGCAATACGTATAGAGTAACAATTGCATTACTCAAGGAATTTGAACAAGATTTACACCTTCACATTCATTTGGAGAATAATATTTTGTTTCCAAAAGCTATTGAATTGGAAAAAGAATTGTCACAAAAAACTAATCAAAAATTATGAGTCAAGAAAAAAAATTATGGATTGGATTGTTAATAGTAGCGGTCTTTTCCTTTGGAGTTTTAGGCTATTATGGCTATGAAATTTACCAACAATCACCACCCGTTCCCGAAAAAATAATTTCAGAAAACAAGGAAGTCATTTTTACCGGTCAGGAAATTAAAGACGGTCAAAATGTTTGGCAAAGTATGGGAGGCCAAGAAGTGGGAACCATCTGGGGACATGGTGCTTATGTAGCCCCAGATTGGACTGCCGACTGGCTTCATAGAGAAGCCGTTTTTATATTGAATCGCTATGCGCAAAAAGATTTCAATAAAGATTTTGACGCATTGGACAAGGAAAAGCAAGCGGCTTTAAAAATACGTTTGCAAACCGATTTAAGAACCAATAGATACGATGAAAGAACAAAAACAATAACTATTTCTGAAAATAGAATTTTGGCCATTCAATATTTAAGTCATTATTATGAAGGTTTGTTTATGAATTCTCCCGAATTTGACAAATTGCGTAATGACTATGCAATTCCAAAAAATGCCATCAAAGACACAAATAGAATGCACAAAATGAATGCGTTTTTCTTTTGGGCAACTTGGGCAACAGTTACAGAACGACCTAATTCTACTATTTCATACACGCACAACTGGCCTGCAGATGATTTAGTGGGAAACAAAGCCACCACCGATTTAATGGCTTGGTCCGGAGTCAGTATAATTACCTTGATTTTGTGTATTGGATTATTGGTTTTTTATCATGCAAAATCTGGTGAAGGGGAAAGTTTACCAATACCAACATCAGATCCGCTTTTAAAACAAGGGATGACCCCATCGATGTATTTGGTGAAAAAATATTTCTGGGTGGTAAGTTTGCTCATGATTTTACAAGTGCTGTTGGGAATTGTAACTGCCCATTATGGTGTTGAAGGAAATGGTTTGTATGGAATTCCAATAGATAAATTTCTGCCATATGCCGTAACCAGGACTTGGCACACCCAATTGGCCATTTTATGGATAGCCACTGCCTGGCTTGCAACAGGATTGTATATTGCTCCGGCAGTTTCGGGCAAAGATCCTAAATTTCAATGTTTTGGAATCAACTTTTTGTTCATTGCCTTACTGATAATAGTGGTTGGATCCATGATCGGTCAATGGTTTGGAGTGATGCAAAAACTAGACTTGGTTCAAAATTTTTGGTTTGGACATCAAGGGTATGAATATGTTGATCTCGGTCGTTTTTGGCAAATCTTTTTGCTGGTTGGACTTTTCTTATGGTTGGCTTTAATGGTTCGACCTCTACTTCCTATTTTAAAAAGAAAAACGGAAGAAAAAAATCTAATCATTCTCTTTTTAATTTCATGTTCCGCGATTGCACTTTTCTATTCTGCCGGATTAATGTGGGGAAGACAAACCAATCTTGCCATTGCTGAATATTGGAGATGGTGGGTAGTCCACTTGTGGGTGGAAGGATTCTTTGAAGTATTCGCAACAGTGGTAATTGCATTTCTTTTTGTTCGTTTGGGGTTATTGAAAACCAAAACGGCCACATTGAATGTATTGTTTAGCACGATAGTCTTTTTGTCTGGAGGAATTTTAGGAACATTTCACCATTTGTATTTTTCAGGGACACCCAGTGCCATTATGGCTTTGGGAGCTACGTTTAGCGCCTTGGAAGTAGTACCGTTAACCCTTATCGGATATGAAGCGTATCACAACTATAAACTTTCTAAAGCGACAGCCTGGGTTGATGATTATAAATGGCCTATTTATTTCATGCTTGCCGTATCTTTTTGGAATTTCCTTGGAGCTGGTATATTCGGGTTTATCATTAATCCTCCAATAGCATTGTATTATGTTCAAGGCTTGAATACTACTCCTCTTCATGGTCATACCGCATTGTTTGGAGTGTATGGAATGTTGGGAATTGGTTTGATGTTATTTGTGCTAAGAAGTTTGTATAGAAACACCTTATGGAACAACAAGTTAATCAAAACCACTTTCTGGTCACTTAATATTGGTCTGTTTTTAATGGCGACAATGAGTTTACTTCCAATTGGAATTTGGCAAGCCATTGAAAGCATCGAAAAAGGAATGTGGTTTGCTCGTTCATCTGAATTAATGCAAGACCCTACCATGATTACATTAAAATGGCTGCGTACCTTTGGAGATGTTCTCTTTGCAATAGGTATTGTTACCTTCGCTTGGTTTGTATTTGATCTAACATTAAAAAACAAAAACAAGTAAATATTGAGTAATATAAGGACTTGAATTAGATTGTTTTAAAAAAAGCATCAAATTCAGATCCTTGAGTTTATCGGTTCAATTCCTGTGTTCATTATAAAAAAACCTTAAATAATTGATATTTAAGGTTTTTTTTATTGGGGATGGTATTTTAACCCAGAATCCGCATTAGAAATAAGGAGTTCGAAGCATATTGGTTTGAAATCGATAATTATCAATTTAATCACCATTCGTATCGGTTATTTCAAAACATCTACAAAGAGGTTCAAAAATTGTCTGACTCGACCACAATCCTTGAATAAATAGCGAAAATAAATATTCAAAGTTCAAATACAACTACCAAAGCAAAAAGAGCGAGGAAACAGAGTGGCAAAAATTTGAAAATCAGTTAAATTTGGGGTTTAAATAAAATTTCTTCTCTATTTCCACGTTTTTTATATATTCTAATGGTAAGCCGTTGGGTGAAATTTAATTAAAAAATGAACCACATACGCACATAGATTTAATATAAAATCATTTAAGAACGAATAGAAATAGCACTATTTTTCACATAGATTGACTATGTGAATAGTAAAACCTCTATCAAGCTCTTTTTTAAAACTATAAATTCTAAGTTTCTATGTGTTTAAAAAATAATTACATCCAACGAGTCAATAGTATTATGTTTTTCTGATTTAGGTCTAAATCGCTCATAAGAATCTGCAACCATCCACGACTTCAAAGTTTCATTTTTCAAATAATACCCAAACCACTCTTCGGTCCGTTGCGTCAGGTCTTTTTGATTCGATCCATCCATCAATGCGTGACCATCTCCAGGATAAATCAGCATAGTATGCTTTTTTCCAAGCCTTCTCAACGCAAGATAGAATTCAATGCTCTGGTAATAATTAACATGTCGATCTTCGGCACCAGTCCAGGACAATAAAGGCGTATGCACATTGGCAGCTTGCAGCACGGGAGAATTTTTCAAATAGCTGTCTGTATCGTCAAACAACGATTTCCCAATCCGCAGCTGGTCGTACTCAAAACGCCAAAAGTCTGGCTTTTGTTAATTCCCGCCTATATACAAATAGACGCTGACCAAATCAGTCCATACCGCTCCAGCTATAGCCGTGGCAAATCGATCCGTTTGCGTAATGATAAAATCCGTTTCATACTCGCCGAAAGAATGCCTAATCAAACCAGGACCTTGATGTAAAAATTAAAGATTGAGCTTTATTGATAGACCGCAGAGAATAATAAAAAAAAAGCCCCCCAGAAAAACCCAAAGGGTTATAAATTGAAATCTTATTTTTTAGATTCTTCAACAGAATCTTTTCTAAAGTCTTTTAAAAGTTTTTCAAGTTCCAAAGTTGATTTATATGTTTTTTGGCTTAATGATTACCAGTATAACAGTAAAAACAGGAAATGGGTCTGTCTTTTTAATCAATCTCCAATTATTTATGTATAATTTACTGTTATAGCAGTAAAAAATAACATTTTTATAATAAAAACACCTAGCCGAAACATATATTTGCTTAATTTTACTGTCAAAACGGTAAAATATGGATAGTTTTAATTTGGGGCTCTTTATAAAAGAGCATCGTAAGCAAGCAGGACTGACGCAATTAGAATTGGCGAACCTGGCAGGAGTAGGTAAGACCACAGTTTTTGATATTGAGAAAAATAAAGAAACAGTTAGTTGGAATAAACTTTTAGCTGTACTGAAAGTATTGAATATTGAAATACAATTTAAAAGTCCAATCCATAAACAGTCATGAGAAAAGCGATCATATTGGTTCACGATAAAAAGGCAGGAGTGTTGATTGAAGATACCAGCGGCGGTTATGAATTTATCTATGATGACAACTATGAAGGAGAAGCCGTATCGTTAACTATGCCATTGACCAATAAAAAGTATTCTTTTACAAAATTCCCTTCTTTTTTTGAAGGATTATTGCCTGAAGGGATAATGCTTGAAGGGCTCTTAAAAATAGGCAAGATTGATAAAAACGATTATTTCTCCCAACTTATAGCCACTGGAAATGATTTGGTAGGAGCGGTTACGGTAAAAGAATGGCAAGATGAATAGATGTCCAATAACCTACGAATTATGTGGTACTGAAAAATACAGTGAAAAGGGACTTCGTATGATTGCTCCTAAACTTACCACATTAAAGGATTTGCCATTTACAGCTGCCGAGCAAAGGCAAGAGGCTGCCAATCGTGCAAAGAAATTATCTATTCAAGGAGTTCAGCCAAAATTAAGTGCCGTTATTTCAGCTGTAAATCAGCAATTTGAAATTGTGGACCAGTTTGGTAATTATATTATCAAACCACAGAATGATCTATTTCCGGAATTACCCGAAAACGAGGATGTAACTATGAAAATGGCAAAAGTATATGGACTTGAGGTGCCTTTTCATGGATTGGTCTATTCAAAGGATGGAAGCCTTTCTTATTTTATCAAACGGTTTGACAGATATAGTAAGGGAAAGAAATATGCCACTGAGGATTTTGCTCAATTAACAGGCAATTCAAGAGATACAAAATATGATTACACCATGGAAAAATTGGTTAAAGTAATTGATGAATATTGCACTTTTCCTGCTATAGAGAAAGCAGATTTCTTTAAACGAGTTTTGTTCTGTTTCATAACAGGTAATGAAGATATGCATTTAAAGAACTTTTCAGTAATTACAAAAGCGGGAAAAACAACTTTGGCGCCAGTGTATGATTTCTTGAATTCTTCGATTTCCATTAAAAATCCGCAGGAGGAGTTAGCGCTATCCCTCAAAGGTAAAAAGAACAATTTCAAATCGACGGAATTGATAGATTATTACGCAAAAGAACGATTGGAACTTAATGATAAAACAATAAATGCCATTTTATCGAATATGAATAAAAGTCTATCGAAATGGATTGAACTAGTAGAAATGTCATTTTTATCAGATAGCATGAAAGAAAAGTATTTAAAGTTGATGGATAATAGGATTAAGAGATTTTAATAATTGCTCTTTGTATTTATAGCTACAACAGGATTTATTTAATAACATGTATAGTTTTTAGGACGGGACAATTAGCTTAATGGAAAATTGTTTTTGTATTTGCGAGATTTACTTCGTCTATTCTTCCCGATAATTATCGGGACTCGGGTGCTTCGCCTGTTCACAGAGAATGAACAATAAACTCATGAAAACGTCCTCTTCTCCGCCCTCATATTTTTAAACCAAAAACCCGATCCACGAAGTGTTCCTCTTTACGCTATGCAAATGTCTCACGCCTTTGCATTTTTATAAAAGTTATTGAAAACTGGAAATACGATAAAAGTCTTCTAACTTTTTTCAATGAATGATTTAAGAGTGTTCCCTGTGTTGTGCTGAAAAATTAGCCCAATGGCGCGAAATTGCATAATTTTGTAATGCATTAAGTAACTAGCTTCTTGATATCATACTATGAGCAACACATTTTCTGACAGCAGCCAAATTGGAATGGTGTCCACTTTTTCTGAACTTGTAAATACCGATTTTAAAGGAAAAATAAATGCACTATGCTGGTACCGAAATTTGGAAGGCGATTTTGCAGCGATTGTAGGTAAACTGCAAATAAAAGAAAATATAACGGAAGTTTATCCTGATGATCTATTGGCACTCCAACTATCGGAAAAGGGCAATATAGCAAGGGAAATTATCTTAAATGATTTACGATTATTAGCTGATTTGGGAGCTTCCCCCTCTCTTAATTTACTTAAATATTATGAACGAGATGATGAATTTGATTTCATATCCACAGATGTATATTCGTATCATGTTGATCGTTCTCCCATTGCAACGGATACTTTTTTATGTACCTATCACGGTATAGCAAGTGATATTATTTCTAACGAACAAGCGGAGCAAAAAATTCTAATTCCTGACATTCGAAAAAAACTGACAGCACTACATAACGGCCCATCGGAGGAATTTGAACACTTTTTGAAGGAAAATTATTTTGATTTGCATTATCAGGCGAAATCCCATGCAGCCCCTATTAATTTAGGATTAGGACATCTTTGGCGCTTGGCGGTGGATCATCCCAAACAACAGGTGCTACCTTGTATTCACAGAGCACCAATAGAAAAAGATGGAGAATATCGATTGTTGTTGATATGCTAAAAAACAGATGACGCGGAATTACACACGAACGAAGTGAACTGACGCAGTAATTCGTGACCGTATTTTTCACTTATAATTGCCAAACCAAAAATCACGATAGGGATTTGTGCGCTGGCGCTGGGAGTGCCCCCTAGCGGAGCGGCTGGGGTCATGATAAAGAAAACCGAAACGAAGTGAGGTTCATCGAATAACAATAAGTGATAAGTGAGCTAAAAGAAAAATCACTTCTTAATACTTTCTTTCACTTCAGAAATATCCCTCTTTAATTCCAAAAACATTTCTTTTACACTAAGCGGTTCTGAAATTTCAGCCTTTCTATCACTACGACCAATATTGCATTCATACTCCCATATCTCCAATATGTCAGAAGCTTTGACTTCATAGTTAGGGTAAAGTCTATTGTCGGACTCCAAAACAAGTGCATTCTTTTTGTTTTTGTTGAGACGCTTGTACACCATCCCCTCACTTTTAGTGATGAATATGTAGGTCTTGCCATCAAGAACCTCACCCAGTGATTCTACATAACGGCCAATAATGATGGAACCATCCTCATGGGGAGGCATGGAATCACCTTCCACCGGAAATCCCCTATGCTTACCCGAACCCAAGAAAGGAAGTGAGATTTGTTGCAGACTCTCAATATACTCCGGATCTGCATAACCATTTAAATAACCGGCTTTCACTTTTTGGGTAACTACTTCTATGAAGTTCTCCCCTTCTCTATCCACCATAATGGGAAGCACCAAACGATTATTCTCTAATTTTAATAAATCCTGGGAGTCAATTTTGCGGACATCCACCGACAGTAATAGATCGATACTGATATGATAATAATGTGCTATTTTCTTTAAAATATCATACGGAGCTTCTGATGTGCCATCTTCATACTTCACATACCTACCCCTGGTAATGCATAGACTCTCAGCAAGTTTTTCCTGCGATATCTTCTGCTTTACCCGAAGGGTTCTGATGTTGTCTGAAAATAAGGACATAGCTATTTTGTTACAATTTATAACAGCAAATATACTAAAAAATGTTGCAAACTGTACTAATTTTGTTCACTACAAAAACAAAGGAAAATGATACGGGCAATTGTACACATGGATTTGGATACCTTTTTTGTATCCTGTGAAAGATTGGAAAACTCCCAATTGGAAGGAATTCCACTAATTATTGGTGGTGGTGATCGCGGTGTGGTAGCCTCCTGCTCCTATGAGGCACGTCGTTTCGGGGTACGCTCGGCGATGCCCATTAATATGGCGATGCGCCTTTGTCCACAGGCCAAGATTGTCAAAGGGGATATGGAATTGTATTCCAAATTATCCCATGATGTAACCCAGGTGATTCAAGAAAAAGCGCCTATAATGGAAAAAGCCAGCATTGACGAGTTTTATCTTGATATTACCGGTATGGATCGATTTCATGGCAGTTATAAATGGACGAATGAACTCGCACAATCTGTGATTAAAGAAACGGGATTACCCATTAGTTTTGCTTTGTCTATCAATAAAACCGTCTCTAAAATAGCCACCGGTGAAGGCAAACCCAGAGGGAACTTAGAGATCCCTGAAAATAATGTACAAGCCTTTTTAAACCCGCTGTCCATCCAAAAGATACCGATGGTGGGCAATGTGACTTTTCAGCTTTTATCACGAATTGGCATTCGCACCATACAGACACTATCTGAAATGCCCGCCGAAGTACTGCAACGCATGATTGGCAAAAATGGTTTGGAGATTTGGAAAAAAGCCAATGGCATTGACAATACTCCTGTAGAACCCTATACCGAGCGAAAATCCATTTCCACCGAGCATACTTTTTCCCAGGACACGATTGACATCATAAAACTCAAATCGGTGCTGATGGGTATGGTTGAAAAACTAGCTTTCCAGCTCCGTTCCGAGCAGTGGCTAACCTCAACAATAGTGGTTAAAATACGCTATGCCAATTTTGACACCGAAACCAAACAATGCAAAATAGCCTATACCTCAGCGGACCATATCCTGACCAGAAATGTAACCGATCTCTTTGACAAACTCTATCAACGACGCATGAGGCTTCGATTGATAGGCATACGCTTTAGTGGTCTGGTGAGAGGTACCTATCAAATCAATCTTTTTGAAGACACTCAGGAAATGTTGTCCCTTTATGCCGCTATGGACAAAATGAAGAGCCGTTACGGATTTGATGCCGTGATGCGTTGCGCCGGAGCGTCCTTCAAACCCAATACCAAAGACGAAATTTTAAGAAGACTGGCTAAACCTAAAGAGTGAAGAGTCAAGAGTGAAGAGTTAAGAGTCAAGAGTCAAGAGTGAAGAGTGAAAAACAAAAAAACAAAAACCTAAATAATTATACCATTAAACAACTCTCATGTACCTCAACTGTCATTCGTTCCACTCCTTACGCTACGGCACCATCCCCCTTAATGATCTTATAGGGCAAGCCGTTACTTGTGGAGTAAAAGCAATGGCGCTCACTGATATTAATACTGTAACTGGTATTTATGATTTTATAAAAAGCTGTGGTGCTGTAGGGATTAAACCCCTTGTAGGTATCGAATTCCATTCTGAAAACAAATTGCGTTACATCGGTTTAGCCAAAAACGCAAGCGGACTGGCAGAAATGAATCGTTTTTTAACGGCTCATAATTTCAGCGGCGAACCATTACCAAAACAAGCACCAGAATTCGATTCCGTTTTTATAATTTACACCCTAGAAAATGCACCAATTTCGCTTAAAAAGAATGAATTTGTAGGCATTCGCCCCGAAGAATTACCCAAACTTTTTTCTTTGGAACTTAAAAATAAAATAGCCAAAATGGTGGTATTGCAACCCGTAACTTTTAGAACCAAAAAGGAATTCAATCTGCATAAAATTTTACGGGCTATTGATTCCAATATCATTCTATCAAAACTAACAGAAGCCGACTATTGCAAAACTACAGAAGTATTAAAACCTTTAAAAGAACTTCTAGCTCATTATACAGAATATCCACAAATTATTGCCAATACAGAACAACTAATAGAACAATGCAATTTCAAATTTGAATTCAATACCCCCAGAAATAAAAAATTCTATACCAACAATCGGGAAAGTGATTTTGCATTATTAACTTCATTGGCTCAACAGGGCATGTTATGGCGGTATGGGGGGGGAAATATTGATGCTAAAGTACGAGTTGAAAAGGAACTCAAAGTTATTGACCAATTAGAATTCAGTGGCTATTTTCTAATAACCTGGGATATTATTCGCTACAGTAACAGCCTTGGTTTCATGCACATTGGACGTGGAAGCGGTGCCAATAGCATTATAGCCTATTGTTTGGGGATTACGGATATATGTCCACTGGAACTGGATTTGTATTTTGAACGGTTTCTAAATGAAAATCGAAAAAGCCCACCTGATTTTGATATTGATTGGAGTTGGAAAGAACGGGATGTAATCCTGGAATACATCTTCAATCGGTATGGCAAAGAAAACGTAGCTTTTTGTGGTACGAATGTCGAATTCAAATACCGCTCCATCTTTCGGGAAGTTGGAAAAGTATTTGGTCTTCCAAAAGAAGAGTTAGACATGCTAGCAAAAAATCCAATGCAATTTCATGATAAGAACAACATTGTAAAGTTTGTGCAAGAATATGGAATGATGCTAGAGAAATACCCCAATCAACGCAGTATGCATTCCTGTGGTATTATAATCTCCGAAGAACCTATCACCAATTACACACCACTTGAAATGCCTCCAAAAGGATTTCCTATTGTGCTTTTTGATATGCATGTCGCCGAAGATATTGGTTTTGAAAAATTCGACATTTTAAGTCAACGAGGCATTGGTCATATTGATGATACGGTCAAACTGATTGAAAAAAACAGAAGTGTTCGGGTGAATATTCGCGATACTTCAATTTCAAAAAATGAAGCATTAGCCAATAATTATTTGGCTGAAGGCAAAACCATTGGATGTTTTTATATAGAAAGTCCTGCCATGCGGGGATTATTAAGAAGACTTAAATGTGATAATTATAAAACACTGGTGGCTGCCTCCTCTATTATTCGCCCTGGTGTGGCACAATCCGGCATGATGAAAGAATATATTTTTCGTCACAACCATCCCGACAAATTCGAATACTTTCACGAAGTGTTTAAACAACAGCTTGGGGAAACCTACGGAATTATGGTCTATCAGGAAGATGTTATTAAAATAGCATTACACTATGGAGGTTTACCTGCAGCAGACGGAGATATTCTAAGGAGAGCCATGAGTGGCAAAGGACGCTCGAAAGAGGCTTTGCAAAAAGTAAAGGACAATTTCTTTGCCTGCTGTACCCAAAAAGGACATCCCTTAAAACTGAGCGAGGAAATATACAGACAGATTGAGTCCTTTGCGGGTTATTCTTTTTGCAAAGCACACTCAGCATCCTATGCCGTTGAAAGCTATCAAAGCTTGTATCTCAAAGTATATTATCCCATTGAGTTTATGGTGGCCGTAATCAACAATCAAGGGGGATTTTACAGAACCGAAGTCTATGTGCATGAAGCGCGTATGGCTGGAGCCTCCATCCATAATCCTTGCATAAACAAAAGCGAATACGAAACCACGCTCTATGGTACTGATGTCTATTTGGGATTTATGCACCTGCAGAGTTTGGAATCCAAAATGGCACATTTCATCGTCTCAGACCGCAACAGAAATGGTAATTTTCAGTCGCTGGAGGATTTCATCAATCGCATTCCAATGGGAATTGAAGGAATTAAAATCTTAATTTTTATAGGCGCTTTTCGCTTTACTGGCAAAACCAAAAACCAGTTGCTGGTTATCGCCAGCTTGCTCTTAAACAATTATAAACCCAAAAACAGAAACTTACTCTTGATACAGGAACCCGTAAAAGAATACAAACTCCCAACGCTGGAGCGTTCTCTGTTTGAAGATGCTTTTGACGAAATTGAACTGCTGAGTTTTCCTGTATCCTGCACCCCCTTTGATCTTTTGCAGACCAAAAACCGCGGAGATATAATGGCCAAGGACCTGCTCAACTGTCATAAAAAACAAGTGCGCATGCTGGCCTATCTCATTTCAAGAAAACAAGTCCCTACCAAAAGAGGAACCATGTATTTTGGAACTTGGGTTGACCATGAAGGTTCTTATTTTGATACGGCACACTTTCCCGACAGTCTGACGCAATATCCTTTTCTGGGAGGTGGCTGTTATCTTCTCTTAGGTAGTGTAGAAGTGGACTATCATTTCCCCACTATTACCGTAACTAAAATGGCCAAGATGCCTTTTATCCCCGACCCTAGATATATGGATTCAAAAGACCAGTTCAAGACACAAAATCAAATCAGGGAAGATGTCAGTAGTACCCATCGTGAACCCTATCCTCAGGAACATGAGATTCATCTCCCTAGACATAGAATGATTTCTTGATAAAATTTTACCATTTAAAATTCGAAATAAAACAGTCTATCTTGCTTATTTTCATTTGCTTCTTTCTTCTTTATCCTGCCTCCTTTTACAATCTTTTTTATATGGAAAAACATATAAAATGAATACAATATCCGATTTTGTAAAAAAGAGATGAAAACAAGCAGGTCTTACACAAGAAGAATTTGCCATGAAAGCTGGTGTAGCATTGACCGTTATCCAAAAGATTGAACAAGGTAAGGACAACTTCAGTTTATGTAGTGTAAATCAGGTACTGAAAATGTTCGGGCACATTTTAGGTCCTATAAACGAAAAACAATTAGGCGACAAGCCATAATAAAATACAACGACATCCTCTCTTTCATTTTAAGAGAGCGAGATAGCGAATATGAATTTTTATATGATGAAGATTACATTCAAAACTATTCCGATTTATTTGTAATTTTCAGTATGTCAGTGTGAAATCATTCCAACACTGGCCCCATCTTCACAAATATTTCAGATAAAGAAAAACAGAAGATTCTAGGTTTTAATTAATTCCCTATTAACAGGAATCACAAGAAAAACCTTCTGTTAAAGTGAAAAAGTTTTCACAAACTTTACATGTCCTTTTCATAAATTAAAATTAAAGTTTTATTGATAACTTTGCATGTGAATAAATGTAGCACGTACAGGATTCTCAAAAACAATTAATTAGTGTTAGATATTATATCTCTATAATTATCATTTATAAGTTTGCCATACTATCATTGAGTTTTACAATAAAAGAGCAACTAGAGTTTAATTGAACATGCCTTTTGTTCTAAAATCTTTATTGTAGATTAGCGGTTGTATTTATAAAAAACGGCTAACCTTAGCAAAGATCTAATGACAACAAAACGATGGAAGACAAACTCTTAAATTATTTTTCTAGAATAATGCCTATTTCAAAAGAAGAAGCTGATGCTATTGCAGCCACTATGGTGATTAAAAAATATGAAAAGGGCACTATACTACTTAAAGAAGGGCAAATTTCAACAGAGGCTTATTTCGTTTTAGAAGGCTGTGTGAGGCAATATTTTATCGTTGATGGTGAAGAAAAAACGGGTAATTTTTTCACCGAAGAACAATGGGTAATTTCTTTAAACAGTTTTGGTAATAACCTCCCCTCAAATCACTATATGGCTTGTTCCACAGATTGTTTTCTTGTGGTTGGCAATAGAGACAAAGAAGAAGATTTATACCGTCGTTTTCCTAAACTAGAAACCGTTTCCAGAAAAGTAATGGAAAAAGTGTTTGCAGAACAGCAGGAACTGATGTCATCTTATACCACTGACACTCCTGAACAACGATACGTGAGGCTCTTAAATTCAAGACCTCAATTGTTTCAAACAATCCCCCAGTATCAAATAGCCAGTTACATAGGCATTAAACCAGAATCGTTAAGCCGGATCAGGAGAAGAATTGCATTGAATCGTGATAGCAACTGATCTTTAATTCGAAAATATTCTAATTCGTGCAACCACACATCAAATGATAACAGGAATTATAATAAAACTAAATCGTAGCAAGTTTCGGATTTTATAACGATAAACTTCTTTCGATATTTGCATTATAAAATATGACGAAAATGACTGAACAACAAAATATTAATTATAACAGAATTGCTGAAGCAATTGACTATATAAAAGAAAACTTTAAAGAGCAACCCAATCTGGATGAAGTTGCTGAGAAAGTTCATTTAAGCCCTTTTCATTTCCAGCGGCTTTTTAGTGAATGGGCAGGCACAAGTCCAAAAAAATTTTTACAATATACCACAGTTGAATATGCCAAAACCTTATTAAAAGACAATCAAGCCACACTTTTTGAAACAGCCTACGAAACAGGGCTTTCCGGTACAGGGCGATTACACGATTTGTTTGTCACTATAGAAGGTATGACACCCGCTGAATACAGAAATGGCGGAAAAAATTTAGTTATAAATTATAGTTTTTCGGAGAGCCCTTTTGGAAATATTATAGTAGCATCTACTGACAAAGGAATTTGCTATATGGCATTTTCCGATAATGAAACTTTGGCATTTTCAACAATGCAAAACCATTTTCCAAATGCCCTTTTCAGACAAATGGTAGATATAATTCAGCAAAATGCACTTTATATTTTCACTCACGATTGGACAAAATTAAATCAAATAAAACTGCACTTAAAAGGAACTGATTTTCAACTAAAAGTTTGGCAAACCCTTTTAAAAATTCCTTTGGGGCAACTGACAACCTATGGTGCTATTGCAGCTAAAATTGAAAAACCAAATGCTTCAAGAGCTGTGGGCACAGCAATTGGCAGCAATCCCGTTGCTTTCTTAATCCCTTGTCATCGAGTAATTCAATCTACAGGAATATTGGGTGGGTATATGTGGGGCAATACTAGAAAAACAGCCATTATTGGTTGGGAAGGAACAAAAATACATTCCGAATTTATTTAGCAAGTTTCGGGTTTTATGGCTACACGAATAGTTCGATTTTTGCATTTACTATTAAAGTCAAAAAAAAATGAAACTCACGAACACTTGGATAGCATACCTCAGTTTGCTAATTATTGCACTATTTTTTAATCCATTTCAAATGAATGCTCAAAACAAAAATGACAAGAAAACCTTTATTCTAATTCACGGTTCTTGGCATAGTGCTTGGAATTGGTATAAAGTAACACCCTTACTTGAAAAGCAAGGACATATCGTTTACTCCATTGATTTGCCAGGAATGGGAAGAGATAAAACACCAATAGAAAATGTACGATTTGATTCAACAATTCAACAATTGTGCAAGCTTATCGACAGTATTCCCGGAAAAGTAATACTAGTGGCTCATAGCAAAAACGGAATATTCAATTCTCAATTAGCAGAATTGAGACCAAATAAAATCGAAAAATTAATTTATCTAGCAGCGGTACTAGTTGCTAATGGAAAATGTGCCAAAGACTATTTTGCATTAGATGAAAAAGAAGTTCTAGGCGGACACATTACTTATAATGGTACTATTTCTTCTATGCTTTTACCTGAAATTTACAAAGAGGGATTATACCACGATTGCCCCGATGACATTACGCAAATGGCTAACATCATTCTGTTACCCGAATCAACAGAGTCTGCAAAAGCAAAATTGAAACTTACTGAAGGTAATTATGGAAACGTGCCACGATATTATATTGAATGCACCGAAGACCGAGCAATAACACCTTGGTTGCAAGAAAAAATGCTAGCGGAAATGCCCTGCTTGAAAGTATATAAAATTGCTTCTAGCCATTCGCCATTTTTTAGCATGCCCGATAAATTGACAGAAATTATTAATGAAATATCGAAGTTATAAGTATGTACATATCCGAGATATTTAAAATAACTGATCAATCGATTATCGCACCATTTATCAAAGAAAAACGAATTGGTACTTTAATACGTTCTGGAGAAACATATCCACTAGGAACCCATATTTCAATGGAGTTAGAAACCAATAGCAAAGTAGAAAAAATTCTAGGAGGACCTATTTCCAAAGAGAATCGACAATGGATTGATTTTGATAAATCACCGTTTTCATTAGAAAACACAACAAAATCGGTTCAAAAAACAAATGAACAGAATTGTTGGATTTGAAATTAGGATCGACAAAATAGATCGGAAGCCGATTTTGCCAATATTATTAAAGAACTACGACTAAACAATGCGTTTACCGCAATGCTGATGGCTGATGAAACGGAAAAGCAAAGAATAATTCAATCTAATAAATAAAACAATTAGTATTAAATGGAAAATACAAAAATGGCAGCAATAAATTGGCAAAATATAACCGAAGAAATGCACGAAAAAGGATATGCCATTATTCAAAATGTTTTAACCCACTATGAATGCACTGAATTAATAGCAGGCTACAACAATTCAAACAGTTATAGAAAAACCGTAGTTATGGAACGCTACCGTTTTGGTTTGGGCGAATACAAATATTTTAATTATCCGTTACCAAATCTAATTCAAAGTATTAGAGAAAGCGTATATCCAAAACTTGTTCCAATTGCAAACGCTTGGATGAAAGTACTAAATATCGCTACAATTTTTCCGGATGCACATCAAGAAATGCTAAATCAATGCCATGATAATAATCAAACAAAAGCAACCGTTTTGATTTTGAAATATGGCAAAGGCGGGCATAATACGTTGCATCAAGATTTGTATGGAGCTGTATATTTTCCCATTCAAACCGTTTTATTTCTAAATGAGCCCGATGAAGATTATACAGGTGGCGAATTTGTGCTAACCCAACAAACACCAAGAGCACAATCAAAAGCGATTGTATTAAAACCCAAGAAAGGCGATATGCTCCTTTTTACCACTAACTTTCGGCCAATAAAAGGAACCAAGGGGTACTATCGTGTGAATATGAAACACGGTGTAAGTGAAATTCAAAGTGGCGAAAGATACACTTTAGGGATTATTTTTCACGATGCATTAAGTTAAAAATGATAAAACATCTTGACATAAACGATGGAGATTTACGAAGCAAAATCAAACATAAAGTGATTACTTTTGGTGGAAATGTAAATTTAAAAATATACGGAACATTAAAATGCAAATCAGGCAAACGTTTGAAACGGGAAAACAGGATTTTCTTCTTTTCAGAAAGTGAAGCTCATGAAAATGGTTTTCGCCCTTGCGGACATTGCATGAAAATAGAGTACAAAAAATGGATTTATTCAACAACGAAATAGACGGCTCAACAAACCTATTACCAAAAGATGGTATAGTAAATTATTACGGAAAATTAATGTCTAATAAAGAGGGGAGTCATTATTTTGACACTTTAATGAATACAATCGAATGGAAAAATGACCAAGCCATAATCTATGGCAAACTAATAATAACCAAACGAAAAGTAGCTTGGTATGGGGACAGTGATTTTGAATACACCTATTCGAACACCACTAAAAGAGCCTTGCCTTGGACAAAAGAACTCTCGGAATTAAAATTACTAGTCGAAGAAAAAACAGGAGAAATATTCAACTCCTGTTTACTCAATTTATACCATAATGGCGATGAAGGAATGGCGTGGCATAGCGATGCAGAAAAAGATTTAAAGAAAAATGGGGCAATTGGTTCCTTAAGTTTTGGAGCCGAACGCAAATTTGCATTCAAGCACAAGGAAACAAAAGAAACCGTTTCATTGATTTTAGAACATGGAAGTTTACTTGTCATGAAAGACATAACACAAACGAATTGGCTACACCGACTTCCTCTAACAAAATTCATAGCCAAACCAAGAATAAACTTAACTTTTAGAACAATTGATTTGTAAATGGGACGAAAACCAAATTTAACAGTTATTTAAAAAAATGTATCTGACGGCAAAACGAAATAATAATTCTAATTTTAATTTTGGTGTTTTGGTGTCGTGCGTTAGAATGACCACTACCTCATCGATACAAGAAGTACTTTTTCTTTGTCCTCTTTTATCAATTTAAAAATAGTTTACGTGTTTTTTTTTACCATATTAATCCTATTTATTTTTTCGTCATTTATTTCAAAAATAACTACTTGCTCAATTTTTTCACTACTCCCATTACGTCCATGAATATATTCTTGCACAATAACCTTATTATCAAAAGTAATAGTGTTTACTATTTCAGCTCGAAGATTCGGTGAATTCACGAAAAGTTCAACATACATTTTTCGACAATCATTAATGCCTTCAATAATTATTTTGTTGTTTGAAAAGTCAACTACTTTAATTTCTTCACTAAAAACAGCCATCATACTATCAATATCTCTCTCATCATAAGCACGCATCTGTTTCTCTACAATTTGTTCTATTGTCATTTTATATTTTTTTTATTTATGTATTTACTATTTACGTATTTAATAGCACTCTGAACAAGCTGAGATGTTTTCGATAAAAATTTTGGTTTTGCATTTTGTAAGATCAAGTAAGACTAAACCTTTGGTTAATGACTAACTTCACAAATATTTAATCAACTTTAAAGTAAGCCTAAACCCAGCCTATTTCCAAACAGCGCTTAGCGGTAGGGTTTTGCTTTTATCTCGATTTGGGTTTTAATACTTTGTTTTACCTCTTCCCATTCACTATCCAAAATACTATAAAAAGCGGTATTTCTGGGTATTCTATTTGGTTCGATTTTATCTTTTCTTAAAACCCCTTCAAATATTCCGCCAATTTTTTGAATTGCTTTTCTTGAACGTGCATTGTTCTCTTTTGCTCTAAATTGAACTCTATTGGTTTTTAAATTTTCGAAACAATAATTGAGCAATAGTAATTTACATTCCAGATTTACAGTTGTCCCCCAATATTCTTTCATAATCCAAGTAACACCAATTTCAATTTTTTTGTCATTCGGATATATTTCAAGAAATCTAGTAGTTCCGATAATTTTGTTGGAATCTTTGTGAACAATAACAAACGGATACGCTGTACCTTTTTCTCTATCCTTTATAGCGCTGTTGAAATTAGGATAAAATATTTCTTCAACTGAGTAGTCTACAGATGTAAGTTCCCATATTTCTTTATTGGATGCCGCACGAAATAAATCTTGCAAATGTTCTTTTTCTAAAGGTAGTACCACTATTTCATCTCCTTTTAATACTACCGGGTGATTAATCCAATTGTCCTTCATAAGGCATTATCATTTATTTGATTACTAATTTTTTGTTGTGCTGATTCCCATTCGCTGTCAATCAAATGCCCTAGGATTTGCTTCTTGCTCCATTTTTCTATTTCTGGTTTATACGAAAATATTTCCTCTTCTATATTTTCTAATAAAGAGGGTACGGTTTTACATAAAAATTCAAGTCGTTTTATTGATTCCTTCATCCTATCAATTTATATTCGTTGTTATTTGGCGTTCTAAATACGATGGCTGCCAAGTGTAAAGCAAAACAGTAATCAAAATAACAAGACACAAGCCCAGAGCACTCGCTTCTATCCCAAAATCGCCTCCGCTAAGCCAAATTGGTGCATTATCAAATACCGGTTTAAATAAACTAGGCTCTTTGCTACCACTAACACCAAAGCCAAGAATTGTCCCTTGCATATAATTTGCCATAAAATGTAGCCCTAAAGGCATCGCTAAACTTTTAGTTTTTATATAAGCAATCCCAAACATAATCGAAGCAATAAATATATTAATTGAAGCCAATGTTTTTACTGTACCGGTCATTCCTGGGTTATTGATATGGGTTAGTAAAAAGAGTCCCGCAAGAACTAATTGCGCTGGCCACTCACCAAAAGCCCTAATTAATCGTTGAAACATAAAACCCCTAAACAGTAGCTCTTCAGCTATTGCTGCTAAAAGAAATATTGAAAAACCAGAAAGAATAGTTGAAAAAGAAAAAACATTTAGCTGCCAATGTATAAAATCAAAAATTGTCAAAATAGAAACAGGTAAAATCATCAGTACAGCACCAATCAGTAGTCCAATACAAAGTTCCTTAAGCCAAGTTGCATTAAATTTTCCAACCAAGTCACTTACTGATTTACGCCTTATCATTTGACAAATTATAGAAACAACCGAAATCAAAATGATTTGATGTATCATTGTTATTTCAAATGAAAAACGATCCGCCAAAATAATTAACGAAAATAAGAAGGAAGCCAGAATCAGGAAAAACAGAACCACCCACCAGATGCTTCGGATTTGTTTTTCGGGAGTTAAAAAAAAACGTAATGCCATATTTATTTATTTTTTAATTATCCGCTTTATTTCAATTTTGGTGATGCTTTCCGGCAACTGTTAACATACAATTTAGCAATTTGTAGTTGCTTTTTTTTTCAAAACATTCCAAATCAATAGGGCCAAAATTAGTGTAAAGACAGAAAACAATTTTTCGGAGTATGACTTGGCTGATAGGTTTCCAATAGTATTAAGAATAAAAAGAAAAAAGAAAATCCACAATATGCTATTTATTACTTTTTTATTCACCCGGAATTTTAAATAGTTTGCTCTAATAGATAAAACAGAAATTAAAAATAGATTGATGAAGATCGAAATTGCTTCGAATCCATACATTTCAGTATCATTTGTAAGGCGACCGCCCCAAGCAATGTCATAAGGAATAAGTTTTACCATTATGAAAAAGTGAAAAACAGTAACCATAAGTAGCATTCCCAGCAATATTTGTATCGAATTTATCTTTTTTTTCATTTTAAAATTTTATCCGCAATTTAATAAATCTCGATTGCTATATTCCCTTTTTTATGTCCTTTTTCTACATAAGTATGTGCTTCTACCATTTGTTCTAATGAATATGTTCGGTCTATAACCGGTTTCAATTGATCAGCGTCAATAAGCATTTTAAGGAAATTGATATCTTCTGCTGTATGACTTATAATACCATTTAATACTTTTATTTTCTTGCTACTGGTTATGGATGTCCAAGTCCCTTGCACCATTTCTGAAAATCCTGCCGCACTTAAAATCAATGTCCCACAAACTTTTAATGACCGCAAACTATCCGAAATTGACATCTTATTAACCGTATCAAAAATTACGTCATACGTTTCTCCGTTTTTACTAAAATCTTCTTTGGTGTAATCAATTACCTTGTCTGCTCCTAATGATTTCACTAAATCAACATTAATGGTGCTGCAAACTCCTGTAACATTTGCTCCAAAATATTTTGCCAGTTGAACAGCAGCCGTTCCAACTGCTCCTGAAGCGCCAAAAATAAGTACTTTTTGACTCTTTTGAATAGAAGCTTTTTTCAAAAAATGCAAAGCAGTTGTTCCTCCAAATGGAATTACCGCTACTTCTTGATGTGTAATAGTCGTAGGTTTTAATGCTATGGAACCCTTTTCCGGAAAACATTTATAGGAGGCATAAGTACCAAAACTCATATCGGTATGACCAAAAACGTCATCACCAACTTTAAAACGTTGCACTCCTGAACCTATACTTTCAATTTCACCTGAAAAAACACTACCAAGTAGATTTATTTTTGGTTTAAAAAGTCCAAAAAATAATCGAACGGCAAAAGGATCTGCTTTTCGTAGTCTTACATCACCTGAATTGACTGCTGTTGCCCGAATTCGTATCAGAATTTCATTATCCTTTGGAATTGGTTTTTCGACATCTCTCAACTCAAGAACTTCCGGAGAACCATATTGTGTATAGACTATTGCTTTCATGTAAAAATTAATTTTAAAACAAAGCAAAAGTACTAGCAACATTATTCCCTTTCATTGACTTTAGTTAAGAAATGAAAAAAATGTGTTTTTAAATTTTACAAAAGAAATAAAACCAATTATCATGAAAGACTATTATAAAAATGTTTACATCTAATGGAATATCACTTTCTCAAAAGAAATCCTTTTAGTAATTCCTTAAAAAGAATTTCCGATTTATATTGTAGATTAATACAAGATACTTTTGTCCAATGGATCCGGATATACAAACAAAAACTACACCTTTTGTTAAGCTACATTTTTGTATTTAATTTGATTGTTAAATTCTTCAATAGTTGCATAATTTAAAGTTGTGTATCCCTATTTTCTGTTGCACCAAATTTCACTATATCCAAAGATTTCCAATTTCATTTGTACTTTAGAAATGAGTCTCTTTCCATAAATATAAGCAGTTTTCAAGGATTTAAGAAAGCTTTCTGCTACTGTGTTGTTCCAGTAATTTCCTTTGTGTCTAAAGACCAATATAGAATCAAGTCATGTTCCAATTATTATTCTGTCTGCAAAATCAGAATTAGAAGATCAAATTTTAGGAATCGATTTAGGAGCAGATGCCTATATCACAAAACCATTTAATATGGATTTGCTGAAAACTCAAATTCGAAATTTGCTTAATTAACGTCAAAAGCTAAAAGAAAAATTCAGTAACTCTATTAAATGGGAAGTGGAAAGCGGTATTCTGATGTCGGCAGATGAACGTTTGATGGAGAGGATGTTTGATATAATAAAGAAAAATATGGATAATCCGGCACTTAGTGTTGAAATGATAAGTGATGAATTGAAAATAAGCCGAGCACAACTACATCGCAAAATGAAAGGAATTATAGATCAAACACCCGTAGACTTAGTGCGAAGTATCCGTATGAATCATGCCGCTACTTTGCTAACTACGACAGATCTTAAAACCTATGAAGTCGCTTATGCTGTAGGAAGTAATTCGCAATCGTATTTTTCAAGCAGTTTTTCCTAATTTTTCGGCAAGTCACCATCACAATTTAAAAAAGAAGGAAATAGTTAATATAAATAATCTTGACACCGCAGCACATTATACTCCCATAGATGATTTTTTGATTCCAACAGGAGAAATCGCTGGCGTAGAAAATTCAATTTTTAACTTACAAAAAAAGATAGCGATTGCAAAAAATCCAGATGCTCAAAATCAGCAACTACAATATGGTCTTGTTCATGATTATATTTATGTACTTAATCAAAAATTAGAATGTATAAATTATGCTGCTAAGGTTATAGAAACTTTTTTCAGGAAGAACTATGGAAATTTATAAAAACGAATCTGGTTTACAGCCCTATAGAAAATTTATTTTGGATATTACTGCAACTGAAAAAAATAGTAAAGTGTATGACTACAATAATAAATTCGCCAGAATTTCCCATGTAATTGGTTTTTCAATATAACCGCAAACATTTTTGTTTTTAGCTGCGCGGTCCTTATCCAACTGGTCAACTGAAGACGAAAGCATATAAATTTTTAATTGATCTTTTATACGGGTGTCAAAATTCTCAAATTCTTCTAGGAAATCCCAACCCGAGAGTATCGGCATATTAATATCTAAAAGAAGTATTGCTATTTTTTCGCTGGACTCAAAATAAAAGGACTTGATATAACTGAGTCCTTTTTCGGGATTACTAAATGCTTGCACTTCTGCTTTAGGAAAAACATGATGAATGACTTTTCGGCAAATAAGATTGCTAACGGCATCATCATCCACAACAATAAAATCTTTATATTTTTCGACAGAGCTAATTAAATCCATTTTAAAATTTGATTTTAAATTCTGTTTCTCAACTCTATTTAACACACCATACCCAAACTTTTACCCAACCTCCAAAATACCCCAATATCCTTATTGGTGCAACAATGCTATTTCAATTTTGTTACCCTAAACGTATGGCTACACACCACTTTACCAATTAATTATTTAAATAAAAAAAACTAGTATTAAACTTTATTTCATTTTTTAGGAATATCTAAACTAGGATACCTCTTACTGTATTTTGATAACATGTAAATTAATACTTTTAAATGGTTACCACAATACCCACTTTGGGTGATATTTCAATTATAAAGAAAAAAAAAGCATAAAACATGAAAAAAAAATTACAAGTAAGACACTATTAATCTTTTTCAATTCTTTTCTTTCAGTTAAAAAAATTTCCTTACTGCTTAAATCAATTGATAAAAATACGCATTTAGCCATTTTTAATAATTCTTGATACCCTATTATTTTATACTTTTGATTCATGCATTATACGAGGTCAACATGGATTAAAATAAAATAACGTATGAATTCCGATCAATTTATTTTCTGCCTCGAAGCTGTTCCCGACGTAGAAACTAGCACCACTACCGAAGTGGTCAAAAATTTAGAACAATTAGCTATGGAACTAGGCATTGCAAGTATTTATAAAACCTGCGACACCATTGAAGGATTGGAAGACAGCTTAAGTGCTTTACTCTATCATGACCATAATTTTACCGATTATGAAATCATTTATTTGGTAATGCCTGGGCAGAGAAACAACATTTGTCTCAATAACTATTACTACAGTTTAAAAGAAATAGCTGAAATTTTTGAAGGCAAAATGAAAGGTAAAATCATTCATTTTGCCAATGCAAAAATATTGGACTTAGACGAGGAAGAATCACAATATTTCTTAGCCATTACGGGAGCATACGCTATTTCTGGTTATGGTTCAAAATACAATAAAATAGCGAGTTGCAGTACTATCGACAAAGCTTTCTTTAGCCTATGCCAAGAACTAGATGATGTTGTGGAAATTGTGGAGAAATTGCATCAAAAACATTATGCACTTTGTAAGTTACTTGATTTCAGGTTGTATTATTAGTTTACCTTGTTGGTCTAAAAATGATCCTATTTAAAGTATCTTTACTTTTATTAAATTTCAAAAACAATGATTCTTTATATCAAAAATATGGTTTGCAACCGTTGCAAAATGGTAGTCAAAGCAGAATTGGAAAAACTTGGCATAACTACGCAAAAAGTCGAATTGGGAGAAGTTACCATTGACAAAGATTTGAACACATCAGAAAAGGAACAATTGGATCAGGTCCTCAAAGAATTGGGTTTTGAATTAATCGATGATAAAAAAAGCCGATACATCGAAAAAATAAAATCGCTAATTATTGAATTGATCCATGAACAAAACAATGATTTGAAAATTACCTTATCGGATTATTTGAGCCAAGAGGTGTATCACGATTATTTCTATCTTTCCAATCTTTTCTCTGAAATTGAAGGAACCACTATCGAAAAATACTTTATTGCCCAAAAAATAGAACGCGTCAAAGAATTATTGGCTTACAAAGAATTGTCTTTAGGCGAAATTGCATTCCAGCTGAATTATTCCAGTGTTGCCCATCTCAGTAATCAGTTTAAAAAAGTTACTGGACTTTCGCCAAGTCATTTTAAAAACATCCGATTGGGAGGTAGAAAATCTTTGGATGAAGTATAACTAATCAAAACACTGATTATCAATACATTAAAAACAAAGACAATTGCAATAAAAAGGAACTGACAAAAGTTTTTTCAGTTCATTTTTATTTACAATATTATCATTGATTACAATAAATTCCAAGCTCTACATTAAAGAAAATACTCATCTAATTTTAGGTTGTGGTAAGGACACAAACTCTGTTTCGTTGGGAACTCTTGGAAACTTTTGGTCCATCCAATCCTGTTTGGCTTTTTCAATTACGGCTTTATCCGAATGAACAAAATTCCAATAGATAAAATGCTCTTCAGGGAAAGGTTCACCTCCAAAAATATAGATTGTGCTATTTTCACTCATTTCAAATTGACAAAGACTGCTTTCCTTGGCAACCAAAATTTGCTTTGCCCCATAAGTGTTTCCGTCATTTTTAATTTCGCCTTCTAAAATATACAAAGCGCTTTCTCCGAACAGGTCTTTACCAATATTCAGTGTGGCTCGGTCAGTGCTTTTGATTTCAATAAGATATAACGGACTGTAAACAGGAACTGGTGATTTATTTCCAAAAGCTTCTCCCGCTATGAGTTTTATCGTGACATTGTCTTGTTGCCATTCGGGTATGTCTTTGGCTTCTATATGAAAGAAAGATGGTTCTATATTTTCCATTGCTTTGGGCAAGGCCACCCAAATTTGTAAACCGTGAAGGCTTTTATCGGTAGTTCTCAAACGCTCGGGTGTTCGCTCGGAATGGACTACTCCTTTTCCAGCGGTCATCCAATTGACAGCTCCAGGAGTAATTTCCATTTCGGTGCCAATACTGTCGCGATGCAATATTGCTCCTTCAAACAAATACGTGAGTGTCGATAACCCAATGTGAGGATGAGGCGGAACATCTAAGTTTTGGTAATCCTTCAGTTTTGCAGGCCCCATATGATCCAAAAAAACAAAAGGTCCTACGGCTCGCTTTTCTCGAAAGGGTAACAATCTTCCCACCAAAAAATTTCCAATATCGGCCGCTCTTTCTTCTATGATTAATCCAATGTTTGACATGACTATATTATTTGAGAATTAAAATCTTGAGGAACGAAATAGTCTCTATCAAAAGACAATCCTAAATTAAACAAAAAAAACCGCAAAAAGATTAATTTTTACGGTTTGAAATAGACAATAAAAACTTATTGCTTGATTAATTGTATTTCAACATTCAATTTAATTTCTTCTCCAACCAAAACTCCTCCAGTTTCAAGTGTGGAATTCCAAGTCAAGCCAAAATCTTTACGGTTAATTTTTCCTGTTATAGAAAGCCCTGCTTTAGTATTTCCCCATGGATCTGTCATTACTCCACTATATTCCGTTTCCAAAGACACGCTTTTTGTTACGTCTTTAATGGTTAAATCTCCATCTATTTGATAAAGACCTTCGTTCAGTTTTTTTACAGAAGTCCCTACGAAAGACAACTTTGGAAATTTTTCAACATCAAAAAAGTCTGCACTTCGCAAGTGATTGTCTCTGTCTCCATTGTTCGTGTCTACTGTATTTACATCAGCAGAAAAATTAATTTTTGAAGTTTCAAATTGATTGTCTTCGTTTTCGATTGTTACTTCTGATGTATTGAATTTACCAGATACATTAGTGAACATCATGTGTTTTACTTTAAATCCAATTTCGGAGTGTGTAGGGTCAATTGCCCAAGTTGATTTTGCCATTTTAATTTATTTTTTAAAGGTTTGTTATTATTTTTAATATTTGTTGTTGTTTATTATAAAATCATTGGTACTTCCATCAGTAAGATTTCGGTATCATCTGTATTTGCTGTAACTGTGAATGTGTTTGTATCCCAAATACCAAAACCATCTCTTTTCTCCAGTTTTTGGTTTTCGATAGTAGCTTCTCCTTTAAGAATGAAAGCATAGACACCATTCCCTTTTTTCTTGATGTTGTATGCTGTGGTAATTCCTTTTTCAAAGTTTCCCAAATGAAACCAAGCGTCTTGATGAACCCAAACGCCTTCATCATCGGGATTAGGTGATACAATTTGCTGAAATTTATTTTTACGAGCGTTCGGATCTAATGTGATCTGATCGTATCTTGGTGTAACATTCTTTTTATTGGGATATACCCATATTTGAAGAAACTTCACTAACTTATCTTGATTCTTGTTGTATTCACTGTGAAAAATTCCTGTTCCGGCGCTCATCACCTGAATATCGCCATTTTTGATTACAGTCGAATTCCCCATACTGTCTTTGTGTTCCAAATCACCTTCCAAAGGAATGCTGATGATTTCCATATTATCGTGTGGATGTGTTCCAAAACCCATTCCTGCATCCACTCTGTCATCATTAAGCACTCTTAAAACACCAAAATGCATTCGTTCTGGATTGTGATAATTAGCGAAACTAAAAGTATGATGACTTTCTAGCCAACCGTGATTGGCAAAACCTCTGGTATCGGCTTTATGTAAGATAGAATTTTCCATAATCTTTGAATCTGTATTTTGAATGTGATTGAAACCTAAAATTTCCGGTTTTTTGATTTCATCAATATCATTATCAACTATATTTCCAAGTGCGGCTGTTGCTGCAAACATTCCTGTTCCAAATAAGCCTTTTTTTATAAATTCTTTTCTGTCCATCTTTTATAATTTTATAGTACAAAGTTCTCTCTTTTCGAAACCCAAAGCATTGAACTAGTTCAAGAAAAATTCTTTATTAGTTTTAAACTTTTACTATCAAAGAACAAGGCAAATTTCTGACGATTCTAATTCCTGTGCATTGAACTAGTTCAAGAAAAAATCTCTTATTCTAAACTTTTACTTTCAAAGAACAAGGCAAAGTTCTGATGATTTCAATGGCTGTGCATTGAACTATTTCAAGAAAATCAAACTCAAAAAAAAACTCCCCATAAAACCAAAGCTCAATGGGAAGTCAATCATTATGCAAATAAATTTATTGTTTGGAAATCTTTGTTCTGATTTTACTCAAAAACTCTGCAGAAATTCCCAAGTAAGAAGCGATATAATGCTGAGCTACCCTTTGGGATATGGTAGGATATAATTTGATAAACTCAAGATATTTTTCAGGAGCCGATTTGGCCATCGTATTAATCAATCGGTTTTGAGTAGCAGAAAGGTTCTTTTGGACTATCAATCTAAAAAAGCGCTCGAATTTGGGAACTTTATGCAACAGCTCTTCTTTGTTGGTATCCGTAAGAACAAAGAGTTCGCAATCTTCCATTGTTTCAATATACATTTTACTAGGTTTCTTATCATTGAAACTGGCAATATCACTAACCCACCAATCCTCTATTCCAAACTGAAGAATCACTTCAAAACCATTGGCATCAATAAAATAGCTGCGAATACAACCTTTAACGATATAGGCTTCAAAATTGCAAATTTCTCCTTCTTGCAGCAAATATGTCTTCTTTGGAATTTTTTGATATTTCAATAAAGAATTGAATTGTTCTAGTTCCCCTTGAGTAAAAGAGGCAAATTTGCTAACGTTTTTATTTATGGCTTCAAACATAAAAAACTGATTTAAAGTTGGATTGCTACAAAATTTGTCGTCCCGATTCGGCTAAAGCGGATAGTATTTCATTTTTCAATAAGCCGCTTCCTCCACCGTAATGCTGAATGATAATTAGAGTTGGATTTAATTCGATTGCTTTTTCCCGAATCAATTGTTCTATGGTTTCTTCAATTCCGCAACTCAATAAAAGTATATCAAACTTAGAAAAATCGGAAACTGACAATGCCTGATTTTCATCCATAAAACCTTCGGCTGTCCAATCTTTCTCTGTATTTAGCAAACGGACAAGCACCTCGAGGATGGCTTCATTTTTACCTATTACCAAAAACTTTAATTTTTTCATGTTACGCATTTAAAATACAAAATTAGCCTAAATTTAAGAAGCATCTCTTAATCTAGTTCAAGAAAGGGACGATTCTTTTCTTTTCCGTGTTAATTATTTGTTGTATTGCAAAAACAGAATCGGAATATTGTATGGAAATTGTTTTTATCATTTAATAATTTTGAGGTAAGATTATATAAATTCAAAAAATCCTCTTATGAAAACGGATTTGCATGAGGGATCGCAACGGCATCTCCCGGTTTAGAAAAACAAGGCTTTTTTGCCGTAGTTTTTGTTAATCGGGAATACAGTGTAGCGCCCGACCTCGTTGCCTAAAATTGATGTTATCTAACCAAATGTTGTACAACGAGGTCATGCCCAAATTGAAACCCACCAAAGTCTTGCAACTCTTTCACAAGAATCTATAACTTATTAGAAGATTATCTGCTGAACTTTGTACTATAATTTAAAAGAAATACAAAAATGGCAACTCCAATAAATACTATATTTTACATTCCGCTGGAAGATGTCGAGAGCGAACATTGCGCACTTATCATCGATAACGGCCTGGGAAAAATAAAAAGCATCGATTCCCATACAGTGGAACTCAACAACAACAGAGCCGTGATTACGACTTCGAAACCCGAAGCATTGCCGGAAGCAGTCAGTGCGATTCGGGATTTGGGTTATGGCGTGACAACGGTAAAGAAAACCTTTCCCGTTCTAGAGATGAGTTGCGCCTCTTGTGCGATTGGGGTAGAAACTGCCGTTCAAATTCAACCCGGAATCGTTAGCGCATCGGTCAATTTTGCAACTGCAACTGTGGCAATAGAATACTTGCCTAATATGATTTCTATAGCCGAAATCAAGAAAGCAGTTCAGCTAGCTGGTTATGATTTGTTTATAGAAGAGGACAATAAAGAGCAAGAAACGCTGGAAGAAATTCATGAAAAAAAATTCAACCAATTGAAACTGAAAACGCTTTGGGCGGGATTGCTAACAGTTCCTGTGGTGATCATTGGAATGTTTTTTATGGATATTCCCTACGCCAATGAAATCATGTGGGTTTTATCGACCCCGGTGGTCGTTTGGTTTGGTCAAAACTTCTATATTAATGCTTGGAAACAAGCCAAACATCGTTCAGCTAATATGGATACGTTGGTGGCTTTAGGAACAGGTGTAGCGTATATTTTTAGTGTATTTAATACTTTGTTTCCACATTTTTGGCACGAAAAAGGTTTGCACTCCCACGTTTATTTTGAAGCAGCAGCGGTAATCATTACGTTTATACTGCTAGGGAAATTATTGGAAGAAAAAGCCAAAGGAAACACTTCTACTGCCATTAAAAAACTAATGGGGTTACAACCCAAAACCGTAACAATAATTACTGGTGATGAACAACAAACCACGATACCGATTGATACAGTTAAGCACGGAAATATTATTCTTGTAAAACCAGGAGAGCAAATCGCTGTGGATGGAATGGTAACCAAAGGAAACTCCTACGTAGACGAAAGCATGCTGAGCGGCGAACCTGTTCCGCTCTTAAAAAAGGAGAATGAAAAGGTGTATGCCGGAACGATTAACCAAAAAGGAAGTTTTCAATTCCGTGCCGAGAAAGTAAGTTCCGAAACAATGCTGGCCAGCATCATCAAAATGGTGCAGGAAGCCCAAGGAAGTAAAGCGCCTGTACAAAAACTGGTCGATAAAATAGCGGGTATTTTTGTTCCAATAGTAATTTTGATTGCGATTATTGCTTTTGTTTCATGGATTCTTTTAGGCGGGGAAAACGGATTTTCCCAAGGTTTGATAGCCTTTGCTACCGTTTTGGTGATTGCTTGTCCGTGTGCCTTAGGTTTGGCGACTCCCACTGCGATTATGGTCGGAATTGGTAAAGGTGCCGAAAACGGAATATTGATTAAAGATGCGGTAAGTCTGGAATTGGCACAAAAAGTGAATGCCGTTGTTCTGGATAAAACGGGTACTATTACCGAAGGTAAACCAATTGTAACTGATTCGCATTGGATGGACGAAAGTGGGCTTCTAAAACAAATTTTGGTCAGCATTGAAAAACAATCCGAACATCCTTTGGCGGAAGCCGTAATCAAACACTTTGATGACAATAGCAGCATTGCTTTAGAGCACTTTGAAAGTATTACAGGAAAAGGTGTTGCAGCAACAGTAGAAGGTAAAACGTATTTGGTTGGTAATAAAAAGTTATTACTGGAAAAAAACATACCCCTTTCGGATGAACTTATTGCAAAAACCAATGAATGGAGCGCCGAATCAAAAACGGTTATCTGGTTTTCGGACGGTAGCCAAGCGATAGCTGTAATTGCCATTGCTGATAAAATTAAAGAAACGTCTATAGCTGCCATTCAGCAATTGCAAAAATCAGGAATAACAGTTTATATGCTTACGGGAGATAATGAAGCTACAGCCGCAGCAATATCTAAAAAAACAGGTATTACCAACTATAAAGCCGAAGTGTTGCCTGAACAAAAAGCTGCTTTTGTAAAACAATTGCAAAGTGAAGGGAAAATTGTAGCAATGGTTGGAGACGGAATTAATGACAGTACCGCTTTGGCACAAGCCGATGTGAGCATTGCGATGGGAAAAGGCAGTGATATTGCGATGGATGTGGCCAAAATGACCATCATTTCATCTGACCTCAGTAAAATTCCCGAAGCCATTACACTCTCCAAACAAACTGTAGCGACAATAAAACAAAACCTGTTTTGGGCCTTGTTTTATAATATCATCGGTATTCCGATAGCCGCGGGAATTTTATATCCCATCAACGGATTCCTGTTGAATCCCATGATTGCCGGAGCAGCGATGGCGTTGAGCAGCGTAAGTGTGGTGAGTAACAGCCTAAGATTAAAATGGAAAAAATAATTTAGCCATTAGTGACTAGCAAATAGCGACTAGCTTCCATAATGATGAAACGATAAAACTAGGAATCTGCATTAGATATTTTTTTCGCAAAGACTCGCAAAGGACACACGAAGAATCACAAAGTTTTTTATAATAATACATTAAGAAAACAGTTAATCTTCGTGAATCTTGGAGCTACTTTGTGAAACTTCGTGAAATAATTTTCTATTGGGCAATAAAAAGTTAAAAACAACAAATAAATCTAACAAAAATGAACACTAATTTAAACGAAAAAGAAACCACATTTCATTTCAAAACAAATATAAAATGTGGTGGTTGTGTTGCAACTGTAACACCCTTTCTAAATGCTGTAAAAGGCATTAGCCAATGGTCTGTCGACACCGCAAACAATGACAAAATTCTATCCGTAACCTCCAATGGTATTTCAGAAGGCGAAATTATAGATACGGTTCAAAAAGCGGGTTATAAAATTGAGACTATAGATTAAAGAACCATTTTTCTATCATCAAAAAAATGAATGAACTTTCGACTCATTGGATTAAAAATTAGAGGTTTAAGGGCTTCATTCGTAGTGGATTCAATGTTGTTCCTTTATGTGCCACAATATGTTATTATTCACTCCTAATAGCCATAAAACATAACAACCTCATTCTTAATGAATAACATTTTATAAATAGATAAAAAATTTCTACTTTTAATTAATATTTAGACTGTTGGGCATGATTATTTAAAACGTCAGTTCGAGTGTTTTTTGTGGATAAAACGCAATAAAAAATGTATTGCGAATCGTTTCTAATAAAATTTTTCTTGTTCTCGATAAGATTTTCTAACGAAAATCACTCGACCTGACGAAAAATTATCATCAAAAACTAATTACGCCCAACGGCTTACTATTTATAAAAAAATAAGCATAAAAAATTGGTATAAAAGCAAAAAACTATCAGTAGAATAAATTCTTAAATAGTAAAGCCATGAAATATTTTGCAGACATACACAGTCATCCCACTATGAAATCCTATGGGCATAGCTTCCCGTCAAAAGAGAACAGTCAAAATCCATTATCTAACAGTTCCATTTGGTATTATGATCCGCCGACTCTTTCTGATTACCTCATAATACAAGCCCATAATTACATGACAAACTTTTCGGCCAATCTAACCCAAACTCGTAACCGAATTGATCCGGAAGAAATTGTAAACCGCATAATGGGCGATAATACTTATCCGTTTATACAAAAGCAATACCGTTAACATAAACCCTTATTACCATTGAAAGTGTATTAAATAAACGTAGTATAAAAATGATTTTAGTAACCTGGCTTCAATTGAATATCTGGTTTAAAAAAATCATCATATAGTGTACTTCAAGAAACTAAACAACTGTAAACCATCACATTCAGAATTGTTATTTACACAAATAAGTAGGTGTTTTTAATTTACATATGTTAAAAATTATTACTTTTAACATATAATTTCTTTGTAAATTATTTTTTTTTATAAAAAAAGGCAAATCTCAAGTGCCATTGTTCTTTAAGAATTTTCGAATTTCATTCCAAGTCTGATAAAATATTTAAGATTAACTCTCTAATTAAAAATTAAATTTATTATTCAAGTCCTAAAAACAAAAATAGATATAATATGCAATCAGAACAATACCTAAAAGAAAGAGTAAACGACCAAATAACATGGTACAACAAAAACAGTGGCAATAATAAATTCTATTATATGACTACTAAAGTTGTCCTAACCATTTCGGCTGCCATTATTCCAGCTCTAACGGCTTACATGGATAAAGACAATATTATTATCAAAATAGCAATTGGTGTTCTATCCGTATTAATGGCGATTTTAGTCAATATTAATGGGATTTTTCGATTTAAGGAAAACTGGATTCAGTACCGCTATATGTCCGAATTATTGCAAAGTGAAAAGCAACTCTACATTGCTGAAGCAGGAAAGTACAAAAACAACACGGAAAAAGATTCACTTTTTGTGGAATCTATTGAAGGGCTGCTAAAAAATGAAAACAGCCAATGGTTGGAAACCATCAAATCAGGAAAAGAAACGGAAAATAAATAACTAATGTTTCTAGGACAATGACAAAAAGCAAAGTTTATATATCATCAACTTTTAAAGACCTTGAATCCTTTAGAGGTTTAGTTATAAAAGAGTTTGAAAGTGAATTTTCAGAATCCTTTGAACTAAGCAGAATAATGGAATATATGTATGATAGTGGTAAAAACGTTCCTTTTGTTGATGACTGTTTAAATGAAGTGAAAGAAAGTGATGTTTACTTATTAATTCTTGGAAACCGTGTGGGCACGAATGTTCCAAATTCAGATAAAACATATACGGAACTCGAATATGAAACTGCCTTGAAAAATGGCAAACGTGTTTTTCGATTTATTAACAAAAACTTTGTCCAAACAGATTGTGATAATGTAGAAAAATACAATGCATTCAAACTAAAAATGCAAGGTTTACCTGCTCACGAATATTCAGATCTACAATCATTCGAAAATAAATTTTTAAAATGTATGAGTTATTTGTTACAGCAACCAATAGGAAACGCAACAAATGATCGTAAATTTTATATCATCCTTGCCTCTATACTTGGTTTAATAGGCATTATTGCATCTTATATCACCTACTCCCTTACAAAAGAATCCGAATACAATATACTCATAACATTACTAATTCCTTTGCTCTTTTCCTGCATCATTTTATTTGTATTGAAAAACGTAATATTCCCCACAGCAATGACAACTTTTAAATCATAATTCATGAAATGAGCATGGCTGTAAATTGATCATAAATAACAATGATGATATGCAAACTACATATGACCAATAAAAAACAATAAATATCGACATATGAAAAAAGAAACTGATTTACTCGAATATTTCATAGAAAATGAAAAGAAACAAAAAAAAATAACTCTTGTGGCGGCCATTTTTTTTTCCCTTTTTGCCATTGTAATTATAAGCTTAGGACTTTATGCACATAATCAAAACAAAATAATCAAATCAAACGAAGAAAATATCTCTAAGCTAAATACAAGTTTGAATGAGGCAAATAAAAAACTAAATCTAGCTGTTTCAAAACTAAAACAAGATTCATTGTCTTTAAATAGAACAGCTAAATATTTTAAAAAAGAAGAACTTGAACATCCTGAAACTTCAAACAATATTCCTCTAAACACTAATGAATACACATTATACATTCAATATATGGATGGTTATTTAAAGCAATCTCATCAATTAAAAGAAGTGTTTTCAGAAAAAAAATACACTATTGCAAAAGAACAGAACATGAAAATTATATTCAAATCCAGTGTTCGCTATTTTTATCCAAACGATAAGGAAAAAGCAATTAAAGTAGCCGAAATAGCTGAACAAACTATTGGAATGAAATTTAAAGTTCAGTATATGAATTTAATATCTCCAAAAAATCAATTGGAAATTTGGGTAGGGAAATAATTAATAAAATAAATAAAAATGACTACAGAAATAGAAAATGCATACACCACAATAGCACGGCAAATTACATCTCCTGTAGGACAATGTGTTTTGATATTAGGACCAGAATTGGTGATTAATAAAGATGGAATTGGATACAAAAACTATTTCAGAGACATTTTACCTAAAAAAAGTAAGTATTTTGATTCCGAAAATCTCTTTTACTTTTATGACCAATCTGACTGTTTTACCGTAAAAGACAAAGTAATAAAATATTATGAAGAAGTAGGTGACCCCGCCCTTATAGAAATGATTTCCAGAATTCCATTTCCGTTAATTATTAATGTAAATCCTGATAAAGCAATAAACAAAATTTACAAAAATAAAGGAATTCCATTTGCAGAAGGTCATTTCACAAAAGATTCTAAAACCGAATTTAATTCCTTAATACCCATTCCTTCAAAAGAAATACCTGTAATCTATAATATATTTGGTACCATCGATGTAGAACAATCTCTTATACTAACACATAAAAAATTATACCAAACCATTGAGTTCCTATTGCCAAAAAAATCATTACCCGATAATATTGAACTTTTTTTAAACGAGACTGCAAACAGTTTTATTTTTTTAGGTTTTAAATTTGATTCGTGGCAATATCAACTATTATGTCATAAACTTATAATAAAATCCCAAGAAGATGTAAAAACAAACATCAGTTCAATTGATATAATTGAAAATGAAAATGTCTCCATAATCATGAATAATTCTTTTGACATGAAGTTTACTTCGCAGAATCCGATGCAATGCATTCAGAATATAATTAGGAACATTGAAAGTATTCAAAAAGATAAAAACATACAATATTTGAGGCCAAAAAACCCCAATGGAGCTTATAGTACTTTTATTTCTTATGCACGAAAAGACGATAGCAATATTGAACGCGAAAACATTGTCAATTACATCGAGAAACAATTTAACACAAACAATCAAAATAATATATACCAACTTTTTAGAGACCGAAATGATCTTAAATATGGTGATAGCATAGATTCCTTTATGACCCATATTGGAGTGGGAAAAACGGTAATTCGCGTGATTAGCCATAAATATTTAACCTCAATTTTTTGCATGATTGAAGCCTATCGAATGCAAACCTATATGGATAATGATAAAAGAATATACACTATCGTAATGGACGATGCCGATATTCATTCGAAAGATAGTATAAAAAAATACAAGGATTATTGGTTCAATGAATGCCAAACCATTTTGAATGATCCAACAAAATTAGGAAACGGTAATTACGATGATTATGTAAAGATTTATCGATTTATAGACACTTTCATAGCCGAAATTAAAGATCAAGTGCATCTTCAATTAGCATATACCGATGTAAATAAAAAAAATGATCTTATAGCCCCTTCTGAATATACTATCAACGACACTAAAAAACCAGAATTCGAACAATTTTTAAGCAATGTGTTCAGTAAAATGCAAGAGCAATAATCATGGAAAACAACAACAACTATCGATATCCTGGGGTAAATTATTTCACAAAAAAAGACAAAGATATATTTTGTGGAAGACAAGAAGACACAAATGAATTCTATACTCAAGTAATGCTAAGTAGAACACTTGTTTTGCATGCTGAATCTGGTAACGGAAAAAGCTCTTTAATACAAGCTGGCTTTTTACCTCTATTAGAAGAAAAACAAAATGAATCGATTAAACTGGAACACAACCAATTCCTATTTTATCCTATTACAATTCGGTTTGATTCCATTAACAAAGCTAATGACACTAAAAAACAGCCCCTTGATACTAAAATACTAATTAACGACACTATTTCAAAAATTGAAAATTCGTTTCCAGAATTAAATAAAATTGAGCTTCCTTATTTAGAAAAAACAAACACAAATTCATTGTGGTGTATTGCAAAAAAATTAGCCACTAAAAAATTAAAATTGCTATTAATATTCGACCAATTTGAAGAATTACAAGGCTACCCAACAGAAACAATTACTTCTTTTAAAAAAGAATTAGCCGAACTATTAAATTCTGAAATCCCTAAACCTATTTATGAAGAGATAAAAAAAATAGCTTCTGAAAATGCTCTAATTGAAAATCTTGAAGAAGAAAAGAGAGAAGAATTCAATACTAATTTTAAATTTTACGAAAAGCCACTTGACGCAAAAATAATTTTTGTAGTACGAGAAGACAAACTTGGGACAATGAGTTTATTATCAGATTATTTTCCCAATATTCTTAAAAATGATTTTTTATTAAAATCATTATCGTTTCAGAATGCATGTCATGCTTTGACAAAACCAGCTACAGTGCCAGGAGATTTCATTTCACCCATTTTTAAATTTGAATCGAATGAGTTAGTACAAAATTTAATTACTGAAATTGCGGATAAACAAACAGGATTGGTTGACCCAATACAGATTCAAATAATAGCTACCAGAATAGAGAAAAATATTATTGAAAAAGCAAAATTAAATCCCAATACTGATTCTGAAACATTAGTTGTAACCAAAGATGACATTCCGCAATTAGGAGATATTATTAATGAATTTTACAATAATTGCTGGGAGACTGCAAAAGCCAAACTGCAACTTAGTGACGCTGAATTTGAGCATAAAAAAAACAATATCATCAGTGTACTGGTTGTAAATGACCGAAGAGATCTCGTAAACTCTGGCTGGATTATTGAAAACAAAACCGAAGAAATAGATCAAAAAATTGTGTCTGAATTACTAAAATCCGGGCTCCTTAGAGAAGTGCCTTCGGGAAATGATAAGTTTTATCAGCTTTGTCATGATCGATTTATAAAACCGGTATTAGAAGATCAAAAAAGGGTTGAATTACTGCAAAAGGAAAAAGAAGAAAAAGAAAGAACAGAAAACCTTGAAATACAATTAAAAGAGGAGAAAAAAAGAAGTGACCAGTTAAAAGAACTTAATGAAAAAGTCAAACATTCAAAGAAAATTGCTAATATAATTGGTATATTTTTTATTATTCTTCTATCATTCATGTTATATCAGAATAAAAGCGAATTAAATAAAAAATCAATAGAATTAAACAATAATAAAGATTCTGTAAATGAATTAACAATTGAACTAAAAACAAATGGAAAAGAATCCATTCCCGCATTTTATGTCTATGCAAAGCAACTATTGGACGAAAAAAAGCCATTGGAAGCTAAAAATGTGTTTTTAAGAATTCTAAAAATTGAAGATTCACCAAAAATCAGATATGCAATAACCAATATTTATTTTAAAAAAACTGGAATCAGTCATTTTAAAGAATTTTTCTTATCCAACAATTCAAATATAAAAGATTATTATGAGTTCTTTAATAACAACACTTTTTACGAAACTTTTGGTAATGGAACTTATGATAATAAAACTTTATTAGAATATTATTCAAATCTAGTAGCTTTAGATTTGGAATATTTAAAAATGAAACCGGTTAATAAATATGTAGTAGAAAAAGAAACTTCAGAACATTACAACTCTTTGGGCTATTATAGTTTATTATGCAAACAATATGAAAAAACGATTTATTTTTTTAATGAAAGTATAAAATATAGTAAAAGATATGGTATTAATAACGACGCTGCAAAGGGTAACTTACCACATGCCTATTTGTTCAATAATCGATATGAAGAAGCAAAAGAACTGTATTTAAGTCTAAAAGATAAACCTTTTAAAAATTTAAATTATGACGATAAAATTAAAACCTTTAAAGATGCTTTTTTAGATGATTTTAAAAATTTCAGAGAAGCAGGTATTACAAATAAAGATATGGATGAAATTCAGGCATTATTAGAAAAATAATGTTCAGCAAACCTTAAACAATGCTCTTTCTATTATCAAAAAAATGAATGGGTTTTCGGCTCATTGGATTAAAAATTAGAGGCTTTAGGGCTTCATTCGTAGTAAATTCGATTTTTGGTGTTACACGCAATTTAGCTCTGAAATGATCTTTTAATTCCTGCAAGAAAATCGGTGTTGGATTTTGAACCGCAATTTTTATGAGAATCTCATCTGTTCCTAAATCATTGGTGGTAATTTCGATGATGTAGCTTTCTATGCTGTCAAAATCATTTAAAACATCATTCATAGCGGGCGGATACAAAGTCGTACCTTTGTATTTAATCATTTGCTGTTTTCGTCCAATAACGGGGCCTACCCGCACTGTATTTCGTCCACATAAACAAGGATCAGTATGCAATTGTACAATATCACCGGTTTTGAAACGAACCAACGGCATCGCTTCAATTCCCAAAGTAGTAAAAGTTAATTCCCCAGATTCTCCATTCTTCACAGGATTATTGTTTTCATCCAATACTTCAACGATAATCAATTCGGGATGGTGGTGCCCTCCTACACCATGTTCACATTCAGTAAATGCAGTACTCATTTCAGTGGACGCATAGGTAGAAAACAACTTGATATTCCATTTATCTGTTATTTTTTTGGACAACACATTCATGCTGAAATCCTGATTTCGGAGTGATTCTCCAATACAAATTGCGCCTTTCACACTCGAATTATTGAAATCAATATTGTGTTTTTCTGCATATTCAATCATTTTTAACAAAAAAGAAGGAACGGTAATTAAATAAGTTGGTTTGTATTTTAAAATAGAATCCCATTGCAATTCTGGTATGCCGGCACCAACACGAATCACTCCCACTTTCATTTTTCGAAGTCCAAGGAAATAAGCCAATCCTGCCATAAAACGGCGGTCAATGGTAGTCATTAACTGCACAATATCTCCTTCTTTTATACCCGCACAATCAAACGAAATGGCTTCATTATAAGCCAATCTGTCCAAATCATTGTCGGTTAACCCAAAAGTTACAGGATCTCCCAAAGTTCCTGATGTTGTGGCGTAATCAATGATTTTTTGGACTGGAACACATAGAAAATCATCATTGTGTTTTTGCAAATCTTCTTTGTTAGTAACAGGCAATCGAGATAAATCCTCAATTGTTTTTATACTAGTACTATCAATATTATTTTTAACAAAAAGTGCACTATAAAAAGGCGAATTGGTATTCACATAGTTTAAAAGTTCAACCATTTTTTGTTCCTGAAATGTTTTTATTTCGGCTACAGTAGCTATTTCTATCTTTGGAATCATTATCGCTTTCTTTTTGTTTTCTTTAAATAGTTGCTAATCTCTTCTCTTTCAGGAAGGGTACTAATCTCTTTTGTCAATGCTTTTTCAAATTGCTCTTGAGCCAAAACGTATTTTTTATTTTGATAAAAGTACAACCCTGCTTTATAATAAACAACCCAATAATCCGGATTTAAAGATTGATAATATCCGATGAAATCTGGAGGTAAATCCTCCTTCCTTTTCAAAAACAGATCCACTTTTTTGTCCTCTATTCGAAACTTTTCGTAGTTTTGATAGGTAACCGTTTCCAAAAAAGGATCTTTGGCAATGTTCTTTTTTTCATCTTCTAAGGATACAATGATGTCATTCATTTTTCTTTTTCCAAAAATAACAGACAAATCATAACAGACAAATTCACCCAGTTGATAAGGACTTGCCGATACCCAAACTAAACGTTTTGAGGGTTGAAATACGATTCCGTGATGAGCCAGTAAATGGTTTAACGCTTTATCGTTCCCATATCCCAAAGGCAAATTATTTATCCCCTCTTTATTTCTAAGTATATCTACAGCTATTTGTGGAGTTATTTTTGGATTTACATCCAATAACTGAGTCATTCGATCAAAACGATATTGGGAATGACTATTTTTTATTTGGTCTTTATTTCGTTCGTTTTTTTTAAAGATATCACTTTGAAAATGATTGGAACAAACCAACTGATTGCCATTTGAAACATCAAAAACTCCTAAAGTATCGGGTGCAATTTCTATGAGAATAGCTTTATTGTCCTTGGCACTTCCCACCATAATTGACTCGGATACAAATACTTTTTTCTTTTTGGCAATGGCAATCGCTTCGTCAAGCGTTCTGGCGTATTGCAGTATTTCCCGTGTCAAAATAGAAATAGGTGTCTTGGCAATTAATGGAATTTTAGACTTGCTGGCATTGATTGTTACTGTCAATCCTTCTGCATTCATTCCGGAACAAACGCCAATCATTCCTGGCCAGGTTAACATCATAAACGGATACCCCCCTCTTGGATTGATAAATGCAACTATTTTATCTTTTGCGAAAGCATCACCAACATAAAAATCGAAATTCCTTCCCAAAATTAAATTCCCCTCTTCAGTTTTATCTCCCCAAACTGCAAAAGAAGTACAACCGACCATAGCCAAATCCTGAACGGCATGCCCAATATCATGAGCGCCGTGTAAATACATATCTCTTAAAAAATTGGGAGCTATAGAAGCTAAGTCCTTTGGTGCATATTGTGAAAGACCGTAAATTTCGGTTTGAAATTCATTATCCACATTCAGATATAACTTTCGATTGTACCAATTTAAAAAGCGAATCATTACACTTTTTTTAAAATTAGATGGAATCAAATCATTTACTCTGTCAAAAAACAGATACTCTTGTTTTTTTAATAAAGAATCGGTCAAACTCCCAATAGCCAAACCGCGTTCCAGTGGATCGCCTTCAACATAGAGTTCCCATAAATTATGTTTATTTTTTAGCAAAAAATTATTGCCTGTGTAAAAAGCAGTATTGGATTGTTTGGCAACAACAGGAATCGTGTTATTAAAACTTGCTATTTTGGGTTGGTGGTGTATCGATTTTGAGATGCCACAAGAGGCAACTGCAAAAACGAGGAAAACAATATAGCAAATATGTTTTTTCATATGTTGATAATATTTGTTTTTTAAAGGATCATGATATAGACGATCATCATTTGTGTTTATCGCATCGTTTACTATTTTGTTTTGGTATTCGATGATTTTCAATTGCTATCACGGTTGTCTGACGATTTCATGCGCTCTAATCGTTCATCAATCCTTGTTTTGATTAATTTTATTTACCAAATACGCCCTCCCTAAAATCTCAGAACAAGTAACAACCGCACCAATGGTTACGCCTAAAACGCCATGCATATTAATACTTTGGCCCGTTAGATAAAGATTTTCCAATTTTGTTTTGGACGGAATAAATGTTTTCATTGGATTATTGGAATCTTTTTCATAACCATACATATTTCCGTTGTGACCTCCAATATAATCTCTATACGATAAAGGTGTAGAAGTATGCACCGATCTGATACACCCTTTAATTCCAGGAAACTTGAGTTCTATTGCCTCCAGAAAACGAGCAGTTTTGCGAGTTTTAAAAGCTTCATAACTTTCACCTCTGTCCTTTTCATCTGCAATTGTATTGTACGTTTCTTTCCATGAATCAAGTTCAGAGAACTTCATGTAGGTAATAAAAGTCATTCCCTCAGCCCAACCATCATCCTTTTTAGAAGCGTTCATAGAAGCCATGAATGCTTTTGGCCAAGTTTCCTCGGTATAGTCTTGTGCTGTCCATACGTATTTACTATCTGAAAAATGGTAATGATTACGGTTTAAATATTTAAAAGTCTTCGGCTTAAAAACGATATACAAACTAAAAGCAGAAACCCCTCCTTCCAAACTGGAAATCCTATTGACAAAAGCTTTTCTAAAGTACTCTTCCCCTGCCATTTTTAAGGTAGTTTTAGGATCCACATTGGATATAAAATACTGAGCGGAAACACTAGCGCCATCTCTCATTTTAGCTGCAGTAACTGCATTGTTCTCTACAACTAATTGCTGTACATCTTTGTATTTAAAAACAACACCACCGTGTTTTTTGAGTTGTTTTATTAGCTGCTTTGTTATCTGACTTCCTCCACTAATACAACGCCAAGCGCTTTGCATGTACGAATTTACCGTTAATGCATGAACATAAAAAGGAGATTTGTCTCCGCTTCCGGCATACAAGAAGTTACTTCCCGAAAAAACGGCCCGCAACATTTTATTTTCGGTCAATCCATCAATGAACTCTTTGGCATTTATGGCCAAAATATCATTATCATATTCACCTTCCGATCTTAAATTATAAAGCGGAAATGAATCACAAGTGCTCACTATGACTTCACAGTATTTGCGAATGGCCTCTCTTTCCTCCGGGAAAAAATTCACCAATTGATTGATAAAATTTTCATATCCTTGCGCATGGGGAAATTCCCGATCCAGATCACCAAAAGAAATCATATCGTGTCCATTCTCGTCTAGTTTTTTCAGGTTCAAATCATCCATGATCCCGATGTATTTGAAATACCGATACAGATTCTGGCCTTCGCTCAACCCTCCGATGTAATGAATTCCAGTATCAAAAATAGTTTTGTCACGCACAAAGGTTTGCAGATTTCCGCCGTACTGATTGTTTTTCTCCAACACACAAACACTATAACCTTCTTTTGCCAAGATGATAGCCGAAACGAGTCCGCCCAATCCGCTTCCTATTACAACAACATCATAGTGTTTTTTCATTTTCATAGGAACTTCTTCTTTACTACTACTAACTTTTCAGTCTCAAATTGAATTTCAAAACCAAAACTCAATACAGTATTTTTTACTTTTTCTGCCTTTACTAAAATAACAGTGGTTGCCAAATTACAAACTGTTTCCAAATTGGTTAATGTACTGTCATCTGAAATTAAAACAACATCATATTTCTTATGAGCAATTGATTCAATTGAATTCCAATAATGCATTTTTCTTTTTCCCACAATGTAATTGGTTTGGGCAACTGCTCTATTTTCATCTGAAACAATTACTGAATCAATTTTTCTTTGAGGTTCCTGCAATGCTATCAAAACATCTAATTGTCCATAATCATTTGCTAAATGTACTATTTTGGCTTTAGAATCAATCCATTTGTTCAAATTGTCATAAATTTCTAAATGCTGTTCTGTATCTAATTTAATTTCTTGTACAACCTGAGATTCTTTGAAAGCATAACTATTTATTAGTTTTTTTCTAAAATAATCTACTCCCTCTAAATTCAAACGCATTTTTTTAAATTGTAGTTTAAAAAAAGTACTTATTTTTTTGGTTCGCTCTGCTAAATCAGTTCCAAAAGCTATGTCATCATACGAAATTCGATCCAAAATAGTCACCGTAGTATTTCCTCCATTGATAACAAAATCTCCTTTTGGCAAAACCTCAGAATATCCGTGAATAACTACAGGAACAATATCTAATTGCAATTGCTCTGCCAAATAAAAGGCTCCTTTATGGAAACGTTTTATCGAGTTATCCTCAGATCGTGTGCCTTCCGGGAAAACCATAATAGAAAATCCTTCCTTCACTTTAGTTCTTAAATGGTCAACTCCATTATCCATGCCGCTGGAAACCGGATAAAAACCTGCCAAACGAACTCCTTTTCCAAAAACAGGTGAATTGTAAACCCAATCGCTAACCAAAAAAATGATTTTCGGGCTCAACATTCCAATAGCCAGAATGTCCAAGAACGAACTATGATTGGCAATAATTACAGCTGGTTTATCAAACTTTTCATTGGACATATTTATAATTTTTCGCTTTAATGAGGGATACGTCATCAAAACTGAATGCATAAACTTTGATAAAATAAAATGAAAAGCCATAAGTTTTGACCTTTTCGAAAAAGGTAGAACTGTCATCAAAATCCAACTGAGTATTGACAATAAAAAACCACCCAATCCAAAATATGTAAACGATAAAAGGGAATGCAACAATCGTCTGATTTCATAAGGTGCTTTTCCTTTTTTCACTCTATTGGTAACAAAAAAATGAAATACTAATGGCTGCAAAATAAAGGTTATCATCAGCGCCGAGAATATTCCAATAATGGCAATCAAGGATATGGACTTTAAGGCTGGATGTTTCGCAAAAATGAGCACACCGATTCCTAAGATTGTAGTTGCCACTGACAGTAAAATGGAAGTTCTATAACTTGGTAATTCGATTTTGCCGAAAGTATATTCCTTTTGCAAAGCCGAAGTCATAAAGATACTGTAATCCACTCCTATTCCAAAAATCAACGTGCAAACAATGATGTTAACCACATTAAATTGCAATCCAAACATTCCCATAAGCCCTGAGGTAAAAATCCAACTTATCAAGATTGGAATAATACTGATAATGGCTAATTCTACTTTTCTAAAAGCCAATAACAGCACAAAAAATACCGCTATAAACGAATAATTGACAAGATCCTCAAAATTTGTTTTTAGTGTTCCGAGAAAAGTTTCATTGGTTTGTTGCCTGTCAATAACGACCAAATTAGGTTGTTTTTTTATTTGGTTTACAAAGACATCTCTTTTTTGCACAGGGACTTTCACCAAGGTAGAAATGGTATAAAACCCATTCTTTTGGGCTATAAATTCATCCAGAAAAAAAGACTTTACTTTAAGATATTCGTTAATGGTTATTGGGTTAAATTTTTTATTCAATAATTCATAAAAACTAGTAAATGTAGTGGCTTTAAAACCATATCGATTGCCTTCACTTATTAACGATTGTGTCAGATTGGATTTCTTTTCGGAGCTCCAAAAAGTATTCCATTCCGCAATTTTTTTCTTTTGTACTTCAGCAGAAAAAACAATTCCGCCTATCGAACTAAAATTTAAAATTCCATTTGCTTTTTTATCTTTTTCTAATACTCCAAAAAGAATATTATTATTAGCAACTACTTCATTATAACTTTTTCCGTAAGTAGCCAAATAAATAGATTTTGAAGAGTCACTATTGGCAATGTGATCCAATTGTTTCTCGGCCATTTTTAATTTGGGTGTCATGAAATTTAAAGCCGAAAGATCATTATTGAAAGTCACCTTAGAAAATGCAAAAAGACAAACAATCAACAACAAGAGCATCGAACCAATCAAAAATTTATTTTTATGATAGGAATATCCTCCCAGTTTATCAATAAAATTAGCCTTTGGAACAAATAATTTTGTGTTTTTTTTATACAAAACCGGAATTAAGACCAATGAAAAAACAGAAGTTGAAACCACACTTAAACTCGCAAAAATCCCCAAATCCTGCAAAGCTTCTGATTTGATTAAAAACAAGCACAAAAAAGTAATTGATGTTGTGATTCCGCAAAGCAGTAAAGGTTTTGTAATGTCTTTATATAATAATTTTACATCCTTATTATTCCTCAAATGTGTTAAAACATAAATAGAATAATCGGTGGTTTCACCCAACAAAATAGAGCTAATTCCCAAAGAAATAGCAGATATAGTGCCTTTACAAAAATACAAAACAGTCAAAGCGAAAAGAGCACCTAGCAAGGACGGAATGAAAATAATGATTGGAGTGGACAGGCTTCTATAGAAAAAAGCCAGAAGCAAAATCAATGTAACTCCAGCAAAAATAGAAGTATTTTGTACATCGGCTTTGATTTGAGTGGCATTGGCAACTGCTACTGGAGTTGCACCAAAATAAGTCATTTCTACTTTGCCTTTGAATTGTTGATTCAGATTTATTCTGATCTTCTCAATATTCGTGATAAAAATAGTATTCTTATCCGTTTCATTTGTAGCCAATTTAGGCGTTACAAAAAGCAATAAATGCTGATTGTCTTTGGTCAATATGAATCCGTTTTCAATTGCAAAATCATCACCCACACTCAGTTGTTGCATTTTCTTCAAAGCAATAAATGAAATCCCTAGCGGATCACGGAGGATAAAATCTTTTGAAACCAATCCCGCAGGCGAAAGTATAGATTTATAATCGGCGGCAACATTATTGGCAATACTGTCTTTTTGTAATTTGTTTTGAATTAATGCGTAATCCTTTTCATCCAGAAATAGCGGTAAATTGGCATACACAAAATCAAAAGTTTCCTGAATATTTTCTTCTTCAATCTTACCTTGCACTTTGGCCACAAACGGTTTACAATTAGCATCTAAACTGTCGATAAAAGCATTGGCATACTCTGTTAGATTCTCTGGTGAACCATTATTTTTACTGGAAATAATAATGGTTATTTTATCAGCAAAATTAACCTGATCCAGTACTTTTGAAGTCACTCCGGATTGATCGTTGGAAGGTATCAATTGATTTATATTTTCCTGAAAAGAGATTCGGGAAGCAAAGAATCCCAAAAACAAAACCATAGCAATTGCTATACCTGCTGAAAGGAATTTTCTCTTTGTCATTAATGAATATAAATCGAATAAAAACTTGCGCATGCTGTTACTTTTTGTTTTTTAAATTATCCATCAAAGTGAGTAGCAAATAACTTGTAAGACCGAATAGAATAGCCATAAAAGTCGCTAAAATAAAACTTCCAACCAGGTATTGGGTAATGTTTTTTTGAATATCGGTCAAAGTCATATCCATACTCAAAAGCAATGGATTATCGCTAGTAATGAAATAGCTGCCTATTTTTAACGAACCATAAATAATAAACGGAATGAAAGGCGGAAAACTCACATTAGAAAAGGCAAAAGCAATGGCTTTGTTCAGCTTCAGTAAAACGGCTAAAAACAAGACAATAATCGTTTGAAATCCCCAAAATGGAGAAATCCCAACGAAAACGCCTAATGAAATTGAAAACGCTTTTCGGGCATTCGAATCATTACTTTCTAATACATTTTCAAGGAAAAATTTCTTAAGTCCTTTTTTTTTTAGTTTCAGCAAAAAATCTCTAGGCTTTATATAAACCAAAGTAATCGTTACCAAAACGGTGTTGAGGATACTGATTCTCGTAAAATCTTTAAAAGGTCTAAAATGCGAAACCCGCTCCTCAGGATCGTACAAAACCTGAACCGGAATGTTCTTGACCGGAATATTTTTCCAAGCCGAACGTACAATAACTTCTATTTCAAACTCAAATTTATTGGTAAAATAACGAGAAGGGATTTTTTGCAAAGGGTACAATCGAAAACCAGATTGGGTATCTTCTAACTTATTCCCGGTTTCAAACCAAAACCAAAAATTAGAGAATTTATTTCCAAAACTGCTTTTTTTAGGAACATTTTCCTGAGTCATATTTCGGCTTCCTATCAAGAGCGCATCTGCATCTGTTTCCAAAGTGGCAATAAAACTGGGAATATCCGAGGCAAAATGCTGTCCATCAGAATCGATAGTAATAGCATAGTCGTACTTTAATCCTACTGCCTTTTTGAAACCACTACGTATTGCCATCCCTTTTCCGATATTCTTGGAATGGTGAATTTGTTCCACATGCGAATATGCCTCCAGAATCTGAGCGGTACTATCAGTAGAACCGTCATTGACCACAATAACATTCGAAGTATATTGCAAAACCGAATCTAAAACACGCTTCAAAGTCTTGTGATTATTATAGGTAGGTATAATAACACAAACTTTCAATTGCTCCATACGTTCTGTTTCTGGAAAACTAGTACTCATTTATTCTATTCTTTAACTATTTGACCAATTGTTTTTCGGTCGCAGAAAAACTTTTTGACTGCAAAATAAAGTCGCCAATATAAGCTTTCAAAATACCCGTTTGTTCCTTAAAATGGTCTAACAGATACTTTTTGTCTTCCTTTTTATTTCCTCTATAATTTACAATCTTTGGCACATTTTCCTGAACACTCAAACGAATCATTCGTATTTCTATCGAGTTGGGTTCGTTTGCGACAGCATATTCAATTAAGCTGGAACCTTCTTTGAATTTCTTGGATTTATCCGAAACCTTCTTTTCCAATTTTGAAAGGATTGCCAAAGAAGCTCCTTTATAAGCCACTAACGTTTTATTATCCTCTTTACTGACCTCATTCAGTTTTGACGCAAACTCTTTAGCATTGCTCTCAGAACTGAGAGCGTTACCGTATAATTTTCTGATTTCAGTAATAGAAGGATTACTGAAAAGGAATAAAAATAGAACTAAAATGGTAGTTTTCATTTAGGTCAAATTAATTGCGTTCATAAATTAAACTTTTCGGTAAACACTGCTTAATTTTAAAGCAATGGTTTCATCAAAATAACTCACATTTTTAACCTTAACCAAGTTGTCTTCAGTAGTTGTTATATCCAATTCCAAAAGTAATTCCGGTGTTCGAAATGGATTTATCAATGCCATGAACTTAACGTTGGATAAAGATTGCATAAACAAAGAACTGGCGGTAATTTGTTCCGTCAAATCTTTTATTATTTGCATCATACAAACGCCGGGCATTATTGGATTTCCAGGGAAATGTCCGTTGAAAACATCGTGTTTTTCATTGATTAAAATCACCACCTTATATTTGGAATCGGCAACGTTTTCTAATGAAATTATAGTATAAAAATCTTTCAATAACATAGTTTTATTTTACATCAAAAGTATAAGTTCCTCCTAAAGAAAAAACAACATTAGTATGGTTCTCATTAAAATCAACAACAGGAATTATTCCTTTTTTAACTCTTCCTTCAATTCCAAAATTGCGGGTTAAATTGATCCCCATTCCCAAAACAAAAGCCATATCGACATTCGCATCCGTATTGAAGTTTGTACTTGTTACAAAATCAAGTGTTGGACCAAAATGCATATTGAATCTATCGTTAAAGGTAAATTTATTCAGAACTTCAAAAGATAAATAATCAACATCTAAGGTAATACTATTATTGGTTGATGATCTGTAAATTGAACCTTGTGATGAATAATCAATCTCAGGTTGCAAAGAATAATATTTGGACAGTTTCAAAGTACCGTAAAAACCAATATAAAAGTCCGTTTTAGTTGAATAATCAACAGTCGAAACGCTAGGATAAGCAGGGTCATAGGGATCCGCATAATAGTTATTCCCTTTCGTGAAATGACTAAAATTGGCACCTCCCCTTAAACCTGGTCTAAAACTTACCTGAGCTTGTGCTTGCAGCATTCCGAAAAACACAAAAAATAAAATCAGTATTCTTTTGGTTATTTTATTTCTAAACTTCATAATGGTTAATTGGCTTATTGGTTAAAATAATTCAGTTCTATTTTTAATTTAATATTTTGATGCTGAATGATAATTCTTTCAGCAAAAATATTGTTTTCCGAACTATAAAAAAGGTTTATTATTTCTTTTCTTTTCGAAGCATATACAATTTTACTTAATTGATTCGTTGGTTTTGAAAAGAACAGGTAATTCATTTTGTTTTTATCTAATGCCGAATAAACCTTGTTTTCGGCGTTTTCAAACTGTTCACTAATAGTATAATGACTTCGTAAAAGCAATCTAAAATCCGTGACTAAGGTGTTTATCAACATTTTCCTGTCCAATTCCTCCAGAATAAAATTGACTTTAAAATCATTCTCAGAAATTTCAAAATCCATAAGCTTGTTTCCAAATTCAGTTGTAAACACGACTCTATGTGTGGTTTCATTTATTTTTTTTGCAATAAAAATTCCCGTTAACTCATTACCATATACCGTAATATTGGCTTTGTAAACATAATCTGTTGCTGGGTTAGAAAAATAAGGCACTTCCATAGACGTTTTATCTAAAGGCATCTTATTGTAGTCTTTCACCACATTATTGGTTGAACAGGACGACAAAACAAGAACCAGAATACTACTAATTCGTAAAAGAAGCTTCATCGACTTTTGTATTGATTACTTTGTTCTTTAATACAATTCGGGTATAATCTGCAGATGATTCAAGCAATTTCACTTGTACAACTGTAGCATCTGCTTTATCAAAAGTCAATTCTATCTGCTTGATGTATTTTTTTAGAGTGGCATCTTTGGGAATAAACTTGGTTACATTTTGATCTTTATTTTTAAAGTATGATATAGAAAACTCTTTGTCATCAAATAAATCACCACTTACACTTCCCACAATCAGTTTGTTGATTTTTCCAAATAATTTGCTGTTTCCTATATCTACTGCGCTTTTCTTTCCTTCGTCATTTATCAAAATTTTTCCGTTTTTAAAAACAATCGAATAGCTGTATGGCTTTTTGTACTGCCAAAGCAATAAATTAGGTTCTTTGAAAACCATTTTACCAGAAGTTTCAATGTCTTTGGATAGGAAATCAAGATGTTTGTATTGCACAAAATCAGTGCTCAAAGTCTTGATTTTTTTGGAAACCACCGCAACCGATTGTTTGAATACTGCAATTTCGTTTTCACTCATCTTTTGGTCTTGAGCCAAAGATTTAAAAAGCGAAACATTCAAAAAAATCAGTAATAAGATGTATTTAATTCTCATAAGCTTTTATATTCAGCAGTTCTTCTAATGAAACAACGGCATAATTATTCTGTTGCAAAAACGATAACAATTGTTCTACTACGTTTACCGTTTGAATCGATGTATCATGCAAAAGTACAACTCCTCCGGGTTTAATTCTTTTTTTAATTCGATCCAAAAGAAACTTTTCGCTTTTGACAACTCCATCCAAAGAACGAATATTCCAACCAATCGTTTTGTGATGAGTAACTTCTAATGCTCTTCTAATAGATGGATTGGTAACTCCGTAAGGCGGTCGGAATACTGTTGTTTTCTTACCTGTAACAGATTCAATCAAAGCATCTGTTTTTTCGATTTCGGCAATGACTTGATCTTTTCCGTAAAAATCAAAAAAAGGAGAATGGCTATAGGAATGATTTCCAATGGTATGCCCCTCTTCTATTGTTTGCCTCAAAATATCTGGATGCGTTTCAATGTTTTTTCCGATGCAGAAAAAAGTAGCTTTGGCATTGTATTTTTTTAAAATATTCAAAACCAACAGCGTCATTTCATTTGGTCCATCATCAAAAGTAAGGGCTATTTTTTTTTCAGTTTCTAATGGATTACTGCAATATGTTTTGACATGATAATTGGAGGCAATAAATGTAGAACCCCAAAACACAATCAAAAACCAAAGACAAATAACCATTGCAAAATACTTGATTTCTGTCTTTTCAAAAAAGGGTAAGAAAGCGAGCAGCATTAGAACCAAAACAAAAAAAACTGTTACTATTTTATGTTTCAACAGCTTGAAATTAAGGTGAAACTATGATCATTTCCATTACGCTGATTGTACAAAAGAATTGTTTTATACGCTGGTTTATCCAAAGCATTTAGCTTTACAATGTCAGGAATATTCTGAGTTTGAATAATTTTAGAACCTACCCATAATCCAAATGCGGAAGCCGTATCGTACTCACCGCTCAAATGTTTGTAATAGACTTGTGGCGTATTTACAAAAGTGGTATTGGACAAATTTTTATAGTACGAATCAGAATCCACGTCGCCATTATAGCCTAGAACTACAGCATCAACATCCTTCAGTTCAAAATTATTTAATGCTAAAAAAGAAATAATTTTATCTTCAACTTCCGATACATCCAATTTATTAAGAATTTCTAAATCCAAAATTTCGGCAATTGTATTTTCTTTTGCTTCATTTTCTAAAGCAAAAAAAGTAGCTCCTTCACCAAAAACAACGCCATTGGTTGTTGCCTCTAAAACGGAATAAGGCCCTTGATTTTCTTCCTTTATAAATCCCGCCAATTTAAATAATGACATGGTGTAATCACTTGTTTCATCAATTCCTCCAACTAATATAGAAGAAGCTTCTCCTTCCTCAATCTTCATTTTGGCATCAAAAAGAGCCGATTCAAAAGAAACAGAACCGTTAACATACGTCAAGTTATAGGCTTTACATTGCAATCCCAAAGCAATTTGACCACCAACCGTATTGTGTGTCGATTGAATGAACGAAGTGGGTGTGAGGAACTGTTCATCATTATCCAAAATAGCTTTTAGGAACTTCTCAGAGTCTTCGATGCACCCCATTCCCGTTCCGGTAATAATAGCGTCAACCGTTTCTAAATGAGCTACTCTCAAAGCAAGAGTAGAAGCAACAATTCCATTTTTGACTCCTTTTGCCATTCTTCTGATAGCAACGGGCGGAATAAAGTCTTTGTAGACAGGGGCTTTTAAAGGCAAAATAATATCATCCTCATTCAATTCTGCTTCTTCCAAAAAAATAGTATCGAACGTTTTTTGAGCAGAAATACAACCTAATCCATTGATATATGTCTTTTTCATTCGCTTTTTGAAAATATAAGAGTCGAACAATTCCCTCCAAATCCAAAAGAATTAGAAAGTACGTGTTCTATAGTTGCATGTTTTAAAGTCGTTTGTGGCACCAAACTAAATTCTTCCATTGGCGTTTTAAAATTCAGGTTCGGGAAAACTACATTATTCTGAATGGCCAACACGCTATACACCGCTTCAATAGCAGCGGCAGCAGCCAAAGTATGACCTGTAAAAGGTTTGGTTGAACTAAAATCAGGTACTTTATTTTCGCCAAACAATCGAACAATCGCCCTACCTTCCGATAAATCATTATTAGGTGTTGCTGTACCGTGAACATTGATATAATCGATTTGTTCCGGTTGCAACTGGGCTATTTTAAAAGCTTTTTCCATTGCCAGAAAAGCACCATCTCCATTTTCGGAAGAAGCAGTTTGATGAAAAGCATCGTTGGCATTTCCATAACCGGAAACTCTTGCCAATACTTTTTTATTTTCTTTTTTGACCAATTCATCGGATTCTAGTACCAAATAGGCGGCAGCTTCACCGAGATTCAAACCTGTTCGTTCATTATCAAACGGTTTATTGTAGTCCTCGGATAAAATCATAAGCGTTTTGAAACCATTAATGGTGAACTTAGACAAGGCATCGGTTCCACCAACAATTACGCGATCCAGTTTCCCCGATTTTATCAAACGAGCACCCAACATAATTGCATTGGCAGCAGAAGAACAGGCTGTACTAATGGTAGTAACCATCCCTTTCAATCCCAATTCACTGGCAATTTTATCGGTATTATCACCTGCATTATGACTACTAATGTATTTTACAACTTCGGGATTATCAAAATATTCGTGATAGTAGCGTTCCGTCATATCCATTCCACCCACACTCGTAGCAGAAATCAATCCAGTTCTGTATTCATTAATCAAAGTTATGCCAGCATTTTTCACCGCTTGTTTAGCCGCAATAGTACCCAACATAGCCGTTCTGGAAAAATTATTATCTTCTCCTAATTGCAATTCTTCAATTAACTCCTGATTGGTTTTTTTAATTTCCCCAACCTTTATCACATCAGCATGCACTGTCGCAATATTTTCGATAGTAGTAATTCCAATTTGACTATTTAGCAATGCATTGTAATTTTCCTCAACCGAATTCCCGATTGAAGAAATAATACCCATTCCTGTTATGGCAACTCCTTTATACATTTTAGATTTTAGATTGCAGATTTTAGATTGCAGATTTTAGATTAATTTTAGATTCCAATTAATCTAAAATCCACACTCAAAATTCTAAAATTATTACTTAACTCTGTTTTCAGAAATATAAGCAGCCATAGTCTCTATAGACTTAAAAATAGTTTTTCCTTCTTTTGGGTCAACCAATTTGATGCCATAATCTTTATCTAGCATTACTATAAGTTCCAACGCATCAATTGAATCAAGTCCCAATCCGTCGCCAAATAAAGCATCATCATCATTTATATCTGCTATTGCAATATCTTCCAAGTTTAAAACTTCAATGATTTTACTTTTTAATTCTTGCTTTAATGCTTCCATAATTATTGTTTGTATAATTTTTTTAATAATTCTTGATTTTGTTCTAATTTGCCTTGAGTATCTATTAAATACAAAAAGGCTTTGTAATCTTCCTTGTAATATTCGACCCAACCACACAGTACTTTATCTGCTTTTTGGGCTTCCAAAAGTATGTTGCTGTATTTCTCCATAAATTCAGGGTTGTAATCCGCAAATATAAAGAAAGAATTTTCGCTTTTCAATCGATGTTTGATACTAATTTCGCCCAAACAAATATTAGGCAACGTATAAACAAAAACGGCAGGACTTGGATAATAATTTTCTGGATCAGAAATTGAATCTTGATATTTCACATCGGTATCCAAACTTGATGATTTATTGGCAAAGACTAATGCTGTATTGTTTTCTATTTCAGAATCATCTTCATTTTTCAAAAGCAATTCTGCTCCAAGAAAAGCCAATTTGCTCAAATTATCCATTTTAAAAAACTTAGGATAATTCATTTCCAAATGCTGATACGCTTTCTTCGAAAAATCAGAAAACACAGTCGGTTCAGTATCGAAAACAATTTCTCCATTCAGCGAAATTTGATTATTCTGAATCGTACAAAAAGATTTTATATAGGTTTTATTTACTGTCATTAGTTTACTTTTTCGAATAAAACTGCCGTATTACAACCACCAAAACCAGAAGCTGTTTTTAGAAAATAACGAATCTTTTTATCCTCATTTTTTTCTATAATATGAATTGGCTGACTCACTCCAATAGTGTCAAAACCCAAGGAAATAAACAATTTACTTTCCTGCACCGATTCAATTCCGATAACGGTTTCTAATAATCCCGAAGCTCCCAATGTGTGCCCATAAAACCCTTTCATACTATTAACAGGGACATTTTCAAGACCTAATCTGTTCAAAGCTATGGCTTCCATTTCGTCATTAAAAGGAGTTGCTGTGCCGTGAGCCGAAATAAAATCAATTTGATTACTATTTATTTTGGCTTCCGTCAAAGCACTTTGAATGCTTCTAAAAAGTCCTTCTCCAGTTCTCGAAGGTCCCGAAATATGATTTGCGTCGTTGATGGAGCCATCTCCAATCACCTTTATTTTGGCATTTTCTTTATTAGAAGAAACCAAAACTGCAGCTGCCGCTTCTCCCAATGTCACTCCTGTTCGGTTTATTGAATATGGTTTGCAAGGCAAATCGCTCATCGCCTGAAAAGAATTAAATCCTGATACTATAAATTTTGAAATTTCATCACCTGCCACTATGAATACATTATCATAGACATCTGCCTGAATCAATCTTTTGGCCACTGAAACTGCCAATATTCCCGAAACACAAGCATTAGAAACTACAATCGGTTCCGTATTGAATCCGAAGAAATTAGCAACCATTCTAGCCAATTGATGCAAATAAGCAGACTCTATCTTTTGATTTTCTAAAGCCTTAACATTTCCTTTTGTAGTTGAAAGTATAAAAGCGGTTCGTTCATTTAAAATAACTTTAGACTTTTTGATGATGGGTTCCAAAGCCAAAATCATCATTTTCTCTAATCTGGAATAGTTCGTGGCCGAAGTCACTTTGGCGAAAGCCAAATTCAAATCTACATCATTAATTATAGAAGCATAAAAAGGCACATTAAACAACATTGGTTTATCGTGCAATTGAATACCAGAAACTTCATCATCAATATTTTTTATATTGGCAGCCACATCAAACCCAATGGGCGTAATACAATTCGTTTCGGTTATATATACTTCTTTTATCATTCTTTTATCAAACCTACTTTTCGCTTCCATTCTTCAAAAAATGGAGGATTTGTCAACATTAATTCACCTTGGTTATCCAAAAAAACTTGAACGGTTTCCCCAGTACAGGCAATTTCATTTTTGGTATCAAATATTCTGTATCTAAAAATCATTTTGGCAGCTGGCGTATCAACGATAGTTGTCTCTATGCGAGCTACATCGCCGTAACGCAGCGATAATTTATGTTCACAAGACGATTTTACAATGGGTGTAGTATAACCACTATCAGCAATATCCAAATAAGAAATTCCATGATGACGACCGAAAGCTTCTCTTCCATCTTCAAAATAGGTAATATAATAGCCGTGCCACACTATTCCAAGCGGGTCAGTTTCATTGAATCGTACTCGAATCTCTTCTGAAACAGTCAAGTCGGTTGCCTCTTTATACAGCTCTTTTCTTCTTATCATACAGCAATGCTAACGTTGTGGTAACTACGAAAAATAAAAATAATAAAAATAACTCTGGAACCAAATCCCAAAATGTTGCGTTGCGCAAAAGCACATCATAAAATGCTTCTAGTCCCCAGTTCATTGGTGAGGATTGTGCAATGATTTGCATTATTTTTGGCATCGCAAATACAGGAACCCACACTCCGCCTATTGCCGCCAAAATAATCACTGCTGTAGCACCAAAAGGAGCTGATTGCTCTTGTGTTTTGGCAATGGTTCCCAACAATATACCGAATCCTATCGCCGCTAAACCTGAAAACAAAGCAACAATACTCATCAAAATAAGATGTCCTTCTACATTAAGCGCTGGTAATCCTAAATGTGGAAACAAAAATATGGCAACAGCAACCATCATGTAAAACTGAATCAAGCAAATGATTAAATACATAACTGTTTTGCCAGCCAAAACAATTTTATTGGAAACAGGATTTGTACGCAATCGAATAAAAGTACCTTGTGTTTTTTCCTTCACCATATTGATTGACAAAGGAATTACAATGAAAAATATTGCAAAAAGTGTCCAAGCAGGTACATTATGCTGTACCGAGTTTGGTCTAATCTCTTTATTGTTGATTTTAGGAACAATTTCTTTGAACGTAATAAAACTTTTCTGCTCAAATTTAGCATCCTCCTCCCCTAATTGCTCTTGAAAAGTAGTATAGATTGATTTGGTTTCAATTTGAGAAATCATTTTGTCAATCCCATTCATCACGCCGCTTTTAAAACTCAATTGCACAGCAGGGTCAAAATAGAGTTTAACTTCTTTTTGATCAACCAATTTAGTATTTGATTTTGTTGCCAAAGAATCAGCAAAGCCCAAACTACTGACAATCTTTTGGACATTCTGATCAATCTTGGCTTGCAAATCGGTACTTAAATGAGATGGAATAATAATTGCCAACTGGTATTTTCCTTTAAAAACAGCTTCCTTGGCGACAGCCTCCGTAATTGGTGTAGCATCTAAGCTGGTTACTACGCTAAAAACGTTGCTTTTTTGCAAATTATCAAAAATCGTTTTGGAGACATTTCCTTTGTCATAATCGACCAAAAGAATTGGAATTTTGACATCATTCTCTTTTTTATAGCTGCTGTCTTGAATGAGCGTAACCGTTATAATTAACACCAATGGCATTAAAAATAGCGTAACTACGCCTCCCATATCTCGTTTCAACAACAAGAATTCTTTATAAACAGACATCCAAAGTTTATATAGCATCTCTCAATTCTTTTCCGGTTAATGAAATAAAAACATCTTCCAGATTTCTGGCATTTGCCGTAGCAGCTATTAAATCCTTTGGTGTTCCTTCGGCATAAATAATACCTCTATCTACAATAGCTATGTCGGTACAAAAATCCTGTGCCTCCGATAAATGATGCGAAGTATAAATAATGGTAGTTCCTGTTTTGTTGAGTTCCTTTAAGTACTCGATAATAACATTTTTTGAATGCACATCAACACCTACAGTGGGCTCATCAAGGAAAAGAATTTTTGGATTATGCAGAATTCCGGCAATCAAATTCACACGTCGTTTCATACCTCCCGAAAAAGTCTCAATACGCTTGTCTGCAAATTTCAACAATCCCAAAAAATCAAGGCTATCAATAACTTTTTCTTTAAGATCGGTTCCCTTTAAGCCATACATACTTCCAAAATACAGTAAATTTTCTCTAGCAGTTAAAGTCGGATACAAAGCATATTCCTGAGGCACTACACCAATTATTTTTTTGATTTCATTGGCATTTTTAGCATAAATCAAATTATCAATAGAAAATGAACCCGAAGTAGGTTTAACCAATCCGCAAAGAATTGAAATCAAAGTGGTTTTCCCAGCACCGTTTGGTCCTAGCAAACCGAAAATTTGTCCTTCCTTTATATCCAAAGAAAAATCATTCAAAGAATACATTTCGGCATCTTTGTATATTTTAGACAGATTTGATATTTGGATTATGGATTTCAAAATGGCAAATTATTTTTAGTTTATAGCATTTTTTAACTTCTTAAAAAACACTTCTTCTTTATCGGCTATAACCAAAAGTTCATTCGAAAGGGTATTGTAAACATCCACTTTAGTACTTCTGTTTTTATAAACACGAGAAGCTTCTACTGCAAAATCTCTCCATAAATCGCCAATAGTCGTCATTTCCAGTGATAACTTTTGTAATTCGTCGTTTTCTAATATAACAGCCGCTTCTTGCAAAAAAGCTGCATATATAAATCGGAAACCACCGCCACCAGTTCCTATTTCCTCTTGCATTCTAACTATTTGAGCCAAATAATGATTGGCTTTCTTGGTTCCTTCTTTTACGGGCCATTTCTTAATCAGTTTGGCTACATATCGAATTCCACGAACACCTATTATTGGCATTGGTGCCAACATATCGCGACAGGTGTTTTTTATCCCTTTTATAATTGCGCCTTTCAAATCTACATTGGCAGGAACTTGAATTGGATAATACATCTGACCTCTTGGCGCAAAAGCTCCTTTGGCAAAACGCACTTTATTCAATTCGGCATGTGTAAGCGTCGTTACGTTTTCCATAACGGGGTCACTGATTAAATAATCCGTTTCCGTTTTTCCATAAACCACTAAATTGTGGGCGTTAAAATGAAAACGATATTCATCTGGAAAATACGTTAAGTTGTACACTCCCACCTGCAATCCGGAAGGAATATTGTTTTTTAGATTTTCATCTAATGCTTTGATGGCACTGGCTTCACTAGAAAATTTCTGTCTCTTGATTTTTAACCCCAAACGTTTGGCCAACTTATTAAAAATGGAACCAGGCATGGGTCTGTAACTGATTGCTGGCGCATAATTCACTTTTAAAAAAGGCAAATAAACAAAGAAAAGTCCAGAACCGATTCCAAAAACCATCGGTTCGCTAATATTCAGTCCATTGTGTTTTAACAAATTGGAAGCAACTCCATTCTCACAATGAGCCGATTGATGATGTGTGAAATTTGTTTCCATTAATTTGTTTTAAAATTTTTCAATTCTTCGATAGTTATATTGAATGATTCAGCATATTTTTTCAAAATAGAATCACTTAATCCTGAAAAAACTTTGGGTTTGAAGTGTCTTTTTACACGCCATTGCCACATTCCCACATAACTGGAAAGCACGCTTAGATCCATTCTACTTACTTCCATAAAATAAGCAATCGGACTCACTTCATTCTTCTCAACCTTCGCTTTTGCAATAGCAATTCGCTCACTTATTTCATCAATAGAATTTGATAACGCAATCGTTTTGGGTTCCCAACCAGTACTCAGTGCAGTGGTATAATTGCCTTTTTCATCCGTGGCGTAAACCAACTCTTTCATGTTTTTATTGGAAAGATTGCCTTTGTCTTGAGGAACTTCGTCTTTTTTCATATTATATTTCTATGATTTATTTTCTTGAATAAACAATGTAATTTCACCTTCCAAAAGTAATTCATCAGCTCTGAAAGTTTGACATTTCATTGTACATAAACTATATGATTCGGTAATAAATTTTGAAACCAATAGTGCTTTTGTATAAATAACATTATTTACTTCTGGTAAAAAATGAATATTTAATGTTTTGATCCCACTAATGAAGCCAACTACATTAACATCGATCTTATCATTTTTATTTTCATCTACAAAATAATCCTTGGCAACTACTGAAGAACACGTCTGCGCCATATTTTCAACTAAACCTGATTCCGTAAAAAAACCATTCTCAATAAATATGTTGTTCTCTTTAATTTCGAAAATAGTTTCGACTTTTTCGTCATCCATTTCCAAAATCATATCCACCATTAGCATTGGAGCCCGATGAGGCAAATACTTAATTATATCAACTGGATTTGAAGTTTCTTTTTTACTCACGGTGTTGGTGTTATCAGTTATTTAGCCAAAACAGTCTTCAATTGACCTTTAGCTATTTCAACATCGTTTAATGTGGTCACAACATCAACCAAAGTAATACCAGCAAACTCCTGCAAAATAGAAACTTTAGTTCTAATCTCTTCATGAAGTTTAGGCAGTTTTAGTATTTCAATATTTTTTATAGAACCAATATAACCAGTTGGTGCTTGTTCGTTCCTTAAATAAAATTGATATCCCGTATGCAGTGCCACCGACTGCGCCATGTGTTCTATCAATCCTGGTTCAGCAAGACTATCATTCTCAAAGAAAATGGTATGGTTTTGTATCGTAAATCCTGAAACCAATTCCGTTTCTGAATACGAATACAATTTATCCACCATTACAAATGGGAATCGTTGGGGAATTAAAGTTTCGACAAAAGCTTTATCTCCTAAAAAATTATTTTCAGCCGTTGCCATTAACAAACCGTTAAATAAGCATAAGCATAAGAAAAACGTCCGCTTTCCGGAACAGATAAAAGAATTTTATTCCCTTTTTTTAATTTGCCGGAATTCATTAATTCTTCTAAAGCCAGATAAATGGAAGCTGCACCTACATTGCCTACGTAAGCCAAATTCATAAACCATTTATCCATTGGGACTACCATACCTCTTTCGGCCAACGCTTTGCTCAATCCATCCACAAAATAATGCGAAGAAACATGAGGCAGGAAGAAATCTATTTCATCTGCCGAAACATTGTTTTTGGACAACGCTTCGCCCATACTTTCAGCCCCTTTAACCAAAATAAATTCGTCCAATAATTTAACATCTTGTTTGAAAGCAAACAAAGATTCATTCAGCCATTGGTCTGGGTTGTAATCATTCCAAGGTTTTATTTCTCCGCTTTCCAGTTTATCACCACCTGCATACATGCAGGTTTCCAGTTCGAATGCATACGAAAAAGCTTCCATCCATTCGATTTTTAAAGAAATGGCACCAGTTGGCTTATTTTCCAATAAAAAAGCCCCAGCCCCATCAGACAACATCCATCTCAAAAAATCTTTTTTGAAAGCCAAAATCGGCTGCTCTTCCAGATTCTTCAAATTAACCACCTCATTTTCATATTTCTCCGCACGCATCCAGGTTGACAATTTCTCGGAGCCCGTACAAACTGCATTTTGCGTATTACCGGATTTTATAGATAAATAGCCATATTTTAAAGCATTCATACCAGCGCAACAAACTCCTGATGAAGAGTTTAATTCTAGTGTTTTGTTTTTCAATAACCCATGTACCATCGATGCATGCGAAGGCACAAGAACATCTGGAGTAGTTGTCCCACAAGACAATAATTCCATGTCATGAGCCGTAAAACGATCATCAAATAATCCTAGAATGGCAGTATTGGTCAATTCGGCATTATTATGAGTACTTTTTCCGTTTTTATCTAGAGCGTAATAACGACTAACAATCTTATTATTCCTTAATATTAGCCTTCTGGCTTTGGAAGCGGTTTCATTTATTAAACCCAAATAATCTTCCATTTCATCATTGGAAATAGCGCCATTTGGCAAACATTTGGCCGCTTTTGTAATATATACATCAAACATATAATCTAATTTATTCCTTTATAATAGTCTAATTCTTTCCTTATTTTTTGCATCTTGAAGGGATAAGTAAGAACGTGCAATATATAAACTATTGGTGAGATTAACCAGATAGCCAATAGCAAATACACTTTAAAAACTTTCACCCAAGATTTTCTGGACTCTCCTTTATTGATGATTAAATTAGACCATTTTGCAAAAATTTTATTGGCTGTTCTATCAACGGTAACCAAGTAAGAACTAACTTTTACAGCATTAATTTCTATTAATTTTGATTGTAAATTATCTAAATTATTTTGTTCCAAATTGGAAAGAATTGTTTCTCCAAATTTTGTAGATTCAGCAATATCTTTATTCGAAACTCCTGGTAAAGGAAAGATTCCCAGATATCTTTTTTTTACACCCGAAAACATCCATTCTACAATTGTAATAACACTTATCAAGTTGCCTACTCTATCCACCAAAGCAATATTCCCTTTTAGTACTGCATTATTTTGTTTCAACAATACTTTGACCTTTTCTTGCGCCATAACCCACATATTTCTGGAACCATTGATCGTCACAACAGGAGTATTATTCAATAAAACTTTAGCCTCTGGACTTTTCAAAAAAGAATTCACAGGAATTGAAGGTGTTAAATACCAAACTTGATAATTTAAAAGAATTAAATCAAATTTTGTGTTCATTATTTTTTCTGGGACTGGTTTCAATGCACTTGGGATTTGCAAAAATGATTCAGGAAAAGCTCCAAAAAATGCTTCATTGGTCCAAGGGAATGGAAACGGTTTATCTAACTGAATTTCATAAAATGACACATTTATATCCGTTGAATTCAAAAGTGGTTTTGCAATATTTCTGGCAATAGATTCCAGTTGTCCCGATTGAGAATAATAGATTACAAGGACGTTCTTCATTGGGGTTAATTTTTTATAAAAGCGAATTTAACTTAAATTTATATTTTATGCTAATAGTCGTCTGTTTCTCTAAAGCCAAAAAAGGACATATTATTCAGATTAAAGGCTAGAAACGAAAATTACACACTTTAATATCAAATAGTTATGGAAAAACATCAAAATTCACACAAATTATAATTGGAGTCTATTTCCTATATCAATTTGTTTTTTTATCATTAAACTATTGATCAAAAGCAATTTACATTTAAAACAAAACTACTATTGCCCAAAATGAAATAAAAAATTAAATAATTGTTATTAATCATTGATTTGATTCCAAAAATCAAAATAATTAAACCACTGCAAAGGATATCTTTTTACCATAGTTTCTACACTTTCGGCGTATTCTTTAAGTAATCCTTTTTCGTCACGATGTATCACTTTCGCTTCTCTGGTATAAAGATGGTAATGCAAATTGGGTTCTTTCATTACATATACAAAAACAACAGGAACTTTTAATCGAGAGGCAATTAGGAAAGGACCAGCGGGGAAAAGTGCTTCCTCGCCTAATAAGTTTTCACTTAAAGATTTTACCCCTTCAAAATACCTATCTCCTGTAAAACAAACCAACTCGTTCCTAGCTAAAGCCGAATTAATCTCAAAAATATGAGACAAATCATCGCCAATCAGTATAAAATTCACAGTAGGTTTATGGGTAATACTTTCCAGATATTTTTTTATGGTAGAATGCTCTAAATCGGTAGTGACCAAGCTTATTTGAAAATTGACATCAATCTCGCTAAAAAAATGTTCGGCGATTTCAAAATTTCCAATATGGGCACTAATAAGCACTCCCCCTTTTTTTTCTTCTAAAAGTTTGATAAGAATCTCTCTCCCATCATGTTCATAAGTAAACTTATTTTTCAATCCGGCACCAATCGCAATTTTATCTATAATAGTCTGGCCAAAAGTGTAATAACTATTAAAAACCATTCTCTTAGATTTAAAATAAGAATACCCCAATCTTTTTCTAAAATAATAAAAGATTGAGGTATTGCTTTTTTTTAGGAAAATAAAATAATAGCTTGCTACAAAATAAAGAATCAGATAGGCTGATTTAACACCTACATTTTTTATAAAAAAAACAAAGATTTTGTATCCTAAAACAGTGCCTTTAGATTTTCCATCCCATTGACTCATTAATTAGCTTTTGCTTTTAATTTATTTTCGATTAGATTATAGAAACTTTGAAATGAATCTATTCCTACAAAATCTGCTTCAACTAATTTTACACCAAAGTTTGACTCGATAGAAACCACTAAATCAACATAATCTAAACTATCCAATCCTAAGGTATCTTTTAAATTTGCATCTGACTGAATATCATCACTATCGACCTCAAATTCATCAATTAAAAACGCATTAATCTTCTCTATGATTACTTCTTTGTTCATTACTTTCTTTATACTTTTTAACTACTAATGCCGAATTCGTCCCTCCAAAACCGAAGGAATTCGACAAAAATATGTCAATTTTTTTATTTAAAGTGGTTTTAACTAAATTTAATTTTGCAGCATCTTCATCTGGAGTTTCCAAATTAATATTTGGGGCGATGAAATCATTTTGCATCATCAAAATAGAATAAATAACCTCACTGGCTCCTGCCATCCAACATTCGTGTCCTGTCATTGACTTTGTAGAACTCACATAAGGGTTACTTTCTCCAAAAACTTCAAATATGGCTTTCGCTTCATTGTCATCACCGACTGGTGTTGATGTAGCGTGAGCATTAATATAATCGACCTCACTGGCTTTTATTCCGGCTTCATCCAAAGCTCTTTGCATCGCTATAGATGGCCCTTCGACATTTGGCGTGGAGATATGACCACCATTGGACGAAAATCCATAACCCACCACTTCTGCCAAAATAGTAGCTCCTCTATTTATCGCTGATTCGTACGATTCCAATATTAAAGTAGCACCACCTCCACTAGGAATTAAACCATCACGATTAATATCAAAAGGTCTTGAAGCTTTGGTCGGTTCTTCTTCCCTGGGAGAAAAAACACCCAAACCATCAAAACTACTCATAGCATATTTGTTAATTTCTTGTGCGCCTCCGCAAATGATGATATCCTGAAACCCGCTTTTTATCAAAAAATAGGCCAATCCAATAGAATGTGATCCGCTGGCACAAGCTGCACTAACCGTCAAATTAATTCCTCTCAACTTAAAAATAGTCGAAAGATTCATCGTAACTGTAGAATTCATGGATTTGAAAATAGCTCCAGAACCAATCAAAGCAGTGTCTTTTTTTTCTCTAATAATGTCTGTTGCTTCAATAACAGCTTTTGATACACTATCATTGCCATACATAATTCCAACTTCGTTTTCATCAAAAAAAGCATCGTCCATATTGGCATTTTTTAATGCTTCAACCGTTGCCATATAAGCATATTCTGTTTCTTCGCCTAGACTTATTCTTTGTCTTCTCGTAAGTAAATTTTTTAAATCTGGTTTTGGAACCATTCCAGTTAAAGCGGATCGAAAACCGAATTCTTTGCGCTCTTGATCAAATGCAATACCTGATTTTCCTTGATATAAAGAATCCTTTACTTCGTCCAACGATGTTCCTATACAAGAATAAATCCCCATTCCTGTGATGACAACTCTCTTATTCATTTTCTTTTATACTGTTTTATGAATAAATCCCACCATTAATATTGATAATCTCGCCGGTAATATAGCTCGATTTTTTGGATACTAAAAAGCTAACCAGATCCGCCACTTCTTCGGCTTCACCAAAACGATTTACGGGAACCATTTTTATCAGTACTTTTTCATCAAGCTGACTGGTCATATCTGTTCTTATAAAACCTGGAGCTACTGCGTTTACAGTGATATTTCTTTTGGCCACTTCTTGTGCCAAAGCTTTGGTTGCCCCTATTATAGCTCCTTTTGCAGCAGAATAATTAGTTTGCCCTGCAGTTCCTTTTACTCCCGATAGGGATACCATATTTACAATTCGTCCGTATTTATTGCGCAACATTTTTTGCATAAAAAAGTTGGTCACATTAAAAAATCCATTCAAACTGGTATTCACAACACTGGACCAATCTTCTGGACTCATCCACATAAACAAACCATCTTTGGTAATTCCTGCGTTGTTCACAATCGCCTCAACCAATGCTTCAGGATTTGCCTCTTGCCATAGCGTCAATACTGATTGCACCTCATTAAAATTGGCCACATCAAACTGAATAATTTCACCTGTGCCTCCGTTTGCAATTACTTTTTCTAATGTATTTTCGGCAGCTTCCTTGTTGGAATGATAATTAATCAAAATATGGTAGCTGCTGTCTTGCGCTAATTTTTCACAAATAGCACTACCAATTCCTCGAGATCCCCCTGTTACCAATGCACATTTCATATTTTTATTTTAGATTGCTTCGCCAGTTCGCCCTTTGGGCTCGTGTGCAGATTTTAGATTATTGTCAAAAGATTAGCTATAAATCAAATACTCTTTCACTTTTTGTACGAAAGGATACATAACCTGATCTTTTTCAAACCTTGGAATAATGACACGAATATCATCATATATTTTTCTGGTCACAGATGAAATTTGGTCTTTTTGTTCCAGACAATCAATTGCCTGAACAATAGTTATCAATTCGATAGCCAAGACTTCAAATGAATTTTCAATAACTTTTGATGTAATTACGGCAGCATTCGTTCCCATACTTACAATATCCTGATTGTCATTATTGTTTGGGATACTGTGAATATACATTGGATTCGACAACATCTGATTTTCGGCAGTTGTTGAAGTCGCCGTAAACTGTACGCCTTGCATTCCAAAATTAAATCCTAACGTTCCTAAATTTACAAATGGAGGCAGAATTTCGTTAATTTTTGAATTCAATAAATAATTCAACTGACGTTCGGCAAGCATCGTTAATTTGGTTATTACGATTTTCAATTTATCCATTTCCAAGGAAATATAATCTCCGTGAAAGTTACCACCATGATACACGTGTTGATTTTTTACATCTATAATCGGATTATCATTTGCCGAATTGAATTCTTCTTCCAAAATAGAAGCCACATTATTTATGGTTTCTAGCACCGGCCCCAAAATTTGAGGAACGCAACGCAACGAATAATACTCTTGAACTTTTTCCTTAAAAATATCTTCGGTATTTTCTCCAGAATACAAATGGTCTTCTCTTTTTCTGATTAAAGTACTGTCGTCAAGGTTGGTTCTCATTCTTGAAGCAACTTCACGTTGCCCTTTATGACGTTTTGTATTGTTTAATTCTTCCGAAAAATGGTCGTCATATGCCTGCACAATTTCATTAATGGCACATGAAAATTTAATTGACCAGTCCAATAATTTATTCGCATGAAAAACATTGACAACCCCAATTCCAGTCATTACAGACGTTCCGTTCATTAGAGCCAACCCTTCTCTGATTTCTACCTGAATCGGTTCTAGCTTTTCAATAGCAAAAACCTCTTGAGTAGGTCTTCTTTCCCCTTTATAAAAAACTTCGCCTTCTCCAATAAGAACCAAAGCCAAATGAGCCAATTGCACTAAATCTCCGCTGGCTCCTACTCCACCGTGTTCAAAAATTAACGGAGTAATATCTCTATTGATTAATTCTTTCATCAATTGAATTAGCGAAGGATGAACACCCGAATTACCTAAAGAAAGTGTGTTTAGCCTTGCCAATATTGCTGCTTTGACACAAGTTGCATTCAAGGGCTTTCCTGTTCCCGAAGCATGACTTCGTATTAAATTATATTGCAATTGTATGCGATCTTCATCTTTTATACGGTATTGAGCCATTGGTCCAAAACCCGTATTTACGCCGTAAATAATTTTATTAACTGAGAATCCTTTTAGGAAATCAAAACTTTCATTAACTCGATCTAAAACAGCTTGGCTAATATCTATTTTATCATTATTAAAGATTACTGATTCAAACTCTTTTAGACTTAAATATTCCTTTATAGTATTCATTCAATTAGTATTATTTTTTACAACTAAATATATCAAAATTTAATTTTTATTTAGAATTTAATGTGGTTAATTTGAATAAACAAATGTAGCACAATATCGCTAAAATTAGTAAACCAATATTTTTTTGTTTTCCAAGAACCAAACACAAACATAACAACAACAAAAACAACCACTTACAACACCTCTTAAAACATCAAAATAAAAATGAAAGATTTTGGTTCCGACAAAAAAAATGTTCTTCAAGCTAATTTAGATGCTCAAAAAATTGCATTTGCCCCAATTATGTTCCAAGCTGCAAAATCTCTCCGAAATCTGGGTATTTTGCAATACTTATTTAACAAAGACAAAGCAAGCATAGAAACTATTGCAACCGAATTGAATTTATCCGTCTATGGTGTAAAAGTTTTACTCGAAGCCGGTCTAAGTTTAGAAATGGTTTATCTAAAAAACAATGAATTTATTCTCACAAAAACGGGTTATTTTGTTTTGAGAGATGAAATAACCAATATTAATATGGATTTTACCCAAGATGTCAATTATCTCGCTATTAATCATTTGGAAAAATCTATAATTAATGGCAAACCAGAAGGATTAAAAGAATTGGGGAATTGGGATACGGTTTATGTTGGTTTATCTGAATTACCCGAAAAAATCAAAAAAAGTTGGTTTGACTTTGACCACTTTTATTCCGATTATACTTTTCCGGAAATCATGCCCATTTTGTTTGACAATAATCCAAAATCTTTTTTGGACGTTGGAGGCAATACTGGAAAATTTGCATTACAATGTGCCCAATACGATTCAACCGTAAAAATTACCATTTTGGATCTGCCTGGACAAACTAATGTAGCTCGAAAAAAAATAACCGAGGCAGGTTTTGAAGATCGAATTTCCACAATAGCTATCAATTTATTGGACAATTCCATTCCATTCCCAAAAGGCTTTGACATCATCTGGATGAGTCAATTCATTGATTGTTTTTCATTAGACGAAATTTATGGTCTTTTCAGAAGAGCTTACGAAGCCATGTCAGAAAATGCCAGTTTCTATATACTAGAAACGTTTTGGGACTTACAAAGATTCCAAGCATCAACTTACAGTTTACATGCCACTTCCCTATATTTTACAGCTGTTGCCAATGGAAATAGCCAAATGTATCATTCAAAAGACATTTTAAAAGTTATCGAAAAAGCTGGATTTTTAGTAGATGAAATGCATGAAATTATTGGCATAAGCCATACCTTGATTAAATGCAAAAAAAGAATTTTATAACTCAATAAATCTTTAAATTTGCATTATTCGTTTACAGCATATTTGTAGTCAACACTATAAAAATTGCACATCTCTTTACAAAAACTTAAATTACAACAAATAAATGTTACAAGAATCCGTAGATGTTTTAATCATAGGAGCAGGACCATCCGGATGTGTATCCGCAGCTTATCTTCATAAAAAAGGAATCAAAGTTAAGGTCGTAGAAAAAACAAAATTTCCGCGAATTGTTGTTGGCGAAAGCCTAATTCCAAGAGTCATGGATCATTTTGCGGAAGCCGAATTATTCGAATGTCTGGATGCCATGAACTTCGAAAAAAAGCTGGGTGCGAGATTTATCAGAGGAGAAGAAATATGTATTTTTGATTTTAGCAATAAATTCTCTGAAGGCTGGGACTGGACTTGGCAGGTGCCCAGAGCCGATTTTGATAACACCATGGCACAGGAAGTGATTCGAAAAGGCATTGACTTAGAATTTGAATCAGAAGTTGTTTCGGTAAGCTTTAAAGGAAAAAACTCAACAACAGTCGTTAAAGATAAAGATGGTCATTTAAAAGAAATTCACGCTAAATTCATCATCGATTCCAGTGGGTACGGGAGAGTTTTACCTCGACTTTTGGACTTGGACACGCCTTCACAATTAGATCCTCATTCGTCTATTTTTACCCATGTAGTAGATATCAACCGTCCTGAAGGAGAAGAAGGGACGATGATTTCGTTTGACATTTTGGAAACCGAAGTTTGGTTGTGGGTTATCCCTTTTTCAAATGGTAACACAAGTCTTGGCGTTGTGGGACCAACGGATTTTATCAATTCGCTTTCTGCCAACAAAGACAATGTCGAAGCGTTGAAAAATGCCATACAGCTTTCTGAATTTTATATCAAACGGTTTTCAGGTGTCGATTTTATATTCAAGCCTATCAAATTAGAAAACTATTCCCGATCAGTCAAAAAAATGTATGGAGATGGTTTTGCACTTACAGGAAACAGTTCCGAGTTTTTGGATCCCGTGTTTTCATCAGGTGTCGCATTTGCTACCGAATCCGGTATGCTTGCAGCCAAACTATACCTCAAAGAATCACAGGGAATTACTGTAGATTGGGAAACCGAATTTACTGGCTATATGAAAAGAGGAATTGCTGTTTTTACCACTTACGTAAAAGAATGGTACACAGGAAACCTGCAAACCTTGTTTTTTCACCAGCCAGAGAATCAAGATGTAAAGAGAAAAATATGCGCAGTTCTTGCAGGTTATGTTTGGGATGAGAACAATCCTTTTGTAAAAAAACATGATAATCTAATCAAAAATATGGCACACATACTCCAAATGGGAGGCGAATAAATCTACAATACTAGTTCACAGTTAGTTTTTTTTTGCCCGATACACTTAAAATTGTAATAAAATAAACATTCATTAATCTCATTTTTGGGTTACCTAAACACATTTGCAACCCTTTCAAAAATTTATTTAAAAGCAAAATTTATTCGATTTTGCTTTTTTATATTAAATATGTATCGTAATATTGCAATATAAATATATCGCAATGGGAATCACTAAAACAGAACACTTTACAGACGAGCAAAACGAATTAGCAATTCTAACCAAAGCATTAGGTCATCCAGCTCGCATTGCCATTATACAATACTTAATCAAAGTAGAAAGTTGTATTTGTGGTGACATTGTAAACGAATTACCGCTTGCACAACCAACAATCTCTCAACACCTGAAAGAATTGAAAAACGCAGGTTTGATAAAAGGAAACTTCGAAGGAAATGCAATTTGTTATTGCATAAATGAAGTAGGTTTCGATAAAATAAAAGGATTTTTTCGACATGTCAATACCTATCTCGACAAAAGAAAAAATAGTTGTTGTTAGTTAAAGCATCAAGAATTGAGTCCAACTTAAACTTATAAACTCTTTAAATTTTTAAACTTTCGTATCATGAAACTATCAGAAATTAAAAAACACTTAAGCACTGCAACTGGAGTGACTTTTCAGTTGCCAAACGGCACATTCGTACCCGAACATTTCCACGTAACCGAGGTTGGAATGATTACTAAAAACTTCATTGACTGTGGCGGAACCCTACGTAAGGAATCGGTTGTGAATTTTCAATTATGGGATGCCAATGATTTTGACCACCGTTTGAAAGCACAAAAACTTTTGGATATTATCGCTCTTTCCGAAAAAGTACTGGAGCTTGAAGACCTTGAAATTGAGGTAGAATACCAAGATAACACTATCGGGAAATATGATTTGGGTTATAATGGAGAGACCTTTTTACTGTTAAACAAACAAACCGCCTGTTTGGCTTTAGATCAATGTTGTCCTCCACAAGAAAAACAAAAAGTAAAATTATCCGAAATAGGAAACGAAACCAGCTGTTGCACTCCTGGTGGAGGATGTTGCTAAGCGCAAGTTAAAAAATGGCACATAGATGACACGGATTAAACAGGTTGACGCGGATTTTCGAATGAATTTTTTAATCCGTGAAAAATCAGTTCAATCCGTATTATCGATGACTAATATTCATCTTACATTTAATCAATCAAAGACTAATTCCAAATGACCCAAACCAAGAACACCCTATTCGCTCCCATCAAGAGCGCCATCGATACGTTTAATTTTGAAAGCATTTCAGCCGAACGCAAAATCATTTTGCAACCACTTATTGATTTCATCCAATCCAAAGTAACGGCAAACGAAGACATCCTACTCAATTTCATCTGCACACACAATTCCCGCAGAAGCCATTTGTCCCAAATATGGGCGCAAACCGCAGCGGCCTATTACAACATCAAAAACGTATTTAGCTATTCGGGCGGAACCGAGGCCACCGCTTTATTCCCCATGGTAGCCCAAACATTGCACCAAACGGGTTTCCAAATAAAAACCCTTTCCGAAGGCAACAATCCAGTGTATAGCGTAAAATACAGCGAAAACGATCACCCGCTGATTTGCTTTTCCAAAACCTATGACGACGCTTTCAACCCAAAAAGTGAGTTTGCGGCAATCTTGACTTGTTCCTCTGCCGATAACGGTTGTCCGTTCATAGCAGGAGCCGAAAAACGAATTCCAATCACCTACGAAGATCCAAAAGCCTTTGACAATACCCCACAACAAGCCGAAAAATATCAGGAACGCAGCATCCAAATTGCAACCGAACTGTTTTATGTTTTCTCCCAAATAAAAAATTAAATTCAAAATTTCAACCATTAAGAAATTAAGCAAAATAAGTTTTAGAGTATTGCAAAACAATACTAAACTAATCTTAATCCCTTAATGGTTCAAAAAATGAAAGGTAAAAAATAAATTATGTCAGCAAACAATTGTGCTCCCGCTTTAGAGCGAAAAAAATTAGGATTCCTCGACAGTAACCTAACCCTTTGGATATTTCTGGCTATGGCTGTTGGAGTTTCCATTGGCTATTTTATCCCCTCAAGTAGCGGATTCATCAACTCGTTTTCTAGCGGAACAACCAACATCCCTCTAGCCATCGGACTAATCCTGATGATGTACCCGCCCCTCGCCAAAGTCAAATACGAGCAAATGGGCGAAGTATTCAAAAACACCAAAGTACTGGGCGCATCCTTGTTTCTCAACTGGATTGTTGGCCCAATTTTAATGTTTGCCCTCGCCTTACTATTCCTAAACGGCTACCCCGAATACATGATTGGCGTTATCCTCATCGGACTCGCGCGCTGCATCGCCATGGTCGTAGTCTGGAACGATCTAGCCGATGGAGACCGGGAATATGCAGCAGGATTAATCGCCCTCAACAGCATCTTTCAAGTATTAATGTTCAGCGTTTATGCCTATGTTTTCATCACCATTCTTCCTCCTTATTTTGGGTATCACGGCTTTGAAGTCAACATCAGCATTGGGCAAATTGCCGAAAGTGTAGGCATCTACCTCGGAATTCCTTTCGCATTAGGAATCATCAGTCGCTATGCCTTAATTGCGACCAAAGGAGCGAAGTGGTTTGAAACCAAATACGTGCCTTTCATCTCCCCTATTACCTTAATTTCCTTATTATTCACCATCATATTAATGTTCAGCCTTAAGGGAGAATTAATCGTTCAAATTCCAATGGATGTCGTGCGCATCGCCATACCGTTAGTGATCTATTTTGTCATTATGTTCGTTATGAGTTTCTTCATCGGAAAATACTTTGGCGCCGATTATTCCAAGTCCACCGCCATTGCCTTCACCGCAACGGGTAACAATTTTGAGTTAGCCATTGCCGTAGCCATTGGCGTTTTCGGCATCAATAGCGGTCAAGCCTTTGCAGGTGTCATTGGTCCACTAGTCGAAGTTCCCGCTTTAATCGCCTTGGTCAATGTCGCCTTTTGGTTCAGGAAAAAATATTATGCAATAGAGTAGTGTTATTAGAAGCTAATTCCTGCTGTACACTATATCTTTTGTGCCGAACCCCGGCACAAAAGGATGTCGTTTCCATCAGGGCTAGAGCTTCCGCTTTCATAAGATCATTTATTTTCAAAAATATTATAAACTGCAATTCCAGAAAATTTGGGATTACAGTTTGTTTTTTTGAATGTAATAAAAAATATTCAATGAAATTTACTTCGTCAGCTTGTTATCTCTTGAGTGCCCCATTTCACAAATAGATATACATAATTCGAATCAAGGATCGAAATAAAATAATAATCATCATCAGATTAAACCTAAAAGGTTTTTAAAAACTGCTATTTTTCATTCAATCCAAACAAGTTGTCACTAAACAAAAAAGAGGACTAAAAAGTCCTCTTTTTTGTTTTTATCACTTAACGTTACAATACATAACTATACAGTCTCCTCTATATATTCCGGATCAAATTCCATCGTATCCTCAACCTCAGCTGTTGCTGGTTTTGACGCTTTCAGTGCGTTGAATCGTTCCAATTGCTCTGTTTCTCCTTCTTCTCCACTGAAATAAGGAAAAACATCCATGATCGGAGATTCTGATATTGCTGGAATACTGTACTCACCCATGGTAGTTTTCATAACATGGAGTGTATTATCATAAGCTTCTTTTACATCATTGGCTTGTACCAAAAGATACATATTCGATCGGCGTTCTTTTCCGCTTTCCTCGTCATACGCCATTAAAGAAACTTTTGATTTGAACCAACGATCAGCATTTTCAAAAGGATGTATCTCGGCATAATTAGCCACTTTTATATTTGTGATTTTAAACTCTTCACTAATGTAAGCAGACATTTCTTCATTAATTCTGCTTTCTGCTTCCGTGTAGGACAAGGCATCTACCAAATAAGGTTCTGTCGTAACTTTTTGTCCACCAGTTTCGTCTGTTTTTCTATATTTTACTTTGCATTCGTACCAAATTGTGCTCATCTTTCTTTTTTTTAAGGAAGCCAAAGATAGATTTTACAGCAAATAAAAATCATAATTTAGAAAATAGATATTCACAATTTATTTCTATCAAACCCAACATTCTGTAATTCAAATTAGGTCTTCGAATTCTACAACTATTTTTCAATGCCATCATACGCGTGAAGGATGGAAGCGGCATCTCCTGATTTAGAAAAACAAGGCTTTTTCTGCCGTAGTTTTTGTTAATCGGGAATATAGCGTACAGCCTGACCTCGTTGCTCCAGAAATCTTGTTGCAAACCCAAATGTTGTGCAACGAGGACACGCCCAAATACAACTACTAATGCAATACCACTTTGTCAATGTAAAAATCCTCTCTATCTTTGCTTGTAAAAACCGAATATAAATTAAAATTCTATGGCTACATTTAGCAAACAACTATCCTTTCGTTGGTCTGATTTAGACCCCAATTTTCACTTACGCCATAGTGCTTATTATGATTTTGGAGCGCAGCACCGTGTGGAGATTCTCGCACAATTAGGACTGACATTAAAAGTGATGCAAAAGGAACATGTTGGCCCGATATTATTTCGAGAGGAATGCGTTTTTAGAAAAGAAATCAATCTCTCTGACGAAATAATTATGCAAACCAAAATGGCTAAAATGAAAGCCGATGCTTCTCGCTGGTCTATTGTTCATGAGTTTTACAGAGAAGAGGTTTTGTGCGCCGTAATCACTGTTGATGGGGCTTGGATGGATACCAAACTTAGAAAACTGGCCTCTCCTACTCCACAAATTGTGGTTGATGCATTGAGTACTTTTCCTAAAACAGCCGATTTTATTGCCTTATAATTAATCCAAATTCAATCTCATTATGTTTACCATTGCTCAAATAAAAGAGGCCCATTCCAAAGTACAATCGGGAGCCGATTTCCCTGCCTACATTCAGGAGTTAATTGCATTAGGAGTTCAAGGTTATGACACCTTTGTCAATGACGGTCATGTAGAATATTTTGGTGCCAATAATTTTCGCGCGGTAGCAACTGACACCTATGCCAACATCACTATTGCTCCATTTGCCAACAAGGAACGATTCATTGAATTTTTGGTTATACACCAAGACGGACAAACCGATTACCTCACTTTCTGCAATCATGCCGGGCAATGTGGTATTGCAAAATGGAGCGTGAATATTATAGAAATGACCTGCACTTATTTGGATCAATCAGGTGCTCCCATTTTAATTGAAAAAATCCCGAGTTAGTTATAAAATACAAAAAAGTCACATCTCTAAAGATTTTACTACTGGAGAGTGTACCTTTTGTGTGATTTCAACTTTAATTGCTATTTTCGTTAAACTGAAAATGCGCTGTATTATATTTCCCGACCTGATCAAGCCAGCGTAAAATTGTAAACAACCAATTAATACGGATAAGCTGAAAACCGAAAAGAGTAAGCATCAATTAAATTAAATTGGTAATGAAAAAAATTAAACTTTTAGCATTATTTCTTTTACTTATGAACCTTCTTCATGCTCAAAAAAGCAATTCATATGACCTCACTTTTAATCATGCAGCTTTATCAGTAAAAGAAGTTAACATTTCTGCTGATTTTTACATGAACGTACTCAACTTAAAGGAAATTACGAACCGGACCAAAATGGACGGAATTCGATGGTTTTCTTTAGGTGATAATAAAGAATTACATCTTATATCCACTATAAAGGAAAACTTTACTATCAACAAAGCCATTCACCTTGCTCTAACTACACCAAATTTTGATGATTTTATAATCACACTCGATAAGTTTAACATCATGTATTCTGATTGGCCTGGAGCAGCGCATAAAATAAACATTAGAGCGGATGGTATTAAGCAGGTATTTTTTCAGGATCCAGATGGTTATTGGATTGAGGTTAATAGCGCTGCACAAAAACAATAACCTAAGTACAACTTGAATAATTAAAAAAGGTGGTCTGCTTCCAAACCACCTTTCTACTCTTAAAAAATTCGTATTAAACCAAATCAAAACGATCCAAATTCATCACTTTGTTCCAAGTGGCTACAAAGTCTTTTATGAATTTCTCTTGCGAATCTGCACATCCATAAACCTCAGCAATAGCGCGAAGTTCAGAGTTGGAACCGAAGATCAGGTCAACACGCGTTCCTGTCCACTTCAAAGCACCTGTCTTGCGATCACGACCTTCAAATACTTCTTTAGATTCCGAAGAAGCTTTCCACGTTGTGCCATAATCTAGTAAATTTACGAAAAAGTCGTTAGTCAATATCTCAGGGCGACTCGTAAATACTCCATGTTTAGAATGATCGAAGTTTGCATTCAGAACACGCAAACCACCAACGAGCACTGTCATTTCGGGCGCTGTAAGTGTCAAAAGCTGTGCCTTGTCAACCAACATTTCCTCTGCCGAAACGGTGTATTGGGTTTTCATATAATTTCTGAATCCATCAGCCTCAGGCTCAAGAACACCGAAAGATTCAACATCTGTTTTTTCCTGTGTAGTATCAGTTCTTCCTGGTGTAAAAGGAACAGTTACATTTTGTCCCGCTTGCTGAGCAGCTTTCTCTATTCCTACACCTCCAGCCAGAACAATTAAATCAGCCAGCGATACTTGCTTTCCGCCAGATTGGGCGCTATTGAAAGCTGTCTGAATTGCTTCAAGAGTTACTAACACATTCGAAAGTTGAGTCGGATTATTCACTTTCCAATCCTTTTGCGGAGCAAGACGGATACGGGCTCCATTTGCACCACCGCGTTTATCAGAACCACGAAAAGTCGACGCCGAAGCCCAAGCTGTTGAAACCAATTGAGACACAGATAATCCTGAAGCCAGAATTTTAGACTTCAAATCCGCAATATCATTATCCTCTATTAATTGATGGGTTACCACAGGAACAGGGTCTTGCCAGATGAGCTCTTCGTTTGGCACCTCTGGACCTAGATAACGTGTGATAGGTCCCATATCACGATGAGTCAATTTGAACCATGCACGAGCAAACGCATCGGCAAATTCATCTGGATTTTCATGATAGTGTCTTGAAATTTTCTCATAAATAGGATCTGCTCTCAAGGCAAGATCAGCGGTAAGCATGGTCGGTGCGTGACTCTTTGCCGGATTGTGAGCATCTGGCACGGTACCGGCTCCTGCTCCATCTTTGGGTTTCCACTGATGTGCACCCGCTGGACTTTTCGATAATTCCCATTCAAATTTAAATAAATTTTCAAAGTAATTATTACTCCACTTATTAGGCGTAGTAGTCCAAGCACCTTCTAGCCCACTACCAATAGTATACTCGCCATTTCCGGTGCCAAAAGTATTTTTCCAACCAAGACCTTGTTCCTCAATTCCCGCAGCGGCAGGTTCTGGCCCAACATATACATTTGGATCGGCAGCTCCGTGTGTTTTACCAAAAGTGTGTCCACCTGCGATAAGCGCAACGGTTTCTTCGTCATTCATAGCCATACGCTTGAAAGTCTCCCGAATGTCAATGGCCGAAGCAACTGGGTCAGGATTACCGTTAGGCCCTTCTGGATTCACATAAATCAATCCCATCTGAACGGCTGCCAAAGGATTTTCCAATTCGCGTTCACCCGAATAGCGGTTATCGTCCAACCATTTCCCTTCGGATCCCCAATAAATATCTTCTGCAGGTTCCCAAACATCAGCGCGTCCTCCAGCGTACCCAAAAGTTTTAAAACCCATAGATTCCAATGCGCAGTTTCCGGTAAGAATCAATAAGTCAGCCCAAGAAATTTTCTTTCCATATTTTTGCTTAATAGGCCATAGCAACAAACGAGCCTTGTCCAAATTCACATTGTCTGGCCAACTATTTAATGGTTCAAATCGTTGCGTACCAAAGCCCGCTCCTCCGCGTCCATCCGCAATACGATAGGTACCTGCACTGTGCCACGCCATCCGAATGAAGAATGGCCCATAGTGCCCATAATCTGCTGGCCACCAATCTTGCGAATCTGTCATTAAATCGAAAAGATCTCTCTTAACGGCAGCTAGATCAAGACTCTTGAAAGCCTCGGCATAGTCAAACCCTTCTCCCATTGGATTAGATAATGAAGAGTGTTGACGAAGAATACCTAGTTTTAATTGATTAGGCCACCAGTCACTGTTTCTTGTGCCAGAGCCTGCAGTTTGCTTTGAGCCAGCTCCTGAAAACGGGCATTTGCCTTCCCCGTTTGAATTGACATCGAACGATGCACTCTGATTTTCGTTATTTTCCATAATATGATGATTTTTAAAAACTTACATACGAATTTATTAAATTATTTCTTATCTAAATTATTTTTTCAATAGATAAAATCTATACAAATACGCAAAAACCGCAGTTTAGAATAGTTCTTTACTTTACTGAAATATCTTTTTTTATTTGTATTTTCGTTTAACATAAAACATTCAATTTCTAACGTATCCAACTTTAAAAAAGAGAAACAGTAGTATCATACAAATTGAAAGGAAACCTATGAAAACTGATTTTAAAACTGTTGACGAATACATCTCCACTTTCCCAAAAGAAATTCAATCTCTTTTGGAAAATGTTCGTGCGACAATTAAGAACAAGGCGCCAGAAGCAATTGAAAGTATTTCGTATGGAATGCCCACCTACAAGACAAATGGAAAACCATTGGTCTATTTTGCAGGCTACAAAAATCATATCGGATTTTATGCAACACCAACCGGACATACTGAGTTTGCCAATGAACTTTCCAATTACAAACAAGGAAAAGGTTCGGTTCAGTTCCCTGTTGACCACCCAATTCCATACTGGCTGATAGAACAAATTGTTGTCTTTAGAGTAAAAGAAAATGAACAACAATTTAAAAAATAAAACACTATGCAACACAAAGCCAAATCAATTCGTCCTTTCATTGGATCCACAAATTTTGAAATTTCCCGAAGTTTTTATCAAGATCTAGGTTTTAGAGAGAGCATTTTGGCTCCCAATTTCTCGTATTTCGAAACCGAAGGAATTGGGTTTTATCTACAAGATTACAATTCCAAAGACTGGATTGACAACACTATGCTTTTTTTGGAAGTCGAAGATGTCAATCTGTATTGGGAAGCACTCACTAAATTAAACTTGACCGCCAAATACAAAAGTGCAAAATTCGTCCCAGTACGCGAAATGGATTGGGGCAAAGAATGCTTTATTCATGATCCCTCCGGAATTCTATGGCACATTGGAGAATTCTACAAATAATTTGGAGCCAGTTCCTGCTGTCCACTGTATTCCCGATTAACAAAAACTACGGCAAAAAAGCCTTGTTTTCATAAATCGGGAGATGCCGTTCCCATCAGGGCTAGGGCATTGTTTTTCAAAAGAACAGTTATTTCTAAAATATATAAAAAACTAAATAACAAATAATGTACAAATTAAATGATTCAAAAAAACATTAAGCAAAGCAAAAAATAGAAGATCTAAAATTTTCGGTGTCGCCCTGATGGTTTTGAGCAAGGGTTAAGGATTATAGAATGATAAAAAATTATATTACTGTTTTTAATCGTATTTTTGTCCCACCGAAAATACTCGTTTTCATTGATTGCAAACGGTCAAACAATGTGAACACTAAAAAACATAAAACACTCATGTTTAATCACATAAAAACCAAAAAAATTACAATCACTACTTTTTTAGTATTAAGCCCAGCATCAATTGTATCGGCTATTTTTTTTTATATTGAGAGGAATCTAGATTATGTTAAATAAAAAGGAAGTGAAAATGAGGGGAAATTCAGCCACAAGCTGGACTATATGTCCCGAATGTAAGGGACGCGGTAAAAAAAGTCGAGGACTCAGCATGAAGGTGCGACGCCAATATAAGAAGGCATTAGATCAATTTGAAAAAATGAACAGCGAAGGGACGGCCCCAATGCATCCTGCGGGTCACCTATACATCTGCTTGAACTGTTCCGGATCTGGTTTAATTCATTCTGCCGATCCTCCTATACCAGATAAAGAAAACTACCCACATGTTGCTATTATTGGCGGTGGTATAGGAGGCGTGGCTCTAGCTGTGGCCTGCTTGCACCGCAGAATCCCCTTTACACTTTATGAACGCGATAGTAACTTTGATGCTCGATCTCAAGGATATGGACTTACTTTGCAACAAGCAAGTAAAGCAATAGAAGGATTGGGTATTTTCTCGTTAGAAGAAGGAGTCATTTCAACAAGGCATGTGGTTCATACGACAGAAGGAAAAATAATAGGTGAATGGGGAGTGAGAAAATGGACGCAGTCAGATGTGAAAACATATCCGAAACGTACCAATGTGCATATCGCACGTCAGTCTTTGCGCTTAGCACTACTTAAGCAACTGGGCGGAAATGACACATTACAATGGGGGCACCAGTTAGTCCATTTTAAGGAATGTGAGGATGAAGGTATTGAACTGACCTTTGAAGTGGATGGAAAAATTAAGAACGCGAAGGCAGACATTGTGGTTGGAGCTGATGGTATTCGTAGTTCGGTGCGAAGGTTGCTCATTGGTGAACATGTTACCCCTTTACGTTACCTAGGCTGTATCGTAATATTGGGTATTTGTCCTTTGAGGTCTCTCGATGGTCTTACTAATTCTTTGCTGGATTCGGCTACTGTATTTCAAACCGCCAACGGCACTGAACGAATCTACATGATGCCTTATACGTCAGACTCGGTGATGTGGCAACTTAGCTTCCCAATGCCCGAAGAAGAGGCTAAGGTACTAAGCGCTCGAGGACCTCAAGCACTCAAGGAAGAAGCGTGTCTCAGAACGCAGTGGCACGATCCCATTCCTCAGATTTTAGCGGCGACACTACAAACTCAGATTTCTGGCTATCCTGTTTATGACCGTGAATTGCTTGAGTTAGAATTACTGAAAAAAGGAGGAAAAGTTACCCTGATCGGAGATGCAGCTCATCCAATGAGTCCATTCAAAGGACAGGGGGCAAATCAAGCGCTGCTGGATGCACTCACACTGGCTCGGGGAATTTCAAAAGGATGCAGAACTGCATCGCAATGGAGAAAAACTGGACTGAGAGAAAGTGTATTAACGGAGTTTGAATCAGAAATGTTACAACGCTCTGCCACCAAAGTGAAAGATTCCGCCGCCGCCGCAGAGTTCCTACATTCCGAAATTGTACTTCATAAGGGGGATGAACCTAGAGGACGGTGTCTAAAGAAAAAAGACGATTTACAGTGAGAATTTGTTCAAAATGAGATACAATGCGAATTAAACCCCAAAGCTCTTGTGATAAGTAATTTATACTCTCTCGACAAAGAATAAACCTAACAAATCCAAAATAAAAGTCTTTGTTCGAATAACTATCGAAATAATACTTTCACTGGCGCTCGTTTGCAACGAGTGCCAACATTACTTTATAACCAAATCATAGCGATTAGAATAAGAGTATTTCAACCTCAAGATCTTGAATTAACTAATCTGCTTTGTTTTTCCTAAGTATTTGCAACTACTCAATACTCAAAAACCATCCTATGCCGTCACTTGCAGGAAGGATGGAAGCGGCATCTCCCAATATTGAAAAACAAGGTTTTTTTACCTTAGTTTTTGTTAAGGGTAATACAGCGTTCCAAAAGCTTTCGAGAAGACTGAACTTCTTGCTCCAATTATTATATAGATTATTAAAGTCTTCTACAACAGAAATACACCCAAATCCAGTTCTATATTTGTTCAGAATCGAATTACTGCTTATTAAAAATAATTCTATTTTAGAAAAAAAACAAAAAAATAAGTATTTAAATTAAGTATTTATACGTATGTTTGCGTAGTAATACTTAATTAACAGATTATGATTAATGTGATAGTAGTCGGAAACGGCATGGTAGGTTATAAATTTTGCGAGAAATTCATTTCGAAATCTGGGCAAGAAAATTATCAAATTACAGTATTTGGAGAAGAACCAAGACGCGCGTATGACAGAGTTCACTTGAGTGAATACTTTGCAGGAAAGACCGCTGATGATCTGTCTCTATCAACGACATCGTGGTATGAAGACAACAATATCATATTAAACACATCGGAGTTAATTACGGATATTAACAGAGAACAAAAAACAATACATACGCACTTAGAAAAAACGTATGAGTATGATTACTTAGTTTTGGCTACAGGATCTGCTGCTTTTGTACCACCAATTGACGGGGTAGAAAAAGAAGGTGTTTTTGTTTACAGAACCATAGAGGACTTAGATGCTATTATGGCTTACGCCAAAAAAATAAAAGCCAATGGATCTACCGAAGCGGCTGTTCTTGGTGGTGGATTATTAGGATTAGAAGCGGCAAAAGCAGTGCGTGACTTAGGATTAAATCCACATGTAGTTGAATTTGCCCCTCGATTAATGCCAAGACAATTAGACAAAGGGGCTAGTGATATGCTTCAATCCAAAATAGAAGAACTTAATATTGGCATTCATCTGAATAAAGCAACACAATACATCGCTGGTGAAGAAAACATAAAAGGGATGATGTTTGCTGATGATGAATTGTTAAACGTAGATATGTTGGTTATATCAGCTGGCATAAAACCTCGAGACGAACTAGGAAGAGTTTCCGGACTTGAAGTAGGCATTAGAGGCGGAATCGTAGTCAATAATAAAATGCAAACATCAGATCCTAGTATTTACGCCATCGGTGAGGTCGCTTTATACAATCAAATGATTTACGGACTTGTAGCTCCTGGTTACGAAATGGCCGATGTTGCCGCCGAGCAAATCCTCAAAGGGGACAAAACGATGAGAGAAACCATCGATATGTCAACTCAATTGAAATTGATTGGAGTTGAAGTTGCGAGTTTTGGTGATCCATTTATCGAAAATGAAAATGTTACTGCTATTGTTTACGAAAACAAATTCAGCGGCATTTACAAAAGAATCAATGTCACCAAAGACGGAAAAACATTATTGGGAGGGATCCTTGTTGGAGATTCATCTGATTACAATGGTTTGTTCCAAATTTATGCCAACGCAATGGCTTTACCTGCAAATCCTGAAGATTTAATTCTTGGCTCACGTGGTGGTGAAGGATCTACTTTAGGAAGCGCAGCCGACTTACCTGATACAGCAGTAATCTGTTCTTGTGAAAACGTGACCAAAGGTGCAATTTGTTGTTCGCTTATTGAAGGAACTGCAAGTACTTTTGGCGATGTAGTAAAGTTAACTAAAGCAACTTCAGGTTGTGGTGGTTGTAAACCAATGGTGGTCGACATTGTAAAAGCCACCCAAAAATCACTTGGAAAAGAAGTTAAAGACACTATTTGTGAGCACTTTAATTACACCAGACAAGAATTATTTGATATTGTAAAAATCAATAAATACACCAATTATTATGAAGTAATCGATCATCACGGAAATGGCGATGGTTGCGAAGTTTGTAAACCAGTAGTCGCTTCGATCTTCTCAAGTATCTACAACGACACGGCCAACAAACACGTTACCACCCAAGATACCAACGACCGATTCTTGGCCAATATTCAAAGAAATGGAACCTACTCTGTTGTACCTAGAGTTGCCGGTGGCGAAATCACTGCCGAAAAACTAATCGTAATAGGTGAAGTAGCCAAACAATTTGATTTATATACAAAAATCACAGGAGCACAACGTGTCGATTTATTTGGAGCCCACTTAGATGATTTACCTAAAATCTGGAAAATATTAATCGACAATGGTTTTGAAAGCGGTCACGCTTACGGAAAATCATTAAGAGCCGTAAAAAGTTGCGTAGGTAATGCTTGGTGCCGCTACGGAATGGACGATAGTGCTGGTTTTGCGATTGAACTTGAAAATCGTTACAAAGGGATTCGTGCACCTCACAAAATAAAAGGTGGCGTTTCGGCCTGTATTCGTGAATGTGCCGAAGCTAGAGGAAAAGATTTTGGTTTAATCGCCGTAGAAGGTGGTTGGAATCTTTACATCTGCGGAAATGGTGGTGCCAATCCAAAACACGCTGTATTATTGGCCGAACAAATTGACAAAGCAACTGTTATAAAATACTTAGACCGTTTCTTGATGTACTATATCCGTACTGCAGGGCCATTGGTTCGAACAGCCACTTGGCTTGACAAACTGGAAGGCGGAATGGATTACCTAAAAGAAGTCATCATTTTTGATCGTCTAGGAATTTGTGAAGCACTGGAAACCGAAATGGACTCACTAGTAGGTACTTTTGAATGTGAATGGAAACAAGTATTGGAAAAACCAAGATTGATGAAACGTTTCAGCCATTTTGTGAATTCAGATGAGAAAGATGACAACATTGAATACGTACCATTAAGAGATCAAAAAATGCCAAGACCTTGGTAAAATAACAATAAAAAAAATAACATTTCTAATCTTGGCTTCGTTACTCCTCAGAGCGGAGCTGGGATCAGAAAAAAAACTAAATCCCATGGAAGAACTATTAAATCAATACGAAACCGTAAACTTAAGCGCAGTAAAAACTTGGTTCAAAGCCGGAAACATCAAAGATTTTCCAAGCAATAGAGGCGGATGCATTAAATACAAAAACAAACAAATTGCTATTTTTAACTTCGAAAGAAGAAACGAATGGTATGCGTGTCAAAATGCCTGTCCACACAAAATGGAAATGGTGTTATCAAGAGGAATAACGGGTTCAGCAGATGGCGTTCCAAAAATTGCCTGCCCAATGCACAAAAAAACATTCTCATTAGTAGACGGATCCAATCTAAATGGTGATGATTATAAAATTGCAACTTATCCCGTAAAAATTGAAGGAGATGAAGTATTCGTTGGGTTTTTAGAATAATGTAGATGCATAAATGTTTCAAAATAAAGCATACAATTACTTCACTATACTTATAATTTAATAGGTGTTCCGTGAACCTCGTTTTCTCTTGTTCTTTTACCTTTTTCTTTGTTAAAAAATATTTCAATAGCCCAACTATTCAATTATTTTTTGCCTTGAAAAAGGTAAAATAACTTCGTTAAATTTTGTATACCTTATTTCAAAACCTTTACTATATTTGAACATATACTTTTTCAAATGAAAACAATACCTTTTTTAAACGCCAGCGCGTGGATTGATGCTGAAAACGAAGCCGATCCAAACAACGAAATATACCAAGACGTAACCTATCCGAAAGAATTATTATATTCGGACAGAATGTATGAAAAGCTAATGACTTTTCAACCCTCAGCTTCAGAAGCAGTTCAAATTGCCGCAAAAGCACAACATATTTGCCGTTGGAAAATGCCTAGGGAAACGTATCCAATGGATCGCGTGGGTTATTTAAAATGGAGAGAAGATTTGAAAAAATTTCACTCCAAAACCACAGCCGATATATTGAAAAAAGCAGGCTATGATGATACATTTATTGACCGCGTTTCTTTCTTGATCGAGAAAAAATTACTTAAAAAAGATGAAGAAACACAACTCCTCGAAGATGTTATTTGTTTGGTGTTTCTAGAATTCTACTTGAATCCGTTTGTACACAAACACGATACCGAAAAACTGAAAAATATCATTCTGAAAACCTGGAATAAAATGTCGGACAAAGGACACCAAGAAGCTTTAAAAATAAACTTCAGTCCCGAAAACTTTCAGTTGATAAAAGACGCTTTAGGATTGTAAATTGATCAAAATTATTTTTTTTTACCAACGTATTTACAAAAAAAACGAACTGCAACTCGAATTCGAAAAATAGTTACGGTCTTTTATATGAAAAAAAAATCCAAAGTATCCTTTGATAAAATCTCTTTTATAAAATTAAGGCGGATGTATCTATTCGCCTTAATTACAATTGCGATAACGGTACTTTTAAGTCAATTGCTTATTCAATACAATCTTAATAGCCAGCTTAGCGATTCTAAAATCATAAACATTTCGGGAAAACAAAGAATGCTCAGCCAAAAACTGACGAAAGAAGTTTTAATTCTGAATTTCATAACCGACTCTTTACACAAAGAGAAACAAATAGATCGCATTTCTAAAACCATTTCACAATGGAAATTCAATCATTATTCATTAGTAAATGGAAATGATAGCTTGGGTTTTCCCAAAGAAAAGTCACCAATTCTAGCTAAGCACTTCGAAAATTTAAAACCAAATTTCGATATCATAATTAAGGCAACCAATACATTTTTGGCCAACAAGAAGCAAAATATAAACGACCAGGAAAATCAAAAACTGGTTCAAACCATTCTCGAAAATGAAACTGTTTTCCTTTCGAAAATGAATCAAATTGTTAGCGAATATGATACAGAAGCACTAGAAAAAGTAACCCTGCAACGCAAAACAGAATATGGCATTCTTGCATTTACTTTATTGGTTTTATTCCTCGAATTTTTATTCATTTTCAAACCCACCAACAAGAAAGTTGAATTACTTATTTCCAACTTACTGTCTTCGGAAAGGAAAGCATTGAAATTGGCTCAAGACACTGAAATCATTAGCGAAGCAAAAGAAAATTCGGTTAAAGAACTAAAATCCCTCAATTATGCAATGGAGAACACCCTACTCTACTGCCGAATTGCAACAGACGGAACCATCATTCATATTGGTGAAAAATTTGCAAAACTACTGCAATATAATCCATTTCTTTCCGATAAAAAATTTGGCCAAGTACTGACTCCTATAGAGAAAGAACAAATTATTATCGACCGTATCGTACTCGAAAACCACCGCAGAGGCTGGCAAGGAGAATTGAACATTACCACTCGAAACGAACAAACGCTTTGGCTGGATTTATCGATGGTGCCAGTTACGATAAAAAGAGACGAATCGGAACTATTGATTATTTGCTTTGACATTACCGAACGTAAAAAAGCGGTTCAGGAAGTCGAGCGTCTGAATGCGGCCAACATTGCTGACAAACTGAACCAACAAAAAGTAATTTCGAGCAAGATTGTCGAAAATCAGGAAAACGAACAAAATAGAATTGCCCGAGAAATCCACGATGGAATAGGACAAATGCTGACGGGATTAAAATTCAGCCTTGAAAGCATCAACCTCGACGACAAAGAAAAAGCCACCATAAAAATTGAATACTTAAAAAAGCTGGCTCTCGATATTATCAAAGGAGTTCGCACCGCAACTTTCAATTTGATGCCTCCAGAATTGAGCGATCACGGAATCAACTCAGCTCTTGCCAAACTGACCCAAGAACTTTCAAAACTTACCGGAAAGAACATTCTTTTTTACAACAAAACCGACTTCAATAGTAGACTGGATTCATTAATCGAAATCAATATTTATCGATTGACGCAAGAAGCCATCAACAATGCCATTAAATATGCCGATTCTACCCATATTATAGTGCAACTTTCGCATAGCGCCACACTGCTCAGCATCACTGTTGATGACAACGGAAAAGGATTTGACATTAATGCCGTGGAAAAAAAGCGAAACAGTGAATCCGGAATGGGCTTGCTCTTTATGAAAGAAAGAATTCAATACATCAATGGCCGTGTTTTCTTTAACTCTATTCCAAATGAAGGAACAAGAATCACGTTTAATATTCCGATTTAAAAACTATTAAGGTGTGCCAACATAAAGAGAAGAAACCTAATTATGAAACCGGATATTCGGTTCCTTCTCTATATGCTGTCTCCCGATAGCTATCGAAAATCCGCCTATTCAGCAGCCCGCTTTTATCCCAATGTCATTAAGTTAAGAGATTTTAGATTTAGGATTAACGATTTTTGATTTCCGATTTGGTGTTACTTAATATTTTATTGTCGATTTTACGACGCAAAGTACATCTACAATCAAAAATCGTTAATCAAAAATCAGCAATTATTTTATCAATTATTCCTTAACTTAATGGCATTAGCTTCGATCCTTCACGCAACTCTGCAACTTAAAACAACAATTTACAATAAAGAGCCTTATAAAGGTTTGCCTTTTTTAAATTTCTTTTTGTTATTGAAATTGTTATTGAAATTTAAAAAATACGTATCTTAGCATTCAAATTAGATGAATATACTTAAAAAATTAAGTGTTGAACAATAAGTACATTATGAATAATACAATTCGAGTAGTTCTTGCAGACGACCACGTATTTGTGAGAGATGGCATTAAATCATTGTTAGAAAACGAAGCCAATATTACTGTTGTAGGCGAAGCCACAGACGGTCTTGAAGCATTAACTTTAATTGACAGTCTCCAACCCGATTTACTTATTCTCGATATCAGAATGCCAAATATGACGGGTATTGAAGTCGTAGAACAACTAAGAAGCAAAAACAATTTGGTAAAAATTGTGATGCTTTCCATGCATGAATCCGAGGAATACGTATTAAAATCCATTCAAGCGGGTGCTGACGGATACTTACTTAAAGGATCCAGCAAAGAGGAATTTTTAAAAGCACTCCATACGGTTGCCAATGGCGGAAAATATTTTAGCGGAGACATTTCTTCTATATTAATTGGGCAATTGACCAATCCCACATTTACTGCGGAACCCAAACAATCCTTAGGTGAAGAGCAATTAATCACCAAAAGAGAAAAAGAAATCCTAAAACTTTTGCTTACAGGAAAAGGAAACAAGGAAATAGCAGAAGCGCTAGACATCAGTAAAAGAACTGCCGAAGTGCATCGATTCAATTTGATGAAAAAATTAAAAGTAAAAAACCTGATGGAGCTTTCGAATAAAGCAACGGAGTATTCACTTTTGTAATAATAGATTGATAGTATTTTAGATTATTAAGTTTCTAAAATCTTGGCCTCTTTAATATTTAGCTTATAAAATACGTATAAATACTTAATTTTTATTAAAAGACTGCGAAAACGCAGCTTTTAAATACGATATACTACTTAGTTTTGTAAAAAAAATAAGTATTATGTCAACAACAAACTCCCTTTCACAATCACACCGTATTTTATTTTTAAACACATTGGCCTTTACGGTATGCTTCGCCTGCTGGACTCTTAACGGAGTTCTGGTAACATTCTTAGTAGATAACGGAATTTTCAAATGGGACGTTGTCCAAGTAGGATGGCTTTTAGGAATTCCAATTTTAACAGGATCTGTAATGCGTTTACCAATAGGCATGCTAACCGATAAATTTGGCGGTAAATACGTATTTTCTTTATTACTTCTCCTCTGCTCTATTCCTTTGTTCTTATTGCCATTTGCAGATAGTTTTTTCATGTTTGCGTTGCTAAGTTTTTTCTTTGGTATGGTTGGAACCAGTTTTGCAGTAGGTATTGGCTTCACCTCCATTTGGTACCCAAAAGAATGGCAAGGAAGAGCTTTGGGAATATTTGGAATGGGTAATGCCGGTGCTGCCATCACCACGTTTTTAGCACCATCATTATTAAATGAATTCTCCGTATCTGATCCTCAAAATGGATGGAAACTACTACCTGTAATCTATGGTGCAGCATTAGTCGTAATTGGCATTATTTTTTTAATTTTTACCAAAAACAAGAAACAAGAAAACCAAACCAAAAGTGTTAGTCAAATGTTACAATCCTTAAAAAGCACCAGAGTTTGGAGATTTGGAGCCTATTACTTCTTAGTCTTTGGATGTTTCGTTGCCTATTCACAATGGCTGCTTCCTAACTTTATGAATGTTTATCAAACAAGCCTGGTTATGGGCGGCATGTTTGCGACCATGTTTAGCTTACCGTCGGGAGTTATTCGTGCTTTTGGAGGTTTCTTATCGGACAAGTTTGGAGCTAGAAAAGTTATGTATTGGGTATTGAGCTCATCAGTTATCCTCAGTGCTTTACTAATGGTACCAAAAATGGACATTACAACCTCAGGACCTGGTGTGATGGCTACAAAAAAAGGAATCATCACTGCCGTAACAAGCACACTTGTGAAAGTAGGAGAAAAAGAATTTCCGGTTAACTTAAAAGTAAATAAACCGATTGAAAACACCATTTTCCCAACACGTAATTCTTGGCAAGAAATAATTGTTAATCAGAACCAAGAAGTTAAGAAAAAAGAACTTATTGCAAAGGGAGTCACAGCCATACATTTCAGTGCCAATATGTGGGTCTATCTGGTACTGGTTATCCTAATCGGGATTTCATGGGGCATTGGTAAAGCTGCTGTTTACAAACACATCCCTGAATATTTCCCTACCGAAGTTGGAGTTGTAGGTGGAATGGTAGGCATGATCGGCGGACTTGGCGGCTTCTTTGGACCAATCATATTTGGGTATTTATTGACCGCCACAGGAATCTGGTCAAGCTCTTGGATCTTTATATTGTTGTTATCTGCCCTATGTTTGATTTGGATGCATGTTACTGTTACCAAAATCATGAATGAAAAACAACCAATCTTATCCAAAGAAATGGACAGAAAATAGTATTCCTTTTTTTAACTTGTGTCTAGCTGCTCCCATAAATGCCATTTTGGGAGCAGTTTTTTTATTAAGTACCACAACCAAACTAGTTATTTTTTTTCAAAAGGTACAATCACTATTTCTACATATTAGATTTTAACTTACTTAAAAACAGTAATGGAAATGAAAATTCTTCTTTTTACAAATCCTTTTCTAAGATTTAAATATAAAGAATACCTTATAATTTCAATTTCCTCAAAAATAAACTAATACGTAATTTAAATTTCAAAAAATAAGTAGTATTACGTATTTTTACTGAAGTATTAACAAACAAACCAAAGACCATGAAAAAAGCAACCCTACAATTATTTACGCTAATATTAATAGTATTTACTGCTTCTAGCTTTAAAAATGGAACCAGTAGTGTCCCTATTTTAAAAAGAGAAATTACAAATCCACCGAAAACTAAAAAATTAGCATTAGAAAAACCTAATCTAACTATTGGGTTCATCAAACTAACTGATATGGCTCCGCTTGCTATTGCAAAGTTCTTAGGCTATTTTGACGATGAAGGACTGGAAGTAAACTTAATAGCGCAAGCAAACTGGCGAGATATTTTAGACAAAGTAATTGACAATCAATTAGACGGAGCACAGATGCTGGCTGGACAACCCATTGCAGCAGCGGTAGGATGTGGAAGACAAGCCCAACTGGTAACCATCTATTCCATGGATTTGAACGGCAATGCCATAACCGTATCCAATACTATCTGGTCAAAAATAAAAGACAGCATCCCCGAAGAATATGGCAGACCTGTGCATCCTATTCCATCGTATGCTTTGAAGCCAGCCTTAAATTATTATAAAAAAATGAACAAACCATTTACTTTTGGTATTGTTGCGGCTTATTCAACCCATAATTATCAATTAAGATATTGGCTGGCGGCTGGCGGTATAAATCCCGGATTTTATAATAACAATAATATTCAAGGAAACAAAGGAAATACAGAAGGCGATGTACTACTAAATATTACTGCTCCACCACAAATGCCTGAAACATTAAAAACAGGAACTATAGATGGATACTGTGTGGGAGAGCCCTGGAATCAACAAGCAGTTGAAGAAACTATCGGTGTCCCCATAGTGACCAGCAGAGAAATTTGGAAAAACCACCCTGAAAAAGTCTTTGTGATGACCAAAGAATTTATTTCCAAATATCCAAATACTGCCATTGCCATTACAAAGGCTTAAATTAAAGCGGGCAAATGGCTTGATAATCCCGAAAACCGAAAAGAAGCCACGCGTATCTTATCAAAATCAGCTTATGTCGATGGTAACAAACATGTAATTGACAATTCGATGCTCGGAACTTTTGAGTTTGAAAAAGGGGATGTACGATCTGTTCCTGATTTTAATGTTTTCTTTAAATACAATGCCACTTACCCCTATTATTCAGATGGAATTTGGTACATGACTCAGATGAAGCGTTGGGGACAAATCACAGAATCAAAATCTGATGACTGGTACTTCACCAAAATCAAAGAAGTTTACAGACCTGATATTTGGAATAGAGCTGCAAAATTTTTACTCGAAGAAGGATTTATTACAGAGACCGATATACCTTACACAGATGGATTCAAACCTGCAACTAATGATTTTATTGACAATATGAGTTACGATGGAAAAAAACCTGTCGAATACATTAATGGGTTCAAAATTGGTCTAAAAAATTAATCCACTATTGTAAGTTCTCTTAATACGAAACAACTCGATACCCCAAAAATAAATTTCCTAATTCTAAAAACTTGATGCAATTAGAAAATGCATCAAGTTTTTTTTCGTCAAATAAAAAATTACAACTACTTGATAACAAAGAAAATTTGTTCTCAGATCGCGTGAGTGATGGCAGTGAAGCTCTTTTTTGGAGAGTTTTTTTTAAAAACTCTCCAAAAAAAGCGAGAACATACAGCACGACCCGTAGGGGCACGCCCAGATTGCAGATTACAGTCTTGAAATTGCATATATCGGATGCCATTGTCTTCTGCTCACTTTCTTCTGCCTTCTGTTTATCACCTACCAAACTTGCAAAAACACAATTATTAATCTGCAATCACAGCCAATTCTTGTAATAATTCAAAAAAGTGAACTTAATATTAAGATTCTAATTATATTGAATGCAAACCTCAAAATTAATTAATTTTATACGTATTTATACGTAATTATTACTTATTTTTGTCTTCGTACAGTGTACATTTGATCCTATCAAGACTACTTTATAAATAAAGACATACCTAATGCAAAATACAGAAATCAAAACTACGTGTTCCTATTGTGGAGTAGGATGCGGAATTATTGTAAAAAATGATTCTAAAAATGGAGTGACGGTTGCCGGCGACAAAGACCATCCCGTAAACAAAGGAATGCTTTGTTCTAAAGGGATGAACCTGCATTATGTGGTCAATGATACTTCGGATAGAATACTATATCCCGAAATGAGATGGAGTAAATCGCATCCGAAGGAAAGAGTAAGTTGGGACAACGCTCTGGATCGTGCAGCTGCTGTTTTTTCCTCCATTATAAAAAAACACGGACCGGACAGCGTTGGATTTTATATTTCAGGACAATGTTTGACCGAAGAATATTACTTGGTTAACAAATTAGTAAAAGGATTTTTGAAGACCAACAACATCGACACCAACTCCAGACTTTGCATGAGTTCGGCAGTGGCGGGTTACAAAAAAACCTTTGGCGAAGACTCCGTACCTATTGCGTATGCCGATATAGAGCTTGCCGACACTTTCTTGATAACAGGTGCAAACCCCGCTTTTTGCCATCCGATTCTTTTCAGACGAATTGAACAACACAAAGAGAAAAACCCAAAAACAAAAATCATTGTTATTGATCCAAGGCGCACCGACTCGGCTATGGCAGCCGATTTACATTTGCAAATACTACCGGGAACGGACATTGTTTTATACCACGCCATAGGAAAACGTTTGATCGAAAAAGGATATGTGGATTCGGATTTTGTGAAAAACCATACTGAAAATTATCAGCTTTACAAAGAGATGGTCTGCAACAGTTCTTTTGAAAAAGCGTCTAAATTATGTGGTGTTTCGGTAAGCGACATTCATTTGGCCGCCGAAATTATTGGCAAAGCCAAAGGATTTATCTCGATGTGGGCCATGGGATTGAACCAAAGCGCCATTGGTGTTGACAAAAACACTGCCTTACTGAACCTTTCTTTGGTAACGGGTCAAATAGGGAAACCGGGTTCTGGACCTTTTTCATTGACTGGACAGCCCAACGCTATGGGTGGTCGTGAAGTAGGCGGCATGGCCAATTTACTGGCCGTTCACAAAGAACTGAACAATCCCCAACACCGCAAGGAAGTTGCCGATTTTTGGGGAGTGGAATCCATTTCGGAAAAACCGGGATTGACCGCAACCGAAATGTTTGATGCCTTAGAATCGGGAAAAATGAAAGCCATTTGGATTATTTGTACCAATCCGCTAGTGAGTTTACCCGATGCTCGAAGAGTTGAAAAAGCATTAGCAAATGCTAAATTTGTAGTAGTTCAAGACATCTCCCACAATGCTGATACTGCTAAATTTGCTGATTTACTTTTGCCCGCAGCAGGATGGCTAGAAAAAGAAGGGACGATGACTAACTCGGAGCGTCGTATTTCGTATTTACCAAAAGGAATTAACGCTCCAGGTGAAGCTTTGTCTGATGTGGAAATCTTACTAAACTTTGCCAAAAAAATGAAATTCTCCGGCTTTAATTTCAACAACACCGAAGCCGTTTACAAAGAATACTGCCTGATGACCAAGGGCACCAATATTGATGTTTCCTATTTAAATTATTCCCGACTTAAAAACGAAGGTACTTTTCAGTGGCCGGTTCCGGATTATGGCCATCCTGGAACGCCAAGATTATTTGCCGACAAAAAATTCTTTACACCATCGCAAAAAGCGATTTTTAATATCCCGACAAGTATCGAAAACACATCGGCACTGCCTTCGGTTCAATATCCATTTATATTGACTACGGGACGAATTCGCGATCAATGGCATACGATGACCAAAACGGGTAAAGTGTCCCGATTAATGACGCACACCCCTAGCCCAGTTCTCGAAATCAACCCAATAGATGCCTACAAGTCCGAGATAAAAAATGGCGACATTGTTGTGATAAGCAGCAAAAATGGTGAAGTTCGGGTGAAAGCCAAAGTAACAGATACCATCAAAGAAGGCGTTTTGTTTTTGCCGATGCACTGGGGGAAACAATTGGACAACGATTTGAACAGAACCAACAATCTGACCAACACGATTGTCGATCCTATATCCAAAGAACCTGATTTTAAATACACCACGGTCTCGGTAACAAAATATATAAAACCGTTTCAAAAAATAGCTGTAGTTGGCGCCGGAGCTGCTGCTTTCCGTTTTATTCAAAATTACAGGGAAATTAATACTACCGATGAAATCATCGTTTTCTCCAATGAGGAAAACCCATTTTACAACCGCGTTCTGTTACCAGAATATGTGACTGGAGAATTTACTTGGGAAAGCCTTTTGAAAATAAAAAGCGATGGTTTGAGCCAATTGAATATCACGATGAAATCGGGTGTGGCCATCGAAAACGTAAATACTACAGACAAAACGATAACCGACTGCAAAGGCATCGTTCATCAATTTGATATGTTGATTATGGCAACCGGAAGCCGCCCTTTCATTCCCGAAAATGCCCAGTTGCATCTTCCTGGACGTTTTACCATCCGAAAGAAAAATGATGCCGACAGACTTAAAAACTATTTGGACGAAACCAATTTACCCTCCGAAGAGCAACACGTAGTGATTGTGGGTGGTGGACTATTGGGACTGGAACTGGCTGCTGCCCTTAAACATAAAAAAGTAAAAATAACGATTATACAAAGAGCTTCCCGATTGATGGAGCGCCAATTGGACAGAATCTCGAGTAAATTATTGGCCGAAGAAGTACAGCAAAGAGACATTCAAATCTATTTTGATAACGAGGTCAGCACCGTATTTGAAACCGATAATGCAAACGAATTAGAAATAGCCCTAAAAAGTGGTCGAATCATTACCGCCAATGCCATTGTTTACACCATTGGAACCATCCCAAACATAGAATTAGCAAAGGAAACCGGGCTGGCTTGCGGTCGTGGCGTAAAAGTCAATCAGTATTTACAAACCTCCCATCCCGATGTATTTGCCATAGGCGAAATAGCCGAATTCAACAATATGTTATTCGGAATCACCTCTGCCGCCGAAGAACAAGCCGATGTTTTGGCTAACTTTATTGCCGGTGATATCAGCAGTTTTTACAAAGGATCAGTGTTGATGAATATCCTGAAATTAGAAGACATCAATCTGTGTTCTATTGGTCAAATTGAAGTTCCTGAAAATGATGATTCCTACGAAGAAATTGTTTTTGCCGACTTAGGGAAACGCTATTATAAAAAATGCATCGTCAAGAACGATTTACTCATAGGCGCCATACTGATGGGAGACAAAAATGAGTTTGCCGAATTTAAAACGATGATCGAAAGCAAAATCGAATTGGCTGACAAACGAAATACTTTACTAAGAGGAAGCGGCGCCGAAGCAAAGCCGGTACTGGGGAAACTCGTTTGTTCCTGCAGTCAGGTAGGAAGCGGCAACATCGAAGATTGCATCAAAAGCGGTGTTACCAATTTTACCGAATTGTGCAAAACCACCGGAGCAGGACTCGGCTGTGGCAGCTGCAAAACCGAAGTGAAGGAGCTATTGGCGAAGGTGAAATAGATTGCAGAATTCAGAAGGCAGGTTGCAGGAGGCAGATTTTAGATAGCAGAATTCAGATTGGAGGTTTAGATTGCAGATTTGAGATAGTAGAATTCAGAAGGCAGGTTGCAGATTTTAGATTGCAGATTTTAGAATAGAGAAGTGAATACTCATAATTTATAATTCAAAAGAAAATGGAATTAACAAGACTCATAGTAAAAGGTGGAGTATTATCTCCGGGAGAATTACGAGAAATTGTAAATATGGGACTCGAGCAAGGTCTTGACGCTATCTCTTTTGGTTCCAGACAAGACATTATATTCCCAAAAGGATTCAAAAATAACACACCCGAAAAAATCGGAAAACACCATTTTGTTTTACCCAACGAAAAAAGCGGTAACAACATCGTTTCTTCGTATGTTTCCACCGATATTTTTAGAAATACCCCTTGGCTTACCGGAAATAAATTTCTGTATATTTTAGAACAATTCAAGGAACAACCCCAATTAAAAGTCAACATAACCGATCCCAAACAGCAACTAGTTCCTTTATTCACGGGACATATCAACTTTATAGCTTCGCACCACGAAGATTATTGGTTCCTGTATGTGCGCTTGCCAAAGTGGGACAAAATGGAACTTTTCCCAGTATTGATCTACAGTTGGGACATCGGCAAAGTGTATTATGAAATCGAAAAAATACTCCAGGAAGAACCCGATTCTACCGAAATGATTTTCCAACTCATCAGTGATTTGGACACCAACAACAGAACCATCGACCAACCGCTGAACATACCGTTCTACCCGTTTCCGTATTACGAAGGCATGAACAGACTCGGAATCGACCAATACTGGCTTGGGCTCTACTGGCGTAACAACCTGTACGATCTGGAATTCTTAAAAGAAATGTGCGATTTGTGTTTTGATTGCAAGATCGGAAAAATATGTATCACCCCCTGGAAATCTTTCATTGTCAAAGGAATCCCAAAAGAGCGCAAACTCGACTGGGAAAAATTCCTGGGCAAAAAAGGAATCAACGTGCGCCACTCTCTTTTGGAACTCAACTGGCACTTACCCGTAGCGACAGAATGGGCCTTGAACCTCAAAACCTTTTTAGTGCGAACCCTCGACCAGTTCGACATCAGCACCTATGGTCTCACCTTCGGGCTATCCGACTACAATCGGGACGGTCATTATTTCACCTCGGTGGTCATCGAAAAAAACGAAGCGCCAAAAGACCTCGAATCCATCAAAATCCGAGACACTTTCAACGTTTTGTATGCCAAAAATTTTGATCCCAACACCAAGGAATATATCGTACATGCACAAGATGTGGATAAACTCGAATTACCCAATATCCTCATCGAATTGAGTAAAAAATACTTCGAAGAACTCGGCAACAGCGTACTCGAATTCCAAAACACAGCTGCCAAAAAAGAAACCAAAGCGCAAGACATCCACCAATGTCAAGAATGCCTAACAGTCTATAATTCTGATTACGGAGACATCATTCAGGGCATCGAAAAAGGCACACTTTTCCAGAATCTTCCTGAAGATTACTGCTGTTCGTTATGCGAAGCGCCCAAAAGCAGTTTTATTCCATTGACAGAAACCACAGTATAAACCTACCATTTAGTTTCTCAAAGTAGATTTACTTCGTCATTTCGATAAAGTTCATTTGGGCGAGTCACCATCCCGATAAAAAGGGCAATTCACTTTGTGTTGATCCCCCTTTTTATCGGGATGCTGTCACGTCATCCGTGCTACTTCGGTAGCTAGCAACAAATGATATTCACTGAACTTATATGAAAATATAGTATTGTGAAATAATCACTGACGCAGATGTAAAGCAAGAAATTCTATGGAAAAACAGTCAATACCAATCAACTATGCAAAAAAAGAAAATGCTCTTAAGAGTCTGTTTTTTAAATGCACCCCTTTCCATACATTATCCATACACTATCCATACACTATCTATGCTTTATCTATGCTCCTTTATTACCCCTATACAATATCACTGTTAATTACCCTTTTTACTTAGAGGTTTATAGTTTTATACATGTGTATTCGTTTTTGGTGATGTAGTAGATTAATTAATATTCCAAAACAAAAAAGAGACTTGATAGTCTCTTTTTTGAATTAATATAACTTTTATAAAAGTTTATTTTGCATTTAGATTTTCGAAATATGAATAAGAATTATTTATTTATTAATTTTTCAAGTCTTGCCATCATTTCATCTTTCTCCTTCAACATCCTTTCATACAAAGCAATCTTTTCTTCGTGAAGTTTCTTTAACTCTTCGATAGAATTGAATTTGAATGTAGAATTAGGATTTCCAACACAAGCATTATCTCCAAAAGTATTCGAAATAATATTTATTGCTTGCTCCTCATCAAAATTCTGAAACGCTTCAACGGGAATTTTTAATGCATCTGAGATTTGATTAAGTATATCGTCTTCAATTACATCTTTTTGCTCTAGCATAGAAATTTTCTTTTGATTCCAGTCATTTCCCAGATCAAAAGCCAATGCCTCCTGTTTGATTCCAAGCATTTCTCTGAAGCGTTTTACGTTTCTTCCCTGATGTATTTTCTGTTCCATAATGAGTATCAATTTTCTGAAGGCTCAAAGATAAAGCCATTTGGATTAAAAATTCTGAATTTCAAAGATAAAAAAATATCCTGCAGAATATCCATTTTATAAGATATTATATCCAAATTCCAAATAGACTGCCTTCTTTTAAGAACGGAACTTCGCTGGTGAATATTAAATATTCCCACCATGAAAAAGAATAAAACATCCTTTCCGACTATTTTTTGGGCGGCGTATGAGGCAGTAAATCCATTTGAAGCTGTTTAAGTATTTTTTGACTTTGCGCATCTTGATTACTATACACAGATTTTAAGTGAAGTAGTAATTTACAGCCATAAGTGAGAAATTTACAAACAGAATAACCCCTCCGAATTTTTTGTTTTCTATACGGCAGTCAGCACTTTTATCAAAATCTGTTATAACTTGAAAGTGAAAAGCAAAAAATGCAAAGTGAAAGGGTCAGCTGATTATGTGTCAATACTTCATCTTGCTTCCCTCACTAAGGAAGAATGCGGGAATCCTTTTCTTGTATTTCAAGAGGCATTTGCTGAGAGAATTCCAGCAGAATTTGAATTCTTCCTTTGTGAAATCCTACAACTTTCATTACCTCCCTACACAGGAGAATCTGAAATTCATTTGCCATTTTTTTTGAACGATTAGAAAAAGGCAAAGGTTGGTTTGAATAACTAAAAATGCTTTAATGAAAAAATTAGAATCTAAAACGGCTTCCCGCTAGCAGCTACAACGTCAGGCGCAGCATTTAATGACCGAAAAAACGAATAACCTACTATTTCATACTGGAATAGTTTTCCTTTTTCTGATAATGGCAAAAAAGCAAATTACCTTCCTTTAGCCCCGGTTGAAGTGAAAATCCTTTTGAGTCTCGTCTTTTTTGGACGAGACTCAAAAGATTACTTCACTATACTTTTATTTTCATAGGAGTTCAGTGACCTTCGTTTGCAACGGAAAACGGGACGATATTGCCAAAAAGGACTAATCTTTCTGCTCCAAAACAATAATTGAACTTCTTTTTTAAAACAGCTCTGCTAATTACTTTGATTGTAAAATAGTATTGCGGAGATCATTCCTCACCTTCCACAACTCACTATTCATTAAAATTAAAAAATATGCAATCTTTTCCTTATCTTTATCATTCAATTATACGCCTTTACATTAACTATAAGCCATTTTATGAACTGGAAAGCCAAACTTATCAAACGCGGTGGCGAAAGCCGCATCGCAATATATTTCGAAAAAAACCAAGATTGGATTGATCGTATCAAAGAACTGGAAGGTTCCCGATGGAGTCAAACATTAGGAGTTTGGCACTTGCCTGACACCTTAGAAAACCGAATGTTATTTCGAATTATCGAAACACCTATCAAACTTCCTTCGGCTGAGGGAATCGCACATATAGAAAAATTCAAATGCTGGCTATTGTCCCGCCGTTACAGTGATAGCACTATAGCAACGTATTCCGAAGCTTTAAGATATTTTCTAACCTTTTACAACGAAAAAGCAGTTGCAGAAATCAACAATGATGATGTTATTCGATACAATAACGAGTATATTTTAAACAATAAATTATCTGGCTCCTTTCAAAATCAGATTGTCAACGCCATAAAACTTTTTTTTTCAACCGTGAGAGATACCAAAATAGAGTTAGACAAAATTCACCGTCCCAAAAGAGAAAAATTACTACCTAACGTTTTAAGTAAAGAGGAAGTCAAAATAATACTGAATGCACACAGCAACCTCAAACACAAAACGATGCTAAGTTTAATTTATGCCTGCGGATTACGTCGAAGCGAACTCTTACATTTAAAACCTGCAGATATAGACTCCAAAAGAGGAGTCGTAGTTATTAGGCAAGGTAAAGGAAAGAAAGATAGGATTGCTCCGCTATCAGATAAAATTTTAGTCATGCTTCGAGACTATTATGTAGCCCACAAACCCACAACCTATTTATTTGAAGGGAAATTTAATGGCGAGCCATACTCAGAATACAGCTTACAAAGTGTTCTGAAACAGGCCTTACAAAAAGTAGGAATAACTAAACCTGTAACACTGCATTGGCTACGACACAGTTTTGCCACACACTTACTGGAAAGCGGAACTGATTTACGTTATATACAAGAACTATTAGGGCATAACAGTAGTAAAACAACAGAAATCTACACACATGTTAGTACGAAAAGTATTCAACAAATAAAAAGTCCCTTTGATGATTTGTAAGTATTAATGTGTATATTTGATTTTGAAAAAAGTGTGTATATCATCACACATATGCCCCCGTTTTTGGGTGGATATGTGTGACTCCATCACACATATATACTAGTTATACGGCATTTAACATCTTTGTCGCTAAAATCGACTCGTAATAGTTAACGGAAGAAATTGAATTTTTTGATGAGTATTAGAAAAGATACTAATAATAAATAATTGTTTTTCTTAACATTAGAAAATCTTTAGTTAGAATTATAAACTAAGACCAAAACAAAGTTACAAATGAAATATTTACTACTCTTTTTTATTTTAATTTCATGCACAAAGAAACCAAATGTTGAATATCAGGAAAAAATTGGTGTTGTAACTTATAATATCAAGGATACTACAAGTACAATAATTATTGGTCATTGTGATATAACTGAATGTCTTGATGCAGAAAAACATTCAGGAAATTTATATTACCCAGAAAAGATTTTTCAAGATATTAAAAAATATTCACTACAAAAAGGTGAAGCCTTTATTCCAAACTCACATGATTTATATTTAAAAGGTGAAGAAAACTTAACAATAAAATTGTTTGATTCAATATTGAGTCCCAAAATGGCAAATAAATATATTGTGACAGGTAAAGTCATAGGATTTAAAGGTTATGGAACTTATTTTAAAATTTACACATACAAAAAATTAGCCGATAAATAAACGCCGTATAACAGCCACTACAACGGATTTGGGCAATAGGCTTAATGGAAAGATGGTTTTGTATTTGGTATGATTTGGCAAATCCGAAGAATGGTCTTAATTTAGTCCCAAACCCGCTGTAGTGCCAAGACGTTGTAGGGCATAACTTTGAAAATCAGAACTTAAAAAACAAACTTCCAATACTAAATACAAATATTCACAATTACAAAAATGGATTTAGAAAAATTTTTCTCATCTGAATTGATTCTTGAAAACG
>NZ_JAHWYN010000018.1 GCF_019351435.1 Flavobacterium taihuense
AAAAAAAGTAGTTTTTAATGAAAAATGGAGGTGGTCATTTTGCTCCGGAATTAGGTGGTCATTTTGAATTGGAATCAGGTGGTCACTTTAAATTGGAATTGGGTGGTCAATATCACTGGAATTTGCAATTATGCAAATCCTTTGGATTGAAAATGTAATCGTTCAATTGGCAATAGGCTTTTGTTGCTTTTTTGAATTTTGTTGTTGTCCATTTGTTTTGCTTTGTGGCTTTTACAAAATCATCGAATGCAGTTTCTTTAGAGAAATAATTATCCAGATAGGTAAAGAATCCTTCTTCATTTTCAATTGTTTGCGTTTTGTTGGCAAAGAAACCGTCAGCCCATCCCTCAAAAGCATCACCCATTTCGGCACGAAGACTTCTTTTAGTCACATTGTCCATTGGTGGACTTATTTTTTTAGGATGTGATAAAAAGAACTGAATACATTGAGCACAAAAATTATAGTAGTCATTCCATTCGGCCTCTGTAAATCCTGTAAAAAGGTTTCTTCCATCAAAATCACTGGCTATGTTTCGGGATTCTTTGTATTCGTCATTATTATTTTCGTGATAATAATCAGAGAAACTAGTAAACAACAATCGTCTTGATGTAGATGGACCATCATCACGAAGCGTAAAATTGGACGTGATTAAATACTTTGGCGAATCCTTAAATGGTATTTCATAAGGTTGTCCATTTTTCGGATTTACTTTTAATGACCCCGTAATTTCCGAATAAAAAAAAGCAAAATCCAAATATTGGTTGGCATCATCAATCAATATGAAATCAGTATCTTCTGTAACTCCGTGGTAGATGAAATCATTCTTTGTTACATTGGCATCACGACCTTTTATGTAAAATCTCCTTTTTCGAATATGATCTAACGAACCCAATCCAATTGACTTTCCGGAACCTCCGTGGCTTTCTCCCGTTTCGGATATTTTATTGTCCATAGCAAATACACACCAAGGCTTACTTTCGTCCTTGTAATTGTGCAACATATAGCCGATGCAATAAATCTTGTTTATGATGTGCAATTTTTGTTCATAGATTTCATCTTCCGAAAGTTTAGAACCAGCGATATTGAATTGATTTTCTTTGAAATACAAATCCGCTTCTTTTGCAGGTCTGCCCTCAAAGGATTCTTCTAATTCTTTGCGCCAATGAACACGGCTTGCATTGATTAAGAAGTTGAAATAAGGATTATCTTTTTTTAAAATTTCAATATCCAAATTTCCATCAGCATCCGTATCGATTTTGAATTGTGGTTCTTTGTCTGTCTTGATATTAAAATCTATGATTTTATCCTCCCAAACATATTTTTCAACTTCGCCCTGCTTGTATTCGATTATTTCAGAAGCTGTTATTTTTAATACTTTTTTGGAAAAAAACAAATATTGAGTCTGTTTATCAGCTGCCGAAAAATCAACTTTTAAACTTGGTAATTTAGATAAAGAGCGTTCGCTTAATTTTGGGCTATTATAGACATAATCTCTTAAATCTGGATGCATTTGTCTTTCCTCAAGAAATGAGTGTACGTAGTTCTCAATTTCGTATGGACGAAGGACTTTTACAATAGAACCTTCTTTACGGATATATAAAAAACCCTCCTTCAAGTTATCCGATTCATAACGCCCAAATCCCATATTGGCTAGGAAATGATAAAGGCGGGTATTAGATAAGTTATAATTCATTTTTTTATTAGCAAACCTCTCTGTCCAAAACTGTAGCGGTAAAGCGTTGTTTACTAATTTATCAAAGCCATTGATAAAGGCATTTGCATTTTCTGAACGGTAAAATTTTTCAACATAATCCTTAAAATCTTTACATGGATTACCGCGCTTATCTCTATATTGTTTTAGTTTTTCTGGTAACCAAAGCAATTTGATATCAAGAAATTTTAATCCCATTGCTATAGCTTGCTTAACGCCTGTACTGTCTAAGTCGGCTATATAATAAAGGTCTTTTACCCAAACCTTTAAATCTTTAATTTCATTCCAATCTAACTGATCGGATTCCGAATTTGTAAAAAGCGGAAATTTGTTAAAACTATATAGGTTAATTCCATCAGTTCCTCCACTAATTATAAATGCAGCGTCTAATTTTGGATCTTTCTTTTTCGGTGCGGTTTCTTCATCGCCATTATCTGAAGCATCTTGGATAGAAAAACTTTCATAATCTTCATCTTCAAACTTTTTTTTCCTTTTTTTAAATTCAGCTTCAATTAAATCTAAACCGAAAATATGACGTGGAGGTTTTGTTCCAGCATAACGAAATCGATCTGCTTTATCAAAGGCATTTGGCTGATAAATTTTTTGCCATATTCCAAAGTCAAATACTAAAATTGGATAATCATCAGTTGATGTAATTACAATAGCTTCGTTTTCTTTGCAATACACATACGATTTGCAAGATTTTAGTTTGAAATCATCGCAATGCTTTTGATTTACACGAGGACCAATAATTGCCAATTCTTTTTGTGATAAAGCATCATTAAATTCAAAATAATATTGTTTCGATTGTTCATTAGCCTTTAGTGGTCGTTTTTCAATCTTTGGTTTATAAACTTGCATTTCTGCCCCTTTGACATTATAATTGGATCCAAGTAATGCACATGCTTCTCCATATAAGATTCCCTCTTCAAGTTGGCATACCATAATTCCATTTCTCGGAACTTTATCGCCTCCAAAATCTGTTACAACCCAAACACCACTCTCTAATTTTTTTAAAGATGCAGACGCTGTTTTTTCTGAAGTACGCAATTTGAACAAGCGTGAACTTTTATCGATCACGTCTTTTGCATTAGGATAGTAGGAAATAATAATATCTAGACCGCCATTGGTAGCGTCAAGTATGTCAGTGGAATTTACGTAACTCATGGTTTAGGCCTCCTGATGGTTTGGGGTTAGTATTTGGGCGTCGATAACGTCAATGTTATCACGGGTCAATTGTCTTTCATAGGCTTCAATTTCATTTCTTAATAAATACGAGTACTTATCCATTTCTTTTTCGGTAAAAAAACCAGACTTTTCTAAATTGTCTATTTGTTCTTTTAGCAATTCAATTTTAGATTTTAGTAGATCGTCTGACATATATTTTTATTTTTCGGTTTAGTTATAAAAAAACCACCCACTAGGAGTGGTTTACGTGTGTAAGTGCACACACAGGATTGGTAAGAACGTGACCCAGTATTATAACTGAATAAGGTTTAAGAAAAAGGAAATCATTACTCCTTCTTGTTTGGTCTGAATACTTAGTTTCGACCAAAGTATTTTTTTTAGCTTATGGAAAGAACCAAGCGGTAAGTTTAGTTCTTCGGCAATAACTTCGTTTGTTTTGTTGGTGGCGGTAAGCTGTAGTAATTTTACTTCTTGTGGTTGAAGTTGCTTACCATTGTAAGATGGAAGTTTACAAAGGATTCCCTCGCTCTTACAATTCCCTCTTTTTGGACATTCCCAATATTCTCCTTCTTGTAGTTGTCCGCCATTGATGTCTCCTTGGTAATCTAAACCTCCCAATCGGCAATGGGCAAATTGTTCCGTTCTTTTTATCTTAGAAGTAGGGTGCATATCCAATAAATGGATTTTGACTAAAGAATCCTTTTCAATTTCTTCATCCAGTAATTGGATAATAGAAAATGAAACTTCACTAAAGGGTAAAACTCTACTATTTAGTATAACTTTTGTTTCGTTTCCATCTGCAAAAAATTCTATAGATGAATCTGCTAATCCTGGATAAAGTCTGTTGGTTGATTGTACTGTTTGTGTCATGGGTTTTTAAATTTTAAGTGGTTAATCTTTTTAATTCCTCTACTAAAGCCTTGTTTTCCAATGCCACTTCGACCATAGCATTAATAACATCAATACGCTTTGATAGTTTTTTTTTGGCATTTCTAATCATGCCTTTAGTAATATTTGTGTTTTTTGGAAGTTTTGCCAAAACAGCTTCTACATAATTGACAGGCAAATAATTATCAATTATTTCATATGCTTTTTCAATATGCAACTGCACATTATTAGCTTTGTTATTTTTTGTTACATTTGTCATCAGATAGTTATTTGTTATACAAAAGTATTAAATAGTTCTACAAAAAAGTGTAGTATTTAAAAATAATTCCACTTTTTAGTGTAATTTAAAATCATTCTTAATATGGGGTTTTCGGAAAAAATAAAGAAATACTTTGACAGCAAGGGATTGACCAATAGAGAAGTCGCTAGAATTATGGACAACTATAATGAGAAATTAGTTGGTCGTTATGTCAATAGTGATGAAATTTCGAAGACTTTCATTAAAAAATTACGAAAGTATTTCCCAGATGCAGATTTGAATTATCTGACATCCGAGGATAATGACACAAATGATATGTTACAAGAACCGAGTGATTCTTATAGCACAGAAGCCATCCAGTTGGTTGTAGAAATAGAGGATAGGTTAACCAGATTAAAAGAAATTTTGGCACAAAATTGCCACAATAAATAAATGAAGTCAGTAATAATGTGTATTGACGAGTGTGAGAGTACTCCTTCTGCGTTCACTTTGAAACCCACTGAATTCAGTGGGTTTTTTTGTTTTTATATTTTTTATTTTTTTTTAATCAGTATTACTTATTAGCTCCGTGTAAAATTTCTTATTTTTATGAAAATTTATTCGATATGATTTCTTTCTTCAAACCTTTGTTGGTTTTCCTTTTTTTGGTAAACTTAGGTAATTGTTATCCGCAAACTGCAGCAAATAATTCTCAACTAATAGTTCTTGTTAATGACACCACTTTTGTGAATTTAAAAGATTATAGCCGAGATTTTGTATATGATATGAAGTATGCTTCGGAGGATAATTTCCTTAAATCCAAAGTATATGATTGTGCTGAATGTTATTTGCGCTATAAGACAGTAAAAGCATTGATTTTGGCTAATCAAAGAATGATGAAGAAAGGCTATAAAATAAAACTATTTGATTGCTATCGTCCTTTGGATATTCAAAAAAGAATGTGGGCTATTGTTCCAAATCCACAATATGTAGCAAACCCAAGTAAAGGTTCAATTCATAATAGAGGTGGAGCTGTCGATATTACATTGGTAGATTTTGATGGGAAGGAATTGAATATGGGCACCTCTTTTGATTTTTTTGGTAAAGAAGCCAGTCATGATTATCCAAATTTTTCCAAAGAAATCAAGAATAACAGAAACTTGCTTAGAAGAATTATGGCTAAGGAAAAATTCAATTCTTTTGATTCCGAATGGTGGCATTATAACTTGAAAGCTGGTCTAAATGATGCCGTTTCTAATTTTAAATGGGAATGTAATTTTTAGAAAAATACTTCTATCTAATTTTAAATTTTCTTTAAAATCTATTGTTTTTTATTCTTTTCTAGTTCTTAAGTAGTTACGAAATTGTTCGTAAATAATGTTTTTTTTTCTTGTAAAATTAAAATGTTACTAAGTTCTTATCTATGTGAATGTTGTAAAATGTAGGTAAAATATTTAAAATACAATAAAAAAATGCATTTAATCGATTATATTGTTATTTAATTGAATTATATATTTAATTTTGTCTCATAAATTGTTTAGTTTTAAATGATTTAGTTAATTATAGAAAACTATATACCGGTTGAAGTTTCTGTAGTTAAACGACAAGTAATTTTTTTATTAATTAATTTTTTAATTTGATTAAGTATGATGATAACTTTACATAAAAGTTTTTTAAAATGCATTGACCCTGAAAATAAATCAGGAATTACATTTGTTGAAGTCGTTTTAGTTGGTTTTTTGGCACCTCTAATAATTAGAAATGTAAAAAACTATGTTTGCAACAACGAAAAAAATAGTATCGAATAATTCTAAAAAAAAAACATTTTCAATTGGTTTGTAAAAACCTTTGAAAATGTTTTGTCTTTTCTATTTACTTTATGATTATTATTCAACACATCGAATATTATCCATAAAATAGGTTTCTGGTTTGTACGTTTTTCCATCCAATTCGGCAGTGAATTCTTTCTTGAATACATAATCTTCTGTATCAGTTAAGTATTTTATTCGCATTAAAGTAACAGGAGAAGTTTTTAAATCTTCGTAGTTGTCTTTCATAAACATGAAAATTCCTGTTTTTACTCTGTTGTCAAAACCTTTGTCATCTCGAATCATTGTACCACAGCTTTCTTGATCGATGTGTATTAAGGTTACTATTTTACCATTTTGTAGCTGCAAATAAATTTTGGAATCTTTGTCGAAACAATTGGCTTTTACAAAATCTTTGCTTTTTTGAATAAATTGAACGTTTAAAGTTGGTACTCCATCAGTTAGCACCAACGAGTAAAAAATATAATTAGAATTTCCTCCAAAAACTTTTTCACTTATTAAGTATTCTTTAGTGGATTTATAAGTCCCAATAGAATCGGTGACATTTGTTGAGTATTCACAAGGCTTTTGAGCAAAAATAGGTAAGCTTAAAAAGGAAAAGAGGAGAACAGATATGTATTTCATTTTTATTTTATCGTTATTTTATTTTGTTGCAAATTAATACAATTTTGGAATTATTTTCATCAGTAGTAAAAAAAGAATATAAATTCCCACCTTCTTTTATTTTCCATTTTTTTCGAATTTTTTCAACAGAATCCGGAAAATTTCGGGTAGTGATATTTGCTTTCTGATTCTCTAAATGTTGTTTCATATCTGTCTTGTTGTATGAAAAGCTGTTTTTAATTTCAAAAATTCTACCAGGAAAAGTTTTCAAAACATCAGATGTATATAAATGCGAATGTTTTTGTAGTTTATTCAATTCATAAAAAAGGCCAATTTCGTCAAAACCTCCTGATTTCATAATGGCGCTATTGGGTTCGTAGAGGTATTTTTTTGGTAAACTGTACTTAGGATAATTTTGATTTTCATTCAAAATGAAATCAAAAGTTTCTTCTTTCTCTTTTGTGAGATTTACAGTTTTAATTGTAATGCTTCCTTGATGCTCTTTATTTAATTCCCAAAGCAATTCTTTTACTTCATTATCAATAGCCACTATATGTATGGATTTTAGATGCTTCAATTCATTAATGCCTGCTGATATATCAAGAATGGGAGCTGTTTTTATCAAGATGGAATTGGCTTTTTCAAAATAAAAATCTAAATTTTCGGGAACATTTGGCAGGCAATCTTTTAGCAAGAAAACCTTGCCTTTGGTATCACTTCTTCTGGATGGATCGATATAAATCCAATTCCATTTGGTGTTTGATTTTGATAATGTTTCAAAACTATCACCTACATAACAAGTAATGTTATTGCTATTTAATTGTTTATAGTTATGTTGAACAATGTTGGATAATTCGCTATTGATTTCACAATGTGCCACATTCTTTATTTTCTTTGAAAAATAGTAATCGTCAATTCCAAATCCTCCAGTCAAATCAATTAAATTTTCTCCCGAAACAATAGACGCTTTGTAAAGTGCTGTTTTTTCGGAAGAAGTTTGCTCTACAGAAATTTTGCTTGGATAAATGATTTTTGGAGTCGAGAACCAAGTTGGAAGCTTCTCTTTTGCCTTTGTCTTTGCTGTAATTTGATTCAAGATTGAAATCCATTCTACGGTTGGAAATGGATTTTTTTGAAATGCTAATTTTGAAACTGCAACTCCAATGTTTAAATCAATAAAATCTTGTATTTTAGGATCTAAAATGTCTATATTCAATTTATATGTTTTTTGTTATTAGTTGAATAAATTTATTATCTGGGAAAAATTCTTTACTAATCACTTTTATTATAGTGTATAAAGGAACGGCTATAATCATGCCTAATATACCAAATGAGAAACCGGCGATTACAATAACCAAAAAGATTTCCAGTGGGTGCGAACTTACACTTTTGGAGAAAATGATGGGTTGTGAAAGATTATTGTCTATTACTTGAACAATCCAAAAACCTATTAATACATAAATGGTTGTAGGTAATATTTCAGATTGAAAATCAGATCCTAAATGGCTTAGCATTGTTAAGAGAGCTGCTAATATTGAAGCAATTAAAGGACCAAGATAAGGGATGATGTTCAAAACAGCACATAAAAAAGCAATTACAAATACATCGGGTATTCCAAAAATGGATAAAACAATGGTGTATAATATAAAAACGATGAAGAGCTGGAATAGCAAACCAATAAAATAGCGAGAAAGCAATTGGTTTATTTTATCAAGCGAGTTTAAGACTTTCTCTTCATGAGTGTCCGGAATTAGTAGCTTGGCACCATTCAGAAATATAGTTTTGTCTTTAAGAAAGAAAAAAGTAATAAATAAGACAGAGCCTAGTGCCATTCCGAAATTACTAATCGTTCCAAGTATTGAATTTAAAAAGTTAGGGATTATATTGAAATTAATCACTGACTTAAAGTTTTTTATATCAAAAAAAGTAGCGGAGTCAATATGGTGCTGTTCTAGAAATGTGTTTATTTGCTTGATTAGTTCCAAGCTGTTTTTTTCAATTTCAGCAGTGTTTAAAAGGGATAGATTTTGGCCTTGCGATATAATTAATGGGATAAACATCATTATAAAACCCAACATAAGTAGAATATATATTGACATAACGACTACGGTTGCCATAGTATGCTTGAATTTTAATCTTTTTTTAAAAAATTCTAAAACTGGTATACCAATTAAGGTAAGTAATAATGAAACGACTATATAAATTAATACATTTTGAATTTGATACAGAAAATAAACTAACAAAGCTATTAAAATTAAAGTGCCAATTGCTTTTAAAATTCCGTTTGCAATAATTTTGGATGTTATCATATCGTTGTATTAGGTTATAAAGATAAAAAAACTCGCTAATAAGTAGCGAGTTTTAAATACTATAAATTTATATGATTATTGGGCAAAAGCAGCTCTTATTCCTCCAGAAACAAATAATGCGGACATTCTTGTTTTTTGACCATTAGTAAACATATACATTCCTCTATCATCCGTATAATCCATGTAGTTCATTGTCATTTCATTATGAGTTGGCAAGCACAAACTTACATATGGATATTCAGGGACACCAAAATTTGAAGTTTTAGCAACCGGTGTATCATTGACCAAATCATTTCCACATGAGGAATCACCCCAAATATGGCGTAAATTCATCCAGTGTCCAATTTCGTGTGTGGCCGTTCTTCCCAGATTATAAGGATAACTGTCATTTGCAGACAATCCAAAATATTTAGAATCAATTACAACCCCATCAGTAGCTAATGAACCTCCGGGGAATTGTGCATAGCCCAAAATTCCATTTCCAATTTTGCAAGCCCAAATGTTTAATGTGGTACTTGGAGTAGTAGGGTCAATGCCTCCTTTTTTTGAACTTTTCATGGCATCTCTTGTTCCCCATGAAGTTTTTGTTGTCGATTTTCTCACAATTTTCACTAATTCAAATGTAATGCCAATATTTGCAGCAACTGGAGCAAATTCAGCTGGAGTGCTTGAAAAATCAGAATTTGTAGCCGTATAATCTTTGTTTAAGACGTTAATCTGCGATTGTATTTGACTGTCAGAGATATTTTCGGCAGAAGTTCTGTATAAAACATTAACCACTACAGGAATTACAATTTTTCCGTTTACTAAGCGTCTGGTAAGTATTGCTTCTTTGGTAAAAACTTCAATTTGATTCATTCTCAATGCTAATGTTGGATCCTCTTTTAATTGTGCTTCCAGAACTTCTTGAGTAGCACAATTACGAAGTGTAGTTGATCCTGTTTGTGAGATTCCTGAACTATTATCTTCATTTTGACATGAAAAAAGCATTATGAGTGTTACAGCGGATAAAATAATTTTTTTCATAATAATTGATTTGTGTTTAAAAAATTGATTATCAGTTTATTGTATTGCTAATTTACTGTTAATTGTTGTCATGGTATAAATAAATCGGTGAATTGCACTTTTATACTAATGAATGCGATATTCTTTTAAAAAGTTAAGTAATAGCAAAAAAAAACTCGCTAACAAGTAGCGAGTTTTACATTCTAATAACAAATTAAATTAAATTCCAAAAGCAGCTCTAGCTCCTCCAGAAACAAATAATGCACTCATTCTTGATTTTTGACCATTTGTGAACATAAACATTCCTCTATCATCTGTATAATCCATGTAGTTCATTGTCATTTCATTATGAGCTGGAAGACATGTGCTTACGTATGGATAAACAGGTACCCCAAAGTTTGATGTTTTTGCAACTGGAGTATCAGCAACTAAATCATCTCCGCAAGATGCATCACCCCAAATATGTCTTAGGTTCATCCAGTGACCGATTTCATGACTAGCAGTTCTTCCTAAATTGTATGGATAATTTGCTGTACCTGATAAACCAAAATATTTAGAATCTATTGCAACTCCATCTGTAGCACTAGAGCCTCCAGGGAATTGAGCATAACCTAAGATTCCTCCTCCAATTGTACAAACCCATAAATTTAGGTTTGTTGTCGGAGATGTTGGATCTAGTCCACCTTGTTTTGTTTTTTTCATGGCATCTCTAGTTCCCCATGAACTTTTTGTTGTTGACTTTCTATTGATTTTTACTAATTCAAATGTTATACCAACATTTGCGGCTACTCCAGCAAATTCTGCTGGTGTATTTGCAAAATCAGGGTTTGTTGCAGTGAAATCTTTGTTTAGTACATCAATTTGTGATTGTATTTGTGCATCCGAAATGTTTTCTGCTGCAGTTCTGTATAATACGTTCACAACTACTGGAATTACTACTTTTCCGTTTACTAAACGTTTTGTCAATAAAGCGTTTTGAGTAAAAGCTTCAATTTGATTCATTCTAATTGCCAATGTTGGGTCAGCTTTTAATTGAGCTTCCAAAACATCTTGTGTAGCACATTTTCTTTGAGTAATTGCATTTGTTGAATCGTTAAGAGATTCAGTTTGGTCGTTTTGACAAGAAAACAACATCAAGCAAGCTGTTGCTGATAAAATTAATTTTTTCATAAAGGTAATCATTTTGTTAAATAAAAGTTTATTTGGTTAATTGTTTTGCAATTTTATAACAAAAGATTAATTATTTAAAATTTATTTAACAGTATTTTTTCCTGTTTTTAAAAAATCATTGATTTTATTGACTTGGTTAATGGTTATTTAGGGATTTTTACGTAGCTTGAACCTTGTTAAAATAAACAAACTTTCCTAAATGTTAATAATAACAGATATGCATTAATATTTAACTTGTTAATTTTATTTAAAAAAAAGAGAATAATTATTGCAAATCAATTTGTGAAAATATAATTAATAATATTAGCACCCATTTTTAAAGCTTTTTCACGAACCTCTGAGGGGTCATTATTAACTTCAGGATCTTCCCATCCGTCTCCAAGATCGCATTCGTAAGTATATAGTAGAACTAATTTTCCTTCGATAAATATTCCAAAGGCTTGCGGTCTTTTACCGTCATGCTCATGAATTTTAGGTAAACCATTTGCAAAAAGAAAAGGTTTTTCAAAGATTATATGGTTTGATGGAATTTCAACCAAATTGTTATTTGGGAATATTTTACTAATTTCCTTCCTAATATATTGATTCATACCGTAATTATCATCTATATGTAAAAATCCACCTGCCAATAGATAATTTCTTAAATTTGTTACATCAGTTTCACTAAATACAACATTTCCATGTCCAGTCATGTGAACAAATGGATAAGAAAGTAGGTCGGGACTGCTCGGCTCTACTGTTCGGGGTTTGGATTTTAGCTGAGTGTTGATATTGGCATTGCAAAACTTTATTAAATTAGGCAAAGAGGTTGGATTTGCATACCAATCACCTCCGCCACTATATTTTAACAAAGCAATTTCTTGGGAGAAGCTCGTTAAAGAGGTGAATAATAAAAATATAAGCAATGATTTTTTCATTTAACTATTGTAAAGTTGATATGAGTTTTTAATTTGAAGCCTAATTTTCATTGATAAAAACAATACTATGACAAGCTACTACAGCAGCAGTTTCCGTGCGTAACCTTGTGTCTCCTAATGAAACTGGGAAATAATTATTTTCAAGAGCCAATTCAATTTCCTTGTTCGAAAAATCTCCTTCGGGACCTATTAAAATGGTATAATCTGTATTAGGTTGCAGAATAGACTTAAGTGACTTTTTATTTGTTTCTTCGCAATGTGCTATTAATTTTTGATCTGTATTTTCCTTTTTTATAAATTCTTTCATCGTAATTGCAGGATTCAATTTTGGAAGATACATTTGGTTACACTGTTTCATTGCTGAAAGAATTATTTTTTCGAATCTTTCGAGATTAATTACTTTTCTTTCGGAGCGATCACAAATAATAGGAGTGATTTCATGTATCCCGATTTCAGTAGCTTTTTCAAGAAACCATTCGTAACGATCATTCATTTTTGTTGGAGCAACCGCAAGATGCAATTGGTATTTAGGAGCTTCTGTCTTTTCGATGTTTAAAATTTGAACGGTACATTTATTGTCTGAAGCTAATGTGATTTCTGTTTTAAATAAAAGACCAAAGCCATTAGTCACGTATAGTATATCGGTATCTTTTTTACGTAATACTTTAATAATATGTTTGCTTTCTTCTTTGTCAAAAGAAAAGGTTTCGGTAGTTTCGTTTATTGTAGGGTTATAAAATAATTGCATAATTTAAAATTGTATTCGTGCTTTTGAAACAACCGTTGCGGTTTCAAATTTTTGGGATAAAAACTTTTGATAACCTACAATTCCAATCATTGCAGCATTATCCGTGGTATATTCGAATTTAGGGATAAATGTTTTCCAGCCGTATTTTTCTTCGGTTGCTTTTAGGGTATTGCGAATGCCAGAATTGGCTGAGACTCCTCCGCCAATTGCAATTTGTTTGATGCCGGTTTCTTTTACAGCCATTTTTAGTTTATCCATCAAAATTTCAATAATGGTATTTTGAATGGATGCGCAGATATCATTAAGGTTTTCATTAACAAATTCTGGATTCTCTATTTTTTTCTTTTGAATAAAATATAAAATTGCTGTTTTTAATCCTGAGAAGCTGAAATCCAAACCAGGAACTTTGGGCTTTGTAAAAGGAAATGCTTTCGGATTTCCTAGTTGAGCATATTTATCGACCAAAGGTCCACCTGGATAAGGTAGGCCAAGTATTTTTGCACTTTTATCAAATGCTTCACCTACTGCATCATCTGTAGTTTCTCCAATAATTGTTAGATCAAAAAAATCATTTACACGAACAATTTGAGTATGTCCTCCGCTGATGGTTAATGCCAAAAAAGGAAAGGTTGGTTTGTCAAAACCTTCTTCGTCTATAAAATGAGCCAAAATATGGGCATGCATGTGATTTACGGCAATAAGTGGGATCCCCAATGCTAGTGCCATTGATTTTGCAAATGAACTACCAACCAAAAGTGAACCCATAAGACCAGGGCCTTGTGTGAAAGCTATTGCAGATAATTGCTCTTTTTTAATATTTGCTTTTTTTAATGCGGCTTCAATCACTGGAACAATATTCTGTTGGTGTGCACGAGAAGCAAGTTCTGGAACGACGCCTCCATATTGATTGTGAATTAACTGATTGGCAACAACATTTGATAATACTTTGTCGTTACTTAATAGAGCAGCGGCAGTATCATCACAGGAACTTTCAATGGCAAGTATAAAAACCTCTTGAATTTGCATATAAACAGGTGAATTTTAAAGTATATTTGATGGATTACCATAAAAATAGTATTTTTACAGCTGTGCCAAAATTAAAGATTTTTTAGTTAAGGTATTACCAATTCTAACGGCAAATTATTTATTTGTTTCAAAAAAATAAAAACGACAGGTATCAAAAAGATTAAAAAAATAGTATTCCGTATTCTCCTTGGACTAATATTGCTTTTGCTAGTACTCTTTATAGCCCTCACGTTGCCTAGTGTTCAAACTCAACTGGCTCAATATTTCATGAAAAGCATTAATGAAGATTATGGCATTCACATGGAGATTGATGAAGCTCAGGTCACGCTTTTTGGAGGTGTAAAGCTCAAAAAAGTATTAATCATTGATCATCATAAGGATACTTTAATTTACACCAAAAGAATAAATACGACTATCCTAGGGGCAAAAAAAATCCTCGATGGGGATTTGATTTTCGGTGATTTGGCAATGGATGGTGTTCTTTTTAATTTAAAAACCTACAAAAAGGAAAAGAAAACCAATCTGGATTATTTTATTGATGCTTTTGGTCCACCAAGTAAAGAACCTTCCAAGAAACATTTTTTATTAACAGCATCAAGCATTTATTTGTCGAATGGTCGATTTATTTTGACCGATGAAAATAATGAAACACCAAAATCGGTTGATTTTACGCGACTAAATATTTCTGTTACTAATTTTAAAGTTTATGGACCGGAAGTGTATGCCAATATTCAAAAAATGTCTTTTTTGGATCACAGAGGATTGTACGTAAAAAGCTTAAAAGGAAACTATAGTTTTACCCAACAGCATATGATATTGGATAAAATGGAAATTGAAACTAAGGAATCTAGTATTAAAGGATATGCTGCATTAAATTATATGATAGAAGATTTTAGTGATTTTCAAAATAAAGTAGAGTTTGATGTTAAGTTAAAGTCTGCAAAATTGGCATCCAATGATATTCGTTGTTTCTATAATGAATTAGGGAAGCACCAATATTTTCGAGTTAAATCTCATATTACGGGACCATTAAATAATTTGAAATTTCTGGATTTAAGCCTAAAAGACAATAGAGGTACAAAATTGAGGGGATTTATTAATTTTAAAAATCTATTGGGAACTAAAGATCAAAAATTCTATATGAACGGAAAGTTTGATCAACTGGAAGCTAATTATGATGATTTAGTGAGTATTCTGCCAAATGTTTTAGGTGAAAAGCTACCTGTAGTTTTAAAGAAATTTGGTGATATTTCATTAGTTGGAAATACCCAGGTGACCACAACTTCAATTCATGCCAATCTTATAGCAAGTACTGCTTTAGGAACGGTAAAATCTAAATTTACCATTAATGATATGGATCAAAACGATAAGGCTGCCTATGTGGGGTATATTGTTTTGAATGATTTCAATATTGGCAATTTGTTGGATAATAAAGATTTGTCTAAAGTAAGTTTAAATGTTGATGTTGATGGTAAAGGATTTTCTGAAAAATATTTGAATACTTCTTTGAAAGGAGTGGTTTCTAGTATTGCATATAATGGCTATACTTATAAAAATGTTGCTGTAAACGGAAATTTTAAATTGCCTATATATACAGGGTCTATTATTGTAAATGATCCCAATTTAAAAATGAATTTTGATGGTTTAGTTGATTTAAGCAAAAAAGAAAGTCAATATGATTTTCAGATAAAAATTGATAAAGCTGAACTGCATAAGCTGAATTTTGTAAACGATACTATTTCCCGATTCAACGGAAATATTATTGTCGATGTACAAGGGAATTCTATTGATGATATGCATGGTAATATTTACGTGAACAATGCGACTTATAATAATTCTAAAACCACATATCAATTTAACGATTTCAATTTAAATTCCACTTTTGATGACAAAAGAATTCGTACCATAAGTGTAACCGCTCCAGATATTGCGAAGGGGACGGTTGTTGGAAAATATAAATTCGCTGAATTAAAAGGCTTGGTTTCAAACTCATTGGGTAGTCTTTATACGAATTACAAGCCAATAAAAGTAAAGAAAGGCCAATTTTTGAAATTTAATTTTGAAGTATATGATAAGATTGTTGAAGTATTCTTTCCCGAAATTAAGATAAGTGAAAACACTATAATCAAAGGGAATATTAACTCAGATATTAATGAATTCAAATTTAATTTTAATTCTCCAAATATAAAAGCATCTGAGAATTCGTTTGATAACATACGAGTTTCAATAGATAATAAAAATCCATTGTATAATGCTTATATTGAATTGGACAGTATTAAAACTAAAATGTATAAAATCAGAGATTTTAGTTTAATTAATGTTACATCAAAAGATACTTTGTTCTTTCGTTCAGAATTTAAAGGAGGGTCTAAGGGCGAAGATTATTTCAATTTAGATTTATACCATACTATTAATAAAGAAAATAAAAATGTAATAGGGTTTAGTAAATCTGAGATTAAGTTAAAAAATAGTTTGTGGTTTTTAAATGAATTGAATTTATCAAATAATCGTTTGATTTTCGATAAAAATTTAAAAGAATTTAAGCTCGATGATTTTATACTCTCCAATAAGGAACAAGAAATAAAAGTTAATGGTGAGTTCAGAGGACAAACTTATAAGGATATTCAAGTCAAGTTTAAAGATTTTGATATCAATGCGTTGACATCAGCACAGGAGAGTTTCGAAATTTACGGGAATTTAAACGGCGAAATTAATTATAATCAAAATAAACAGGTTTATAAACCGACGGCTTCTTTAGTCATTGATAATCTGAGAGTTAATAATCATGATTTGGGCGTTTTGAACTTTGATATAAAAGGAGATGAGAATTTTAAAAAATTCACATTATTCTCTTCTGTTGAAAATAAAGATTTAGAATCATTTACAGCCGATGGGAATTTTGAAATCATAAATAAAGAAACTTTATTCGATTTAAATTTAAAATTTGATCGATTCAATTTGGCCACTTTAAGTGTGTTGGGAGGAGATGTTATATCTAACATACGAGGTTTGGTGTCTGGTAATGCAACTATTGGTGGAACATTAAAAAAACCTGATATTAATGGGCGTCTTTATGTTAATGACGGAGGTTTGGCAATACCGTATCTCAATGTCGATTATGCTCTTAAGGATAAAACAATAGTCGATTTGACAGATGAAAAATTTCTTTTTAGAAACAACACTTTGATCGATACAAAATACAAAACTACAGGAACTTTAAATGGGGTAGTGGAGCATAAAAATTTTTCGGATTGGAAATTGGATTTGGCTATAAATTCCAAAAGGCTTTTGGTTTTGGATACGAAAGATAGTGAAGATGCAGCTTATTTTGGGACAGCATTTATTAATGGAAATGCAACAATCAAAGGTCCTTCAAATGGTTTGTTTATAAAAGTGGATGCCAAATCGGAAAAGGGATCTGCATTAAAAATACCAATTAATAATGCAGAAAGTGTTAGTGAAAATAGTTTTATTCATTTTGTAACACCAAAAGAAAAATTCAATTTACAAAACGGAATTGTTGATAAAAGAAAGAACTATAATGGTCTAGAATTAGAGTTTGATCTCGAAATCACACCCAATGCAGAGGTTGAAGTGATTTTGGACAGGAACTCTGGTCACGGAATGAAAGGAAGGGGAAACGGAACGCTTTTATTTAAGATAAATACATTGGGTAATTTTAATATGTGGGGTGATTTCTTACCCTATGATGGAACCTATAATTTTAAGTACGGAGGTATAATAGATAAAAAATTTAATGTAAAAAAGGGTGGTTCAATTATTTGGGAAGGTAATCCTATGAAAGCGCAATTAAATCTGGAAGCCGTTTATAAAACATCTGCAAATCCAGCCTTATTATTGGATAATTCAAGCGTAAACAAAAAAGTAGATGTTGAAGTAGTTATCGGAATTAGGGGAGATTTAACCAGACCGGAACCAGATTTTATGATTGAGTTTCCAACGATCACAAGCGTTTTGAAGTCAGAGCTTCAAACAGAATTAGCTGATAAAGATGTAAGGCAAACCCAAGCTCTGTATTTGTTGTCAACAGGTAGTTTTTTAAGCAAGGATGGATCAAGTCAGGCAGTTGCTTCCAGTTTGTACGAAACTGCCTCCAGTATGTTGGGGAGTATAGTGCAATCTAATGATGAAAAGTTTGAAATGAACTTGAATGTCGTTTCACCAGATAATAGACCAAGCTCACAAACAGATGGCAGAGTTGAAGCTATTGTTTCTTCTAAAGTGAACGAAAGAATCACAATAAATGGAAAAATCGGAGTTCCGTTTGGAGGAGTAAATGAATCGGCAATTGTAGGTGCGGTGGATATTAAATATAGAGTGAATGATGATGGGTCATTTAATTTCCATGTTTTTAATAAAGAAAATGATTTAAATTATATTGGACAAGATATTGGATATACTCAAGGTGCAGGTATTACTTATGAGGTTGATTTTGATACTTTTAGGGAGTTGGTTGATAAGATGTTTAAAAGTAAAAAGTTAACAATAGAAAAAAGAACTAAAGTGAAAGAAGATAACTCAGATTCTAATTTGAATCCTGAACTTATAAATTTCACGAAACCCACTAACCCAAAAGTGGATAAGCCTAAAGTTAATCAAGATGCTATACTTCCTGAAGAAGATTAGTTTAAAAATCTGTATTTCAATAACTTGTTTTTTTATTAAAAGTTTTGATTAACTTTAGATTTAAAATTTTTGTAACTCTATCTAAGAATAAAACATTCTTGTTAATAGAACGATTTTACTAAATCTAGCTGTAATTGTTGTCTGAATTTCATCATTTATAAGGTATTATTAAATTTAAAAAGGAAATAAATTACAAGCCTTTTTTATTTAAAAAAACTTATCAACGAAAACGTTTGAATTTCAGTTATTTTATTAAAATGTTAGAAAGCACCCCTAAATTGTCTTCGATATTTGCTAAATTTACACTTTAATACTTAAAAAAATGTCAAAAACAATAAAAAAGATAGGTGTACTTACCTCTGGAGGAGACTCTCCAGGAATGAATGCTGCCATTCGTTCTGTTGTGCGAACATGTGCTTTTCATAACATAGGATGTGTTGGTATTTATAGAGGTTATCAAGGGATGATTGAAGGGGATTTTAAAGAAATGGGACCCCGAAGTGTAAATAACATTGTGAATAAAGGAGGTACTATTTTAAAATCGGCTCGGTCGATGGAATTTAAGACACCAGAAGGACGTGAAAAAGCACATAAAAATTTAATTAAAGCAGGCATAGATGCACTGGTAGTAATAGGTGGTGATGGTTCTTTTACGGGAGCATTATTATTTAATTCTGAATATAACTTTCCTGTAATGGGAATACCGGGAACTATTGATAACGATATTTTTGGTACAAGTCATACTTTGGGTTATGATACCGCATTGAATACAGTAGTTGATGTAATTGATAAAATACGTGATACGGCAAGTTCTCATAACCGATTATTTCTTATCGAAGTAATGGGACGTGATGCTGGTCATATCGCATTAAATGCAGGAATTGGCGCTGGAGCCGAAGAAATTCTTATACCAGAGGAAGATTTGGGACTAGAACGTTTGCTAGATTCTTTGCGAAAAAGTAAAGCAGCAGGAAAATCTTCAAGTATAGTGGTAATAGCTGAAGGGGATAAAATTGGTAAAACTGTTTTTGAACTAAAAGATTATGTTGAATCAAATTTCCCTGAATATGATGTTCGTGTGTCGGTTTTGGGGCACATGCAACGTGGTGGTGCTCCATCTTGTTTCGATAGAGTTCTGGCTAGTCGACTTGGAGTCAAAGCGGTTGAATGTTTGTTAGAGGGTAAATCAAATTTCATGGTTGGTTTATTATGTGATAAAATAGAATTAACACCTTTGGAACAAGCTATAAAAGGACATACTGAAATTGATCAGGAATTGCTTCGAGTTTCAGATATCATGTCTATTTAAAAGTAAAAGATAATAAAATAAAAAAATAATTTAAATTTAATACAATGTCAAAAGTAAAATTAGGAATAAACGGATTTGGTAGAATTGGAAGAATTGTTTTCAGAGAAACTTTCAATAGAGATAACGTAGAAGTAGTTGCAATCAATGATTTATTAGATGTAGACCATTTAGCGTATTTATTGAAATATGATTCAGTTCACGGTCGTTTTAATGGAACTGTAGAAGTAAAAGAAGGTAAACTTTATGTAAACGGAAGAAACATTCGTATTACTGCTGAAAGAAATCCTGCAGATTTAAAATGGAATGAAGTTGATGTTGATGTAGTAGCGGAGTGTACAGGTATTTTCACAACTATTGAAACTGCAAATGAGCACATTAAAGGTGGTGCTAAAAAAGTAATTATTTCTGCTCCATCTGCAGATGCTCCGATGTTTGTAATGGGAGTAAACCACGAAACAGCAAAAGCTTCTGATCTTGTTGTTTCAAACGCTTCTTGTACTACAAACTGTTTAGCTCCTTTAGCTAAAGTTATTCACGATAATTTTGGAATTGTTGAAGCTTTGATGACAACTGTTCACGCTACAACTTCAACTCAAATGACTGCTGATGGTCCTTCTAGAAAAGATTGGAGAGGTGGACGTGCAGCAAGCATAAACATTATTCCTTCATCAACTGGTGCTGCTAAAGCTGTTGGAAAAGTTATTCCAGAGTTGAACGGAAAATTAACAGGTATGTCTTTCCGCGTTCCTACTGCTGACGTTTCAGTTGTAGATTTAACTGTAAAAGTGTCTAAAGAAACTTCATACGAAGAAATTATGGCTGTTTTGAAGAAAGCTTCTGAAACTTCTATGAAAGGTATTTTAGGATTTACTGAAGACGCTGTTGTTTCTCAGGATTTTATTTCTGATAAAAGAACTTCAATAATTGACGCTACTGCAGGAATTGGTTTAAATTCAACTTTCTTTAAACTTGTATCTTGGTATGACAATGAATATGGATATTCAAGTAAATTGATTGATTTATCTGTACATATTGCAGGTTTAAAATAATCTATAATTTTACAAAATCCCATTATGTAAAAGTAATGGGATTTTGTTTTTTATTCTATTAAATCCTTTAGCTTTGAATTGTATTTAAGGAATAATAAAAATCATAACCAATAAACCAAATAGTATGAAATGAGCATGGGCGTAAATTGGCTACAGGCACCAATGAAGAGATGCGAATTACATATGACCGATAAAAAATAATAAATATCTACATATGAAATTAATAGTTGATAGTGGTTCTACTAAAGCAGATTGGATTGCGATAGATGATAATGGAAAAGTTATGTTTACCACACAAACATTAGGTTTAAATCCAGAAATTCTTAACGGTGATGAAATTATTGATCGCTTGAATGACCGTTTTGATATATTACAAAATAAAAAAACAGCTACCCATTTATTTTTCTATGGAGCAGGTTGTGGTACAGAAAGAATGAAAAGTATGCTTTCTCAGATTTTTCAAGTTTACTTTCCTAATGCTATAATTGTTGTTGAAGAAGATACTTATGCAGCAGTTTTTGCTACTACTCCAAAAGGAGAAAAAGCAATTGTAAGCATATTAGGTACTGGTTCAAATTGCAGTTATTTTGACGGTAAAGTTTTAGAACAACGAGTACAATCATTAGGCTATATTGTTATGGATGATTGTAGTGGTAATGTTTTTGGAAAATCGTTAATCAGAAAATACTATTTTAACAAAATGCCAAAAGAATTGGCTGATATTTTTGAAAAAGAGTATGATGTGACTCCAGATTATGTAAAAAATAAATTATATAAAGAGCCAAATCCCAATGCATATCTTGCTACTTTTGCAAAATTCCTAATTCAAAATAAGGAGCATGAATTTTGTAGAAAAATAATTTTTAAGGAGATGAAATCTTTTATTAAGAATTATATCAAGCAATTTGAAAACTGCAAAGAGGTTCCTGTACATTTTGTAGGTTCTATAGCATTTTATCTAAAAGATGAATTAGCAGAAATTTTTGAAAAATACGAACTGCAATTGGGTAATGTCTTAAGAAGACCTATTGATGGTTTGATCGCTTATCACGTCGCAAATAGCTAATTTATGGAAATAGCAATTATTGCTCATGACGGCAAAAAGGAAGATATTGTAAAATTTCTTATAAAAAACCGTGAAATCTTAATGCAGGAGAAAATAAAACTTATTGCGACTGGAACAACAGGTGGAAAAGCAGAAGAAGTTGGTTTTACAACTAAAAGAATGCTTTCTGGTCCTCTGGGTGGTGATGCACAAATTGCGGGAAGGGTTGCAGAAGGAAAAACACAAATGGTTTTCTTCTTTAAAGACCCGCTTTCGAGTCATCCTCATGAAGCGGATGTCAATATGCTAATACGTGTATGTGATGTTCATAACGTACCTTTGGCAACCAATGAAGCAACTGCACAATTATTATTGAATGCTATAGCACTGCAATCATAGATATTTCTACATTTACATTTTTTGGCAAACAAGCCACTTGAACCGTTTCACGAGCTGGAGCGGTTTTTTCGTTAAAATAAGATCCATAAACCGTATTAATACTTCCAAAATCATTCATATTCATTATAAAAATGGTGGTCTTTACTACGTTTTCAAAAGTCATTCCAGCTGCTTCAAGAACAGCTTTCATGTTCTCCATAACCTGTTTGGTTTCAGATTCAATAGTGTCTATCACAAGTTCCATTGTTACTGGATTTAGGGCAATTTGACCAGAAGTGTAAAGAGTATTCCCTTTTAAAACAGCTTGACTGTAGGGACCAATTGGAGCAGGGGCTTTTTCGGTGTAAATTATTGTTTTCATAACTTGTTATTTTAGAATTAATCTCTATTGATTAGTAAGATTTCGTTTTTCCCATTTTATATCACTTAGAACTCCAGATTTTATACCTATGAAAAAATTCCAACTGGCATTATCTCCAAATGGTGTCCAGTTAAACGCCATTCTCCAACTCATTAAATCTCTTTCAAAACGCAATTGTGTAAAGGTTACACCCTTTTGAACAAAATCATATCCAGTAGAGATTCCTGCTTTCCATTTTGGAGTTAAGTCAGTATTGGCAGAAATCATAATAGAATTTCCAGTTATTTTTTTCTCTCTATTGTTATTTCCATAAGTTAAAGAATAAGCAAATGTCATGTCCCAAGGTAATTTTGATCTAAAGAACTCTGAAACAACATCTTCTTTTTCTTCAGTATCATCAAACTGGCTTTTTTTAACACTATTAGCATCAAGATTTGAACCAAATAAATCATCTTCACGGCCTCCGTTTCTTTTGCCTTGATCATTTTTATCTTTCTTCTCTTTTCCATCTGAGCTTGATATTGAATAATTCATTGTCAAATTGGCGCTTGTCATTCTGAAGAGGCTTCCGCCGTTATTTATGTTAAAGGTGTTAATTCTATTTCCAGAGTTGTCAATTGCATAAGGGTCTAAAGTAGCTCCAAAATTAGCACTTAATTTATTGTCAAAAAATTGGGTCCCGCCGCTTACTCTTACAGGTGTCCAAGCAAGTTCTGTGGCATCAATATTATAACTGGTTTGAAAGTTTAAGTTATTTAAAAGCATAATTTTCTTTGGCTCTACTTTTGTAGTATCCTTGTCGGTTATTTTTGCTTCAAAAGTATTGCTAAGATCAAATCCAATGCTATTTGAACTATTTTTGACAGGAGCTCCATACATACCTCCATCAAAACGAGTATAATCTTTTTGCATTTCCCCACTACCATCTGTTGCATAAGTGTCGTAATATTTCTCAAAACTTGGTGCATAACTATGCGATAAGCCTGGTCGCATTACGTGTCGAATAGATTGTATTTTTTTGTCTTTACCGAAATTGAATGTTCCGTAAATGGTAGTTCCAATATTAGTAGATGAAGCATAAGTTCTAAAAGCATCAAATCCTTTTATATCAGTTGTAACAACGGTGCTTAATTGATCATCGTACTGTTTTTTGATTGTATTAAAATACCAAACTTCATTATAGTTCAAGGAAGAAGAAACACTAAAATACTTAAATATTTTGAAATTAGTACTTAAAGGAATCGAGTGCTGAAAGCCGATTTCTGCATCACGAAACATTTCGGGTTTGAAAAACAATGAATCGGTTGTTACAAAACTATTTTTTCCGTTTAGATTGTATTGTAAGTTGATGTTTTTAAATAAACCTTTTTTAGCACCATCATTTATTGCAAATGGATAGATGCGATCTACGCTGAATTGCAAGGTAGGCAACGTCATGTTGATTTCTTTTGTTTGTGTATTTTGTGAGTGTGTCGCTGTTAATGATATTCTGCTTTCGGGTACCGAATGAAAAACGGTACTATAGGATATCGAGGAACTTAAAGTGTTATTAAGTGAAGAGCCTACATTGACTTGATTTATAGTCTGTTTGAAGTATTCACTACTTCCCAAATTCACGGATGCTGAAAAAGTAGAATTTGGATTGGCTTTGGAGTCTTGAGAATGCGACCACTGGATATTATAAATTTTGGTCTTTGAATAGTCAGGATACCCTCTTTCGCTCGTGATATTATTTTCAAATCGGACATTAATATTTCCTTGAAAATGATATCTATTAGCATAAGATGATTGCATTCCTAAACCATAACTTCCGTTAGTATAGTAATCACCTATAACAGTCAAATTATAATGATCACTCAGTGCAAAATAATATCCACCATTTTGAAGCGAAAAACCTTTGTCATTTGAATCATTATAAGAAGGTAAAATAATTCCCGAAGTACTTGTCTCTTTTGAAAGTGGAAAATAAGCAAACGGGAGAAATAATGGAGTAGGCACGCCAGCAATTACCATATTTGTAAAACCAGTAACAATTTTTTTGCCAGGAATGAATTTTATTTTATTGGTTTGAAAGTAATACTCAGGATTGTCTACATCTTTTGAAGTTGTAAATCGTGCTCCTTTTAAGAAATAAACCGAATCGTTTTCTTTTTTTGTAATGGCAGCTTTTACATTAAATTCACCTTGCGTAGATCTGGAATTCCAAATTAATGCTTTTTTTGTTTTAAAATTAAAACGAATAGAGTCGGGCTCGATAACATTATCTCCCTGTTTGAAATTCGGAAACTGAGTGTAATTACCAAGAGAGTCCTTTATTCTCCCTGCATAAACCTCATTTTTTTCGTAATCCATTACTATAATTCCCGATTTTAATTCAACATCCTGATAATATAATTCGGCTTTGTCGTATAAAGTGATGAGTTTCTTCTTCTGTTCAATTTTCACATAGTTTTCAGCTTTGTATTTTACTTTGCCATTAAGAAAGTTTTTTTTGACTTTAATAGTGTCTAATTTAATGGTGTCAGTAGAGGATTCTGCTAGTGGATTTTTAATGCTATCTACCTGAATAGGTTTTTTAACTTCTTGTTTCTTAGGCTGAACTGTTGCCTGCTTCTTTTTTATATCTTGTGAATATAAATTAGAACATCCTAAAGTTAGGAAAATTGATAGTAAAACGATATTAAATAAGTTTGTATGCAAAGGTTTAAATGCTATTTTTGTAAAATGAAGACTCGAATATTCGCGAGCCAAAATTACTATAATTTTTTGGCAAAAATAATCAAATCATAAATTTATAACGGAAGTCTTATAATTAAATTAACTATTAGATGTATATCTCAAAAAAAATAAAAATTGCATTCACATTTTTAATAGTGATGTTGTCTATAGAAACGTATGGACAATCCAATGATTTTAAAGTAACTCTTGATGCCGGTCATGGCGCTCATGACTTCGGTGCAGTTTATAGTGGGAGAATTGAAAAAAATATTGCTTTGGCAATTGTACTTAAGGTTGGAAAAATTTTGGAATCATATCCGAAAATTGATGTCATATATACAAGAAAGACTGATGTTTTTATCGATTTAGTAGAACGTGCAAATATTGCCAATAGAGCAGATTCACATATTTTTGTTTCCATACATTGTAATGCCAATAAAAATTTGGCAGCCGATGGAACTGAAACCTATGTTATGGGGATGACCAAAGTGGCTTCTAACCTTGAAGCTGCTAAAAAAGAAAATGCGGTAATCACTTTAGAAAAAGATTATAAACAAAAATATGAAGGTTTTGATCCAAATTCCCCTGAAACGATGATTGGTATGACATTAATGCAAGAGGAATATTTAGAAAACAGTATTTCATTGGCCAGTAAAGTAGAGGATGCATTCGCTTTGTTAGGAAAAAAATTGCGTCATGGTGGTGTGAAACAAGCTCCTTACATGGTATTGCATAAAGCCTATATGCCTAGGGTTTTAATTGAAACTGGTTTTATATCCAATCCTGTTGAAGGTGAGTTACTGAATTCAGAACATGGGCAAGATGATATTGCTCGAGCAATTGCCGATGCTATTATAAGTTATAAAAATGAATATTTTGGAGATGGTGGAGCCGAAACCTTTGGAGAAAAACCTTCACAGATGATTAAAGAGAATCCTGTAAAAAACACAGATGCTCCTGAGGTGAATAAAGCAATAATTAAAAAAGATACTCTAGGTTCAATTTATAAAATTCAACTTTCTGCAAGTAAAAAGAAGCTAGCTTTAGAATCTAAAAATTTTAAAGGTTTAAGGAATGTTTCACTCGTTTATGAAGATAATATTTATAAGTATCTTTATGGTGAGACTTCTGATTATGAAGATGCTAAAAATCAGTTGAAAGAAGTAAAATCCAAAGGATATGATTCTGCTTTTTTGATTGCTTTTAAAAACGGAAAAAAAATAAGTGTGCAGGAAGCAATCAAATAATACTTATAAATACAAATATTTTATATTAAATTTGCCCATTAAAAAAAACAAAAATTTTGAAAATTACAAGAGAAATAAAGACTGCCATTTTAGTTATTACATCAATTTTATTATTCATTTGGGGATATAATTTTTTAAAAGGAAAAGATCTTTTTAATAGCTATAAAACATTTTATGTAGAATATACAAATGTAGAAGGACTAGCACCTTCAGCCTTGGTTACCATAAACGGACTTACAATTGGAAAAGTAAAGACAATTACCATCGGAGATAAAGGAACTTTATTGGTGGAATTACAAATAAATACAGATTTTCCTATTTCAAAATCTAGTACGGCTTCAATATATGATGCCAGTTTGATTGGTGGTAAGCAAATTTCTATTCAGCCCAATTATGATGATAAAAATATTGCTGAAAGCGGAGATTATTTGAAAGGTTTAATTGAAGCCAGTTTGATGGATTCATTGGGTGATAAAGCCACACCGGTTATGGCTAAATTAGAAAAAGTAATGACTAGTGCCGATCAATTGATTACTAGTTTTAATACCGTTTTGGATGCCAAAGGTCAAGCTGATTTAAAAAAGAGTTTAGCGGAACTTAGTGCTACTATGGAGCAATTTCATAAGGTGGCTTCTAATGCTAACGTTATTTTGGATGAGAATAAGGGACAATTAAAAGGAGTTGTTTCTAATTTTAGTAAAGTCTCTGATAATTTTGTTAAAATTTCTGATTCTTTAAATAAAGCTAATTTAGGCCAAACAGTCAAAAACTTGAATACCACTCTAAATAAAGTTGATGGTCTGATGAAGGGTTTGGAATCGGGTAAAGGGACTATGGGCAAATTAATGAAAGATGAAGCTCTTTATGCCAACTTAGAAAAAACTTCGAAAGAATTAGAATTGCTTTTGCAAGATGTACGATTGAATCCAACCCGTTATGTAAATGTTTCTGTTTTCGGTAAGAAAAACAAACCATATATTGCTCCAAAAGATTCTATAACAAAATAAAAAAACTACTATTTATGGGTTATCTAAGTAATGTGTTATTTGCCATTATATTAATTATTGGATTCGGATACTTTTATTTGAATGTAAAAAAAATAATTAGAAATATTAATCTAGGTGTTGCTGTCAATCGTAAAGATAATGCTAAAGCACGTTGGAAAAATATGGCAATGATTGCTCTCGGGCAATCCAAAATGGTCAAACGACCTGTTGCTGGAATACTGCATATTATTGTTTATGTTGGTTTCGTGATAATCAATATTGAACTGTTAGAAATCATTATCGATGGTTTATTTGGAACCCATAGAATTTTTTCGCCCCTTGGAGTGGTTTATGATATTTTAATTGGTTCTTTTGAAATATTGGCATTTTTAGTTTTATTTGCCGTTACTGTATTTTTGATAAGAAGAAATGTCGTTAAATTGAAAAGATTTATTCATTCTGATTTAAAAGGTTGGCCAAAAAGTGACGCCAATTACATTTTGTATTTTGAGATTATTTTGATGACTTTATTTTTATTGATGAATGCTACCGATTTACATTTGCAAAATGTGCCTGGAGGTTTTTCTCATTTTATAAAAGCTGGTTCTTTTCCAATTAGTGAATTTATTGCTCCAGTTTTCAACGGAATGCCTAATGAAGCAGTAATGTTGCTAAATGAAAGTTTTTGGTGGTTGCACATCGTTGGAATTTTGGTTTTTATGAACTATTTGTATTTTTCAAAACACCTTCATATTTTATTGGCTTTCCCAAATACTTATTTTGCTAATTTAAATCCACAAGGACAGTTCGATAATTTGGCTTCGGTAACTGCCGAAGTGAAATTAATGATGGATCCCAATGCCGATCCGTTTGCGGCAGCACCTGTTTCAGAAAATGAAGTTCCTGTAAAATTTGGCGCCAGTGATGTTCAGGATTTGAATTGGGTTCAGTTATTGAATGCTTATACTTGTACCGAATGTGGTCGTTGTACTTCATCTTGTCCAGCCAATCAAACGGGTAAAAAATTGTCTCCGCGTAAAATTATGATGGATACGAGAGATAGAATGGAAGAAGTAGGAAAAAATATTGATTCCAATAAAGGTGTTTTTGTGCCAGACAACAAATCTTTATTGAATGATTATATTACTCCAGAAGAGTTATGGGCTTGTACTTCATGCAACGCTTGTGTAGAGGAATGTCCTGTAAATATCAGTCCGCTTTCCATTATTATGGATATGAGACGTTATTTGGTAATGGAACAAAGTGCTGCTCCAATGCCATTAAATGCGATGATGACCAATATTGAAAACAATGGGGCTCCTTGGCAATATAGTCAGCAAGACCGTTTGAATTGGAAAAACGACTAAAAGTTTAACCGTTAAATTGGTTATTTGCTTAATTTAATAACTGATAGTAAATTGACTGTTAAACAAACAAACAAATAACCGAATCAATAAAATATTATGTCAGAAAATTTAAATGTGCCAACAATGGCCGAAATGCTAGCCCAAGGAAAACAACCAGAAGTTTTATTTTGGGTAGGTTGTGCAGGAAGTTTTGACGATAGAGCAAAAAAAATCACTAAAGCATTTGTGAGAATATTGAACCGTGCGAATGTTTCTTTTGCCGTTTTAGGTACTGAAGAAAGTTGTACTGGAGATCCTGCAAAAAGAGCAGGAAATGAGTTTTTGTTTCAAATGCAGGCCATGATGAATATCGAAGTGCTGAATGCATATGAAGCAAAGAAAATTGTTACTGCTTGTCCGCATTGTTTCAATACATTAAAAAATGAATATCCGGAATTAGGAGGTCATTATGAGGTAGTGCATCATACGGAATTTCTTAAATCATTGCTAGATTCAGGCCGATTGACTATTGAAGGAGGACAATTTAAAGGAAAACGCATTACTTTTCATGACCCATGTTATTTAGGTAGAGCCAATAATGTATATGAAGCGCCAAGAGATTTAATTCAGAAATTGGATGTTGAATTGCTTGAAATGAAACGTTCCAAAGCAAATGGATTATGTTGTGGAGCGGGTGGGGCCCAAATGTTTAAAGATGCCGAGCCTGGTAATAAAGAAATCAATGTGGAAAGAACAGAAGATGCTCTTGAAACCAAGCCGGACATTATTGCTGCAGGTTGTCCTTTTTGCAATACCATGTTAACCGATGGAGTTAAAAATAAAGAAAGAGAAGGTGATGTCAAAGTTATGGATATAGCCGAATTGATTGCCAACGCTCAAGATCTTTAAATATGAATTTTAGAAAAATTGTTTTGCTGCTGTTAATGCCAATTTGGAGTTCCTTATTTGCACAAACTATGGTTAAAGCAAATTTTCAAGATTCAATACCTGATTCAAGTGCAGCTAAGCCATTAAAATTCAATCCGAAACAATTAATACTTCCAACTGCTTTAATAGGATTTGGTTTTATTGGTATTAATAGCGATCAAATTAAAGATTTTAATTCAGAAGTAAGTGAAGAAGTTGTTGAGCACATCGATAAACAAATAACAATTGATGACTTTACCCAATATGCCCCAGCAGCTGCTGTTTATGCTTTGGGTGCCTTGGGTGTAAAAGGAAAAAATAATCTGAAAGATAAATCAATTATTCTTGCCAGTTCATTTTTAATAATGAATATTACTGTTTTAAGTTTAAAATCAATCACAAAAGTAGAAAGGCCTGACGGGACAAGTAATAATTCTTTTCCTTCAGGACATACCGCAACTGCTTTTATGGGAGCTGAATTTTTATATCAGGAATATAAAGATGTTTCTCTTTGGTATGGTGTTTCGGGTTATGTCGTTGCCGCAGCCACAGGTGCATTTAGAGTATATAATGATCGGCATTGGGTCACCGATGTAGCTGCTGGTGCAGGAATTGGGATATTAAGTGCAAAAGCGGGCTATTGGCTGTTTCCTACTGTAAATAAATTATTTGCGTCGAAAAGTAATCCAAACAGAAAATCTGCGTTTATTCCTTATTACGATGGAAAGCAAGTTGGATTTGGCTATGTTTCTTCTTTTTAAACTAAAAGATATTGTGAAACAATAAATTCTAAAATCATAAATCTGCTCCCGATAGCTATCGGGGCTAAAATTATAAATACCATGTACGTTCCTTTTGAAAAATTACCCGAAGAATCTAGAATTTGGATTTATCAATCGAATAGAAAGTTCTCGGATGCCGAGTTTTCTGAAATCGAGACCGATTTGCAAGCTTTCCTTAACGAATGGGCTGCACACGGAACTAGCCTTGAATCTTCCTATTTATTAAAATACAATCGTTTTATTATAATTGCCGTGAATCAGGAAGTTCAAGCAGCAACTGGTTGTTCTATTGATTCTTCAGTTGAGTTTATCCAAAGTTTGGAAAAAAAATACAATGTTGATTTGTTGGATAAAATGAATGTAACCTTCAAACTGGGAGATCATATTGCTCACAAGTCATTGATTGATTTTAAGAAAATGGCGAAAGATAAAGCAGTTACCGAAAATACAATTGTCTTTAATAATTTGGTTAATAATATCGAGGAGTTCAATGAATCTTGGGAAGTTCCCGCTATGGATAGCTGGCATAGCCGATTTTTTTAAACCAATTTTACAAAATCAATATGTCTAAAATCCTTTTACTTTTAGTATTTCTTTTTTGTTTTTCAATTTCAAATGCCCAAAATTCTGATATAGATTTATTAAAGAAAATAAATTTAAATAGAAATACAAATCTAGAATCAACAATGATTGGGATTACCAATAGTGCCATGCCTGTAAGTATTGGCACCCCTATCATTATTTATGCAGTCGGATTAATTGAAAAAGACAGTATTACAAAGAAAAAAGCAATTTTCATTGGTGAATCTTTAGCAGCTTCTACATTTATTTCTTTAGCGTTGAAAAGCATTACCAAAAGAGATAGACCTTATGTTTCTTATCCAGAAATTGATAATATCACAGAAGAATCCAGTTATTCTTTTCCTTCGGCTCATACTTCAGCGGCATTTGCAACAGCCACATCATTGAGTATGGCTTATCCAAAATGGTATGTTATTGCTCCATCTTTCTTATGGGCAGGTGCGGTAGGATATTCGCGTATGTACTTGGGTGTACATTACCCGACAGATGTTTTAGCTGGTGCTATTGTAGGTAGTGGTTCTGCTTTTTTGTGTTATAAATTGAATAAATGGATTAACAAAAAAAGAGCTCCTCACCAGAAAAAGCTTTGGGAGTAACTGTATTATTCACTTTGTGCTCATTTAGTTGTATTTTGGTTTTCAAATTTTAAAACGTATTTTTGTTTTTGTGAAATGGACTAGTACTATATTATCAATTGTATTTTTATTGCTTTCCTGTTTGCCATGTGCAGATAAGGGGGGGAATAGTTTATCACAAACTCTTGTAGAAAAAAGTAGTTCAGAACATAATCAGGATTATGACGCTTGTTCTCCATTTTGTATTTGCAATTGTTGCAGTTCGCAAGTTTTTGCTTTTGATACTACTATTTGTAGTCTAGATTTAGTCATTATCAAAAAGACAATAGAAAATAAAATTCCTGAATACAAATCAATTTTTGCTTCCAATTTCTTCGGAAGTATTTGGCAACCGCCTCAAATAGTATAATGAAACCTGATTCCAATTGGTATTGAAGATTGGGATAGAGAGCTGTGGCTTTTCCACAGAAAAAAGTGGACCTTTTTGGGTCTGATTTCTCATTCATTATATTAAAACAATGGTACAAAAAATCATTACATTTTCAGTAAACAACAAGTTGATTACGGGAGTCTTATTGTCCATTTTTGTTATGTTTGGCGTTTATTCATTTACGCAATTAAGCGTTGATGCATTACCGGATGTGACGAATAATCAGGTGCAAGTAATAACTAATGCACCGAACCTCGCTACTCAAGAAGTAGAGCAATTTATAACTTATCCATTAGAAACTGAATTCAAATCATTGTCCGATATGATTGAATTACGGAGTACAAGCCGTTCGGGTTTGTCTGTAATTACAATTGTTTTCAAAGATAATGTACCCGCTAATATTGCCCGCCAACGGGTTGATGAAAAAATAAAAATGACGACGGATAATATTCCGAAACAATATGGAATACCAGAATTATTGCCACCAACGACAGGACTTGGCGAAATTTTTCAATATGTATTGGTTCCCCAGAAAGGATATGAAGAGAAATATGATCTAACTGAATTAAGAACAATTCAGGATTGGATTGTACGTCGTCAATTATTAGGTACTGTTGGAGTTGTAGATGTGAGCAGTTTTGGTGGAAAATTAAAGCAATACGAAGTTTCTGTAAAGCCCGAAAGATTGGCAGCCAATAATCTTACTCTTATTGAAGTTTTTGATGCGTTACAAAATAACAATGAAAACACTGGCGGGAGTTACATTGACAAAGGACCTAATGTATATTTTATTCGTGGAGAAGGATTAATCCAAAATATTGAAGACATCAATAATATTGTCATAAAAAACAACTCAGGTGTCCCTATTTTGATAAAAGACATTGCCGAAGTTAAATTTGGTTTTGCCCCACGTTATGGAGCTATGACCAGAAATGGAAAAGGAGAAACTGTTGGAGGAGTTGTTCTAATGCAAAAAGGGGAGAACGCTGTTAGAGTAATTGAACTTGTTAAAGGAAAAATACAATCAATAGAAAAATCCTTGCCGAAAGGCGTAAAAATTGATGTTTTTGTTGACAGAACCAAACTTATTGAAAAAACGGTCAGTACGGTTTCTGCCAATTTGTTGGAAGGAGCATTAATTGTGATACTAGTTTTAGTGTTGTTTTTAGGAAGTTTGAGAGCTGGTTTAATTGTAGCATCAGTTATTCCTTTGGCAATGCTTTTTGCAATAATCATAATGAATCTCTTTGGCTTGAGTGCCAATTTGATGAGTATGGGAGCTTTGGATTTTGGACTAATTGTAGATGGTGCCGTAATTATTGTTGAAGCTACTTTGCATATTTTTTCTAAACACTATAAGAACAATATTCTTTCTCAAAAGAAAATGGACCATGAAGTAATAAAAAGTTCTTCAAAAATAATGAGTTCTGCCATTTTTGGACAAATTATAATCCTGATTGTTTACATACCATTATTTGTATTGAGTGGAGTAGAGGGCAAAATGTTTATGCCAATGGCGCAAACGGTAAGTTTCGCAATACTTGGTGCATTATTACTTTCACTAACTTATGTGCCATGGGCGAGTAGTATATTTTTAAGTAAAAATATCAATAACGAACCGAATTTTACCGACCGATTTATCAATAAATTGAATAATTGGTATCACCCGGTTTTGGTTATTGCATTGAAAAGAAAAGTTGAAGTTATATGCATTGCAGGTTTTTTGCTTATTGCTTCGATATTCATTTTTAATTCATTGGGAGGTGAGTTTATTCCTGAATTGGATGAAGGCGATTTTGCAATGAATTATACAATTCGTCAAGGAAGCAGTTTGCCACAAAGCATTGAAGTGGGCACACAGTTGGAAAAATTGGCACTGGCATTCCCAGAGGTAAAAGAAGTAGTTAGTAAAATAGGGACCAGTGAAATTCCTACTGATCCAATGCCTATAGAAAGTGCTGATATTATTATGGTTTTGAAAGATAAAAATTATTGGACAACAGCAGATAATAAAGAAGATTTGGCCGAGAAAATGAATGAAAAATTAAGTCAGATTCCAGGTTGTAATTTATCTTTTGAACAACCCATTCAAATGCGTTTTAATGAACTGATTGCAGGGGTAAAATCGGATATTGCCATAAAAATATTTGGTGATGATTTGGATAAATTATTTTCGGAAGCAAATAAGGTGGTTCCAATTATACGGGGAATTCAAGGTCTCACGGATATCAAAGTAGAGCAAGTTACAGGAATGCCACAATTGGTTGTGAAATATAATCGAAACAAAATTGCACAATACGGATTGAATATTGCCGAAGTAAACCGCATTCTTAACACGGCTTATGCTGGTGGGATAACCGGAGTGGTGTATGAGGGAGAACGCAAGTTTGATTTGGTTGTTCGTATTCCTAAAAATGAAAATACCGATATTGACGCTTTAAAATCTTTGTTAATTCCAACGCCGAGCGGAAATCAAATTCCGTTGAACGAAGTGTCCGAAATATCTTTCAAAACTGCACCATCACAAATAAGCAGGGAAGAGGCACAGCGAAGAATTGTCATTGAGGCCAATGTTCGCGGTAAAGATGTAGAAAGCGTAGTTTTGGAAATCCAAAAGAAACTCGATGCTAAATTAAAATTGCCAGAGGGTTATTTCATAAAATATGGAGGGCAATTTCAAAACCTTCAAGAAGCAAAAGGTAGATTGCTATTGGCTGTTCCGGTTGCGCTTTTACTTATTTTCTTTCTCCTCTTTTTGTCGTTCGGCTCTCTCAAGGAAGCAACGATAATTTTTTCAGCGATTCCTTTGGCTTCTATTGGTGGAGTTTTAGCTTTATGGGGGCGAGGAATGAATTTTAGTATTTCGGCGGGTGTAGGTTTTATTGCGCTTTTTGGCGTCGCTGTTCTGAATGGAATCGTATTAATCAGCTATTATAATCAGTTAAAAGAGGAAGGAGAAGACAATTTATTGCAACGTATTTACAAAGGAAGCAGTGCCCGATTAAGACCAATTTTAGCAACAGCAACAGTTGCATCATTAGGTTTTCTGCCAATGGCTTTAAGTACAAGTGCAGGTTCGGAAGTTCAAAAACCTTTGGCAACAGTTGTAATCGGTGGTTTATTGACCTCGACATTACTAACTTTATTTGTTTTACCTGTGTTATATTATTTAGTCATGTCTTCAAAAAAAATAAAAGTAAATCCAAAAATTGCATCAATTGTTGTTTTGTTTTTTACTTGTTTTTCTTTTAATGCAAATGCACAAACTTTTACTTTGCAAAATGCACTCGATTTGGCAACCAAAAATTATCCAACGATGCAACAGGCTTCTTTACAAACGGAGCAACAACAGGCATTGACAAAAACGGCCACAGTTTTGGATCCATTCAATATTAATAGTAATTTGGGGCAAATGAACAGTAAATGGTTTGATTACAATTTGGGAGTTGCTCAAGGTTTTAAATTGTCGAATAAAGCAGATCGGAATCTTTTGAATCAAAATGTAACCGTTGCCAAATCATTTGAAGCGGTTACCAAAAACGAATTGATTAAAAACGTTTCAAGTACATATTTTATGTGGATTTACAATGTGCAACAGTACAAGTTATTACTTGAAATAGATGCTCTTTTTGCAGATTATGAAAAGTATGCAGACAAGAAATTTCAAGTAGGTGAAAGTAATAAACTCGAAAAAATTAGCGCCACATTGCAACACAAAGATTTAAAAATGCAATTATCAGAGGTCAATACTCGAGTCTCTTTTTATTTGGCTGAATTGCAAAAATGGACAGGAAATGTTTTAGTTTATGAAGCTCCGGCAAAATATGAAACATTGCAAGAAGTTGATTTGAGCGATAGTACATTGGTAAAGAATCACCCAGTTTTAAAGCTTTTGCAGCAGCAGATTATCGCAAAAGAACTGACTATAAAATCAGAAAAGGCCAAAGCAAATCCATCATTTAATGTTGGTGTGAATGCACAAAGTATGGACAAAGAAACGCCGTTTTATTATGGAAGTGTAGGAATTAATATTCCATTATTCAGAAACGGAATTGAAGCAAAAACGCAAGTGGCAAAATTAGAAACCGAAATTGCCAAAAAAGAATTGGAGAAATCACAACAGGAATTGGTTACTGTTTATTTGCAACAATACCAGCTTCAAAAACAATATTTGGAGCAACTCAATTATTATAAAAACGAGGGAATTCCAATGGCTGAAACGATTGTAAATTCGGCTCAGAGGCTATACAAATCAGGTGACATCGGTTATGTTGAATACACCCAAAACCTGAAAGATGCCAACAAAATCAAGAATGATTATTTGATTGCAATGAACAATTACAATCAAACGATAATCAACATTCAATTTTTACTAAATAAATAAAATACAGTAATGAAAAATAATATAGCAACCTTATTCTTTCTTGTTTTAGCTCTATTCTCCTGTAAAAATAATGCAGATAAAATACCAATAGTTAATGATTCGAAAGAGGTAGTAGAAGATAAATCAGTTGTGACTTTTACAGATGCACAAATAAAGGCGGTAGACTTACATTTAGGTAATTTTGAAAATAAAAACTTAACCACAACCTTAAAAATTAATGGAAAATTATCGTTACCTCCACAACATCAATCGCAAGTGAGTATATTGATGGGTGGTGTTGTAAGAAACATTTTGGTTCAAGAAGGAGAATATGTGACCGCAGGGAAAACGCTGGCAACAATTGCCAATACTGAAGTGATACAATTGCAGCAAGATTATTTAGAAAATAATGCCAACCTTAATTATTTAGAAAAAGAGTACCAACGCCAAAAAGAGTTGAGAGACGATAATATAAATGCTGGTAAAACCTATCAGCAGGCTCAAAGAGAATTACAGATTGCACAAGCAAAAAAAGAAACTTTACGTTCCAAATTGATGCAATTGGGTATCAACGCAAATAAGTTATCGTCAAAAAACATTGCCTCAAGCATCGCTATTTCGGCACCTATAAGCGGATATATACAGCATATTAATTTGAGTATGGGTAAATATGCCGACGCAAATGCTGTATTGTTTGAAATCATTGACAATCGTTTTTTACATTTGGATTTAAAAGTTTTTGAAAAGGATATTCACAAAATAAAAATTGGACAAGAAATACTATTTAGTGATGCGAATGATATTTCGCATACACATCCAGCCAAGATTTATGCTATCAATAAAGCATTTGAACCAAATGAACAAGCGGTATTGGTACATGCCAAAATGAATGAGATAACCGAAACGCTGTTGCCAGGAATGTATGTAGAAGCACGTGTAAAAATTGATAATAACAACACAACGGCACTGCCAACGGAAGCTATTGTCAACAATGGCAATGATCATTTTATTTTTATTTCAATAGGAAAAAACAGGTTTCAACAAATAAAAGTGACTATTGGCACTTCAGATTTAGGCTTTACAGAAGTTAAGGTAATTGATGTAGTTCCTGAGAATGCAAAAGTGGTAATCAAAGGTGCATATTATTTATTATCGGAACTAACCAAAGGGAGCGGAGAAGAAGAATAGATATAATGCCTATTTTTGTTAATGAATGTTAAGGATATTGAAAATGAAAGTATTTAAGTCTATTTCTAGAACAGTTTGGATACTCTCTTTAATCAGTTTGTTTACTGACACTGCTAGTGAAATGTTGTATCCCATAATGCCTATTTATTTAAAAACAATAGGGTTTTCAATTGTTTTAATAGGGGTTTTAGAAGGTTTTGCAGAAGCTTTAGCAGGTTTAAGTAAAGGTTATTTTGGGAAATTATCGGATGATTCAGGGAAACGCATTCCTTTTGTACAACTGGGATATGCACTAAGTTCGATTTCAAAGCCAATGATGGCCATTTTTTCATTTCCAATATGGATTTTCTTCTCGCGGGCAATGGATCGATTCGGAAAAGGGATTCGTACAGCTGCAAGAGATGCCATACTATCGGATGAAGCAACTGTCGAGACCAAAGGAAAGATATTTGGATTACATCGTTCTATGGATACTTTTGGTGCTGTTTTTGAACCCACTTTGGCATTATTGTATCTCTATTTTTATCCACAGCAATACAAAACACTTTTTTATATTGCTTTTATACCTGGTTTATTAGCAATAGCTTCTTCTTTTTTTTTGAAAGATAAAAACAAAAAGAGTTTACCCGAAGTAAAGAAAACTTCTTTTTTGTCTTTTCTGAAGTATTGGAAAACTAGTCCGTTGCGGTATCGCAAAATACTGATAGGACTTTTGGCTTTCGCGGTATTTAACAGTTCGGATGTTTTTTTATTGCTAAAGGCCAAGCAAGCGGGTTTAAATGATACGTCGGTTATTGGAGTTTATATTTTCTATAATTTAGTCTATGCTCTTTGCGCTTTTCCATTAGGTTTTTACGCTGATAAAATAGGGCTCAAGAAAATGTTTGTTTTTGGACTTTTGTTATTTTCGATAGTATATTTCGGAATGGCGCTTAGTACCAATATTTACATTATTGCTTCATTGTTTTTTATTTATGGAATATATGCTGCGGCAACTGAAGGTATTTCAAAAGCCTAGATTAGTAACGTTTCTGATAAAAAGGATACAGCAACAGCAATTGGAACGTATTCAGCATTTCAAAGTATTTGCGCTATGATTGCCAGTTCGTTGACGGGAATTATTTGGTATGAATTTGGTGCAAATACAACCTTTTTGGTTACAGCTATAGCAACAGCATTCGTTATTGCTTACTTCTTGTTTTTTATCGAATACAAAAAGAGAATAATATAAAATCAACAGATTTTTTAATCACAATCACAATCACAAATAGAGAATAGCGATGCTAAGTTCCTATAAAAAATAAATAGTATCTGGATATGAAACAAATGGAAAAGCAAGATATAAATGGCAAAGAGTCGTGTTGTACCATTAAAGAAAAAACAAGTGCAAAAAAAAACAATTCAAGCTGTTGTTCGATTGATAGTGCGTCGCAAAATCATAATGACGGAGATGGTCACGATCACAATCATTCACACGGAGAGGGAAGCTATTATCAAATGTTCTTACCATCTGTAATTTCTTTTTGCTTATTGCTGATAGGAATTGTTTTCGATAATTATTTTCCTCAAACTTGGTTCACAGATTGGGTTCGAATAGGCTGGTATATTGTTGCTTACATTCCGGTTGGTTTACCCGTTTTAAAAGAAACTTTTGAGAGTATTAAAAACGGACAATTTTTTTCAGAATTTTCATTGATGGTAATAGCGACGTTAGGAGCATTTGCCATTGAGCAATTCCCTGAAGGAGTTGCAGTGATGTTATTTTACGGTATTGGTGAGAATTTTCAGGGGATAGCGGTGAAAAAGGCTAAGTCCAATATAAAATTATTATTAGACCAAAGACCTGATTTTGCAACTGTTTTAGAAGGACATAACATAATATCAAAAAAAGCTTCCGAAATTAGCATTGGAGCAATTATTCAATTAAAACCGGGAGAAAAATTAGCTTTAGATGGAAAGTTGCTTTCTGAAAGTGCTACTTTCAATACTGCAGCTTTAACAGGTGAAAGTAAGCCAAATACAAACAAAAAAAATGATACTGTTTTAGCAGGAATGATTAACTTGAATACTGTTGCAGAAGTCCAAGTTACGACTGCTTATAATGATAGCAAGCTCTCTAAAATTTTGGAAATGGTGCAAGAAGCAACTACCAAAAAAGCACCAACCGAATTGTTTATTCGAAAGTTTGCCAACCTATATACACCAATTATAGTCTATCTGGCACTAGCAATTTGTTTGGTACCTATGTTTTTTGTTGCCCATTATGTGTTCAGTGATTGGCTGTATCGATCCTTGGTTTTCTTGGTGATTTCTTGTCCATGTGCTTTGGTGATTTCTATTCCTTTGGGGTATTTTGGGGGAATTGGAGCCGCGAGCAAAAATGGAATTCTATTCAAAGGTTCCAATTTTCTGGATATAATGGCAGCAATTCAAGTAGTTGTTTTGGATAAAACAGGAACGTTGACCAAAGGGGTATTTACTGTTCAAAAAGTGGTGGCTGCTGGTATTTCGGAACAAGATTTGGTTCAATATACTGCGGCAATAGAATCTAAATCTACACATCCTGTGGGAACTGCTATTGTGGAATATGTAAAAGGATTAGATCCAACTTTAAAAGTTACTGAAGTTGAAGAAATCGCAGGGCATGGACTCAAAGGGAAAATAAATGATAGAGAAATAATAGTTGGGAATGTAAATTTAATGAAGAAATTCAATATTAATTATGATTTGGAACTGGATAATTCGCCATTTACCATTATAGTTGTAGCTATTAATAAAGTGTATTCGGGCTATTTTTTAATCGCCGATGAAATAAAAGAAGATTCCAAAGTAGCTATTCAAAGTTTGCATAAAATAAATGTTAAAACCATAATGCTTTCGGGTGATAAGCAAGCTGTTGTTGATGCTGTTGCAAAAGAACTGAATATCGAATTGGCTTATGGAGATTTATTGCCAGAAAATAAAGCGGAACAAGTTGAAGCATTAAAAGCACAAAATTTAAAAGTCGCTTTTGTTGGTGATGGCGTAAATGATGCGCCTGTGATTGCACTTGCCGATGCTGGAATCGCAATGGGCGGGTTGGGAAGTGATGCTACTATCGAAACGGCTGATATTGTCATTCAAAACGACCAGCCTTCAAAAATTTATACCGCAATAAACATTGGAAAGCAAACTAAAAAAATCGTTTGGCAGAATATCACGATGGCATTTGTAGTGAAAGCCGTTGTTTTAATCCTCGGTGCTGGAGGTTTGGCAACAATGTGGGAAGCAGTTTTTGCCGATGTTGGAGTGGCATTATTGGCTATTTTAAATGCTGTTCGGATTCAGAGAATGAAATTTTAGATTGGATTCGAAAAAGGCTTTTGTAATTTATAAACATCCTTTTTGATTTATCTGTATTACGTTTTTAACACCTTATTAGGAATCAATCAAAATAAATTAATTAAATTTGAATTGAAATTAAGAAAACAAAAATGAATAAATTTCACATTTTAATACTAATACTGTTTGGCTTCTTACTGACGCCAGGTGATGTTTTTGCATGTGAAATGAATTCTGCAAATCATTCTTCTAGAAAAGAGATTTCTTCCAAAATGTGCAATGACGATTGTTGCAAAAAAGACAGTCATTCAAAAAGCAAAAACAATGATGGTTGTGGCGGTAAATGCAATCATTCAAAATGTGGTTGTGCTTCCTCTTGTAATAGCTCTGTTTCGATTGCTGAATGGAATAGTACTATTAATCGTTTTAATTTCTCTTCAGGAAAACAAGGTTTTTGCAACTATGAAACCAACATTTCTTCTGGTTTCAATTCTTTATGGCTTATACCAAAAATATGCTAAATCAGATTTTGATAGCCATAAGTGTGTCAAATTCAAAGCAATTTTTGCTTTAAAAATCAATTCTATTATCGGTTAACTGAATTATTAAATCATAGTTTTTACTATTGTTTTATTATTCTATAGCCTATTTAATTCAATATTATTTAAACTAAAAACAAAACGAAAATTCACTAAATCGAATCTTTTGGCTTAGTCAATTCTCTGTTTACTAAAATTTATAAAAATGAAAAATGCAATCCTTTTAGCCTTAATTATGGCATTTACATTGGTTTCTTGTAACCAAAAAAACAAAGAAATTGAAACTAAAAATGCTCCAATGATGGAACATGATTCAACAATGACAATGAAAGATTCAACAATGATAGTAAAAGACACCACAGTCACTGATAAAGTTTATGCTTGTCCGATGCATCCAGAAGCTAAAGGCAAACTAAATGACAAATGTCCAAAATGTGGAATGAAATTGACTGTAGAAGTGAAATAATTCATTTCCCTTCCGGAGTATTTATTCTGAAAGGGAAATTTATCCAAAACATTATGGTAGAAAAATTAATATCATTTTCATTAAAAAATAGATTTGTTGTCTTGCTCGTTTCGGCCTGTTTATTTGCTTGGGGCGTTTATAGTGTGCAACAAAATCCTATAGATGCCATTCCCGATTTATCCGAAAATCAAGTAATTGTATTTACGGAGTGGATGGGAAGAAGCCCGCAAGTTATCGAATCTCAAGTAACCTATCCTTTGGTTTCAAATCTTCAGGGAATTCCAAAAGTTAAGAACATTCGCGGTGCTTCTATGTTTGGAATGAGTTTCGTCTATATTGTTTTTGAGGACAACGTTGATATTTATTGGGCAAAAACAAGAGTTTTAGAAAGGCTCAATTATGCCCAACGGCTGCTGCCACAAAATGTGGTTCCTACGCTTGGGCCTGATGGTACAGGTGTTGGTCATGTTTTTTGGTATCACTTAAATGCCAATGGTATGGACTTAGGCGAGCAAAGAGCCTTGCAAGATTGGTATGTGAAATTTGCCTTGCAAACCGTTCCCGGAGTTGCTGAAGTAGCTTCTTTTGGAGGTTTTGAAAAACAATATCAATTGGTTTTAGATCCTTTGAAAATGCAGCATTACAAAGTCAGTATGATGGAAGTGATGAATGCTGTCAAAGCCAATAATAATGATGTTGGAGGACGGAAATTTGAAATGAGTGATATGTCATACATCATTAGAGGTTTAGGTTATATAAAGAACATAAAAGACGTAGAAGAAATTGCCATCAAAAATTACAATTCTATTCCAGTGAGGGTAAAAGACATTGGTTCAATCCAAATGGGAGGTGATTTGCGTTTGGGAATTTTTGATGAAAATGGCACAGGAGAAGTCGTCGGTGGTATTGTAGTGATGCGATACGGAGAGAATGCAGACAAAGTAATAAAAGCAGTCAAAGCTAAAATGAAAGAAGTGGAGAAAGGATTGCCTGAGGGCGTAACTTTTAAAACCTCTTACGACAGAAGCGAATTGATTGAGAAAGCAATCGAATCCGTTAAAGGAACACTATTTGAAGAAATGATTGCCGTTTCAATAGTGGTATTGCTTTTTCTTTTTCATTGGAGAAGTGCTTTAATTATCTTGATTCAAATACCGATATCTGTTGCAGTTGCCTTTATTTTTCTACAGGCATTTGGGATATCTTCAAATATAATGTCTCTTACAGGAATTGCTTTGGCGATAGGTGTTTTGGTTGACGATGGAATTGTAATGGTCGAGAATGCGTACAGGACAATTTCGGAGAAACAGGAAGAAGCCCCTAATCCCTAAAGGGGAATAGAAACTCTTAAAGATGCACTATTTTTTGTCTCCCCTAAATATTAAAAAATGAAAGATAAACTGAAAAATATATTCAAAAAAGAAAACGATCCGCTGACTTCGGAGGAGAAACTGAAACTTATTGAAGCTTCTTCCAAATTGGTTGGGCCCGGTGTGTTTTATTCGACAATAATCGTAATTGCATCTTTTTTACCCGTGTTCCTGCTTACAGGCATGGAAGGCAAACTGTTCAGTCCATTGGCTTGGACAAAATCGTTTATACTAATTGTGGATGCTTTTTTTGCGATTACGCTTACACCTGTGTTGATTAGCTTTTTACTCAAAGGCAAACTTCGTACAGAAAACAAAAATCCGATAAACAGAAAATTGGAAAGTATTTACACGCCCATTTTAACGCTTTGTTTGAAATGGAGGAAAACAGTTTTGGCTGTCAATATTGTGGCACTGCTGATTGGCGTATTGATGTTTACTCGTTTGGGTTCAGAATTTATGCCTCCGCTCGACGAAGGCTCCATTTTGTTTATGCCAGTAACTTTGCCTGATGTGTCCAATTCTGAAGTGAAACGGATTTTGCAGGTTCAGGATCGATTGATAAAATCAATTCCCGAAGTGGCCAATGTTTTGGGAAAAGCAGGTAGAGCCAATACAGCAACCGATAACAGTCCGGTGAGTATGATTGAAACAATTGTTTTGCTAAAACCCCGCAACGAATGGAGAGATGGTAAAAAGAAAGCGGATATTATAAATGAAATCAACAACAAACTGCAAATTCCGGGAGTTACCAATGGTTTTACGCAACCTATTATTAACCGTATCAATATGCTTTCTACTGGTATCAGAACCGATGTGGGTATAAAAATTTACGGAGAAAGTTTAGACACCATCAATGCTTTATCACAAAAGATAAAAATGGCTTTGGAGGGAACCTCGGGAGTTAAAGATTTGTATGCCGAACCCATTACAGGGGGGAAATACATAGACATTATACCCAAACGTGAAGTCATAGGCAGATATGGACTTTCTATTGATGACATAAATACAGTTGTTGAAGCATCTATTGGCGGAATGAAACTCACCACAACCATCGAGGGAAGACAGCGTTTCTCGGTCAATGCGCGATATGCACAAGAATACCGAAACAGTATTGAGGCCTTAAAAAAACTCCAAGTACAAACAATGGAATTTGGTCCAATTCCCTTAGAAACGGTTGCCGATGTAAAAATAAGCGATGGTCCACCCATGATAAACAGCGAAAATGCAATGCTCCGTGGTAGTGTATTGTTTAATGTTCGAGACCGTGATTTAGGAAGTACGGTTAAAGAAGCACAGGCAAAACTGAATGAAATGATTACCAAAATGCCCAAAGGATATTATGTGGAATGGAGTGGTCAGTGGGAAAATCAAATCAGAGCCAATAAAACGTTGAGTTTAATTTTACCAATTGTTGTTGTGATTATTTTCCTCATTTTATACTTCACCTATCATTCTATGAAAGAGGCTTTAATTACTATGATAACAGTTCCGTTTGCATTAATCGGGGGTGTTTTTATGGTCTATTTTTATGGGATTAATTTGTCGGTTGCGGTAGCCGTAGGTTTCATTGCTTTGTTTGGTTTGGCTGTCGAAACGGCTATGTTGATTACCATTTATCTCAATGATGCTATGAATAAAATGGTTGCCAAACACGGAAATACCAAAGAAACCTTGACAGAAGAAATAGTAAGAGAATATATCATTGAAGGTTCTGCCAAGCGATTGCGTCCAAAATTGATGACCGTTTCGGTTTCATTATTTGGATTAATACCCATTCTTTGGGCAACGGGAACAGGAGCCGATGTAATGCTCCCAATCACTGTTCCGCTCATAGGCGGGACAATTACTTCAACGATTTATGTATTATTAGTAACCCCCGTTGTTTTTGAAATGGTGAAACTTCACGAATTGAGAACAAAAGGAAAAATAAATCTGATAGATGTTAAAGAATAAATTTTATATCGCTCTAAGTTGTTTGATTTTAAGCTTTGCAAATAGTAAAGCCCAAACACTTACTTTGGATAATGTTTTGAGTACCATCAGAACAAATAATCCACAATTAAAAATGTATGATGCCGATATTCAAAGTATGGATGCTTCTGCCAAAGGCGCCAGAAGTTGGATGGCACCACAAGTAGAAACGGGTTTCTTTATGACGCCTTACAATGCCAATTTATGGAAAGCCAATGAAATGGGACCGGGAATGGGGAATTATATGTTAGGCGTTACCCAAATGATTCCGAATGCTTCTAAGTTAAATGCAAATGAAAATTTGATGAAAGCCATGTCATTGGTCGAAAGTGAAAATAAAAATTTTACATTAAATCAGCTAAATGCATTAGCCAAAACCTATTATTTTGAATGGATTATCATTAATAAAAAAATAAAGATAGCTCAAGACAATCTTCAGCTCCTGAATTACATGATTAAAAGTATGGAAATACGCTACCAGTATAATATGGACAAATTATCATCGTATTATAAGGCCAAATCGCAATACGCCACTTTGCAAAGTATGATTGTAATGTTGGAAAATGATGTGTCACAACGGAAATATATGCTCAATACCTTAATGGCTCGTGATAAAAATGAGGACTTTGAAATTGATTCCAATTATGAAATTAAAGATTTCAATCTTTTTGAAACTGATTTGTCTTCCTATATTAACAACCGAAGCGATATTAAAGCAATTGATAAAACTAAAGAAATTAACAACTTTAAAATTGAGGTAGAGAAAGCAGGTACAAGACCAGAATTTGGCGTAAAATACGATCATATGTTTGCTTTTGGGAATCAGCCACAGCAATTTTCATTGATGGGAATGGTGACTATTCCTATGGCTTGGTCTACCAAAATGAATAAGGCCAATATGGAAAGTTATCGCATAAAAAACGAAAGTTTGGATTGGCAAAAGCAAATGATTGCGACCGAAGCAAGCGGAATGATAAAAGGCATGAATACTGAGTTTTTGAACCTAAAAAAACAATACCAAATTACACAAGAGAATATTATTCCTGCATTAAAACGAAACTATGATACCGCCATTCTAGCTTGGCAAAACAATACCGGAGATTTATTCGTGGCGTTAGAAGCTTGGGAAGCAATGAATATGACACAAATTGATGCTTTAGACAAATTAAAATCGATTTTAACAACACAAGTGCAAATCGAAAAACAACTTGAAACCGAAAAATTATGAACAGATATTTAAAATTTGCAATACTATTTTTGGTCGTAGTTTTGGTTGGAACTGGAATTTATTTCTTTAGCAAAAAATCAGATAAACATTCTGAAATGGACCATCAAAATGAGGTTTACACTTGTTCAATGCATCCTGAAATCATTCGAGATAAACCCGGTAGTTGTCCTATTTGCGGAATGACATTAGTTGAAAAAGTTACCGAAGATCATTCCGAAAAAAATGATTCTATTGACGACCTTTTGAAACGTACCGATAATTTTGTCGTAGGTAATTATGAAACCACAATTGCAAAAGACACAGTTATACGTAGTGAAATCAGTTTACCTGGAATAGTAACTTACGATTTGAATTCGGCGGTAAATATCTCAGCCAGAATAAGTGGTCGAATTGAAAAAATGTACGTCAATTATAAGTACCAAAGAGTCACAAGAGGGCAAAAGATATTTGAATTGTACAGTCCTGAATTATTAACTGAACAACAGAATTTTATCTATTTGATTTCCAATGATAGTCAAAACACATCGATTATTAATTCGGCCAAACAGAAATTATTGCTTTATGGTATGACAAACAATCAGATAAATGCATTGGCTTCCGCTAAGAAAGTGAATCCTATAATTGCTATTTATAGTCCTGCTAACGGAATTATTACTGGAACCGAAAAGATGGCTAATTCAAATATTTCTTCAATGTCTAGTGCAAGTAGCAATACCGAAACATTGGACATAAAAGAAGGAAGTTATGTTAAAAAAGGGCAAATTGTTTTCAAGTTGATGAATACCGTTAAAGTTTGGGGTGTTTTCAATATTTTACAAGGGAACAATAGCCTAATTAAAACCAATCAGTCTATTGATATTACTTCTGAATTGGATGAAAAGAACATCATTTACTCAAAAATAAATTTTGTGGAAACACAATTAAATCCTACGGATAAAACCAATAAAATTCGGGTATATCTGAATAATGAAAATTATGAATTACCCATAGGTGCGAGATTGCAAGGCGTTGTACAATTAAATTCAGCAAAGGCTATTTGGTTGCAAAAGCAAGCTTTGGTTAGCTTGGGTGAGAAAAAAATAGTTTTTGTTAAAATGGACAACGGATTCAAAGCAACAGCCATACAAACGGGTATAGAAATAGATGATTCTGTTCAAATTATTGGAGGTATTTCTGCAGGAGATACAATTGTCAAAAACGCGCAATATCTAATTGATAGCGAAAGCTTCATCAAAACCGAATAAGGATGAGAACGATTAAAAAAATCAGTATTCTACTAATGATATTTTTAGTAGCTTGTAATTCCAAAAATAAAGAGAACCATAATGGTCACGAAATGGCAGACAAAACCATTTTTTACACTTGCTCTATGGATCCACAGGTAAAAGAAGACAAACCAGGGAAATGTCCCATTTGTCACATGACATTATCTCCAACAAAAAAAAATGATGAAGATCCTAATGAAATAAGCTTGAGTAAACCGCAAATTCGATTGGGTAATATTAGCACGCAGTCCATTGTGGCATCCCAAAGCAGTTTAAAACAAAGTTATATAGGTACTTTGGCAATTAATCAAGAGAAAATCAATTCAGTTTCATCAAGAGCGATGGGGCGAATTGAAAAATTGTTTTTCAAGACAGTTGGAGATTATGTTGCCAAAAATCAAGCTGTTTATGAATTGTACAGTGAAGATATCGCCATAGCCAAACAGGATTATTTGACGGCGTACAAGCAACTGTCAATGCCGGGAGATTTTGGAAAAAACGCAAAAAATATGCTAGCCAGTGCGAAGCAAAAATTGCTGTTTTACGGTCTTACCAATGCCCAAATTGAAAGCATTAAAACCAATAAAGATGTTTCACCAAATACAATTTTTTACAGCACTTATAGCGGAACAGTTTCAGAAATTATTGCCACCGAAGGAAGTTATGTGATGGAAGGAGGAGCCATAATAAAACTAGCTGATCTAAACAGCCTTTGGTTGGAAACACAAGTAAACGTAAACTATGTGAAAAGTCTAAAAATAGGTCAAATAGCTAGTGTTACTTTTACTGATTTCCCGGATAAAATAATAAAGACCCGAGTTGCCTTTATCAATCCTGAAATCAATCCCGACACTCGATTGATTTTAATCCGAATGGAAATTCCCAATCAAGGTTTACAATTAAAACCTGGAATGCAGGCGGCAGTTAAATTAACGCAATCCAATGTTAAAGGTCTTTTTATACCAATTGATGCGGTAATCCAAGACGAAAATGCTTCCTATATTTGGGTTGAAAAAAGACCAGGGGTGTTTGAAAATGTTATGGTAGAAACTGGAATCGAAACCAATGGAATGATCGAAATCAAATCTGATTTAGATACTTCAAAAAAAGTGGTAATTACTGGAGCTTACGCCATAAACAGCGAATATAAGTTCCGAAAAGGAAGTGATCCAATGGCAGGAATGAAGATGTGATGGTTAAAACCAGTAATTGAAATTCATAATATAGCCGTAACAATGTAGTTTTGGTTCAGTAACTGTAATTGAAAATATTTTGATAGTAAGGAATTTGAAGTTTTAGAAATTAAAATCGGGTAACAGCGATACTGAAGACCGGTCAACAGCGGAACTGTCTGATAATTTAATATTTTTATTATGAGAATTCAAAGATTAATTTCAGCAAAAAAGGGATTGCTATTAACTATGTTTTTGTTAGTAATCTCGTTAAGTGTTAATGCGCAAGCTAAATCAAACTCCACCTCTGATGAAAAAATTTACATCAATAAAAAGGGTGAAATTTACAACCACGGCGGTACTAAATTAGGATTTATTACCAAAGAGGATATCGTGAAAAATAATGAAGGCAAAACCATCTATTTTATTGATGCAAATGGTAATGTCATTGATTCTAAGGGGAACAAGTTGGGTAAAGCTAAAAAGAATGGTTCGTATTACAACATTAAAGGTGAAAACGTGCTTAATGTTGGAAAAACAGAAGGAGAAAAGTGTGAAATACTGGATTCGAAAGGTCATAATATGGGTAATGTACATCAAAATTACAAACTCCATGCTTGTGCCGCCCATTGTTTATTGTTGGAACAAAAGAACAATAAGGAAAAATCTAAAAAATAGTTATTTAACAAATGGTTCGTGAAAAACGAGCCATTTGTTTTATGATATGCTAGGATTTTCAATAAAACAGCAAAGCTAAAGTTCAGTTTATTAAAAGGATTATTTATGTCATAAAAACAACGAATATAAATTGGAAAAGAAAGCGGTTTTTATTGAAATAAATTTTAAATAACAACATAAATACAAATGGATAATTTTACCCAAATCATAAAGCAATATAAAATTGATTCAGAAAGCGTTTACAATACTTGGTTTGTAGATAATGATCAAAGATTAAAAGCATTTCGGACGATTCGTCGTGGTGTTTTTCAGGTTGTAGAAGATATTAAAAACAATACATTTCCAAATGATTTCAAAGGCAGTAGTTTAGAATTTGTTTTGAGTTGTATTGCCGAACAAAAGCAAGTTTTTGTAGGGGTTGCTCATCCTTTTTATTGGAAACCAAAATTACGGATTCCTGATATTTATGAAAACCAGAATAATAAAATTGCTTTTGGACAATTTCTTGAAAACTGTGTCAATGCCAAAAGTAGCGAACAGGTTTTAAAAGAAATCGTAAAATTGGATGAATTAAAAATTAAAGGTTTAGGACCAGCAGTTGCAAGCATTTTATATTTTTTGCATCCCACTTGGTTTCCTCCATTTAACACTGCCATTCTCAACGGATTTAATTTTCTGTTCAAAGACAAAAAGAAATTAGGTAGCTGGACAGAATATCTTAAAATTCGAGAAACATTAATAGAAACCAATGCCCAAAACAAAACTGAATTATCGAATGATTTAGGAGCTATTGCAGGATTGTGTTTTGAAATTGGAACCCAAAAAATGTTAATTGGCAACGATGAATATTTGAGCGAAGAAGAGCGAACGAAATTTGAAAAAAATATCCTAAAGCGTCAAAAAGAGATCCAAGAAGAAAAATTAGCCGATAATCTTCACAATGAAATGCAGTATCATTTATTGAAAATAGGTGCGTCATTGAATTATGATGTAACACCAGCAAGCAATGACAAGAATAAAGAATTTAACGGACAAAAATTTTCTTTCATTTCAATTAATAAATCCCCTGAACTGCCAACAGACAAAGACACTCAAAATACAATAAAATTAATCGATGTTCTTTGGTTTGAAAAAGGGACAAACAATATAGTTGGAGCTTTTGAAGTGGAGAAAAGCACTAGTATTTATTCCGGAATATTGCGATTATCTGATTTATATTTTAGTATTTCTAACGGAGAAGAAGTTTTTTATATCATCATTCCAGACAGTCGAGAGAAAGATGTTATTCAACAACTCAACCGACCAGTTATAAAAAACTCAAAAATGAATATCAAATACATTTTGTTTTCGGAGTTGAGAAGTCAATGTGATGCTATTTGCAAATTTGGTTCTGATTATTCCATTATGGAAAAAATAGCAAAATCAGTGTAATTACTTATAGATCAGTAAAAATATTTGGGCATTTCAAAACCTGCATTAAAAGTGATTTAGGTTCAAATGAATGAAATCTAAAAAGTTAAATTTTAACTTTTTTTTTATAATATTCCCCGTCTAAACTCCTTAATTTCGTTCCAATTAAAAATCATACATGAAAATAGCAATTGTTTGTTATCCAACTTTTGGAGGAAGTGGCGTAGTTGCTACAGAATTAGGTCTTGAATTAGCTAGAAGAGGACACGAAATTCATTTTATAACGTATAGTCAACCAGTGCGTTTGGCATTATTAAATCCCAATGTTCATTATCACGAAGTAATCGTTCCAGAATATCCATTATTTCACTTTCAACCCTATGAGTTAGCCTTATCCAGCAAGCTGGTGGATATGGTTAAATTGTACAAAATTGAAGTATTGCATGTACATTATGCAATTCCTCATGCGTATGCGGGTTATATGGCAAAACAAATGTTGAAAGACGAAGGAATTGATATTCCGATGGTAACAACGCTTCACGGTACCGATATCACTTTGGTGGGAAACCATCCTTTTTACAAACCTGCAGTAACATTTAGCATCAATAAATCGGATTATGTCACATCGGTTTCTCAAAGTTTGAAAGACGATACCTTAAAATTATTCAAAATAAAAAATGAAATTCAGGTAATTCCTAATTTTATTGAATTGGATAAAAATAATTACGATCCAAGTGTTCCTTGCAGCCGTTCGGTTATGGCTAATCCAAATGAACGGATAATCACTCATATCAGTAATTTTAGAAAAGTTAAGCGAATTCCGGATATCATTAAAATATTTTATAAAATCCAAAAAGAAATTCCAGCCAAGTTAATGATGGTAGGGGATGGCCCTGAAAAGGAAAAGGCCGAAAGAATGTGCCGAAAATTTGGTATTCAGGATAAAGTGATATTTTTTGGTAATAGTAATGAAATTGATAGAATTTTATGTCTTACGGATCTATTCCTTTTGCCTTCAGAAACCGAAAGTTTTGGATTGGCTGCACTTGAAGCAATGGCATGTGGAGTTCCTGTAATATCCAGTAATTCTGGAGGTTTACCCGAAGTCAATCTTGACGGTGTTTCGGGCTATTTGAGTGACGTAGGTGAGATCAATGAAATGGCTCAAAATGCGTTGAAAATATTAAAAGACGATAGTATTCTTGCTGAATTTAAGAAGAATGCTTTGCATGTAGCGGAGAAATTCGACATAAAAAACATTCTTCCTATTTATGAAGCGCTTTACGCAAAAGCAATCAATCAGTATAAATAATTTTTGAAAACCATCTTGTTTTAGGACTAGATGTTTTTTTTATTATAGAATCTTTAACGGACTGCTAAACCTACATTAAATTCGAACTCATTTTTTTGTAATTATTAAAAATGAATTCAGGCCTTGAATCAATAGCAATTTGGAATGGAATTTCTTTAAAATTGTATTCAATTCAGACATCTCCATTAAGTAAGTACACCAAAAAAGGCCATTGTAGCAGCAGATCCGTTTTTGTAATTATCTTGAGTATTCCAAGAGCCTAATCCTCCACCAAATCCATCATACCAATCTGATTCGTCTTCAGTTTTCGAATGCCATTGATAAATCCCCGATATTTTTAAAACATCGGTATTATTGTGTTCTTTCCATCCAAAATCAAGCTCCAATCGATTTTTTCAGATAGTTTTTTTGATAGGAGATTTCAATTCGCAAGTCATAATTATTTCCCAATCGCAGTCCAATTGCATTTTTTGAGATATTTTCTTGCGCTTGACTGGAAAATGCAAACGCAATTATCAAATATAAAAAGAAATAGTATTTACTCTTAATCAATTCAGTCAAGGATTAGCAAAAAATAAGTTTTATAAAAATACAAAAAAAACATAAAAATTGAATTAAGTGTTCTTTATCAGTTGTTTATGCTTTTTTTTAAAAATTAATGTCTTTTCGGTTTTGAAAATATATTATAAATTGAAATTATACTGGTCAAAAACATCAATCGTATTTTAAGAATTTGGTGTTTATTATTGGTTAAAAAACATGTGTTTTATAACGAATTCGAGTGAAATTATAGCGAAATATTACTAATTTAAAATTTTTTGTTTAATTCATAAGACTTACATTTGCCTAAAATTTTAAAACAATGGCGGGAAATAGCTACGGTACACTATATAGAGTAACTACTTTTGGGGAATCACATGGAGAAGCATTGGGTGGAATTATAGATGGTTGTCCATCAGGGATTCAACTGGATTTGGATGCAATTCAGTTTGAAATGTCCAGAAGAAAACCAGGTCAATCTGCAATAGTAACGCAACGTAAAGAACCAGACGATGTTCAGTTTTTATCTGGAATTTTTGAAGGGAAAACAACTGGAACTCCGATAGGTTTTATTATTCCCAATACGAATCAAAAATCAGACGATTATTCGCACATCAAAGACAACTACAGACCAAGTCATGCTGATTATGTGTATGATCAGAAATATGGATTTAGAGATTATCGTGGAGGAGGAAGAAGTTCGGCTCGTGAAACGGCAAGTAGAGTAGTGGCGGGAGCTATTGCCAAACAAATGCTTTCAAATATTAAGATTAATGCTTATGTTTCGGCTGTAGGTCCTCTTTCTTTGGATATGCCTTACCATGAATTGGATTTTTCTAAAATAGAAAGCAATCCTGTACGTTGTCCGGATGAATCGATGGCTGCGACAATGGAGGATTATATCAAACAAATCCGTAAAGAAGGCGATACAGTAGGAGGTGTTGTTACTTGTGTAATTCAAAATGTGCCTGTTGGACTTGGAGAACCGGTATTTGATAAATTACATGCCGAACTAGGAAAGGCAATGTTGTCAATTAATGCTGTAAAAGGTTTCGAATTTGGAAGTGGTTTTGAAGGTTCTAAAATGAAAGGAAGTGAACACAATGATTTATACAATCCAGATGGAACCACCCAAACCAACCTTTCGGGAGGTATTCAAGGAGGAATAAGTAATGGAATGGATATTTATTTCCGCGTGGCTTTCAAACCAGTTGCTACTATAATGCAAAAACAAGAATCATTAGATAATAAAGGAAATATTACCGAAATGACAGGAAAAGGACGCCATGACCCTTGTGTTGTTCCTCGCGCTGTACCAATTGTTGAAGCAATGGCAGCAATGGTTCTTGCTGATTTTTATCTTTTGAATAAAACATATCAATAGTTGCAAAGCTTACTCAGTGTTTTGACGAGCTAAATACTGAGCTTTAATCTTGAAATTAATTAAATGACTACAATTACAAGCAAAAAACCATCTTTTTTTAAAGGTCTTACGGGACAGATTTTAATAGCTATGCTCTTAGGAGCTGTGCTGGGTGTTATTATTCACAATACAGCAACTATAGAAAATGCACAAGAATTTAGTAATAAAATAAAAATGTTGGCTACAATTTTTATTCGATTAGTTCAAATGATTATTGCGCCATTGGTTTTTACAACTCTAGTAGTTGGTATTGCAAAATTAGGGGATATAAAAGCAGTAGGTAGAATAGGAGGGAAAGCTTTGGCGTGGTTTTTTACCGCTTCCTTTATTTCATTATTAATTGGAATGTTGTATGTAAATTTATTGCAACCGGGAGTTGGATTAAATTTGTCCAATATTGATTTAGCTACAGCTACTGATGTAACTGCAAAAACTCAAAGTTTATCTTTTGAGAATTTTATAGAACATATAGTGCCGAAAAGTCTTTTTGAAGCATTGGCAACCAATGAAATTTTACAGATTGTAATTTTTTCTATTTTCTTTGGATTAGCTGCTGCTTCAATAGGAGACAATGCAAAACCTGTTATTGATTTTCTAGATAGAACATCACATATTGTCTTAAAAATGGTAAATTTTGTAATGAAATTTGCTCCAATTGGTGTTTTTGGTGCCATAGCAGGAGTTTTTGCAGTTCGAGATTTTCAAGAATTGGCTATTACTTATTTCAAATTCTTTGGTTCATTTCTTATTGGTATTGGCACACTTTGGGTAATACTTATAATGATAGGATTCTTTTTTCTTGGAAAAAGAATGAAGACATTACTAAAACATATTGTAAGCCCGTTGATTATTGCTTTTGGTACAACAAGTTCTGAAGCTGTTTTTCCGAAATTAACTGAAGAATTAGAACGATTTGGTGTAAAAGATAAAATAGTTTCTTTTATGTTGCCTTTAGGGTATTCTTTTAACCTTGACGGAAGTATGATGTATATGACCTTTGCTGGGATTTTTATTGCTCAGGCCTATGGAATTCATTTGGATTATCCTACTCAATTTACAATGCTTTTTGTTTTAATGCTAACCAGTAAAGGAATTGCTGGAGTACCAAGAGCCAGTTTGGTAGTTGTTGCGGCAACCTGCGGTATGTTTAAAATTCCAATTGAAGGGATTGCTTTAATACTACCAATTGATCATTTTTGTGATATGTTTAGAAGTGCTACGAACGTTTTAGGTAATGCCCTAGCAACTTCCGTAGTTGGGAAATGGGAAGATGAAAAAGAGAAATCAGGTATTTAAGGAAAAGCACTCTTTTTTTGATATAAAAAGTAAAAATTAAAGAGGCATAATATAAAATGAAAAGCAGTGGCATTGTTTGATGTTACTGCTTTTTTTATTTTTATATTTGAATGTTACATTTATAAAACATTATGAATTAAAATGTGAAATATCTATGGATTATGATGTATATTTGGAGAAATAACCACTATTTATACCCCCAATGAGGATAGTTTTGTTAGTTTTTTTATGGTTTAATTTCTTTGGTGCAGCTTTAAATGGCCAAACACAATTGCCTATTAAAAGAGAAATTGATAAATTAACTACGCAAGCAACCAAACTTCGTGAGTCCGGTAATTTTGAAAAATCTTTACTGATTTCAAGAATAGCTTTGCGCAAATCGATAGTTATACACGACAATGTTCTCATTGCCGAAAATTATAATAATGTTGCGGCCAATTATAATGATTTAGTCGAATTCGACAAGGCTATTTTTTACTACAATAAAGCCTTGATTTATGCTAATTTCACCGAAAACGATACTATAAAACAGAGGATTAATAATAATCTTGGAAATATGTATTGTTTTGAAAAAAAGAAATACGAAAAAGGTATTCTTTATTATAGAAAAGCACTTGAATATAGTAAAAAAATAACTGATTCTTCTCAAATGGCTTTTACGAATCTTAATATAGCTTGGGCTTTTTTTGATATTGGCAAGTTTAAAGAAGGTCGGGAAAATTTGAAAATGATTAATGCCTATTATAAAAAGCATGCTAATAATTCAATTCTTGTAGTATTAAACATGCTTAACGGCATGTATTTCAATTATAAAAATGAAGATGTAAAAGCTGAGTTTTATTTTAAAGAAGCCATTCGACTTGGAAAAAAACTTAATGCGAAATCAGACTTGTCTTTTTCTCATTTAGAATTTTCAAAATTTTTGTTACAACGAAAAGACTATAAAAGAGCCTATGAAAATCTAGATTTGTACACTAAACTCAATGATGAAATTTATGCTGATGAAAAATTAGAGAAAGCAAATGTTGAAGGGATTAATTTTGAATTGGATGAATATAAAAGAACTATTGATAAAATTGAAAATGAAAAGGATTTGCAATATCAGAGTTTAAAAAAATCAAGAATCATTGTGTTACTTTTTATAATTGCCATTTTTGTATTGCTGCTTTTTCTGAATTCATTGATTAAAAATAACAGGTTTCGACTGAAATCAAACGCCGATTTGATGTTGGCTAATGAGGAATTGATTGTCGCCAATAAAAAGGCACAAGAATCGGCTATTTTAAAAACACAATTTGTATCAACCATTAGTCATGAATTAAGAACCCCTCTTTATGGTGTAGTAGGGATTACTGATTTACTTTTAGAAGAACATAAAGAACTTGCCTCAAGTCCGCATTTGAATTCCTTAAAATTCTCAGCACGTTATTTGCTGTCATTAGTAAATGATATTTTACAGATCAATAAAATTGAAGAAAACAAAATTGTGTTGGATAATTTAACATTCAATTTGACCGACGAATTAAATATGGTAAAGAATTCACTGTCATTTATTGCTAAAAAGAATAATAATAAAGTGTATGTGCATGTCGATCAATTAATTCCAGAAAATTTAATTGGTGACAAACTTCGGTTTGCTCAAATTTTGATGAATTTGATAAGTAATGCATTAAAATTTACCAAAAATGGTGATGTTCATCTTATTGCAAATCAGCTTAAAGAAGTTGCTGGAATACATACTATTGAGATTAAAATAAAAGATAATGGAATAGGTATTGCTCCTTTGGATCAGGATAAAATCTTTGATAAATTTGTTCAGGTAGGAAGAAAAGAAGTAGATTATCAGGGGACAGGTCTTGGTTTATCAATAGTTAAAAGACTCTTGGAATTATTTGGTAGTGATATTGCTGTTGAAAGTGAATTAGGAAGGGGTACAACATTCACTTTTGTTGTCGATTTTGAATATAGTGCAACTAAAACCAATGAAATAATAAGTAATATTCAAGTTGATTTGACTTCAAGTCAAGTATTCAAAGTTCTGGTTGTAGAGGATAATCATATCAATCAATTAATAACCAAAAAGACTATTGAAAAAAATAATTATTCTTGTATAGTTGTAGATGATGGATTTCAAGCGTTAGAAATTTTAAAAACGGAAGAGTTTGATATCATTTTAATGGATATCAATATGCCTCTAATGAATGGCTTTGAAACAACTAGAAGAATTAGGCAGGAAGGAATTGAAACCCCAATAATAGCTTTGACTGCTTTTGATAAAAATGAAATTACGGATGAAGCAATAATGGCTGGTATGAATGATATTATTGTAAAACCTTTTGAGTCTGTGCAATTATTTAAAATTATAAATTGCCTCATTTTAAAGACAAAAAGCGTTGTTTGATAGCAACGCTTTTTTTAATTTTTATTTTTTTTTCTTTTATTTAATGGAAATAGATTTTAATGATTTTTTTCTGTCGCCAGGTTTTTTAGCAATAGTAACATCAAGTATGCCGTCTTTGTATGTGGCTTCTATCTTGTTTTCATCAGCATAATCTGGAAGATTAAAAGATCTGTAAAAGGATTGATAATTGAATTCTTTTCGAACATAATCATCTTTTTTACTGGACTCTTTTTTTTCTTCTTTTTCTGCAGAAATGACTAGCATATTATTGTCAACTTCAATTTTGAAGTCTTCTTTTTTTAAACCAGGGGCAGCTAGTTCAATTTCCAGTTTTGTATCAGTTTCTTTTAAGTTTACTGATGGTAAATTAACCCCAATAGCCGAAATACTTCTATCAGCCCAATCAGAAATATCTCTTGTAAAAAAATCTTCAAATAAAGGGTTTACTAACTTGCTTACAACTGAGGGGAACATGCCGTCTCCTCTTTTGATCATTGTTTCCATAACTTGATTATTTAAGAGTTAAAAAATAAGTCATCAAATTTACATCAAATAGAGTCTTAATAAGCTGATATTTATCATGTTATGAAAAAAAAACACTATTTAACTTAACGTTAGAAAGTGCTTTATTACAATTTAAAATATAATCAATTTTGGAATTAATACCAACGTTTTTTATTCTGTTTTGATGTTGTTGATTTCCTAGATTTGTGGGCACCAGCACTGCGATTTGAATTTTTCGGTGCACCAGTTTCGGACATTGGATTTCCTGAATGCCATGGGTAAGGATGATCGTTTATAGTTTGAACATCCACTTTTATTAATTTTTGTATGTCTTTCCAATAATCCTTTTCGTCTTTGCTACAAAAAGAGATAGCAATTCCACCATTTCCTGCACGACCCGTTCTACCAATGCGGTGAACATAAGTCTCGGGAATGTTAGGTAAATCAAAATTGATTACAAAAGGGAGTTGATCAATATCAATACCACGAGCTGCAATATCGGTTGCTACTAGGACACCAACTTCTTTATTTTTGAAAGCTTCAAGAACTCGCTGTCTGGCATTTTGAGATTTATCACCGTGAATGGCCTCGGCTGCAATGTTGTTTTTACGTAATGCTTTTACTACGTTGTCAGCACCGTGCTTTGTTCTTGAAAAAACAAGTACATCCGATAAATTTTCATTTTTTATCAAATGATATAATAAGTTTCTTTTTTCAGTTTTATCAACAAAATACACACGCTGTTCGACATTTTCAGCGGTAGATGAAACAGGGGAAACAGTAACAGTTTCAGGATCCGTAAGGAATATTTCGGCCAATTCTCGAATGGCTATTGGCATCGTTGCTGAAAAGAAAAGAGTTTGTCTGTTTTTCGGAGTAAGCTTTACAATTTTTTTGACATCATTAACAAAACCCATATCAAGCATTTGATCGGCTTCATCTAATACCAAGGTATGCAAATGATCTAAATCAACAAAACCTTGTTTGTGTAGATCTAATAAACGTCCTGGTGTAGCAATTAGGATATCGACACCATTTTTAAGAGCGTCTACTTGCGGATTTTGTGAAACTCCTCCAAAAAGTGTCAATTGTGTCAAATTGGTGTATTTGCCATAAGTGTCAAAACTTTGTCCAATTTGAACGGCTAATTCTCTTGTAGGCGTAACGACAAGTGCGCGAATTACCTTTGCTTTTTTTGTTGAACCTACTATTCTGTGTAATTGATGTATAATTGGAATAGCAAAAGCTGCTGTTTTTCCTGTTCCTGTCTGTGCACAACCCACTAAATCTTTTCCTGCCAATACGATTGGAATGGATTTTTCCTGAATGGGTGTCGCTTCTATATAGCCTTCTTCAAATACGGCTTTTTGTATACTTTTTGAAAGTGATAAATCTTCGAATAACATATTTTTGGTATTAAATATCCTGTATTAAGTACATAGATAAGGGGGCAAAGATAGTGTTATTATTTTTGATGCATATTAATTTTTGAATTCCAGCAATCTACAATTGCATTTTATGGTACAATAGAATTTTGTGCTTTCATAAAATCGGTTACTAAATAACCAATAAGTTTTCCAATTAAATGACTGTTTTTATCTTCTCCTAAGTCTGGTGCACCTTCGCAAATATGCAAGTAGGTTGCGTTTCTGTTTTTTGCAAAAAAAGAAATGAATTGACGTAACTCTTCAATTGAAAAACCACTTAGTGTCATCGCACTACTCGCAATATTTGGGATTGCATCCAAATCGATTTCGATTCCAAAAGGATCATTTTTGATAAAATCAAGTGCGGTAACCATTTCCAGATTGAAATCTTTTTCTTTTCTTATATTGACACTGTCGTACGTATTGTAGCGTACTCGGTCTTCAATTTTTTTGATAATATCCAATACACTTTTGGAAGTATAATTTTCATGTAGTCCAAATATGAAATATTTTTTCAAAAAACCTTCCTCAAATGCATATGAAAAACCATTACCGCTATGGCGCCCTTCCAAAATTCTAAAATCAGAATGAGCATCAAAATTTATGGCATTTATAGCTTTTCCCTTGGCAAGCGCCGCTCCTTTGATATTGCCGTATGCATTGTTATGGCCACCACCAATTACAATTGGAATTTTGCCGGATTGTATGATTTTGCATATAATATGAGAAACTTCTTTGTCAATTGCTTCTACCAATTGACTTAGTTTGGACCGATCATCAATATCATTGAAATCTAGATTTTCGACTTCTTTCATTTCTTGCTTTACGTTCAGCTGACCTAATACGATAATTTGATTGCCTTTTGAAAAACGATTATGCTGAATATTTGCAATACTTTTTATGGCACTTTGCCATGCAGATGCAGCACCAGGTCGGCCATAATTAGCTCTAACACCAATGTCTTCCGGGATTCCGAACAAAACAAATTTAGCTTCGCTTGATTTAATAAAGTCTATGGGATCGGTATCCTTTGGAATTGTAAGTATTTTTTCGCCAAATTTAATTTCGCCACTACGGTGGTTGGTGATTTTGGCTAGGTCGTTAATACTGAATGTGATAAGTTTTTCCATAAAAATATATTTACCAAAAATAATATAATTGTATTAAGTTGCGTTATATATATTATTAAATTTGTAAAAACAATTATATTTTAACATGGAAAATCAAAAAAACAATTCAAGTCTAAAGGCAGTCATAGCCGTTTTAGCTATTTTATTAGTAGGGAGTTTAGTTTATATTTTTAAAATGTCTTCTGAAGTTGAAGCTGTTCATACTGAAGTTGTAAAAGTTGGATCAGAGAAAGAATCAGTTTTGAAAGATTTGCAAGATCTAAAAGCAACTTATGATGCTGCAATTGCAGAAAATACCTCAATGTCTGAAGAATTGATTCAAGAAAGAGATAAAGTAGTTAATTTGATGGATGAACTTAAAAAATCAAATGGTGATTTATCAAAATTCAAAAATCAAGTTCAATCCCTTCAAGGCCACATGAAAGAATTGATGAAAGAAAATGAAGGCTTGAAAAAACAAAATGTAACTTTAACAAGTCAACGTGATAGTACAGTAGTTGTTTTGGGTCAAGCTCAAAAATTTAATGAAGTATTAGTGGGACAAAATGAGGAACTAGCAAAAACGGTTGACAAGGGATCTAAATTATCAGTTTTGAATTTGCAAACTGCAGCTTATAAGTTAAAAAGTTCGGGTAAAGAAATTGCTACAGATAAAGCAAGTAGAGCCAATGTTCTTAAAATAAGTTTCACTATTGCTGAAAATTCAATTGCAAAATCTGGTGATAAAGATTATTATGTACAGGTTATTGACAGTAAAAATAATGTTTTAGGTGAGGCTAAAACGATTACTTTTGGTGATAAGACGTTGTCTTATAGTTTTGTTTCCAGTGTAAAATATGAAAATAAAACGGTGCAGGTTTCACAAGATTTAGCAGGTAAAGATTTTGCTAAAGGAATGTATTCTGTTAATGTTTTCGATAAAGATCAATTGGTTTCTTCAACAAATTTTTCTTTGAAATAATTAAAATAACCACACTATAAAAGAGCGATATTCAAAATTGAATATCGCTCTTTTATTTTATATCAAATTCTTAGAAAGTAGTGTCGTCGTTTAATAGATTTTACCATTCAAAAGCACACTATCTATTAAGTTACTTCCAAAAGCATAAGGCAATTGATAGTATGATGGGATTGTTTTTGTAATGATTAGATTGGCTTTTTTTCCTTTTGTTATGCTTCCATGAGTTTCTGAAATTCCCATTGCATATGCACCGTTTATGGTAGCGGCATTTATAGCTTCTTCGGGAGTCATTTTCATTTTAATGCAGGCAGTGGCAACAACAAAATTCATATTTCCTGATGGAGTAGAACCAGGATTATAATCGGTTGCAAGCGCCAAAGGGAGTCCTGCTGCAATCATATTGCGTGCAGGCGTGTAAGGAATGCTTAAAAAATACGAACATGAAGGCAAAGCGACTGGCATTGTTTCTGAATTTTTTAGGGCTTCAATGTCTTCTGGAGTCATTATTTCCAGATGGTCTACTGAAAGCGCATTGTATTTTACACCCGCTTGAATACCGCCAATAGAATTAAATTGATTGACATGTATTTTTGGCTTTAAGCCAAAAGCTATTCCTGCGTTCATAATTTGTTCGGTTTCTTCGACTGAAAAATAACCTGATTCACAAAAGACATCAATAAAATCGGCCAATTTGTTCTTGGCAATCTCAGGAAGCATTTTGTTAACAATACAATCGATGTATCCTTTTTTATTTTCTTTAAAAGCAGCAGGAAAGGCGTGTGCTCCAAGAAAAGTTGCTTTTATGGCTATGGGGTAGTTTTGGGATAATTTTTTGATTACACGCAGCATTTTCAGCTCTCCGTCAACGGTGAGACCATAGCCCGATTTGATTTCGACGGCTCCGGTTCCCAGTCGAATTACTTCTTCGAGACGTGCTTTTGATTGAGTGTAAATTTCTTCTTCGGAAGTTTCGTTAAGTTTTTTTGCCGAATTTAAGATTCCACCACCACGATTGGCAATTTCTTCATAGGTCATTCCATTTATGCGATCAACAAACTCTTGCTCGCGATTGCCAGCGTAGACAATGTGAGTATGGCTGTCACACCAGGAGGGAAGGATTATTTTACCAGACACATCAATTGTGGTGTCGGCGATAATTTTTGGTAAATTATCCATAGAACCAAAATCAGCAATCAAATCGTCTTTGATAAGTAAAAAAGCGTTCTTAATTGTTGGCAAAATAGCCATCTCAGCTCCAGACACTTTTAAAACGGAATTTTCTCGAACTTGAAGTAGTTCTTTAATATTTACTATTAATGTAGTCATTTTTAATTTATTCAGAAACTGTTATTTCAAACATCTTGTCCCAGTTTTTTCCAGTTACAAATATGGTTTTGGTTTTGGGATTGTAAGCAATTCCGTTTAGAACATCATCTTGAGTCACTTTAAGAAACTTACGTAAGCCAGACATATCCAAAATTCCTTCAACAGCTCCAGTGTTTGGATTTACCACTGCAATGGCGTCTTTTGTCCAAACATTGGTGTAAATTTTACCATTGATCCATTCCAATTCATTGATGGCTTTTATTTTGGAATCGCCCGAATATACATTGATATAGTCAATCATTTTTTGGGTTTTTGGATCCATTTTCCAAATTTTTTCTGTTTTATCAGTTTGGTAAATATAAGTGCCATCATTGGTCATTCCCCAACCTTCAATGTCCTTGTCATAAGTGAAGGTTTTTTCTAATTTTAGTGTTTTAGCATCGTATATAAAACCTGTTTTTTCCTGCCAGGTCAATTGGTATAATTTACCGTTTATAAAGGTTATTCCTTCTCCGAAATATTTTTCGTCAAGGTTAATTTGCTTATATACTTTTCCTGTTTTATAATCGTATTTTCGTAAAAAGGATTTGCAGCTTATTCCTGAACCACTAGTACCAGAACCAGTACTCTCATATAATGTGTCATTGTGAAACTCAAAGCCTTCAGTAAATGCAGATATATCGTGTGGAAAAGTATTTACAATTTTGTATTTTAATAATTTAGGTTGCACATTAGAAACCAATTCTATTCTTGCAGTTGCTTCAGAATTTTCGCCTCCAAAATAAACTAAAGCCTTAAGATTTTGGTAACCCAATTTTTGATCTTTTAAGTTGAAGTTTAGTTTCTCATTTCCTTTTTTGAAACCTACTTTTTTATCATTAACATAATAGATAATGCTGTCGATTTCTTTAGAATTTGGGTTTAAAACACCTAATAAAAGCGCATCATCAGAAACATATTGTGCTTTATAATTGGAATTATCGAAGGTAAATATAGAATTTTCACCATTTTTTGTGTTCCCGCATTTTGTTAAAATGATTCCTAAGAAAATGATAAATAGGAAGTTATAGTTTTTCATAGTTTTGATATTTTAAAAAGCCAATATACAACGATAATTTTAAGAGGCAAAGCCCTTGCAAAAATATAAAAAGATTGTATATTTGCACTGGCAAGTCCTACACGACCAGCTCCTGCAGACTCCCCCAGGATGGGAACATAGCAAGGGTACGTGGTTGAGCGGTGCGATGTAGATCGCTTGCCATTTTTTTCTTTTTAATTTTCAAATTCTTTTAAAGAATTATGCAAAAGCAGTCTTCCTTCGGGAGGATTTTTTTATTTTTACCCAAATTGAGATTTCAATTTAGTTGATAAATTGAAAAGTCGATTATTTTGAAATACAGTATGTTGTATTTGTAAACTGATCATAATCCATAATATAAAATAATGAATAAAGTAGTATTGATTACAGGTGGATCTTCGGGAATAGGGAAGTCTATTGGTGAATTTTTGTATCATAAGGGATTTGTGGTGTATGGAACGAGTAGAAATCCGGAACGTGTTCTCAATTCGGTTTTCCCTTTAATTCCTTTAGATGTTAGAAATGCTGATTCGATTCATTCTGCTATTGCCAAAGTTATAGCTACTTCTGGGAAACTAGATGTTGTGATTAATAATGCAGGTGTTGGTATAACAGGTCCTTTGGAAGAAATTCCGATGGCGGAAATTAAAAATAATTTTGAAACCAACTTTTTTGGTCCTATTGAAGTGATGAAAGCGGTTTTGCCACAAATGCGTTCGCAACAATCAGGATTAATTATTAATATGACCTCAATTGCTGGGTATATGGGTTTGCCTTATCGCAGTATCTATTCGGCTTCAAAAGGAGCTTTGGAATTAATTACTGAAGCTTTACGTATGGAGGTGAAGTCGTTTGGAATCCAAATTACGAATATAGCTCCGGGAGATTTTGCAACCAATATTGCTGCAGGACGTTTTCACGCTCCAGTAATTAAAGGCTCAGCTTATGAATTGCCCTATGGGAATAATCTAAAAACCATGGATGAGCATGTTGACAGTGGGGGAAATCCAAATGAAATGGCAGAAGCCGTGTATGCTATTATTCAAAATCCAAATCCTAAAATTCATTATAAAGTAGGTGCTTTTATGCAAAAATTCTCGATTGTCTTAAAAAGAGTTCTTCCTGATAAAATGTATGAAAAAATGCTGATGAATCATTATAAGTTGTAATTTTGCACCGATTTTGCGTGAGGGGTTGCAGCGGTATCCTTTTTTAGTATCCTGTGCGAAGCAAAAGGAAACTAAAAAAGATATAGCGAAAAACCCGACCCTTGTGGTCACGCCCACATTTGAAACACACAATTAAATATAAATATATTATGAAATTTTTTATTGATACGGCTAATTTAGCTCAAATTAAAGAAGCACAAGCATTAGGCGTTTTGGATGGAGTTACGACTAATCCATCTTTGATGGCTAAAGAAGGAATTACTGGAAAAAACAACATTTTGAAACATTATGTTGATATCTGTAATCTGGTTGAAGGAGATGTAAGTGCCGAAGTTAATGCGTTGGATTACGACGGAATGATTAAAGAAGGTGAAGAATTAGCTGACTTACATGATCAAATCGTTGTTAAATTGCCAATGACAAAAGAAGGAGTTATGGCGGCTAAATATTTCTCAGATAAAGGAATTAAAACTAATGTGACTTTAGTATTCTCTGCTGGTCAAGCCTTATTGGCTGCAAAAGCAGGTGCGACTTATGTTTCTCCATTTATTGGGCGTTTGGATGATATATCTACAGATGGTTTGGCTTTGATTGAAGAAATCAGAGAGATTTACGATAACTATGGTTATGAGACACAAATTTTGGCAGCTTCTGTGCGTCACACAATGCATATCGTAAACTGTGCAAAAATTGGTGCTGATGTAATGACAGGCCCATTATCTGCTATTTATGGTTTGTTGAAACACCCATTGACAGATATCGGTTTGGCACAGTTTGTTGCTGATTTCGAGAAAGGGAACAAGTAAAAAAAATACTCAGTTTTCAGATTGCAGGTTGCAGTCGGGGTGCTGTATTAAAAAAGTCTCATTTCACAATGCAATGAGACTTTTTTTGTTTTGTCAACTCGAGCTGAAAATTCAATATTTGATTCTAGGGTCGAATAAAAATTATATAAGCGATTCTCAGCGATTTGAATTTTCGCAAAACAATCTTCTTTTAATTCTAAAAAAAATCCCATTCTGCTATTTATTGCAAAATGGGATTTTCTTTGTACAGCAAACTTCAGTCTGAAATCTGCTATCTACAAACTGATTAATGTCCTCCAGATACTTTTTTATCAAAATTGATTCCATGTGCTCTTAAAATGCCGCTTACTTTCCATGCGTAAAATGCAAGATAAGCGAAGCAAATAATACCAACGATATAACTGCTTTGGATACCGATAATTTCAGCAATTTTCCCTTGAAATACACTTACGAAACCACCACCCATAATCATCATGATAAGGAAACTGCTTCCTTGACTGGTGTGTTTTCCTAATCCGCTTACTGCTAAAGTAAAGATACAAGGCCATAATGTACTGCAAAACAAACCTACACTTGTAAAGGCATATACACTGATCATTCCGCTAGTTGTTATTCCGACAGCTGTAGCCAAAATACCTAAACTAGAAAAAATCAACAACATTCTTGCCGGATTCCCTTTACTGGCCATATCAGCTCCAATTAACACTAAAATTACTAAACCGTAAATGTAAAAAGGAGTTAAATCGTGATTTGCCATGGCATTTACAGCTAAAAACACTCCAAATGCTAAGTAAGGCGCAAGAAATCTCAATATTTTTAGTAAACTCATATTTTCTGTAAACGCTTCAACTGCTCCAGTCCAACGACCAATCATTAAACTCGCCCAATATAAAGATATGTAAGGAGCCACGTCTTTGGTTAAAAAGCCTAATTTGCTTTCCATGTAAGCTGGTAAATTACTTGCTGTAGATACTTCAACACCTACATATAAAAAGATGGCAATCATACCCATTACCAATTGCGGGTATTGCAGTGCTGATGTTTTTACAGCTATTCCGTCATTAGAATCGTCTTCTTCTATTAATTCTGGTCGCTCTGGCAATGATGAGAATTTTAATAAAATAGCAACTACTAAAAATGCAAATCCTAATACTAGGTAAGGAATTTTTACGCTCTCAATACTTGCATCGGTGTTACCACTCGCAGTTGAACCAAAAATAGCAAAACTAACAATTAGCGGTCCAATTGTAGTTCCAAAATTATTGATACCACCAGCTAATGTTAAGCGTTGAGAACCCGTCTTAATAGGACCTAAGGCAATCGCCAATGGATTTGCAACTGTTTGTTGCAGGGAAAATCCCAAACCAACAATAAAAAGTCCTGCGAGCATTAATGTAAAAGAACCAGTATTGGCTGCAGGATAAAATAATAGTGTACCTAAAGCAGAAATAAGTAATCCAAGCGATAGTCCATTTTTGTATCCAATTTTGTTTACTAAATCTTCTTTGATTAAGAAAGAAACTCCCATGTAAATGAGCGAGCCTACTGTATAGGCAATATAAAAAGCAAAAGCGACCAATTGGCTTTCACCTTGCGTTAAATCAAATGCTTTTTTGAAAACAGGAATAAGAATGTCGTTACTTGCAGCAACAAATCCCCAAAAGAAGAATACGATAACTAAGGGGATAAATTGTCCCCATTTGGTTTGTGAATTTTCTGAACTCATAATTTAAAATTTAATTTTTTTGTGGTTATTAATTGATTATTTGATGCTGCAAGACTGTAAATATATTTGTTAAGAATTTCAAAAAAAAATTTTCTTATATAAAGTTTTTCACTTTTATATAAACGACATTATTTCGTCAACAAATGGCGATTTTATTATGTTTTATGGCAATAAAGACCTGGTTTAATGGCGAAATTACTCGAGGATTTTGGTTTTTACTTCCTTACTGTAATTTCTGCCTATAGGAATTGTATAGGATAAAATTTGTATTCTGTTGCCTTCAATCGATTTCACTTTATTTAAGGCGATTGTATACGATTTATGAATACGCATAAATCGGTCAGCAGGTAATTCTTCGGTTAAGGAAGTTAATGATTTGTGTGTAATATATGTTTTTTCGGAGGTAACCACTTTAATGTATTCTTTCATTCCTTCCACAAAAAGAATTTCATCAATATTGATTTTTACCATTTTTTTATCAACTTTAATAAAAAGGTGTGGTTCGATACGATGGTTTTCAATTTTGATATTATTTTTTAAATTGTGTTCGGCTTCAATTTTGTGAATACATTTTATAAATCGAGGTAACGGAATGGGTTTTACTAAATAATCCAATACTTCCAAGTCATAACTTTCGGCAGCAAATTCCCTGAAAGCAGTTGTGATGACGATTCGTGTCTTGTTTTCAAGTAAACTTATTAATTCAAAACCGGTCATCAGTGGCATGTTAATGTCCAAAAAAACGGCATCGACACTATTTGAATTTATAAATTCGAGTCCTTCTAATGAATTGTTAAATGTTCCAATTATTTCAAATTCTGAAAAATTATCAAAATAATTGAGCAATACTTTTATTGCCAAAGGCTCATCGTCAATAAGTACGCATTTAATCTTCATTATATAAAGGTATTTGTATTTTGATAATATAAAAGTTGAATTTTATCATCTGTTGTATGATGAAATTAGTTTTAAAAATTAGTTTTAGTCTTTTCTTGGTATTAGACAGACCAATTCCTTTTTTAGGCTTTAAAGATGGTGAAATTACAAAATTATTTATTATTTCAAATTCGAGATTTGAATTTACGATTCTGAAATTAATTTTTATCTTTAATTTCTCGTTATTTACTCCTCCGTGTTTAAACGCATTTTCAATAAGCGAAATGAATAATAAAGGAGGGGTTTTTATATTGTCGATATCGGATTCAAGATTGATGCTAACTTCTACATTTTCAAATCGTAATTTTTCTATTTCAATGTAATTTTGGATATAATCAATTTCATTTATCAGTGGAACAAATTGAGTGTCATCTATTTCATAAAGAACATATTCCATTAAATTAGACAATTTAATGATCACATCAGGAACTTTGTCTGATGATTCCAATGATAAGGCGTATAAATTATTTAAAGTGTTAAAAAAGAAGTGAGGCTGAATCTGATTTTTTAAATATTTTAATTTTATTTTATTTTGATTCTCCATTATCGCTTTGTTTCGATCTCTTTCTTTTAACCAAGTTAGCATTAAGTAAATAGAAGAGGCAATGGCAAGAACATACAATTCCCCAATACAAACTGCTACTATATGATTTATTTCGAATGGTCTGTAATCGCGATTGGCTTCGGGCCAGATGTTTTTTGAAATTATGAAATAAGTAAGTCCTGTTTTTAACAAATACACGACACTTAAGCTTGCTAATAATGAAAAGGTATATTTGATATATTTCGATTTTAATACAAACAGAGGAATGAGTACTAATATGTTGAAATATACTAATGGAATGTGAAGCGCAAATTCTATAAGATTTGATTTGAATGAATAACTATAATCATTGAAATAAGCGCCCCATCGTAAGAAATTGAGTAAAAAGTAGATTACCCAAAACCACACATGATTTTTGAGTTTGATATCGAAGTTTATTTTTTTCATTTTAACACTTAAAATATAGTACTGAATAGAAACTCGGGTAGGGTACTGTTTTATTATGCAACAATAATCATTTTGTCATTAAAAAAGGTATTTTGCTGAATAAAAAGTTGTAAAAATGTCATAAAGATTAAAAAAACACACAAGAAAACGTTTTCGAAAAACGCATTATTGATTAAAACATGTCGTTGGTTTAAAAAGTAATGCTGTTGGTTTAATTTATTTTTTTGAAAGACACCTTCAATATAATTTTACAGTATAACTAACAAAAATAATTTAAAAATGAGAAAAATTTTTTTAATCGTGATGATTATTTTTACGACGCAAGTAACCCTTGCGCAGGTAAAAAAAATCAATGGTTTTGTTTCAGATGCGACGGGTACTCCGATATCTGGTGCAAATGTTAACGTAAAAGGCGAAACTAATGGTGCCTCAACTGATTATGACGGTAAATTTTCAATTGAAGTTAAACCGGGTTCAACATTAGTGATTTCATACTTAGGATATGAAACGCGAAATGTAGTAGTAGGAGAGTCTTCAACAATCGATGTAAAGTTGAATTCAGCAGCTTCTACTGCGTTGACAGAGGTAGTTGTAACTTCATTAGGGATTAAGAAATCTAAAAAATCGGTAACTTCGTCTATACAGGAAATAAAAGCTGAAGAACTTGTTAGAGTTAAGGATGCTAACTTAATGAATACTGTAGCAGGAAAAATAGCAGGTGTTGCAGTTACTAAAAGTGCTTCTGGTACTGGTGGGTCAACAAAGGTTGTGATTAGAGGAAATTCATCTTTAACAAATAATCAGCCTCTTTATGTTATTGATGGTGTTCCATTGATGAGTTCAAGTACGTCTCAACCAAATGAAACTTTTGGTAGTTTGGCTGGAGGTAATACAGACGGTGGAGATGTTATTTCTCTTTTAAATCCAGATGATTATGATGGAATGACAGTATTAAAAGGAGCTTCGGCAGCGGCATTATACGGAAGTTTAGGTGCAAGTGGAGTTATTTTGTTAACTTCTAAAAAAGCTAAATCACAAAAAAGCAATTTGAAATTCTCATCTGTTACTACTTTTGATCAAGCAGCTTATTTACCTAAATTTCAAAATCAATATGTAGCTTCTTCAGCAGCTGGAGCTTCAACAACTTGGGGTAAAAATCCTGATGGAACTTATACTAAAGGAAATTTTAAAGATGAAGTTGAAGATTTTTTCAAAACAGGTTCAACACAAATTACTTCTTTGGGATTTACATCAGGTACTGATACATCTTTTACAACATTAACTTATGCAAATACTACTGCTTCAGGTATTATTGAAGGGAATAAGTTAAATAAAAATAATTTTGGAATTAACCAAGTCAATACATTTTTAGATAATAAACTTACAGTAACGGCAAATGCAAATTATGTAAGTCAGAAAATAAATAACAGACCAGTAAATGGATTCTATTTTAATCCAATAACTGCTGTTTATTCGATGCCAAGAGGTGGAAATTCTTTGGAATATTACAAACAAAATTTTGAGGTTTTTGATCCTTCAAGAAATTTAATGGCTCAAAATTGGATCACTACCCCAAATGAAGATTCACAAAATCCATTTTGGTTGATTAAGAGAAATGCATCAATAAACGAAGATAGATTTTTCAAAGGGCGATTAAGTTTGGATTATACGGTTAATGATTGGTTTACTTTATCTGCAAGATATAGTTACGATCGCTTGGAATCAATTTTTGAAAAAGAAATATATGCAACTTCAGCTACATCGCTTTCTCACATCAATGGTACTTATATCAATGTTAATACTGTTGGTTCTCAGAATTATGGTGATTTATTAGCTAAATTCAATACTAATATCAACGAGGATTTTAGCTTCAACGGAATTCTTGGAACAAGTTTTTCTAAAACGGCTAATGGTTCTACAATATTAAACTCTGGCAGAGGAAGTGGTGGTTTAGTATACGCTAACTGGTTTACATTAGGAAACTTTGTAAATAATTCAGAAAATCAACAAGTAGCAGGTGGTAATAAAGAAATTCAATCTGTTTTTTCAACAGCAAATTTTGGATATAAAAACTATTTATTTCTTGATGTAACTGGTAGAAATGATTGGTCATCATCATTGGTAAACACAGATACAAACTCTTATTTTTATCCATCAGTAGGTTTGTCAGGAATTATCAGCGAAATGACTAAAATGCCAGAATGGATTAGTTTTGGTAAAGTTCGTGCATCTTGGGCCGAAGTTGGAAATGATTTGCCTTCTTATTTGACAACTCCTTCGTCTACAATTGTTGGGGGAATTCTTGTTCCACCATCTGTAGGACCAAGACCAGGGTCTTCTTTGAAACCAGAAATGCAAACTGCATGGGAGTTTGGTACTGAGTGGAGAATGTTTAATAACAGACTTGGATTTGAATTCACTTATTATGACTCAACTACTGATAATCAATTGATTACTGTTGCTGCTCCTTCTACTGATCCAAATGGATATACAAATTATGCTTACAATGGAGGAAGTGTACAAAATAAAGGTATGGAGATTATCTTAAATGGTAGAATCATTCAAAAAGACAAATTTTCTTGGGATGCTACTGTAAATTACTCTCAAAATAAAAATATAGTTACTGGAATTCCTGAAGAATTAGGTGGTCAAATTGTTTTGACTCCATCTGGTTCGAACAACTACCGTTATGTGTTGAATGAAGGAAGACCTTTTGGTATAATCGAAGGTAAAAATATCTTAAGAAATGCAGATGGTAAAATTTTATTAGATGGTACAGGAAATGTTCAATTAACAGATTGGGAAGAAGTTGGTAATGCTAATCCTGATTTTATGTTGGGTTTATCAAATAATTTTAAATACGGAGCTTTTAATTTGAATGTACTTATTGATGGTAGATTTGGCGGTGAAGTAATGAGTTTGACTGAAGCTATAAATGATTATAATGGAGTTTCAAAAGCTACAGGAGATGCTAGAAATAATGGCGGTGTTGTTAATATTGATGCTGTGCAAGCTGATGGTGTAACACCAGTTACAACAATGGATGCTTTTCAATATTATAATAATGTTGGTGGAAGAAATAAAGCTACTGGAGAATATGTGTATGACGCTACTAATGTAAGTGTTAGGGAAATTTCTTTGGGGTACACTTTTAATACTAAATCTTTACCTTTTTTACAATCAGCTAGTTTGTCTTTAATAGCAAGAAATTTATTCTTTATATATAAAGATGCTCCTTTTGATCCAAATATTGCATTAAGTTCAGGTGAAGGTTTGCAAGGTGTTGATGTGTATGGTATGCCTTCTACAAAAAGTGTAGGTCTTAATTTAAATGTAACTTTCTAATAACAAAATCATGATATTAAATAAAATAAAAACAACCGCTATCTGTATTACTTTGCTTTCGGCAGTAAGTTGTACATCAGATTTTGAGAGTATAAATACTAATCCTGTTGGAGCTACTAATACTGAACTTGAGCAAGATTATAATACTATTAAGGCGCCGTTTTCACCAATGTTCAGTAATGTAATCTTACTTACTGCTTGGCCATACCAAATTTATCAAAATTTACAAGGAGATATTTGGTCTGGGTATATGGCTACTCCAACTGGTTTTGCAAATGGGAATAATCCTCAGTATAAACTAAATAGTGGGTGGAATAATCAAGCATGGGAATCTGCTTATAGAGGTGTTATGTCTAATGCTTTGAAAGTGAAACAACAAGCTGAAGGTAAATACGACGAATTTTATTACATGTCTTTAATTATTAAAGTACAAGCAATGCATAGAATTGCCGATATTTATGGACCATGTGTATATTCTACTTTTGGGGCTTCTAATACAACAGTATTCCTGTATGATTCACAAGAAGATGTCTACAAACAAATGTTCGCCGAATTAGATAAAGCAATAACTGGTTTGACTCCAATTGCAAAAGCTAATTCTGCTGCAAACAAAATTTCTCTGTTTGCCTCTTCAGATGTTTCATCTTATGGTGGTGATTACTCTAAGTGGGTAAAATATGCAAATTCATTGCGTCTTAGATTAGCTATGCGAATTGTAAAAGTAAATCCAGCAGAAGCTCAAAAACAAGCTGAGTTAGCTGTTGCTCAAGAGTTTGGGGTTTTAACAGCTAAAGCGGATACGTTTACACTTCAACCTAAAAACTATAGCAATCCTATATCAGATATTAGCCAAGGTTGGGGAGATATCAAAATGTCTGCTGATATGGAATCTATTATGGGAGGGTATAATGATCCAAGATTGTCTGCATTCTTTTTGACTTCCAAACAATTTCCAGGCGAGTATAAAGGTATTCGTACAGGTATTCAAATTGCAAATAAATCAGATCGTCAAGATTTTTCTTCTGTGAATGTTAAATCTACAGTTTGGATGACAACAGCAGAAGTTTATTTCCTAAAGGCTGAAGGAAAATTAAGAGGTTGGAATATGGGCGCTGGTACAGCTGAAAGTTTATACGAAGCTGGTGTGACTGCATCATTTGAGCAACATGGTGTTTCTGGAGCTTCTACTTATTTAGCATCTACAAGTTTGCCTAAAAATTATGTAGATCCTGTAGATGCAGGAAACAATGGTGTAGCTGTAAATACAGTTCCAGTGAAATATAATGCAACTGCCTCTAAAAAAGTACAATTGCAACAAATTATTACCCAAAAATGGATAGCAAACTTTCCTGAGGGGCAAGAAGCTTGGTCTGAATATAGACGAACTGGTTTTCCTAAATTATTCCCTGTACTTGTAAATGCTAGTGCTGGAACAATTGATTCTGCTTTAGGTATTCGTAGAGTTAATTTTGTAGACTCTGAGAAATCTGGTAACCCTAAAGGGGTTGAAAGTGCTCTTCCTTTATTAGGAGGTCCTGATAATGGAGGTACTAGACTTTGGTGGGACAAAGATGTAGAAATTATCCAAAATTAATAATAGTTATTTTATATTCCAGACAGGTGAAAACTTGTCTGGATATAAAAAAACAAGAATTGAAAAATGATGCTGCAAGATTTTTTAATTGATTTTAAAGGTTTTATAACCAATCGCTCTGATTTGTAAAGTGATTTTACTTTGTTTTAAGAGCTTATTACTATCGAAATTTCTTTTTATTTTTTATGAAATAAAATTTACATATAAAAACAGAACTATAGAGTTTTGTTTCAAAATACAATGAAAAGCAAGAATTTAATTTAGAAACAGAAAAGATAAATATTTCATTTTTAATATTTTAATTGCCAATTATTATTTAAATTGTTACTCCTTATAGATTAAAAATATATAATTATAAAAACATGAGAACTACATCAATTAAAGGTAATGAAATAAGCTTCAAAAAAGCAGGTCAGTTTGAAGATACCCGTTTTGAAAAAATCCACAACGTAATTTTTAAAAATTCAACGGATGCTTCAATAATCGTTGCTCAAGAGATTGCCGATTTAATTCGTTCGAAACAAGAAAAAAATAAAAAGTGTGTATTAGGTCTGGCTACTGGTTCTTCACCAATAAAAGTGTATCAAGAATTGGTTCGTATGCACAAAGAGGAAGGATTGAGTTTTGATAATGTTGTGACTTTCAATCTGGATGAGTATTATCCTATGCCAAAGGAAAGCAACCAAAGTTATTATTATTTCATGCACCAGCATCTTTTTAACCATGTTGACATCAGACCTGAAAACATTAATATACCAGACGGAACGGTTGCTTTGGAAGATCTGAACCAATTTTGTGTAGACTATGAAATGAATATTAAAAATGCCGGAGGATTGGATTTTCAATTGTTGGGAATTGGTCGTACGGGTCACGTTGGTTTTAATGAGCCGGGTTCGCACATCAATTCAGGAACCAGAATTATCACTTTGGACCATATTACCAAAGTAGATGCTTCGGGTGATTTTAACGGAATTGGGAATGTTCCCAAAAAAGCAATTACGATGGGTGTTTCGACAATCCTTCGTTCCAAAAGAATTGTTTTGATGGCTTGGGGACAAAACAAAGCTTCCATTATCAAGAGAACCATTCAAGGTGAAATCAGTTCTGAAGTTCCTGCTACTTTTCTGCAAAATCACAACAATACCACATTTGTATTGGATGAAGGTGCGGCTTCGGAATTGACCAGATTGGAAACCCCTTGGTTGGTAGGGGAGTGTATTTGGACAGAACAGTTGAAAAACAAGGCAATCGTTTGGCTTTGCCAACATACCAATCAATCAATTCTTAAATTAACCGACAGGGATTACAACAACAACGGAATGTCCGATTTGTTGGCAGCCGGAAGTTCATCATATGATTTGAACATCAATATGTTCAACGTGTTGCAGCATACCATTACGGGATGGCCGGGAGGAAAACCCAACACGGATGATTCTCACAGACCGGAAAGAGCAAATCCTGCCAAGAAAAGAGTAATTCTGTTCAGCCCGCATCCAGACGATGACGTTATTTCGATGGGAGGAACATTTGCCAAATTAATCAAACAAGGTCACGATGTGCACGTAGTGTATCAAACCTCAGGAAATATTGCAGTTACTGATGATGAGGCATTGAAGTTTGCCGAAGTGTGCAATGATTTTGTCGAAAAAGATAAATCAGGAATCAATTTCCAAGCTGTAATTGATTTTATTAATTCTAAGCCATTAGGGCAAAGCGATTCTGCCGAAGTACGTAAATTGAAAGGATTGATCAGAAGACGAGAGTCCTACGCGGCAACAAGATATATTGGCTTAAAAGATGAAAATACTCACTTTCTGGACATGCCATTCTATGAAACAGGAATGGTTCAAAAAAGTCCTTTGGGGCCGCAAGATATTGCCATTGTGAAAGAAATCATCGAGAGAATCAAACCGCATCAAGTATTTGCCGCAGGGGATCTTGCCGATCCACACGGTACACACGAAGTATGTTTGAATGCTATTTTTGCTGCCATGAAAGCATTAAAATCGAAACCATTCATGAATGATTGTTGGTTATGGCTGTATAGAGGAGCTTGGCACGAATGGGATATTCACGAAATTGACATGGCTGTTCCATTGAGTCCGGATGAAGTAATGTTGAAAAGACAGGCCATTTTATACCACCAATCCCAAAAAGACAGAGTGATGTTCCAAGGAAATGATTCGAGAGAATTTTGGGTTAGAGCCGAGGATCGAAATAAAAATACGGCAAAATTATACGATAAATTAGGACTTGCCGAATATGAGGCGATAGAAGCTTTTAAACGTTTCGAGTACTAAATACCACTTTTTGTTTTGAGTGTTTATTAGAGGGCTAGACTCTAAGTTTTCATATGAATTCTTGAGTTTAGCGCTTGTTTTAAGCTGATTTTTTGAAATTCAGATTTTTAATATCCTTTTTATTTATATAATGAAATACATCATAATTTTTTTATTTGCCTCTATTATTTCATCAGCTCAAATTAGTAAAGAGCAATTAAATATTATGCCGTGGCCTCAAAACATTTCGCTTTCAGAAGGTACATTTCCATTGACAAAGAACTTCAAAGTGAATATCACTGGAACTCCAAATTCAAGGATATTTATTGGTGTCACAAATTTTTTAAGACGATTGGATGGAAGAACTGGTTTGTTCTTCAACCAAGGCTTTGTGACAGGTTTAAATGAAGTTCCTGATGCTGAATTGCAAATCAATTGTGTTCGAGCTGGAAAAATTGAATTGTATGAAGATGAAAGTTACTTATTGAATATAACTGCTAATAAAATAACTATAAATGCAACAACAGACGTAGGTGCTTTGCATGGACTGGAAACCTTGTTGCAACTGTTGCAAAACAATAGTAAAACCTTTTATTTTCCGACTTCTAGAATATCCGATTTCCCAAGATTTACTTGGAGAGGGTTAATGATTGATGGAGCAAGACATTTTATGCCTGTTGATGTGATAAAGCGCAATTTAGATGGAATGGCATCAGTAAAGATGAATGTTTTTCATTGGCATTTAGTGGATGATCAAGGTTGGAGAATCGAAATGAAAAAACATCCGAAACTGATTCAAATGGCATCGGATGGAAATTATTATACACAAGAAGAAATAAAAAGTGTAGTGAAATACGCTTCGGATAGAGGAATTTTAGTAGTTCCAGAAATAGATGTTCCAGGTCATGGAACGGCTATATTGACTGCTTATCCAGAAATAGGAAGTAAAGTACTGAACTTGCATTTGAATTCTGGTGAAAAAGGACAACAGTTAACACAAGTACAATCGTATAATTTAGAAAGAAATGCGGGAATTTTTTCTCCAACGTTGGATCCTTCAAACCCAAAAACATATGAGCTGTTAAGTTCTATTTTTGATGAAGTTTGCCCATTGTTTCCTGGGAAGTTTTTCCATATTGGCGGAGATGAAAATGAAGGCAAAGATTGGGACTCTAATCCCAAAATTCAGGAATTCAAAAAGAAACATAATTTAGTAAGCAACCATGAATTGCAAACGTACTTTACGATGCAATTGATTCCGATGCTCAAAAAGCACAATAAAGAACTAATAGGATGGGAAGAAATTATGACAAAAAATATGTCCAAAGATGCTATTATTCATTCTTGGAAAGGAACTAATGAGGGGGTCTCTGCAGGTAAATCACTAGTTGATGCGGCCAAGGGTGGTTATAGGACGATATTATCTAATGGATATTATATTGATTTGGTTTTTGGAGTTGAAGATCATTATACCGTTGATCCCATGCCTAAAAATACCACATTGACTGATGCCGAAAAGGCTAGAATTTTGGGAGGAGAAGCTACTATGTGGACAGAATTAGTGACTCCAGAAACTATTGATTCCAGAATTTGGCCTAGAACAGCTGCTATTGCCGAACGTTTTTGGTCAAATGAAAATGTTACCGATATCAATAGTTTACGCAAAAGATTAAATACAGTTTCTTTTAGATTGGAAGAATTGGGGTTGACACATCTTAAAAGTAAAGAAGGATTGTTGAGAAATATTAGTAACAATCAAAAAAATGAGGCTTTGCTTGATTTGTCAAATATTTGTGAACCACTCAAAAGATATTCAAGAAATGGCGCAGGTACCGAATATCAAATGTATTCACCATTGACTTTATTTGCCGATGTCTGCACTCCAGATGCGTCGGATGCTTTGGTATTTAATGAAGCTGTAACTAATTATTTAAATAATAAAACAAATGATAATCAATTAATAGTTATTGATTATTTAAATAAATGGATTAAGATGCATAACAACTTAAATACGTTGAGTAATAATGCACCTCTTATTCAACCGCTTTTGCCTTTGTCTAAAAGTTTAAGTGACATATCTGAGCAACTTTTACTTAAAATAAATAAAAAACAAACAATAGATGCTTCAGTATTGGATGAATTACTGGAGAAATGTAATTCTAAAGAACATGCCGATGTTGAATTAGCGGTATATAATAGCTTGAAAAAGTTAGTTCAAGCTTAGTTTCAATTCAAAAATTAAAGTTGTAATAGTTAAGATTGAGTTTGGTTATTTGTATTTTAATATGATTTCTTTTTTTTGAATTAGTGTTGTTTTTCTGTGAAAACAATGTTTTTAACCTGGTAATTCGTTACCAGGTTTTTTTGTTTTGACTTGTTTTATCTTCAAAAGTATTTGCATAATTGGTCTGTTGCCAAACATAAATATTTCAAAAATGAGAGATAAACAAATTGTTGTTTTGATTGAAAAAAAATAGACATTTTTTTGTATTTTTGCACAAAATTTTAATAAAGAGACATTCATGTTAACAGTCAATAATTTATCAGTTCAGTTTGGCAAACGAATTTTGTTTGACGAAGTAAATACAACCTTCACACACGGAAATATTTATGGAGTTATTGGAGCCAATGGTGCTGGAAAATCAACTTTTCTTAAGATAATTGCAGGTGAAATGGATCCAACTTCGGGTCATATTCATTTGGAACCAGGTAAGCGTATGTCAGTTTTGAATCAAAACCATAATATGTTTGACGAACATACGGTATTGGAAACCGTAATGATGGGGAATAAAGTCTTGTATGCTGTGAAAACAGAGATGGACGCCCTTTATTTGGATTACAATGATAAAAATGCCGATAGAATAGGGGAGTTGCAAGTGCAGTTTGAAGAGATGAATGGATGGAATGCCGATTCGGATGCTGCTTCAATGCTATCCAATCTTGGAATTACAGAAGACAATCATTATACGTTGATGGCAGATTTGGAAGGAAAAGTCAAAGTGAGAGTGCTTTTGGCACAAGCATTGTTTGGAAATCCAGATTTACTTATTATGGATGAGCCTACCAATGATTTGGATTTTGAAACCATTGCTTGGCTTGAGAATTTCTTGGCAAACTATGAAAACACAGTAATTGTAGTTTCACACGACAGACACTTTTTGGATTCAGTTTGTACACATATATCCGATATTGATTTTAGTAAAATAAACCATTATTCAGGGAATTATACTTTTTGGTATGAATCCAGCCAATTAGCGGCTAAACAACGTGCACAACAAAATAAAAAAGCCGAAGAAAAGAAACAAGAATTAGAAGAATTTATACGTCGTTTTTCTGCGAATGTGGCCAAATCAAAACAAGCTACTTCTCGTAAAAAAATGATTTCAAAATTGAATATTTCAGAGATTAAACCTTCTAGCCGTCGTTATCCAGCTATTATTTTTGATCAAGAGCGTGAAGCGGGAGATCAAATCTTAAATGTTCAGAATTTGAGCGCTTCTGTAGATGGAGAATTATTGTTTAAAGGAGTAGATTTGAATATGGCGAAGGGAGATAAAATTGTTCTTTTCTCTAAAGATTCGCGCGCTACTACAGCTTTTTATGAAATATTAAATGGGAACCAAAAAGCAGATTCTGGTACTTATGATTGGGGAGTTACGACCAATCAGGCTTATTTGCCTGGAGATAATCATTCTTTCTTTGAAAATGATTATTCTCTTGTAGATTGGTTGCGCCAATGGGTAAAAACAGAAGAAGAACGGGATGAAGTTAATATTCGTAGTTTTCTAGGAAAAATGATTTTTTCTGGAGAAGAAGCATTAAAAACCTGTAATGTGTTGTCAGGAGGAGAAAAAGTACGTTGTATGTTGTCTCGAATGATGATGGAAAGAGCTAATGTTTTGATGTTGGATGAACCTACGAACCACTTGGATTTGGAATCGATTACAGCATTCAATAATTCATTGAAAAACTATAAAGGTTCTGTAATTTTTACTACACATGATCATGAGTTTGCTCAAACAGTAGGTAATAGAGTTATCGAGTTGACTCCAAATGGCGCTATTGACAGATATATGACTTTTGATGATTATCTTGATGATGAAAAAGTTCAAGAATTAAGAACTAAAATGTATTCTTAATTGTTTCAAGCACAAAATAGATTAAAACTCCCGTCAAATGCGGGAGTTTCTTTTTTATATATTGATAATTTTGATTAATCGTTGTTCTTAAAAAAACTGCTTACTATAAATATAATAACTGCAATAATTGCGATTACTATAAAAATCCCTACTCCCATACCGGCTTTAAATATTCCTCCAATGACTTCACAACTATTCATAGTAAAGAGAATGGTGAAAGCAATTAAGAATTTTGTGAATTTGTTTTTCATGAGATTTTTGAATTTATGTTTAATTTTAAATAAAATTAAGATTAATGCCGTTTGAAACTGTTATATAATTTATTAGTTATGTTTCATTATTTAGCATATATAGCTGAAATATTTAAATTTTTAGCATGTAAATCCTAAATCGGAATTTGTATATTTGCTTAACCAAATCTACGGATGTTTTGAAATTGAATAAAGCATTTTGAAAACTACTCAGATAACGCCGTAAATCTTTTTAAAAACAAATAATTGCTAAATATGAATCAAAAAGTGTTACTCAATTCAAAAGAAGTCAATATTATTTTGAATCGTTTGGCTTGTCAATTAATTGAAAAACATCTTGACTTTTCTGATACTGTTTTGGTAGGAATTCAACCTAGAGGTACTTTTTTGGCAGAACGATTGAAAACATTGTTAGAAAATGAATATCACATACCGAATGTATCTTTGGGATATTTGGATATCACTTTTTTTAGAGATGATTTTCGAAGAACCAACAAACCTTTGGAAGCCAATAAAACACAAATTGATTTTTTGGTAGAGGACAAGAAAGTGATCTTTATTGATGATGTATTATATACAGGTCGCAGTATTCGTGCGGCTTTGACAGCCATTCAGTCTTTCGGTAGGCCATCTGGAATTGAGTTATTGGCATTAATTGATCGTCGTTTTAGCAGAGATTTGCCCATTCAGCCAGATTACCGCGGACGACAAGTAGATGCAATTAATGGCGAAAAAGTAAAAGTTTGTTGGGCTGAGCAAGATGGAGAAGATGGCGTTTATTTGGTGACCAATTAGATTTGGAAATTCAAAAATAAACAGAACTCCATATTAATAATTATAAAAATCTGAAAATCTAAACAATAATGAGCGAATTAAGTGTAAATCATTTATTAGGTATTAAATATATTAATGAAAATGATATTAACCTGATTTTTGAAACTGCCGATCATTTTAAAGAAGTAATTAATCGTCCAATAAAGAAAGTACCTTCTTTAAGGGATATTACGATTGCTAATATTTTTTTTGAAAACAGTACACGAACAAAATTATCATTTGAATTAGCTCAAAAACGTTTATCAGCAGATGTTATTAGTTTTTCAGCTGCTCAGTCTTCAGTAAAAAAAGGAGAAACATTAATTGATACGGTTAATAATATCCTTTCTATGAAAGTGGATATGGTAGTAATGCGACATTCAAATCCTGGTGCTGCTTATTTTTTATCCAAAAACGTTAAGGCAAGTATTGTAAATGCTGGTGACGGGGCTCATGAACATCCAACACAAGCCTTATTGGACAGTTATTCAATCAGAGAGAAATTAGGAGATGTAGCAGGAAAAAAAGTAGTTATTGTTGGTGATATTTTGCATTCGAGAGTGGCACTTTCCAATATATATGCCTTGCAAATGCAAGGTGCCGAAGTTAAAGTTTGCGGTCCCAAAACACTGATACCAAGATATATTGAATCACTTGGAGTTACAGTTGAACCCAATTTACGTAAAGCGCTTGAATGGTGTGATGTAGCTAATATGTTGAGAGTTCAAAATGAAAGAATGGATGTTAATTTTTTTCCATCAACTAGAGAGTACGCTCAACAGTATGGAGTTGATAAAGCTTTACTGGATTCCCTCGATAAAGAAATTGTAATTATGCACCCAGGACCCATAAATCGGGGAGTTGAAATTACAAGCGATGTAGCCGATTCTCAACAATCGGTGATTTTAAATCAAGTAGAGAATGGAGTTGCAATTAGAATGGCAGTTATCTATCTTTTGGCTTCAAAAATCCAATAAATAAAGACTATGAAAGTTACTACAAAAGGACACACAATCATAATTAAAGACACTGAGGGAGATATTGTGGAATTTTTGGATAAAGTTGATAACCAATATAATAGTTTTAAAGATTATAATCTTATTTTGGATATTTCACATGACAAATCAGTTGATGTAAAAAATATTAAGATTTTTTCTGACTTAGCCAAGAAACATAAAAAAGTAAAAAAATCATTGGTTTTTGTTGTTGAAGATATCGATTATAATAAAGTTCCAGCATCCATAATTGTTGTTCCTACGCAATTGGAAGCGCAAGATTTAATTGAAATGGATGAAATTGAAAGAGATTTAGGTTTTTAAAATTGTTTAACCGTTTATTTGTTTAATCGTTTAAATTTAAATTAGGTTAAAACTGGTAAAGTTTATTGTTTCGACAAATAAGCAATTAAACAAAAAAAACGATTCAACAAATAAACAAATTGACTAATTTTGAAACTTACCATCTTAGGCTGTTATGCCGCCACTCCACGCACTTTAACCAATCCCACTTCTCAAGTTTTAGAAATTAAAAACAGACTTTTTTTAATTGACTGTGGAGAAGGAACCCAAGTTCAATTGCGTAGAAACAAACTGAAATTTTCAAAAATCAATCATGTTTTTATTTCTCATTTGCATGGAGATCATTTTTTTGGATTAATAGGTTTGATATCGACTTTTGCACTCTTAGGAAGAACAACGGATTTGCATATTTATGGACCAAAAGGAATTAAAGAGATAATTGATTTACAACTAAAATTATCAAATTCGTGGACTAATTATCAATTATTTTTTCATGAATTGGAATCAAAAGAATCTGAAATTATTTATGAAGATGAAAAAGTAATTGTCCAGACGATTCCTCTTAAACACCGTGTTTATACCAATGGATTTTTATTTCAAGAGAAAATAAGTGAACGCAGACTTGATTTGAATGCCGTGCATGATTTTGAAATAGACACTTGTTATTATCAAAATATTAAGAACGGAAAAGATATCACACTTGAAGATGGCCGCATTATTCCAAACCATAAATTAACTTTTGATCCAATTCCCGCTTTGAGTTATGCATTTTGTTCGGATACAAAATACAATGAAGATATAATTCCTTTAATAGAAAATGTGTCTGTTTTGTATCATGAATCTACATTTTTGCAATCAGAAGAAGCGTTGGCACTGAAAACGATGCATTCTACAGCAAAAGAAGCCGCCAAAATCGCATTGAAAGCAAATGTTAAGCAGTTAATTTTAGGCCATTATTCTACACGTTATGATAGTATTGATTTGTTTAAAGAAGAAGCGGAAATTATTTTTAAGGAGGTACTATTGGCAGAAGATGGTAAAAGCTTCGATTTTGAATAATTGTTTTAGAAAATTTTAAGTTTAAAAAAAGATGAAGGATTTAAGTAACTATAGAAAATCATACGAAAAAAGTGAATTATTAGAGTCTACCATTCCGGAAGATCCTATAAATCTTTTTAACAGATGGTTTCACGAAGTGGAAGATTTTGAAGGTACGGGAGAAGTCAATGCAATGACAGTTTCTACAATCGGATTGGATGGTTTTCCGAAATCACGTGTCGTGTTATTGAAAAAGTTCAATGAAGACGGATTTACTTTTTATACCAATTATAATTCTGAAAAGGGTAGAGCCATAGCCAATAATTCAAAAGTGTGCCTTTCTTTTTTTTGGGAAAGTTTTGAACGCCAAGTAATAATAAAAGGGATTGCTCAAAAAACATCTGAGAATAATTCCGATGGTTATTTTGAATCCAGACCAGATGGTAGTAAATTAGGTGCAATTGTTTCCAATCAGAGTGATGTTGTTCCTTCTCGAGATTATCTTGAAGAAAGTCTTAAACAATTAGAAAAAGATTTTGAAGGAAAGGAAATCCCCAGACCCAAACATTGGGGTGGTTATATAGTGAGTCCCTTAGAAGTCGAATTTTGGCAGGGAAGACCTAATCGTTTGCATGATCGAATTAGATATACTCTTGAAGATGATTACTCATGGAAAATTTCTCGTTTAGCACCGTAGTGTAAGAATATAGTATGATGTTTTGCGTTATTCGTGCAGTTCATCGATTTTATTTGGTAGTTTAAAGATTAGTGACTTTATTTGATGAATAAAAAAAGCTAAACCATTAACATTAAAGGAGTTTGCCCCCAAATCTACTTTAAATTTAAATACTATTGTTATGAATTCGAAATTGTTTCGGGTGTATTTTTTTGCTGCCCTATTGTGTTTTATCGTTTCATGTACTGCTGAGGATAATGATACAGAAAGTTTAAATGAATCGGCTGTTGTGAATTATGATTATAGTGCTGTAGAATTAGAGACGATGGCTTTAATAAATAATTATCGAGTTAGTATTGGTTTAAAATCTTTGGAAAAAATAAATTATATTTCTTATAAATCAGAAGAGCATGATAATTATATGATTACTAATAATGTTGTAAATCATAATGATTTTGAGGCACGTTCAACAAATATTATGAAAGTTTTGGGAGCAAAAACTGTAAGCGAAAACATAGCTTATAATTATAATAGCGCCAAAGGAGTATTTGATGCATGGTTAAGAAGTGAAGGCCATAAAGAAAATATAGAAGGTAATTTTACTCATTTTGGTATTTCAATTAGAGAAGATCCTAAAACTGGTGAAAAATATTATACTAATATTTTTGTGAAAATTTAGAAATACAACTTTAATTATAAAAAAAAACTACACTATTTAGTGTAGTTTTTTTTTATGTTTTAAAATTTTTATAGAGCAGTAATGATAAATTCGCTGCGTCTGTTTTGCTGATGTTCTTCTTCTGTACATTTTATGCCATCAGAACAGTTGTTAAATAATTTTGTTTCCCCATATCCTTTACTGCTTAATCTACTAGGATTTATACCGTTTTGGATTAACCAATCTTTTGTTGATTTGGCTCTTCTTTCAGATAAGGCATCATTATATTTAAATGAAGCGCGGCTGTCAGTATGGGAACGAATATCTATTTTCATGTTAGGATATTGTCCCATTACATCTAGTATTTTAGCTAAATCTAAAGCAGCTTCAGGTCTAATGTTGGATTTATCTAAATCAAAATAAATCCATTTGATGCCAAAACATTTACCTAAATCATCACCTACAGCCACTTTGCATAGAGCTTTCTCAAAAGCTAAATTTAATTCAGTTTTACAGTCGTTTGCAGGAATTGCAATTGTTTTTTCGGTAGTGGTATAGTCCTCTTTTTCAGCTCTTACACTGTATGTCTTTTCATTTTCTACGTTAAATGAAAAACTTCCTTTTTCGTCAGATTCGATTGATTTTATTATTTTATGTTGGTCGTCATAAAGAGTTATTTTGGCATTTGTAAGTATTTGTCCTGTGGCTAATTCTGTAATTAATCCATTCAATTCCGGTTTACATTTTGGGATAAGCCTTTTGGTTTCCAAAAATTGATAAATATCATCGTATCCTTTTCCTCCATCTCTATTGGAAGAGAAAAAACCAATTCTATTTTGTGTGTTTATTAAATACGCAAAATCATCTTTTGGAGAATTGACGTCGGCTCCTACATTTTGGACTTCATCAAAAGTTCCATCAGGTTTTATTTTTGATACGAATATATCCAATCCTCCAAGACCAGAATGTGTATCTGATGCAAAATAAATTTCATTTTCTTCACTTACAAAAGGAAATGTTTCTTTCCCTGTAGTATTGATCGTTTTCCCTAAATTTTCGGGAGCCCCATAAGTACCATCGCTATTGATACTAACTTTAAAAATGTCGGATTCACCTAATGTTCCTGGCATATCCGAAACAAAGTATAATGTTTTTTCATCTGGACTAAGTGCTGGATGTGCTGTGCTATAATTATTACTATTAAACGGTAATTCGATAATATTTGCCCAATCATTATTTTCAAAGGAGGCTTTATATATTTTTATTAAAGTAATTTTATTTTCATCTTTTCCTTTTTTTCCATCCAAATAATTATTTCTCGTAAAATACATAGTTTTTCCGTCTCTAGTGAAAACTGCACTAGCTTCATGAAACTTAGACTTGACATTTTTCGAAAATTTATTCACTTTGGAAGGTGTTAATGAATCACCCGTTAAGTTAGTTTCGTACAAGTTTGTAAAGTATTGGTCTGTCCATGTATGTTTTCTTTGCCCTAAACTACCTGTATCTCTAGAAGAGGTAAAAACTAATTTATCATTATAAAATGAACTTCCATAGTCAGAGTATTTAGAGTTAACCCCACCATCTTTTATTTTATATCTACCGGAATTAGCTTTTATTTTATCTAAGTAATTCACTTCCTTAATATACGATTCACCTTTACTGGAGTTATCCGATTTTTGATTGTAAATTTTGAGCATTTCATTAGCTTTATCAGTTTGACCAACTGATCGTAAACAATATGCATATCTATAATAGTATACTGGATCTACATTTGTGGTTAAAGCAAATAGTTCATCATACCATTTAACGGCTTTATCTAGCTCTGAGTTAAAGAAATATGCATTACCTAATTTTTGATACATATCAGGTGATTTATATCCTTTTTCGGCTACTCTTTCATACGTTTTTATGGCATCAATATACGCATAGTTGTCATATTTTTTATCTGCACTCGATACTTTCGCTTTTTGGGCATAAATGCATAATGAAAAAAGATTGAGTATCGTTAGGTAAAGTACTGTAATGTTTTTCATAATAATTATTTTTAGAGATCTATAAATGTCTTCTTGATTATTGGTAACATTATTTACTAGCTTTATTACTAGAAAATTGATTGAATTTCTTTAAAAATTCGTTGGACAGTTCAATCTTACCCATTGCTTTTAAAGCGATTGAATAGCGATAATAATATTCAGGTTCTAAGTCAGTTGTCAAACTGAATAGTTTACCATAGCATTTTTCTGCTTTATCTAATTCATCATTAAAAAAATAGGAGTTAGCTATTTTTTTTAACATATCTATCGATTCATATCCTTTGTCAGTTACTCTTTCATAGGTTTTTATAATATCGATGTAAGCATATGAATCTGTTTTTTTGGGTTTATCTGAGATTGACATTGCGGTTGAACTTTCAATTTTCTTTAATGTGTCTGATTTAAGAATAGGCTCAATGTGTTCAACTGGTTCTTCATCTTCATACACGGGGGTTATTGTTCGTTTGTTATTTGGACCTAAATCATAAGTTCTAATTAGCTTCGGATTTGTTACGTCGTATACAGTTTTGAAACCTCCAAATTTCAAGGGACTGATTTCTTCTACATGATAATATTTAATTTTCTTTGTAGGATTATAAGTTTTCCCATTCTTAAGATTTGTGTTGCTTTTAGATTCTTCAGGTTTTTTTTGATTTAAATAAACCACATTTTTTTGCGTCCAACTGTTGAATGAAGATAAACTTATAATTAGTGTGTAAAGGAGTATTTTATTTTTCATGATATTTAGTTTAAAAAAATTCAACACCTTTTATTATGAACTTAAGATTCAATTTCAACATCCTTATTTATTCAAAAATGAGTTTAACGTATTAGAAGAATCTAGGAGTTATCATTTTGCTGTTTTTCTTAAATATTTCATAGCGTAAGAAGATCTCATGTGAACCTGAGTTATAGTTATCTAGTTCAGTAGTTTCAAAATCATAAGAATATCCAACATAGAAACCATCAGAAATTTGAAAGCCAACCATTGCACTCATAGCAGCACTCCATCTGTAAGCTAAACCAGCGGTTAATTTTTCATTGAACATGAAATTTGCTGAAACATCTACTTGCAAAGGAGAGCCTTCGACAAGTTTAGTCATAAAAGCAGGCTTGAACTTTAGAGAAGGACTTAATTCGAAAACATACCCACCAATCAAATAATAATTCATTTTTTCTTTATAAATAGCTACATCGTTGTCATTATAAGCATCTGTTTCTAAAATATTTGGAATAGAAAATCCAATATATGCTTTGTCTGAATGTAAATAAAGTCCAGCACCAATATTGGGTGAAAATTCGTTGTCAATATTTTGAAACTGAGGATCAGTTTGATCACTAGGATTTAATTTAGCTATATCTATACTAAAAAGATTTGCGGTTCCTTTTATACCAAAGGAAAGTTTGAACGATTCAGATACTGGGAGTGTATACGATATATCAGCTGATAATGCATTGGAAGTTGAGGGACCAATTTCATCGTTTACTATAGAAAGGCCTAACCCTAATTTGCTATTATTAAACGGTGTGTTTACTGAAACTGTATTAGAAACTGGGGCACCATCAAGACCTACCCATTGAGTACGATGTAATGCAAAAAAACTTAGTGCACCTCTAGATCCCGCATAGGCAGGATTTACATTAATTGTGTTGTACATGTATTGAGTATATTGAGCATCTTGTTGCGCAAAACCAGCAATGGCTGTAAACATCATAACGATAGAAAATAATTTTGTTTTCATAGTAGATATTTGTTAGTTTAAAATAGCTATTTTTTTTATAGCTTAGTTTTGAGGTTTTAATATTTTTTCTTGTATTTTTTTATGGAAAATTTTTACAATACTCTGAGTGTTTTAATACTCAGAGTATTATTATTTGTATCTTATTTGATTAAATATAGATAACCATCTTTTTTAACATTTGATGTTTGACCGAGCCCATCAACGGCATCATAACTTAGTATATAAAAATAAGTTCCAGTTGGTAAACCTTCATTTTTATTAATTGTTGTTCTACCTTCTGAGCGCCCTCTAAAAGCATTAGCATCATTGTCATAATTATCTTTTTCGAAAACTAACACTCCCCAACGGTTAAAGATTTCAACTTTAAAGTTTTTGAAACAAGCGTTGTCTTCTAAGTTTTCAATACGGAAATAATCATTTCTTCCATCTTCATTTGAAGAGAAAGCATTGTGTACAATTAGAGTTTTACATGGAAGTACAATACAATTACTTTTAATATCCATTATTAAAAATATGCTTTTTGGGCAATCACCAGTAATTTTATACTCATATTTGTATTTTTTTACAGGTAATCCAAAGGCATTTAAAAGGTTACCATTTAAGCCTCCTGAATTTTCAGAATCAATCCATGTTCCATTAGTAGGGGTGCCTGTAGGTAAATATTTTGATAGGTCTACAAGAGTTATATCATCATTACATATTTTATCTTCAGGAGCAATAGTAATTGGTTCAATTCCGGCAACATTTATTGTAATTGTTGCAGTGTCGCAATTTGTAGGATTTGCAGCTTCACAAACTTGATAATCGAATGTATATTCTCCTGCGGCAATTCCATTAGTTAAAGTGATATTTCCGTTACCATCAATTTCGATATTTTGACCTAAAGTGGTTAATAATTTAAATTTAAAATCACTAATATTTGCTGGAGCTCCATTTAATAAGTCATTAGTTAATGCGTTTCTAATTTCATCAAGTATAGAACATTGTGTTACGCTAAATGTATCATTTGTTGCTTGTATATTTGCAAATGTTTTACAAATAATACCAAAGTCAATGTCTAAATTTACTTTATTTGCATTTGTTAAAGAAGCTGCTTGAGGATTCTGATTTGTAGGTCCGCAAACTTCAAAGCTTGTTGGTTTACCAGTTTTTGGTGAATTTGTATTTTTGCTAGTATTTGGTATTGTTTTTACTAACCCAGTGGCTCTCATTGCTGAAGATTGTGCTTCTAAGTTGGAATCCATTTTCAATTCAACTGTGTAATCTCCGAAAGCTCCAAGCGGTGGTCTGTTTCTCCAAAAACCTTGTATTCCAATAATAACACTTGCGTTGTAATTATTAGGACCAGTTACAAATACATTTGGAGATTTTGCATTACCAAAACCGGCAGCATTTAGTTCACCAACATTGATTGCTCCTTTGTAACTTCCATCACCATTAAGGTCAATCCATTCCCATTTGCTATAATCAAATGATCCATTAGCATCTGGTATATTTTGGGTAATCAGATTATCATTATTAGCATCAAACCACTCATCTTGAATACCATTGTCATTTGCATCATACCATACAAAATCTCCTAAGACAGGTAAATTAGATTTGTCATATCCAAAATTGTGGAATTGGTAAACACAAATTTCCAAAGTAGTAAAGAACAAACTTGAATCTACAGGATACAATTGGTAAGCACTATTTAAATTAGCATCTTGTACTTGTAGTAAATAATCTCCAGGAGCCATTCCTGTAAAATTATAGTACCCTTGTGCATTGGTAATTCTAATTAAAATTGGACCAGGTGTAGTTCCCTGTGGAATTAAGGTTACCGGAACATTTGCTAGAGGAGTGTTTGTTCCCGCATTGAAAACAATACCAGCCATTTTTGTAGTATTATTACAAATGACATTTATGGTTACAGTTGCTGTATCACAATTTCCTTGGTCAGCATTTTCACAAATTTGATACACGAGAGTGTAAATTCCAGCGGGTGTGCCATCTTTCAAATCTATTGAACCGTCTGCATTCATCGTCATATAACCTGTAGCATCGGGTGTTACTAAAGTCAAAGTAATATCGGCTGGATTTACTGCAACGGTATTCAAAGTATCATTATTAAATACGTTAAGAACATTTGTTGCGCCATTTATTCCATCTATCGGACCAGCAGTATCATCTACAGCATCAATTTTAAATGTTGGTCTAGATGTACATATTGGATCTGATGGTGGATAATTTGCTATTACTGTTTGACTTGGATTTAATGTGAATGTTATTGAAGCAGTTGGTCTAAGGTTTTCAAAGCCATCAGCTCCTTCAATCCATTTGTTGTTAACCAAAATCCAACCTGGCCAATCAATTCCATTACCGTTTGCATCAACAATTGCACCTGGCCATACTACTTTTCCATTTAATGGTAAGTTGGTCATGGTCGTAACTACATTGTTGTTACTATCTGTCCATGTTAATGTTAATCCATTTACTGGAGTAAAATTATTTGCAGTAGTTGTATAACTAAAGTAAGGAATGTCATTGATACAAATTCCTTCTCCAGAAACAGTCATACTAGGCCCTTCAATTGTAACAGTTACTGTGGCAGTATCACAATTGGTACTGTTTAGTTTTTCACAAATTTGATAAGTCATTGTTTGCATACCTACAGGAGCGTCAGGCAATACATCTATTGAACCATCAGGATTCAACTGTAAGAAAGGATTTGATGTAACAGTTGTCAAAATAACATCGACAGATTTTACAGGAGATACGTTTAAAGTATCATTAGTGAAAACGTTGATTACATTTGGTGTAGTTTGATTTACGCCAACAATTGTACCGGCATTATCATTAACAGCATCAATTGGATTTGCTTTTTCGTTAACTGTTACAGTGTCTTCTGCAGTAATATGAGTATTACTTTCAGCTTTTGCAATATTAGTAACAGAGCCGTTATTCAAATCTTCTTGAGTTACGGTATAGCTTTGTGTATATTCTGAGCTAGCACCTGGTGCAAGTATTTCTATAATTGTATCTAAATTTGTTAATGGGTCTTTTACAGTTATTTGATTTAACGTTACATTACCCGTATTTTTCACGATTATGGTGTACTTAATTACATCTCCAACAACACTATAATTAATAGTTGACGTCGTTTTTATAAGCTCTAATTTAGGAGATTGAGTTAGTGGTGTAATAGTACAACTAGGACAATCAGTTGTTATTGGACAAGTTGCACAAGGTGTAGGGTCATATGAAATACTTGTTACATCTTTGTTTTCAGGGTCTTTAGCTTTAGCTATTGCCACGTTGTATACATATCCAAGATCAATATCACTTTGAGTAATAGCATGAGTTCCAGAGAAAGTTGTTGTGTTTGTTTCACCTGCGGCTAAAGTTGATATCGCTCCTGTAACAATTGCATTTTCATCGTCAATTGTTATATTTGTAAGAGTTACTGTTCCTGTGTTTTTAACGACGAAGCTATATTTTACATCGTCTCCTACATTAGTTATGCCATCTTGATTGCTATCTACATAGGTGTCTTCTTTAATAATATTAATACTTGACTCTGTAATGGTAAATGTATAATTTGCTTTACAATCATTATTATCAGTAATTTCTACTATATATGAGCCATTCGATAAATTTGAAATATCTTCTGTTGTGGCTCCGTTTGACCATGAGAAAGTATAAGGTTCTGTTCCACCTGAAACGGTAAGATTGATAGTCCCGTTGCTACAAGCAATACAGTTATTGTTATTTGTAATTACTGCTGTTGCTGTTAAAGCCGCTTGTGGTTGTCCAATGGTTACGTTACAGCTTGTTTTATATCCTAAATTGTCGGTAACGGTCACGGTATGATTGCCTGCGTTTAAGGCAATTGCTTGTGCAGTAGTTTCTCCGTTGTCCCATAAATAAGTGTAGCCAACATTTCCGCCAACGGCAGTCACTGTTGCTGTACCATTGCTGTCTCCATAACATTTAGCAGGAGCGTCTTGAACAATGCTACAGGATAAAACATCAGGTTGTGTGA
>NZ_JAHWYN010000019.1 GCF_019351435.1 Flavobacterium taihuense
GTACAAAGACGATATGAAACTAAAAAACCAAAATGTGGCCACGGTAAATTAATTGGGTTATTTTTTTAAGAAAAACATTTACTTCGAATTTATGCAGAACAGCTCTTAGAGGGGCTGTTTTTTTGTTATACTAAATGCTGTTTTGAAAAAGGTATCGCATTAGGGATGGGAATGGCATCCTTTTCTTTTCCTTCTTTTTGGAAAAGAAAAGATACAATGTACAGCCCGACCTCATTGTCGATAGATGTTCTATGAGAATCAAATTTTGTGCAATGAGGTAATGCCCTAATGTAGAATTTACTTGATTTTGATGAAATTGTGAGGAGAGAGTAGACTTATTTATACTTTATATTCTAGTTTTCTATGCAGGTATTCGGAATAGAAACCTGATAGTATTAAGGCTATGACAGTACTCAGTCCAAAAAAGGAATTTATGTATATCAATGGATCTTCGGAAGTGACTACGACAAATGAGCCATAACCTAAATATCCATAGATTGAAGATAGTAGTGCAAAGAGGGATGCCAAGATAGATACTCCTCTGATTCTAAATCGAAATGTAGCCCATAATAATATTAAAATAAACAAATATTGGTCATCTGAGTGATCGAAAGCGACTAAAACGCACACACTAACTGTCGCTAATCCTAGTGCAATGGCTTCAAAAATAGAAGTAGAAATGATTTTTATGTGATAGCGGTAGAACCAGGATAATATAAAAGGGGTTAGTAATATCGTGCCTATTAAATCACCTTGCCACCAAGTTGTCCAGTTGGAAATAAAATGATTAGGAGTGTTTAATCCAAAGTGCGATATTGCAGTGACACCTAATAACGAACAAATAGCACAATAAATAATACTAACTCCTATTAAAATGATTATACTATAGCCATTTCGCAAAGGGTATTCTCCTTTATTGAATACATCAATTAGGTAAGCGGCTATAGCTGCACCTATTACAACTCCTGTAGCTACAGAACAAGCCGATAATATAGTTTCGAGCAATGATTTGTCAAGCATCTTGCAGACGGCCCAAAAAGAAAACATATTGGCAACAAAAGAACCAGTCCAGATTCCAATTAAAGCTTTACGGCCCATAATTATTACTGCAGCAAGAGCAAATCCTGCTTCAGGAAAAATAGGTGAAATATTATCTGGAGAAACGGTTATTCGAAAACTTAAAAAGGCAAGTATATTGTAAAGAAGAGCTACAAAAATAATTTTAAATAAAGAAGATTTTAAAAAAAAAGGAGTATAATAATCGTTTGTAGCTAATTTTGACATAATGGACAGTTTTTTTATTCTTTGAAATTCAGAAATTAATGAAACAAATTTAGTGTTTAAAATTTAATTGTGTTTTTTTTCCTAATTCAAATATTGTGCTGAAATTAAAAAAGTTTTAAAAATTATCACTTCTTGGTTTTCTCTATAGAGGCTGTAGTATCAGGAAAGTTTTGATTAAGGCAAAGAGTTTATAAAAAAAGAGACTGTCTTTGGACAGCCTCTGTATTGTTTTATATGATATTCAAATTACATTGTAAAAGGAAATACAATTCCGTTTTGAGTGTAAGTTCCTTTATTATCGCAATCTCCAGTGCCATATTCAATCGTGCCATTTAAAATGGTGCTTTCTACTTTTAGTTTTCCTTTAGAGACATAATCGCAAGAGAAATTTTTAACTAATGGCTCTACAACAGTTAAAGTGATTTTGGCACCATTTTGTTTAGTAACAGTGTGAGTTCCTTCTGTCATTTCATAAGTGTTGTCTTCTAGAGCAAGAGTAGAAACGCCAGCAGTTTGTTTTACGGTGTGAGTTCCTGAGTTTTGGTATACATCGCCTTTAGTATCTGTAAAAACCCCTTCGGTTACTGTTCTGGTCCATTGAGGTACATTTGCTGTAGTTGTATTTTTATACACAATTTTTCCTTCAACTTTGTTGCCGTTTACATAGTAATTTACTCTTTCTACAGTCATAGTACTACCTGTTTCTGTAATATAGCCAGAAAAAGTGATTTTTAATTTTCCTTTTCTAGTAATGCTATTAGTAACGCAACCAGCACCAAAATCTACATAGAATGTTTTAGGGAAAGTAGATGTTATCGGGTCCATTGTTACAGTTGCGCATGAACCTGTTAAAGATTTTCCTGTTTTTTTTGCAGTTAATTTATCGAAAGATACTTGGTTTCCTGATTGAATATCCATTTCATTTATTGCATCAATAGACGCTGATGCTACTACTGGACTATTGTCGGTTGCACTCAAAGAATCTTCTTTAGTACATGAAACAAATAAAAAACAAGTAAAGGTAAATGTGGCTAATAAATAAAAGCTTTTCTTCATAAAATTTTAATATTTAGTTAAGTTTATTGTGTTGGGTAGGCAAATTTATTATTTTAAATGAATTATTGATTGAAATGGTTGTTAAATATTGAAGGAAACGTTTTTATTATGTTATTTTCATTTAAAAATCGTACATATAGAATTGTTTTAGGATGTCAATAGTAAGTAATTGTTTGTCAAAGCAAAATAAGATTAATGTATTTTGAAATGACTCGAAACATTTGGTAGTTCAGCCAAATCAAGTTCTAATTCTGTGGCTCCATTGTCTGCAAATGCGCCTACTGTAAAAGAACCATAAGCATAAAAATTCAATTCAGCAGATTGTTTATCTATTTTTACCAGTTTGAAAGGGGGATCGCCAAATGTATTGTGTAAAGCGAATAATACCAAGTCGCCATTTTTTAATGGATTGTTTTTTGGATTTGTGGACACTATTTGTAAGTTTATTTTGTACAATCCTTTTGCTTCTTCAAAAACTGTAGCTTTTAATTCTCGTTCATTGTTTAGGGCATTATTTTTCCATTGTCCTTTTTGAGGATCGTCATGATTAAGGATTAGGCCTTTTTGTAGTTTTAATTTGGCTTCACTTATCATTTTATCTACGTATAACTCTATGTTTTCATCTTTAATTTCATCGGTTTGGACTAATTTTTTAACAATTGTTTCAATTTTATTTTTAGACAGCGTAGGTTCATTGACTTTATCTATTAATGTTTTTGTCAATTGATCTTTTTCTTGGACAAGACTTTGTATTTCAATAATTCGTTTGTCTTTTTGTTGATTTTCTTGCTTAATTTCAAGAACTTTTTCTTTTGCCATTTCCAGTTCTATCCGAATCAAATTATCGTCAGCGTGTTTATATTTATTAGACAAAACCAATCGCATATAATTGTATCCGATATATATACCCAAAAAACCGAAATACACCACAATGCCAATGGTGTACACATTCAATAATTGACCTGTATATTTTGAAGATTCTTTCACATATTCCCCAAGTGAAATTAAATATCCTGGGATTTCTTTTAGATTGACTAATCCAATCCCTACAATTATTTTGGTTAACCAATCTGAGATTTCGACCAAACTATTATTGAGAGAATAGTTGTTTTCCTTTTTATTGTTTCGTTTGGGCATACCGAATAAAGTACCCGTAAAAAAAGAACTTATAAAAGCGGCAATCCCAAGTAAGAGACCTATAAAAAGAATTTTTCCGCCCATCTCCGGAATTGTGATTGGGAAACCAATAACGGGTACCATTCCTAAAAAAAGGCCCATATATAAAGTAAGTAAGACCGAAGTTTCAGCTTCTTTTCCTGTGCTTTTTTTTTCTTCTAATTCCTTTTCTTTTAGACTTTTATTTTCGTTGTTTGTCATAAGTGTAAAGTTTTAATTAATTCTAAATCAAGATCAGTTGTAGGTTGGTTGTTAAGCTGAATTATTCAATAAGAACAAATACTCATGTCCCGAAAATTACAGGAATGTTTCAAAAGAAGAAATAAAGATTAATGTATTTTAAAATAATAATAAAGTATGCGTTTATTTTTTTTATGTCTTAAAATTAAGTAAAAAAATGACATAAATGAAGTGTAAGTGCTTATTTTACAGGAATATAATTTATATTTTGTTTGAAATAGAAATAAAAATATAGAATTGCAGAAAATAAAAAAACCTGCAATTGTTGATCCTTGCAGGTTTAGATTCTCCTTTAAAAAAGGATAAAATTATTTGATTAGATCAAAACTTCTTTTCACAAAAGCGGTCAAAGCTTCTCCTTTTAATAAGTTTTGAGATAATTTAGCTAAATCTAATGCTTGTTTTACCAAGCTTTCTTGAGCTGATTTGTCTTTGTTGTTCAATATGCTTGTTGCTAAATCAGAATTGGTGTTTACTACCAAATTATACATTTCCGGCATATTTCCTATTCCGAACATTCCCCCACCACCAGACTGACTCATTTCTTTCATTCTACGCATGAATTCAGGTTGCGTAATAATAAATGGAGCCGCTTCGCTGTCTAACGCCTCTAGTTGTACTGTGTACGTTTGTTTTGGGACGATAGTTTCAAGAACAGTTTTTAAGCTTTCTTTCTCTTCGTCAGATAATTTTGAAATAGCAGCGTCTTCTTTCTTGATTAAGTTATCAATATGGTCTGAATCGACACGAACAAAATGCAACCCACTGTTATCGCCTTCAATTTTCTGAATTAAATGAGAAATAATAGGAGAGTCCAAAAGCAATACTTCGTATCCTTTGTCTTTTGCAATTTCTATATAAGAATGTTGTGCTTCTTTATTTCCAGCATATAAAATAACCAACTTTCCGTCTTTGTCTGTTTGTTTTTCTTTCAGATTATCTTTTAATTCTTCAAGAGTGAAGTATTTGTCGTCAACTGTTGGGTACAAGACAAAAGCTCCAGCTTTTTCGTAGAATTTATCCTCAGAAAGCATTCCGTATTCGAGAACGATTTTAATGTCATTCCATTTTTGTTCAAAATCCTCTCTGTTTTCGTTAAATAAAGATTTTAATTTATCAGCAACTTTACGAGTGATATAGTTGGATATTTTCTTAACTGCACCATCAGCTTGCAATCCAGAACGGGAAACATTCAAAGGAATATCTGGAGAATCAACTACACCGCGAAGCATCATCAAGAATTCAGGTACAATTCCTTCTACATTATCGGTTACATATACTTGGTTTTGATACAATTGAATTTTGTCTTTCTGAATTTGTAAGTCAGAACCCAATTTTGGAAAATATAAAATACCCGTTAAATTAAAAGGATAATCAACATTCAAATGGATATGAAACAACGGTTCTTCGAATTGCATCGGATACATTTCACGGTAGAAATTTTTGTAATCCTCATCAGATAATTCTGTCGGTTGTTTTGTCCAGGCAGGATTTGGATTGTTGATGATATTGTCCACTTCTACTTCTGTAAAAGCATTTTCTTTGTCTTCAGACTCAACAAATTCACCTTTCTTTTGTTCTATTTTTTCTTTTTTGGTTCCAAATTTAATTGGAATAGGCATGAACTTATTGTACTTATTCAATAAGCCCGAAATTTTAAATTCTTCCAAAAATTCAAGAGAATCTTCGGCGATGTGTAAAATGATTTCAGTTCCTCTGGTAGTTTTGTCAGCTGGCTCAAGAGTAAACTCAGGGCTTCCGTCACAAGTCCAGTGTGCAGCTGGTTCGTCTTTGTATGATTTGGTGATAATTTCCACTTTTTCGGCAACCATAAAGGCAGAATAAAAGCCAAGTCCAAAATGTCCAATAATACCAGAATCTTTGGCAGAATCTTTGTATTTGTCCAGGAATTCTTCGGCTCCGGAAAAGGCAACCTGATTGATGTATTTTTCTACTTCATCGGCTGTCATACCAAGACCTTGGTCAATGATGTGGATTTTTTTGCCTTCTTTATCAATTTTAACTTCAATAATCGGAGAACCATATTCAACTTTGGCTTCACCAATACTGGTAAGGTGTTTTAATTTTAAAGTCGCATCGGTTCCGTTTGAAATCAATTCACGCAAGAAAATTTCGTGATCACTGTATAAGAATTTCTTGATTAAGGGAAAGATGTTTTCAACCGAAACATTAATTTTACCTGTTGTCATATTTTAATTTTTTTAAAGGTTTTACAATCTGTTTATTTAGCTTTCAAATAGAGTACCAATTGCGAGGGAAGTGACAAATTGTCGTAAGTAAATTATATAAACAAAAAAATAAATTTTAATAAATTTGATATGTACCTTTGTACTTACATTAATTTAAAATTGAAAAAAAATGAGGAAAATTCTTTTAATATGCACTATAGCCATTTTGGTTTTTGCATGTAAATCTGCGTCTACTATCCCTGCTGCCCCGGAGCCAGTTTCTAATGCTCCTATGACAAAATTAGATAAGACTTCTCAAGTAGGTATGAAAGGAAATTGGCAAATTACGAATGTTAGTTATCCAGGTTCTGATTATATTAAAGTAAACTCTTTTAATCTTGCTGACTCGAAATGTTTTGTAGGAAGTACATGGAAGTTTATTTCGAACAATAATAAAGGGAATATGACATTGAACAGTCCTAATTGTACCGCTTTTACATCTGACATTACTTGGTATGTGAATAAGGAAGGGCAGTTTGTTCTTAAAATTTTAGACGAAGGATTGAAGTCTAAAAAGGTGAAAACAGGTTTTATTCTAGGAGTTAGAAACCAAACAGAAACTTCATTTGAATTGATCGACAAAATAAATGTAGGCAACAACCCAACTGATGTTGTTTATCAATTCCAAAGAGTTAATTAAAAATATAATAAGATAAAGATGAAAAAAATAACGATTTTAGGATTAAGTAGTTTATTGGTATTGAGTTTTCTTTTTACAGGTTGTGATTCTGTAAAGAATGCCAATAACACACAAAAAGGAGCTGGAATAGGAGCTGTTGCAGGAGGAGTTCTTGGAGCAATTATTGGAAACAATACTAAGCTTGGAACTGCTGCTGGTGCCGCCATAGGTGCTGCTGTAGGAGGTGGTACCGGAGCTTTGATTGGTAATAGTATGGATAAACAAGCAAGAGAAATAGACGAAGCACTTCCTGGTGCTGATGTTGAGAGAGTAGGCGAAGGAATCCGTTTGGTTTTAAAAGAAGATGCAGTACGTTTTGATTTAAATAAATCAACTTTGACTTCTCAAGCCAAAACAAATTTGGATAAATTGGTTCCAGTGTTTAATTCGTATGCAGATACTAACATTGAAATTTTTGGTTATACAGATAATACAGGTAAACCGGAATACAATTTAACACTTTCTCAAAAAAGAGCCGAATCAGTAAAAGGATATTTAATCTCTAAAGGATTAGCGGCTAGCCGTTTCAAAACATCTGGTTATGGAATTGCAGACCCAATTGCCTCAAATGACACCAAAGAGGGTCAAAGTCAAAACCGTCGTGTTGAATTTGCCATTACTGCAAATGCCAAAATGATTGAGGAAGCAAAAAAGAAACAATAGCGACTTCTTAGAATAACGAAAAAAAACTGCTTTTATAAAGCAGTTTTTTTTTGGATATAAATGAATTATCAACAATTTTTTTTTAGTAAAGGGACTATATTTGTTCTCTCAAATTTTAATGTCATAGAATGCTTCAAATTCAAAATATTTCATTCGGCTATACTGAAAAAATCATTATTCAAAATGTAGATTTCACGGTTGCCAAAGGACAAAACATTGCTATACTTGGTGAAAGTGGATGTGGGAAAAGTACGCTTTTAAAGCTTATTTACGGGATGTACGATTTAAATGAAGGACACATTTTTTATAATGAAACGGAGATTCGAGGACCCAAATACAATTTGATTCCAGGGGTGCCATTTATGAAATATTTGGCGCAGGATTTTGATTTAATGCCCTATGAAACCGTAGCTGAGAATGTGGGTAAGTTTCTTTCGAATGGCTTTTTGCCTCTGAAAAAACTGCGTATTCAGGAGTTGCTGGAAATGGTTGAAATGACTGAATTTGCTAATGTAAAAACAAAATTATTGAGTGGCGGTCAACAACAACGCGTTGCATTGGCTAGAGTTTTGGCCTTGGAGCCAGAAGTTTTATTGCTTGATGAACCTTTTAGTCATATTGATAATTTTAGAAAAAATGCATTGCGCCGAAATTTGTTCGCTTATCTAAAGAAAAAGGGAATTACTTGTTTTATAGCCACTCACGATAGTACCGATGCTCTTTCTTTCTCTGATGAAACTCTTGTTTTGTATCAAGGACGAATTATAGAAAAAGGTCCTTCAGCAGATGTATATAATTATCCCCTAAATAAATATGTCGCATCCCTTTTTGGAGAAGTGAACGAACTGAGATTGTCACAATTGATGCCAATAGACGGAGAGGATGAAATTATTCTATTGTATCCGCATCAGTTAAAAGTGAATGAAAACGGGTCTTTAAAAGCAGTTGTAAAGCAGTCTTTTTTTAAAGGAAGTCGTTATTTAATAAAAGCGGCTTTTGATAGAAAAGCTATTTTCTTTGAACATGAAACAGCCTTAGAACTCAATCAAGAAGTCGTACTGAAGATTTCCTAGTGTGTTAGAAATCAACAAAGTCATTTATATTAGGAAGAGCTATGTTTACGACTGTCTCTTTTTTTGAACTTAATTATTTAAATAAATCTGTTTTTTGGACACTTAGCCCTTATGGAAACCGCAACCTTTTTTCTCGTTTTTCTCGAGAAAAAAAGATATAGTTTCCCGATAGCTGTCGGTAAACAGGAAATAGCTCCCAAAAATTATATTCGCATATTGCTAAAAATTCAGTAATTTGTAGCCGAATATTTTAAAGTATATTTAAATTTGCACCCTTGATTTTAATAAAACAACAAAACTATGTACCATTCAAAAATAACAGGTTTGGGATATTATGTCCCAGAAAATGTAGTGACTAATGATGATTTGTCTAAGATTATAGACACCAATGACGAATGGATTCAGGAACGCACAGGGATTCAGGAAAGACGACATATTATACGCGGTGAAGATACAACCACCTCAATGGGTGTAAAAGCTGCCAAAATTGCTATGGAGCGTTCTGGTGTAGCTGCGGAGGATATTGATTTCGTCGTTTTTGCAACGCTAAGCCCAGATTATTATTTTCCAGGTCCAGGAGTTTTAGTGCAACGTGATTTGGGTTTAAGAACTGTTGGAGCATTAGATGTGCGTAATCAATGTTCGGGTTTTGTGTATGCTCTTTCTGTAGCGGATCAATATATCAAAACAGGAATGTACAAGAATATTTTAGTAATTGGTTCCGAAGTTCAATCTACTGGTTTGGATATGACTACTCGAGGGCGTGGCGTTTCGGTGATTTTTGGTGATGGGGCAGGAGCTGCTATTTTGAGCAGAGAAGAAGATTTGACTAAAGGAATTTTATCAACACATCTACATTCTGAAGGAGTACATGCCGAAGAATTGGTTGTAACAGCTCCAGGAATGGGAGGCCGTTGGGTAACAGATATTTTGGCTGACAACAATCCGGATGACGAAAGTTATTATCCTCATATGAATGGACAATTTGTATTCAAAAATGCAGTAGTTCGTTTTGCAGAAGTAATCAACGAAGGTTTGGAAGCTAATAATTTACAGGTTTCGGATATTGATATGTTGATTCCACATCAAGCCAATTTGAGAATTTCACAGTTTATTCAAAAGAAATTTGGATTGAATGATGATCAAGTATTCAACAATATCCAAAAGTATGGTAACACAACCGCAGCTTCTATCCCAATTGCCTTGACCGAAGCTTGGGAACAAGGGAAAATAAAATCTGGAGATACTGTGGTTTTAGCTGCTTTTGGAAGTGGATTTACTTGGGCAAGTGCTATTATAAAATGGTAATATATTCTTTTATTGATTAAAGAATTCGATAACTGTCGAAATAAAAGCTCACAATAACATTATTTTTAAACACAAGAAACCCCAGAGTTGGCATACTCTGGGGTTTCTTTTTGGGTAACCTATTATTAAAACTAATTTTTAAAAACCACCACTTCCTTGGGTCTCATTCTTATCTCTTTCTTTTCTTTGAATTGCTTTGTTTTTTCCAGTTCCAAAACGATAATTGAATCCTACATAGGCAGTTTGACTTTCCCAATGGAATTCACCAGTTTGTACTTTGGGTCTTGTAGCATCAAAAGCAAAATGCATACTATCAAGTAGATCACTTACTCTGGCAGTTATGGTACCACTTCCCTTAAGAACGGTTAGGCTAGAACCTAAATCTATTTTCCACATTGGTTTTCTTAGAAATTGCAGTCCTAAATCTTCTCCACGATACATTCCTGTCAATTGAAAACGTAAATTTTTAGATGCTTTAAAGGTGTTGCTTATGCGAGAGTTAAAAGTTGTAACATCAACTTCCACATATTCTGTTTCTACATACCCTTTGGTTTTTTTGTTGTATAAATCAAAACTAATATTGGCCGTATACCATTTTGTAAAGTCTAAATTTCCGGAAAGTTCTACTCCAAATGCATTGTTGTCGCCCAAATTGGCATAAGACAATATTTGTCTTTCAGGATCAGTTGGGTTTTCATTAAGAGTTCTTGAGATTTCGTCATTGATTTGACGGTAAAACACTCCCGAAGTGATGGAACCTATTTTTGTTTTTCGAGTATAATTTAATTCAACCGAATTGGTAAATTGAGGATATAAATTTGGATTACCTTCTGAATCTATTAGTGGTGTACTCCATTCTCGGATAGGATTTACTTGATCAATACTTGGTCTGTCTACACGTTTTGAAACACTCAAATTGAAGGAGTCATTATCATTTGGTGCATAATTTAAAAAACCCGAAGGATACACGGTAAATAAATTATCATTAAAAGTGCCATCGGCTTCATTCACTTTTTTGAATAAAGCATCGGCATTGTATTTTTCAAAACGAGCTCCAACTTGTGCATTCCATTTTTTCCACTGTTTTGAGATTGTGGTATAGGCAGAATAAATATTTCTTTCGTAATTGAAATTAGAATTATAGGCACCATCCAAAAGGAAGTTGTTTTTGGTGTTTTCAATGCGAGTTTCTAATCCTGCTTCCAATTTGATGGTTTCTGTCAAAGGATTGGTATAATCTAAATTGAGTAAAACATTCTCTCCTTTATTGGTAATGTCATTCGTTTTAGGAGTGTTGAATACACTATTTTCGGTATTGTCGTTGTTGCTGTAATTGCCTTCAAATTCAAGAGTATGTCCTTCTTTTTTGAATTTTTTCTTGTAATCTAAATTATAGGTTTGTGTGTAATTATCGTTTTTAGTGTCCAGTAATTGATTGATACTTGGTTTAGGAGGGGTTGAAAAATCTACATTTACTTGAGATTTTCCATTTTCATTACTGATGTTTTGGGTGGTATAGATAGAAATAGTATTGGTGTCATTCAAATAAAAGTCAAGTCCTACTTTGGCTAAGTGCGATGTATTCTCATTTGAAAAATCAAATTTTTGAGTGTTTTCAATAGCTCCATTGTCATTGAACGTCTCTACTTGTCCATGATTGTGATGCTTACCGGTAGTTAAACCATAATTGGCATACATATTCACTTTTCCATTGCGGTAATTTACATCAAAAGAAGAATTTGTTTTGGGAGTTTCACCAAAAGTCACACCACCATTTATACTTCCGTTAAAACCTATTTTGGCGTTTTTGTTTAAAACAATATTGATGATTCCGCTCATTCCTTCGGGATTGTATTTGGCCGATGGATTTGTGATTAATTCAATTTGTTTGATTGAAGTAGATGGAATTTGCTGCAATAGCTGAGCCGTATCAACAGTACTTGGTTTACCGTCTACAAATATACGAACATTTGAATTTCCTCTAAGGCTCACCGCATTGGTTTGTGGATCGACACTTACCGAAGGAATATTGTTCATGATTTCGGCAGCAGTAGCTCCTGCACTCAATAAATCTTTGCCGACATTGATGATTTTCCGATCTGTTTTTTGTTCGATTAAGGAATGCTCTTTGATAATGTCAACTGATTGCAGCTCTGTAGCTTCTTCTTCCAGTAATATTTTTATAGTTGAATTCTTTTTCTCGGTATTCAATTCTAAAGAAGTGGAATATTTTTTGTAACCAATGAATTCTACCTCCAAGGTATATTTTTTCAATTCTAGATTTTTAATGGAAAAGGTTCCATTTTCGTCAGCAACAATTCCGGTAACCAATTTGCCAGCATCTTTTATTACTATTGAAGCAAATTGTACGGGCTGGTTTGTTGTTTTGTTTATTACTTTACCCGAAATAATTCCCGGGTTTTCGGCATGTGTTATTCCTATAAAACTCATTAGGAATACAATTAATAGTTTAGTCTTCATGATTTGATTTTTGATTGATGATTTTGATTGATGATTTTCCATAAGACTGTTTTGTCTTCTTTTTGTAACACATTTTTAAAAATAAATTTTAAAATATTTGGATATTTTATTTGAGTGCTTTGATTTTTAGGAGATTCGATATCTATTTTTTTCTAATTTAAAAGTCATTTTTATAGTCTAATGGATCTGTGTTTCGGAAGATTTATTATAAATGGATACAGTTTGCATCCAATATCGCCTTGCATTGCATATGATAATCCGTTTTTAGAAACATTACAATACAGAATGCTTTTTCACTTTCCATATTTGGCGAATAAGCCTTATATTTGCACACTTAAAAAAATCAAGTATCCATGTCATTATCCAATATTCTTACCCCATCTATAGAGAAAGCCATTCAAACTTTGTTTGATGTAACGATTGATAAAGTAGAGTTTCAAACCACAAGAAAAGAGTTTGAAGGCGATATTACGATGGTTATTTTTCCATTGCTTAAATTGGTAAAAAGCAATCCTGTTGAATTAGGTAATAAAATTGGAAATTATCTGATTGAAAATGTTTCGGAAGTAGCTCGTTTTAATGTGGTTTCTGGATTTTTGAATATTGTGATTTCAGATAGTTATTATTTGAATTTTTTCAACGAAATCAAAAATGTGGAGAAATTCGGATTTGTTACGTCTTCGGCAAATGATAAAGCGGTGATGGTAGAATATTCTTCTCCAAACACTAACAAACCGTTGCACTTAGGACACGTTCGTAATAATTTATTAGGATATTCAGTTGCCGAAATTATCAAGGCATCTGGGAAAAAAGTATATAAAACACAAATCATCAACGATAGAGGGATTCATATTTGTAAGTCCATGTTGGCTTGGCAGAAATTTGGAAACGGAGAAACTCCAGAATCTACAGGATTGAAAGGCGATAAATTGGTTGGGAATTATTATGTTGCTTTTGATAAAGCCTACAAAGCAGAAATCAAAGAGTTGATGGATGCCGGTAAAACAGAAGATGAAGCCAAAAAACAAGCGCCAATTATTCTCGAAGCGCAGCAAATGCTTTTGGATTGGGAAAATGGAAAACCTGAAGTTATCGAACTTTGGAAAACTATGAACCAATGGGTTTATGATGGTTTTGCAATAAGTTATAAAAATCTTGGAGTCAATTTTGACAGCTTTTATTACGAAAGCAATACCTATTTATTGGGTAAAGATGTTGTTCAGATTGGTTTAGAAAAAGGAATTTTTGAAAAAGATCCAGATGGTTCTGTTTGGATTGATTTGACTGATGAAGGTTTGGATCGTAAAATTGTTTTGCGTTCGGATGGTACGGCGGTGTATATGACACAGGATATCGGAACTGCAATTCAGCGTGTAAAGGATATGCCAGATGTTGGCGGAATGGTTTACACAGTTGGGAACGAACAGGATTATCACTTCAAAGTATTGTTTTTGATATTGAAAAAATTAGGATTTGATTGGGCTTCCAGTCTGTTCCATTTATCTTATGGAATGGTTGATTTACCTTCCGGAAAAATGAAAAGCCGTGAGGGAACAGTTGTTGATGCTGATGATTTGATGCAGGAAATGACCGATACAGCCCAAAAAATCTCTGAAGATTTAGGGAAATTGGATTCTTATTCGGCAGAAGAAAAAGCAAAATTATACAATACAATAGGCCTTGGAGCACTTAAATATTATATTCTAAAAGTAGATCCAAAAAAACGAATCCTTTTTAATCCAGAAGAATCAGTTGATTTTGCAGGGAATACAGGTCCGTTTATTCAGTATACGTATGCGAGAATTCAATCAATTATTCGCAAAGCTGACTTTGATTTTGCAGCCAATGCAGGAATTGTTGAACTTCACGAAAAAGAAAAAGAATTGGTAAAACAATTAGAATTGTTCCCAGAGGTGATTCAGAATGCGGCTCAAAATCACAGCCCAGCTTTGATCGCTAATTTTACGTATGATTTGGTTCGTGAATACAATTCTTTTTATCAAGCCGTTTCTATACTTGGAGAAACAGATTTGAACAAAAAAACATTCAGAGTGCAATTGTCTAAAAAAGTGGCAGATGTTATTGCAGATTCCTTTAGTTTATTAGGGATTAATGTTCCAGAAAGAATGTAATTTTATAAATAAAATTTAAAAAAGAGGCTGTCTATGTTTTTAGACAGCCTCTTTTTTATTTGTTAGGGACGGGGGAATTTTGGTTTAATTGAGAATCATTGCAATTTTAATTCATTGCTAATTCATTGTTTGTTTTAACAATTTCGCCTGTTGAACTAATTTGTATATTTTGAGTTTGATTATCTTTTTTAAGTTTCAAATGGTATGTTTTTTTTAATATTGCTCCTTTTTGTTGAGAATATTCAAACTTACTTTTTGTAATTGTCCATTCAGGATACCACATAAAGACAAAACGCATTATTTCTCTTGGTAATTCTGCATTTGCATATTTTTCGTTAACCCGTACTAGTACTCCGTGTTGATTGTAAGTTGCCACCAAGAAGCCTTTTTCATTTTCTAAAGTCACTAAATACTCGTCGAAATTTTTGCACTCTTCATTATCTACATTGTAGGAAATGAATTCGTTTTGAGTGTTTCTGATAACTGCATCAGGATTGTTGTCTGGGATGTATTTTGAAACATTTTTAGTGTGTGAAACTAATACTTCTGGTAATACTTCCATTTTTAAAGTTTCTGGTTTTTTATCAGCTGTTTTTTGGTCTTGTGAATACGTCGCAGAAAAGAAGCTTAAGCAAAGGGCAAAGGTGATAATTGTTCTCATGATCTTGTATTTTTTTATATTGTTTTTTTAATGATTTTTATGTTTTTATTTTATAGTATAAAAGTACATTTATTTTTGAAACAGTAAAAATATTTTTTTATTAATTTTTCAAAAAAACAAATATTTTTTGCAAATACAATAATCTTATGTGTTTATTTTAATTTTAAATTAAATTATTCTTTATTTTTTAACATTAAGACATTAATTTAAAAGCTTCTTTTGGCAAACTGTAAAACAAACGAAAACGTTTGATATAAATTAATGCTAAAAGCGTAAAATCCGACTTAATTATCAATCAGAAGACATGAAAAACTAGTCTTAAATTGTATAAAAGATGACATCTCAAAATATAACTTTTTATATGCCGCTTTTGCAGTAATTTTGAATTCCTTAAATTCTGCTTTTCATCACAAATTAAATTTTATCAGATACTGCCTAAAACAAAAAATCCGTCCCGTTTAATAAAACGGGACGGATTTTTTTATGTGCTGTCTCTATGTCTGTTTATCAATTTGAAATAATCAGATAATTGATTTCTACTGGTTTTAGAATTTTATCTTCATTGACACAATCTACCAAAAAGCGTAATTCCTCCAGTTCTTTTCTGTTTAGCAGAATAATAAAATTAGACTGTAAAGTTGGAATCGGAATCTTCTTTTCATAAAGTGAATTTTTATATTCCCTTTCCCAATAATCAATATCTATTTGGTTTAAATAATTGGCAAAACTCGTCATTTCGATGCTGTTCAAATCAAAGGTCAAATTATTAAACAGCAATTGATACATGTCTCTATGTTGGCAATACAGCAGAATTCCATTAGAGGTTCGGTTTAATACTTTTAGATTGCACATAAGCGTAATTCTTAATTATTTTATGAGTAAAGAAATATGATTTTTGCTGGTTCCATTAGTCAATTTTCAATTGAAAAAAAGACATTGAATGTTATCGTAGCATTATTTAATTAAAAATATTATTTTTGTTTGTAAAAAATGAATTGACAGCAAATAATATGTATAATCATTTTTAGTTCGTTTTACTGTTTTTGGAGAAAGGAGGCTGGATTTATCGGGCCTCTTTTTATTGTTTTGAATTTTATTTTAAAACAATTGCTTTTTTATTTCTAATACTATTTAAACTTCAATATCAAATCATTAAATTTGCGCCTTAATTAAAGAGAAATAAAATTATGTTCGATAATTTAAGCGATAAACTAGACAAAGCCTTTCATATATTAAAAGGACACGGAAAAATCACAGAAGTAAACGTAGCCGAAACTTTGAAAGAAGTGCGTCGTGCTTTACTTGATGCCGATGTCAATTTTAAAATTGCCAAAGATTTTACAACCAAAGTAAAAGAGAAAGCAATAGGTCAAGATGTATTAACGACATTGCAACCTGGACAATTATTGGTGAAGTTAGTCAAAGATGAGCTTACTGAATTGATGGGTGGAGATGTTGCGGGAATCAATCTTTCGGGCACGCCATCCGTTGTATTAATGTCAGGATTGCAAGGATCTGGGAAAACTACTTTTTCCGGAAAATTGGCTAATTATCTTCAAACAAAAAAGAATAAGAAAGTGCTTTTGGTTGCCTGTGATATTTATCGTCCGGCGGCTATTCAGCAATTGTATGTTGTAGGAGATTCTATTGCTGTTGAAGTATACTCTGAACCAGAAAATAAAAATCCAGTTGAAATTGCTCAAAATGCAATTAAGCATGCAAAAGCGAATGGATTTAATGTGGTAATTGTCGATACTGCCGGTCGTTTGGCTGTTGATAAGGAAATGATGGATGAAATTGCCAAAGTGCATAAAGCCATCCAACCACAAGAAACCTTATTTGTTGTGGATGCGATGACTGGTCAGGATGCAGTGAACACTGCAAAAGCATTCAACGATATCTTGAATTTTGACGGGGTTATTTTGACCAAATTAGATGGAGATACTCGTGGTGGAGCTGCGATATCTATTAAATCGGTAGTAAACAAACCAATTAAGTTTGTGGGTACTGGTGAAAAAATGGATGCGATTGATGTTTTCTATCCAAATCGTATGGCAGAACGTATCCTTGGGATGGGGGATGTCGTGTCCTTGGTAGAAAGAGCGCAAGAGCAATATGATGAAGACGAAGCCAGAAAAATCCAAAAGAAAATTGCTAAAAACGAATTTGGTTTTGATGATTTCTTATCTCAAATTCAGCAAGTGAAGAAGATGGGTAATATGAAAGACTTGGTAGGAATGATACCAGGTGCTTCTAAAGCAATGAAAGATATCGAAATTGAAGACGATGCTTTCAAACACATTGAAGCGATTATCCATTCGATGACTCCAATTGAAAGAAGCAAGCCAGCATTGATCGATGTAAAAAGAAAAGCAAGAATTGCCAAGGGTTCTGGAACAAAAGTAGAGCAAGTGAACCAATTGATGAAGCAGTTTGAGCAAATGAGCAAAATGATGAAGATGATGCAAGGCCCAGGAGGAAAAAACCTGATGAAAATGATGGGTGGAATGAAAGGAATGCCAGGTGGTATGCAGAGATAAAATAAGAATGTTTAAGGTTTAAAGTTTCAAATAGTTTGAGATTTTAGACCTTAAATTTTTTTTAAATTAAACAAAGAATAATTTTATAATTTGAGTTTCGCCTTTTAAACCTGAAACTTTAAACTTCAAACATTTAACTTTTTAAAAAATGCAAATACTAGACGGAAAAAAAACATCGCAGGATATTAAAAATGAAATTGCGGCTAAGGTAAAAACAATGAAAGACAATGGGGAGAAAGTACCTCACTTAGCTGCTGTAATTGTTGGAACTGATGGAGCAAGTTTAACTTATGTGGGAAGTAAAGTACGTTCTTGTGAACAGATTGGCTTCGAGTCTACATTAGTGAGTTTACCTGCCGATATTACCGAAGAAGCATTACTTGCCAAGATTAAAGAATTAAACGAAGATGATAATTTGGATGGTTATATTGTTCAACTGCCTTTACCAAAACATATCGATGAACAAAAAATATTGATGGCTATTGATCCTGAAAAAGATGTGGATGGTTTTCATCCTGCTAATTTTGGAAAAATGGCTTTGGATATGGAAACATTTCTGCCGGCGACTCCATTTGGAATCATGGAATTGTTAGAGCGATACAAAGTAGAAACTGCTGGTAAGCACACTGTAGTTATTGGGCGTAGCCATATTGTGGGAAGACCAATGAGTATTTTGATGAGTCGCAAAGGTTATCCAGGTGATTCTACAGTTACCCTTACTCACAGTAGAACTAAAAATATTGAAGAGTACACAAAAAATGCCGACATTATCATCACAGCTCTTGGAGTTCCAAATTATCTAAAAGCCGATATGGTTAAAGATGGAGTTGTAGTAATCGATGTGGGTATTACGAGAGTGGAAGACGCTTCGCATCCAAAAGGCTACGTAATTACTGGTGATGTTGATTTTGATGGAGTAAGCAAGAAATCTTCTTTTATTACACCAGTTCCAGGAGGAGTAGGACCAATGACCATTGCCATGTTGTTGAAAAACACACTTTTGGCTCGAGAAATTAGAAGTAGAAAATAAAAACACTACATCATAAAATTTAAAAAGCCGTTTCATTTTGGTGAAACGGCTTTTTAGTATTTAATAATCTCCTCTTTTCTTAAATCGAGGGTCATCTCGCTTGATGAATTCGGTTCTTCGTTTTGGCGTTTCTGTTTTAGGTAAGCTGGCTTCTTCGGTTTTGCTCGAAGGTTCAATGAGTGCATTGAGTTCTTTGATTTCGGCATCGGATAAATCACGGTAGCGACCTACGGGAACGTCAAGCGAAATATTGATAATTCGGATGCGTTTTAGGGCAGTAACTTCGTAGCCTAAATATTCACACATTCTACGGATTTGACGATTTAAGCCCTGTGTCAGAATGATTTTGAAGATGTATTTACTGATTTGTTCTACTTTGCATTTTCGGGTAACAGTGTCTAAAATTGGCACGCCATTTCCCATTCGTTCTATAAAACGGTCGGTTATGGGTTTGTTTACCGTTACGGTATATTCTTTTTCGTGATTGTTTCGGGCACGCAATATTTTGTTGACAATGTCACCGTCATTGGTCATGAAAATCAGGCCTTCACTGGCTTTGTCCAATCTTCCAATTGGAAAAATACGTTTGGGGTAATTGATGTAATCTACAATATTGTTTCGCACCTCCAAATTGGTGGTGCATTCTATTCCTACTGGTTTGTAAAAAGCGAGATAAACTGGTTTTTCATTTTTCTCACGGATTAGTTTTCCATCTATGCGCACTTCGTCATCTGGCGAAACTTTTGTTCCAAGTTCCGGCACAATACCATTGATAGTTACTCGGCCTTCTTCGATAATTTTATCGGCCTCACGGCGGGAGCAGTAGCCTGTTTCTCCTATGAATTTATTGAGGCGTTTTAGATTTTCTTTCATGCTGCAAAAATAGTCTTTTTTTAGATTGTTGGGTAGTTAGATTATTAGATTGTTGACTTCAGTTATTTCTATAATCTGAGAATTCAGTCAAAAAGAATACACACTTACAACTTAAATATTAATCAAGAAATCTAATAATCTATTCTTCAAATAAAAAACGAGATATCTCTTGATACAAATCATCGTCATGCATCGAATGTCCTAAATTTTGGGTTGTGATGAATTTTCCTTTTTTCCAGCCACTGGCAATTTTTTGACCTTCTTCATAGGCAACGACCGTGTCTGTGGTGTCATGGGCTATAATTCCTTCGATTTGGATGTGTTTGGCAAATGCGCCACCGGAGAAATCTTTAAGTTTGAAATTGAAATTTTCTAAATATCGCTTTTCCAAAAGTGTAAACATTTTTTTGTTTAGGCTCAACATATTGATGTAATTGTCGATAAGTGTTTTTAAATCGGAGGGAGCGCCTAGAATCACCATTTTTTCAATACTGGTTTTAGGATGCAAATATTGGTGATAGACACAGGCCGCACCACCGATGGAGTGACCGATGATAATACTGGGACTGTATTTTTCGACTGCTTTGTTGATGAACTCTGCATAACGAGGAACGTTGAATTCCTTGCCACTGCTTTGCCCGTGTGCGGGAGCATCTATCGCTATGATGGTGCTACCGGATTTTTGAAGATGAGGCAGTGTTTTTTCCCAACGGGCCGAATTGCTTTCCCAACCATGAACCAAAAGGATTCTGGTGTCGTTTCCTTTCCAAGTATAAGTTTGAAAATGGTCTTCGTTATGATGAAATGTTTCTTTGATGGTGTTTCGCAGAATTTCTGGAAGTTTGTCTTCTGAAATTTTGCCTATTCTAGGATTTGTAAAAAGAGTGTATGATAGATGCAATGCTTTTTTGGGATGCACAAAACTAAGCAGGTTGATGTATTGACCAACGGATTTGATAAGTAGAAACCGAATGCTTTTTTTTAGACTCAAAATAAAGGGGTATAAAAAAAGCCTCGAAATTCGAGGCTTAGATGGTTTTTTAGAATTTAGAAAATAATTGGTCCATTTTCTCTCTTTCTTCTTCAGCCAGAACACTGTCGACCAAGATTCTTCCAGAGTGCTCATCGATTAAAATTTTCTTTCTAGAAGCAATTTCTACTTGTGTCTGTGGTGGAATCGTAAAGAATGACCCTGCTGATGCACCTCTTTCGATAGAAACAACCGCTAGTCCGTTACGAACACTGCTTCTGATTCTTTTGTAAGCCACCAATAAACGTTCTTCAATTAATGCTTCAAATTCTGCGGATTTCTCAGTCAAGAAGATTTCTTCTTTTTGAGTTTCAGCCATGATCGCATCCAATTCCGATTTTTTATGTTTCAGGTGAGATGATTTAGATTCTAATCTCTCTTTTGAAGAAGAAATCACTTCTTTTTTATGCTCAATAGAAGCTTTCATTTCTTTGATTTGCTTTTCAGCCAATTGAATTTCTAATTCTTGAAATTCGATTTCTTTGGTCAAAGAGTTGAATTCGCGGTTGTTACGAACGCTTTCTTGTTGTTTTGTGTATTTTTTGACAGCTTCTTTGTGTTCGTCAATTGCATTCTTTTTTTCTTTGATAAGGTTTTCGATTACTTCTAGTTCCCCTTTCAATTTCTCTGAACGAGTGCTTAAACCTGCAACTTCATCTTCCAAATCCTCAACCTCTAAAGGAAGTTCTCCTCTAACGTTTCTGATTTCGTCAATTCTAGAGTCAATTAGCTGTAAATCGTAAATTGCTCTTAACTTGTCCTCAACACTTAATTCTTTCGTATTCGCCATATTCTATAAGTACTTAACTGGATTTGTATTTTCTTCCGATAAAATGATTGCAAAATTAAGGATTTTTTTTCTAAGATAATCAACAATATACTCTTTTGTATAGCGTTCGCTTTCAAAATGACCAATATCGGCCAATAAAAGTTGGTTTTCGGCTTCGTAATACTGATGATATTTCAAATCGGCAGTCAAAAAAGCATCGGCCCCAGCTTGAATAGCATTTTTTATGGCAAAACTTCCAGATCCTCCTAAGACGGCAACTTTTTTTATTTTTTTGCCTGTAAAGGAAGAATGGCGGATTCCGTTGGCTCCCATTTTGTCTTTGGCATACTGCAGAAAATCCTTTTCATCCATTGCTTCTTCCAGTTCACCAATCATTCCCAAGCCAATATGATTAAAAGTGTTTTTCATATTGTAAATTTCGGTAGCGACTTCTTCGTAGATGTGATTTTCTTTCAGTGCTTTTATGATTCCTGCTTCAAGATGTTTAGCATAAACCACTTCGATTTTGGTTTCTGTCCCTCTGGAAAGCACACCTCTTTCACCAATGGTAGGTTCGCTTTTTTCATTGCCTTGATAGGTAAAAGTTCCTTCAGAGTTGAAACTGCATTTATCATAATTCCCAATGCTTCCTGCTCCGGCTTCAAACAAAGCATTTCGAACTTTTTCGGCATTGTCGCGAATGGTATAGGTAACCAATTTGCGGATGTGATTTTGTTTTGGGATTAAAATCTGAGTGTTTGTAAGTTCCAAGGTGTCACAAAATATTTTATTCACGCCTTCCGGGTGATTGTCTAGTGCCGTATGAACGGCATAGATGGCAATGTTATTTTTTATGGCCTTTAGCAAGGAACGTTCTACATAATTTTTACCAGTTATTTTCTTTATTCCAGTGAATAAAATGGGATGGAAACAAACGACTAAATTGCATTTTTTAGCAATAGCTTCATCAATTATATTTTCTAATGCATCGTGACATACTAAAATTCCTGTTGCGTCGGCATCTTCATCTCCTATTATTAAACCTACATTGTCAAAATCTTCGGCATAAGCCAATGGAGCCATTTCTTCAAGTATAGAAAGAATTTCTTTTATTGTACTCATTATTTTATTCTTTTTGGGGTATTTATTAATCGGTGCCTTATAAACTAACAACGTATATTATCAGGTATTAATTTATAAAGATAGTATTAGTTTGTTTTTAATATTTTCCGCTCAAAGATAAAATATTATATTTTCGTAAAATGAATTTCCTTTAAAAAATATTGCATCTATTTGTCATTTGTATGGCTTTTTATCAGTTTGATTTGAGACTACTATTTTGGTTTGATACTTGAAAAAGTATATTAATAAGGTCTTTTATTTAAAAAAAAATATTATTAAATGAACCTGTTGGGTGTAATTGGTTTTTAAGAATTATACCCAACAGGTTAAGTGAGTAAAAATTATTTAGTCACAAAAATTAGGATTGAATAAAATAGTACAATTATGAATCAAAATGATATTAGGATAGTTTAGCTTTCAATTCTTTATATTCAACTGTCATCTCCAGGGCATTGTAGACACTTAAAAGACTTTGTGAAATTTCTTTGTCTTTAGGATCTATTTCAACTGCTTTTTTGAGATACGGAATTACACTTTTATAAATTCCGTCCCTTTTTATTTTTAATACATTGTATTTTTTCATGTCTTGTGCTGACGTCCCTAATTTATCCATATCGTCATTTATTGTTTTCAGCCCTCCTAACTTTAAAACAGATAAATTAATGTAAGCTTTGATGTATTGGGGGTCAATAGTAATTGCTTTCGAATAAAAAGTTTCGGCTTGAGCTGTGTTATTTGCTTTTTCACTAAGTACTCCTAGGTTAAAAACTAAGTTTACGTCGTTGGGATTCTTTTCTAAAATAACAGCAACCAATTTTTTGTATGAATCATAGTCTTTCGATTCCAAATACAAATCAGCTTCTGATAAAGCTAATGAATCATCTTCCGGATTTTTCGTTCTTGCATCCGAAATAGCTTTTTTTGCTTTTTCTATTTCTCCATTTTGTATATAGATTAGAGCAATGTTTTTATAGATTTCACCTCTTTTAGATTGCCCTTTTTCGGTCCTTGGTTTTTCATGCGTGCCAGCTTTGATGAAAATATCTCTTTCATTAGCTGTCAGGAAGCTATCTTCTACTTGCGTTGCTTTGTTTATTGCATAATAAAAGATTCCAATTCCGGAATAATTCATAGATTTAAGCGTCTCATAATGCTTAAGTGCAGAACTAAAATCTTTTCCGCTCACAAAGGCTGATGCTGCATAATATAAATTAATGGTGTCTTTTTTGTCCAGTAAATAAGCTTCAAAGAGTTTTTCTCCGCATTCGATATATTTATTTGCTTTAGAGTCTTTTATGGCACTATTTACTAATCTTCCTTTAATGTTTTTGAAGGAGCCTTGAACCTGGCTGGAATATTTAATTTTTCCTGATTCGGATTCTGTTTTAATCAATTCTTGGAACGCTTTTGAGGCCAAAGCTAAATTTTTACCTTCATCAATATTTTTATCAGCTAATCCTAATAAGGAACTTCCCTGAACATAATAAAACAAGGCTTTGTCGTCATCATTAGAATTATAAATTTGATATTCGATACTTTTAAGAATGATAACTGCGTCCTGAAGATTTCCACTATTCATTTCTTTTTCAGCGGCTTTTATTTTATCTTTTTGAGCTTGAATAGTTCCTGTAAACAATAACAGTATAGTGACAATAATGTAGTTTTTTTTCATGTTGAGAGGATTGTGGGTTAAACGAATTTGAGGCTTTTGTAGTATTTTTTTGGTTTTGAATTGTGTATTTATTTTAGATAAAAAGTATTTATATTATTTTTTTTTAACAAAAATAGCGTTAAAATTCAAGTATTTAAATGATTTTAATGAAAATTTAATTGTAGTCAAATTATTTTCAGAATAAGAAAAAAATCGCAATATTAATTTATGTTTATCCTAATTATGCATGCCTTTTTTTATTAAAAATTAATTTGATGAAAAAGTCTTACTTCTGTTGTTAAAAAATAATAATTGGCAGTTTTTAATTGAAAATCTGCTGATTTAGATTTTTCAATTATTAGCGCATTTGATTTGTAATTGCTTTCTGCATTATCATAAAATGTTTTACTTTCGTAGAATGAATTTACTGCGAAAAATATTGTTTCCATTTGCCATTTTGTATGGCTTTATTACGAGCATTCGGAATTTTCTTTTTGACAAAGGAATTTTAAAAACCTATTCTTTTGATATACCAGTTATTGCAGTAGGAAACCTTAGTGTGGGAGGTACGGGGAAAACGCCACAAATAGAATATTTAATTCGGTTGCTATCAGATAAATATAAAGTGGCCACTTTGAGTAGAGGTTATAAAAGACAGTCCGAAGGTTTTGTTTTGGCCAATTCAAATTCTGATGCATTACAATTGGGTGATGAGCCGTTTCAGTTTTATCAAAAATTCAAAGACATTCAAGTGGCTGTAGATGCAAATAGAAAGAATGGAATTGAGCAATTACTTTCCAATTCGAATCCTCCGGAAGTTATTTTGTTGGATGATGCTTTTCAACATCGTAAGGTAAAAGCTGGTTTTTATATTATGCTTACTTCTTATGGAGACTTGTATTGCAATGATTTTATATTGCCCACGGGAAATTTAAGAGAGAGCCGAAGTGGAGTCCAAAGAGCCAATATTGTCATTGTTACAAAATGTCCGTCAAATCTTTCCCTGAATGAGCAAAACGCTATAAAAAAACAACTGAATCTCTCTGTTAATCAAAGTTTGTTCTTTACCTTTATTGATTATGATGATGTGGTTTATTCGGATAAAAAAATGCTAAAAGTCTCCGAAATTAAGAATATGGATAAGTTGCTTTTGGCAGGAATTGCAAAACCTGAATCTTTTTTTGCCTATTTGAAGCAAGAAAATGATGAATGTTTGACTTTTCCTGATCATCACCATTTTAGCGAAGGCGAATTAGAGGAAATTAAGAAAAAAGCAAACAGTAAAATTATTGTAACAACCGAAAAAGATTATGTGCGATTGAAAGGGAGTATTTTAAGCGATCAGCTTTATTATTTGCCTATAAAAAGTACCTTTCTTTCTGATGGTGATAATTTTGATAAAAATATTTTGAATTATGTGGGACAAAGTACAAGAGACCGTTAGTTATATAAAAGAGAAAATAAATTTCACTCCAGAATATGGTGTGATTTTAGGGTCGGGACTAGGAGGATTTACTGATGATATCATTATCGAATATACTTTGCCGTATGAGGAAATTCCAAATTTTCCGGTTTCGACTGTTCAAGGACACAAAGGGGCACTGGTTTTTGGTACTATTGGAGCCAAAAAAGTAGTTGCTATGCAAGGGCGGTTTCATTTTTATGAAGGATATTCCATGAAAGAAGTGACTTTTCCTGTTCGGGTGATGAAGTATTTGGGGATTCAAAAATTAATAGTTTCCAACGCATCTGGGGGTGTGAATCCGAATTACAAAGTAGGCTCGATTGTGATTATTAAGGATCATATCAATTTTATGCCAGAGCATCCCTTGAGAGGAAAAAATGATGAGCGTTTTGGACCCAGGTTTGTTAATATGAGTCAGCCTTATTCGGTTGAAATGATTGTTAAGGCCAAAGCAATAGCTCAAGAGTTAAGTATTGAAGTTCATGATGGCGTTTATTTAGGCTTGCAAGGACCAACTTTTGAGACTTTGTCGGAATACAGAATGGTTAAAATTTTGGGTGCCGATTGCGTGGGAATGTCCACTGTGCCCGAGGTAATTGTTGCGCGTCACATGGAGTTAGAAACTTTTGGAGTTTCTATAATAACTGATATGGGTGATGAGAAAAGTATATTGACCATTTCACATGATGAGGTTTTGGAAGCCGCCAAAAATGCTGAGCCTCATTTGCGTTGTCTCATCAAAGAATTGATTATAAGGAATTAGGAATTGCTGAAATTTTGGGCAATAGCATTGTAGAAGTCCTCTGGAATAAAAGGTTTTGTTATTACATCTGTCATCCCAAAAGAGAGTAGCATTTCCCTGTTTTCATTTAATGAAATGGCTGTAAGAGCAAGAATTGGAGTTTTTGTGTCAAACTCTCTAATTTGTTGCGTTGCAATAGTGCCGTTGATACCTAATAAATGAACATCCATTAATACCATGTCGAAAGTAGTGTTTTTTAGAATTTCGATTGCTTCTTCGCCATTGTCTAAAATAGTGCATTCCATATCTTTGTTCAATAGCATTTTTTTGGTAATCATTTGGTTGATTTTATTGTCCTCAACCACTAATATTTTTTTATTTTTAAACAAAGATGAATCATAACTTTTGATTTTTGATTTAATTTGAGCGGGTTTTGTATCTACTTTGAAATTTAATTCAAATGAAAAAGTCGAACCTTCGCCGACCACACTTTTTAGTCTTATTCTCCCACCCAATATTCGAACTAGTTTTTTTACAATAGTCAACCCTAATCCTGTGCCTCCAAATTTTCTATTAATTTCGACCGAACCTTGTGAAAAACTTTCAAAAACAGTTTTTAATTTATCTTCCGGAATTCCGATACCTGTATCAATAATTTGAAAATAGATAGTAGCATTGTCGTTTTGGTGGTTTCTCAATCTTGCGATTACACTAACGGTTCCATTATTGGTAAATTTTAATGCGTTATTAATAAGGTTCATGAAAATTTGAGATAATTTTGTAGGATCTCCTATTAGATTTTCAGGTACGGCAGAATCGATTTTAAGAATGAATTTATTATTATTTATGGTGGCAATTTCTTTGAGTGAATTTTGAATGTCTCCCAGCAGTTGTTTTAGGTTAAATGTAATGTATTCTATTTCCAGTTTATTGGAGTCAATTTTGTTTATTTCTAAGATGTCGTTTATGAAATTTGTCAGATAGTTGCCGGAAAATTTTAGTGAAGACAAATAATGCATTTGTGACTTTTTTGGATTTTCTTCTAAAAGTAAATGAGTAATACCGTTAATGGCGTTTAGTGGGGTTCGAAGTTCGTGACTCACGGTCGATAAAAATTCAGATCTTGCTTTAGAAGCTTCTTCAGCTTTGTTTTTGGCAGCAATCAATTCATTGTTTTTTTCTTTCAATAGTGAATTGGTTTGATTGCGTATAATGTTGTTTTTATAAAGTGATAAACTCAAAAGTGATAAAATCGAAATTATAGCAATGGCTAGAATGCTGATGAGTTTTGAAAACTTATCGTTTTTTTCTTTCTCTTTATTTTCTTTTTCCAGTAGTAATTCTTCGTGCTTTCGTTGTGATTCTTTAAAAGTTTTGTAATCATTGACACGTAGTCTTTCTTCATTTGCTAGTATAATGTATTCCTTTAAATTTAAGTGTTTTTTTAAATAAGTAAAGGCAGATGATTTATCAGATAATTTATCATAAACCATACTTAAAGCCAATAAGATATTAGACTTTTGATTTAAGTTTTTAGTTTTGTTGTTTAATTTAGAAGCTTTATTGAAGTAATTTAAAGCTAAATTGTATCGTTTATTTTCAGCTTCAATAGTACCCATTTGATAAAGGGCTTCGGCTTTTGTGTTTATTAATGTTCTGTTTTCAGCTTTTGAAATGATACTATTGAAAAGATCTGAGGCTACAATGGTATTACCTCTTAATTTTGAAAGTATTCCTTTTTGAAGAGTAATTTGATCTGCATTCTCCTTACTCTTTAATTTTTTTTGGATCTCTTCGGTTTGAAGGAGGCAGGCTTCCGCAAGGCTGTATTCTCTTTTTTCAATATAGGATAAACTTAAATAATAATAAGCATTGGCTACATTATTGTTGGGTTTTTTTGAGATATTGTTGAATAAAAAAATGCTTTTATTCAATAGTTCAATGGCATCGTTGTAAAGGTTTAGGTCAAAATATATTTTACCTAACTTATATGTTTGAATCGCTTCGGCTTCATTCTGATTGTTTTTTTTACAATAATCGATTGATTTTTGCGTAAATAATAAAACTTCTCTATAATTATTGTTTTTAGTATTTTCAGATGCTAGTTTGGAGTAAAAAGCAAGACTGTCTATTTTAGTCCTATTCTGCGAATAGAGCATTGAATGAAAAAAAACAATGAATAATAAAAAGTATTTCATGATGATTGAGGATGGTTTTTATTATTCAATAATAGAATGAGGTCAATGATTCTGGAAGAATATCCAATTTCATTATCATACCAGCCTACTACTTTTACCATTTTATCGATTACCGAAGTAAGTTGGGAATCAAATATACAAGAATTTTTATTGCCAATTACATCGACAGAAACAATAGGGTCGTCTGTGTATTCTAAAATTCCTTTTAAATTGGTTTGAGAAGCCAATTTGAAGGCGTTGTTTATCTCCTCTATACTAACTGTCCGTTTTACATTGAAAGTAATATCGGTCAGAGAACCATCAGGAACCGGTACTCGAATTCCGCATCCACCCATTTTGCCATCAAGAGATGTGAAAATTTTGGTTAATGCTTTTGCTGCGCCAGTGGTAGTTGGGACAATGGATTGACTTGCTCCTCTGGCTCTGCGTAAATCTTTATGAGGTTGATCATGTAAACTTTGATCAGTAGTGTAAGAGTGAATAGTGGTGATATAAGCTTGTTCAATCCCACAAAGTTCTTCAATCACTTTGATCATTGGTGCTGCATTATTAGTGGTGCAACTCGCATTCGATATAATGGTCTCTGTCCCGTCAAGAATGGATTCATTGACTCCTAAAACTACTGTTTTAATGGTGTCCACTTCCGATGGAGCCGATAGAATTACTCTTTTGGCACCAGCCAAAACATGGGCGTTTATTTCCTCAAAAGTTTTGTATTTTCCAGTAGATTCTACAACAAAATCAATGCTTATGCTTTTCCAGTCCAGGTTTGGGATACTTTTTTCATGGAAAAATAAAAAATGTTTTCCATCGACCACAATTCCCTTTTCGTCATCGCTTACCGCAAAAGGCAAAACGCCGTGAATACTGTCGTATTTTACTAAATGTGCCATCGTTTTTTTGTCGGCAATATCATTTATGGCAACTACTTCTATATGGGGGTGATTCAAAAGCAAACGAAATAAATTTCGCCCAATTCTTCCAAAACCATTAATCGCAATTCTTGTTTTCACGTTTATTTGTTTATGGGGTAATCGGTTAAACGATTAACCGAATAAACTATTTATAATATATGCTTTTGTGCTTTGTAAGAAGATCGAACCAATGGACCACTTTCTACATGGCGAAAGCCTAACTCCAAGCCGAATTTTTCGTAAATCGCAAACTGATCAGGAGTTATAAATTCTTTTACAGGAAGGTGTTTTTTACTGGGTTGTAAATATTGACCAATAGTTACAATGTCAACATTGGCAGCACGTAAATCGCGCATGGTTTGAAAAACTTCTTCTTCTTGTTCGCCTAGTCCTAGCATAATTCCAGACTTGGTTCTGTTGATTCCTTTTTCTTTAAGGTATCTCAAAACTTCAAGACTTCGGTCATATTTGGCTTGTATTCGTACTTCACGAGTCAGTCTTCGAACAGTTTCAACGTTATGGGAAACCACTTCTGGATTGGCCTCAACGATACGGTCGATATTTCTTTCGATACCTTGAAAATCAGGAATCAAAGTTTCTAGAGTAGTGTTTGGGTTCATTCTTCGGATGGCTTTTACGGTTTCGATCCAAATAATTGAACCACCATCTTTTAGATCATCTCTGTCGACACTTGTAATTACAGCGTGTTTGATATTCATGATTTTTATCGAGCGGGCTACTTTCTCAGGCTCATCCCAGTCTACGGTTTCGGGTCTTCCTGTTTTTACACCGCAAAAACCACAAGAGCGTGTACATACATTTCCTAAAATCATAAAAGTTGCCGTTCCTTCGCCCCAACATTCTCCCATATTTGGGCAACTTCCTGACGTACAAATTGTATTCAGGCTATATTTATCTACTAAACCGCGTAGTTCAGTATATTTTTGTCCTATTGGGAGTTTTACCTTCAACCATTTTGGTTTAGTTACGCTCGATTCGGCTACGCCACGGGTTTCAATAGGTGATGTATTATCTAAAACAGTTTCCATATTTCAATTTTCTGACTGCAAAGATAAGGAATGTAGTTTTAGAATTTGAGTTACGTATTTATGAATTTTGATAAAACTTGTTCGGTTATCAGGTCGTTTTTTAGAATTCCACATTAAAAAGTGGCTTTTGTAGATAAATTTAACATGGGGGTTTGTAGTGTTAAATTTTAGATATTAAAATAAAAACAAGATTCCGTTGTTTTTAAAGTTATAGTATATTTGCATTTTTAAATAAAAAAATAAAAGGATGAATACAAAATCATTGTTATTAGGAGCTTTTTTAATGTTTTTTGGGCTTTCAAAAGCTCAAGCGCAAATTAATTTTGGAGAACGAGCATTAGGTGCCGTTCAAAAAGGAATGACAGGATTTACTTTTACAGATGCAGATGCTGCGGCTTTGTCTAAGCCTGCCGTCGATAAAATGGATGCCGAAAATAAAGTGGCAGGGCCAACAGATCCCTATGCTATCCGTTTGGCTAAAGTTTTTGGAAAATACACCAAAGGAGAATTTTACACCTTGAATTACAAAGTGTATCTGACTAAAGATGTCAATGCCTTTGCAACTGCCGATGGTAGTGTACGTGTTTTTTCGGGTTTGATGGATGTAATGGATGATAACGAATTAATAGCTGTAATTGGTCATGAAATCGGACACGTTAATAATCATGATTCCAGAGATGCTATGAAAGCTTTGTATCAAAAAGAAGCTTTGATTGATGCTGCAGCTTCACAATCTAATAAAGTAGCGGCAGTAACCGATAGTCAATTGGCTAAAATCGGTAGCGCGATGATTGATAGTAAATACAGTCGCAAGCAGGAATCAGAGGCTGATTTGTTTGCTTATGAATTCATGAAAAAAAATGGTTATGATGTAAATGCAGAAGAATCTGCTTTTAGAATATTGGCTAAAATGAGTGAAGGTGCTCAAAGTTCCTTTATTGATCAAATGATGAGCTCGCATCCTGATTCCAGTTTAAGAGCGGATGAAGCCAAAGCTAGGGCTGAAAAAGATGGTTTGTATAAGCCTTATGTGAAAAAGCCGGCAGTGACAACTCCTGTAAAGAAAACAACAACGAAAAAGAAAACAACTACTAAAAAGAAAAAATAATTATTCATATTAGTATGTGTTAAAAAAAGAGAAAGCTGAACTCAAAAAGTTCAGCTTTCTCTTTTTTTTGTAATATAAAAGTTGAAATTAATTTGGTTGAATAGTGATAGGTAAATTATAAGAAGTTCTAACCGCTTTGCCTTCAAACATACCTGGTGACCATTTTGTTTTTAATGATTTCAAAACACGAATGGCTTCAGTTCCTAGACCATATCCTGGATCTTTTAAAACTTTTATATCTGTCATGCTTCCGTCTTTTTCTATAACAAAAGAAACACTTACTCGGATTGCATTTTCGCTGTCTATTTCGGGTTTTTCAAAATTATTGCCCACATAAGTGTAGAATTTTTTGATTCCACCTGGAAATTCAGGCATTTTATCAACAGCATTGCTTGGTAGAATGGTGGTATCAGTAATGCCTGTGGTACTTGCAACAGCTGTACCGGTTGAAGGAGTTGTTCCTATGCCAGTACCGCCTGTGCTTGCGGTATTGATATCCGTATTATTTTTGAGTTCAGTATTAGTAGCAATTTTTTCTGGAGTTGCTAATGCCGCTTGAACGATTTCTGGATTTATAAGTTGCGCATTGGTGTTGATATTTTCAGTAATTGGGTTTTTAATTTGGGGCATAGGCGCTTCTTCGACTTTTGTTTCGGGTAGTGCATAAGGGTCAATATCCACGACAACAACTGCGGGTAAGTCTGGTACTAGTGATGGGATTCGATGATCTGGATTTAGGTAATTATAAACCATTGGAATACTAATGGCCGCAGTCAAAAGTAATACTCCCATAAAGAGCGCAAAAAAGGATGTCTTGGTGTTTTCCTGGCGTAAATTATAAGCGCCGTACTCTTTGTTTCTGTTTTCGAATACAAGATCAGTCCAACTGGTTTCGAAGATGTTTGATTTAGACATAATTTATGGATTTAATGGTTAAGTAGAAATTAAATCATAAGCTAAAGTGGTTTTAGTTTTTAACGTAAATAACAGGAATTTTATTATTTATATATATGGTTATTTTTCAACAAAAATGTTAAATAGGTATTGATGTAAGTAAATATAGAAATATTTATCGAATATAACTATAGGTATTTAACAAATTAAGTTATGTTAATGTAATTGAATTTTAATATAAGAGGGGAGTATGTTTTCTGGGTGCTATTCCGTAAAGCCTTTAGATGAAATTATCGTCTGTTTTGGATAATTTCCGAAAGTAATTTTTTGGCGCGAAGTAATTTAATCTTCACGTTACTCAAAGGCTCATCTATTTTGTTGGCAATTTCCTGATAGCTCATTTCCTGAAAATAACGCAACTGAATCACTTCCTGATAATGTGGTTTCAATTCTTTGATGAATTGTAATAATTGAGAAAGATTTTGTTCGGTAATCAAAACGTCTTCTGCAGATGGAGTGGTATCGGCAATATTATAAGCAGTTTGGTCTTCTTCGTCAGTGATTTCAATAAAAAGACTCGACTTTTTTTTGCGAATTAAATCGATATGCACATTCTTGGCTATAGAAATCAACCAAGTGTTGAATTGAAATTCGGGATTGTATGTGGCTATTTTGTCAAATGCTTTGGAGAATGTTTCAATTGTAATATCTTCGGCGGTAGTTTCATTTTCGGTGCGTTTTAGCATAAAACCATATACCTCATTCCAATAGTAATCCAATAGAAAAGTAAAGGCAACTTGATTTCCTTTCTTGGCTTTTTCTATTTGTTTACTTATTTCCAATGCGCAGGTTTTGAAAAAATGTTGGTTATGAAGACATTAATTTGAGTGAATATAAGTATAATTTCTATAATAGGATACCAATACATCACATCTTTTTCTTTTAATTTACCTGCAGCAAATCCGGTAACAATCCAAGTAACCAAATATCGGAAACCAATGAGGCTTACTACCAATATCCATTGAAATTGAAAAGCCAATAATACGATTGGTAATAATAGGAATAACAATTGAGAACTAAAGAAAAGTCCTAGTTGCATTTTGTCAAAGCTTTTGTAATGTTTGGCGGTGGCAACGTGTCTTCTTTTTTGAATAAACCAATCCTTAAAAGTAGTTTTTGGTGCCGAATAGGTAAAACTTTCAGGATTATAACTAATAGTGGTATTGCCTGAATTTGCAGCTTGATTAATGAATAAGTCATCGTCACCAGAACGAATTTGTATGTGGTCTATAAAACCATTTACATTGAAGAATTCCTCTTTTTTGTAAGCCAAATTGCGGCCTACACCCATATAAGGTTTACCTATTTTTGCCCACGAAAAATATTGTACGGCAGTAAGCAAAGTTTCAAATCGGATTATTTTATTGAGTAATGAGTTGGCTATCTTTTCGTAACCACTATAACCCAAGACAATAGTTTTTTCTTTTGTGAATTGAGAGCTCATTGCGGTAATCCAATCTTTGGAAATTGGATAACAATCGGCATCTGTAAATAATAAATGTTCTTTTGTAGCAGCTTTAATTCCTAATGTTAAAGCATATTTTTTGTTTCCCCAAAAAGCTTCATTATTTTTTACTTTAACTAATTTTATGTTTGAATATTTTTTTTCAAACTCTTCAAATATGTCCAGAGTGTTATCACTGGAAGCATCGTCAATCAAAACGATTTCGAAGTTGGGATAATTTTGTTCAGCCAATAATGGAACGTATTTGATTACATTTTCTTCTTCATTTTTGGCACAAACAATCACAGAGATTGGAATGTTTTTGGCTTCTATTTCTTGTGCTTTTGTGAATGAAAATTTTCCAAAAACAATTAGATAATAAAAAAGTTGAATAACAACAATTGCAATAAAAACGTATAGAGTAAAGGTTAGCATCATTGTATTTTTTTGGCTTTTAAAAACGATTGCAAATGTAATTAGCAATTGTGAATTATCAATATAAAATCGGTAATTACTTTCTGTATTTAGCCATTTCTTTCGCGACAGCCATAGATTGAGGGTTTTCTGTTTTTTCTAATTCGGAAATAATATTCGAATAATTTTTGTCATCTCGGTTTTGTGACATTTTAGTTTGCGCTTGTATTTCTTCTATTTTAATTTCAAAAGCTACTATTCCTCTGGTCTGCATCATCGTTTTTTTTGATAACTCTGCCACTCGGACAGGACATTTGGAGTTTTGTTCGTATTTGTCGACCAGTTTGGTTAAGGAATCAATTACAGCGTCTCCTTCGATGATTTTTATCTTTCCATAAACATGAACCGCCGAGTAATTCCAAGTGGGAACATTCTCATGATCGTACCAAGATGGAGAAATATAGGAGTGAGGCCCTGTAAATACAGCCAAAACTTGGTTATCCGATTCGAATGCTGTCCATTGCGGGTTCTCTTTTGATATATGTCCCATCAAAACTTCTTCGCCTTCTGAATTGCTTTCCAGTTCCAATGGAATATGAGTTGCCCATAATTTTCCATTGGTTTGATTGATTAGAATACCAAAAGCATTTGCTTTGAGAAAGGTTCTGATGACTTCTTTATCTTCGTTTTTGTATAAATCTGGAATGTACATGTTTTGCTATTTTAGATTTAGGATTACTGTAATCTGAATTCTATAATCTGTAATCTAAATTATATTAACCTCTGCTTCAATATGAATCCCAAATGTATTGAAAACAGTATCTTGAACCGTTTTGGAAACATCCAAAATTTCTTGTCCTGTTGCATTTCCATAATTCACTAAAACTAATGCCTGGTTTTTATGGATCCCAGCATCTCCAAAACGTTTTCCTTTCAAACCGGCTTTTTCAATTAACCATCCAGCTGGAACTTTGACTTCTGTTTCTGAAATGTCAAAGAATCGCATTTCTGGAAAATTTTGATGTATTTTCTCAAAATCAGACTTTAAAAGGATTGGGTTTTTGAAAAAACTGCCACTGTTTCCTAATTCGGCAGGGTCAGGTAATTTGCTTTTGCGAATGGCAATCACTGCATTACTCACGTCTTTTAAACCGGGAGTTGTGATGTTATTTTTGGCTAATTCGGCGGTGATGTCACCGTAGGAAGTGTTTATTTTATGGTTTTGTTTCGTTAGTTTGAAAACAACAGAGGTTATAATGTATTGGTCTTTTACTTCGTTTTTAAAAATACTTTCTCGGTATCCAAAATTACATTCTTCTTTGTTGAAGGTTCTCATTTCTAGACTTTCGATATTTATCGCGTCGCAGGAAACAAAAGTGTCCTTGATTTCAGTACCATAAGCGCCGATGTTTTGTACTGGCGTTGTGCCAACATTGCCTGGAATGAGCGACATATTTTCGAGTCCGCCAAAGTTTTGGTCTATCGCCCAAAGCACAAATTGATGCCAATTTTCGCCCGCCTGACTTTCTACCCAAACATAATCGGCATCTTCTTTCAGTATTTTTTTTCCTTTTAAATCAATATGGATTACGAGGGCTTCGATATTTTTTGTCAAAAGCATATTGCTTCCTCCTCCAAGAACGAATTTCTTTTGGTTTTTGTTTTGTTCCAAAATGCTTTTCAATTCGGAGACACTGTGAACGGCAACAAATTGTTCGGCTTTGGCTTCAATGCCAAATGTATTGTAGTTTTTTAAAGAAAAATCATTTAAAATCTCCATAAAGAAAGTAATTAGGTAATGTTTAACTTTTGAATTTATTCCGAATATAAAGCTCTCTCGATAAAGTTATTGAAAGGTTTTAACGCCAACATTTTTTCGGCCATGATGGATACGAAATCTTTTTGGGTAACCAATTTGGTATCGAAAGACTGAGTGGCAGTAAAGCTTTTCAGTTTCAGGAATTCAATGGCAGGATCTTCTTTATCGTAGCCTTTTGGTGGATTTTTCAAAGTCGAAGTTTCGTCCCTATTCAGATTTTGATAAATAGATTTAAATTTTTTGTCATTTAAAATTTCCTGTAAATCATCATAGAAAAAGTGAATTTCTTTTCTAATTTTTTGAAGCTGGTCGGGCTGTGGGCAATACAATCCACCGCCTACAAAGCATTTTTCATTTTCTATATGAAGGTAATAACCCGAAGCTTCTGCATTTTTGGCTCCCGGAGAGATCCAAACGCCCAAATTCGTTTTATAAGGTGATTTGTCTTTGGCAAAACGAACGTCACGATTGATTCTGAAAACGCAGTTTTTTACTTCGAGCATTTCCAATGAAGGATCAAGAGGTTTCATAGCGTCAAGAAAAGAGGCCACCAACTGATGGTAGTCTTTCTTTACGGCTTCGTATCGTTTTTTGTTTTCAAGAAACCAATCACGATTGTTGTTGGCTTTTAAATCTTCTAGGAATTTTAGAGTGTCTTTTGAGAGCATAGGCCAGATTATTGCAATTGGGTTTTTAAATCTTCTTCACTAACGAATCCTGATTTTTGCCATTTGACGGCTTTGTTTTCGTACAATATTAAAGTAGGAAGTTCGCTGATTTTTAATTCCTGCATAATGGTTTTATTTTCGTCGGCGTTTAAGCGAATGATTACTACTTTGTCAGTCATTTCTTTTTGCATTTTTAGGATATAAGGCTCCATTTTTTTGCAAGGAGCACACCAAGGAGCATAAAAATTCACTAACACTTTCTTGTCGGATTTTAATAATTCGGCATATTCCTGAGGGCAAACACCAATGATTTTAGTGTCGGGTTTTGCCAATCCTGCGGCCTCCCATTTGAGCATTCCGCCGTCAAGGTTGTAAACGGTTGTAAAACCCAATTCGGCCAATTTGTTCGATGCTTTGGCACTTCTTCCGCCACTTTTACAGTATACAAAAACCGGTTTGGTTTTGTCATATTTGTCCGTTTTTAAAACAAAACTATCACTGAGCCAATTCACATTATCGGAATTTTCGATATTTCCTGAGGCGTATTCTTCGGGTGTACGAACATCAAGAATTTGTGCATTTGGGGTTGCCTTTATCTTTTCAGAAAAGGTAGTAACATCAATTGTTTTAACAGCGGGTGATGTTTGTCCGTTACAAGAGAGTATAATAAAGGATATGAGGAATAAAAAAAAATGATTTGTTTTCATTGGGGTGTTAGTATTATATTTTGTGTAAAATTAAACAATTTTTACTTTTTTGAATCTTTAAGCAATCTTAAATAAAAGTTACAAATTGAAAATAGTATAACTCTGCAATGTCGATTTTACAATTGTTTCCGTGCGTTCAGGATGGGTGTCTGATATAAAAAGTTGTCCGAATGTGTCGTTGTTGACCATTTCGATGATTTTAGACACTCGGTTTTCGTCTAGTTTATCGAAGATGTCATCAAATAACAGAATGGGTTTTACACCACTTTGTTTTTTTAGGAATTCAAATTGCGCGAGTTTCAAGGCTATCAAAAAAGATTTTTGCTGCCCTTGGGAACCAAATTTTTTGATGGGATGATTGTCGATTTCAAAAGAAAGGTCGTCTTTATGAATTCCCATACTCGTGTATTGCAGGATGCGGTCCTTATTAATGCTTTGCTGCAAGAGTGTCAGTAAATCATTTTCGAATAAATGGCTTTCGTAAATCAACTGTACCGATTCTTGCGAGCCTGTTATATTGTGATGATGAAAGTTGAAAATAGGAATGAACTCGGCGATGAACGCTTTTCTTTTTTCGAAAATGGATTGGCCAAATTCGGTTAGCTGTTCATTATATATAGATAAGGTATCGTTATCATAGGTATGGTTCAGTGCAAAATACTTTAATAAGGCATTGCGCTGGCTCATTACCTTTTGATATTGGATGAGTTGTTGCAAATATTGTGAATCCAATTGGGATATCACGCTGTCCATAAATTTTCTTCTGGTTTCGCTTCCTTCCACGATTAAATCTCTGTCCGCTGGGGAAATAATAACCAAAGGGATGAAACCGATGTGGTCTGAGAATTTATCGTATGCTTTTCCGTTGCGTTTCAGTATTTTTTTTTGGCCTTTTTTGAGACTGCAGACAATTTGTTCGGTTCTTTCATTTTTTTCGAATTCGGCGTCAATTACAAAAAACTCTTCACCGTGTTTGATGTTTTGAACGGCAAGTGGATTGAAATAACTTTTCCCGTACGACAAATGATAGATAGCGTCCAATACATTGGTTTTTCCGATGCCGTTTTTGCCCACAAAACAATTGATTTTGCTGTCAAATTCGAAATTGGCTTCGGAAAAGTTTTTGTAATTGAATAACGATATTTTTTTTAAATACATCTGAAGGTCTTGCTGGAATTGTTGACTTTGAAGCTTTTTTTGGACGGTTTCTAAGAAGGTGCAAATTATTGAAAAATATCGATATAAAGGATGGGAATTTATGTTTTCGTTTTTTTACTACGTCCGTTCGCTCGCGTGAGGGATAGGAGCAAGCTACCAAAGTAGCGCGGATGGCCCGACAGCAGCTAGGAAAAAGGGCGCTGACGTCAAAGCTGATAGCCCTTTTTTCTAGCTGGTGGCACGCCCTAATTATTCGGATATTAAGGGGTGTTTTTTCAGTGAAAATAAGGGATTAAAAATATTTTTCTAAATTTTAATATAAAATTCATTTTTTTTACGTGCATTAGAATAAAAATTTTATTTTTGCCGTTCACTAAATTAAATTTTAAATGGCTACTTACAGTAAAAGAGGATATAAAACACCAAAAGAAAAGGAAGTAAAAGACGATGCAGTTGAAAATGTAACGATTGACGAAAAAGACAGTGCTACGGCTGAGGTTTTTTCGAAATTAGACGAAACAGCTTCTAAGACAGAAGACTGGGTTGCTAAGAATCAAAAAATTATTATTGGGGTTGTTGGTGCTATTACATTGGTAACTGTTGGATATTTTGCTTATCAAAAATTTATCGCCAATCCTAAAGAAGATGATGCTGCGAACGAAATGTTTGTTGCACAATCTAACTTTGAAAAAGCGACTAATGGTGTGGCAAGTGATTCATTGTATAAATTGTCATTGAATGGTTCTGAAGGTAAATTTGGATTTGTAAAAATCGCTGATGAATATTCTGGAACTGCTGCGGGAAATTTGGCTAATTATTATGCGGGTATTGCTTATTTGAATACCGGTAAATATGATGAAGCGATTACTTTTTTAGGTAAATTCAGTTCAAATGATTTGATGTTAAGTGCTTTGGCAAAAGGAGCTATTGGGGATGCTTATTCTCAAAAAAATCAACCAAAAGAAGCTTTGGAGAATTATATTAAAGCTTCTGAGGCTAGCAAAAATGATTTTACAACGCCTCGTTTCTTGATGAAAGCCGGTAAAGTAGCTTTGGCATTAGGAAATAAAGCGGATGCTTTGAAATATTTCACTGATATTAAAGAAAATTACGAAAACGCTCCTGAAGCTGCAACAGTGGATGGTTTGATTGGTTTGTCACAAGAGTAAAAAGATTTAAGATTGTTGGTTTATAGCTATTAAATTTCTATCTTTAATAGCTGAAATCTAAATTCTATCCCGATAGCTTCGGGACTAAATTCTAAAATATAATGGCTACCATAAATAAAAATTTATCTGATTATGATAAAAACACGGTCCCAAACGCGAAAGACTTTCGCTTTGGGATTGTTGTTTCTGAATGGAATGATACTATCACAGAAGGTCTTTTTAAAGGAGCAATTGCGGCTTTGTTGGAAAATGAGGTTCCTTCTCATCACATTATCCGGTGGAATGTTCCTGGAAGTTTTGAGCTGATCTATGGTTCAAAAAAAATGTTGCAAACTCAAAATGTAGATGCTGTAATTGCAATTGGATGTGTGATTCAAGGGCAAACCAAGCATTTTGATTTTGTATGTGAAGGGGTAACCCAAGGAATTAAAGATTTGAATGTTCAAACCGATGTACCTGTTATTTTTTGTGTCTTGACAGATGATAACATTCAGCAATCAATTGATAGAAGTGGGGGGATTCATGGAAACAAAGGTACTGAAGCAGCTATTGCAGCCATAAAAATGGCTTACATTCGTCAACAAGCTTCTTTGTCTCACCAAATTGACAATCAGCATTTATTGTCTCCAGGTGCTTTGCGAATTGAAAATTTGCCTTTGCAAATAGAAGAATAATAGATTTTGTAATTGGCGATTAGTAATTAGTGAAAAGCTGATTACGGAGTGCTATTTACTAATTACTTAAAAAAAGCCTATACTTTTCATTGAATTGTATAGGCTTTTTTATGTTTTTTTTGTGATTAACGGAATTTTACGGAATCTTCTTAATTGTTATATTTGATGCTAAATGTTTAAAAAAATAATTGATGATAGTTTCGAATATAAAAAGATATGCATTTATTCTGTTGTTGTTTGTATTCGGATTTAGTCAGGCCCAAGGCGTAATTGATGAAAATTTGAAAAAAGAGTTGGATGGTATTTATAAATCGGACCAAATTCTTAGAGAGTATATTGATTCTGAAACAACCGATAGCAGAAAATTACAAATACTCAATGAAACAGGTTATTCAAAAGATGATTTGGCAAATGGTAATGTGTATGTGATACTGAATAAGCTAGATTCCATTAATCTTATACGGATTGAGGAAATTATCGCAAAACAGGGTTACCCAGGTAAAACATTAGTTGGAGAACCGACCAATGAAGCGGCTTGGTTTGTGATTCAGCACAGCAAAAAAATAGCTGATTATTTTCCGATGATTCAGGAAGCAGGAGCAAGCAATGAAATACCCTTTACAAAAGTTGCCATGATGCACGATAGAATGCTAATGCAGGAGGGAAAGGAGCAACTTCATGGCACTCAAGGAGCTGGAATGAATATTTTGAACCCGACATCGGGGAAGAAAGAGTTTTGGAATTATATTTGGCCTATACAAAATGCAGAATCAGTAAATGAACTGAGGAAGGAAGCGGGGTTTACCACTACTGTAGAAGAGAATGCGAAAAGAATGGGAATAGCTTATAAACGTTATTCCCTTGAAGAAGTAAAGCAATTAACCATAAAAGAATAATAGCATTATTATTGGTTTTAAAAGGGTTAGCTTTCGATTTAAATTTGCTTTTTTTTATGACTGTCAAAGAGCTAAAACCCAACAGAAATTCCTTAAATTTGTCCTCCTTGATTTTAATTATTATTTAAAATCTGAAATTTAAAATCCTAAATCTAAAATTTTTCAATGTCGAGTATAATTCAACTGCTTCCTGATCATGTTGCCAACCAAATTGCCGCTGGAGAAGTGGTGCAAAGACCTGCTTCAGTAGTAAAAGAACTATTGGAAAATGCGGTGGACGCCAAAGCAACCGACATCAAATTGATTATAAAAGATGCAGGGAAGTCATTGGTTCAGGTCATTGATAATGGTTCGGGAATGAATGTTACCGATGCTCGTATGTGTTTTGAACGTCATGCCACGTCCAAGATTCGCCAGGCTGAAGATTTATTTTCGCTGCATACCAAAGGGTTTCGCGGAGAAGCATTAGCCTCTATTGCCGCAATTGCCCACATGGAAATGAAAACTAAATTGGAGCAGGAAGAGTTAGGAACGCACATTGTTATTGAAGGGAGTAAATTTATGTCCCAAGATGTGGCGGTTCTGCCAAAAGGAACTTCTTTTGCAGTCAAAAATTTATTTTTTAATATACCTGCTCGCCGTAATTTCTTGAAATCGGATACGGTAGAGTACCGTCATATTATTGATGAATTTCAACGCGTGGCTTTGGCACATCCCAAGATTCATTTTACATTCTATCATAATGGCAGCGATATGTATAATCTGCCTCCATCGAGTTTAAGACAACGGATTGTTAATTTTTTTGGAGGGAAAACCAATGAAAAATTGGTGCCCGTTGTAGAAGATACGGAGATGATGAACATTCAGGGTTTTGTCAGCAAACCAGAATTTGCAAAAAAAAGTAGAGGAGAACAGTTTTTCTTCGTGAATGACCGTTTCATAAAAAGCCCGTATTTGCATCATGCCGTGATGGCTGCTTATGATGGGATTTTAGCAGCTGGTTCACAACCGAGTTATTACTTATATTTAACCGTACCACCGAATACCATTGACATCAATATACATCCCACGAAAACGGAAATCAAGTTTGATAACGAAAGTGCGATGTATGCTATTTTGCGAGCTTCAATAAAACACAGTTTAGGGCAGTTTAATGTGGCACCTGTTCTAGATTTTGAGCGTGATGCAAATTTGGATACCCCCTATCATTATAAAAACTTAGATGCTGAAGTGCCTACCATTCAAGTGGATGGAAATTACAATCCTTTTGCTGATGAAAAGTCAAATAAACTTTTTCCAACATATAAAAAAGCGGAATCAACAGCCAGTTGGGAGAGTTTGTACGTAGATGTTAAACACGATACAAGTATTGTTTCTGGAGGTGCTGCATTTGCGTCAAGTAACAACGATTCTAGTTTTGAAAACAATGAATTTATTTTTGAAAATGAAGAGGTAACGTCCTCTTTGTTTAATGATGAGGAAGTAGAGCAAGCAGTTCATAAAACCTATCAAATTCATAAAAAATACATTGTTTCGCCTATAAAATCGGGTATGGTGATTGTCGATCAAAGCAGGGCGCATCAGCGTGTTTTGTATGAGCAATTCCTGGTGAATATGACTGTGCAACATGCTTCGTGTCAGCAATTGTTGTTTCCTATTAATTTATTTTATTCAGCGGCCGAAATGGAACTTATCGCAGAGTTGCAGCAATCGTTGGTCAACACAGGTTTTGTTTTTGAGGAATCAAATCCAGACCATATCGTGATTTCGGGTATTCCGGTTAACATTACGGAGAGCGAAGTTGCTGCGGTTTTGGATCAGTTATTGAGTGATTTACATAACGGAATTCCAGAGAATAGTTTTAGTCAGAATGATACTATTGCCAAATCTATGGCAAAAAGTTTGGCAGTCAAAACGGGTGCTTATTTGACTGAAAAAGAACAGGAAAACTTAGTAAATGGACTTTTTGCCTGTAAAGACCCAAATGTTTCCCCATTTCAAAAACCGACTTTCATCACCATGCGTGTGGAAGACTTAGATAAAAAATTTGCATTATGATGAATATTACACCTACAGTAAAACAGTTGTTAATAATAAATATATTGTTTTTTATTGGCTCTATGATTGTTGGAGAGCCTGCTTATAAATTGCTTTCGATGTATTTTTTCGAAAGCCCGGATTTTCATTTTTGGCAACTCTTCACGCACATGTTCATGCATGCTCCATTGCCAAATATCATGCATATTGCTTTTAACATGTTTGCTTTGTATTCTTTTGGCTCTGCATTAGAACACTTTTGGGGAGGTAAAAAGTTTTTATTTTTTTATATTTCATGTGGTTTAGGAGCAGCTTTATTACATACCGGCGTTAATTATTATTTCTTTGAAAATGGAATCAATACCTTAGTGGCCAATGGATACCAAAAAGTTGAAATACTAAAAATTCTAAGTGAAGGGAAATTTGATACTAAATGGCAGGAATTATTAGCACCTTCCGATTTTCAGGCTTTTATGGGAGCTTATTTAGGAAATGTTGTAGGAGCTTCGGGAGCTATTTATGGTTTATTGGTAGCTTTTGCATTTATGTTTCCAAATGCCGAATTGGCCTTGATGTTTATTCCAATTCCAATCAAAGCAAAATATTTTGTTCCTGCATTATTGTTAATTGATTTATATTTGGGTGTTTCTGGAGGTTCTTTGTTTGGAGGTTCTAGCGGAATTGCTCATTTTGCTCACCTTGGAGGCGCATTGGTTGGTTTTGTGATGATGTGGTATTGGAAGAAAAATCAATTTGACAATCATCGTTGGAATTAACCCCTAATTGGGAATTATGTTATTGAATAGAACTCATAACTCATAACTTGGAATATGAATATCTTAGACGATTTAAAATTGCAATATAAATTAGGTGGTATCGCCTTAAAAATGATCTATTGGAATGTAGCGTGTTTCCTGGTTTCGTTGGTTTTTTTCTATTCGTTTAAAGTAGGGGTATTTGATTTTCCTAGTTGGATTGCTTTGTCATCGGAACCCGCTGTTTTTGTCTTGAAACCGTGGACTTTTTTATCATATGCTTTTTTTCATGATGGATTTCTTCATCTGTTTTTTAATATGATGGTGTTGAATTTTTCGAGCTATTTGTTTTTGACTTTTTTCTCCTCCAAACAATATCTGGGCTTGTATATTTTGAGTGCCATTTTTGCGGGTGTTATTTTTGTTTTGGGATTTAATTTAATGCATTACAGCGGAGCAATAATTGGAGCTTCGGCGGCAATAATGGCTATTTTGGTTGCTGTAACCACTTATAGCCCTTTGATGAATGTGCGATTGTTACTCGTTGGGAATGTAAAATTATGGCATGTTACGGCGGTAATTCTTATTTTGGATTTAATGCAATTCCGATTGGAGAACTCAGGCGGTCATATTTCTCATTTAGCAGGTGCTTTTTTCGGTTTTGTTTATATCAAGTTGCTTCAAAATGGAATAGATATGAGTAAAATATTGAGCATTGTTTTAGATTTTTTTACCAATATTTTTAAAAAACCAGCAACTCCCTTCAAAAAAGTACATAAAAATTATCAAAAACCAGCCGAAAGGCCAGTTTCCAAAATAGTTGTAAAAGACAAAAAGCAACAACAAATAGATGAGATTTTGGATAAAATCAGCCAGTCGGGTTATGATAGTTTGAGTCAAGAAGAAAAAGAATTCTTGTTTCAAGCCGGAAAATAAACTATTTTTATCTAATTATTGAAGTGTAAATCCTGAACTTTTTGCTCTTAAAGTTTAAAACGCATTAAAAATGAAGAACCTTTCATGGTTTAATAAGGGAATGTTTTTTTTGAATTTAGTACTTATAGTGCTAACATTCATTGCCTATTTACTCCCTTTTTTGGCGCCAAAAATATTTCCTCTTTTGTCGGTTTTTACCTTATTTATGCCTTTGTTTTTTTTAGCAAATGGATTGTTCTTTGTCTATTGGGCGATGCAATTTAAAAAGCGAATGATTTTATCTGGCATCGTTCTTTTGGTTGGAATTACCTTTTTCAATAAGTTTTATAAGTTTTCTGCCAAAGAATTTCAGGAAAGCGACAAAGATTTTACGGTTATGAGTTATAACGTAAGATTATTCAATGTTTTTAAATGGTTGGATCGTGACGATATTCCAGATGTAATTTTAGAATTTATCAATACGGAGAATCCTGATATATTATGTATTCAAGAGTTTTCTAATTCGGCTAATATTGATTTAAAGGTATATCCGTACAAGTACGTTTTGATGGAAGGGAAACAAATTAAAACAGGTCAAGCCATATTTTCAAAATTTCCCATTATAGATCAAGGAAATATTGTGTTTCCCAATTCGAATAACAATGTAGTCTTTGCAGATATTAAGAAAGGTAAAGATATTATTAGAGTGTACAATATGCATCTGCAGTCTATTAAGATTTCGCCGGATGTTAATGAAATTTCCGAAAATATTGATGTAATTGATCAGCAAAAATCAAAGTTTCTTTTTATCCGAATCAGTAAAGCGTTTAAACAGCAGCAGGAGCAAGCGGCAATTTTTAAAGAGCATGAGAAAAATTGTAAATATCCTATTATCATCTGTGGCGATATGAATAACAGTGCTTTTTCTTATGTGTATCGAAATATAAAAGGAAAATTGAAGGATAGTTTTGAAGAAGCGGGAGAAGGCTTTGGTGCTACCTATAAGTTTAAGTATTATCCAGCTCGAATTGATTATATTTTTGTAGATGAAACTATGGAAGTCACGCAATTTGAAAACTTTCCTGATTTTCAAAACTCCGATCATTATCCCATTATGGCGAAATTGTCTATGAAATAGATTTTGATTTACTTCTTTATAAAAAGTAAAAAAAAAACAGTACAGCAATTAAGTTTCAATTCGAAATGAATTTTAATTGCTGTACTGTTTTTAATTTTTAAAGAGGTTCGTTCTGTTATCGAAGCACTTGATTTTTTAAATAATCCATAGCATATCTTCCTTCATTGAATAATAAATCAAGAACGCTCAAATTATTCAAAAAACCGAATTTGTCATCGAAAACCTGAGTGTAGTTTTCAAATACAGAATTATCTTTTTTTCCGTTTATTAAATAGCGAAAATCAGTAATTTGAGTATTATCTATTTCGTGTAAATATTCGGTTGTGGTGCCAAATTCTAGCTTCATTCTTAGACATTTACATGTTATTTCTAAAGCTTGAAAATTAAGATCTATCAAAAAAGTGTGTTTTTTTTGAAAAATAGGCAGTAAATCATCTTCAAAATATTCAAAGAATGGCGAACTTCTGTATGCGGCTTCGAGTGATTTAAAGTGCTGTTTTTGCCAGTCAAACTCCGATTCTATTTTTATGTCTTTTGTCTTCTGGTGTGTTAAATTGGAATGTTTTATAGGGATATTCAATAGTTGAATCCCATTAGGACTGTAAATATAAGTTCTGTTGCGATTGGTTTGTTTCTGAAAATTATCCTCCATTTCAAACATAATACTATCCGATTGAGCCATGGTAACAAAATGGCTTATGGATGGAAAATAGGAGGGATGAATTAAGATGTTCATTTGTTGATTTGTTTAAGGTTTAAAAGTTTAAGGTTGTCAGGGTAACTTTAAACCTTAAACTATGAACTTTTTTAACTATTTTTTTTCTCTTTCCTTTTTTTCCAAAAATGCTCACCAGCAAAAAAAGCAGCTAAAGCAATTAAGAAATGAATTAAATATGATTTAGGTTCACCGTTTTCATTTACAAAAGAGAAAACTCGATTCCATCTAATTTTTTGAAGGCCTTTACCATCTTTTTCCCAACTAAACCAAATGAATACAGGTTTACCAACAACATGATCAAAAGGAACATATCCCCAAAATCTTGCATCTAAAGAGTTTTGACGATTATCTCCCATCATCCAATAATAATCTTGTTTAAAAGTATAGTTGTTCGTAGATTTTCCGTTTATTATAATTTTATCGCCATTAATTTGTAATGTGTTTTTTTCGTATTCCTGTATAATACGTTTATAAAATGGAAGTGTGTTTTTGTCTAATTTAATTGTCACGCCTTTTTTTGGAATATAGATAGGCCCAAAATTGTCTATGTTCCATCCTAACGAATGGATGTGAGGAAATACATCTCCATCTTCTCCCTTTGGGAGTAGATACTTTTTAACACTTTTAACTACTGGATTGTTTGCTATTCTCTTTGCTTCATTATCGGTTAATGTCAATACATATTCTCCATTATTGGTCAGCGCAAAATCTCCATTCCCATTCTTCAAACCATCCCTAGCACCATACAGGTTCACTAATGAATTTTGATCCATAGGTGTACCTTGAGTATTTACAAAAAAGTTGTATTGGAGTTTTGCGCTTTCAGGTAATTTGCTTGGTTTTCCGTTGATATATACGTTTCCTTCACGAATCTCCAAAGAATCTCCAGGTATGGCAACACAGCGTTTTACTAAATTTGTTTTTTTGTCAATCGGTTTGTAGTAATTTCTTATTGGTTTGAAATTATCCATATCCAATAAAGTATCCGCGGGCTGGTTAAACACTACGATTTCATTACGTTTAATCGTTTCAATAGAAGGAAATCTAAAATAGGGTAATTGAAACTTATTCAAAAGCGAAGTCTCTTTTTTTGTGATATCATCATTGAAAAGGTATGACTTTTTTCTTAAAATAGGGATAGAATCATGCATCATAGGCAATGCAATTGCAGTCATTGGAGCTCTTGCACCATAATTTAATTTGCTTACAAATAAAAAATCCCCAATGTATAATGTTTTCTCTAATGAAGAAGAAGGAATCGTAAATGGCTGTATAATATAGGTATGAACTAATGTAGCGACAATGATAGCAAATAGTAAAGAACTGATTGTATCGGCTGTTTTATTCTCAGGTTTTAAATTTCTCTCTGCTTTATAATTTAATGTTTGAGTATAACTGACATAATAAATATAAAATCCTAAAGTAATAATGGCTAAAAAGGTATTTAAATTTGAATTTTTTCCAAAACTTCGTAATGTTTCTACCCAAATTATAGGAAACATGATGAGATTAATAATAGGAATAAAAAGCAGAATAGTCCACCAAGCAGGTCTGCCGATAATTTTCATTAGAATAATTGCGTTGTAAACAGGAATTAAAGCTTCCCAGCGTTTTCTTCCTGCAATTTCATATAATTTCCATGTCCCTAAAAAATGGATTATTTGTATGAACAGAAAAAAAATAAACCATTGATATATTGACATAGTCACCTCGTTTTATAGTTCTTTTTTCGATTTTCTTTTTTTCCAAAAATACTCACCAACAAAAAAGGCAGCAAGTGCAATTAAGAAATATTTAAAGTATGATTGAGGCTGTCCTTCACCGCTTACGGTTGTGAATACTCTGTCCCAACGAACTTTCCAGTTGCTCTTAGAGCCATTAATACCATCGATACTCATCCAGATGAATATTGGTTTTCCTACGATATGGTTTTCGGGAACATAGCCCCAATAACGGCTGTCTTCAGAGTTATGACGATTGTCTCCCATCATCCAATAATAGTTTTGGTCAAAAGTATAGGCTGTGGCTACTTTGCCATCGATCCTAATCTCATTTCCATTTACTTTCAAATCTTTTTTCTCGTAATCGGTGATTATAGTTTTGTAAAAAGGTAACGATTCTAGGTTTAAGGCAACGGTTTTTCCTTTTTGAGGGATATAAATTGGGCCAAAATTATCTCTATTCCATTTGCCAATGTGTGGAAAAATACCATCTTCAATATTTTTTGAAATAATTCTGTTTACAGCTGTTATTCCTGGAACATGCTGTAATCTTTCAGCTCCTGCAGCAGTTAAGGCACTTATGAATAAAGTGTCTCTTGTTTGTTGGTTTAAGAAACCAGCACCATCAGTGATATCCATATCTTTGAAAAGATATTCAAAGTCAATAGGTGTTTTGCTATCCAAAACTACGTTGTATGAGAACTGCGGTTTAGCACGTTCCGGCAAAATCAATTCTTTTCCGTTGATATAAACTAATCCGTCTTTTATGGATAAGCTATCACCAGGAATACCAACGCAACGTTTTACATAATTTGATTTTTTGTCAATTGGTTTGTCTACTCTTAGTCCGGAACGGTCTCTGAATTTGTATACAGTATCTGCTGGCCAGTTGAAAACAACAATATCGGTACGACTGATCGTTTGTAAGCCTGGAAGTCTAAAATAAGGCAATTGAGGCCAAGTTAAATAAGACTTTCGTTTGGTCAATGGGATGGTGTCGTGCACCATTGGCATGGCTACCGTAGTCATCGGGACTCTAGCTCCATAATTCATTTTGCTCACGAACAAAAAGTCACCAACCAATAGGGATTTCTCTAATGAGGAAGTAGGGATAGTATAAGGTTGAATCAAGTAGGTGTGAACAATAGTGGCGACGATCACTGCAAAAAGTAATGAGCTAATTGTGTCAGCCGCTTTATGGTCAGGACTTAAATTTCTATCTGCTTCGTAATTTAAAGTTTGGGTATAATTGAGATAAAAGATGTAAAATCCTAAGGTTCCAATTACAAGCACTGTATCTAAAAAAGTTTTTTTACCGAAACTACGAATAGTCTCTACCCAAATAACGGGAAACATAATTAGGTTGATGATTGGGATAAAAAGTAAAAGAGTCCACCAAGTAGGGCGACCAATTATTTTCATTAAAACTATCGCATTGTAAACTGGAATTGCTGCTTCCCAACGTTTTCTTCCGGCACTTTCATATAATTTCCAAGTTCCTAAGAAATGAATAACCTGAACAGCTAAGAAAAATACAAACCAAAGATATAGTGTCATAATTTTAGATTTTAAACTTTAGATTTTAACCAAATTTCTATTTGGATTTAGTAATTTATTATTTGGAATTTAAATTCAAAACGTCTTTCATCGTAAATACACCGTGTTTTCCAACAAGCCACTCTGCAGCAATAACAGCTCCTAGGGCAAAGCCTTCCCGATTATGTGCGGTGTGTTTTATTTCGATAGAATCTACATCAGAGTTGTAGGTTACTGTATGGGTTCCTGGAACCGTTCCAACTCTTACTGCTTTGATATGAATTTGCTTAGCCTGTTCGCTGTCGCTCGGTTCATTTTCTTTTGAAGTGTCTAATGTCCAATTGGTGTAATTACTATTTTCAGTAATGCCTTTGGCCAATGAAATAGCAGTTCCGCTTGGTGCATCTAGTTTTTGATGGTGGTGAATTTCTTCCATTTTTACTTTATAATGATCAAATTGTGACATTATTTTGGCTAAATATTCATTGAACTCAAAAAACAAATTTACGCCAAGACTAAAGTTAGAACTGGATATGAAACCTCCATTTTTTGCTTTGCAAAGTGCAATCATTTCATCATAATGTTCCAACCAACCTGTTGTTCCGGAGACTACAGGAACATGTGCATTGAAGCAACTGGAAATGTTACTTACTGCTGCTGCTGGTACGCTAAAATCGATAGCAACATCGGCAGTAGAAAGTCCATCATAGGTATTAAACTCATCTTTTCTCAAAACTATTTCATGTCCTCTTTCTAAAGCAATTCTTTCGATTACTTGCCCCATTTTTCCGTATCCTAAAAGCGCAATTTTCATTTGTATATATTTTTTGATTTTTAAAAAGAAACGAATACTGCTCGAATCTAAAAACGATAATTAAGGGTTAGTCCTAAATTTGATTTTAATGTTACAGCATCCGGAGTGATTTCTGGTCGAAAAGACAAACTCTGATTAACATTAAATTGAATTAAGGCAGCGTCAACATTGGCATCTATAATGTTTAGAACATAAAAGCCAATCACAAAAAGACCTGATAACGAAGCGTTTCTTTGGTAAAACTCTTGAGCCGATATTAACTGCTTGTCAGAGAGATAGTCGTAGTTAGGGTCCGGATTTCCGGCTAAACGACCTTTGTAGGCATCTCTGTATTCGTGGTATTTTTTTTTGTTGTCAACGTATAAGTATAAACTAGTTCCAATAGCTCCATAAACAATTGGAATTTTCCAGTACTTTTTATTGTATGCCTGTCCTAATCCCGGTAATATAGCCGAATAGAAAGCAGCTTTTGCAGGTGTCAAAGGGTCTATGTCTATTGATTTTAAAGTGTCTTTTGGCTTTAAAACAGCTTCGGTTTTTGCTTGTGCAAAAACCGAAGCGTTTCCTAAAAGAAAAAGCAGTAGCCCTATGGATATGATTTTATTCACTACCCTTCTATTAATTTTATAATCCTATTGAAGTCTTCTTCAGAATGAAAAGGAATGGTGATTTTTCCTTTACCATTTCCAGCAACTTTTACATCAATTTTTGTTCCAAAATACTTGTTGAAAGTACTAACGTCTTCATCATTAATTTCGAAAGAGGCTGTTTTCGTTGGGATGGCAGGTTTTGGTTTTAAACTTTCATGGTAGTTTTTTACCAAAGTCTCAGTCTCTCTAACAGAAAGATTTTGACTTACTATTTTTTGATAAATATCGGTTTGAACATCATGATCATCAATGTTGATGATGGCACGACCGTGACCCATGCTGATAAAACCATCACGAATTCCGGTTTGAATGATTGGATCTAATTTTAAAAGTCTTAAGTAATTGGCAATAGTAGAGCGTTTTTTACCAACTCTTTCACTCATTTGTTCTTGAGTTAATTGAATTTCATCAATCAAACGTTGGTAAGAAAGCGCAATCTCTATTGGATCTAAGTCATGACGTTGGATATTTTCAACCAAGGCCATTACTAGAGATTCATTATCGTTTGCAATACGAATGTAAGCAGGAACAGTTGTAAGTCCGATTAATGTCGAAGCGCGCAAACGACGTTCTCCGGAAATTAATTGGTATTTATTGAAGTCTAATTTACGAACAGTTATAGGCTGAATAACTCCTAATTCCTTGATGGAAGTGGCTAATTCTCGTAATGATTCTTCGTTAAAATTGCTACGAGGCTGAAAAGGATTTATTTCTATTGCATCAATTTCAAGCTCTATAATATTTCCTACTACTTTATCTGCATTTTTATCTTCTACCGATTGAATATCGTTTTCAGGATCTTTTAATAACGCAGATAAACCCCTACCTAAGGCTTGTTTTTTTATTGCTTTTGACATACAACTATTTACTGTTTTTCTTTATAATTTCCTGAGCTAAATGAATATAGTTAACTGCTCCTTTACTAGTTGCATCATAGTTGATAATGCTTTCTCCAAAACTAGGAGCCTCGCTCAATTTTACATTCCTTTGTATCACGGTTTCAAAAACCATATCGTTAAAATGTTTTTGAACTTCTTCTACTACTTGGTTGGATAAACGCAATCTAGAATCAAACATGGTCAATAGTAAACCTTCAATATCTAAATCTGGATTGTGAATTTTTTGAATACTTTTGATAGTATTTAATAATTTACCCAAACCTTCTAATGCAAAATACTCGCACTGAATAGGAATAACTACTGAATCTGCAGCAGTTAAAGCATTCAGGGTTAAAAGTCCAAGAGATGGAGCGCAATCAATTAAAATATAATCGTATTGATCTTTTACACTTTCCAATGCTTTTTTAAGCATATATTCTCTATTTTCTTTGTCAACCAATTCTATTTCAATCGCAACAAGATCAATATGTGCAGGAATTACATCAACATTTGGAGAAGAACATTTTATGATAGCCTCCGATGGTGTGTGACTGTGTTCGAGAATTTGGTAGGTTCCAATTTCAACTGTTTCTACATCAATTCCTAAACCTGAAGTGGCATTTGCCTGAGGATCAGCGTCTATTAGTAATACTTTTTTTTCTAAAACACCCAATGAAGCAGCTAGGTTAATGGAAGTAGTTGTCTTTCCAACTCCACCTTTCTGATTCGCAATCGCTATGATTTTGCCCATTTATTTTCTAAATTTTGAACGGTAAAAATACAATTATTTATGGGTTTTGAAAATCTATTTTGTTAACAAAAACAAATAGTTTTCCCAATCCCCAATTTATCTTAACAATAGTCTATATTTATTGCTTTTTTGGTAAGTATTATGGCTAAAAAAAAGAGAACTGTAGAAATAGTTCTCTTTTTTGACTCTTTATTTAGGTGTTATTTCTGATTGTTTTCAGTAGTTTTTGATGTTAATCGGTGAATATTGCAAGTGACTAACTTTTTTTCTTTGCTTTAATCATCATTTCCAATTGATCCCATAATTCTTCAGGAATGGCTTCAAGTAAATTGAATTGTCCTGCACCTTTCAGCCATTCACCTCCATCAATAACAATTACTTCACCATTGACATAGGCAGAAAAATCAGAGACTAAGTAAGCAGCCAAATTGGCTAATTCCTGATGGTCACCCACTCGCTTCAAAGGTACTTTTTTTGCTAAATCAAATTTTTCGGCAAGATCTCCCGGTAGTAATCGGTCCCAGGCTCCTTTGGTAGGAAAGGGTCCAGGTGCAATGGCATTTGTACGAATGCCGTATTTTGCCCATTCTACCGCTAGACTTCTTGTCATGGCAAGAACTCCCGCTTTGGCAGTGGCGCTTGGAACTACATAAGCTGAACCTGTCCAGGCATAAGTAGTGACGATATTCAAAACGCTTGCCGAAGTTTGTTTGGTATCAATCCAATGTTTTCCAAAGGCTAAAGTGCAGTTTTTAGATCCTTTTAAAACGATGTCAATTACCGTGTCAAAAGCGTTGGCAGATAAACGTTCTGTTGGCGAAATGAAATTTCCTGCTGCATTATTCAATAATACATCAACTTTTCCAAAAGCTTTCAGTACTTCTTGCAACATGTTTTCTACTTCTTCATAATGGCGAACGTCGCATTGAAGAGGTAAACACGTACCTCCTGTTTCGGTTTCTAATTCTTTAGCGGTGTTTTTTAGTTTTTCTAAATCTCTGGACGTAATGGCTACTTGAGCTCCTAATTCCAAGAAATATTTGGTCATCGCTTTTCCTAAGCCACTTCCGCCTCCTGTAACAACTATTACTTTGCCTTTTAAGGCATCGTCTCTTAACATTTTATCGGTATAACTCATAATTTATTTTTTTTGGATTGTAAATGTAGTGAAATAAAATAGTATGCATGCATAATAAATGTGTAAAATTATAATTTTTTAAATTTCACACATTCTTTTTGCTGCCTCTTCTAAAGTTTGGTTGTCTTTGGCGAAGCAAAAACGGATTAACTTTAAATCTTTTTCATCAGCATAAAAAGTAGATATGGGAATTGCAGCGACGCCATATTCAGTAATTAATCGTTTGCAAAAATCAACATCGTTTTCTTTTGAAATGTTGGCATACGACGCGACTTGAAAATAAGTTCCTTCGCAGGGCATTAATTCAAAGCGGCTGTTTTTTAATAAGGTTCTAAAATAATCTCTTTTCTCTTGATAAAGTGAGCTGATCTCGTTTATGTTCACTAAATCTAAGTATTCGGAAACGGCTACTTGACAAATGCTGTTGACACTGAAAACCAAAAATTGATGCACTTTTTTGATTTCTTTCATCAAATAATCGGGTGCTACAAGATAACCTATTTTCCAGCCTGTTACATGAAATGATTTGCCAAAAGAGGAAACCATAATACAACGATCGAGTAATTTGGGTCGAGTGTGGGTCGAAATGTGTTTTTGTTCGAAAGTGATGTATTCATATACTTCGTCAGAAAGCAATAATACATTAGGGTATTTTTCTAAAAGTAATTCTAATTTTTCAAAATCAGATTCATTTAAAATTTTACCCGTAGGATTGTGTGGATTATTGATGATAATCATTCTGGTCTTCTCTGAAAAGGCCTTTTCAATATTCTCCCAATGGGGTGTGTAATCGTCATTAAGTGCTACACGAATAGGTTTGGCATGGCTTAACAGTATGGGGGCTTCGTATGAATCATAGCTTGGATCAAGAATGATTGCTTCATCGTTGGGTTTCAACAAAGCCAATAAAGAGGTAAATATGGCTTGGGTTGCTCCAGCAGTTACGAGTATTTCGGTTTCTGGACGAATGTTGCGATTGTAAGATGATTTTACCAATGTTGCAATTTTTGTCAACAATGGAGGGTAACCTGACATGGGTGTGTATTGGTGAACGTCTTCATGCGCCAATCGAGAAACAATTTTAGTTAATCTTTCATCAACGGGGAAGTTTGGAAATCCTTGGGAAAGATTGATTGCATTGTGTTCCGCTGCCATTTTGGACATTACCGTAAAGATGCTAGTTGTTACATTTGGTAATTTACTCATGTAATAAATGAATTTATTTAGGAGTATAAAAGTAGTTTTTTTAAGCTTGTTTTTTCTTTTTTGGCGCAATGATGTTCAGGAAATATAAATATTGTGGGTTAAACGAGTGTTCTTGCGTGCTGCGTGAGGGATGGAGCAAGGCGCCAAAGCACTCGTGATAGCCCGACAGCATAAAGAAAATGGGCCGACTCACCGGTGTAGATGAGTAGGCCCATTTTTTTTATGGTGGCACGCCCAAAAGAGCTTTGTTAATTACATTTTATGAATTATGAAAATGGTGGGGCGTTTGTGTAAATCGACAGTTTCTTTTTTCCATGCTGAAATTTTCTTTGTTTTTATGTATTCAGTTGATAAAGTAATATCGGCAGCAATACATAAATGTGTGTCGGGATGTAATGTCTGGATTAAATCTTCGAGCAGTTTGTTGTTGCGGTATGGGGTTTCAATGAAAATCTGAGACTGATTTTTTTCAAAAGATATGCGTTCTAGACTCTTGAAACTGGCTTTTTTTTCGTCTTTTTCGATAGGTAAATAACCATGAAAAGTAAAACTTTGACCATTCATTCCGGATGCCATCATGGCTAATAATATGGAGGATGGGCCAACAAGTGGGACAACTTGAATTCCTTTGTCGTGGGCTAGTTTTACGATTACAGCACCAGGATCGGCTACCCCGGGGCATCCTGCTTCGCTCATAAGTCCCATGTCTTTACCTTCCAAAAGTGGTTTGATGAACTCTTGATGGTCTTTGGGTTCTGTGTATTTGTTGAGGATAAAAAGCTTTAGCTCTGATTGTTTTTTGTCAGGATTAGTCTGTTTTATTGATTTTCGAGCTGTTTTGTCGTTCTCAACCACATAATAGTCAATTAAATCAACGCATCTTTTTATGGTTTGTGGTAATACGTCCATCGGGTCGCAATCGCCCATAGTAGTTGGGATTAAGTATAGTTTACCAAAAAGAGGTGCTGATTTCATAGATGTGACTTTCTGTTATTAGAAATACGATTTTGTAGTTTTCTAATAATGGTTTTGGGCTAATGTATTTGCCTTTATGGGCAAAGTTATAAAAAACTTATTTAGTTTTTTAGGAATGTTTGGCAATCAGTCTTTGGGCAATTACTTCGCAAGCTTCATCGAGCATTTCATAGACCATGTCAAAACCATTTGCAACACCATAATATGGGTCTGGGACATCAACATTTTCATTTGGGAAGATAGCGTCTAAAACAAGTTGGACTTTTTCTTTTTGGGTTTCGTTTTGAGCAAGATGAATCACATCATTGTAATTGTGGTTGTCCATTACAAAAATATAGTCAAAAGCATCGAAATCGGATTGTTGAAATTGTCTTCCTTGTTGATTGGCAATGTTTAAACCGTTTTTTTTGGCGGTGGCTACAGAACGATTGTCTGGAGCACGGCCAACATGCCAAGAACCTGTTCCTGCAGAATCTACAAGGAATTTGTTTGGGGGAAGTTTGGAGGCTAAAATACCTTCTGCCAATGGAGAACGGCAGATATTACCCAAACAAACCATTAAAATTTTAACAGGCATATTGCTTTTTATAGCGTTAATTTTGAATTAATATCCTCGACATACTTTTTGAATTGTTTGTCGGTTGCTACTAAATTGTCTACTGTTTTACAGGCATGCAATACTGTGGCGTGATCACGGTCTCCTATTTGAGAACCGATATTAGCCAATGAAGCTTTGGTGAATTTTTTTGCAAAAAACATAGCTAGTTGTCTCGCTTGTACAACGTGCCTTTTTCTAGTTTTGGATTGTAATGTTTCTAAATCCAATTGGAAATAATCAGAAACAATTTTTTGAATGTAATCGATTGAAATTTCTCTCTTTACATTTTTTACAAATTTTTCTACGACACTTTTAGCAAGTTCGATAGTTACTTCTTTTTTGTTGAAAGAAGATTGTGCAATCAATGAAATGATAGCGCCCTCTAGTTCACGAACATTTGATTTAATGTTACGAGCTACGTATTCTATGATATCATCCGGCATCTCAACACCATCACGATATAAAATGTTTTTTAAGATTGAAATTCTTGTTTCGTAATCCGGTTGGTGCAATTCAGCAGATAATCCCCATTTGAAACGAGACAACAAACGTTGCTCAATATCTTGCATGTCAACAGGAGCCTTGTCAGAAGTCAGGATAACCTGTTTTCCGTTTTGGTGCAAATAATTAAAAATATGGAAAAATACATCTTGTGTTCCTGATTTTCCTGAAAGGAATTGAACATCGTCAATGATTAAAACATCTATTAATTGGTAAAAATGAATGAAATCATTTCTATTGTTTTTCTTAACCGAGTCTATATATTGTTGGGTAAAAATTTCAGCTGAAATATATAAAACCGTTTTCTCTGGATATTTATCTTTGATTTCAACACCGATAGCGTGGGCTAAGTGTGTTTTTCCCAATCCAACACCACCAAAAATTAATAATGGGTTGAAAGATGTTCCTCCTGGTTTATTGGCAACTGCCATACCTGCAGAACGGGCTAATCTATTAGAATCACCTTCCAGGAAGTTGTCAAAACTATAATTGGGATTCAATTGGGATTCGATTTTTAAATTACGAATACCAGGAATAACAAAAGGGTTTTTTAATTCTGGATTTAGGTTTTTAAATGGAGCATCTACTTCTTGAGCTTTCATCGGAGCTCTATTGGCACTTGGCAACTGTTCCGTAAACGGCTGTTTGTTACCATAAGTGTTTTCCATTTTGATTTTATAGAGTAACTTTGCGTTTTTTCCAAGTTCTTTGGTTAGGGCCACTTTTAATAATTTTACATAGTGTTCTTCTAGCCATTCGTAGAAAAATTTACTTGGTACTTGAATATATAATGCATTATCGGTAAGTTCAACTGATTTAATAGGTTCGAACCAAGTTTTATAGGCTTGATCTTGAATGTTGTCCTTTATGAAGGACAAACAGTTTTCCCATACTGATTGTGCAGTCTTGTTCATATATTTAGTTAAATTTTTTTATTTGGGTACTTATTATCTTACAAAAAGAATGTGAAATTGATTCTTTTTTCGGGATAACAAATATGTGAACAATTATCTGTAAAAAAAAATATTTTAGGTTATAATTTTTGAAAATATTGTTGTAAGGCGCTTTTTAAAATTTAAAATTTTAATTCATAATTAATGAAAGATCATCAAATTCAAGTTCGTGTTCGTTATTCAGAAACAGACCAAATGGGGGTTGTTTATCACGGAAATTACATACCCTATTTTGAGATAGGAAGGGTCGAATGGCTCAGAAACAAAGGGATTTCATATAAAGTAATGGAAGAAAGCGGTATTGGGCTCCCGATTGTGAACATGAATGTCAATTATAAAAAATCGGCAAGATATGATGAGTTGTTGACGGTGCACACGGTTTTCAAAAGTCAGACGTCTGTGAAGATAGAATTTGATTGTGCAATTTACAATGAAGCCAAAGAGTTATTAACAACTGCCCAATTTATGTTGGTTTTTGTGTCCTTAAAAACGGGTAGACCAACAGCTCCGCCAGATTACATTTTGGAACTACTAAAAACTTTTGAATAATAGTCAAAAGGAGTTCTTTTAAATGAGAATTTATAGTTTTTTTATGTCAATTTCAAACAAAGAATTAAAAGTGTCGAATATTATTTCGGCATTTTTTTTTCTGGTTTTTACTACAATTTTCCCAATAGGTAAATTGGTTTCTGCATTTATTTCCATTTCTTGAGATGTAATGTCTAGTTTTTTTTCTTTGATGACGCGCATCACTTTATTCATGTTTTTATAGTCAAATGAAATCATGAAAGGAATGTCAATTGTTTTCTCGATAATTTCGCAAGATTCTAATGTGATTTGTGCTGAAGTTTTATAGGCCGAAATTAATCCGCCAACACCTAGTTTTATTCCGCCATAAATTCGAACCACAACAACAAGTACATTCGTAAGTCCAAAAGATTGTATTTGACCGTAAATCGGAGCTCCTGCTGTATTGCTTGGCTCACCATCATCATTGGCTCTGTATTGAATGGTTTCGGTTCCTATTTGATAGGCGTAGCAGTAGTGGACTGCGTGTGGATGTTGTTTTTTTAAGACTTCTAAAATGGGTTTTACTTCTTCCTCCGATTCTATTGGAAAAGCATAACCGAAAAATTTACTGCTTTTTTCTTTGAATAAAGATTCTTCAGAGGGAAATGCAATGGTATTGTAGGTGTCTTTCATTTTTAATGTCAATGTCAAAAATCATTTTCAGTTTAAAAAATAATATTGATGGTTTAATATTTAATGGGCTTGTTGGATGTATTTATTTTAATTTTTCTATTGCCATTGTCAGTGATTTTTGCCATTGCTATTGTATTATTTTTTTTTCAAACAGATCAACCACATCTTCTTCGCCTACTTGTAAGTTCCAAACTTGAAGTCCAAGTGCCAACGCAGCATCGGTGTTTTCTTTTTTGTCATCAATGAATAAGGTGTGTTTTGCCTGGAGTGCATTTTGATCCAATACGAAGTTGTAGGTTTCTAGATTGGGTTTTCTCATGCCAATTTCAAATGAGAAATATACTTTTTCAAAACATTGATAAAAATCACTGTAAAATGTTGTTCCTGTTTTTTGTTCGAAGGTGTCAATATGAATGGCATCCGTGTTGCTCAATAAAAATAAACGGTATTTTTTAGAAAGCATTTGAAGGAATTCCAATCGATACAATGGGAAGTCCAATAGTATTGCATTCCAAGCTTGCAAAATGTCCTCGATGGATGCATTGTTAGTATGTTTTTGAATTCCAAACAAGAAATCTTCCTCCGAGATGGATCCTAATTCATACTGTAAGTTCAATTGGTCTAAATCTTCGTTCCAATGGGATATGCCAAGATTTTTTAAGCCATCCATAGTGGCTTGTTTATCTAAATTGATAAATACATCTCCAAAATCAAATATAATAGCATTAATCATGGTTTCTGATTATTAAAAATTCATCGGTGTCAATTGTGTGTTTTTCAAAATCTGTTTTTGGTATATGAGGGGCTTTAATTCCTTTTTCCAAAAATGTTTTCCCTGTAAAAACTCGAGCTTCGTCCCAAAGATTTGCATCGATAAAGGTCTGCAAAGTTTGAAGTCCACCTTCAATAATAACCGATTGGATATTGTTTTTATAAAGTGAATCAACAATTTGTTTGGCTATATTTTGTTTAAAATCAATTACTTCAAAGGTAGTGTTTTCTTTGGAGATAGTGTTTTTGGAATTAGTAAATACAATTGTTTTTGTTTGATTGTCAAAAACAGCATTATCTTCCGGAATGCGATTGTTTTGGTCCAATACTATTCGGACCGGATTGTTTCCATACCAATCTCTCGCATTTAGTTTGGGGTTGTCGTCGATAACAGTTTGTGTTCCTACCAAAATAGCCTGTTCCTCGGTTCTCCATTTGTGAACCAATTGTCTGGAATAAGTATTGGTAATCCAAACTGGTTTTTTTTCCAATTTTTCAAGAGGGGCAATAAAACCATCTTGACTTTGTGCCCATTTTAGTAGAATATAAGGCCTTTTCTTTTGATGAAAAGTAAAAAAGCGTTTGTTGAGTTCGTTGCATTCGTCTTCTAGTATTCCAATAGTGACGTGAATACCCGCTTCAATTAATTTTTTGATTCCGTTTCCGGCCACTTTGATATTTGGATCTACGGTGCCAATAACGACATTTGGGATTTTGTTTTTTATTATTAAATCGCAACAGGGAGGTGTTTTACCAAAATGGCTGCACGGTTCCAAGCTCACGTAGATAGTTGCTTTTTTTAGCAACGATTTATCGTGTACCGAATTTACTGCATTGACTTCGGCATGGGGTTCGCCTGCTTTTTTGTGCCAACCTTCGCCTATGATTTTGCCTTCATATACAATGATGCTTCCAACCATGGGATTGGGATAGGTCGTTCCTAGTCCGTTTTTGGCCAGTTCGATGCAACGGCTCATGTATTTTTCATGTATCTTCACTCTGCAAAAGTAGTAATTTTGGAATTAGAATTTAGTTTCAAAACTTAGGATGTTTTCCCATTTACAATGGCTATTTTTGTGATGTAGAATTAATAATATAGTGTTTTATGGATAATTGGGTTATTAGAAAAATACAAAAAGTAGACAATCAGGCGGTTGCTCAATTGATAAGAGCTGTTTTTGATGAACTGAATATTCCAAAAGTAGGGACAGCTTATGAAGACCCTTATCTTGACTTGATGTTTGAAGAATATAGCAAACCACGATCCGTTTATTATGTAGTCGAAAGTGAGGGGCATATTGTAGGTGGAGCAGGGGTGGCACCACTAGCAAATGAAGCTGAGATATATTGTGAGTTGCAAAAAATGTATTTTCTTCCAGAAACCCGCGGAAAAGGAATTGGAAGCCAAATGATGGAGCAATGTTTACAAAGCGCCCGTGAATTTGGTTTCGAAAAGTGTTACTTGGAAACAATGCCTTTTATGTTGGATGCCCAAAAGTTATATAGAAAAGTAGGTTTCGAAAATATTTGTTCTCCAATGGGAAGTACGGGTCATACGAGTTGTCCGGTTTGGATGCTGAAAGATTTGACACTTTAACCACGAAAGGGAACTGAAAAAAATAAACATGAAAATAAAAGAATACAGAACTCAATTCATTCAAGCGCTTACTCTGATGTATGATGAAGGTGAAGCGGAGAGTTTTTTCTATTTGATATTGGAAGAAAAGCAGCAACTGAAAAGAATTGATTTGGCTTTGGAGCCGGATTTGGTTTTTTCGGAGAATGATATTGACGTTTGGAATTCGATTTTGAAACAATTAAAATTAGAAATTCCGATTCAGTATTTGTTAGGCAAAACAAGTTTTTATGGATTGGATTTTGAAGTCAATGAAAACGTTTTGATTCCAAGGCCGGAGACGGAGGAATTAGTGGATTGGATAATCTCTAATAATCGAACAATCGAACAATCTAAAAATCTAAGGATTTTAGACATCGGAACAGGAAGCGGATGCATTGCCATTTCGTTGGCCAAGAATCTCCCGAATGCAGAAGTTTTTGCAATTGATGTTTCAGAGAAAGCTTTGGCAACTGCCCAAAAAAATGCAGCTCTGAATGAAGTAAAAGTTACTTTTATATCCCAAAACATTCTTGAAACACTAGATTTAGGCCAAGAGTTTGATATTATTGTTTCGAATCCGCCGTATGTAAGGAATCTCGAAAAAGAAGAAATCAAGAAAAATGTTTTGGACAATGAACCTCATTTGGCACTTTTTGTGGAAGATAATGATGCCTTAATTTTTTATAGAAAAATAGCCGAATTGGCTCAAAAAAACCTTTCGGACTCAGGGAAACTTTATTTTGAAATCAATCAGTATTTGGGGAAAGAAATGGTTGATTTACTTGAAGAAATGGATTTTAAAGACATAGAACTTCGTAAGGATATTTACGGTAATGATAGAATGATGAGAGCAGGTTTCAGGTAGCAGGTTTCAGATGGCAGAACGCAGAATTGAGATGGCAGAATTCAGATTTTAGATAGTTGGGAAGGTAAGAAACAGATTTTATCAATTAAACTTATCAGGATTAGCCATCATATAATTTAATAGTTTTCCAACTTCAAGGCTCTTTGAAGTTAAGCCGTCAAAAGTTTCTTGATTAATATATTCACAGGCAAGAGAATATTCCAGCCAAGATTGGGTTTCTGAATTTTCGGCATCACTATCTGAGAGTTTGGAAATAAAATGATTAACGTATCTTCTTTTTCGGGTAGCCTCGGCAATGTTTACAGAAACACTTCTCGAAGAACGCCTAATTTGGTCTGTTAATGAGTATTTCTCTTCAGACGGAAAACCTTTCGAAATATTAAAAATTGACATTCCTAATTCAAATGATTTTTTATAAGCCAATAAATCTTGAAATCTCATATTGTTATTTGAAGGTTAGTTGTTAGCAATTCTGTAATCTCAATTCTGTCTTTTGGAACCTGCTATCTATTTTCTACGTTCTTTAATCTGTCACCTTCAATCTTAATTCTGCCTTCTTATTCATATCGCAGCGCCTCAATAGGATCCAGATTTGCCGATTTTATAGCGGGATATAAACCGGAAACTAATGCCACTATAAAACTAGTCACAAAAGCAGCTATAATCGCTCCCCACGGAATTACAAAAACAAAGTTCATCACTGCCGCAAACCCAAACCCAATTAATATTCCAAAAATAATTCCGACCAAACCGCCTATTTGCCCAATAAGCAGTGTTTCTATAAAAAACTGAAAGGCAATGGTTGATTTTTTGGCTCCCAAAGCTTTTCGAACCCCAATTTCTCGGGTGCGTTCGGTTACCGAAAAAATCATAATATTCATCAAGGCGATAGACGACCCTAGGATCGTGATAATCCCGATAAGCCATGCTGCAAGCCCAAGATATTGGGTGATGCTCATGATTCTGTTAATCAAATCATCACTTCGTACTATGGCAAAATTATTGTCTTTTATAGGACTTAGTTTTCGGACTCTGCGCATAGTGCTGTTCGCATTGTCGATAGCCTGATCCAATAATTCTTTTTTGGCAACCATAACGCTCATCGTATAGTTGATATTTGGAGCTGTAAATAGCGAACGAGCCACTTGTATAGGAATCAAAACCCTTAAATCCTGACTGTTCCCAAAGGTGGAACCTTTCTCTTTTAACACACCAATAACTTTGAATTTGGCACCGCGAATCGAAATGATTTTGCCTATAGGATTGACATCTTTCAGCAGCCCTTTTTCAAAATCCGACCCTACCACACAAGTATAGGTATTGTTAGAAATGTCAAAATTGGTAAAATTTCTTCCTGAACTGGTTTCAAGTCCCGAGTTGGTCAAAAAATGTTCGTCGACACCCAGAACGCTTATTTCGGGATCAGTTTTTAAGGCTTCATATTTTACTTCAGCAATTGAGGTCGCAGTAAATGATAAAGACGTTTCCGTAAGCGGGTAATTGTATTTATTCTTGAAAGCCACAGCTTCGGGATAGGAAATAATAGGATTTATGATTTCGCGTTCCCCGCCACCGCGTCTTCGAGAGGTGTTTTCGTATTGATTAATGTTGAAAGTATTGGCTCCCATCGAAGCAAAATCGGAGGACAAAGTGTTCTCCAGTGCAGCAACAAGAGTTAGGATTGCAACCAAGGCAGTTATACCGATGGCAATAATCATTACCGTCAAAATGGTTCGCAACAATTGAGTTCGGATGGAACCAAATGCGATTCGGATATTTTCTTTGAATAGTTTTAGCATCATAAACATTTGACTCGAAAATACAATTTTTGTTACAAATACCTTTTGAGAAATTAGCTTAAATGTTTTTCAGGAGCTATTTCCAGCTATCCGCTTTATCTTTTCCTTTTTAAAGAAAAAAGGAAAAGGATGCCGCTTCTATCTGGGCTAGGGCATTTCGGTGTTAAAGAGCTTTGAAATTAAATCACAAATTTTTCAAACGGAATTATTTTAAAAGTAAGATATTTGCAGAGTGATATAGAGGATTATGTTTTCGATTAAGAAAGTTTTACTTGAATCTGAAATCTAAAATCTGAAATCTAAAATCTAAAATTAAAAAATGGCATCAAAACCGAGTATTCCAAAAGGAACCAGAGATTTTTCACCTGCTGAGGTGGCAAAAAGACAATACATTATCCAAATCATAAAAAGTAATTTCGAGAAATTTGGTTTCCAACCTATAGAAACTCCTTCATTCGAAAATTCCGAAACCTTAATGGGGAAATATGGAGAAGAGGGCGACCGATTAATTTTTAAGATACTAAACTCGGGGGATTTTTTAGCAAAAGCCAATGCAACTCACCTGGAAGCCAAAGACAGTACGCGACTAACATCAAGCATTTCGGAAAAAGCTTTGCGTTATGATTTGACCGTTCCGTTTGCACGTTATGTAGTGCAACACCAAAATGAAATCGAGTTTCCGTTCAAAAGATACCAAATCCAACCCGTTTGGCGTGCCGATCGACCTCAGAAAGGGCGTTTCAGAGAATTTTTTCAATGTGATGCCGATGTTGTAGGATCTAAATCGCTGTGGCAAGAAGTAGAGTTGGTACAATTGTACGATTCTGTTTTTACTGCATTAGGTTTAGCAGGAGTAACGATTAAAATCAATAACCGAAAAATACTTTCCGGAATTGCCGAAGTTATTGGCGCATCCGATAAACTAATTGATTTTACAGTAGCTTTAGACAAACTCGACAAAATAGGTGAGGACGGCGTAAAGAAAGAAATGATCGAAAAAGGAATTTCAGAAGAAGCGATTATCAAAGTACAGCCGTTATTCAATTTTACAGGAACAATCACAGAGAAAATCGAGAAACTGTCTGTTTTGCTTTCTTCGTCAGCTGAAGGAATGAAAGGGGTTGAAGAACTTAGTTTTATCTGTGATAATGTGATCAATTTAGGATTGTCAACCGCTAGTTTAGATTTGGATGTTACATTGGCTAGAGGACTGAATTATTATACAGGAGCAATATTTGAAGTAGCTGCTCCAAAAACCGTTGCAATGGGTTCCATTGGTGGGGGTGGACGCTACGATGATTTGACCGGTATTTTTGGTTTGAAAAATATGAGTGGAGTAGGAATCTCTTTTGGATTGGACCGAATTTATTTGGTGGTCGAAGAGTTAGGATTGTTCCCGGAAGCGGTAACTTCTACATCCAAAGCTTTGTTTATCAACTACGGAGAGAAAGAAGCTTTCTATTCGATGAAAGCCATCAAAGAATTGCGTGCCTCAGGAATAAAAGTAGAATTATATCCTGATAATGCCAAAGTAGCCAAACAATTCCAACACGCCGATAAACGATTTATCCCTTATGTGGTGATCGTGGGCGAAGAGGAAATGAATGACAATCAATATAGTCTAAAAGACTTAGTTTCTGGAGAACAGAAAACAGTAAGCTTAGAAGAGCTTACCACAATTTTAAAATAACAAAAAAGGCAACCAAATATAGGCTACCGTCTGGACACAACTTTTTTTATCTTTGAGATAAAAAAATGCAGACAAGACATTTTGAAGATTTAAAAGACAAGCGATTGTTGAATAGAGGAAATTCTATTCTCAATCGCTTGTTTGCTAAG
>NZ_JAHWYN010000002.1 GCF_019351435.1 Flavobacterium taihuense
TAACGTATACTATAAATTCAGGAGTAAATCAAAGTATTGTTTTGGATGCTGCAGGAACAGCTTTATTGCCAACGGGCAATTTAACGTCTACTGCAAGTTATGATTTGGTAAGTGTGTTGAATTCGGTAACGAGTTGTTCACAAACCCAGGTGGGTAATGCTACAATAAGCATAAACCCATTGCCGATTGCTGATTTTACTGGGTCAACGGCAATTTGTTCTGGAAATAGTACTGCCATAGTATTGCTAAGTACAATTCCAGGGACTACATTTTCGTGGAATGCAGTTCAAAATAATGTAACAGGAGCAACATCCAGCAGTGGAAGTGTAATTAATCAAACGCTTATGACAACTGGGAGTAACATGGGACAAGTTGTATATAATGTAACGCCAATGGTTGGAAGTTGTATGGGATTACCAAAAATGATAACAATAAATGTAAGTCCTGTTCCCGATGTTATAGAAAACACTGCAAAGAAATCACTATGTTCTGGTGAAACAACAAGTATTGATTTAACTAGCGCAATAATGGGGACTACATTTTCTTGGACTGCTAATGCTACTGGAGTTACAGGAGCTACTGCTGGAAGTGGTAATGAAATAATACAACTGCTTTCCAATGCAGGTTTTGTGCCAGGAACGGTAGATTATGTTATAACACCTTCAGTTAATGGCTGTCTGGGTACGCCTATTACTGTTGTAATATCGGTTAATCCTCTGCCTGAAGTTTTGGGAACACCTCCAGGAACAATTTGTAGTGGGTATAGTACTAATATTACCTTGTCTCCAACTATTGCAGGAACTACTTTTGATTGGACTGTTGCTCAGGTTGGAGTTACTGGTGCAATCGATGGTACGGGTAATGTAATAAATCAAATTTTAGAAGCTACAGGGAATTCTCAAGGGAATGTAGTATATACAATAAAACCTAGTCTTAATGGATGTATTGGTAATCCTTTGGATATTATTGTAAATGTGAATCCCTCTCCAAGACCAATACTTGAAGATGGTGTGATTTGCGTTGAACAAGCGACTGGAATTGCCTATAAAACATATATATTGGATTCAGGATTAAATGCGTCTAAGTATAATTTTCAATGGTATTTCAATTCATTACCTATTAGTGGAGCATCTTCTAGCACTTTTGCAGCTGCTCAATCTGGGGATTATAAGGTGCAAGCGACTAATAATATCACTGGTTGTGATGCAACATCTGAAACAGCAAAAGTGATTGCTTCTTTTCCAGGATTGGCTATTACAACTAATCAAACAATGGCTTTTTCTGATAATGCAACAGTTGAGGTTATTGTTACCGGAGGGAATGCTGTTTTCGAATATCAATTAGATGGCGGTTCTTTTCAATCTTCGAATGTGTTTGATTATTTAAAAGCTGGTCCACATACAGTAACAGTTGGAGATGAAAATGGATGTACCAATTTAACTCAAAACTTTTTTGTAATAGGTTATCCTAAATTTTTCTCGCCAAACGGGGATGGACAGAATGATTCTTGGAATGTTGAAGGATTAGAAGGGCAGCCAAAATCAATTATTTATATTTTTGATCGATATGGTAAACTCATAAAACAAATTAGTCCAACTGGGGAAGGCTGGGATGGTACTTATATTGGACAGCCTTTGCCTGCTACCGATTATTGGTTTACAGTTGATTTTACTGAACAAACGGAAAACAAAACATTTAAGGCGCATTTTTCTTTGATACGGTAATATTGAAATTAAGGAATTTCTATAATAATTTAGATGTTCAGTTTTGATTTCAGATTGGAAATGCAATATGCAATTTGTTGTTCTGTGAAATTGTAAAAATTGGTGATTGTGTTGTATTTCGAGGTCATTTTTAAAGAAGTTTTGCAGTTATTAAAAAGAATGTTTTTTTAAAAATCTTTAATAGATCAAAGACAGTATTATAAGAAGTTTTTGAAAAATAGAGATTAGATTTATATCCATTAAGGATCAAAACTGTGATAAGTTTTGGTCCTTTTTTGTTTTAAATGAGTCTTACTATTTGTTTTTTTTAAGTAATTGATATTCATTCTATTGTTTGTTGATTTAACTATTTGTTAACAATAGTAGTTACTACAACGTTTGAGTGTTCATTAGTGTAAAAATAGCGATGAATTAAAATTAAATATTTAAAAAATTATGATTTTTATTATTAATTTCATACAATATTAACCCAAATTAAACTAAAATTAACTTTATGAAATTAAAACATTATTTTTCGATGTTATTCTTTTTTCTTTTCCATTTTATTGTTTTTTCACAAGCAAAAGCAACTGGGAAAGAGGTAATGATCCAGGGTTTTCACTGGACTACTGATGTGTCAACAACCAAATGGTATGATGTTGTCAAAAGTAACTCGTCTACTTTGCAAGCCGCTGGTTTTGATGCTATTTGGCTTCCACCACCCAGTAAATCTACTGGAGGTATGGGCTATATTCCTACTGTATGGTATGATTTGAATAATGCGCAAGGTACTCAAGCCCAATTAGTGTCTTTGATAGCTGATTTGCATTCAAAAAATATCAAAGTGATTGCGGATATTGTAATCAATCATCGTGGAGGTACACTTGGTTGGTATGATTTTTCTACACCATCCTGGAATACACCTACTGAAACTTGGTCTATCTGCAATACTTCTAATATTAGTTCATCTGGACAAAAGGGAACAGGTGCACCGGATTATGACCCTGTAGCAGCTGGTTTGAAATCTCCGGGAGAATCAGGTTCTTTTGCTGCGGCTAGAGATTTAGATCATTCCAACTCATTGGTACGAGATGGAATCAAAACATGGATGAATTGGTTGAAAAATGATATCGGTTTTGATGGTTGGCGTTATGATTTTGTGCATGGATATGATGGAAAATATATCAAAGAATACAATGATGCAACCAATCCGTATTTTTCTGTTGGAGAATTATTAGAGGGAGATAGAAGCCGAATTGTAAAATGGATGGATTATACTAAGGGCGGTACTGCAACAGCATCTTCTACTGCTTTTGATTTTGCTACCAAAAGCGCTTTGCAAAATGCATTTAAGGATAACAATTTGAGTTACCTAAAAGATGGTTCTGGTAAAGCTTCAGGACTAATAGGGGTATGGCCTTCAAATGCTGTGACTATGTTAGATAACCATGATACAGGTCCAAAACCTTATGGGCAAGATTTATGGATTTTTCCTGGAGATCAAGTATTAAAAGGATATGCTTATTTACTGACACATCCTGGTACGCCAATGGTTTGGTGGCCACATTATTTTAATTGGGGTATCAAAAACGAAATAGATGCAATGATTAAAATACGAAAAGATAATGGCTTAAGCAGTACTTCAAATTTGAATATAGTTGCTGCCACAAATAATTTGTATGCGGCCATTATTGATGATAAAGTAGCTATGAAATTGGGTTCTGATAATTGGTCACCGTCTGGAACGGGTTGGATTTTGAAATTATCAGGAACTGGTTTTGCAATCTGGGATAAAGGAACTGTGGTTGATGTTCCAAGTTTGACAATTTCTCAGCCCGGGGGCACATTTGCTACAGGAACAACCGTAAGTACAGTATTAACGGCTAATAATGCCGCATCTACAATATATTATACTTTGGATGGTACAACTCCGACTACTGCATCAGCTTCTGCTGTTGGAACAAAAACGTTTTCTATTACTACCAATACTACTTTGAAAGCATTTGTAAAAAATACTGCCAATGTAAGTTCTACAGTTTATACAGAGACTTATACATTTGCAACAATTCCAACATTTACAGTTTATTTTAAAAAACCAACAACATGGGGTTCAACAATTAATGTTTATTATTGGACTCCTACAGGAACAGCTCCAGTAGTGGCTTGGCCAGGAATTGCCATGACAAAAGATTGTGGCGATTGGTATAAATATACTTTTCCTTCTACAGTAAGTGCTAGTAATTTGTTGTTTAACGATGGAACATTAAAAACTGCTGATTTAACAGCAACTGCTGGAATTAAATATTATGATAGCGCATGGTTGAGTGGAGAACCAGCCAATAGATGTCCTGTTGTTGCGCCTGATTTAACAATTTCACCAGTAGGAGGAAACTTTACAACAGGAGCTACAGTAAGTGTGGTTTTGACTGCCAATGTAAATACTTCAACTATTTATTACACGTTGGATGGAACAACTCCTACTACATCTTCAGCATCTGCTGTTGGAACAAAGACACTTCCAATAACGACTAATACTACACTGAAAGCATTTGTAAAAAATACAGTTGGTACTTTATCTGCAGTAAAAACAGAGACCTATACTTTTACAACGCCAACAACATTTACGGTTTATTTTAAAAAGCCAACAACTTGGAATTCTGCTGTTAAAATTTATTATTGGGGAACCACAGGTACAACTCCTGTAGTGGCTTGGCCAGGAGTAGCCATGACACAAGATTGTGGAGATTGGTATAAATTTACTTTTCCATCTACAGTTAGTGCTTCTAACATAATTTTTAATGACGGTACTTTAAAAACTGCTGATTTAACTGCGACAGCCGGAACTAAATATTATGATGCCGCGTGGCTGAGTGCGGAGCCAGCGAATAGATGTCCTATAATTGCACCTAATTTGACAATATTGTCAGCAGGGGGAACATTTTCTACAGGAACAGCAGTAAATGTAGTTTTAACTGCTAATGTTAATACTTCGACGATTTATTATACTTTAAACGGTACAACTCCTACTGTTTCTTCGCCATCAGCTGTTGGAACAAAAACACTTTCAATTACTGCCAATACTACTGTAAAAGCATTTGTAAAAAACACCGCTGGAACATTATCTGCTATAAAAACAGAGGTTTATACTTTTGTTGCCATTCCTACTTTAACGGTTTATTTCAAACCACCAACTACATGGACAGTAGTGCCAAAAGTGCACTATTGGAATGCAGTTCCAGCCGGAAGTGTGGCGAATACAACTTGGCCAGGAGTGACTATGGTTGCAGATGTTAATGGTTTCTATAAGCATACTATTACAGGACCAACATCCCTTAATTTGATTTTCAATAATGGCTCTAGTGGCACAGCTAATCAAACAGCTGATTTATTGAACAAAACAAATGGATATTCTTATACTTGGGGAGCTAGTACTGCTAAATTGGGACTTAAAGAAGAGGTTACAGCTGAAATGACAACTGTTTCACTATATCCAAATCCAGTGAGTAGCTTATTGCAAATCAGTTCAAGTTCTACTGCTTTGGATTATCAAATTTTTGGAATGAACGGAAGTATTGTTCAAACTGGAAAAACAATAAACAACACTATTGATTTAAGTAATTTAAGCGATGGTATTTACTTTGTTAAGATTCATTTTGAAAATGGACTAGAACACCAACAAAAAATTATTAAGAGATAAACAATAATTTCTTATTAATGAAATGGCTCAAATCGTTTATACGGTTTGAGCTTTTTTTTAACAAATTGTGAAATCGGTAGTTTTCAATTTTAACTTAATAAAATATATTTTTCTAATGTTGATTATTAAAAAAAACCTCGGAAGCATATCCTCCCGAGGAACTTAAAACCAACATTTGTCAGCTTCTAAACTAGATATTCAACAAATAACCAAATTATATGATAGCTAGTATTTTAAATTACTTAACCGAAAATTTAAAAGTTGTTTTTGTTTTATAATTTTCTCCTGGACTTAAAACGGTCGTAGGGAAATCTTTTTGATTGGGTGAATCTGGGTAATGTTGTGTTTCCAGACAAAAACCAGTTCTATGGGCATAAGCTCCGCCGTTTCTCATTGGTAAAGTCCCGTCTAGGAAGTTACCGGAGTAGAACTGAATTCCCGGTTGATCGGTATATACTTCCAATAGTCTTCCGCTTCCTGCGTGGTAAGCTGAAGCTACTAAACGATCTCCTTTACCTTGGTTGTTCAGCACCCAGCAGTGGTCGTAACCTAGTCCTTTTTTGAGTTGATCTTCGTTAGTATTGATTTCTTTTCCAACCAATTTAGGTTTTCTAAAATCGAATGGAGTATTGGTTACATCCGTCAATTGACCTGTTGGGATAAGCGTTGCATCTACAGGAACCAATTTGTCTGCATCAATAGTGATTTCGTGATCCAAAATTGGTTTAGAGAAATCAGATGACAGATTGAAATACGAATGCTGTGTTAAGTTCACCACCGTTTTCTTATCGGTAGTAGCTTCATACAACACGTCCAATGCATTGTCTTTTTTCAAAGTGTAAGTAACATAAACCGTCAAGTTTCCAGGATAACCTTCTTCCATGTCTTTGGCTACATACTTCAATTTTAGAGAAGCTGAGTCTCCGCCTTTAGCTTCCTCGGCAGTCCAAACCACTCTGTGGAAACCTTCCGGTCCTCCGTGCAAAGCATTTGGCTCGTTGTTGATAGCCAATGAATATTGTTTTCCGTCTAAAGTAAATTTACCTTTCGCAATACGGTTTCCGTATCTTCCGATAAGGGCGCCAAAATAAGGATTGGCTTTTTGGTATTGTTCCAATGAATTAAAACCAATCACCACCTCTTCGGATTTACCCGCTTTGTTTGGCACTTTCAAAGAAGAAATAATACCGCCATAAGTAATGATATTTACTTCCATGCCTTTGTGGTTTTTCAGCGTGTATTGGTCTATTTGCACCCCTTTGTCGGTTTTTCCATATACCGATTTTGCTATAGATACTGAATCTGTAGCGTTAGCTTCTATGGCAGTTTCTTCTCCTGCCTCTGCTTTTTTCTCTCCTTTACACTGTACATTCATACTTGCTAAACTTAAAATGGAAATTCCATAAATACAACGTTTTACTAGATTCATATATTTTTATTTTTTTAATTCTATAAACAAAATTATTTTTTGGGCGTGTCCCTTCGTAAAAACTAAGGGTCGTGCTGTACGTCCCCGCTTTTTTTATTTATCAATTGCCTCGGGTTTAAACCCGAGGCAATTGATAAATAAAAAAGAACTCCACTGCCATCACTCAAGCGAAGCAATATCAACATATTTAGTTAAAGGATCTAGTGTCAAGGTTGTCTCTTTGAGTATCGGATTCTTATAAATCCTCACAGTTTGTCATTCCGAGGCACGAGGAATCACATTACGTGAGTCACAAGTGTGATTTCTCCTTCGTCGAAATGACATAGACTACTCGAAAAAACTACATCAGAGCTTTTACAAAACAAGCCAGCTTTTAGTTATTACAAACCATGCTGAAACAAATGAAAATAAGCTTCATTAGCATTGATAGTATCTTTGAAATTGCGGATGGTCGTATCTGCATCGATTACTAATAATTCTATACCAGCGATATCGGCAAAATCTTCCATAAATTCAGTAGTCACCGCTTGGCTGTAAACTGTATGGTGTGCACCGCCAGCAAGGATCCACGCAGTAGCGGCTACATCAAGATTTGGTTTGCAATCCCACAATACACGCGCCACCGGAAGTTTTGGCAATTCAGCCATTGGTTTTACCGCAGTAACTTCGTTTACGATTAATCTAAAACGAGTTCCCATATCCACAAGAGATACGTTAATGGCATCGCCAGCAGGGGAGTTAAACACCAAACGAGCAGGATCTTCTTTACCGCCAATTCCTAATGGATGTACTTCGCATGATGGTTTTCCATCAGCTATAGATGGACAAATTTCAAGCATGTGCGATCCCAAAACGTATGATTTTTGAGGTGTGAAGTGGTACGTATAATCTTCCATGAATGAAGTTCCTCCTTCAAGTCCCACATTCATTACTTTCAATGCTCTAACCATTGCGGCCGTTTTCCAATCCCCTTCACCACCAAAACCGTAACCATCGGCCATTAAGCGCTGTGTTGCAATTCCAGGCAGTTGTTTCCAAGCGCCTAAGTTTTCAAAAGTGTCTGTAAATGCTCCAAAACCTCCTTCTTCTAAGAAAGCTCTCAATCCCAATTCGATTTTTGCCGCATCCGCCAAAGATTGTCTTTGTGCTCCGCCTTCTAAAAGAGATGGAGTTAAGTTATAAGAAGCTTCGTAAATTGCCAATAAATCAGCCAGTTGTTTGTCGGTTACTTTCTCGATATGTTTAGTCACATCCGATGAATCATATCCGTTTACAGAAACTCCAAAACGAATTTGTGCTTCTACTTTGTCTCCTTCGGTAACGGCAACTTCTCGCATATTATCACCAATACGAGCTACTTTTAGATTTTGAAGTTCATTCCATCCTAGAGCCACTCTTGTCCAGTTTCCTATTTTGGTTTGAACGCGTTCGTCTTCCCAGTGTCCTACAATCACTTTGCGTTTTTTACGCATTCTGGACATGATAAAACCAAATTCTCTGTCGCCATGAGCTGATTGGTTCAAGTTCATGAAATCCATGTCGATTGAAGCCCAAGGAATTTCAGCATTGAATTGTGTGTGCAAATGGCACAATGGTTTGTTCAAAATACTTAAACCGCCAATCCACATTTTCGCTGGCGAGAACGTGTGCATCCAAGCCACGATTCCAATACAGTTTTTATTGGAATTTGCTTCCAAACATACATTCATTATTTGCGCTGGAGATTTTACCACATCTTTGTATACCAATTTCACTGGTAATTTCCAAGAGGCATCCAATCCTTTCGCTATTATTTGCGAATGTTCGGCTACTTTTCTTAGCGTTTCTTCACCGTATAATTCTTGGCTTCCTACTACAAACCAAATTTCTTTTTGAGATATATCTATCATTATAATATTTTTTTAAAATTGTTTAAAGTTTAAAATTGTTTAAAGTTTCGTTTTAGTTTAAACAACTTTAAACTAAAGAAACCTTAAACTAAAATTATTGCCCGTAATACGAATCTTTTCCATGTTTGCGTTCGTAATGCTTTTTGATTAAAGAATCTTTCAATCTAGGTGCATTAGGGTTAATTTGTAAAGTCAGATAGGCCATTTCGGCTACAACTTCAAGTACTTTACTGTTGTAAACTGCTTTGGCTGCGTTTTTGCCCCAGGTAAATGGCCCGTGATTGCCTATCAATACCATTTCGACTTCTTCGTAGGAAAGTTTTTTTTCTTTGAAACAATCCAAAATCTGAATTCCGGTGTTGTGTTCGTAGTTTCCTTCGATAAGTGAATCGGCCATTGGGGCTGCACAGGGGATGTCAGACGTTAAGTGATCGGCATGAGTGGTTCCAAAAATTGGAATGTCTTGTTGTGATTGTGCCCAAGCCACTGAATAGGTCGCGTGAGTATGTGCCACACCACCAATGTTTGGCCAGTTTTTATATAAATAAGCATGTGTTTTGGTATCCGAAGAAGGACGCATATCGCCTTCGATAATGTTGTTGTCAAAATCGACAATAACAATGTCTTCCGGTTTTAGATCTTCATAAGGAACTCCGCTCGGTTTAATGGCAAAAACTCCATTTTTGCGATCAACGGCACTGACGTTTCCAAAAGTGTAAACTACCAAATTCAATGCATTCAACTGCATATTCGCTTCGTAGCATTCTTGCTTTAAATCTTTATATATAGAGCTCATGTTGTTGTTTTTTGATGGATGGATCGGCGAAAGCACTTAATTGATCGTACGCCAAAAGCAATTTGTTGTAAGCGGCTACTTTGTCGAGTTGCGGAGCATATTCACTTTCAAAAGGGCTTCCCATTTTTTGAGCCGCTTCAATTACATTTGGATAAATTCCAGCAGCAACGGCAGCATAAATTGCGGCTCCCAATGCAGGTGCCTGATCTGACAAAGCTACTTTGATGGGTTTGTTCAATACATTAGCTAATGTTTGCATGATGAATGGCGATTTACGAGCCACACCACCAATACCGATTACGGTGTCAATGCGAACGCCTTCTTCTTCAAAGCGATCTACAATTTTTTTAGAACCAAAACAAATGGCATTTACCAATGATTTGAATACGTGCGGTGCTTTTGTTCCTAAAGATAGATTTGCAATGGCACTTTTAAGTTCTTGATTCGCATCTGGAGTTCGTCGCCCATTAATCCAGTCCAATGCTACTGGAACACTTTCTGATAAAGGAATTCTTTCTGCTTCTGAAGTTAATTGTATGATCAAATTGTCGCTGATTTCTGCTTTCAATTGTTCTTTTTGTTCGTCTGTCAAAAGGGTAGAGGTGGCCAATAAATTTTCGGTTGGCCATAATAATAATTCTTTGTACCAAGCTAACAAATCGCCAAAAGCAGATTGTCCCGCTTCTAATCCGATATAGCCTGGAATTACAGAGCCATCTACTTGACCGCAGATTCCGCGAACTGTTTTTGTTCCAATGGATTCTTTGGTATCCACAATAATATCACAAGTTGAGGTTCCCATAACGCGAACCAAAGTGTGTTCGTCTATTTTGGCTCCCACAGCTCCTGAATGTGCATCGAAAGTTCCTACTGCAATAACAGTGTTTGTTGAAAGCCCCAATCTGGTAGCCCATTCTTGGTTTAAATGACCTGCAACCAAATCAGAAGTATAAGTTTCATCGTATAATCTTCCGCGTAGCGAAGCCAAATACGGATCTAATTTTTCTAAAAATTCCTCTGGAGGCAACCCGTTCCAGTCTTCGTGCCACATCGCTTTGTGACCCGCGGCGCAACGGCTTCTTTTAAACGATTTTAAGTCTTTATTGTCAATTAACAAATAGGTCATCAAATCGCAATGTTCCATCCATGTATAGGCTGCTTTTTTTACAGCTTCGTCTTGTCTGGCAACGTGAAGAATTTTGGCCCAAAACCATTCAGATGAATAAATTCCCCCTTCATATTTAGTGAAATTTTCTCCTCCCCAGTTGGCCGCCAATTCATTGATTTCGTTGGCTTCATTTATAGCTGTGTGATCTTTCCATAAAACCATCATGGCATTGGGATTATGTTCAAAACCTTTGGTCAGTGCCAATGGAGTTCCATCTTCGGCAACCGGTACTGGTGACGATCCTGTAGTGTCGATGCAAATGCTTCGAATAAGCGAAGGGTCTACTTTACTATTTTCGACTACATATTTTATGGTAGTTTCCAACCCTTCGATATGATCCAAAGGATGTTGGCGAAACTGATTTATAGCCGCATTACAATATTCTTTATTTTTCCAGCGCTTGTAGTCACAAACGCTTGACGCTAACTCCTGTCCATTTTCAGTGTCTATCAATACTGCACGAACAGAATCTGAGCCATAATCTAATCCTATTACATAATTTTTCATCACAAATCTTTTTTAAGATGTACAAATATATAGATAATTATTTAATAAGTGTATAAAAAACACTTAATATATTTTGCATTGTAATCCTCTTCAAACCTCAGTTTTACAAGGGTTTGCGTAATAACGAATAAAATAAATGTTATTTAAACATTTATTTCGATATTTTTATTTCATTTTTAACTTCAAAACAGTCACAGAATAGGCAGGAAGGTTCAATGATGCTTTCTCGCTTTTCAAGATATATTCGCTTTCTGTTGGACTTATTTTTTTAGGCGAAGCAAATGAATTTTCGTCTTCCAGTTTTGGGCTCTTCAGTGTAATAGCTGTTCCTTTTGGTTGAAATTTGCTTCCTTTTAAATCAATTGTAATGTCTTGCGCTTTCGCAGAAGTGTTGACCACTTTCACAATAACTTCTTTGGTAGTAGCATCTTTCACCGCCGATGCGAACAAATCGTTTTGGCCAGTAACTGCTTTTCCATCTTTGGTTATCGATAATAAATCGGTTCCTTTATTGTTGGCAAATAATTTTTGCACATAATAATTTGGTGTACCAAAGGATTCTAAATTATTGAACCAAATCATATCCGGTGTCCATTGCCAACCTTCTTCGTGAGCAAATAAAGGAGCATACGAAGTAAGATGAACTACTTCAGCGTTACGTTCCATTCCAGTCATAAAAGCGGCTTCAGAAAAAGCACATTCCCAACTGTTTTTGTTGTCAGGACTTGCAATGGCTACTGTTTGTGCTGCATATTCTCCAGCGAAAATTTTTGGTCCTTTACGATCGTAATTATCGTAACGAGTTGCGTTTTCTCTAAACCATTTTGGATCTTTATAATAATGCTCATCTATGATTTCGGCATTCAATTTTTTAAGTTCCGATTGTGCATACTCAAAATAATCTCCTTCCGGAAATGGTCCGCTGCCTGAAACAATCGTGATTTCCGGGTGTTTCGATTTGATTGCTTTTTCGAATACTTTATAACGCTCGATATAATCTGTTCCCCATTGTTCGTTTCCTACTCCAATAAATTTCAGGTTAAATGGTTTTGGGTGACCCATATCGGCACGTACTTTTCCCCATGGAGTATCAATTCCACCATTGGCAAATTCAATTAAATCAATCGCGTCCTGCACATAAGGATCCAGTTGATCCATAGGTACTAATTCTCCAGTATTGAACTGACAGGCCATACCACAGCTTAAAATTGGCAGGGGAGAAGCTCCAATATCTTCGGATAATTGGAAATATTCAAAAAATCCCAGTCCGAAAGATTGAAAATAATCAGGTGCTGGTTTGTGTGCAAATTCAGTATTCCAACGGTTAACTAAGATTTCTCTATTGTCAACTTGTCCAACAGTTTTCTTCCATTGGTAACGTTCTACAAGAGTTCTTCCCTCAACTATACAACCGCCTGGGAAACGCAAGAAACCTGGTTTCATGTCATAAAGTAGTTGAACTAAATCTTTGCGAAGACCATTTTTTCTGTTATTCCAAGTGTCTTCTGGGAATAAAGAAATCATGTCCAAATCGATAGTTCCAGTTCCTTCAAAAGTAAAACGCAATTTTGCTTTCGCTTCAGTAGCTGTTGGAATAAGCTGTGCGGTATATTCTTTCCATTCCGAAGTTGTAGGAACAACACTCGTTTCGCCTAAAATTTTATCATCTTTTCCAATGAATTGAATAATGATCTTCGAAATGTTTCCAGCTTCTTTGGATGCTTTTAGAGTCAAATTGTATTTTGCTCCGCTTTTAATTCCCATTCCTCTGAAACCTTCATTGATGATTTCATAGCCTTTAGCATCTTTTACCGTAATTCGGCAATAATTATGATTGGTTCCTTTTTTCGAAAATTGAACAGGAACTGCGATTCCAGATTCGGTATTGTAATTATGTTTGTCACTTTTTGGCTGTTTCCAACCCATCAAAGGATCGTCAAATTCGAATGAACGGTTTTTTACCATTTCGGCATACAAACCACCATCGGCAGCAAAATTGATGTCTTCAAAAAAGATACCATACATTGTTGGCTGAATTTTGGTAATGGTTTTAGTGGTATTGACTTCAAGAGTTGTTTGCGCTTGGGAATATATTCCATTTAGCAAAAGGCCGCAAAGGGTTATTTTGGTGATTAAATTCGGTTTCATGTTTCCTTTTATTTTTTTATTTAGTTCAAAAACTAGACTCTCAGTAATTTAGAATCTTAGCATCTTAATTTATTTTTTTAAATCAATCCAAACTTTCATTTTTCCAATGCCTCTATTCGACCAGGAATAATATGGGATGGCTTTTAATTTATCAGTTTGGATAGTATTTACGCCTTCCAAAAGGTTATTTTCTTTGACAACTTTGAAAGTGTCATTAGCATCGATAGTGATTTTGTCAAAGTTGGTTGGATTGTCTATTTCCTCAATAGCATACACAATTGGGCCGTATTCTAATGCTACTTTCCCGATGTTGCCTTCTACTTTGGTGTTGGTTACGACTTCTTTTACTTCCATTGGGAAATTTAGGTTTAGGATATCACCTTTTTTCCATTTTCGAGTAATGCTAATGTATCCGTCATTGCTTTTGTAAATGAAAGGAATGCCGTTAACAGTTACTGAGGTCACAATTGCCGAAGCTGATTTATAACTGTATAAATCTCCCGGCAAAACTTGGTTTCTGGCCCAACTCGGAATTCTTAATTTGATAGTAAATTCATTTTCTTTTTTTGGAGAAACAGTTAATGTCACTGTACCATCCCATGGATAATTGGTTTGTTGTGTGATTTCTAATTCGGTTTTGTCCAATGTGATTTTTGCAGTATTCGAAGCGTATAAATTCACATAAAGAACGTTTTTGCTAGTAGAATAAATCAATCCCGGAATTGAAGGAATAAAACGAATCAAATTGGTTGGGCAACAGGAACAATCAAACCACGATTGACGGGTGCAAGAACCTCTGTTGTTTTTGTGTATTCCATCTGATTCAAGTGCATTTGGATAGAAAAATTGTTTTCCGTCTAATGAAATTCCGGAGATTAAACCGTTGTATAAAGAGCGTTCAATTACATCAAAATAATCTGAATTTCCGGTCATGTTGTGCAATCGATGGTTCCAATATACGTCGCCAATGGCGGCGCAAGTTTCGTTGTAAGCTGTTAGGTTGGGTAATTCATAGTTTTTTCCAAAGGCTTCTCCGTCATGTATGGCGCCAATACCGCCCGTGATGTACATTTTTTTGTTGACCATGTTTGTCCATAAATCATTCACCGCATTCAGATAGTTTTGATCGTTGTATATTGCGGCAATATCAGTCATTCCTGCATACATGTAAACGGCTCTCACGGCATGGCCAACCGCTTCTTTTTGTTGGATAACTGGAATGTCGTCTTGTGCATAAGCACCGTATAATTTATGGTTTTTTGGATTTCCTCTGTTGTCCAGAAAGTATTTGGCCAAATTCAAATAGGATTTGTTGTTGGTAATTCGATAGAGATTTACCAAACCAGTTTCTACAATTTGATGACCTGGAACGCCGTGAATCTGATCTGGATTATTTCCAAATGTACGCACTAACATATCGGCAGTTTTGATGGCGATGTCCAAGAAGTTCCTTTTTCCGGTTGCTTCATAATGTACTACTGCAGCTTCTATCATATGGCCAGGGTTGTACAGTTCATGGCTGATTTGGAGGGATTTCCAACGCTTTCCTTCAATAACAGGTACCCACGGTGCTGGTGGTTTGGCTGGATTTATGGTTCTCCAAGTGGTTAAATAACCGTCTTTTTCCTGACCAATTTTGATAATGCCAATGAGGGAGTCCAATAACTTTTCCAGTTCTGGGTTGGGTTCACTTATCAAGGTATTCGAAGCGCCTTCTATAATTTTGTATACATCAGTATCGTCAAAAGGCATTTGTCCTTTTACTTCGCCTTTCATTTTACCGCCTGCAATCAGGAAATTGTCCAGACGTCCTTCTTCTTCACATTTATGAATGGCGTATTCTATGGTTTTTTCCTGAACCTTTTTGATGATGGGTAACCAAAAGGCATCTGTTAGTTTTACATTTTTAATGTTAACGGGTGTAATGGGATATTCTGCATTTTTGGTTGCTGTATTCTGAGCATTCATTGTGCTTGAAAGTGAAAATGAAGCAATCAGAAGCAATGCGTTGGTTTTTAGATTAAAAATTTTCATAAACGGTTTTTATTAGCAATGTGCAAGATAAATAAAATAAGTGTATAAAATACATTTTAAAATAATTTTAAATGCACCAAGAATTTAAAACGCTAAATTTCTTAGACTATGTAGATAATTTTAACATGAGAATAATTTTTTTTGACTTAGTCCCGATAGCTATCGGGATAGCCACTTAGTATCTTCCTCAAAGTATTGGCCATAAATTAGCATCCCATTGTAATTGTTTTACTTGTAGTATTGGCCTTCCGTTTTGTTTGGCATCATAAGCGTGAAAAACAATATAATCTTTACCATCAAAAGTGTAGGTGCTGTTGTGTCCAGCTCCGAACCAGTTTTTGTCTCCTTGAATTAATAAGGTTCCGCCACCTTCGGTTAATAATTTTCCGTCTTTGTCAACGTAAGGGCCAGTAATTGTTTTGGATCTTCCAACGACTACTTTGTAGGTACTTTTTTCTCCTCGGCAACATAGATCCCATGACAGAAATAAGTAGTAATAGTCATTTTTCTTAAATACAAAAGGAGCTTCGAGTGCGCCATCTCCTGGATCGGCATCGGCTAGTTCGAATGTTCTTTTGCGTTTGGCAATCGTATGCCATTCCTGTGGTTGTGCGATAGATTTTAAATCAGGATTCAGTTTTACCATTTTCAAACCTTCCCAAAAAGAACCGAAAGCCAACCAAGGCGTATTGTTTTCGTCGAATGTCAAATTCGGATCGATGGCATTCCAAAGGTCTCGGTTGGGAATAGATTGGATAACAATTCCCTGATCGACCCATTTGTAAGCAGGGTCTTTTGGATCCAAAGTAGTATTGTTTGTCACCCCAATCGCCGAAGTATTTTTTGCGAAAGCGGAAACGGAATAATACAGATAGTAGGTGTTGTTGTGAAAAGAAATGTCCGGTGCCCAAATGTGATTGTCAAAATTGGGAACAACTACATCCACCCAAACTGGTTTTTCTTTGAATATTTGAGGTTCCGGATTCCAATTTTTTAAATCTTTCGAACTGAATGCACTGATGCCTTTTCCGGTACAGTATAAATAATAAGTGTCTTTTTGCTTGATCATTACGGGGTCATGAACGGTAATGTCTTGAGCAAATGAGGTTGTCCCCAATAGTACAAGTAAGAGGGAAAACAGCAGTTGTATTTGTTTGTGTAATTTCATGTTTATTTGTTTTAAACCATATAAGTCATTTAAGAAAATGTGAGTTTGGCTTTTTTTATTAATACAGTTAATGTAATTCCGATTCTGTGACGGCCTACTGAAATCTGCCTACTTAGTTATCCCCTCCGTTGTCATAATCACTCTTTTCATGCTGCCGTCCTTATTGTAATACAAGCGATCTACACAAACCGATCTTCTAAAACTGCCACCATTGGGTTGGGTTGCGCCATTGTGGTATATGAAATACGATTTTCCCTTGAAATCAATAATCGCCTGATGATTGGTGTTGGAATTTCCTGCGAGTTCGTTCAAAATGCCTTTGTATTCCCAAGGCCCGTTGATGGATTTACTCATGGCATAGGCAATTTTCTCAGGAAACTGATAGGCATACGATAAGTAATACCAATTATTGTGTTTGTGTATCCAAGGTGCTTCGGTGTAATTGGGTAAAGTGATAGTTTGAATTGGACCATCGAGTTCTGTCATGTTGGCTTTTAATTTGGCATAGTGGCAAACCGTATTACCCCAAAATAAATAAGCCTGTCCATCATCATTTATTAGTACCGTTGGATCAATATCGTCCCAGCTAATATTGGTTTGGGTTGTCATGTCATTTGTAACAAGTGCTTTTCCGAGTGCATCTTTGAAAGGTCCCGTTGGACTGTCTGAAACCGCAACACCAATGGCTTTTCCATTAATAGTTTCGTGTTCAACAGTAATATACCAGTAAAATTTTCCATTACGCTCAATAACTTGTGCTGCCCAAGCATCGGCTTTTGCCCAAGCAAAGTCAGTCACTTTCAACGGAACTGGATGCTCTTGCCAATGCACCATATCCGAGGTGGAATAGACCAACCATTCGTTCATTTTATAAAAATTAAAATCATTTGGCGCTTCATCATGCCCAGCATAGAGATAGACTTTGTCTTTGTAAACCAAAGCGGCTGGATCACCAGTGTATTTGTCTTTGATGATCGGGTTGTTGATTAGTGTTGTTGGATTCGGTTTTTTGCCTTTGGCTGAAGCCGAAACAGCATCCTGAGCCATTGTTTTGGAAGACGAAACAAGTGCCAAAAGCGATACCGTTATGATGGTGTTTTTCATTTTCTTTAAATTGAAATTTGCTTAAAATCAAAACCCTTTTTTAAACATTAAAAAAGGGTTTTGATTGTCTAAAAGATTAATTTATTTTTTTGCCCCACACTGGTACGCCGGCTCCTGTAAGTCCAGAATAGGTTAGTGTTACTTTGCGAGTGGCACTTTCCCAATCCCAAGCATCGCTTACTTTGCATTTTACTCCGTTTACGGTCAATGTTTTGTTGGTGCTGTCATACGACCAAGTCCCGGTTGCACCGCCACTTACTTTTTTGTCGGCGGTCAAATAGATAGTTGACGATTTTTGAATGACTTTGTATTGGTAATTTATGGTAATTTGTTCCCATGTTCCAATAAAAGAAGCCTCGGTAATGGTAGTAACGGGAACGCCAGCATAACGTTCGGGAGCAATTACTGGCCATCCATCTTCCGTCCATTGGATTTCGCGAACATGTCCCATCATTATAGCATTGGAAACATTGATTCCTGCAACACCTTCGGGTAAACGTGCTTGTGAAGCATAATACCATTGTTTTGTATCTGGGTTTTGGAAAACGGCACAATGCGAAATTCCAACCCAGCCCGTATGATTATTGAAACCGTAAGGATGTGTCAGCATCGGCCAGCAATCGGCTCCAGCCGTAACATTGGCTCCATTAATTCCAACGTAAGGTCCCATAATATCTTTGGAGCGACAAACTCTAGTGTTGTAGGGAACATCCAAACCATCATAGGCTAAAAATAAATAGTAATAACCAGTAACATCGTTGTAAATAATCTCTGGACCTTCTGACGCTTGCCAACGACCGGTCGCACTACGTGTAGCAATGCGGGTTCCATAATCGCTTAATGTTTTCAATTGATCTGGCTTTCCTGTAGTTGGATTTAGTTTAATAGCGGCAATTCCTGAATGCCAAGAACCATAAATTAAATACTGCTCTCCAGAAGGTGTTTCTATAAAACTCGGGTCAATAGCATTGAATTTGAAATAAGCATCTTCCCAATTTCGAGTACCTGTAAAGGAATACGGCTTTAGCCCATCAGGTTCTGAACAAACTACCATTCCTTTGTCTACCCAAACATTGGATGCTAAATCATCGGTTTCGGCCAAACCAATAAAGGCTCTTTCTGACCAAGAGTTATCAAAGCTAGTTCCAATTATCGGGTTGTCAACCACAATGCTATAATACATACGGTATTTGTTGCCTACTTTTCGAACACATGGTGCCCAATAGCCATAATTTGGACTTGTAATAGCAGGTAATATAGGGTTCATTCTGGCTCTTTTGTTGTTCAAAGAATCTTTTACCCATGCTGGTGCCGTTGTCATTGAAGAACCCATAAATTCCCAGTTAATAAGGTCTTTGGAACGTCTGTAGAAAAAATGTCCGTGTCCATCCGTCGCATTTCCGTACGAAGCATCGGTTTGATACATATAATAATAATCACCACATTTTGCTACTGACGGATCGTGTACGTTGGCCAAATTCCATTTTGAGTTACTGCCCCAAGACGAAATTGAGGAGTAGTTATCAGCATAAGTAGGCCCAGGAAAAGCAACTGGTGTAGGTGTTGGTGTAGGTGTTGGTGTCGGCGTTGGCTCCTGTGTAGGATCATCCCCTTTGGAGCAACTGCCCAACGAGACTGCCACAGTTAGTACAAGTACTAAATAGCATGCTACTCTTACAATGGAATTTGATTTTTTCATGGTGAATCGTTTATTTGCCTTCTAACATTATAACTGAGAAAGGAGGAATGTTAACTGTAAGTTTTCCTTTTTTAACATCAAAACCTTTGAAAGCAACAGGTTGAATTTTTGTTGGGTTATCAAATGAATTGAAATCTTGAAGCTTTGATGAAGTTATAGCCTGACCAGTAATGGATTTGATGCCAAGTTCATTAAGGTCAATCTCTACGGTATTTTCTTTTTTTGAATCCACATTTACTAATGAAATATGAATCAATCCTTTTTTATCTTTCGAAGCCGAAGCTGATAAGGCAGGAAGTGTTTCATCTTTATAAGCATATAGTGGTGATTTTATGGTGATAGGTAATTGTTGCGCATCTTGATGTACACTATACATTTGCATTACATAATAAGTTGGCGTCAAGATCATTTTGGCTTTATCGGTAAGGATAACCGCTTGCAAGACATTAACACATTGCGCTAAGTTAGCCATACGAACTCTGTCTGCATGATTATTGAAAATATTAAGAGTTGACCCAGCCAAAACTGCATCTCTCATTGTGTTTTGTTGATACAGGAATCCAGGATTTGTCCCTTTTTCCACTTCATACCAAGCTCCCCATTCGTCAACAATCATTGCCACTTTTTTCTCTGGATCATATTTATCCATAATTGCGGAGTGTTTGGTAACTAATTCTTCCATTTTCAATGCGGATTTCATCGTTTGAAAATATTCAAATTCTGTGTAATCCCTATCATCGCCTTTTTTTGCCCAATCGATTACTGCATAATGGTGTACTCCAACTCCTCCTAGCATATTTAGCGGAATGTCTTTCATTAAGGTTTCAGTCCAATTATAATCGGCACTATTTGATCCAGAAGCAATTCGGGTCAAACCTCCTGTGTTCTCCCAATCAGACATGAAAGTGGCAAATTTTCGATATTCTCCAACATAATAATCGGCGGTCATATTTCCTCCACATCCCCAAGCTTCATTTCCAATTCCCCAGAATTTAACTTTCCAAGGTTCAGTTCTTCCATTTTTTTTACGCAAATCACTCATCGGGCTTTTACCGCCAAAGTTGGTATATTGTACCCAGTCTGACAGTTCTTGTACAGTTCCGCTACCTACGTTTCCGGATAGATAAGGGTCAGCACCAAGTGTTTCGCACAAATTCAGAAAATCGTGTGTTCCAAAGCTATTGTCTTCGGTAGTTCCTCCCCACCATTGGTTTACAATTGTTGGTCTGTTTTCTTTTGGGCCAATACCGTCTTTCCAGTGATACGTATCTGCAAAACAACCACCAGGCCAACGAAGGTTTGGAATTTTTAATTTTTTTAAGGCATCAATAATATCGTTACGAACACCGGCTGTATTGGGTATTTTGGAAGTATCACCAACAAAAAAGCCACCATAGATGCACCTTCCTAAATGCTCTGCAAAATGGCCATAGATATTTTTGTTAATAGTTGGAGCATTTGCAGTATTTTTTATGGTAACTACTGTGGTTTCTTTTTGTGCAAAACTCGTTTGGCTGCAAAAAACAATAAGGGTTAAGTATAATAAGATTTTTTTCATAATGTTTCAATTTATAAAGGGAGGAGTTTTTTACCTCCCTCTAAATTTTATTTTTAGTATGTAATAGTTGGCCAGCCTCCTGACCATGTAAAATTAACGATTTCCAATTTAGGATTTCCGCTATCGGCACCGTCATAATAGTGAACAGAACCTTTTTGAGTGCCTACAATTCTGGAGATATGTCCAGGGCCAATATAATTTCCCATTGTTTTTAATACTGTTGTGCCTCCACCACTTTTTAGTGAAACTCCATTTTTATCCACAAATGGACCAAAAGGACTAGTAGAGCGTCCTATCACAATATAGTAAGTGCTGTTTGCCCCTTGGCAACACGCGCCACGATTGGCAAACATATAATAGTAACTACCTTCTTTAATCAAGCAAGGTGCTTCCCAACTAGCACTACTACCGCCAGCAACAATTGTTTTGTTCCCAGTTGTTTTACCAGTTAAAGGGTCAATTTTTATAACACCAATTCCTGCATGAAAAGAACCGTAGGCCATGTAAACATTGCTTCCATCTACCAAAATCGATGGGTCAATAGCGTTAACATCAGAGGATGAAGAGGAAGAGACAATAACGCCTCTATCGGTCCATTTTGTTCCTGCACTTTGCGAAATGGAAGGAGCAGTAACCAAGCCTATTGCTGAGGTAGCCGATCCAAAAGTAGAACAGGAATAATACATATTCCATCGATTATTAAACCAAGCTATATCAGGTGCCCAAAAGGTTTTGGTAAAGCCAGACACATAGCCTGTTATCCAACTTGGAGTGGAGTTAAAAACTGATGTTCCCCAAGACCAATTTATTAAATCTGTTGAATAGGTCATAGGAATATAGTCTCCAGTTGTAAAAACATAATAATTCACGCCACTTTTTACAATGGTGCTCGGATCATGGGATGGAACATTTCCTGCAACTGTTTTTGCTGTTAAATGGGATGTTTGAGTAATTTGTGTTGTAGCGACTGTTTCGGTGCCTATATCCTCTTTTTGGCAGCTTAGAAGCCATAAACTAAACAGAGCAATAATGGTTATTTTTTTAATCATAATTTTAAAAGTTAAGTGTTGTATTTTAAAAAATACTCAATGCTTTTACAATTTTATTCTAAGGTATAAAATCACGTGGTATCCTTAATCTAGGGCTACCACATGATTTTAAAAACTCAACTAACTCAAACTAAATATTATATTAATAACTTGGATTTTGTGTCATTCCAGGGTTATTGTCCATGTCTAATTGTGGTATTGGGAAATATTCTCTTCCAGGAGCAAACGAATTAAATTCTGCATCTCTAGCTTTTAACCATGCTAGTTTGGTTGGGTTTTCCAACCATCCCCAACGGCGGATATCGTTAAAGCGATGTCCTTCAAGAGCGAATTCCAAGAATCTTTCGTGTGCAATCTGATCTCTCATGGAAGCTTGGCTTAGTCCTGGTTTTGCAGTGCTTAAATTTGGCAAGCCTACACGGTCTCTCACCATTTGTATGTATGTATATGCTCCCTGAGTATCACCTGTTTCATTCAAACATTCGGCATACATTAACAATACATCAGCATAACGTAACAAACGCTCATTAATTCCCGAACGCCAGTCATATTCATTAGGATAAGCACCATCTGAATTTTCGTATTTAGCGCAGAATATGTCATTTAAATCTAAAGGACTATTAGCATATTTGGTTGCGAAATCTACCCCATACAATTGCATTCCTCCAGGTTTGTTATAGAACATAGTTGCATCCAAACGTGGATCTACAGCTCCAGCAGCTGTTTTTTCAATATGGAAATCATTAAATAATGCCCAAGTTGGCTGTACATCTACAAATCCAAAATCTCTTGCTCCATACGTAATTGCTCTTGCGGTAGTTTTTCTCCAAGTGGCATTTGGTTCTCCGCCCCAGCTTTCAGTAGTTCCGCCAGCATCTCTACTAAATTGAACCTCGAATAAGGATTCTGAATTATTTTCGTTGGTATCAGTAAAATTATCACGATAGTTTGCTGTTAATGAGTAAATACCTAAATCAATTACTTGTTTGAATGTTGTTTTAGCATTTGTAAAATCTTTGGTAAATAAATAAGCTTTTGCTAAATACCCAAGAGCAGCCCCTTTGGTAGCTCGCCCTTTTATTGTCGCTCCATTTGAATCTTTGGTGTCGATACCTTCTATTCCAGCATAAGTAGTTGGCAGCAGATCAGCAGCGGCCTTAAAATCGGCAATTACTTGAGCCCATCCTTCTGCTTGACTTTTTTGTGGATTATAAAGCGTAATTTCTGTAGGTATTGGTACATTTTTAAATAAGTTTACGGCATGAAAGAGATACAAACCTCTTAAAAAATATGCCTGGCCAAGGAGTCTGTTTTTAAGTGCAGCATCGGCCATATCAATTTTCGGAACATTTGTCAGTACTTGATTGGCTCTATAAATTCCTTGATAATACATTTCATAGGCCCAGCCATAAATTGCGGCATCAGATACATTTGAGTTGAAACGGCCTACATTGGCCATCGCACCCCACGGACTGTTGCTTCTGGAATCGTCACTTTTTGTGTCCAGCATTAAAGGAGTACTCCTCATATAAGTTCCGTCTGCTACTAAACATCCATAAACGGAATTAACACCTTCGAGAGCATCTTTTTCTGTTTTCCAAAAATTGCCTGAAGAATCAACATTTGGATCTGTTTGTAATAAATCATCATCGTTTACACAACTTGCAGTTACAGCAGCAATGCAAATGAATCCAGCTAGATATTTATATATTTTATATTTCATTTTGATTCGTTTTTAATTGTTGACTAATTTTAAAAAGTTACTTCAAGTCCTAGAGAAAGAGTTCTTGGATTTGGGAAAGAGCCTGCATCATATCCTCTAGAAATTAATCCGTCGTTACTGTTAAAATCTGGATCGTATCCTCTATATTTAGTAAGAGTTAATAAGTTTTGACCATTAATATAAACTCTTGCTTTTTGCATAAAAAAGTCTGTAGGAACCGGGATTTGATATCCGATTTCCATAGTCTGTAATTTCAAGTAGTCTCCTTTTTCAATAAAACGATTGGAATCTCTGGCATTTGCATTCGGGTCTCCAATGATAGGACGCGGAACATCAGTATTTGTATTTGTTGTTGACCAATAATTAAGCTCATCTGTATGGTGATTACCATAGTCTCCCCTCATCAAATCGCGATACATTGCATTGAATACCATATTTCCGCCAGCACCTTGCCAGAACATTGAAAATTCAAAGTTTTTGTATGATGCTCCCAAGTTTATTCCATAACTGTATTTTGGGATTGTAGTTCCTTGATACGTTCTGTCTGCATCAGTAATTTTTCCGTCACCATTTTGGTCTTTGAAACGAATATCCCCTACGCCAGCATTTGTTTGAATAGGACTTGCAGCTAATTCTGTAGGATTTTGGAAAATTCCGTCCGTTTCATAAGCGAAAATTTCACCAATTGATCTTCCTACTTCTGTTTTTGAAGCCGCTCCATAAATTGGGTTTCCGTCAATTCCAATTTGTAAAACCTCATTTTTAAGCGTTCCTAAGTTGGCTGAAATATTGTATTTAAACTCATGGTCATTATTAGCATAAGAAGCTGTAAACTCTAAGCCGCTGTTTTTAACAGCACCAGCGTTTGTTACTACGTTTGCTGGGAAAGCTCCTGCAGAGTAAGGTAGTGGTACACCAAGCAATAGATCACTTGATTCTTTAATAAAGTATTCTGCAGAGAACTGTACACTGTTATTAAGAAATCCTAACTCCAATGCAACATTGGTACTTTTGGTTTCTTCCCAGTGTACATTAGGATCAATTGCTCTTACTACTGTAGTACCAGGTGCATATTCGTTGTTAAAATCATAACCTGCAAATCTGTTTACAGTTGGTGCATAAGCATATATACCAATAGTGTTGTTTCCTAAAATACCGTAACCAGCTCTTAGCTTAACATTACTTACCCATTCTGGCAAGTGTAAGAATTCTTCATTGCTAATTTTCCAAGCACCAGAGAATGAATAGAAGTTTCCTGTATTGTTTTCTGGGCTGAAAAGTGAGGTTTTGTCTTGTCTAAAATTCCCTTGAACGAAATAACGGTCATCGTACGAATAATTGATTCTACTCAAGTAAGAGACACCTGTAATTGTGTTTTCATATTCGCCAGTATTAATCTCGTCAGCATACTGGAGTTTACTAATTTCTCCAGGAGTGTATCCTTTTCCTGTTGAGTAATGATTGTAGTTGTCAGATCTTTCTTGAACCCAACCTGCTAATACATCAAATTTATGTTTACCAATAGTTTTTTCATAAGTCAACAAATTATTCAAGAATGTTCTTGATTGACTTCCTGTAGCTACATCAAGTGAAGCTTCTGAATTTTCAGTAACATAGTACCATCCTAATTCAAATGGAGGAACGAATTTTCGATCGGTCCAATCTACCCTGTCAAAACTGGCATCAATTTTATACTTCAATCCTTTTACAATTTCGATTTCACCCCAAATATCACCAATGAAACGATTTCTCTTTCCACTGTTATCTATTAAGTTATTGAATCCTATAACATTCATAGATATAGCTCTTTGTGTAAAACTATCCGTTCCGCCATATCCTCCTAAATTATTTTCATCATAGACAGACATTGTTGGGATTGCAGTTAATAAACTTTGTATTGCAGATTCGCCTACATAACTGTTAAAGCTTTCTTTATCTGATTGAGTGTATCCGATTTTTGATCCGTATTTAAATTTTCCTTTTTTACCTGACAGATTCAAGTTAGTTGAAATTCTTTCATAATCTTGAGGAGAATTTACATAGCTGGTATTTTTGAAATAATCTATGTTCATGTTGTATGTCATAGTTTCGGCGCCACCGCTAAAAGTTAATGCTTGATTGTTGATTACTCCAGTCTGGAATGCTTCTTTTTGCCAATCAGTATTTACATTATTAATAAAGTAAGGACTTGTTGAGTCATTTCCAGGGGCAGTTGGAATTTTTCCAGCATTTGTTTCTGCAGCATTTGTGATGTTTTGATAACCTTCTCTGTCTGTTAAATCCCATTTAGTTGGTACTGTCTGAAGTCCAAGTAAAGATTTGTATTTCACTTCAAATTTTCCTTGTTTACCTTTTTTGGTAGTGATAATGATTACTCCATTGGCTCCACGAACACCATAAATTGCAGCCGAAGAGGCGTCTTTTAATACTTGCATCGATTCGATATCACCCGGGGCAAAATCGTTTGGACTATCAACAATCATTCCGTCAATTACAAAAAGAGGGTTGTTGTTGGTAAAAGAAGAAATCCCTCTAATTTTTACGTTAACGTAACCTCCTGGCTCTCCTGACGATTGTACGGTTACTCCCGCCACTTGTCCTTGCAGCATTTTGGCGGGATCATAGGTCGTAATGGTTTTGGCTTCTTTCATGTTTACCACACTTACAGATCCTGTTAAATCAGCTTTCTTTTGTGTCCCATAACCTACCACAACTACTTCATTTAGTTTGTTAAGGTCTTCTTTTAATGCAAAATTGATAAGTGTGCGGTTGGCAATAGTTACTTCTTGATTTTTATAACCTATGTATGAAAATACAAGTACATCTGTTGGTTTTGCTTGAATTGAATATTCTCCGTCAAACCCTGTAGATGTTGCTGTTGTTGTTCCTTGTACTAATACATTTACACCAGGAAGAGGCATGCCGTCTTTTTCGGAGGTAATTTTTCCTTTTATAACATTGGCTTGTTGTGCCGATGCATTATACGTAGTGAAGAGTATCACTACTAATGCTAATAGCCATTCTTTTTTAGGCAATAAAAAACTGCAATAAAAAAATAATCTGTGGTTTGTTGTCATATTGATTGCATTTTGGTTAATTATAAGTGTAGTTTTTACATTTGTAAATTTAAATAAAAAAAAAGCACAAAAACAAATTAATCTGATAAAAAAAGCTTCCAAAAAAAATGGATATCCTAAAATATGCTGTTAAACGTAGGAATTTGTGTGTTTTCAAGTCCTAAAAAACGTTTTCGTAAAATGTAACTAATTAATAATAAGCAGTTTGAATATTTTATTTGTAGTTTATTAAATGTTTTTTATTTTTGTTTGTATTCTGTTTTTTGATAAATAAAAAGAAGATTTAACTTATTAATAAGTGGAATTTCAATTGACTAATTTGATTATTTTAGTCATTTTTGAATGGTTTTTTGGATTGCAAAAGCTAAAAAAACGCCTTTAAATGTAATTTAAACACTTAATAGTGATGTTAGTTTTAATAAATAAGTTGGAATATTCGCTTTTTTGCTTTGGTTTTGTGTCGTGCTATTGATAAAATAAAATAGGTGAAATGGTGTGTAAAAGTTAAATGTCTTTGTTAGTCAGATGATTAACGGTAAATGTATGTTTTAATTTTTATTAGTGTAAAATGTACATTAAATTAATTTGGTAGTTTTAAGGAAGTTCTTATATTTACCGTAAAATATAATAGAAAATGCTAAATAGTTATAGTACAGCAGACAAAGTTCTTTTAGCGGTGGATTGTATCATCTTCGGTTTTGATGAAGAGGGATTGAAAATTCTTTTGATTAAAAGGGATTTTGAACCCGAGAAAGGAAAATGGTCTTTGATGGGGGGATTTCTTAAAAAAGAGGAAGTGTTGGATACAGCAGCCATTAGGGTATTGAATACCTATACCGGACTGCAGGATATCTATATGGAACAGCTTTATACCTATAGTGAAATTGATCGTGACCCAGTAGAAAGAACCATATCAGTAGCCTATTATGCGCTGATTAATATAGAAAATCACAATGCTGAATTGATTCAGAATTACCATGCCAAATGGTTTAGCGTTTCTGAAGTGCCAAAATTGATTTTTGACCACGACAATATGTTGTCACATGCCATAAGAAGATTGCGCTACAGAACTTCGATGCGTCCTGTTGGATTCGAACTTTTGCCAGAGAAATTTAAAATGAGTCAGTTACTCAAGTTGTACGAATCCATTTTGGATAAAGAAATCGATAAGAGAAATTTTATCAGCAAAATAAATTCGTTGGATATTTTGATAAAATTAGACGAGAAAGACATGACTTCTTCCCGAAAAGGTTCATATCTCTATACTTTTGACAAAGAAAAATACGATGCAAAACTCTTGAATCATTTTGCTTTGAATTTTTAAAAAGTAAAGCAGCTTTTATTTTAAAGTAAAAAAAAAGGAAGTTTCTATTACAGAAGCTTCCTTTTTTTGTATTTACAGTTAAGTGTTTCCCAAACCTTGTAGGTATGTTTCCATTAATTGAAATACATACGAGGTCGAATAAAAACCATGCAGGATTAAGACCTAATTATTTCTAACTATTGCCTTTTTGGTAATCGGCCAAGAAAGTTGCCAATCCGCTATCAGTAAGAGGGTGTTTTAATAAACCTTCGATTGCGCTTAATGGGCCGGTAATAACATCGGCACCAATTTTGGCACAATTCAGAATGTGCATGACGTGACGAACAGATGCTGCCAGAATTTGGGTTTCATAACCATAATTATCATAAATCAATTTGATGTCTTCAATAAGAGACAATCCATCTGTAGAAATATCATCTAATCGACCGATGAATGGGGACACGTAAGTAGCACCAGCTTTTGCGGCTAACAATGCTTGACCCGCTGAGAATACTAAAGTACAGTTGGTTCTGATTCCTTTGTTCGAAAAATATTTGATGGCTTTTATTCCGTCTTTAATCATCGGAATTTTTACCACGATTTGAGGATGCAGTGCTGCCAATTTTTCTCCTTCAACAATCATTCCTTCAAAATCAGTCGAGATTACTTCGGCACTTACGTCACCATCTACTAATTCACATATTTTTACGTAATGGGCGATGATGTTGTCGGCTCCGGTGATTCCTTCTTTTGCCATTAACGACGGATTTGTTGTCACACCGTCTAATATCCCAAGATCATTGGCTTCTTTGATGTCTTTTAAATTGGCAGTATCGATAAAAAATTTCATGTGTATGTTTTTTTTGAGAGTCTATCCTGATAGCTATCGGGGCTGAGATTCTGAGATTTTTAAATGTTTTTTGTTTTTTGTTTTTGAATTGTTAAGATTCTAAGCTTTTATTTTAGGTACTTAGCATCTTAGTAACTTAATTGCTCAATATTTGAGCACTTTCTTCAATATATTTTAGTATTTCCGCACAAACATGTTGGCTGGTAAATCCAAATTTTTCATCCAAAACACTCGCTGGTGCCGAATAACCAAAATGGTCTAATCCCACTATTTTTCCGCTGTCACCTATCAATCCTTCAAGGTTTACTGGAAGTCCAGCCGTAAGTCCAAAAACAAGTTTTCCTTTAGGAATAATGCTTTCTTGGTACGATTTGGGTTGAGATTTAAACAAGCCTTCGGAAATAATGGAAGCGATGTTAATTTTTAGATTATGTTCTTTTTCTAAAATCACTGCAGCATCAATAAGTGTCGAAACTTCCGATCCGTTTGCTATTAAAGTGATGTCTGGATTTGTGGTTTCTTTTACCAAATAGCCTCCTTTTTTGGCTCCAGACGCTTCATCATATCTTGAAGTTTGTATAGCTGGAATATCCTTTATGTTTTGTCTCGAAAGAATTAATGCCGTTGGGGTTTTGGTGTTTTTCAAAGCCATATCCCAAGCCACTGAAGTTTCGATTGCATCGGCAGGGCGCAGTGCCAAAAGACTTTGGTGTCCCGAATGGTTTTTGACTTTTTCCAACAAACGCATTTGCGCTTCTTGCTCAATAGGTTGGTGGGTTGGTCCGTCTTCACCGACTCGGAAAGAGTCGTGTGTCAAGACATATTTTACAGGAAGCTCTTGAATGGCGGCCAATCTAATGGCTGGTTTCATATAATCTGAGAATACAAAAAACGTTGCGACTACTGGAATTACACCACCATGTAAGGCAATTCCGTTGGCTATTGAGGTCATCGTTAATTCGGCAACTCCAGCTTGTAAAAAGGCACCATTAAAATCATTCTTTTGCAAAACGGATGATTTTTTCAAGAAACCATCAGTTTTGTCACTGTTGGATAAATCCGCTGAAGAGACGATGATATTTTCTACGTTTTCTGCCAAATAGGCTAGTACTGCGGACGAAGCATCTCTAGTTGCGGCATTCGATTTTTGAATAACGCTGCTCAAATCTAATTCTGGTAATTCGCCAGCCAAAAACAATTGCATTTTTTTGGCCAATGCTGGGTTTTCATTTTCCCATTTAGCTATTTGTTGTTTTTTCAAAGAAGCTTTTTCTGTTTTTTTAGCTAAAACTTGATTATAATGTGCAGCAACTTCTTCAAAAACTGCAAAAGGTTCTTTTGGATTGGCGTTGAGGTTTAATAGTGTTTTGGTGTAGTCTGCTTTAGTGTCACCTATAGGTTTTCCGTGCAATTCACATTCCCCTTCATATATGCTACCGTCTGCAGTAACACAACCTTTCCCCATAATCGTTTTTCCTATAATCAAGGTTGGTCTTTCGGTTTCTAGGTTGGCAGCGTCCAATGCTTTGCGGATTTCCAAATGATCGTGTCCGTTTATTGTAATCACATTCCATCCCCAAGCCTTGTATTTCATGGCAGTATCTTCGGAAGTCACTTCATCGGTCATAGACGAAAGTTGCACATCGTTCGAGTCATAGAACATGATGAAATTGTTCAGTCCCAAATGTCCTGCAATTCTTCCAGCTCCTTGTGAAATTTCTTCCTGAACACCACCATCAGTGATGAAACCATATATTTTATGGTCGAAAAGCCCTTTGAAACGTGCTCCCAGAAATTTGGCGGCTATAGCAGCTCCCACACCCATGGTATGTCCCTGTCCTAGGGGTCCCGATGTGTTTTCGATTCCCCTTAATACATCAACTTCCGGATGTCCTGGGGTTACTGAGCCCCATTGCCTAAATTGTTGGAGGTCTTCTTTTTTGTAATTTCCTAATAAATAGTATTGTGCATACATCAAACCCGACAAATGCCCCGCATCCATAAAGAAGCGGTCTCTAAAAGGCCAATCCATTTGGGTTGGATCAAAATCTAAATACTCAGTGTATAAAATATGCATAAAATCAGCACCTCCCATGGCACCTCCGGGGTGTCCTGAATTTGCTTTTTCTACCATAGAAATAGCCAGAGCTCTCATGTTGTCTGCGGCTAATTGGTCCATTTTGTGATTCATAATCTTTTAATTTGGTTGTAATAGTATTATTGATATTTCTGTTTTTTTTTGATTTTGGATAAACTAGTCCCAAAAGGGAACAATCATCTTTTTTCTAAATAAGATAGAAACGAGCTTTTGGATTTAAAACAGTTTAGTTTTAATTTCTTCGCTGCTTTAATCAAATAATAAAGGTTTATTATTTTGTTCAGATATCGATTTGGCTGCTTTGAATAACAGACTAAATTTGAGAGGATAAGGGAGTAAAAAATAATAAGTGTAAAAAATACATTTGCAAATATAGGTAAATTTGTTTGATAAAAACAAAAAAAGGAAATATCATTTTTAACTCTTATCTCTTAGTTTTTTTCTCAATGAAAAAATGTTTTTTTAGCGCTGATGATGAAATTTCTATTGTTGAGATAAATTGATTTTTTACAATGAGTTGCGAATAATCAAAGCACTTTTGTTTTCAATCTGTTCTTTTTTTCCCGCAAGTACCATTTGGGCGAGTAATTTTCCCATTGTGGTAAAATCGGTAGAAATAGTGGTAATTCCATTCGAAACAACTTTCTTTAAGGGAGTTTCATTATAGGAAATAATTCCAAAATCGGTTCCTAATTTTAAGTTTTGCTGTTTTGCTTTTTCGATTACACGAACCAGATCTCGGTCATTCGGGATGATGTAAACCCCTCCAATGGTTATTTCGTTGTCTGCAAATTCATTGATGATTTCATAATCAAAAGCGAATTCATTGCAAAAATCTACAAAACCGGTTTTCATTCCCAGTGGTTCTCTAAAGCCTGGGAAGATCAGGATGAGTTTGCTGTATTTGTTGAGTCTTGATTTTCCTTTGGATAAACCTTCAAAGATGTCTTTTTTGTGATTTTGGTAAATAGCGGGAAAGGATTTTAAATCTTCATTTGTTTGATCCAGGATGATAACGTCATTTACTGGTAGGGTTTTTATGATTGCAGCTACATCGATTAAGTTGGTGGGCATGATGATATATTTAGTATAATTGCCGTTACTGTCATCTATTAATTTTTTAAAAACAGGGACATTAAAATGGTGAAAGAAAATATCAACCTGTACATTTTTTCCAATGTTTTTTAAAAACGAATTGTAAATGTCTTCCTTGAAAATGTTAAGCTCGTCAAAAAGCAAAAATATCTTTTGTTTTATGGTGATTTCGACACTTTTTACATAATATCCTTTGCCGGGGATAGCATAAATTATACCTCTTTTTTTGAGATCGTCATATCCTAACAAGACGGTATCTCGGGATAATGAAAAGGCCAAACAGACTTTATTTACCGAAGGAAGCCGATCCCCTTTTGTAAGTTTTTCTTCCTCAATTGCTTTTTCAATCGATTGAATTATCTGTTTGTATTTTGGTATGCCAAGGTTGGTTTGGATTGAAATTATTTTCATAGCAAAAGTTGTTTTTTAAACAAATATATAAAAAACTGGTAGGTACTGGTATTGAAATTTAAATTTAACACATAATTTTGAATTTCATATTTCATAAAAAAACAATTGAAATAAAGTAAATATCTTATTTTAAATTGAATTATACGATAATTCTGTTTTAAAATTTATAATAAAATGGGAGATTCGTTTTTTTGTCTAATATTTCGAAGTAGTTGATATCATATAATCAATGTTGTTTTGTTCTTTTTGTAATATATATATATATGAAGACTATATTAATTTAAGATATTCTATTTGCAGATTAAAGATTAAATCGCCCAAAATAATAGTTTTATTACCCAATGCATGAATCAATACCTAACCCAAAATCAATTTAATTAAACAAAAAAGTATGAAAACAATTTACAAGAAGTTGTTATTTTTATTTCTCCTACTCCCATTTTGCGCTTTTTCGCAGAATGTAGTGAAAGGGACAGTTCTGGACAGTGGTTCCGGACAGCCCATTTCTGGAGTGAATATCAATATACAAGGTGCCTCAAATGGCGTTTCAACCGATTTTGACGGGAAATTTCAAATCCCAAATCTGAAGGCAGGCGATAGAATTGTCTTCTCCTTTGTGGGATACAAAAATGAAATTGTAACCTTCAGTAACCAAAAATCACTTACGGTAAGTCTTACCTCAGAAGCCAATCAATTAGTTGAAGTTAAAATCAATGTGGGATATGGTTCTGTGAAAAAGAAAGATGCAACTGGTGCTGTTGTGGCATTAGGTACCAAAGAATTTAACAAAGGTGCCAATGTGAGTACTGAAGATTTATTCAAAGGGAGAGTTGCAGGTTTAACCGTAAATTCTACTGGTGCTCCTGGCGCTAAATCGGAAATGCGAATTAGAGGCGGAAGTTCACTTTTTGCTAGTAACGACCCTCTTATTGTTATCGATGGATTGCCTTTAGATAATAATACAAACATTGGTTCGGCTTCATTTTTGGCATCATTGAATCCTAGTACAGTGGAGTCGATTGCGGTATTAAAAGATGCATCGGCAACTGCTATTTACGGTTCACGCGCTTCCAACGGGGTGATTATTATTACGACCAAAAAAGGAAGTAAAACTTTGGCTGTTGACTACAATGTACTATATGGTGCGGGCAAATTGGTAAATACAGTTGATGTTTTTAGTGCCGATGAATACCGTGCTGTTATTGCTGATAAAAGACCAGGCGATGTTGGTAAATTGGGTACTGCCAACACCGATTGGCAAAATGAGATTTACAGAAGTACTGGATATATAGATCAAAATTTATCGGTTAGAGGTAATCTTTTGAATGTTATTCCTGCGAGCTTGACTTTGGGAAATACCAATCAGCAAGGTTTGCGATTGACCAATACGTTCAAAAGAAATACGATTGGATTGGTGATGAATCCTGCTTTTTTTGAGAATCATTTGAAACTGAAATTAGCAGCCAATTATGCTGATGAGAAAAACAGATTCACTGATGGAGTTGAAGGTGCAGCCATAGGTTTTGACCCAACGCAACCTGTTAGGGTAGATGGCGCACCTTATGGAGGTTTCTTCGAATACACTTCTGGAATCGACAGCAATGGTAAATATCCTTTGATCTCTACTGCTGCAAGAAATCCAGTTGCTCAATTGTTGATGACTAACGATAGAGGAACAAGCAATAGAATTTTTGGAAATTTTGAAGTCGATTATAAATTTCATTTTTTACCTGAATTAAGAGCGGTTGTCAATGTTGGGTTTGACCAATCGAATGGGGAGAGAAGGAGACTTGTTGGCGAAGATGCAGCTTCGGCACCATCAAATAATAATATCCCTTATGGTACTGACGAATATACTGAAGCGACTAAAAGAAATAAATTATTAGACACTTATTTGGTCTACAATAAAATCGTAAATGAATTCAATCTTGATATTACGGGAGGGTATTCTTATCAAAGATTTGAAAGCAATAAATTTGAAACGGGAAATATTTTAAATCCCGATTTACCTTCCACTTTTCCTGAGACTACAATTGATACGGATGTCGTTTTGCTAGGTTTTTTTGGTAGAGCGAATATCAATTTCAAAGACAAATATTTGTTAACTATGTCTTACAGAAGAGACGGTTCTTCGAGATTTGAGGAAGAAAACCGTTGGGGTAATTTCCCAGCCGCAGCCTTTGCTTGGAAAATGAAAGAAGATTTTTTTAAGGATAGTGAAACTGTATCTGATTTGAAACTGCGTGTGAGTTATGGTATCACCGGGCAACAAGACATACCTGAGCCTAATGGTTATTTAGAAAAATATGAGCTTGGTGGAGGGAACTCCCAATATTATTTTGGAACAACAGCCGTTCCTGTTGCGTTGTCCAGTAAAAGAACCAAAAATTTGAAATGGGAAGAAACATCCGTTTTTAATGCAGGTCTTGATTTTGGGTTTTTTAAGAATCGTTTGTCTGCAGCTGTTGATATTTTTGCTAAAGAATCTAAAGATTTATTGGTAAATGCGGCTATTTCGGATGGTAGTAATTTCTCGAATCGGGTGTATCAAAACGTTGGTTCGTTTACTACAAGAGGAATCGAATTAAGCCTAAATGCAATTTTGTTGCAGTCAGAAAGTTTCAATTGGAATGTGAATTTCACTGCTTCAAAGTTTGAAAGAAGAATTAAAGATTTGGTGAACAATACCGATATTTTATTGGGAGACAACATTGCCGGTACTGGAACTCCTGGTCAAATTTTTAGCGAAGGCTATGCTCCGTACTCGTTTTATGTTTACAAACAATTGTACGATACTGCCGGAAAACCTATAGATGGTGCTTTTGCAGATATTAATGGAGACAATATAAAAAACAATTCGGACAAATACATTTACCATAATCCAGATCCAGATGCCACTTTTGGATTTGCTTCGACTATGAATTACAAACATATCGATTTCTCTTTCAATTTGAGAGCGAGTATTGGTAATCGAATTTTTAATGCAGTTGATGCTTCCAGAGCTCAGTGGGATTCTATGGAAAATGGCGGAATATTAAGCAACGTACCCTCTTCAATTTTAGAAACTGGTTTTCAAACGACATCAAATGTGGTATTGTCTGATATTTATATAGAAGATGCCTCTTTCTTGAAAATGGATAACATCTCTTTGGGTTACACTTTTACCAATTGGTTGAACGATAAAGCTTCGTTAAGAATATCGACTGGAGTTCAAAATGCTTTTGTGATTACAAAATACAGCGGATTGGATCCTGAAATTACAAACAACGGTGTGGATAAAACCATTTACCCAAGACAGCGTTCTATCTTGTTTGGACTTAACATCAAATTTTAAAAATCAGAAAATGAAAAAATATATATTTATTTACATTTTAGTACTCACAACAGTACTTCAATCGTGTACCGATGACTTGAATGTAGTATCCAAAGATGATGATGTTTTGTCTTCGGATGCTTTGTACACCTCACCAGATGGGTATGAAAAAGCTTTGGCCGGAGTGTATGGCAACCTTACTTTGACAGGAGTTATTGGTCCAAACAATTCTTCGCTGGAAGGTGTCGATGCTGGAACAAGCCAGTTTACAAGATGTTTATTGTATTTGCAAGATTTAACAACAGACGAACTAGTTTGGAGTTATGAAGCCGATGAAGGTACTGCCGAGTTGCAACGAAACATTTGGACTGCTTCGAATCCTATTATTTTGGGAATGTACAGTAGAACAATGGCTTCGGTGTCGTATGCCAATGAGTTTTTACGTCAAAGCACTCCCGAAAAATTGCAATCAAGAGGAATTACAGATGCTACAAAACTTGCCGATATTGCACTTTACAGAAAAGAAGTTCGTGTGTTACGCGCTTATGCCTATTACAATATGATGGATTTGTTTGGTAAAGCAGCAATGTATACCGAAAATGATCCTATCAACTATGCGGGTCCGGAATTTAGCAGAAAACAATTATTTGATTTTGTTGAATCTGAATTGCTCGCTGTTCTTCCAGACTTGAAGCCAGCTCATACCAATATTTATGGAAGATTAGATCAAGGTATGGCTAGAATGATATTGGCTAAAATTTATTTGAATGCACAAGTGTATATCCAAGCCAATCGTTATAATGATTGTGTAACTCAGTGTAAAGCAATTATCGCAAGTGGATATTCTTTGAAACCAAATTACCTGGACAATTTCAAAGCCGATAACAATACTTCTGAAGAGATGATTTTTGGGATACAATCGGATGGGGTTGTTTCTCAAAATTGGGGAGCAACTACAGTATTGACTAATGGTCAAATTGGAGCTTGGGAAAATAACGGCGCCGATTTTGGTATTGGCGGATGGAGTGGAGCTCTTCGAATCAGAAAACAATTTGTACAAAAATTTGATGGTGGAAAATTCAACCAAGATAGTCGTAAAACGATTGGTACAGGTATTCAGGGAGATCCATCAAAACAAAGAACAATTGATATTGCTGATATTGGAGTAAAAACCCAAGGATATATTTTGTCTAAGTATTCGAATAAAACGTCAACAGGTGGTAATGGTAGCAGTTCTACTTATGCCGATGCCGATTTTCCTTTATTTCGTTTGGCCGATGTCTATTTGATGTATGCCGAAGCAATCCTGAGAGGAGGTAACGGAGATGCTGCTCAAGCATTGACTTATGTAAATGATTTGAGAAAAAGAGCCAATAATGGTACAACTGTTGGAAATATCACAGCAACTGATTTGACTCTTGATTTCTTAATTGATGAAAGAGCACGTGAATTGCATTGGGAAGCACACAGAAGACAGGACTTAATCCGTTTTGGAAAATATACAGGAGGTTCCTACAACTGGGCTTGGAAAGGAAATGCCTCAACTGGAATTTCAATTCCGTCTCATATGAGTGTTTTTCCAATTCCTGTTGGGTCACTGGGAGCCAATCGTAATTTAACTCAAAACACAGGTTACTAAAAAATCCACTAACATTATAAATTAAAATAATATGAAAAATATATTCAAACATTTTATTGCATTGGCCCTTATCTTAGGTATGTGGTCTTGTGAAAACGAAGAAAATTTCTTGCTCTTAGAGCCTCAGGCTGCCGATTTTGCTATCATTACACCAGATACTGGCGCTAAAATTGAGTTAAATGATGCTACCCCAAACAATACGGCTCTAACATTAACTTGGGAAGCTGTAGATTATGGTACTCCAACCATTGTGAGTTATACAGTGCAATTTGCAGCAAGCAATACTGAATTTGCTGCCCCTGTTGATATTTCGACTTTGACTACTACCCATGCTACAATGAGTGTTTCAGAGTTAAATACTAAAGCGCTTGATTTAGGATTACTTCCTGATGTTGATGGGAATATCGATATTAGAATTAAATCAACTGTTGGTACTACAGGTTCTGAACCCAAATATTCTACTCCTATAACTATCGTAGTAAAACCTTATCAAGGAGTTTTTCCTTCAAAAGAGTTGTATTTAATTGGTCCAGGAACTTCTGCAGGATGGGATGCAAATTTGGCTGTTATGCCAATTTTCAGAGATCCAGCAGCTCCTGAAAAACAATATTATACAGGTTACTTTGCAGCTGGTGGATTTAAATTGCTTGAGCAAACTGGTTTTTGGGCTCCAATGTATGGTGCTAATGGCGACAAAGTACAATACAGAGCAACTGAAAGTGATCCAGATCCCGGACTTTTTCCAACTACAGCTGCTGGATATTATACTTTTGCTATTGATCTAAAAGCATTGACTTATACTATTGCTCCTTATACAGGACCTATGACAACTTATACTACTGTTGGTATCATTGGAGATGCAGTACCATTAGACAATTGGGGTACTAGTGTTCCTATGTCTAAGTCAACTTTTGATGCTCATATCTGGAAAATCACTTACACCTTTACATCCGCAGGGAAATTTAAATTTCTTGCCGACACTACTTGGATTGGTGATAGTGCTGGAGCTGATATTTATGTTACTGCAGGTAAATACGATATCTGGTTTAATGATATCGATCAAAGATATATTCTTATTCCTGTACTATAATTAGAATTTTTAAAAGATTTATGTTAAAACAAGGATACATTTTTAATTAGTGATTAAACCTCGGATGGTAGACATTCGAGGTTTTTTTTAAAGATTTAAAAACTGGTAGGTACTGGTATGTATGATTTAAATTTTGTTCTACATTTGAATTTCAAATTTCATAATAATATAATGGAAATAAAACGCAATTCACAAATTAAGACAGCTTCTGTAAAGGATTTGTTTGGTTTAATGCCAGATGGTACGGCAATATACTCTTACGAATTATCCAATAAAAATGGAATGAAGCTAAAGGTAATCACTTATGGAGCAACAATAACCGAATTGAAGATGCCTTTGAAAAATGGCGAAATGGTTGATGTTGTTTTGGGTTTCGATACCTTAGAATCGTATATACAGTCTTTTAATCTAGTGAGCCCGCCTTATATGGGAGCCACAGTAGGAAGGTATGCCGGTAGGATTTACAACAGTACTTTTAGTCTGAATAGACAAAAGTTCCTTTTAAATAAAAACAATAACGACAATTCTTTACATGGCGGTAATATTGGGTTTAGTCAAAAAGTTTGGACAATAAAAGATATACATTCAGGCAAAAAATCATCAATAACCTTGACGTATTCCAGCCCTGCTGGTGAAGAGAATTATCCAGGGGAATTAGTGGTTGAACTTACATATACGTTATCAAAAGAAAATGAATTGATTATTCACTACAGTGCCAAGACTACCGAAGATACCGTTGTAAATTTGACACACCACAGTTATTTTAATCTGGACGGTCATGTATCCAATGTTTCAGACCAAGAATTAATAGTAAATACCCATCGAATGCTGGAAACTACAGTTGAAAATATTCCAACTGGTAGGTTTTTAGAAATAGAAAATACCGACTTTGATTTTTTTGCACCAAAAAAATGTCCTTCGAAAATAGATAACACTTTTGTTTTGGACAGAAAGGATGAATTTGCGGCTTCCCTTTTTAATAAAAAAAATAATTTAAAAATGACAGTGTACACCGATCAGCCTGGAGTTCATATCTATGTTGGAGGAAATTGTTTTAATAAGGTAAAAGGAAAAGAAAACGCCGATTATCATCCGTTAAGTGGTATTTGTTTTGAAACCCAAAACTATCCGGACGCACCAAATAATCCAAATTTCCCAAGTGCCGTTCTTAAAAAAGGAGCTGAATACTCCCATAATACGATTTATAAATTTCAATCATTTTAAAAATATAATTATAATGAAAAAAGCCCTAACCATACTCTCACTTTTCGCTCTGTTGACTATCCAGTTTGGCTGTTCCAGTAGTGATTCTCCAGATCCTGTTGTTGAACCACCAGTTGTGGCCGATGATTTTATCCGTGCAGCGGATATTTCATTTCTTCCTGAGATAGAAAGCGCAGGTATTGTTTTGAGTAATAATGGCAAAGCCGAAGACATGCTTACCACTTTGAAAAATGCAGGTTGCAATACAATAAGAATTCGTTTATGGAAAAATCCAGCAGGCGGACATTCTGGATTGACTGAGGTAAAAGCACTTGCCGCGCGCGTTAAACAAGCAGGTTTGAAGGTTTGGCTTACTGTTCATTATTCTGATACTTGGGCAGATCCAGCAGCTCAAACTACTCCAGCCGAATGGAAAGATTTATCTTTTACCGATTTGAAAACGGCTGTTGCCACTTATACATCTACAATCATAACAGAGATTAATCCTGATATTATCCAAATCGGGAACGAAATCAACAGCGGGTTACTATGGCCTCAAGGTCATTTGATTAACCAAGAGGTACAATGTATTGCTTTATTGTCGACTGCTAGTGCTACCATTAGAAGTAAAGCGCCAAAAACAAAAATCATGATCCATTATGCAGGTATAAAAGCTTCAGATACGGATTGGTTTTTTACCAAAGTAAAAAGTGTTGATTACGATTATATCGGTCTTTCCTATTATCCGGTTTGGCATGGCAAAGATTTGACAGTAGTAAAAAGTACCATCGATGCTTTGGGAACTAAGTTCAGTAAAAAAGTAGTTATTGCCGAAACGGCTTATCCTTTTACATTGGGGTATAATGATTGGACAAATAATATCGTTGGCTTGGATTCTCAATTGGTTTCTGGTTATCCGGCAACTCCGGAAGGACAAAAAAGTTTTATGTTAGCTATTAAAAATCTTGTAAAAACGTCTCAAAGTGGAATTGGATTCTCCTATTGGGGAGGTGAATGGATTTCGTTCAAAGGTAAAGAAGCCACCAATGGATCAACCTTTGAGAATCAAGCTTTCTATGATTTTGAAAATAAATCATTGCCTGTTTTATCAGTGTTTAATCTAAATTAGAATATGATGAGAAGAGTATATAGTTCATTAGTTATTCTTTTAGTATTGGTTTTCACATATTGCACTACTAATAAAGCAATACAGCAACCCAAAGAGAATTCATTTGCCAAAGGCGCCGATGTAGGTTGGTTGCCACAAATGGAAGCAACAGGATACAAATTCTATGAAACCGATGGATCCCAAAAAGATTGTTTGCAACTGTTGAAAGACCGAGGAATGAATACCATTAGACTGCGTGTTTGGGTAAATCCTTCGAATGATAAGGCGAGTGGGCATTGCAGTAAGGAAGAAACAGTAGCCATGGCAATTCGTGCACAAAAAATGGGTATGCGTATCATGATTGACTTTCATTATAGTGATTCTTGGGCAGATCCCGGAAAACAAAATAAACCGTTGGAATGGAAAAACCACACTTTCTCAGAATTGCTGAATGATGTTTATTTCCATACCGAAGATGTTTTGAAAGCGCTTAAAGATGTTGGAATTACACCAGAATGGGTGCAAGTGGGCAACGAAATTCCGGGCGGAATGCTATGGCCGGAAGGAAGCACAGACAATTTTAATCAATTGGCACAATTACTTAATAAAGGATATGATGCGACCAAAGCTGTTGACAAAAACATCAAAGTGATTGTTCATTTAGACGAAGGAAATAATAGCAAAAAATTCCGATGGTTTTTTGATAAAGCAACGGAACAGAAAGTTAAATATGATGTGATTGGACTGTCCTATTATCCTTTTTGGATCAAAACGGATTACAAAGAAAACATTGCCGATTTGGCTAATAACTTAAACGATATGTCGGCTAGATATGGTAAAGAAGTTATGGTCGTTGAGGTAGGTGGCATTGATACGCAGGAACAAAATACATACGACATGTTAGTAGCTGTTATAAAAGCGGTAAAAGCAGTGCCAAATAACAAAGGATTAGGTGTAATTTACTGGGAACCTCAAGGAGCAAAATCATGGAGTAAATATGAATTGAGTGCCTGGAGATCAGATGGAAAACCGTCTATGGCATTGGATGCGTTTAAAGAATAGGTTCGATAGATAGTCATTCTCCCTTTTGCGGAAGCGTGAGAATTGCGATGAACATAGTTATTAAATAATTATAAAGGTTTAAAAATGAAGAAACTGATAAGTATTCTCGTTATATTTTTAGTATTTACACAAATGGCTTTGTCTCAAACACGAGAAGTCAAAGTGCTAGATACCAATTGGAAGTTTCAAAAAGGCGATTTTGCCGATGCTCCTAAAGTAAATTTTAATGATTCGAAATGGGAATCCGTAACCGTTCCGCATGACTGGGCAATTTATGGGCCTTTTGATAAAAATGTCGATATACAGAATGTGGCCATTGTTCAAAACGGAGAAAAAATAGCCACCGAAAAAACAGGTAGAACAGGTGCTTTACCTCATATTGGAACAGCGTGGTACCGCAATAAATTTACACTGCCTAAAGATTCAAAAGGAAAAAAAATACTCTTGCTTTTTGAAGGAGCAATGAGCGAACCTCAAGTGTATTTAAACGGAAAAAAAGTTGGAGAATGGGCGTATGGCTACAATTATTTTTACTTTGATGTTTCCCAATTTATACAAGAAGGGGAGAACACATTATCAGTAAAATTAACCAATAAAGAATTTGCTTCGCGCTGGTATCCTGGTGCTGGTTTATATCGAAAAGTAAGTGTTATTATAAAAAATAACGAAAGCATTGACCAATGGGGGCAGTTTGTAACGACTCCTTTTATAAGTGCAGAAGTTGCCAAAGTTAATATCAAGACAAAAGCTTCTGGAGAAAACTGCCGTTTAGTTACCACTATTTTTGATGCTGAAGGAAAGAAACTAAATTCAGAGGAATCGACTTTGCAATTCGGAAAAGAGTTCGATCAAAATATAAAAGTAGAAAAGCCAAAATTATGGAGTCCTGAAACTCCTTATTTGTATAAAGCTGTTTCTCAATTGTATGTTGGAAAAGAACTGAAAGATGCCATTTCAACACGTTTTGGAATTAGAGAAATAAAATACGAGGCCAATAAAGGCTTTAGTCTTAATGGAAAGGTAACCAAATTTAAAGGAGTTTGCCTTCACCACGATCTTGGTCCTCTTGGAGCTGCAGTAAATAAAGCTGCGTTACGAAGACAAATGGTGATATTAAAAGATCTCGGTTGTAATGCAATACGTAGTTCACACAATATGCCTTCTTTTGAGCAGCTTGAATTGGCAGATGAAATGGGGTTTCTGTTTTTGGCAGAGAGTTTTGATGAATGGGCAAAGCCAAAAGTAGAAAATGGCTATCATCGCTTTTTTGAGGAATATGCTGAAAAAGACATCGTTAATTTGGTGCAGGCAACAAGAAATCATCCTTCTATTGTGATGTGGAGTTCTGGAAATGAAGTGCCAGATCAATGGGGAGAAGTTGGTGTAAAACGTGCCAAATGGCTGCAGGAAATATTTCATAGAGAAGACCCGACACGTCCGGTAACTGTTGGGATGGATCAGGTAAAAGCAACTATGGAATCTGGTTTTGGAGCTTTGCTGGATATTCCGGGACTGAATTACCGTGTACATTTATATGATGAGGCTTTTTCAAAATTTCCGCAAGGGTTTATCTTAGGTTCAGAAACAGCTTCAACTGTTAGCTCCAGAGGGATTTATAAATTTCCTATAGTTCAAGAAAAAGACAAGCAGTATCCTGATTTTCAATCTTCCTCTTATGATTTGGAAGCCTGCAGCTGGTCTAATGTGCCTGATGAAGATTTTGTGCTTCAAGATGATAAACCTTGGGTAATAGGTGAGTTTGTTTGGACTGGTTTTGATTATTTAGGAGAACCGACGCCTTATGATGAAAGTTGGCCGTCCCGAAGTTCTTATTTTGGAATTAACGATTTAGCCGGTTTGCCTAAAGACCGTTATTATTTATACCGAAGCCGTTGGAATACAGAGAAATCAACTCTTCATATCTTACCGCATTGGAACTGGGAAGGCCGTGAAGGAGAGACAACTCCAGTTTTTGTATATACGAATTACAACAGCGCTGAGCTTTTTATAAATGGTAAAAGCATGGGAGTGCAGAAAAAAAACAAAAATACCCCCCAGAATCGCTATCGCCTGATGTGGATGGATGTGAAATATGAGCCGGGAACGATAAAAGTTGTGGCTCTTGATGACAATGGTAAAGCTGTTGCTGAAGAAGAAGTAAAGACAGCCGGCAAGCCTTATCAAATTGTTTTAGAGGCAGACAGGAAAACAATCACTGCCAATGGCGAAGATATATCCTTCGTAACAGTATCTGTAGTTGATAAAAATGGAATTCCTTGTCCTACGGCAACCAACCAGTTAAAATTTAAGGTTTCTGGGGCGGGTACTTACAGGGCAGCCTGCAATGGCGATGCTACCTCACTCGAAATGTTTCATAAAGATACCATGAAACTTTTTAGCGGAAAGTTGGTAGTGCTTGTAAAATCGACAACAACTGCTGGTGATGTACAACTTGAAGTAAATGGTGCTGGGCTTAAGAGAGGTAAATTGACATTAGAATCTAAAAAATAAACTGAAGACTTTAACAATTTCAAAATAATAGTAATTTAAAGAAAATGAACGATTTATTAATTAACAAAACGACTGCTTTTTTTCAGGAGAAGTTTGGCAACGCTCCCGAAAAAGTAGTTCTTTCTCCGGGAAGAATTAACATCATTGGAGAACACATCGATTATAATGACGGCTATGTTTTGCCTGCTGCCATCGACAAGATTATTTGTTTCGCTTTTGCAAAAAGTAATTCGAAGCAATCTAAAATTGTTGCTATCGATTTAAATGAAGAATTTGAAGTTGATTTAACGCAAGAGATTGTATTGAGCAAAGTCGTTTGGACCAATTATATTTTGGGAGTTATCAAACAATTGCAGGATAAAGGATTTTCATTCGACGGTTTTAACTGTGTATTCAGCAGTAATATTCCTGTTGGATCTGGATTGTCTTCTTCAGCGGCTTTAGAATGCGGGACGATTTTTGGAATCAAAGAACTTTACAATTTGTCAATTCCTAAAGTGGATATTGCTCTAATGGGACAAAAAGCGGAACACTGGGTTGGAATCAACTGTGGGATTATGGACCAGTTTTCGAGTGTTATGGGTTTAGAAAATAAAGTCATAAAAATTGATTGCAAAACATTGGAATACGAATACCACAACGCCGATTTCAATGATTATTCGCTTATTTTATTTGATAGTAACGTGAAGCATTCGCTGTTTTCGTCGGCTTATAATACCAGGAGAGAAGAGTGTGAAGAAGGTCTTTCGATTATAAAAAGTAACTTTCAGGAGATTTCAAGTTTCAGGGATTGTACCGAAAGCCTTGTACTGCAATTAAAAGATAAAATGACACCTAATGTATTTGTCAGATGTCATTATGTGGTTAAAGAAATTCATCGTGTAGCCCTTGCATGCGAAGCTTTGGATAAAGGAGACATCGAAGCCTTAGGGAAATTGCTTTTTGAAACTCACGAAGGTTTGTCCAAAGAGTATTTGGTAAGTTGTGATGAGTTGGATTTTATAGTGGATACTTTGAAAAAAGAGAAAGCTGTAATTGGTTCTCGATTGATGGGTGGTGGTTTTGGTGGCTGTACCATCAATTTGATTAAAAAAGGAGATGAAGAAGCCATCAAATCCAAACTTACTAAGTTGTATAAAGAGGCTTTTGATATAGAATTGAGAATTTATGATGTAAAAATCGGAAACGGTACATCATTATATAATATGAATTAAGATGAAAAATTTTGATATAAATGAAGATCCGCACAGACGTTTCAATCCATTAATTAATGAATGGGTTTTGGTGTCTCCGCACAGAGCGAAAAGACCTTGGCAAGGACAAAACGAAAAAATTCATACGGATGCACTTCCGGAATACGATGCTACCTGTTATTTGTGTCCAGGGAATGTTCGTGCCAATGGAGAAAACAATCCGAAGTATGAATCGAGTTTTGTTTTTGAGAATGACTTTGCAGCCGTAAAACAAGAACCAATTTTGTTTGAAGAGGAGTTAAAACCAACTTTCTTCAAAGCAGTTCCAGAACGTGGTATTGCCAAAGTGGTTTGTTTCTCGCCAAGACACGATTTGACTTTGCCGGAAATGGATCTTGCTTCAATTGAGACTATTATTAGAACTTGGCAGAAAGAATACACCGAATTAGGAAGTGTAGATTACATCAATCACGTTCAGATTTTCGAAAATAAGGGGAGTGTTATGGGATGTAGCAATCCGCATCCACATGGGCAAATATGGGCGCAATCTTCTTTGCCTACCCAAGTGGAGAAAACACAAAACAGCTTGAAAGCCTATTTCGATAAAAATCAAAGCAATCTTTTGCTGGATTATTTGAAAGAAGAATTAAAGCTAAACGAACGTATCGTAATTGAGAATGAACATTTTGTGGCTCTGGTTCCTTTTTGGGCAATTTGGCCATTTGAAACAATGATTATCAGTAAAAGACATATCACAAAAATAACGGAGTTCACTTCAGAAGAAGTTTCAGCTTATGCTTCTATTTTAAAGGCATTAACGATAAAATACGATAATCTTTTTGAAACCTCATTTCCGTATTCTTCGGGTATTCATCAAGCGCCAACAGATGGTGAAGAGCATCCGGAATGGCAATTTCACATGCATTTTTATCCGCCGTTGTTGCGTTCGGCTTCCGTAAAGAAATTTATGGTAGGTTACGAAATGATGGGAGAAGCACAAAGAGACATTACTCCAGAAAAAAGTGCTGCAGTATTGAAAGCACTTCCAGGGGTACATTATAAAAACAAATAAGATGAGTAAGATAGTAGTAACAGGCGGTTTGGGTTTCATAGGATCGCATACCGTTGTCGAATTGCAAAATCAAGGTTTCGAAGTGGTAGTAATAGATAATCTTTCTAATTCTTCGATTGGAGTTTTGGATGGAATTGAACGTATTACAGGTAAAAAACCGATTTTTTCAGCAATCGATTTAAGAGAAAAATTGGCTGTCCAAAGTTTCTTTATGGAACATAATGATGTTGCGGGAGTAATCCATTTTGCAGCTTCAAAAGCAGTTGGCGAAAGCGTGAAAAACCCTTTGTTGTATTATGAAAACAACTTGGGTGCTTTAGTTTATATTTTGCAGGAATTAGAGAAAAAGAAAGAAGCACATTTTATCTTCAGTTCGTCTTGCACGGTTTACGGACAAGCCGAAGTGATGCCTATTGCCGAAACAACACCTATTCAACCGGCATTGTCTCCTTACGGAAACACAAAACAGATAGGTGAGGAAATTATTTCCGATGTTGTGAAGGTGAGTGCTATTAATGCTATTTTGCTGCGTTATTTCAATCCGATCGGGGCACATCCGTCTGGTGAAATTGGGGAATTGCCTATTGGTGTACCTCAAAATTTGGTTCCATTTATCACTCAGGCAGGAATGGGATTACGTGCTGAATTATCGGTTTACGGAAATGATTATCCAACCGTTGACGGAACTTGCGTTCGCGATTATATTCACGTAGTCGATTTGGCCAAAGCACACGTAATAGCATTGCAACGATTATTGAACAAGAAGAATGATGAACCTTTGGAGATTTTTAATCTGGGAACAGGAAAGGGAAGTTCAGTGTTGGAAGTGATTGCTGCTTTTGAAAAAGTAAGTGGTCAAAAATTGCCATATAAAATTGTGGAACGAAGAGAAGGTGATGTAACTGAGGCTTACGCCAATACCGATAAAGCGAATACTGTTTTGGGTTGGAAAACCGTTTCGACTCTGGAAGAAGCCATGGCCAGCGCCTGGAAATGGGAGCAGAAGATTCGATCTACTCCTGAATTTGCATCATAATTAAACAGGATAATCGTACTGTTTTGGGTTGTTAAGCATTAAATTAAAAATAAATGTAAAAAATACATTTATAAGTATTAAAAATAAATATTTTTATTTTACATTTGGCTTTAGTAATTCATAAAAAATATCGGAATTAAAAATGCATATCCTATTTTACAGTTGATTAGATTGCCGAATCGCAATGTTTTTTCTAAAAATGAAGTATTTTAATGCCAAAAGCAATAGATTACAGATTGCAAAATATAAGTACAAAAGAATAACCACATTTTATTAATATTAATTTCTATAAAACTATTTACTCATGAGCCAGAACCTCGCTTTTGCGGATTACGCAGTATTTATTATTTATTTTGTCGTGGTATCCACTTATGGATATACGATTTATCGCAAGCGTGAAAAAAACGAACACGATGCCAAAGCCTATTTCCTTGCTGAAGGATCACTTACGTGGTGGGCTATCGGAGCTTCATTAATCGCTTCAAACATTTCGGCTGAACAATTTATTGGAATGAGTGGTGAAGGATTCTTTTTGGGAATCGCTGTTGCTGCATATGAATGGCTTGCTGCTATAGCTTTGATTATTGTTGCCGTTTGGTTTATTCCTGTTTATTTGAAAAACAAGATTTATACCATGCCTCAATTTTTGAAAACAAGATATAACGAATCAACGGCTTTGATTATGGCTGTATTTTGGTTGTTTTTGTATGTTTTTGTGAACTTGACTTCTATATTATATTTAGGAGCGGTTGCTATTAATGGATTGGCAGGTGGTCAATATCTGCATGTTATTATGGTAGGTTTGGCTTTCTTCGCTTTATTAATCTCTCTAGGAGGGATGAAAGTAGTGGCGTACACTGATGTAATTCAGGTTGCGGTTTTGATTATTGGAGGTTTGGTTACATCTTATATTGCTTTGACTACTGTGGGACACTATTTTGGTTTTGGCCAAGATGCGATCGCTGGTTTCAAAGTTCTGATGGAAAAAGCACCAGAGCATTTCAAAATGATTATTCCAAGACCAACAGCTACTTCTTCTCAATTGGAGATCAATAAGTATCTTACTTTCCCAGGTTTAATGTCATATTTGGCAGGTATTTGGATTATCAATCTTAACTATTGGGGTTGTAATCAATACATCACTCAAAGAGCTTTGGGGGCTGATTTACAAACTGCCCGTACTGGTATTTTGTTTGCAGGGATGTTGAAATTAGTAATGCCTCTTATTGTAATGTTACCAGGTATTGCCGCTTATGTTTTATATGAAAATGGACATTTGCCACAATTAGTTGGTGGAAAAGACGGAGCATATTCTGCGATGTTAACTTTCCTTCCTACAGGTTTAAAAGGATTGTCCGTTGCAGCTTTGACTGCTGCAATCGTAGCTTCATTGGCAGGTAAAGTAAACAGTATCTCGACTATTTATACTTTGGACGTACACAAGAAATACATTCAAAAAGGAGCGTCAGATAGAACTCAGGTAAATATCGGAAGATATGCCGTTTTTGCAGCGATGCTTCTTGCGGTTATGTTTACTTGGAATGACTTGTTAGGAATTGGTGGTGTGGGTGGTTTCACTTACATTCAAAAATATACTGGATTTATTAGCCCGGGAGTATTTGCAATGTTCTTCCTTGGTATGTTCTGGAAAAGAACGACTGGTACAGCAGCAATTGTTGGTGTGATTTCAGGTTTCTTATTGTCGGTTTTCTTCAACGAATTTGCACCTGCATTATTAGGAAATGAAACTTTATTGTATACGGCTTGGCCAAATGGAAAAGGTGGTTTCGAAATCCCATTCCATATCTGTATGGGATTGTCATTCTTATTTACGATGCTTTTAATGATTGGTATCAGTTTTGCTGGTCCAAAAGTGAATCCAAAAGCATTCGAGTTGGATACTGAAATGTTTAAAGTTAAACCGCAAACAATGGTATTGATTGTAATTACATTATTGATTATTTGTGCTTTGTACGTGAAGTTCTGGTAATAAAGGTTGTTAGTTATTTAAAAAGGGTGAAGCTAAATTCGTTTGGTTTCACACTTTTTTTATGAAAGTATTATGGATAAAAATTAAACAAAGCTCTTTTTTAGATTAATTAACATTAAATGAAAGTACTGATAGATGGTGGTTTATTTTGCTTAATTAATTTTCATTTGTATAACGTAACTCATAGCTGTTTTTGTGTGTGGTTCTGAATTTAATTTCATTCAAACTGTCCTCCTTTAATTCTCGTATTCCATTTTCGAATGATTAATAATCATACTGTCGAAGTTATTCACAGGAATTTACTTTTCAGAATCTTAAGGGTAAATGGTTTTTTGTTGTTTTAGGATTGAGTAATCAGCAAATTGCAAATTCGGATTTGTGAATAATCTTTTAAAGACAGATAGCTATCATTTTTTAGGTATTATATAGTGGTAATTTAAAAATAATAACTACCTTGTTGTCAAATTAACCATAAGATGATTTTTATTTGAAAGCACATATTTTGTTATAAAAAGGAGTTTTGATTAGTTATTAGTACTTCAGACCCGAAAGTGTGATTAGCTTTCGGGTCTTTTTTTGTGGTTTTTTGCAATTTTCTACTGTAAACAAATGACCTAGCCCCGATAAAAGTGAAAATCATTATGGGCTGGGGTTCAGCCCATAATATTGTAACGGATAGCGGGATTAGCTCCTACTAACTAAAGTATGGATAAAGAGTTGAAATACTATAAAACGTATTAGAACTCAAAATTAAACCCTTTTTGTGTCAACTTTTCGTAAATTTCAGGATCAAATTTATACAATTGTGCTGCCCTGTGGGAAACATCTTGTTGTTTTTCATCCAGTGGAACCAGTAATTTCATGTGTAGAATCTTTCTGCGGAAATTGGATTTATCCATTTCGATGCCTAAGATTTCTTCGTAAAGTTGCATGAGTTGTAATAAAGTAAATTTTTCTGGCAACAAATTAAAACCGAGTGGTGCTTGACGTACCCTATTGCGAAGGTTTTTTATACTATAAGCCAGAATTTCGTTATGATCATAAATTAAATTTGGAATGTCATTTATTTTATACCATTTGGCATCCGAAGCTGTAAAACCTGCTTTAATATTATAGTCTTCTCTTTTTACCAATGCATAATAGCCAATGGTGATTACCCTTCTCAAAGGGAAACGGTCTGGTTCTCCAAAGGCTTTGAGCTGTTCGAGGTAAATATTATCCATTCCGGTGAGTTCGGCCAGCAAACGATGCGCCGCATCGTCTGTACTTTCTTTCTTCTTGATCCAGCCCCCTGGTAATCCCCATCTTCCTTTACTGATACCTTCGGCGTGTTGTACCAAAAGAACTTCAAGAATTCCGTTATCAAAACCAAATATCACGCAGTCAATAGTAATGGCATTCATGGCAGATTGCTCTTGAATTTGTATTAAATCCCTATCGATAATTTTTCCCCCCATAGCCTTTTGTAGTTTGTACCAAAATTAATATTTTTTTAAAGAGTTGTATCCTGAAGACGAATTATATTTTGTAAAACAATTGTGATTAAAGCTGCTTTTTGATTCTAAACCTCAAATGTTTCCTATTGTCAAATTAAATAAAATTTAAATCACTGTAAATCAATGCTTTAATTTTGTAAAAAACATTAAAAGGTCTAAAAAAACCTTCTTTTTAGATAGGATACCAATAAAAATAAAAACCTTTTTTTATTAATTACAAATATTTAATCTCAATTTTTTGTTAATATGAAAAATTCGTTATATACTTGTAGTCAAATTAACCATAACGTTGTGGTTTGTTTGACCAAAAGTACAAAAAACAATAGTAAGTCAATCATATAATAATAAGAATATGTATTTTTTAGGAATCGATTTAGGGAGCTCGTCTATAAAATTATCAGTATTTGATGCTGACAAAGGAATTACTGTTGCTTCGGTAACCGCTCCTGAATTTGAGATGAATATTATTGCTCCTAAATTTGGCTGGGCAGAACAAGAACCAAATAAATGGTGGGAATATGTAAAAAACGGAATTCAATCTCTTGGAACTAAACAGCATGTCGATTTAAAAAAGATTGCAGGAATTGGGATTGCGTATCAAATGCACGGTTTGGTATTGACTGATGAAAATATCAATCCAGTTCGCTCTTCTATCATTTGGTGTGACAGTAGAGCTGCCAGCATAGGGAATGAAGCTTATGATAGAATGGGACACGAATCCTTTCAGCAGCAAATACTTGGAAGCCCAGGAAATTTTACGGCTTCCAAATTAAAATGGGTTCAAACTAATGAACCAGAGATTTTTCAAAAAGCGGTTTACATGATGCTTCCGGGCGATTTTATAGCTGCAAGACTATCCGGAAAAGCACAAATAGGTACTTCGGGCTTATCGGAAGCCGCTTTGTGGAATTTCTCAAAAGGAACTTTAGCCATCGAAGTCTTGCAGGCTATGGGACTTCCCGAAGATAAGATTCCTGAAATTGTGCCCAACTTTGGGTATCAAGCAACGGTGCACCCCAATGTTGCGTCCCAATTAGGATTAAGTCCTGATGTAAAAATCACTTACCGAGGTGGCGACCAGCCTAATAATGCTATGTCATTGAATGTGTTAAAACAGGGAGAGATTGCAACAACAGCTGGTACTTCGGCAGTGATTTATGCCGTAAGTAACCAAGATGTTTATGACAAAGAAAATCGTATCAATACCTTTTTGCATGTCAATAATACCGAAGCTCAAAAAAATAATGGCGTAATGCTTTGCATCAATGGTTCTGGAATTTTGTACCAATGGCTGCGCAAAATTATGTCAACAGACAGAAATGGTTTAATCGCTTATGAAGCACTAAATACAGAAGCGGCCAAAGTAGCGGTTGGCAGTAATGGTTTGCGTTTTTATCCTTTTGGAAATGGGGTAGAACGCATTTTTAATAATAAAAAGGTTGATGCCGGAATTCAAAATCTAAACTTTAATATCCATCAATCGGGACATTTGATTCGTTCTGCATGTGAAGGAATTGTTTTTGCGATGAATTATGGTTTTGATGTAATGAAATCGGTAGGAGCATCTGGAGAAATTGTTCGAGCAGGAAATGCCAATCTTTTTTTGAGTCCCGTTTTTAGAGAAATCTTTACCAATACGACTCAAACTACATTAGAATTATACAACACCTCCGGATCTGAAGGGGCTGCTCGTGGAGCCGCTTATGGTTTTGGTTATTATGCTTCTTTGGATCAGGCTTTTGAAGGGTTAAAATGCATAGATAGAATAGAACCAAATCCTATTTTGACTTCACAGTATCAGGAAATATACCAAGAATGGAAAAATCATATTAAACTAGAATCATGATAATGACTACAACAAAACAATCGTATTTTAAAAACATCGATACCATAAAATTTGAGGGTAGAGAAAGTACAAATCCACTAGCTTTCAAATGGTACGATGAGAATCGTATAGTAGCCGGTAAAACGCTAAAAGAGCATTTGCGTTTTTCTATGGCGTACTGGCATACCTTATGCAACAAAGGGGGAGATCCTTTTGGACCAGGTACTGAAACATTTGAATGGGATAAACATGAGAATGTTATTCAACGTGCAAAAGACAAAATGGATGCCGCTTTTGAATTTATGAGCAAACTGGGCATACCTTATTATTGTTTTCATGACGTCGATATGGTAGACGATGCGCCTACTTTGGAAGAATTTGAAAAGCGTGTAAAAGCTTTGGTGGCTTACGCTAAAATCAAACAAGAAGAAACGGGAATTAAATTGTTATGGGGAACTTCAAACTTATTTAGCAATCCTCGCTATATGAATGGAGCTTCTACCAATCCAAATTTTGATGTAGTGGCGTATGCAGCAGCTCAAGCTAAGATTGCTATTGATGCAACGATTGCTTTGGGAGGCGAAAATTATGTGTTCTGGGGTGGAAGAGAAGGATATATGAGCCTTTTGAACACCGATATGAAAAGAGAATTAGAACATATGGGCCGATTTTTGACCATTTGCAGAGACTATGCCCGCAAACAAGGGTTTAAAGGAACTTTCCTTATTGAGCCAAAACCAATGGAACCGATGAAACATCAATATGATTTTGATGCAGCTACCACTTTAGGATTTCTACACAAACACGGACTCCAAGATGATTTCAAACTGAATTTGGAAGTAAATCATGCAACTCTTGCAGGACATTCTTTCGAACATGAATTACAAGTGGCTGTAGATGCCGGAATGTTAGGAAGTATTGATGCGAATCGTGGAGATTATCAAAACGGATGGGATACGGATCAATTTCCTGTAAATGTTTTTGAAATTACCCAATCTATGTTGGTGATTTTAGAAGGAGGAGGAATTCAAGGTGGCGGAATCAACTTCGACGCAAAGGTGAGAAGAAATTCAATCGATATAGAAGATAAATTCATTGCTCATATTGCGGGAATGGATGTTTTTGCCAGAGGACTTATCTGTGCAGATGAAATTTTAAGAAATACCAATTATAAAGATTTACGTCAACAACGTTACGGATCATTTGACGGGGATAACGGAGCTAAGTATGAAAAAGGGGAACTCTCCCTTGAAGATCTTAGTGTTATTGCCCGTGCAAAAGGAGAACCTCAGCCAATAAGCGGGAAACAAGAACTATTTGAACAAATTATAGCCAATGCTTTTTAGAACCAACACAATCATTACTAACTTAAATTAACCAATTCTTAAATTATTATGAAAAGAAAATATTGTACATCGACAATGCTTCCCTTTTGTATGTCACTCCTGTTCAGTGTATTTATGCTACAGTCAGGTTTTGCACAACAGAAAACTCTTTCTGTAACGGGGAAAGTAACCTCTACAAGTGATGGCCTAGGTATTCCTGGAGCCAATATTACTGTAGAAGGAGGAGGAGCAAGTACATCGACAGACTTTGACGGAACTTATAAAATTAATGTCAAATCAGATGATGTATTAAAAATTACTGTTTTAGGGTATAGATCCCAAAAAATTTCGGTAAACAACCAATCAACGATTAATGTTGGTTTGCAAACAGAAACTTCTGACCTTAAGGAAGTTGTAGTTATTGGGTATGGTACTCAGAAAAAGAAAGTTTCTACAGCTGCAACTTCAGTAGTATCGGCAAAGGACATTCAAGCAGTAGCTGTTGGTGATGTTGTAAATGCCTTGCAAGGACAAAGTTCGGGTGTTAATGTTACTTCTACTTCTGGACAACCTGGAGCTGGTATGGTAATCAACATTCGTGGGGTAGGAACCGCAGGAAACAATTCGCCTTTATATGTTGTAGATGGTGTGGTGGTAGATAATGGTATTGGATATTTGGATCCATCTTCTATTGAAAGAGTTGATATTCTTAAAGATGCTGCAGCGGCTTCAATTTATGGAGCTAGAGCGGCCAATGGTGTTGTATTGGTAACAACCAAAAAGGGGAAAGATGGTAAAATGAATGTATCGTTAAGTACATATACCGGTTTCCAACAAGTGGCTAAAAAATTAGACTTGTTGAATACGCAAGAGTACACTACCATTGTAAATGAAGGGCGAGTGAATTCAGGTCTTTCTCCTTTGTATACTCCGGCGCAAATTGCATCTTTCCCAGATCACGATTGGCAAGATGATTTGTTTAATGAAGGTGCAATGAAACAAAATCACTCTTTATTAATTACAGGGGGTGATAAAAAATCGACTATTGCAACGGGATTGTCTTATTATGGACAAGACGGACTTATTGGTAGTCAAACCAATCAATCTAAATATGGTCGTACAACATTTAATGTGAATTCAACTTCAGAGGTTATCGAAAATCATTTGAAAATAGGAGAAAATTTCTCTTACGCCAATATCAAAAGTAGTGGTGTTTCTGATCAAGGGATTTACAGTAACAGTATTAGAGGATTCATAAATGCAGCTCCAATTGATGCCGCTTATGATGATAATGGTGATTTTGCACATTCTGTAATTTCTTCAGACATCAGTAATCCACTTGGGTCATTGTACTATAATAACTTCAATGAAAACAAAATTGACCGTTATGTAGGTAACATTTTTGCGGAAGCAAAATTTTTGAAAAACTTTACATTTAGAACTAGTTTTGGTGTTGATATTACCGATAGCGCTTACCGCTCTTATGTTCCGGTATATTCACTTTCTTCAAATACGAACAATACTGTATCCAGTGTTACCCAGAGTTCTAATAAAGGATTGGGTTGGTTATTTGAAAATACCTTGCAATACAAAGCTTCTTTAAATGAGGTTCACCATTTTGATGTATTAGTGGGGACATCTGCTAAAGAAAACACTTCGGAATACATAAGTGCTACGGGTAAAAATTTAAATTTTGATGATTTTGCACATGCTTATTTGAGTAATGCTACAGATAAAACTTCTAATACCGTTTCAGGTGGTCGTTATGATTATTCTATGCAATCTTATTTTGGACGTTTATTGTATGATTATGACAATAAATATTTGTTCTCGGCTACTGTACGTAGAGATGGATCGTCCAATTTTGGACCAAACAACAAGTATGCTATATTTCCTGCGTTTTCTGCAGGTTGGAATGTGGACAAAGAAAGTTTTTTTCCAGAAAACAAAGTGGTTACAAATCTTAAAATTAGAGGTAGCTGGGGGCAAAACGGGAATGATCAATTCGCTAAACAATTTGCTTATATGTCAACAATAAGTTCTTATGATAAAAACTACCATTTTGGGACTACGGATGAAACATTACAAGTGGGATCTAGTCCAGATGCACTTTCTAATCCAGATTTAAAATGGGAAACTTCAGAACAATTGGATTTAGGTTTTGACCTTACTTTGTTTTCTTCGTTGACTTTTACTTTTGATTATTATGACAAAAAAACCAAAGATTGGCTAGTGCAGGCTTCTGTGCCAGATATTGCTGGAGCTACAGCGCCTTACATCAATGGAGGTGACATTAGCAATAAAGGTTTGGAATTTGCTTTAGGGTATAGAACAAATTTTGGAAAAGATTGGACTTTTGCGGTAAATGGTAATGCTTCATTCAACCAAAATGAAGTTCTTCGAATTGCAAACGCTGAAGGAATCATTCACGGAGATACAAACTTGTTGTTTCAAGGGATAGATGAGATAAACAGAGTTGAAGTTGGACAACCAATAGGCTATTTCTACGGTTTAAAAACGGACGGAATTTTTCAAAATGCATCTGAACTTACTTCGGTTCAACCTAATGCACAACCTGGAGATGTTCGTTTTGTTGATTTAAACGGTGATGGAAAAATTGATGCCAACGACAAAACTAAAATTGGCAATCCAAATCCTGATTTTACGTATGGTTTGAGTATGGATGTATCTTATAAAGCGTTTGATTTTTCTATTTACACTTATGGTGTGGCAGGAAGCCAAAATGTTTTTGGAGTTCATGATTATACTCGTGCTTATAACAATTACACTACAAGTATCTTAGACAGATGGACTACCGAAGGTACTTCGAACAGTATACCAAGAGTTACTAACGGTACAGATGCTAATGGGAATTATACGAAATTCTCTGATTTGTATATTCAAAATGCTGATTTCTTCAGAATTAAATCGGCTACTTTGGGTTGTGACTTGACAAAATTGACAGACAATCTTAACTTCTTTAGCAAATTTAGACTTTATGTAGCGGCAAACAACTTGTTTACGTTTACTAAATACCAAGGAATGGATCCAGAAATTGGATTTGGAAACACTAACCAATCATGGGCCAGAGGTATTGACATAGGATATTATCCACAGCCTAGAACTTACATGTTGGGTCTTAATGTTAACTTTTAAAAAATGATACCGATGAAAAACTATATAAAATTATTTGCAGTTTCGAGCCTTTTCGTATTAGGGGCATGTTCCAATGATTTTTTGGAGAACGAACCTTATACCGAAAAAGTTACCGAAAATTTTTATAAAACGCCGAAAGATGCGTATGAAGGTGTTGTAGCAATCTATGACATATTGCAACGCGAAGCGTATGGAGGACCTTTATTGATAAGCGAGCAAGCATCTGATGATTGTTTTGGAGGATATGGAATAGCAGATGCTCAAGCAGATTTAGAATGGGATCGTTTTTTATACGTTTCTGATAAAGACATGAATAAAGACACCTGGAAAACACTTTACCAAGGAATCTATAGATCTAATATTTTATTAGAAAACTTAGATAAAATTGATTGGGGAACTGATGCAGCACTTAAAACAAAATACGAAGCAGAAGCTCGTTTCTTGAGAGCTCATTTCCATTTTCAATTGGCCAAAATGTTCGGGGATATAGTAGCACTAGATCACACTCTTGATGCAAGCGAATTGTATTCTCCAAGAGTAGCTCCGGAAGTAACTTATGCTCTAATTGCCGGTGATTTGAAATTTGCTGCGGATAATTTGGGTAGCGATAACTACTCTCAACCAGGAAATCCTAATTATGGACATGTAACTAAATGGGCTGCTGAATCCTATCTTGCAAGAACATTTTTGTTCTATACTGATTATTATAAAAAAGCGGATTTAGCGGGCGTTGTTTCCAAAACACAAGCGGTAGCTTACATAAACGATGCTGTTAATAATAGTGGACACGCACTAGTTGCTGATTTCTCTCATTTATGGCTTGCCGCTTCGCTTGAAAATTTTGCAGGGGAAGACAATACCGAAATGGTTTGGGCAGTTCGTTTCAATGGATCAGGTAAAGGGGATTGGAATCTTCATGAAGGAAACCGTTTTCAAGTGCTTATTGCTCCTCGTGGTGGTGCGATAGGACGTTATGCTACAGGATGGGGCGGTGCGACTGTTAACCCAAAATTGTACAAGGCTTACGGATTAGGGGATACTCGTAGAGATGCTACTATTATTAATTTCGCAGGTGAAGGCTTGAATTTTGATGCGCAAGCTAGAGAGCAACGTCAATACACGGGGTATGCATGGAAAAAATATTGCCCAATTACAGACGCAGCAGGAAAAGCAATTGTAGAGGTCAATGGAGGAAATTTCCAAATTGATAACTATCAAGATTTAGCTGTAATTCGTTTCGCAGATGTACTCTTGATGGCAGCTGAACTTAATTTGGGAACCAATGATGGATTCGCTCAAACATGTCTAGACAGAGTACGTGACCGTGCTTATAAAGATCAAGCACACCATCTTGCTGTTACTAAAAAAGTAATTATGGAGGAACGTCGTTTAGAGTTGGCTCTTGAAGGGCAGCGTTATTTTGATTTGATTAGACAAGGCACAACAGTGGCTAAAGCAGCTATTGATAATGCTGATACAGACCCTCAGTTTAATGTAACATTTAGACCAGAAACATTGGGTTGGTTCCCTCTTCCTCAATCTCAAATCATACTTTCAAACGGAACGATGTCACAAAACGCTGGTTGGTAATTTTAACTAATAAAAAAAGAAACTATGAAATCGCCTCTCACATCAAGTTTGCGCAAGCAAACATCAATAAATAAAAGGGCGATACCATATATGACCACTAACAAATAAATTTAACATATATGAAACGTAAACTATATACACTTATAGCAGTAATAGCTCTAGGGACACTTTTTTCCTGTGAACCGGTAGAAGACAGAAATAGTCTTCCCGCAATAACCTATACAGAAGCGGCTCTTAATCATACGGAAGTTGTAACGGCCAATACTTTGGTTATGACAAATAATGATAAAGACGTTACTCCTTATTGGTCGATTACTGACGCAACTGGGGCAGAGATAGGACATTTTAATACTAATTCGTCATCTGTAATAATCCCTTTTAAAGGAACCTATGCTGTGACTTATACAGCTTACACAAGAGGAGGGGCATTGTACACTCAGCCAAAAACGATAACTATTGCTAAAACGGATTTGTCGTCTATTACAACAGATCCAAAATGGGCAATGTTAACCAATGGAGCTGCTGGAAAAACATGGGTATTAAATATGGCCAATCCTGTAGGATGGGCAGGATTAGAATATCCAGGTGCATCTGGAGATAACTGGAATTGGTTTCCTGATTATGCAAGTAACAGTTGGGTAATGGAAAACAAGGATTGGGGTGAAATGCACTTTGATCTTAATGAAGCTTATAATGTTTCCGTAAAACAAACCGCAATTGTTGGTACTTCTCAGACAAACAAGTCAGGAACTTTTGTGTTTGATATTCCAAATAATAAATTAGTTTTTAACGGAGGAGTAGAGATGCTTTATGGTGGGGATTATTATGCCGATGTTAGTAATTGGACCTCTGTGCACGTTATAAAACTTACAGAAACTGAACTTGAACTTGGAGTGGTTCGCGACCAAAGTAGAAAAGGTGAAGGAAAGTGTCAAATCGTTTTCCGTTACAAACCAAAACCATAATGCAATAATTAGTAGGTTAGTGCAGTTTTTTGGGTTTTGAAACGGGTATGCAATATCAAGAGTTAGGATTCATACACTAACTCTTGATTGCAATCCCAAAATAATAGAGATTTGTTTCAAAAGGAAAAGAAAAAGTACTACTAAAAAGTTATAATATAACGTATCGATAATTGGTGTAATTTGAACACATATCGATACATTTATACTACTTTAAAACTATTAGTAATTTAATAAAAATGAACATTAGCTTAAATTGGACACAAGAACCAATGAAGATATGTGACTTGAGCCATAGCGAAAAGGCCAAGCAATTCCATACTCCAATAAAAACAAATAGTATCTAACATGAAAAATTTGAACCTTTTAAAAACACTGGCCATTTTTGGATTTATTGTAATTTTTGGTTGCCATAAAGATAATAGTGACCCTTTTTCTTCCAGAAAAATTTCTTTTAATTCCGATTGGGGTTTTCATTTAAATGACAGTATTATTGATAAAGATACTATTGGAACTAATACAAAATGGAGAACACTAAATGTCCCTCACGATTGGACTGTTGAAGGAAAGTTTGATGAAAAAAGCCCTGCAGGATATGGAGGTGGAGCACTTACTGGTGGTTTAGGTTGGTACAAAAAAACATTTAAAGTTGCAGATGAAGACAGCACAAAAGTAACTTCAATAATTTTTGATGGTGTTTATAAAAATAGTGAAGTTTGGGTAAACGGACATTATTTAGGAAAACGCCCAAATGGTTATATTAGTTTTCAGTATGAAATTTCTCCATATTTGAATTATGGAGATAAAAACAACGAAATTATTGTTAAGGTTGACAATTCAAAACAACCCAACTCACGTTGGTATTCTGGTTCAGGAATATTCAGAAACGTATGGTTAGAAACTACAGATAAATTGCATGTTGGTCAATGGGGAACGTATGTTACCACACCTAAAGTTACAACCGAAAAAGCTACAGTTAAATTTGAAACTACGATTCAAAATCAAAATTCAACTTCCAAAAAAGCTACTGTAACTACTACTATTTTTAAAAAGAATACTAAAGTAACATCGGTTACTCAAAATATATCAATTGGTGCCAAAGCCAATCAAACAGTTAAACAAGAAGCTCAAGTCGAAACGCCAATTTTATGGTCTGTTGAAGCTCCCGAATTGTACACAGCTGTTACCGAAATTTCGGTAGACGATAAAATTGTAGATCAATACAAAACCAATTTCGGAATCAGAAGTTTTAAATTCGATGTTGACAAAGGATTTATTTTAAACGGAAAGCAGGTTAAAATTAAAGGTGTTTGTATGCACCACGATTTAGGTCCATTGGGATCGGCGATTAATACCAGAGCCATTGAACGCCAATTGCAAATCATGAAAGACATGGGAGTAAATGGTATAAGAACCTCTCACAATCCTCCAGCCCCGGAGCTTTTAGATCTTTGCGATAAAATGGGTTTCATTGTCATGGACGAAGCTTTTGATATGTGGAAAAAAGCAAAAACCAAATACGATTACAGTCTTGACTGGGATCAATGGCATGCCAAAGATTTACAGGATCAGATCCTTAGAGATCGCAATCATCCCAGCATATTTATGTGGAGTATCGGAAACGAAATTCCAGAACAATGGAGTGATGAAGGTGTAGTAATTGCCAAAGAATTATCAGGAATCGTAAAAAAACTGGATGCCACACGTTTGGTTACTGCTGCAATGAATCCTGCCGTTAATATGAATATTGACGAGGTAACTTTGCAATTTGAAAAGTCTAAAACTGGTTTCAATAAATTAGCTACTTCGGGAGCTTTGGATATTATTGGCTACAATTATGCCCATCAAACTTTTGAATACCATCAAAAAAACTTTCCGAATGTGCCTTTCATTGCCACCGAAACTACTTCGGCTTTAGAAACACGCGGCTATTACGATGCCGTTTCGGATGTCGTTAAGAAATGGCCGGTAAGATGGGATCTTAAATTTACGGATGGAAATCTAGGCAATACAGTATCTGCTTATGACCAGGTTCAGGCGCCTTGGGGTTCTACGCACGAAGCCACTTGGAAAGTGATGAAAAAGCACGATTTCCTTGCAGGAATGTACATCTGGACCGGTTTCGATTATATTGGTGAACCAACACCTTATGAATGGCCATCTATCAGTTCGTATTTTGGAATTGTGGATTTAGCCGGTTTCCCAAAAGACGTTTATTATATGTACCAAAGTGAATGGACAAACAAAACGGTTCTGCATCTTTTTCCACATTGGAACTGGGCAGCAGGTCAAAACGTAGATGTTTGGGCATACTATAACAATGCCGATGAGGTGGAACTTTTTCTTAACGGAAAATCAGTTGGCGTTCGCAGCAAAAAAGGAGACGATTTGCACGTAATGTGGAGAATTCCTTTTCAAGCAGGTACATTGAAAGCTATTTCCCGTAAAAACGGAAAAACAGTTTTAGAAACCGAAATCAAAACAGCCGGAACAGCAACAAATTTAAAATTGTTTGCAGACAGACCAACGATTAAAGCTGATGGAAACGATTTATCTTTCGTAACCGTTGATATTACAGATGCGAATGGCGTGCTTTCGCCAAATGCCAATAACGAAATCCAATTTTCTTTGAAAGGAAACGGAAAAATTGTAGGTGTTTGTAGTGGAGATCCGGTAAGTCATGAATCCTACAAAGGCGACAGACACACAGCCCTTAACGGAAAATGTCTCGTTGTAATTCAGGCAGGAGAAAAAGTTGAAAAACTGGAATTGACTGCCAGTGCCAGTGGTTTGAAAAGCAGCACAACAATAATTACGGTTAAATAAAGAAATGCTCAAACCGATAGATTTTAGAAATCTGTCGGGTTTGACAAATCGACTAAAAATAAAAACTAACAACAATGAAAAAAAGACAACTAATACCACTTTCCATATTTATGGTATTTGGACTTTTTGTAACTCCAAAAGGATTTGCTCAAATTCAAAATGCCGATGTTTTGAACGCGCCAATAGACATCAGCAAAGATTTTCAAAATTATCTAAATACTTTTTATTTTGCTGATGAGTTAACCAATTTTGACCCGGCAACAGGAAAAGGAACTATAAAATATTTACGTTACAATTATCAAACACGTCAGGCTTTCAATAATATGATGATGAAGCCAGGTATTGTTCCTTCAAATGAATTTCCAACAACGGAGTATGCAGTTTCTCCTGAATTGCCTTTTCAAATTCAGTTTGTGTCGGATCGTTCAATTCGTATAAAAACTACTTCTGGACCGCAATTTCGTCCTGAAAAAGAGTCATTGATGCTTGTTGACGGAGTAGCTCCAAATCATCCGGAATTATGGAAATCTTCTAAAATCGAAGGAGGTTATAAATACACGAGCAAACATGGTTCTGTTGAGATTTTGTCAAAACCTTGGCACGTAAAAATTTATGACGAAAAAGGAAAGCTACTAACGAGCACGCTTCATGATTCTGATTTTAAAAATACCTACACACCAACACTTTCGTTTTCTTTTGTTCGTAGAAACAGCGATTATTCAAGAAGTATGGGAGCGGCTTTCAGCTTAGAACCAGACGAAAAGTTATTTGGATGTGGTGAATCTTTCACTCAATTCAACAAACGCGGACAAAAAGTGGTTTTATGGACTGATGATGCCAATGGAATTCAAAACGAAACGATGTACAAACCGGTTCCGTTTTATATGAGTAGCCGTGGGTATGGAGTTTTCATGCACCATTCGACTCCAATGACAGTTGATTTTGGAAAATACTTTGGTAGTGCCAATGAAATGTACATTGGTGATGACGAAGCCGATTTGTTTTTCTTCATCGGAGAACCAAAAGAAATATTGGATGAGTATACCAATCTTACCGGAAAAGCAGCAATGCCGCCGCTTTGGTCATTTGGTTTCTGGATGAGCCGTATCACTTATTTCTCTGAAAAAGAAGGACGTCAAGTTGCGAAAGATTTACGTGCCTATAAAATTCCGACTGATGTAATTCACTTTGATACGGGTTGGTTTGATGTAGATTGGAGAAACAATTACGAATTTTCTAAAGATCGTTTTCCGGATGCAGTGAAAATGATGTCGGATATGAAAGATGATGGTTTCCACGTATGTTTATGGCAATTGCCTTATTTCTCGCCAAAAAACACCTTGTTCAATGAAATAATGGACAAAGGTCTTGCCGTAAGAGACCGCAAAGGAAACTTGCCTTATGAAGATGCGGTTTTGGACTTTTCGAACCCAGCAACCGTGACTTGGTACCAAGCCAAATTAAAACATTTATTTGACCAAGGAGTTTCTGTTTTCAAAGTGGATTTTGGAGAAGCTGCACCGCCAGACGGAATTTACCATTCTGGACGTACCGGTTTCTACGAGCACAATTTATACCCTTTGCGTTACAACAAAGCCGTTGCCGAAATCACTCAAAAAGAAAAAGGCTATACTTTAATCTGGGCTAGAAGTACTTGGGCAGGAAGTCAACGTTACCCATTACACTGGGGAGGTGATGCAGAAACAAGTAATGGAGCAATGTCTGCCGAATTAAGAGGAGGTCTTTCATTAGGATTAAGTGGATTCAGTTTCTGGAGTCATGACGTAGGAGGTTTTGCAACCAAATCACCTGAGAATTTATACAGAAGATGGGCACCATTTGGAATGCTTACTTCACACGTGAGAAGTCATGGTGAGCCTCCAAGAGAACCTTGGTTGTACAGCAAAGACTTCTTGGAAGGATTTAGAAACGCCGATAATATGCGTTACGAATTAATGCCTTATATCTATGCACAGGCCAAAGAAAGTTCTCAAAAAGGATTGCCGATGATGCGTGCTTTATTTCTTGAATATCCAAATGACGCAGGAGCTTGGTTGGTAGACAATGAATACTTATTTGGATCCAGTATGTTAGTGGCTCCTTTATTCGAAGAGGTAACAGAAAGAGATGTCTATCTCCCAGAAGGAACTTGGATTGATTATCAAACCAAAAAGGTATACCAAGGCGGATGGCATAAAATCAAGGCAGGCGCTATTCCAATTATAGTTTTGGTTAGAGATGGTTCTGCGATTCCTCATATTGGATTAGCACAATCGACAAAAGACATGGATTGGAGCAAATTAACCTTAAAAGTATATGCTACTGATGCTACCAATACAGCAACTGCTAAAGTATTCTTGCCAGGAACTGACGCGGTACAAACGATTACAGTTTCAAAAAAAGGAAGCAATTTTGAACCTACATCAAATCCATTAACTGGAAAAACCACTTTCAAAACCGAGTGGATAAAATAAATAAGTTGAGTTAGTTTAGTTTTTTAATCGGGGTTTTTGAAATGTCTTAACCCCGATTAATTAAAATGAAGCAAGCCATAAAATAAAATACAATGATAAAGAAACTATTACTTCCCGTTCTATTACTATCCATAAGTTTAGGTAATGCTCAAGGCAAAAAGGCAAAATCCTATGAATTGGCTTCTCCTGGAGGGAAGAACAAAATTCAATTTCAGTTGGTTGACAGCGCGCCAAAATACGCAGTTACCCACGGAAAAACTCAGGTGATTACCCCATCTGACATGGGTTTTATGCTAAAAAATAATGACGATTTAAGCAAAAACTTTGAAATCGTAAAAGTAGAGAATTCCACTTTCGACGAAACTTGGGAACAGGTTTGGGGAGAAAAGAAAAAAATCAGAAACCACTACAACCAGATGGTGGTGCAATTGCAACAAAAAAACAACGAAAAGCGCAAATTGGAAATCCAATTCCGTGCGTTTGATGACGGTGTTGCTTTTAGATATGTATATCCAAAACAAGGAACAAAAGACAGTATTTTCATTATGGATGAAAAAACAACTTTTAACTTGAAGGATGAAGGAAAAGCATGGTGGATTCCTGCTTACAAAGAAAATCGTTACGAATATTTGTATCAACAATCAAGCATAAACGCTATTGACACAGTTCATACACCTTTAACAATTGAAAGTAAAAGCGGATTGAAACTAAGTTTTCACGAAGCAAATCTAATTGATTATGCCAGTACAACATTGGTAAACAGCACAGGAACTCAATTAAAAACCGACTTAGTGCCTTGGGCTGATGGCGTGAAAGTAAGAGTAAAAGACGCCTTCACTTCTTCTTGGAGAACTATTCAAATAGCTGAAAAGTCAGGAGACTTAATAGACTCTTATTTGATTCTAAATCTGAACGAGCCTAACAAAATGGGTAATCCTTCGTATGTAAAACCATATAAATACTTCGGAATTTGGTGGGCAATGCACATCGGAAAATACACTTTTTGGGAAGGAGATAAACAAGGAGCAACTACTGCTCATGCAAAAGAGTATATTGATTTTACCGCCAAAGAAGGTTTACACCACTTATTGATCGAAGGCTGGAACAAAGGCTGGACGCAACAATGGTATGAAAATCATATGCACATGTTCAGCTTCACGCAATGTGCTGATAATTTCGACATTGAAAAAGTGGTTGAATATGGAAAAGAAAAAGGTGTAGAGCTTATTGGATATCATGAAACAGGTTCGAATTTGATTAACTACATGAAACAAATCGATGCTGGTTTTGCTTTGTACAAAAAATTAGGAATCCACACCGTAAAAATCGGTCACGTGGGTTCCAAATTAAACATGAAAGAATGGCATCATGGACAATTTGGAGTAAATTATTTCAGATACGTTTTGCAAAAAGCAGCCGAATATGATTTAGCCGTTTTCTATCACGAACCAATCAAAGACACTGGAGAACGCAGAACTTATCCAAATATGTTGGCTAGAGAAGCTGCACGTGGACAAGAGTACAATGCTTGGAGCGAAGGAAATCCGCCAAATCACGTTGTTATCTTGCCATTTACAAGAATGCTGTCTGGACCAATGGAATATACCCCTGGAGTTTTGGATGTTGAAATCAAACAAGGTTATCCTGGAAAAAGAATTCACGGGACAACGGCGCAGCAATTAGCAATGTATGTAACGTTTTATTCGCCAATTCAAATGTTAGCCGACCTCCCTGAAAATTATGCAGTGCCAGGGTATCAATTCCTAAAAGACGTTCCAACAGATTGGGCAGACACGAAAGTATTGAATGCCGAAATAGGAGAATACCTTACAACCGTTCGTAAAGATCAAAATAGTGAAGATTGGTATTTGGGAAGTATGACCAATGAGAAAAGCAGAGATTTAGATGTTTCATTGTCCTTTTTAGATCCAAAAGCAACTTACGAAGCACAGATTTATGCGGATGCTGAAGGTACAGACGAAACACACAATCCATCAGCAGTTGCTATTTCCAAAAAAACAGTAAAAGCATCAGATGTATTGAAATTGCATTTAGGAGGCGCTGGAGGAACAGCCATCCGATTTAAAAAATTATAAAAATAGTTTGGGCGTGCCCCAAGGGTCGGGCTATCCGTTGCAATCTCCCGAAGAAAAATCGGGAGGATTTCCACTGCTATCCCTCACGCAAATTCTTTATTAATTAAGATATTTTGTGCTTTTCATTCGTTAGCCTAAGTATTTTAAAATTAGTATACCTAACAGGTTAAAAGAAACCTGTTAGGAAACGTAATCCTAACAGGTTTCTTTTAACCTGTTTGGTGTTATTTTGAGAATAGATTGAAACGGTTTTTAACCAATAATTAAAATGAAAAAGTATATCCTATATTTTATTCTTCTATTGTCGATTGTACCAGTTTTGGCACAAAAAAAGCAACAGTACCCTTTTCAAAATTCAAATTTGGATTCTGAAAAGCGCATTGAAAATCTATTGTCATTAATGACTTTGGAAGAAAAAGTGGCGGTATTAAGCACCAATCCTTCCGTTCCAAGATTGGGAGTTGTGGGTACAGGCCATGTCGAAGGATTACACGGATTGGCATTAGGCGGACCAGGCGAATGGGGAGGAAAAGATAAAAAACCAGTTACCACTACCACTTTCCCACAAGCCTATGGTTTAGGAGAAACCTGGGATGTTGATTTGATTCAGAAAGTAGCTCAGGTTGAAGGATATGAAGCACGTTACGCATTTCAAAAATATCAAAGAGGAGGATTAGTAGTTCGGGCGCCAAATGCGGATATCGCCAGAGACCCACGCTGGGGGCGCACCGAAGAAAGTTATGGAGAAGACGCTTTTTTTAATGGAACGATGACTGTAGCTTTTGTAAAAGGGCTTCAAGGAAATCATTCTAAATATTGGCAATCGGCTTCATTAATGAAACACTTTTTGGCCAACAGCAACGAAGACGGAAGAACCTATACTTCATCAGATTTTGATGAACGACTTTGGAGAGAATATTATTCTGTTCCTTTCAGAATGGGTATTGTCGAGGGAGGTTCGCGTGCTTATATGGCTTCTTATAATAAAGTGAATGGAATCCCGGCAATGGTACACCCGATGCTGAAAGACATCACTCAGAAAGAATGGGGACAAAACGGAATTATCTGTACCGATGGCGGTGCTTTCAAGTTGTTACTTTCGGATCATAAATATTATGCCGATTCATATCTCGGAGCAGCCGCAGCCGTAAAAGCAGGAATCAACCAGTTTTTGGATGATTATAAAGAAGGCGTTGACGGTGCAATTGCAAAAGGCTATCTCAATGAAAAAGATATAGACGAAGTCATTAGAGGAGATTTTCGTGTAATGATAAAATTGGGAATGCTAGACGGTGCTGATGCCAATCCGTATGCAAAAATTGGAACAGACAAAGACACAATAGATCCTTGGAAATCCGAAGCTCACAAGAAATTGGCATTGGAAGCAACATTAAAATCAATTGTTTTATTAAAGAATGATCCTGCCAAACAGTTGTTGCCTTTGCAAAAAGAAAAACTAAATACCATTGCCGTAATCGGTCTTCGTGCCGATGAGGTGCTTTTGGACTGGTACAGCGGAACACCTCCTTATGTGGTAACACCTTTGCAGGGAATTAAGAATAAGTTAGGAGACAAAGTAGAAATTTTATACGCCAAGAACAATGCTGACGGGAAAGCAGCCACTATAGCCAAAAAAGCAGATGTTGTCATTGTTATCGTCGGGAATCATCCGGTTTGTAATGCCGGTTGGGCTGATTGCCCAGTTCCGAGCGAAGGAAAAGAATCCGTAGATCGTCAGTCTTTGACATTGGAGCAGGAAGATTTAGTCAAGATTGCATATCAAGCCAATCCGAATATAGTGGTGGCGCTCATCAGCAGTTTTCCGTATGCCATTAATTGGACACAAGAACATATTCCAGCGATTGTGCATATGACACAAAATAGTCAGGAATTGGGAACAGCTTTGGCCGATGTTTTATTTGGAGATTATAATCCTGCAGGAAGATTGACTCAAACTTGGGTAAAAGACATTACGGATTTACCCGATTTATTGGATTACAACATCCGCAACGGAAGAACCTACATGTATTTTCAAGGAAAACCTTTGTATGCTTTCGGTCACGGATTGAGCTACACTAGTTTTGCATATAATTCGATAGCCACAAACAAGGAAACTTTAGAAAAAAATAAAGAAATAACAGTTTCGGTTTCGGTTACCAATTCTGGAAAAAGAGACGGAGAGGAAGTTGTGCAATTGTATGTGAAATCTATAGAGTCGGCAATTCAGCAACCCATAAAAGCATTAAAATCTTTTCAAAGAATACTTTTGAAAGCAGGAGAGACCAAAACAGTTGCTCTGACTTTAAAAGCTAAAAATTTAGAATATTGGAATACAACCAAACAACAATTTGAACTCGAAAAAGGACAAATTGAAATACAAGTTGGAAACGCCTCAGATAAAATTCTTTTGACCAAAAAAATAATCGTGAAATAAATTACAATGAAAAAATATTTATTAGTACCAATTATTCTGTTATCACTAAGCAACGTCTCATTGTTTGGACAAGATACGAATGGGAAAAAATCAGTTGCAGCAGATCGAATTATAAAAGTCGATTATAATAAATCAGCAGGAAAATTGAATACAATGTTCAAAGAATGTATTGGAGCAGGCAGAGCCAATGAAGGATTACGTGCTGATTGGCAACAACAATTGGCTTTGGCAAAAAAAGAATGCGATTTCAAGTACATTAGGATGCACGGTTTATTGACCGATGATATGGCCGTTTACAAAGAAGATAGTAAAGGAAATCCTGAATACAATTACCAATATATTGATGCCTTGTATGATTTTCTTTTGAGCATCAAGATAAAACCTTTTGTTGAATTAGGGTTCATGCCTTCGGCTTTGGCCAGTGGCAACGAAACCATTTTTTGGTGGAAAGGTAACGTAACTCCTCCAAAAGATTATAAAAAATGGGAAGACTTAATTCGCAACTTAACACAACATTTTACCGAACGTTATGGTGCAGATGAAGTGAAGACTTGGTATTTCGAGGTTTGGAACGAACCCAACTTATCACCAGGTTTTTGGACAGGAACCCAAGAGGAATATTTCAAATTATATGACTATACAGCTAGAGCTATCAAAAGCGTAAACCCAGCTTATAAAGTGGGAGGTCCTGCAACTGCCGGAGCGGCTTGGGTGCCTGAAACAATTGAATTTGCTACTAAAAACAATGTCCCTTTAGATTTTATCTCTACACACGCTTATGGAGTGGGTCAAGGTTTTTTAGATGAATTTGGAGGTTCTGGAACGGTTTTGAGTAAAGATGCGTCGAGTGTGAGTGGAGAAGTAATTAATTCGCGCAAGCAAATTTCAAGTTCGACTAAACCAAATTTGGAATTGCATTATACGGAATGGAGTTCATCATACACTCCTGCAGATCCAATTCACGATAGTTATCATTCGGCTGCCTATATTCTTCAAAAATTGAAACAAGTGGGTAATGCTGCAAACTCTATGTCTTATTGGGTTTTTACCGATATTTTTGAAGAACCAGGCCCAAGATTCACTCCTTTTCACGGAGGTTTCGGACTGTTGAATACACAAGGAATTAAAAAGCCAGCCTATTTCTCTTACTCTTTTTTAAACAAATTGGGAGAAACAGAGCTTCAAAATGCTGATACATCTTCTTGGGCGACTAAAAATGCAAAAGGTAATGTACAAGTTTTGTTTTGGGACTTTACCTATACTTTGCAGGATGCTACAAATAATCAACAATATTACATTAAGGATTTACCATCAAAATCAAAAGGAGCTGTAAAAATTGAAGTGGCAGGACTGCAAAAAGGAAAGTATACTTTAGAAATTTATAAAGTAGGTTACAAAGCGAATGATGTGTTCACCGATTATTTAGGAATGAATAAACCGAATCAGCTTAACCTTCAACAAGTAAGTACTTTGAAACAACGAAATAATGGTTCACCGATTGTGACAGAAAATATAACTATCGATTCAAAAGGAATGTATAGCAAAGAATTTAACATAAATGAAAATGATGTGCTGTTGCTGAATTTTGTAAAGCAATAGTTGAAAAAATAAGACAAAAAACAATTAGTTATGAAAAATAAAATAATCAAATTATCCTTTTTTTCAATGTTATTGGTTACAGGATACAATGCGAATTCACAAACTGTTAAAAGTACAAAAGTCAAAGAATCTATTGTGGCAAAATCTTTAACTTCAAAAAACGATGCCGAAATCGACAAGCTGATTTCAAAAATGACGCTGGAAGAAAAAATAGGAATGTTGCATGGTAACAGTATGTTTGCTAATGGAGGAGTAAAACGTTTAGGCATTCCAGAATTAAAAATGGCCGATGGACCATTAGGGGTTCGTGAAGAAATTTCTCGTGATAGTTGGGCTCCTGCGGGATTAACTAATGATTTTGCGACTTATTACCCGGCAGATGGAGCTTTGGCTGCTACTTGGAATCCTTCGTTGGGGTACACCTTTGGTAACAGTGTAGGGCAGGAATTGAGAGCCAGAGATAAAGATATGTTGCTTTCGCCGGCAATTAATATCGTGAGAACTCCTCTTGGAGGAAGAACGTATGAATATATGACCGAAGATCCATTTTTAAATAAAAAAATGGCTGTACCCGTGGTTATTGGTTTACAGGATAACGATGTAATGGCTTGCGTAAAACACTTTGCCGCCAATAATCAGGAAACAAATCGTGATTTTGTTGATGTTCAAATGGACGAGCGTACGCTTCGTGAAATTTATTTGCCAGCATTCGAAGCTGCTGTAAAAGAAGGGAAAGCCTATAGCATAATGGGGGCTTATAACAAGTTTAGAGGTGAATATTTATGCGAAAACGATTATATGTTAAATAAAGTATTGCGTGACGAATGGGGTTTCAAAGGTGTTGTTGTTTCCGATTGGGCTGCGGTACATTCCACAGTAAAATCCTTAAACAGCGGTTTGGATATCGAAATGGGAACGCCTACAACAAAGTTCAACGAATTTTTCTTGGCCGATAGATTAATTGCAGCTGTCAAAGCTGGAGAAATTTCAGAAACCGAAATTAATAAACACGTAAAAAGAATATTAGGAGTCTTATTTCAAGTAAAAGCAATGGGCGGTAAAGACCGCGTTAAGGGAAGCATTGCAACCGAAGCTCATTACCAAGATGCCTATAAAATTGCAACAGAATCAGTGGTTTTGTTGAAAAACGATAACAACGCTTTGCCTTTGAAACTGGATGGTGTGAAATCCATTGCAGTAATTGGAAATAATGCAACGAAGAAAAACGCTTTGGGCGGATTTGGCGCAGGAGTTAAAACAAAAAGAGAGGTTACACCTTTGGACGGATTGAAAAGCAAATTGCCAAGCTCAATCAAAATCAACTATGCCGAGGGATATTTAGAGCGTTATGAAGAAAAAAAGGTTGGTAAATTAGGGGATATTACAATGAATGGTCCTGTAACCATTGACCAATTGGATCCTGCTAAATTGCAGGAAGCTATTGAAGCTGCTAAAAATTCAGATGTTGCAATTGTTTTTGCAGGTTCCAACCGTGATTATGAAACAGAAGCCTCTGACCGTAGAAGTCTAAAGTTGCCATTTGGACAAGAGGAATTGATTCAAAAAGTATTGGCTGTAAACCCAAGAACCATTGTGGTTATGGTTGCAGGAGCGCCTTTTGATATTGATGAAATAGGTAAAAAAACGGATGCTTTAGTTTGGAGCTGGTTCAATGGTTCTGAAGGAGGAAATGCCTTAGTAGATGTATTATTAGGAAAAGTAAATCCGTCGGGTAAATTGCCTTGGACAATGCCTAAAAACATTATGGATTCACCGGCACACGCTACAAACAGCTTCCCTGGAGGGAAAACTGTTGACTATGCGGAAGGAATTTTAGTTGGATACCGTTGGTTTGACACCAAAAAAATTGAACCTCTTTATCCTTTTGGATACGGATTGTCATACACCTCTTTTGCTTTCGATAATGCTAAAACAGATAAAAAAGAATACACAGCCGATGAAACAATTGCAGTTTCAGTAACGGTTAAAAACACAGGGAAAGTAGACGGAAAAGAAGTTGTTCAATTGTACGCTTCAAAATCGGATTCACAAATTACCCGTGCTGCCCAAGAATTGAAAGGATTCCAAAAAGTATTGGTTAAAACTGGAAATTCTGCAACAGTAACAATCAAAGTTCCGGTAAAAGAGTTGGCTTATTACAATGTGGAAACTAAAAAATGGACAGTAGAGCCTGGAAATTATACTTTGAAATTGGGAAGTTCTTCTCGTGATAGTAAGAAAGAAGTAATCGTAACCATTAAGTAGCATTCACATCCTTTATAATTTGAAACCAGAATCTGCATTTTTTTTTGTGGATTCTGGATTAACTAACCATAAAACCAATAATTGCGAAAATGAAAAACACAGTAAACAATCGATTATTTAGAATCCTTTTATGTATCCCTTTTTTAGGTCTTTGTGCTTGTAGTTCCGATTCAGGGACAGATAAAAAGCCAGAAGCAATAACGCTTTCAGCAGATACTAACAAAATTGATTTTCAAACTAAAGGGAATGCAGCTGCTGTCAAAGTAACCACCAATGCAACAGCTTGGACAGTGACTACTTCAGATGCTTCTTGGATACAGTTGAGTCTGCTTACAGGGGGAACAGGTACAACAACATTTAATATAACAGCGTCTGAGAATACTGCTACAGCAACAAGAACCGCTATAATTACTATCAGTTCCAATCAAGCTGTATCTGTACAAATTTCGGTTTCTCAACTTGGCGCAGCTCCAGTTGTAATCACGATTCCAAGTTACAATACCAGTCCGCTTCCGGCTGATGCAACAGGAATGACGAGTAATGCCGTAGAACTTGCCGCTAAAATCAAATTAGGATGGAATATTGGGAACACACTTGAAGCTACAGGAGGAGAAACTGCTTGGGGAAATCCAAAAGTTACTAAAGCATTGATTGATTTGGTTAAAGCAAATGGTTTTAATGCGATTCGAATTCCGTGTTCTTGGAATCAAAACATGACTAATTCCACCACTGCAGAAATAAGTACAGCATGGTTGAATCGAGTAAAAGAAGTAGTTCAGTATTGTATTGACAATGATATGTATGTCATCGTTAATATTCACTGGGACGGCGGATGGCTTGAAAATAATGTTACCGAAGCTAAAAAAGTAGAAAATAATGCAAAGCAAAAAGCGTTTTGGGAACAAATAGCAACACAGTTACGTGGTTTTGATGAACATTTACTTTTTGCAAGTGCCAATGAACCTAACGTTGACAATGCAACTCAAATGGCTGTTTTAACATCGTATCACCAGACGTTTATTGATGCAGTGCGTTCTACAGGAGGTAAAAATGCAAACCGTGTGTTAATTGTTCAAGGACCATCTACAGATATTGAAAAAACAAACAAATTAATGTTGACTTTGCCTACTGATAAAGTGACTAGTCGTATGATGGTTGAAGTACACTATTATACACCTTATCAATTTTGTCTAATGGACAAAGATGCTGATTGGGGTAAAATGTTCTACTATTGGGGAGCCAATTATCATTCTGCAACTGATCTAACACGCAATCCAACTTGGGGAGAAGAAGCCGATTTGGATAAATTTTTCCTTTCTATGAAAACGCAATTTGTAAGTAAAGGTATTCCGGTAATCTTAGGAGAGTTTGGAGCTATTAGACGTGATTTAACTGGCGATGCACTGACTTTGCACCTCAATTCAAGAGCTTATTACTTAAAATATGTTGTAAAACAAGCTAAAGCTAATGGTCTAATTCCGTTTTATTGGGATGCAGGAAATATGGGAGTAAATACAATGTCTTTATTTAATAGAACAAATAATACGGTTTATGATCAGCAAGCATTAACTGCTTTGCAGGACGGATTGAAGTAATTTCAGAGTTGCTATGTTGTTGAGATTCTATGATTCTAAGTTTTGTTAAGACTAAGTATCATTGAATACCAGTAGCTTAGAGCCTTTTTAAAGATAAAAAAAATGAAAAAAAGTATAGTATTTCTTTTTCTGATTTCTTGCATAATGGCAAGTGCCAATGTTCGAATGCCTTTGTTGTTTTCTGACGGAATGGTTTTGCAGCGCAACAAAGTGATTCCGGTTTGGGGTTGGGCCGACGCCAATGAAAAAGTGGAAGTTCACTTTAATAAGCAAACCAAAACCATTACTGCCGACGCAACCGGAAAATGGATGGTAAAATTAGATTCGGAAAAAGCAGGAGGACCTTTTGAATTAACCGTTAATGGGAAAAACAAAATTGTCATCAGCAATGTTTTGGTTGGCGAAGTCTGGATTTGCTCGGGACAATCCAACATGGAGTTTCAGGTGTATAAAACAATGAATTCTCAAGCAGAAATCAGCGATTCAAATTACCCGATGATTCGTCATTTTGGAGTAGCCCAAGATTTAAGTGGTACTCCAAAAGAAGATTTAAAAGCAGGAAAATGGGAAGTGAGTAACAAAGAAACCGTTGGGAATTTCACGGCTATTGGCTATTATTTTGCTAAAAAATTATATGCAGAATTAAAGATTCCAATCGGGATTATTAATACCTCTTGGGGAGGAACCAATGTAGAAACCTGGACAAGCCATGAAGCTTTTCAAAAAAGCGATGAATTCAAGGATATGATTGCCAATGTGCCTTGGGTTAATATGGATGCGATTTTTGAAACTTACAAAAAATCACTTTTAGACAATATTCAAAAAATTCAAGGTTTTGAAGTAACTGATGTCAATCAGGATCAATTTAAAAATTCAGATTTTAAAGATGCCAACTGGCCAGAAATAAAAGTTCCTTCTCTTTGGGAAAATCAACAAATCGGAAATATTGATGGCGTTGTCTGGATGCGAAAAACTATTATTTTATCTGCAGAGCAAGCCAAAAAAGAAGCCGTTTTGTATTTGTCTAAAGTTGATGATGAAGACCAAACCTTTGTTAATGGTGTACAAGTGGGAACCAACAATATTTGGGAAGTAAAAAGGGTTTATAAAATTCCTGTTGGTGTTTTAAAAGAAGGATCAAACGTAATTGCTGTTAAAATAACTGATTATACTGGAGGCGGAGGTATCTACGGAGATCCAGCTGATTTGAAAATTGATTTCAAAGATGCAGCTGTTGCGCTTGATGGATTATGGAAATTCAATGTGGTAAATGTAAAAATTTCCGTTTCACCAAACAGTTATCCTTCGTTATTGTATAATGCGATGGTCAACCCATTAATTCCTTATGCTTTTGAAGGGGTTTTATGGTACCAGGGCGAAGCGAATGTTTGGAGAGCCAATCAATACAAAAAAGCATTTCCTCTAATGATTACCGATTGGAGAACCAAATGGAATCAAGGAAACTTTCCTTTCTATTTTGTGCAATTGTCAACTTTTGATGAGTTTGGCGGAAACAGTACAAAAGGAAGCCGTTGGGCAGAACTTCGCGAAGCACAAACCGAAACCTTGAAAGTACAAAACACAGGGATGGCAGTAACTACTGATATTGGAAATGCAAAAGATATTCACCCGACAAACAAGCAAGATGTTGCAAAACGTTTAGCATCTATTGCCTTGAATGATATTTATGGTAAAAAACAAGTTTGCAGCGGACCAATGTACAAATCAATGGAAATCAAACAAAACCAAATTATCCTAACTTTTGATAAAATCGGTAGTGGATTATTAAGTTCGGATAATTCACAAAACGTAAAAGGTTTTGAAATTGCAGGTGCCGACAAAGTTTTTTATTCCGCGAAAGCGATTATCAAAAACAATAAAATAATAGTTTCCAGTGAAAATGTAAAAAATCCTGTGGCAGTTCATTACGGATGGGCTGACGATGACACGGAAATAAACCTTTTCAATAAAGAAAAATTCCCTGCATCCCCTTTCAGAACCGATGATTGGGAAATGATTACGGCCAATGAAAAATATAGTATTAGTAAGTAATTATAAGGGCGTGACCCCATTTACAAAAGGCGCTGTTCAGTAAACTGCTTATTGTGCGCCTTTCGTAAATGCGGTCGGGCTATCCGCACTACTTCGGTAGTTTGCTGTTATCCCTCACGCATCTGAAGTGCAAATAAGATCTTTCATATAAATAAATAATACATGAAATCAAATCTTTTAAAAAAACTGTTTCTAGTATTCATCTGTTCGTCTTTTGGCGGAAAAGTTGTTGCACAATCCAATCATATTCTATGGTACAACCAACCGGCCGATTATTTTGAAGAAAGCTTAGTTTTGGGAAATGGAAAAATGGGAGCGACGGTTTTTGGAGGTGTCAATACGGAAAAAATTTATTTGAACGACATCACGCTTTGGTCGGGAGAGCCCGTAAATGCCAATATGAATCCTGAAGCTTACAAAAATATTCCCGCCATTCGCGAAGCATTAAAAAACGAGGATTATAAGTTGGCCGACGAATTAAACAAAAAGATTCAAGGAAAGAATTCCGAATCGTATGCGCCATTGGGAACTATGGAGATTAATAATTTTCAGGAAGGAAAAGTTTCCAATTATTACAGGGAACTGGATATTTCCAATGCAACTTCCAAAGTCAGTTATGAAATTGATGGCGTAAGATATACGCGCGAATATTTTGTTTCGGCTCCAGACCAAATTATGATCATCAAATTGACAAGCAGTAAAAAGGGAGCTTTGAATTTTGATATCCATTCGAGTAGCTTGCTAAAATCGAACGCCGAAGTAAAAGACAATATTCTTTCAATGAACGGTTTTGGACCAATTCATGAAAACCCGGGATATGCTGTTCCGCTTTCCTTTATTTTGGAAAAGGAAAGAGGAACGCGATTTACAAGTTTGATAAAAATTAAAAATACAGACGGCACAGTTGTAAGCACTGCCAGTAGTTTGGGACTAAAAGACGGAACTGAAGCTATAATTTATGTTTCAATATCAACCAGTTTTAATGGTTTTGACAAAAATCCATATACTGAAGGATTAAATAGCAAAGCAAATGCTTCATCCAATTTAAACAAGGCATTTACAAAATCGTTCGATAAATTAAGGCAAGCTCACATTTCTGATTATCAAAAATTCTTCGATAGGGTAAGTTTAAGTTTAGGAAAAACCGCCGCACCGAATTTACCGACTGACGAACGTTTGTTGCGCTACTCAGATGGGAAAGAAGATAAAAATCTGGAAATCTTATATTTTCAGTATGGGCGCTATTTGCTGATAAGTTGTTCCAGAACCAAAGGTGTTCCTGCTAATTTGCAAGGACTTTGGAACCCACACTTAAATGCGCCTTGGAGCAGTAATTACACCATGAATATCAATTTGGAAGAGAATTATTGGCTTGCCGAAAATACCAATCTTTCCGAAATGCATACACCTCTTTTGAGTTTCATAAAAAATCTTTCAGTAACGGGTAAAGTGACCGCCAAGACTTTCTATGGAATAAATGAAGGTTGGGCTGCTGCCCATAATTCAGATATTTGGGCTATGACAAATCCAGTTGGAGTTTTTGGAAACGAAGATCCTGTGTGGGCTTGTTGGAATACAGCAGGAGCATGGTTAAGCACGCATATTTGGGAGCACTATATTTTTAGCCAAGACAAAAATTATCTAAAAAACGAAGGGTATCCGATTATGAAAGGGGCTTCTGAGTTTTTTTTGCAATGGATGGTTACGGACAAAAACGGAAGCTTAATCACTTCGCCATCAACTTCTCCAGAAAACAAATACAAGACCCCAGATGGTTTTATAGGCGCAACATTGTACGGAGGAATGGCAGATTTGGCTATGATACGCGAATGTTTTGATAAAACCATTAAAGCGTCCAAAGTTTTAAATGTGGATGCTGAATTTAGTGCAAAACTAGAGACGGCGCTTTCCAAATTCTATCCTTATCAAATTGGTAAAAAAGGAAACCTTCAGGAATGGTATTTTGATTGGAATGATGAAGATCCTAAACACCGTCATCAGTCGCATTTGTTTGGTCTTTTTCCTGGAGACCACATTACACCATTAAAAACGCCTGAATTGGCCAAGGCTTCGAGAGCTACTTTGGAAATAAAAGGTGATGAAACGACGGGTTGGTCAAAAGGATGGCGTATTAATCTTTGGGCAAGACTTTGGGACGGTAACCGTGCTTACAAAATGTATCGCGAACTGCTTCGATACGTAGATCCAGATGGAAAGAAAACGGAGAATCCAAGAAGAGGAGGAGGAACGTACCCCAATTTGTTCGATGCTCATCCTCCGTTTCAAATTGACGGGAATTTTGGTGGAGCTGCAGCCGTTGCCGAAATGCTGGTCCAGTCAAATGAAAATGAAATCCAATTACTTCCAGCCTTACCAGACGCTTGGGATAGTGGAAGTGTGAAAGGAATTTGTGCCAGAGGAGGTTTTGAAATTTCGATGGAATGGAGTGCAAAAATGCTAAAGAAAGTTTCGGTATTCTCTAAAAACGGTGGAAAAACAACGCTGATATGTGGGAATAAAAAACAAGACATTACTTTAAAAAAAGGTCAGAAGACAGAAATAGTTTGGTAAAAAAAAACAGAGGTACTCATTTAGTAGCACCTCTGTTTTTCTTTTGATGTAGAATCGGTTCCCTATTATTTGATCCATAACCCAACTGGTATGTGTTGCTGTAACTCCACTGGATGGATGTTTAGAATTTCCTAAAAGATGTTCCCGCATTTGTTCTACATGATACAATTGAATGTTTTCAGGATGCTCTATTTGGTGACTTGATTCACCTTTTTCCGTATTAAGAATTAATGGGGTATTTTCAAAAACTGAAAATGTGATTTTACCTTTACTGCCATAAATTTCAACTACATCTTCCCGTTCAAAAGCGCCGAAATTCCAACTACCGCTACCTGTTATTCCAGATTCGTGAAGCCAGTAGGCGGATGCAGCATCTTTGGAAGTGTACAACCCTTGTTGATTGAGACTAATTCCATGAACTTCTTTTATGGTTCCAAAATAATGAATAAACAAGTCCAATCCGTGACTGGCCAAATCATCGAAATAGCCACCAGTGGCGATTGTTTTGTCGGTTCTCCAGTTGTATTCGCCTGAGCGATCTTGATCTGTTGTTGGTTTGCTCAAATGCCAGCGGATGTGTCTCACATCTCCAATAGTTTTCGAATCAATCCATTTCTTTATTTGCTCAAATCTTGGTAGTGTTCGTCTGTAATAGGCAACGAATAAAGGAATGTTTTTCGCTTCAAAAGCTTCGGTGAGACTCAAACAATCGTGGAAATTGGGTGCCAAAGGTTTTTCGATACAGCATGGTTTTCCAGCCTCAGCTACTTTTAATCCATATAATTTATGGGTATCAGGTGGAGTAGCAATATATATGGCGTCAACTTCAGGATCATTGATCAGTTCGTCCGCATTTGTGTAATATTTGTTTATTCCATGTCTTTTGGCATAATCCGCCGCTTTTTCTGCATCTCTGCGCATTATTGCTTTTATGGTAAAACCGGCTGTTTTTTGATAGGCTGGACCACTTTTTAATTCCGTGACATTGCCACAACCAATAATTCCCCAACGTATTGTTTTGGTGATTTTACTCATATTTATTGTATTATTCACAACCGTCAATTCCGCAACTGTTTTGGTCAGTGGTATTTTGAAGTTTTAATTTGGTATTAAAATTTCCTTCTTCCCAGGTTTTTTCCAATGTTTTCAAAAACACCTCCGTTGCTTGTGCTCCAGATACAGCATATTTATTGTCAAATACAAAGAAGGGAACACCAGTTACACCAATAGCCTGTGCTTCTTCTTGGTCTTGTCGAACCTCTTTGGCATAAATGTCTGAATGTAATACGTTTTCAATCGCTTCTTTTTCTAATCCGACTTCGAAACCCAACGATTCTAAAGTGTTCAAATCATTTACATCTTTACCATCAGTTAAATAAGCTTTGAATAAAAGTTCTTCTAATTCGTTCGATAAATTATATTTTTTGGCCAAATGCAACAATCGATGAGCATTTAATGAATTGGCCAAAAGGGCTTTCTCAAAATGAAAATCCAATCCCGATCTTTTCGCATTTTCAGTCATATTGTCTATCATCGTTTGTGCCCAATCGGTATCTTTTCTATATTTTTCTGCCAAATGATCAATGATGCTTTCATTTGGTGTTGCCACAAAACTCGGATCCAATTGAAAACTTTTCCATTCAATAGCAACAGAATCTTTATTTTTGAATTGAGTCAATGCTTCCTCTATTTTTCTTTTTCCTATATAACAAAACGGACACATTACATCCGACCAGATTTGTATTTTTAATTGATTTTTCATATTTAATTTTTTCTGCCTAGGCAAAGGCTTTAAAATGCAAAATTATGAAATTGGATATTGAAGCTTTTGCATTTAGGATTTTATTGTGAATTAACTAAGTGTGATGTTAATCTGTTTTGTTTTTTTTATTTGGGAATTGATAGTTGTATTGTTTTAAATTCAATTTTTTTTCATTTTTCATTTTAGCGCCAGATGTTGGAACTACTGTTTTTTCTTCATTGGAGATTACTCTGTTGGATAGGTAATTGGTCAAATATTTTTTAAGTATTTGTATTTTGTCAACTTCAATAGAATAAATGGTTTTCTTTCCTTCGTTTTTTACATTTAATAGGTTGGCTTTTTTTAATTCTAATAAGTGCTTCGATATTGTTGATTGTGCCAAAGGGATCAGAGATACGATTTCGCCACAAGTTCTATTGTTTTTTTTCCACAAAAGAGACATAATTTGTATGCGCGTTGGATGACCAAGTGCTTTACAAATTTCAGCTATGGCATTTGTTTCGCTGTCGAAATCGAAGTGTTTGGTAGTTCCCATAATTCTCTTTTTAAATCTTATCGTAATTTAGCGATTATATTTGATTCAATGGGCAATATTGTATATTTCTTCGGATAATTTATTGATCCTTTTCTAAGAAAAATGATATTTGGTAAATAATTTTCAAGTAAAATTTTTAGTTTATAAATATTTAAATCTACTATTTGGGATTTAAATATATTCCTCGGTAAATTTACTAATTACACTTTTGTTTTTTCTGTTTACCTTATCATTTTTAAATTTAGCTGGACTTTCTTGTTAAATTCAGGTATAAATACGTGTAAGTTTGAATTTTATATTAAATAGCTTTGAAAAGATTAAACAAGATATAAAATTTAATTTTTGGAATTTTTTATCTTTTAAGATTTTGTAGTTCTATTCAAAGTAAAAAAGTCTAACAGGAAAAGATTTTATCTACTTGTTTAATAGAAATGTCTTTTCGGAATATGCTTTTTTGTTAATTATTAATTTAAACCTACAATTTATGAAAAGTATTATAAAACACCTCTTTAGCCTCCTGTTGTTTTTACCTACAGTTTACGGACAAAAAAACCAAATTAAACAAGCTCAAAAAGAATTAAAAGCTGGTAATTCAGAACAAGTATTAGCTGTTTTGTCTCCAGTAGAGTACTTAATAAGCAATGCTCCTGATGAAGATAAAATCTATTTCTACTACACAAAAGGATCTGCTTTATTAGATTTAGCTAATAAAGGCAAAAATACTTATAAAAACCTTTCTCAAGCTGCCTTGGCATTTGGAGATTTAATTCAAGAGGAGCAGCAAGCTAATAATGAGAAATTTACTCCAATAGCAAAGGAATATCTTCTTAAAATAAAAACTGATCTTGTTAATAGCGCCAATGAAGATCTGATAATTGAAAATTTTGCGGAATCATCTAACAAATTTTTTCAAGCTTATTTAATTGATAAAAAAGACACATTGCAACTATATAATGCAGCGCTATCCTATAAGAATGGTGATGAAATTGATTTGGCTTTAAAATGTTTTGAGGAATTAAAAGCAATCAATTATGTTGGAAATGTGCCTGTTTACATTGCGTTCAGCAAAAAATTATTAAAAGACGAATATTTTTCTACAAGTGAAGAAAGGAATACTAAAGTTCAAAGTGGAACTCATCTAAGACCAAGAGAGGAATTTCATTCTAAAAAAGGTGATATTTATAAAAGTATCGCTATGATATATGTTCAGAAAGGATTTAAAGAAAAGGCGATTAAAGCAATTGCTCTTGCTAGAACATTAAATATTGAAGATCAGTCATTAGCCATTGTTGAAGCCAATTTATATTTGGAAACAAAAGATTACGATTATTTTGATAATCTAGTAGCCGTTATTATCGAAACAAATCCTAATGAAGCAGAATTAGTTTTCAATTTTGGAATGAATTGTCAAAAAGAGCAGTATACTGACGGTGCCGAATATTACTATAGAAAAGCCATTTCAATCGATCCACTATATGCTGCTGCTTACATCAACTTGTCAGCTCTATTCGCGGATAAAACTGTTGATATCACATCTACGATGAATAATTTAGGGAGTTCATTAGCCGAGAAAAAAAGATATGAGGAATTGAAAGTACAAAAGGAACAAATAGTACAAATGGTAATCCCATATCTTCAAAAAGTGGTCAGTATTGATCCGTTTAACGCCAGTGTTAATCAGTTAGTGAACATTATCAATAAGTCAAGTAATATTCAATCAGGATCTTTTGCTGCCAATGAATAGTTTTTTATTGGAAATAGGAATTGAAATTAAGTTTTGAGTTGAATTAGATTAGGGTAAAAAACCGTCAATTATTGCAATTGATGGTTTTTTTTATGGAAATAAAAAAGTCACTAAAAAATATCTAGTGACTTATAATTTATGTTTTTAGGACTTTTATTAAGCTAATAAATCTAAAACCAGTGAAGGAAACAATCCAATAGCAATGTTCAAAAGTATTGCAACAACAGCAACTGCATAAATCAAGAATGGTTTTCCTGTTCTTGCTTCGTTCGGTTCTTTGGTATACATTGCTAGAATCAATTTAAAGTAGTAGCCAACGCTTATAATCGAATTGATAACCGCAAATATCACAACAACTAAATAACCCGCTTGAATCGTTTGACTGAACAAAACCAATTTGGCAAAGAAACCAGCAAAAATTGGAATACCCGCCATAGAAAGTAGTGATGCAGTCAAAACAGCAGCCAACAACGGATTTGTTTTCCCTAAACCGTGGAAGTTTACAATATCTTCATTCTCTCTGTTTTTGCATACGTATAAAATAACACTGAAAGCAGCAATACCGGCTAAAGAATAAGCTGTAGTGTAATACAGTAAGCTTCCTGCGGAAGTTGATAAACTCAATAAAGTCATCAACATAAAACCAGCATGCGAAATTCCTGAGAATGCTAGCATACGTTTTACATTCGTTTGACGTAAGGCCATAATATTTCCAACAGTCATAGAGGCGATTGATATAATGACCACTACAATTTGGAAGGAGTAATTTATGTCGGCATGCATGCTTGACAATAATTTATACAGTGTGGCTATTGCAACAACTTTTGCCAAAGTGCTCATTAATGCAGTAGTTAAAGCTGGAGAACCTTCGTATACATCTGGTGCCCAAAAATGAAATGGAACTGCAGCGATTTTAAATAACATTCCTATAGTAACCAAAACAATTCCAATTGGGAACCAAATCGGTAACTCTGCAGATTGAGACATATCACTAATTTCAACAATATCAAATGAACCCATGGCGCCATAAATCATGCAGATACCAAATAATATAATTCCAGAGGCAAATGAACCCATCAAGAAGTATTTCATACCTGCTTCATTACTTTTAATATTCATTCTGTTACTGGCGGCCAGTACATAAAGTGAAATCGATAAAATTTCTATACCTAGAAAGAACATGGCAAGATTTCCAAAAGAAACCATAGAAACGGCTCCTGCCAAAAGAAATATTTTTATGGCAATATAATCAGAAAGTTTACTTTGGTGATTGTCATAAAAATTATGGCTCAAGGCTACCAAAAATATAGTCAATACGATGAATAAACTAGAAAAACAAACCGAGAACTTATCCACAACAATCATATTGTTATGGTAACTTGCAGGAGAATTAAATTCAGAAACGGTAAGTCCTAGAATGGCTAGTAATCCAATAATTGTTATCGGAATAATTGCTTTTCTAAAATCGAAGATTTCAAATATAAGGCATAAAACACCTAATCCTATTATAGCTATTAATGTTGTCATTTATATTATGCTTTTTACTTAATTGTATTTATTAATAGTGTTTAAAATAGTCTCTAGACTTGGTGTTATCAAATCGTTGATTGGTTTTGGATACATTCCGAAGAAGAATAAAACTGCAATGATAAAGACCATTGTCACTCCTTCAGAGAAAGTGACATCGGCAAATAGTTTCGTATTCGTTTCTCCTAGCATTACGTGTTGAAACATTTTCAACATATAATAAGCTCCCAAAATAATGGTTGTTCCACCTAAAATAGCAAACCAAATATTAATTTGTGAAAGACTGTACAATACAGTGAATTCTCCAATAAAGTTAAAAGTAGTGGGCAAAGCCACAGAGGCCAATACCAAAATTAAAAACATAGAAGTGAATTTTGGAGATTGAGAACGAATCCCGCCCATTTCTGAAATTAGTCTCGTTTCATATCTTCTAAAAATGATTTCAGCGGCAAAAAACAAACCAACTACCACAAAACCGTGAGCAATCATTTGCAGTACTGCACCTCTAAAACCATCAAGGGTCAATGTATACGTTCCTGCAGCAATTAACCCTACGTGGGCAAGGGAAGAATAAGCTAATAATTTTTTCAGGTCTTTTTGTCTCAATGCAACTATTGAGCCATAAATAACTCCTGCAATACCAACACCGATGAATATAAACATGTATTCTTTGGCTGCTAAAGGAGTCAGGGGCAATTGCCAACGGATAAGACTGTACAATCCCATTTTTAGCATAATCCCGGATAAAAGCATAGTTCCAAGAGTTGGTGCTTTTTGGTACACATTGGCCTGCCAGGTATGAAAAGGAATTAATGGAATCTTAATAGCATACGCCAGGAAGAAAGCCGTAAAAATCCATTTTTGCTCGTTAATTGTTAAGTCTAATTTGTATAAATCCTCGATTAGGAAGCTTCCCGCTTTTTGATACATATAAACAAAAGCAACAAGCATGAATAAAGAACCCGCAAGAGTATAAATAAAGAATTTAACCACTGCTTTTTTGCGTTCTTCAGCGTCACCATTACCCCAAATTAAAGCGATAAAGTAAATAGGAATCAAAGATAATTCCCAAAAGATGTAATATAAAAGTCCGTCGCTAGCCAAGAAAGTTCCTGTCATAGCAAATGACATAAATAAAATTAGAGCATAAATTGATTTTGCATTTTTGAATTCATTGCCAAACGAGGATAAGATAATTATCGCTGTCAATACTGTTGTCAATAAAACCATAGCCAATGACAATCCATCCGCTTGTAGTGCAAATGAAACTTTTGGCAATGTAATCCATTGGCTGTTGCAGCTAATGTTTTCGCCTAAATTAAAATGGTTTAACAAAACTATAGAGCAACCTGCAGCCGCTAACCCGAAAAATAATGCCACTTTTGAAGCGAGCTTGTCACCAGCTAAATAAGTTGCAAATGCGCCAACTAAAAGGATGATTAATATTAGAGATACATTCATAGTATATAATTATTGAGCTAGAAATAAAAATGAAACAATGGCACACATGCCTAAAACAAAAGCAAATAGGTATAGTCCAACACTTCCATTCTGCAATTTTTTACCTTGAAAACTAAGTTCGCTGGTTATTTTTCCTAATCCGAAAACTAGAGAAGAAATTCCTGTTTCTAAATAGTCTCTAAAGAATTTTGACAAACTGTTTGTTGTGTTTACAAATAGTGCATCATACACTTCATCAACATAATATTTATTGTATAATACTTTTGAAACTCCCATTATTTCAGCATCTTCACTCGGAATTGTATTTTGTTTGATGTATTTAGCGTAAGCAATCGCTATTCCTACTAATCCGCCCACAACAGCAATTGCCATTAGTATGTATTCCGTAGTTCCTAATCCATGTTCTTCTGATGTTGCTTTCGCAAAAAGTGGCGCTAAATATTCGTTCAGCCAACTATTACCAGGCAAACTAATTGCACCTCCAACAGTTGCCAAAATAGCTAAGACAATTAAAGGGAAAGTAATTAAAACCGGACTTTCGTGTAAATGATGTTTTTGTTCTTCAGTTCCTCTAAAATCATTAAAGAAAGTTAAGAACATTAATCTAAACATATAGAAAGCAGTCATAATAGAAGCAACAGAAGCAATAACCCATAATGGAATGTTATGATGGAAAGCCACCATCAAAATTTCATCTTTTGAGAAAAACCCAGAAAATAATGGCACTCCTGAAATTGCTAAAGAAGCAATAAGCATGGTCCAAAAAGTAATTGGCATCGCTTTTTTCAATCCACCCATTTTGCGCATATCTTGTTCTCCATGTAAACCGTGAATCACAGATCCAGAACCCAAGAACAAACAAGCTTTGAAGAAAGCGTGAGTGATAACGTGAAATACAGCTACTTCATAAGCTCCTAATCCCAAAGCTAAAAACATTAATCCCAATTGAGAAACAGTAGAGTAGGCGAGTACTTTTTTAATATCGTTTTGAACCAAACCAATCGTTGCAGCAACCAAGGCCGTTAAAGCACCAATTACAGCAATTATGGTTTGAACGTATGGAGTTAAATCAAAAACGAAATTCAATCGAGTTACCATAAAGATACCTGCAGTTACCATCGTAGCCGCGTGAATCAATGCCGAAACCGGTGTAGGTCCAGCCATCGCATCAGGCAACCAAGTATATAAAGGAATTTGTGCTGATTTTCCACAAGCTCCAATGAACAAAGCAAAAGCAGCTATGCTCAACCAAAACGTATCAAGATTTGTAGCTCCAGCAATTGCAGTTTTTAATGTTGCAAAATCCAAAGTGGAGAATATATGTCCAAGGATGAAAATCCCGATTAACAGTCCTAAATCTCCAATTCTATTCATTATAAAGGCTTTTTTTGCAGCATCATTAAAATCTTGGTTTTTATACCAAAATCCAATTAATAAGTACGAACAAAGTCCAACACCTTCCCAGCCAATGAACATTACCAATAAGTTGCTTCCAACTACCAGCGTAATCATAAAGAAGATAAACAAGTTCAAATAGGCGAAGAAAGAATGGATTTTCTCATCATCATGCATATAGCTGATAGAGTATAAATGAATAAGTGAACCAATTCCGGTTACAAACAATAACCATAAAATAGATAATTGATCCAGTAAAAAACCAAAACTTACATGAAAGTTGCTAATCTGAATCCAATCAAATAATTGAATGTTAATAGCTTGTTTGGTTTGATTGATTTGTAGAAAAAAGGAAACTGTAACGATAAAGGAAATCACTACCGAAAGGGTTCCGATGATTCCAGAAACAGATTTTCCTAAACTTTTCCCGAAGAAAACATTAATTAAAAATCCTAAAAAAGGAGTTAATAGTAAGACTAAAGCTAAATTGGTATCCATTGCCATTTATCCTTTTAAGTTTTTTAAATTATCGATGCTAATTGATCCAATATTTCTAAATATCGAAACTAATATGGCCAGTCCTACAGCAACTTCTGCAGCCGCTACAGCCATGGAGAAAAATACGAATACTTGTCCTTGTGTGTCTTGGTGATACGTTGAGAAAGCCACAAACAATAAGTTAACAGCATTCAACATGATTTCAATAGACATGAATACAATGATTGCATTTCGTCTGTATAAAACCCCAAAAATCCCAATACAAAAAAGTGTTACACACAGGAAGATATAGTTCTCTATACCAATTTGAGTTAAAATATTGTTCATTATTTTTCTAATTTTTCTTTTTTAGACAATAACACCGTTCCAATCATTGCGACTAATAACAAAACAGAAGCAAATTCAAAAGGCACCATATATTCATTCAATAATGCTTTTCCGAGTACTTTTATCGATTGGTAATCCTCACCCGTATAATCATATTCCACAATAGGTTTAGAGTTGATAAAGATTTTGATCAAAACCAAACAAACCAAACAAAAGGAAACAATAGCTCCCAATCTGGTGAATCTCGGTTTATGAACTTCATCAGCTTCATTAAGATTCATCAACATAATCGTAAACAGTAGCAAAATCATGATAGCTCCAGAATAGACAATGATATGTACAATCGCTAAGAATTGAGCGTTCAATAATAAATAATGTCCTGCTATAGAGAAAAAACAAATCACTAAGTAAATAGCGCTATGTATCGGATTTCTGCTAAAAATAGTTAAAAATGCTGTTAGCAATGTGATTGCAGACAATACGCAAAATAGAATAAGTACTGTTGACATTAGTTAGCGTTTTTAAGTTGAGTGTTTTTCATAGCCATTTCTAGTGGCATAACTAGTTTGTCTTTTCCAAAAATGAAATCTTCTCTGTCATAGCTAGAAGGAACCAATTCTTTAGAGATAGTCAAGTAAATAGCATCTTTTGGACAGGCTTCTTCACAAAGTCCGCAAAAAATACATCTCAACATATTGATTTCGTAGATCTCAGCATATTTTTCCTCTCTGTACAAATGCATTTCGTCTGGTTTGCGCTCACCCGCTTTCATTGTAATGGCCTCAGCAGGGCACGACAAAGCACATAACCCGCAGGCTGTGCAGTTTTCTCTACCTTGTTCGTCGCGTTTCAGCATGTGCTGTCCACGATATACAGGACTCATTACACGAACTTGCTCAGGATATTGTACTGTTACTTTTTTTCTGAATAAATGCTTCAGCGTAATGATCAAACCTTTTACAATCGCAACCAGATACATGCGTTCCAAAAAAGTCATCTCCTTGTTGGAGACCATTTTTTTTCTTCCTGATAAGGATATAGTTTCTATTGACATTTTATATTTTTTATTTGTAGCTAATCCTGCTATCCGCTGTATTCCCGATTAATAAAAACTACGGCTAAAAAAGCCTTGTTTTTTTAAATCGGGAGATGCCGCTTCTATCAGGGCTAGGCCCGTTAACTAAGGGATTTGGTTTTATTAAAATCCGAAATAAACAGCGATTTCACTTCTCAAAAGCACAACTCCAGTTATCATAATATTGATAATAGCAAGCGGAATCAAAATTCTCCATCCCAAATGCATCAATTGATCGTATCTAAATCTTGGTATGGTCCAACGAACCCACATAATAAAGAAAATGAAACCACATAGTTTAGTAAACAATACAGCCATTCCTATTACGTTGGCAACATTAACACCCCAGTTTTCCAATACCCATCCCATTCCAGGATAATTGTATCCACCAAAGAATAATACAGCCAAAATGGTTGAGGATATAAACATATTGGCATATTCAGCAAATAGATAGAATCCCATTTTCATAGAAGAATATTCGGTATGATATCCACCAATCAACTCCGATTCACATTCCGCTAAATCGAAAGGCGTTCTGTTTAACTCAGCAAACGAACAAATCAAGAAAATCAAAAAGGTTAACGGCTGATACAGCACATTCCAATGCCATTCTGATTGTTGTAATGAAATCTCTTTTAAGCTTAAGGTTCCTGTCATCATAATCAAAGCGATTATAGCCAATCCCATTGCTACCTCATACGAAACCATTTGGGAAGCAGCTCTAATAGAACTCATCAATGAGAATTTGTTGTTAGAAGCCCAACCTCCAATCATAATTCCATAAACTCCTAGAGATACAACTCCAAAAATGTACAATATGGCAATATTAATATCAGTAGCTTGCAACAATATATCTCTTCCAAACAAATGGAGTTTGTCTCCCCAAGGAATAACGGCGCTGGTCATCAAAGCCGTACTCATCGCTATGGCAGGTCCTACCACGAATAAAAATCTATTGGGTGTGTTTGGAAAAAATTCTTCTTTCGAGAATAATTTTAAACCATCGGCAAGTGGTTGGAATAAGCCTAATGGTCCTGCTCTGTTTGGTCCAATCCTGTCCTGCAACCAAGCGGCAACTTTACGTTCTGCCCATGTAGAATACATAGCCATCAACATAGTAAGGGCAAAAACCACTACTATAACTACACTTTTTTCTATAACAAATGTACTATTCATTCTTTAAGATTTTTTAGTGTTAGTATCCAATGGATTGGCAGCCATACTTATTTTTTTTCGGTCTTGGTCTCTACCCAAAAGGATGTTTTTCTCAGTAGCAATTTCTACTTTTTCCAATTTTTGAGTGTAATTATTTTGATTGATAACCGAATCTTTTTCAAATTCACGCGGTCCTTCAATTACCCAGTCAGTCACTTCTTTTTTGTCAAAACGACAAGTGTTACAAATGAATTCTTCTACTTCATGAAACTCATCTTTACGACCAGTTACCCTTTGTATTTCATTTCCAAACATCCAAACGGTTGTTTTTCCGCAACATCCTGGAGTTGTACATTCTCTATGCGCATTATACGGTTTATTAAACCAAACTCTGGATTTGAATCTAAACGTTTTGTCAGTCAAAGCGCCAACCGGGCATACGTCAATCATGTTTCCGGAAAACTCATTGTCTATCGCTTTCGAGATGTAAGTTGAGATATTAGCATGATCGCCACGATCTAGAACTCCATGAACGCGATCATCTGTCAATTGATCGGCAACTTGTACACATCTTTGACATAGAATACAACGATTCATGTGCAGTTGAATGTGTGGACCGATATCTTCAGGTTCAAAAGTTCTTTTCTCCTCAATAAATCGAGATTCTGATTTTCCGTGTTCGAAGCTTAAGTTTTGTAAATCGCATTCTCCAGCTTGATCGCAGATTGGACAATCTAAAGGGTGATTTATTAACAAAAATTCTGTGACTGCTTTTCTTGCTTCTTGAACTCGTGGAGATGCTTTGCTGGCAATTTCCATTCCGTCTTGACAACCTGTTACACAAGATGCCATTAATTTTGGCATAGGTCTTGGGTCAGCATCACTACCTTTGGTTACATCCACTAAGCAACAACGGCATTTACCACCGCTCCCTTTTAATTTAGAATAATAGCACATCGCTGGCGGAACAACTTCCCCACCAATCATACGCGCTGCTTGCAAGATCGTTGTTCCTGCTTCTACTTCAATTTCTTGACCGTCTATGGTTACTTTCATTGTCTGAAATTCTTTCTTTATACGATTACTTTAGAAACCAAGTGCTTCACTTTTTCAAAAGGCTCTGCAACAAAATGATCTCTATTTTTTATTTTTTCCGGAAAACGAATATGGTATTCAAACTCCTCTCTAAAATGACGAATCGCTGCTGCTACTGGCCAAGCTGCTGCATCGCCAAGAGGACAAATCGTGTTTCCTTCTATTTTGCTTTGGATGCTTAATAATAGTTCGATATCTTCTTCACGTCCGTGTCCGTTTTCGATTCTATGCAATACTTTTTCCATCCAACCAGTACCTTCTCTACATGGAGTACATTGGCCACAACTTTCATGGTGATAAAAACGAGAGAAATTCCAAGTATTACGAACAATACAAGAGGTATCGTTATATACGATAAAACCTCCTGAACCTAACATAGATCCAGTGGCAAAACCACCGTCACTTAAAGATTCATAAGACATCAAACGGTCTTCACCTGCTGCTGTTTTATAGATTAAATGTGCCGGTAAAACAGGAACAGAACTTCCTCCAGGCACAAAAGCTTTTAGTGGACGGTCAGAACTCATTCCGCCAAGATATTCATCAGAGTTCATGAATTCATAAACACTTAATCCCAATTCAATTTCATAAACCCCGGGATTTTTGATGTGACCTGAAGCAGATATTAATTTGGTTCCTGTAGATCTTCCGATACCGATTTTGGCATAATCAGCTCCTGAATTGTTTACAATCCATGGCACAGCTGCGATGGTTTCTACGTTATTTACCACAGTAGGATTTGCCCAAAGTCCTGAAACGGCTGGGAATGGTGGTTTTATACGAGGATTTCCTCTTTTTCCTTCCAATGATTCAATCAAGGCAGTCTCTTCACCACAAATGTAAGCTCCGGCTCCACAATGAACATGTAATTCTAAATCAAATCCAGAACCCAATATATTTTTACCTAAAAACCCAGCAGCTTTTGCTTCAGCAATGGCTCTTTCTAATATTTTGAAAACCCACATGTATTCTCCACGAATGTAGATATACGAAAGGTTCGCGCCCAATGCATAACTGGAAGTAATCATTCCTTCAATCAGTAAGTGAGGAATGAATTCCATCAAATAACGATCTTTGAATGTTCCTGGTTCAGATTCATCGGCATTGCAAACCAAATGTCTTGGTTTTCCTGATTTTTTATCAATAAAACTCCATTTCATTCCGGCAGGGAAACCAGCACCACCACGACCACGTAATCCAGAAGTTTTTACTTCTTCTACAACTTCGTCAGGAGTTAAGGTTTTTAAAGCTTTTTCTACCGAAGCATAACCACCATTTTGGCGATAGACTTCATAGGTTTTAATCCCAGGAATATTGATTTTATCTAATAATATTTTTTGTGACATCTTATTTATCGTGTAATATTATTTTATCGTCTTTACAATCGGCAATTAGCTGGTCGATTTTTGCTGCCGTTAGATGTTCTTTGTAAAAATCTCCCAATTGCATCATCGGAGCATATCCACAAGCACCCAAACATTCAACGCCTCTTACTTCAAAAAGACCGTCAGCTGTAGGTTCTCCCACTTGAACGCCTAATTTTTCACAGGTGTAATCCATCAAATCTTCTACACCGTTCAAGCAACAAGGTGATGTTTGACAAAATTCGAACATGTATTTACCAATAGGCCTTTGATTGTACATGGTGTAAAAAGTAACCACTTCATACACTTCAATAGGTTTGATTTGCAAAATTTCGGCAACTTTGTCTTGTAGCTCAGTGCTTAACCAATTGTCATGAGCATCTTGAACTTCGTGTAAAACGGGAAGTAAAGCTGATTTTCTTTTATCTTCTGGATAATTACTAATTAGCTCATTGATGCGGGACATCAAGGCGCTGGTCATGTTTATTTCTTGTTTGTAATGTGTGTGTACCATAATTTATGCGTCTAATTCTCCAGCAATAACATTTAAACTTGATAAAATAACAATGGCATCAGATAACATTGAACCTTTAATCATATCAGGATAGGCTTGATAGTAAATAAAGCAAGGTCTTCTGAAATGCAATCGATAAGGAGTTCTGCTTCCGTCTGTCACTAAATAAAACCCTAATTCTCCATTTCCACCTTCTACGGCATGATAAATTTCGGCAACTGGAACAGGAACTTCACCCATTACAATTTTGAAATGGTATATTAAAGATTCCATATTGTGATAAACATCTTCTTTTGGAGGAAGGTAATATTCCGGAACTTCGGCGTGGTATTCATTTCCTTCCGGCATTTTGTCCAATGCTTGACGGATAATACTTAAACTTTCCCAAACTTCAGCATTTCTAACACAAAAACGGTCGTAAGTATCACCCGATTTTCCAACAGGAACAATGAAATCAAAGTCTTCGTAGGAACTGTACGGTTGTGCTACGCGAACATCATAATCAACACCTGCTGCACGTAAATTTGGACCTGTAAATCCATAAGCCATTGCTTTTTCCGCAGATATTGCTCCTACATTTACGGTACGGTCAATAAAGATTCTATTTCTTTCGAATAGGTTTTCAAATTCTTTCCATGCAACTGGAAAATCTTTTAAAAAGATATCTAATTTTCTAAAAGCTTCTGGTGACCAATCTCTTTCAAAACCGCCAATTCTTCCCATATTGGTAGTCAAACGCGCTCCGCAAATTTCTTCGTAGATTTCGTATACTTTTTCTCTAAACTGAAAGACATAAAGGAAACCGGTATAAGCTCCAGTATCCACTCCCAAAATTGAATTACAAATCAAGTGATCGGTAATACGAGCCAATTCCATTACAATAACTCTTAAATAATCTACCCTTTTCGGAACTTTGATGTCCAGAAGTTTTTCAAGAGTCATCCACCATCCCATATTATTGATAGGCGAAGAACAATAGTTCATTCTGTCAGTAAGTGGGGTGATTTGGTAAAAAGGACGATTTTCGGCGATTTTTTCAAAAGCTCTATGGATGTAACCAATGGTTGGTTCTGCTTCCAAGATTTTTTCACCATCCATCAACAAGATATTTTGAAAAATACCATGCGTAGCAGGATGTGTAGGACCTAAATTCAGAATTGAAAGCTCGCTTCCATCTTCATTGTGTCTCTCTTTGATTATTTTAGCATAGCGATGCTCTGGTGGTAATAATAGTTCTGACATTTATCTAATGTGAAAAATTATATTTATTTTTTAGCTATTGGTTGATTGTTGTTCTTCCAAAATACCTATCGTCTTTATCGGTTCTTCCACTGTCTTCCATTGGAAATTCTTTGCGCATAGGGAAAGAAATCATCTCATCCATATTCAAAATACGTTTCAACTGTGGATGTCCAATGAAATTGATTCCAAAAAAATCATAGGTTTCTCTTTCCATCCAATTTGAACACAAAAAGATATTTGAAATAGTTTTGATTTCTGGTTTTGATCCGTTTATGAAAGATTTGATTCGGATTCGTTTGTTTTCGTACCAATTATGCAAATGATACACCACAGCAAATTGTTTGTTTTCTTCATTATCTGGGTAATGTACACCACATAAATCAGTCAAAAAATGAAAACGCAAAGTAGGGTCATTTTTTAAAAAAAGGATGACAGCTGTAATGATGTCTGAATCCGCTTCAAATGAAAAAATGTCTCTATCCTGATTGAATGCTAAAACCTTTGAGCCAAAAGTTTCTACTAACTTCTCTTGAATTTCTGTTGTTTCTAAAGCCATTTTTCTTATTGAATGTTATAAGATGCCAATAATTCTTGATACTCAGGTGAACTTCTTCTTCTTACAGATTCGCTACGTACTAGTTCTTGTAGTTTCATAACACCATCTACGATTTGTTCTGGACGCGGAGGACAACCTGGGACATATACATCAACTGGTATTACTTTGTCAATTCCTTGTAAAACGGAGTAAGTGTCAAAAATTCCTCCTGAAGAAGCACAAGCACCAACGGCAATTACCCATCTAGGTTCTGCCATTTGTTCGTATACTTGACGTAAAATTGGAGCCATTTTTTTTGAAATAGTTCCCATTACCAATAGCATGTCTGCTTGACGAGGCGAAAAACTCACTCTTTCAGACCCAAAACGGGCCAAATCATAATGCGAAGCCATTGTTGCCATAAATTCGATTCCGCAACAAGAGGTCGCAAAAGGTAAAGGCCAAAGCGAATTGGCGCGCGCTAATCCAACAACGTCATTCAGTTTTGTAGCAAAGAATCCTTCACCTACAACACCTTCCGGAGGGGCTACCATATTTATTTTTGAATCGCTCATTTTGTTTTTTTATTTTGAATGTTGAATTTTAAATTCATAATTCAACATTTATAATTTAAAATATTTTATTCCCACTCTAAAGCTTTCTTTTTGATGATGTAGAAAAAACCAACCAAAAGAAGCATCATAAAGATAATCATTTTTATCATCCCTTCAATGCCTAACTCTTTGAAATTCACTGCCCAAGGGTATAGGAATATTACTTCGACATCAAAAAGAACAAATAAAATGGCTACTAAGAAATATTTTACTGAAAACGGAATTCTAGCATTTCCCACAGATTCAATACCACACTCGAAATTTTTGTCTTTATTTTCCGATGATCTTTTTGGTCCTAGTTTACCTGATATTATGATCATACTTACAACAAATCCTACAGCTAAAATAAGCTGCATAAAGACAGGAATATAGTTTATTTGTTCGGATTGCATAATTATATTTATTTTGCTTTGAAATGAGGCACAAAGATAGCTTTCGTGTTATTAAAACACAAGCATTAAATATAATTAAGTTGAATGATGAGCGAGATTAAATTCTAATTTTTATTGATTATAAATAAGAATTACTTAAGATCAATTTTTTTAGCAGTAAACAAAAAAAAACGTTCCGAAATAAATCGAAACGTTCTTTAAGACGTTTTTTTGCAAAAAAAACAGTTACCTATTTTTTATGCTTAAAGAACTGCAACTTTAGCAGCAACTTTACCTTTTCTTCCTTCTTCTTCTTCATAGCTTACTCTGTCACCCTCGCGTAATTCTTCCGCGTTGATTCCTGATGCATGAACAAAAATGTCTTTTCCTGTTTCTTCGTCTGTAATGAATCCGTAACCTTTAGATTCATTGAAAAATTTAACTGTACCTGTACGCATTGTAATAGTAATAATAATTTATAATGTGGCAAATGTAATCTTTAATATAATACGAAAATCATTCTGTCATTATTTTTTTTCTAAAATTCTTGATATTCAACGTTTTCAATTAATTTGTTACATTTAATTTAATATGTAATTCCTTTAATTGCGATTCATCAATAATTGATGGTGCATCAATCATAACGTCTCTGCCTGAGTTATTTTTGGGGAAAGCAATGAAATCGCGAATGGTTTCCTGTCCTCCTAAAATAGCCACTAAACGGTCCAATCCAAAGGCCAAACCGCCGTGAGGAGGTGCTCCAAACTGGAAAGCATCCATTAGGAAGCCAAATTGTGCTTTTGCTTCTTCTTCTGTAAATCCTAAATATTTAAACATTAATTGTTGTGTCGCCTTGTCGTGAATACGAATTGAACCTCCTCCAATTTCATTTCCGTTTAAAACCATATCATAGGCATTGGCACGAACTTTTCCAGGGTTTGTTTCTAATAAGTGCATGTCTTCTGGTTTTGGAGAAGTAAATGGATGGTGCATCGCATGGTAGCGTCCGCTTTCTTCATCAAATTCCAATAACGGAAAATCTACAACCCAAAGTGGTGCAAATTCGGCTGGATTTCTCAATCCAAGACGAGTTGCTAATTCCATACGTAAAGCACTCAACTGTGTTCTTGTTTTATCTGCTGGTCCTGAAAGCACAAAAATCATATCACCAGGTTTTGCTCCTGTAGTTTTTGCCCAATTGGTCAAGTCTTCCTGATCGTAGAATTTATCTACCGATGACTTAAAAGTTCCATCCTCATTGCATTTTGCATACACCATCCCGCTGGCTCCTACTTGAGGGCGTTTTACCCAGTCAATTAAAGCGTCAATTTCTTTTCGGGTGTAATTTCCAGCTCCAGGAACCGCTATTCCGACAACCAATTCGGCTGCATTGAATACCGGGAAATCTTTATGTTGTGCAAATTCGTTCAATTCACCAAATTCCATTCCGAAACGGATGTCCGGTTTGTCATTTCCGTAGGTTTTCATCGCGTAGTCGTAAGTGATTCTTGGGAATTTATCTACTTCTATGCCTTTTATTTCTTTTAGTAAATGTCTGGTCAAACCTTCAAATACATTCAAAATATCTTCTTGCTCCACAAAAGCCATTTCGCAATCGATTTGTGTAAACTCCGGTTGTCTGTCTGCACGCAAATCTTCGTCACGGAAGCATTTTACAATTTGGAAATATTTATCCATACCGCCCACCATCAATAATTGTTTGAAAGTTTGTGGAGATTGTGGCAAAGCATAGAATTGTCCTTCGTTCATACGGGAAGGCACCACAAAATCTCTGGCACCTTCTGGAGTTGATTTGATTAAGTAAGGTGTTTCCACTTCACAGAAATCCAAGTCCGAAAGGTATTTACGCACTTCCATTGCCACTTTGTGACGGAAAAGCAAGCTGTTTTTTACTGGATTTCTTCGAATGTCCAAGTAACGGTATTTCATTCGGATGTCTTCACCACCATCAGTTTCATCTTCGATGGTAAACGGAGGAGTCAAAGCGGCATTTAATATATTTAGTTCGGTTACTAAAATTTCGATTTCTCCTGTTGGAATGTTTTTGTTTTTGGCTTCACGCTCAATAACGGTTCCTTTTACTTGGATCACATATTCACGACCAAGAGTTTTAGCAGCTTCAAAAACTTCTTTTATAGAACGACTTTCGTCAAAAATCAATTGTGTAATTCCATAACGGTCGCGTAAATCTACCCAATTCATAAATCCTTTATCTCTAGATTTTTGAACCCAACCGGCAAGTGTAACTTCTGTATTGATATGTGAGGCGTTCAATTCGCCACAATTATGACTTCTGTACATGATATAAATTTTAGTTTTTGCTCTTTTTAGCGCGAGTGCAAATTTAGGATTAACTTATGAATTTTAGATTGCGAAAGTCGATTTTTTGCATTTTATCTTTTTTGGAGATAATCATAAAAATGAAAAATGCCAATTTTTAGCCCCGATAGAAGCGAAAATCCTTGTGAGCCGGAGTTCGGCTCATAAGATTGAAGTGAATAGCGGGACTGATGTCGACTGAAAAGGCCAAATCTTTCTGCTCCAAATTAATAATTGAACTCTGTTGGTTTTAGATTCGGTGTTCTTAAATTTTATAAAAATTGGTTTTTTGCTTAAAACAATTGCTTTTTTGGAAAGAAATTTCCTTGTTTTTAATTTCCAATGTTAAGCTTTTGTATGTGTTACCAAATTGTTAAGCAAATGTTTTTTTAATGTAAATATTGTTTTTACATTTGACCTATAAGTTGTAAACAATTAAAAACTAACGATATGAAAAAGCTTGTAATTTTGGTAGCGGTATTATTCTCAGGAGTGATTTTTGCTCAAGATGCGAAACCCGTTTTGGAGCCATTTGGAAAAAAAATAAAAGCCACCTATTTTTATGATAATGGGCAAGTACAACAGGAAGGCTATTTTGAAAACGGAAAATTGGAAGGAATCTGGGTTTCTTATAATGAATCCGGTGATAAAATTGCTTCAGGAGAATATGTGGCTGGAATAAAAACTGGAAAATGGTTTTTTTGGTCTATTGATGCACAAAAAAGTAGTCTTTGTGAAGTTGATTTCTCCAATAATCAAATTGCAAAAGTGAAAAACTGGAGACAAGATGCTTTCGCAACTTCAAACGAGTAGTAATTTATAGTTAATTTTGAAAAAAGGGAGAAAGTCTTTATTGATTTTCTCCCTTTTTTGTTGTTTGATTTTCAATGTTATAACTTTGTTAAGATTAGATTTGTTTAGATGTATTTGTTGTAACTTTAAAATCGGAAAACGGCGCATGGTTTAAGGCAAAATAGAGAATCAGTTGGTTTAAAATATCTATTTGTCAGTGCTTTAGATTATAAAGTTTGCGTCTGTGAAGGAATCGGCTTTTACAGGTCACTGTATGAGCCGATTTTGATTGTTTTAGTGCTTTTTGAGTTTAATTGAATATAAAAAGCAATTGTATGTACTGCCCCTTTCTGTATCAATCTCTATTCGTTTTCTTCGATTAATTTTAAAAAAGGAACCTAAAAGAGATTTTCTGTAATTATTTATTTCTAATTTTTAATTCGATTAGTATGCCTAAGTATGTTATTGAAAGGGAAATTCCTAACGTAGGGAATTTAACACCAGAACAATTAAAGGATGTTGCGAATAAGTCTTGTGATGTCTTAAGAAAAATGGGGCCGGAAATACAATGGAAACACAGTTATGTTACTGATAACAAAATTTATTGTGTTTATATTGCTCCGAATGAAGAAATGATTCGGGAACATGCCGATAAGGGTGGGTTTCCAGCCAATAAAATAAGTGTGGTTTCTGAGATAATTGACCCAGTTACTGCGGAGTAACAATTAATCGCTTATTTTAGAAAAGGAGAAAATCAAAATGACTTTCTCCTTTTTTGTTTTTCACGGAATATCATTAAATGGTATTTTTGATTAGTGCTTTTTATAAAGGTTATCAGTATTTAAAAAAAAGATTTTATGGTTTTACTCGTAGCTTTAAAAAAAAAATAGTTCAATTTCATAATGCAGTTACTTTTTATGAGCTATTCTTAAATACTTTAGCAAAGAGGGTTTTAAATAAAAGCATTTAGAAGTTAATTCAGAGGAGCGAGAAATATAGATTTCTTCTTGTTTAGGTTATCTAATCTTTTTGTTTAATCTCCAACTTTTGCACCTGATCCCTGATTCTTGAGAAGTATGAAAAGATATTAAAAAACAAAAAACCCACTCGGTTGAGTGGGTTTTGTGGTACCTCCAGGGATCGAACCAGGGACACATGGATTTTCAGTCCATTGCTCTACCATCTGAGCTAAGGTACCGTGCTTAATGCGGGTGCAAATATAGAACCTTTTTTAAATTAAACAATACATTTTTTAAAAAAAATCTATTCGTACCTTAGCATTTTTTAAAGGAGATACTATGATTTTAGCGATTGATATAGGGAATACAAGAATTAAAGGTGCTGTTTTTGAGGGGTATAACACTATTGATAGTTTTGTTTTTTCTAAAGATGAGATTCAAGAAAAAATTGCAACTATTTTAAAAAAATATAATAAAATCACACATTTGGCGGTCGCTTCCGTCGGAAATATTGAAAAAGAATTGTTTTTGTATTTCGAAAATGTGCTTGATGTTTGGTTTGTTAGTCATGATGATCTGTTTCCTTTTAAGAATAATTATTCCACTCCCAAAACCTTGGGGATAGACAGGATGGTCTTGGCAGCCGGGGCTACACTTCAATTTCAAGGTCAAAATCGTTTGATTATTGATGCAGGGACTTGTGTAACCTATGATTTTGTAGATCAAAATGATATTTATCTTGGAGGCGCGATTTCTCCAGGTTTGCGTTTAAGATATGAGTCTCTCCATAATTTTACTGCAAAACTACCTTTGTTGGCAGTTGAAAGTCCGAAACATTTTTTAGGAGATTCGACGGTTGGAGCTATTCATTCTGGAGTTGTAAATGGACTGGTCTATGAAATTAATGGTTTTGTCGATGAATATCGAGCACAATACTCAAATTTTATAATAATTTTAACGGGTGGAGACACAGAATTTTTGGCTAAACGATTAAAAAATACCATATTTGCCAATTCAAATTTTCTATTGGAGAGTTTGAATCAAATTTTTCAATATAAAATAAAAAATGATTAAGAAAATTATTGTTATTGCATGTTTCTTTTTTTCACTAATGTCTTTTGCTCAAAGTGGATCTGCATCTCCTTATTCTTTTTTTGGAATTGGTGAGTCTAGATTTAAAGGGAATCTTGAAAATCGTTCCATGAGTGGATTAAATATAGAACAAGATAGTTTACATATTAATATTTTGAATCCTGCCAGTTTTGCCAGTTTAAAGTTTACCACTTTTACTATTGGTGGAAACTATACTTCTACAAAATTAAAAACAGATTCTAAAAGTGAAAAGGCTCAAAGAACAACTCTGGATTATTTGGCTGTTGCTTTGCCTTTAGGGAAAATAGGAGTTGGTTTTGGATTAATACCTTATACTTCAGTTGGTTACAATATTGAGTCTACTAGTTCAGAGCCAAACGGAGTTAATAAACATTTAACGGGTACTGGTGGCTTGAATAAAGCATTCTTTTCTTTGGGTTATACTGTAATGCCAAACTTAGTTGTTGGTGCTGATATACAATATAATTTTGGAAGAATAAATAATACAAGTTTAGTGTTTCTTTCCGATGTTTATTTAGGAACTCAGATGGAAAATAAAGCAGATTTGAATGGTTTTACTGCTAATTTTGGTGTAATGTATAAAAGGAAGATTTATAAAAAAATAAATTTTTACAGTGGTTTTACATACACGCCTCAAAGTATATTGGCTTCAACTAATACTCAGACAATTTCCACTGTGCTTTATAATGCCGACTATAATGTCACATTAGTAGATCCTTTGCCTAGTAAGGAAATTAGAACGGACTTGAAAATTCCCGAAAAAATATCTTTTGGTTTTGGTGTTGGTAAAAGCCGAAATTGGATGGTTGGTACTCAAATGATTTTTCAGAATGCAGGGAATTTAACGGATGATTTTAATACAGTAGAAAATGTCTCTTATGGAAAATATTCTAGTTACAGTTTAGGAGGGTATTATGTTCCTAGTTACAATGTTTTTTCCAAGTACTACCAAAAAGTGACTTATCGAGCAGGTTTGAAGTATATTAAAACAGGTACCGTTATTGGTTCAGAAGAAATTGATGATAAAGGGGTGACTCTAGGATTTGGATTACCAGTTCCAGGGAGTATCTCTAATGTAAATGTGGGTTTAGAGTATGGAAAAAGAGGGACAACGGCAAAAGGATTAATTCAAGAAAATTATTTCACTTTTGCTTTGAGTTTTTCACTTAATGACAAATGGTTTGGACAAAGAAAAATTGACTAATTAGTAGGTCGAATAGTTTTGTTTTTTAATGCATTGTATTATGACTTTCTACAAAAAAAATATCCTGTTTCTTTTGCTGCTAATTATTATTGTTAGCATGGCTTTTGGCTGTGAAAGTAATTTTAAAGAAGTTCGTAAAAATGAATATTCAGAATTTGTCCCAAGTGGTGATGCTGATAATGTGAATTTGAAATATACCGATTCCGGGAAAATAAAATCCATATTGGTGAGCCCAAAAATGTTTGACTACGCCAATATTGATTTTGCATTTACGGAATTTCCCAATGGAGTGGATGTTACTATTTATGATAATAAAGGAAAAAAAACATTTATCAGATCGAATTATGCCATTTCCTATAAACAAACGAATATTATAGATTTACAAGGTAAAGTAAAAATCACTTCAGAAGCTGGGCAAATGCTCGAAACAGAACAGTTGTATTTTGATCAAAAAAATCAATGGTTTTATACCGAAAAAAAGTTTAAGCTTACTGATGCTAAAGGAGGTTCTACCGGGCAAGGAATTGATTTTAGCAAAGACTTCAAGGTTGTAAATTCACAACGAATAGAAGGGGAAGTTGAATCCTCAGAATAATAAATACATAAAAACAATATGAATTTCTTAAAATATACCTCATATCTTTACTTAGCTTTTGGAATCTATTTTTTATACGATGGATATACAAAATGGAATACTAATGAAACTCCTTTGTTAAGTTTTATCATTGCTGGTCTGGCCATTTTTATGTTCTTCTTTAGGAGGAAGTTTGCCAAAAAATTTGAAGATAGAAATAAGCAATCTTAAATTATGGAAATTAGTATCATAATATTGTGTTTAATACTATGTGCTTTTTTTTCAGGAATGGAGATAGCATTTATCTCTTCGAATAAGCTATATTTGGAGTTAGAGAAAAAACAGGATAATTTTCTTTCCAGAACCCTTACTAAGCTTACCGAGAAACCTTCAAAATTCATTGCCGCAATGCTTATTGGAAATAATATAGCAATGGTGGTCTATGGTTTTTTTATGGGGGAGTTGTTGATGAGGTGGTTGTTGGTTTTTAATTTTCATTTTTCAGATTTTTCCAGTCTTTTATTGCAAACGATAATCTCAACAATTATTGTTTTAATAACGGCCGAATTTCTTCCTAAGGTTTTTTTTCAGATTTACGCCAATTCACTGATTAAGTTTTTTGCTATTCCGGCCTATGTCTTTTATAGATTGTTCTATTTTATTTCTACTTTTTTGATTTGGATTTCTGATTTTGTTTTGAAAAAATTTTTTAAAACTGAAGGGGATCAGGTACAGCTTTATTTTAGTAAAGTAGAACTGGGAAATTACATCACAGAACAAATGAGCACGGTTGAAGATCACGAAGATGTAGATTCTGAAATACAAATTTTTCGAAATGCTTTGGATTTTTCGGGCGTAAAAGCAAGGGATGTAATGACACCGAGAACCGAAATTTCTGCCTTAGACGTAATGGAATCTTTGGAAAATCTTAAAGAGTTGTTTATTGAAACAGGCTATTCGAAAATGGTAATTTATCAAAATTCACTGGATGATATCATTGGTTATGTCCATTCTTTTGATTTGTTTAAAAAACCGACAAACATCAAAGAGATCGTTATTCCGGTTGAATTTATTCCTGAAGCAATTTTTGTAAAAGACGCCATGAGTTTGTTGACCAAAAAAAGGAAAAGCGTGGCTGTCGTTTTGGATGAATATGGTGGAACCTCTGGTATTTTGACTATTGAGGATATTGTAGAAGAATTATTCGGTGAAATCGAAGACGAGCATGATTCAGATGAAGAATTGGTAGAAAAAGAACTAGAGGGTAATGTTTTTTTATTCTCGGCGCGTTTTGATGTGGAGTATTTGAATCAAGCATATAAACTTGCTATTCCTGAAAGTGAATCCTATGGTACACTTGCAGGATTTATTGTAAATTTTACTAAGGAAATTCCTCAAAAAGGAGACGAGATTACTATCGAGAACTATCATTTTACCATAGAAGAAGCCACAAATAAGAAGATTGAATTGGTTAAAATGACTATCAAAGACTGATATTCTTTTTTTAATTTAAAAAAAAACAAAAAAAAAACAGTAGTTCTATAATTATTAATTAGATAATTGTATTTTCGCAAACAAAATTTTAAAATAAACAATAAAATACAATGGCAGTTTTATCAAAAATTAGACAACATTCCGCTATAATGATTGGAGTTATTGCTCTAGCATTATTTTCATTTATAATACAAGATCTTTTTACCAAAGGAAATTTTGGTAAAAGCTCTAAGGATGTTGGAAGCATCAATGGAAAGGACATCGCATTTGAAGACTTTAGAGTAAAAGTAAGCAATGTTGAAAAAAGTGGGCAAGGAATCACTTCTACAGAAGCGTCTAGACAAGTGTGGGATCAAGAAGTGACTATCGCTTTGCTTTCTGCAGAATTTGATAAATTAGGGTTAAGAGTAGGTGAGAAGCATATTTTGGATATCCTTAAAGCAGATCAAAATATTGGTAAAAATCCAATGTTTTTAAATGCTGCTGGTATGTTTGATGTCGTGAAATTCAAGGAATATTTCAAGTCAAATCCAGAGCAAGCACAATATTTAAAAGACAGAGAAAAAAGCGCTGAATTGAATGCTAAATTTCAAATCTATAATACCTTAGTTAAAGCAGGTATTTATACTACTGAAAGTGAAGGAAAGTTCAATTACGAAATGGGAGCTAACAAAGTAAACTTTGCTTATGTTGCCGGTTTGTTTTCTACGATAAAAGATAGTGAAGTAAAAGTTACTGATGCTGATATTTTGGAGTATATGAAAGCGAGTCCAAAAAAATTCAAATCTGAAGAAACTCGTAAAGTAGAATATGTTCTAATTGAAGATAAAGCATCTCCAGCAGATGTAAATGAAGTTAAAACTAAAGTTAATTCATTATTGACAGGAAGTGTAGTTTACAATCAAGCAACTGGTAAAAATGATACTTTAGCAGGTTTTAAAAATACTAAGAATGTGATTGAATTTGTAAATTCAAATTCTGATGTACCTTATGATTCTTCTTATGTTGCTAAAAAAGATTTGCCTGCAGTTGATGCTGATAAATTGTACAACTTAGCTCCAGGAGAAGTTTACGGGCCTTATGTTTTTGGAAAATACTACTGTATTTCTAAGTCTTTAGGTAGAAAAGCTGGTGTAAATGCAAAAGCAAGTCATATCCTTATCAGTTATGAAGGAACTCAAGTGCCTAATAAAAGAGAGAAAAGAACTAAAGAGGAAGCTAAAGCTAAAGCTGAAGAAATTTTAGCTCAAGTGACAGCAAACCCAGATAGTTTCTTGATGTTGGCTTTCACTAGTTCTGATGATTCTTCTGCACAGCAAGGTGGGGATTTAGGGTATTTTGGCCCAAATCAAATGGTAAAACCTTTCAATGATTTCGTTTTCAATAATGGTATTGGAAAAGTAGGTTTGGTAGAAACTCCATTTGGTTATCATATCATTAAAATCACTGACAAACAAGACGGAATTCGTTTGGCAACTGTCGCTCAAAAAATTGAGGCTTCGGAAGCTACTTCTGATAAAGTATTTACGCAAGCAACTAAATTTGAAATGGATGTTGCGGATAAAGATTTTAATAAAGTAGCTAAAGAAATGGCTCTTACAGTAGCTCCAGCGGTTTCAGTGAAAGCAATGGATGAAAATTTTGGTCCTTTAGGAAATCAAAGAACTATTGTAAGATGGGCTTTCGAGAAAGATTCTAAAGAAGGAGCTGTGAAAAGATTTGAAGTGGCTAATTTGGGTCACGTAATTGCAAAAGTGAAATCTATTGATAATTCAGGATTAGTTCCTGTTGATCAAGCAAGACCTTATGTAGAGCAAATTCTTAAAAACAAGAAAAAAGCAGAATTGCTAAAAGCTAAAATGAGTGGAAGTTCATTGGAGGCGATTGCAAAAGCTACAGGTACGACTGTACAACAAGCTACTAATGTTACTTTGGAAAATCCAGTTTTAACAGGTGGTGTTGGTCAAGAACCAAAAGTGGTAGGAAATGCATTTGCATTGGCTGCTAATAAAGTATCTGCTCCAATCGAAGGTGTTACTGGAGTTTATGTAGTGAAAAACATTAGTACTGTTAAAGCACCAGCTTTAAAAAGTTATGCTGATAATGTGACTAAATTAAAAGCTCAAAGTACTTCTGAAGTAAACAGAGTATTGCCCGCTTTAAAAGAAGGTGCTGATATTAAAGACAATAGAAAAGATTTCAATTACTAAGCAGTAATTATTCAAACATAAAAAAACCCGATACTTATAAAACTGCAAGTATCGGGTTTTTTGTATTTAAGATTTTGTGTACGTTATAATATCATTTCATGATAAGGAATAATGGTTTGAAATCCTTTGGATATAAAATAAGGTCTAGGATTTTCTTTAGAAATAACCAAAACAAAATCGCCTCCCCACGCTCCAAGACTTTTTACGGTTCCATCAAAATCGGGAAATAAGGATTCTTTTACAGTTTTTGTTTCAAGAATTAAACTCAGCTCTTTTTCGTGATTTTCTAACGCTTGAGCAAAAGTGTTTTCGTCTTTTGTATTCAAAACGGTTTCTGTAAGTTGAGTTATGATTTCTTTTGTGACTTCTAAATTGTTTTTTTTCTCTTTATAGGAAGCAATGGCATTTTTGCTGTTTTGCTTTTGGTTGAGATAAACAAAGTATAGATTTTTGCTAAATGTTGGATTGAACTTTACTTTTTCAACAAATGGTCGTCCTTGCTCAAGATGATATAAAATAGGACAGTCATTTTGTGCACAGGCAATGTCATACCCGCTGCCGCCAAAGCTGTTTTTAAGCAGTTCAAAGGCATTAATATTGAACCATTGGGCAATATTGTTTATTAATGTCGAAGAGGTTCCTAATCCCCATTTTTTAGGAAAACTTAATTGTGTCGAAACTATATATCCTTCAGAATTTATTATAGCATTCGGACTCAATAAATAGGCTTCACGTAAAATGGTAATTAGTGTGTTTTTTACCGATTCCTTTTTAAAAGGGGTTGTGGAAATAATTTCAGAAAATGGAATTGTATCTTCAAACCAAATACTTCCGTCGGCATCATAACTTTTCCATTTTATTTCTTTATTACTGCTTTTCTCAGCAATCAGGTTTTGCCCAAATTTTGTGGGCAGAGCTAGAGCTTTAGCACCATCAAGAACCAGATATTCTCCTGTTATTAAAAGTTTACCGTTGCTGTAAAATGTGTTTTTCATTACTTATTATCTCAAACATTAGCTCAAATATCTTTCTCAAAGTTTAAAACTTTGGGAGAGTTTAAGGCTAATTATTTTCTTAAATTATCAATATAATCAGCTACTGCACTATGGGAAACAACATGATGTTTGAAGTGCTTTTTGATCAAAATGCGTTCTTCATCATTAGCTTCAAATTGATTAAGGATATTGTTCAAATGCATTTTCATGTGTCCGTCTTGAATTCCTGTTGTTGTCAGGGAGCGCAAAGCGGCAAAGTTTTGAGCCAATCCAGCAACTGCAACAATTTGCATTAATTCTTTGGCTGAAGGTTTTTCAAGCATTTCTAATGATAATTTAACCAATGGATGAAGCGAAGTCAATCCGCCAACAGTACCTAATGCCAAGGGAATTTCCAACCAGAAACTAAAAATGCCATCTTCTATTTTGGCATGCGATAAACTGGAATAGTGTCCTTTTCTAGTGGCGTAGGCGTGAGCTCCCGCTTCAACAGCCCTAAAATCATTTCCTGTTGCGAGAACAACAGCGTCAATTCCGTTCATGATTCCTTTGTTGTGAGTCACCGCACGAAAAGGTTCCACTTCGGCAATTTGAACGGCTTGAATAAATTTTGCTGCAAATTCCTGTGGATTTTCAATGTGTTTTTCGGTTAAATCTTCAATAGGACAAGAAACTTCAGCACGAACGATGCAATCCGGGACATAGTTGGAAAGAATACTCATCACCACTTGTATGTTTTTTTCTTCTTCCGAAAACAACTCGAAAGCGAGTGCTTCTTCTTTTAATGTTTTGGCAAATACCTCCAAACAAGAGTTGATAAAATTGGCTCCCATACTGTCCTTAGTTTCAAAAGTAGCATGAAGTTGGTGGTAATTGGGTAATAAATCAGTTTTATCTTTTAGGATGATATCCAAAATACCACCACCACGTTTTTGCATATTTTTGGTAATGCTTTCGGTTGTTTCAAACAATTTGAACTTTAACTGCGCAAAAAACAAAGTCAGTTTGGATTGGTCTCCTTTATATATAAAATGCACCTGACCAATTTTTTCAGTACTAACGACGGTTGCTTTGAATCCACCTCGTGTTGACCAGAATTTCGCTGCTTTGGAAGCGGCAGCAACTACCGAACTTTCCTCAATAGCCATTGGAATCGTTCTGTATTTTCCGTTAATCAGGAAATTTGGAGCCACACCCAGGGGTATGTAAAAATTTGAAATTGTATTTTCTATGAATTCATCGTGTAATTTTTGAATTTTTTCATCAGAATTCCAATAGTTTTTAAGTAGTGCTATGGCTTCATGTGGAGTTGAAAAATAGTGATTGGCAATCCAGTTTATTTTTTCTTCTTTGGATAATTTAGAAAATCCAGCAACTGCGTTGTTCATAAGTTATAAATTATAGCTTTATAGTGGCAAAGATACACATTACATTTTATTGGTTTTTTTTAAATGAATTAGTATTTTGAGTTGTGTTTTTTAAATTTTGGGAGCCGACTTCGGGGAATTTAACAAAAAAGTAGCGGCAAAACAAGATGTTCTCTTTTCGTCATAAAATTTTATATATAACATATTTAATAGGAACAATGATTGGTATTTATTTAATTGTTGTAAAACATTTGCATGGACTGTTAAAATTATCTTTTTTTAACATTTAACACATCAAAAGTGTTTTATTTGTAAAATTTTCACTAAAATTGTGACATTTATAACTTAATCTATACTATGAATTCGAATAAGATTACTGTGTTACTTCTCTTTTTGTGTATTACTGTATTTGGGCAACAAAAAATCACCGTTGATGAGATTTTTACCGGTGCTTTTCGTGCCAAAGGGATGGACGAATTACAGTCAATGAAAAACACCAATCAATACACGGTGTTAAATTTTGATAAAGCAACAAAAAATATGCAAATCGACCTTTATGATTTTGCAACGTTAAAAAAAGTATCTAACCTAATCGATACTAAAAATTTTAAAGAGTTAGCAGACGGCATAGATAGTTACAGTTTCGATGATTCGGAGAAAAAAATATTAATAGCTTGTCATTCGAACAAAATTTTCCGCCACTCTTTTACAGCAGATTATTTTTTATATGATATTGCTGCCAAAACCCTAACAAAACTTTTTGATTTTCAGGCGCAAGAACCTACTTTTTCGCCAGATGGGACCAAAATAGCTTATGCCAATCAAAACAATCTATATGTTTATGATGTAGCTTCAAAAAAATCAACGGCAGTTACCACTGATGGAAAAAAGAATGCTATAATTAACGGAATTACGGATTGGGTTTATGAAGAAGAATTCGCTTTTGTTCGTGCTTTTGATTGGAGTAAAGACAGTAAAAAACTTGCTTATATTCGTTTTGACGAAAGCCAAGTTCCAGAATTTTCAATGTCGATTTTTCAAAAGAGTTTATATCCAACAATTGAGACTTTCAAGTATCCTAAAGCTGGAGAAAAAAACTCTCTTATTTCGTTGCACTTGTTTGATATAGATGCTAAATCCGTAAAAAATGTGGATTTAGGAAAATATAATGATTTTTATATTCCAAGGATAGAATGGACAAATGATGCCAATGTTTTATGCGCCAAAATATTGAATCGTCATCAAGATAATTTAGATTTGTTATTTGTTGATGCAACAACAGCAGCTATCAAAGTTGTTTTGAACGAAACAGAAAAAGGGTATATTGACTTTATCGATACAGATAACTTGACTTTCTTAAAAGACAATAGCTTTATTTGGACAAGTGAAAAAGATGGTTTCAATCATATTTATGTTTATGATAAAACCGGAAAACTAATAAATCAAGTTACTAAAGGAAACTGGGAAGTTACTTCGTATTACGGTTTTGACGAAAAAACTAAAACTATTTTTTATCAGTCTACAGAAAATGGTTCTATCAACAGAGATGTTTATCGCATAGGATTAGACGGAAAAAATAAAGTTCGTTTGACTAAAAACACAGGAACAAATTCAGCGACTTTTAGTCCTAATTTCCAATTCTTCATTAATACTTTTTCAAGCGCTTCTCAACCTACGACTTATACTCTTAATGAGTCAAAAACAGGAAAAGAAATTCAGGTTATCGAAAACAATCAAAGTCTTGCAGCAAAATTAGGAGGTTATAATTTGCCCTCTAAAGAGTTTTTTGTTTTAAAAACTGCTAAAGGAAACGAATTGAATGCTTGGATGATTAAGCCAAAAGATTTTGATGCTTCAAAAAAATATCCTGTTTTTATGTATCAATATTCAGGACCAGGGTCACAACAAGTAAATAACGAATGGAACTCTGCAGATGATTATTGGTTTATGATGTTAGCGCAACACGGCTGCATTGTAGCTTGTATTGATGGAAGAGGAACTGGTTTTAAAGGTGCAGAATTCAAGAAAGTAACGCAAAAAGAATTAGGGAAATACGAAGTTGAAGATCAAATCGATGCTGCAAAAGTAATCGGGGCTTATCCTTATGTAGATGCTTCAAGAATTGGTATTTTTGGTTGGTCTTATGGAGGTTTTATGGCATCCAACTGTATTTTTCAAGGAGCCGATGTTTTTAAAATGGCAATTGCAGTAGCACCAGTAACCAATTGGCGTTTTTATGATAGCATTTACACAGAACGGTACATGCAAACGCCACAAGAGAATGCAAGCGGTTATGATACTAATTCACCAATAAATCATGTAGATAAATTAAAAGGGAAATTTCTTTTGATTCATGGATCTGGTGATGATAATGTGCATGTACAGAATTCTATGCAAATGATGGAAGCTTTAATTCAAGCCAACAAACAATTCGATTCTCAAATTTATCCAGATAAAAATCACGGAATATATGGTGGAAAAACTAGAATTCAATTGTACACTAAAATGACTAACTTTATCAAAGAGAATTTATAACTCAAATCAAATACCAAATCAAAATTAAAACCAAAAAATGACAGAAACTCAATCGAAAACAGCACATCCAAAAGGACTTTGGGTATTATTTGGAACCGAAATGTGGGAACGTTTCAACTTCTACGGAATGCGAACCCTGTTAACCCTATTTTTAGTAAATTCTCTATTAATGAAAGAGGAAGATGCTTCTTTAATTTATGGAGGTTTTTTAGGGTTATGTTATTTGACTCCAATGTTGGGTGGTTTTATTGCAGATCGATTTTTTGGAAATAGAAATTGCATTATGCTTGGTGGATTATTGATGGCCATTGGACAATTGTTATTATTTACCAGTGCCAGCGTTTTTGGAGATAATTTAGGTTTAGCAACTGCTATAATGTATTCTGGATTAGGTGTAATCATTTTTGGGAATGGTTTCTTCAAACCAAACATTTCAAGTATGGTGGGTAGTTTGTATCCAAAACAGGAAAAAAGCAAACTTGATACGGCCTTTACTATTTTCTATATGGGAATTAATATAGGAGCTTTTTTAGGTCAGTTCATTTGCCCATTGGTAGGAGATGTAAAAACCGAAGGAATCAGAGATATTCATGCTTTCAAATGGGGATTCCTTGCTGCAGCGATTGCAATGCTTATAGGAACATTGTTGTTTTATTTCTTGAAAAACAAATATGTTGTTACCCCAGAAGGTAAGCCATTAGGAGGATTGCCATCTAAAAATGAATCTTCTGATTACGAAGAAGGAGAGGCACAAAGTGCTGTTTTTTCGACAATAGCGTTACTAATTTCCGTACTGGTTTTTATTGGAATGTTCTTGTTGTTCCATTTTTCGGTAGATGGCGACAATGTTGTTAAAACCATTATTTACCCAATCATTTTTTCTAGTGGAATTGCACTGGCGGTATTAATATTGTTAGAAAAAAACCTTACAAAAATTGAAATCCACAGAATTTTGGTAATTTATATTATTTCATTCTTTATTATATTCTTTTGGGCTGCATTCGAACAAGCAGGTTCTTCATTAACTTTTATTGCTGATAATCAAACTGACAGAAACTTTTTTGGTTGGCAAATGCCAGCATCAATGGTTCAAATTTTTAATGGATTGTTTGTTGTTGCATTAGCAGTTCCATTCAGCATGTTATGGGATAAATTAAGAGCTAATGACAAAGAACCAATTTCTCCGGTAAAATTGGCTTTCGGATTATTAATAATTGCTATAAGTTTCTTCATGATTGCCAATCAGGTAAAAGATTTAGGAACTTCAGGGTTGTTAGCTGTTAAATGGTTAATATTATTATATTTATTGAATACTTGTGCTGAGCTATGTTTGTCTCCAATTGGTTTATCATTGGTAGGGAAATTATCGCCAAAGCGTTTTTCTTCTTTATTGTATGGAGTGTTTTTCTTGTCGAATGCATCAGGATATGCGTTGGCGGGAACTCTAGGGTCGATATTACCAGCTACTGGAGATAAATTTACTAAAGCAAAAGAATTAGGAATTGATTTGCAAGCGGTATTAGACAAAAAAATTATACCAACCGCGGAGCAATTGCAATTATTAGATAAACATCAAATTATGGATCATAATCCTATTTTTGCAGGTTTCGAAATTCACAATTTATTTGAATTTTTTATGGTTTTTGTTAGTTTGACTGGTCTTGCAGCCATATTATTGTTTGCATTAACTCCATTGTTGAAAAAAATGATGCATGGTGTTAGATAATATAATGAAATAAAAATTTACTTAAAACATCATCTTTTTGATTCAATCAAAAGGATGATGTTTTTTATTTATCACAATTAAAATAATTATAATGGAACAAAATTTAAGTCTGGAACAAATACAAAATTTTAAAGGAAAGTATCCTAAGCAGTTGTGGTATTTGTTTTTTAGTGAGATGTGGGAGCGTTTTTGTTTCTATGGAATGCGTGGAATGTTGGTCGTATTTATGGTTGGTCAGTTAGGGATGAACGATAGAGTTGCCAATTTGCAATACGGTGCTACCCAAGCTTGGGTGTATGCGTTTACTTTTATTGGGGGGTTATTTGCAGACAAAATTCTAGGTCTTCGGAAATCTTTATTTTGGGGTGGAATATTAATGATCATTGGAAGTGTCATTCTTTCGATTGATCCCAAAAATTTCTTTTTTATTGGAATTGGATTTACTATCGTGGGAACTGGATTTTTCAAACCCAATATTTCATCGATGGTTGGACAATTGTATCAAGATGGTGATCCTAGGAGGGATGCTGGTTTTTCATTCTTTTATATGGGTGTAAATCTTGGAGCATTAATTGGAGGATACATTTGTATTGCAGTTGCCGAGGGGTCTATGTGGCAATCAATGGTGCCGGAACATCTTCGTTGGAATGTAGGTTTTGGTTTTGCTGCAATTGTTATGATTATTAGTCTTTTAACATTTACTCAAACTCAAAAGAAGCTTGGGACCATTGGAATTTCACCATTATTGGACATCGAAACTTCAAAAAGGAAAAGACTAGAAATACTTACTTATGTTGGTTCATTGTTGATTATTCCAGTAATTATTATCATGGTGGCCAATACTGTTTACACGGATTATTTCATGATGTTAATTGGACCAGCTTCTATTTTGTATCTGTTGTATGAGATGAAAAACTTTTCGGCTACCGAAAATAAAAAATTATTTGCCGCATTGATATTCATCATATTCTCGATTTTCTTTTGGGCATTTTTTGAGCAAAGTGGAGGATCTTTGAGTTTGTTTGCAGTGAATAATTTAAATAACACCATTCTTGGAGTGTCATTAAGTCCAAATGGAGTGAACAATTCAGCTAATTCATTTTTTGTAATCGGGTTTGCAGCCCTAGTGGGATTGGTTTGGTTGTGGATGGCCAAAAGAAAAATTGAGCCTAATACCGTTATTAAATTCGGTTTGGCATTTTTATTTTTGGCGGCTGGTTTCTGGATTTTTTATTATACTAAATTCTTCGCAGGAGCTGATGGTAGAACATCTCTGGGATTGTTTACTTTCGGTTGGTTTATCATCACTTTTGGGGAACTTTGTTTGTCACCAATTGGTATGTCAGCAATGACAAAACTTTCACCTTTAAAAACTCAAGCCGTAATTATGGGGATGTGGTTTCTGGCTAGTGCATATGGTCAGTATTTTGCTGGATTATTAGGCGCTAATATTGCTGAAGCTTCAGAGCATGCCACTAATCTTGAAAAATTAAATGTTTATGCTGATGGGTACAAGCAATTGGGTGTTTATGCTTTGATTGCGGGAATAATTTTAATAGCAATTTCTCCTTTGGTTAAAAAATTAATGCAAGAAGTAAAGTAGCCGACATATTTTGGTATTATTTTTGTTTAAATTTGTAAAAGACAAAAACATTAGGGGGCATGTAAAATCAAGATTTTAAACTTTTTGCAATCCTTTTGACTTAAAAACTAATAAACACTAAAGATGAAAAAAATAATTTTAGTTGCATTTTTCTTTATTGGGCTAAGTGTTTCTCAAGCTCAAGAATTAAAATGGTACACCGATGTAAAAGAAGCAATAACAGTTTCAAACAAAGAGAAGAAACCGTTGATGTTATTTTTTACCGGTAGTGATTGGTGTGGATGGTGTATTCGTTTGCAAAAGGAAGTGCTCAAAACGCCTGAGTTTAGTAAGTGGGCCAAAGAAAGTGTTATTCTAGTGGAATTGGATTATCCTAGAAGAACAGCTCAATCGGATGAAATTAAAAAACAAAATAACGAGTTGCAACAAGCATTCGGAATACAAGGATTTCCAACTGTTTACTTCGCAAATGCAACAGTTAAGGACGGAAAGGTGAATTTTGAAGGTTTGGGAAGCACTGGTTATGTAGCTGGTGGACCGACTGCTTGGTTGGCAGTTGCGGACCCTTTTGTAAAAAAACCGGTTTTGAGTCCAGAACCAGCAAAAACAAAAAAATCTAAAAAAGCTTAAGAAAGTACAATTAATTAATTTTATAGAATCCCTTTTCACTCGTTGCGTGAAAGGGGATTTTTTGTTGGTCACAAGTCATTTTCCATCTTTTTTGAATTGATTTGTAATTGGAAGCATCAGCAACAACAATTTTGGGTTTTATGGTTTGTAATAGCCTATCGAAGTTCATTTTTGGGGATTGGGTTATTATTAAAATATCGGGCCGTATGCTTTTCGGATATGCCATTGAACTGTCGATCAAAAGTATTTTGTTTCCTTTAAAATACATCAGATTATTCAGTCTATGTTTTTCTTTCAATGTACTAAAGTTGGCTGTGAGATAGGAAGATAGTAGCATATTTTTTTTGGAATTTTTCAAAAGACTGTCATTGGCAAATAATGTTGCTGCAGTTCCATTTCGTTCTACGAGTTGGGTGTTTTTTGAAGTATTTAAAACAATAAGTTCGTCTTGATTTTGAACTTCCCATTTTGTTACTAGTGCCGATAATTGTAGCATTATGGTAGCCGATAGTGCCCAAACTAAATTTTTGAAACGTTTCTCTTCGAATGAAATAATGGTCGTGATAATTACTAAATAACTACTTATTAAGAGTGGCGCGTTTAAAGGAATGTCTTTGATAATGAATTGTTCCAATGAGGCAATGGAACCGATTATTTTGTCCAAATAAAAAATACTTATTTCCAGAATTTTTGCTAGATAAAAAGGAACCCAGTTGAAAGAAGCAAAAACCATTACCAGACATCCAACTCCCATAATAATACTCAGGAAGGGAATCACAATGACATTTGTGACAAAGAACAATCCTGGAAACTGATGAAAGTAATAAATGCTAAGAGGCAAAGTGCCAATCTGCGCCGCAAATGAAACGGTTAAGATATCCCAAAAGTAGTTAAGGATTTTGTTTTTTGGTTGCCAAAGTTTTGCCATCAAAGGCTGCAGCCAAACGATAAAAAACAGGGCAACATAACTCAACTGAAAACCAACATCGAATAAGAATGAAGGCTGAAATAGCAAAATAAGTAAAATCGATACAAGAAGTGTGTGATAAATATTGACGCTTCTTCTCAAATATTGCCCAATCGCAACAAAAGAAAACATCGTTACCGAGCGTACCACCGAAGGAGCCAAACCTGCTAAAATTCCAAAAAGGAGCAAGGCAGCGAGCGTAATTAGGAGCTTGATAAAAGCGCCTTTCCGGGTGTTTGGAAAAGGTTTTAGCAGTAAAGTAATAAACAGTAATATAAATCCAATATGCAATCCCGAAACCGATAAAATATGTACCGCTCCAGCATATTGATAATCTTGTATGATTTCGGGGTCAATCTCTTGTTGTTGTCCCATAATTAGGGCAACAGCTACGTTTAGTTCCTTATTGTGGAATTTGTTTTTTTCTAAATTTTTAATAATTCGACTTCTCAATTGTGCAGTATAATACCAGATGTCTTTGACTATTTCTGAGCTGAGCTGTATTTCGCTTGGTTCAGCATAGAGTTGGGCATATATTTGTTTGTTTTCAAGATATTTTTGGTAATCAAATTGGTTTGGATTTTTTTGCGGAGTATTTTTATATAATGATGCATTGATTTTTAATTGATTGCCAATGGCCAAAGAATGTTTTAAACTGTCTTTGCGTATGTTGAGTATAATTCGGCCAGTAAATTTTTCTTGGTCAATAGAATTGATAATGGCAATATAGCGTTCATTAAAAGCAGAGTTTTTTAGTTTTTCTCTTAATGTGAGTGTGAAGGTGTAGTTTTGATCAAAAATGTTTCGGCAATGGGTGTAGTTGTTTTGTTGATAGGAATCGGTATGGACAGTTTGTGTAATATTTCCGATGGAAAAGGCTAGGAGATAAGTTGCTATGCCAAAATGGAATTGGAACTTTGTATTTCTCTTATTTGAAAAATATGCTGCTATGAAAATAGTAACTGGTATCGCAAGAAAAACAAACAAAATAAAAGGAGTTAGTTTTAAGAAATAACTAAACAATATTCCTGTAATAAAGACAATTGTAATTCTGGTAAGAGGGAATTGAAGTACTTTCATAAATCTAAAGTACAATTATTTTGTAAGAAATGTGCTGTTTTGTAAATATTACAAGTTGCTATTTTTTGATCGTGTTACGTACAAGGATTACTTCACTATGCTTTTTTTTATAGACTTCAATGAATTTAATTTGTATCAAGCTACCCTAGTAGGCTGATAGCCTTATCAAATAAAGGAAAAGGCCCGACTAAGCGGTTTGCAAAGTTGGGCCTTTTTTTTATAGGACTACGCCACACGAGTTTTTTAGCGAACAGGCGAAGCAGACTATGTTTAAATTATTTTAGGGCACCAACAATTAATTGTGCTGTTTTTTTACTGGCTCCTATTCCGCCGAGTTTTTCTTCTAGTAAATCGTAGTTTTCAAGAAGTGTTTTGCGGTAATTGGGTTCCAGAACTTTGGTTAATTCTTCTCGAATGCGTTTGGTTGAGCAATCGTCTTGAATTAATTCGGTTACGACTTCTCTGTCCATGATTAGGTTTACGAGTGAAATGTATTTTAAAGTGATGATGCGTTTGGCAATTTGGTAGGAAGCCCAACTGCCTTTGTAGCAAACGACTTCGGGAACTTTGAAAAGCGCCGTTTCTAGTGTTGCGGTTCCTGAGGTCACCAATGCTGCGGTCGAATTGCGCAATAAAGCATAAGTTTTGTTCGAAATGAATTTTATGTTTTCGCCAGATATGAATTGTTGGTAAAATGATAATTCCTGACTTGGTGCTCCCGCAATTACAAATTGATAATTGGGAAAATCGTTAACAACGCTTAGCATTACGGATAACATTTTGCTGATTTCCTGTTTTCGACTTCCTGGCAAAATAGCAATAATTGGTTTTTCGGACAGATGATTTTCTGCTCTAAAAGTATCAGCATCAACACCCGATTGATTGTGAATGGCATCGATTAATGGATGGCCTACAAATTCAACTGGGAAGTTATGTTTGACTTCATAGAAATCTTTTTCGAAAGGTAAAATCACGTACATTTTATCAATGTCGTGTTTGATGGCTGTGATTCGGTTTTCTTTCCAAGCCCATATTTGTGGAGAAATATAGTAATGATTTTTGTAGCCGGTTTGTTTGGCCCATTTGGCAATTCGCATATTAAAACCTGGATAATCAATATAAATGATGATGTCTGGATTGAATTGCGTAATGTCGTTTTTGCAAATTTTAATATTATTTAAAATAGTTTTTAGGTTGAATGCTACCTCAATAAATCCCATAAAAGCTAACTGACGATAGTGTTTCACCAAAGTACCGCCTACATTTTGCATTAAATCACCACCCCAAAAACGGATGTCAGCCTTTGGATCTTCTTCATAGATTGCTTTCATTAAATTGGATCCGTGTAAATCTCCTGAAGCTTCTCCTGCAATAATATAGTATTTCATTTGTATGATTTTTTTGGTGAACAAATATAGTATTTATTCTTTTTTAAAGGAACAAAGTGACTATAGTGAGCATTATGACTGCCAAAACGACACCTCTTGCCATAAGTTCTTTATTCATTTTTAGTAAAACACCAAAGATGATTAAATCAAGTATGGAACCTAGGGCGACTATTTTTCCTAGGTGGCCTTCGCTTTTCATGGATTGAATCCCAGTTATAAACTCGGAATGGACAACAAGAGTAATGTAGAGAAACATTCCCAATAGAGAAGCCAAGATTCCTATTACGAATCCGAAGAGTAAGTCCATTTTATTCATATATTGATAATATTTGTTTTTATTAGAGCATGGTATCGACATCCTTTCAGAATTTATTTATGTTTTGGAATCATGTCGATTTAATTCCAATCTCTTTTGGTTAAGTTTTGTATGGCGTGGTGCGCAGTTAGGTCAAATTGTACTGGGACTATAGAAATAAATCCATTTAGCAAGGCCCATTCATCAGTGTCTTCGCCTTTATCCTGGTTCACAAATTCTCCAGTAAGCCAATAATAATCTTTGCCTTGTGGGGTTTTTCGCTTGTCAAATTTTTCCATCCAAAGTGCATTCGCTTGACGACAAATTTTGATTCCTTTAATTTCTTTTTCCTTTAATTTTGGGAAATTAACATTCAAAATAACGCCTTCTGGAAGTTTATTGTTTAAAACTTCGAGGGTAATGGTTTTGATGTAGGATTTGATTTGTTCGAAATCGGCATTCCAATCGTAGTCTAATAAAGAAAAACCAATAGCTTGAATGCCTTCGATTCCTGCTTCTACAGCAGCACTCATCGTCCCGGAATAAATCACATTTATAGAGGAGTTGGATCCATGATTAATACCCGATACGCAAAGATCCGGTTTTCGTTTCAGAATTTCATTTACAGCAATTTTAACGCAATCAACAGGTGTCCCAGAGCAACTGTATTCTTGAATTGTATCCTTTTCTTTTGAGATTTTATTAAGATGTAAGGTATTGTTTATGGTGATGGCGTGACCCATAGCACTTTGAGGTTTGTCTGGCGCGACAATAACAACATCTCCTAATGTGGCCATTACTTCAATTAAAGCTCTTATTCCCGGAGCAGAAACTCCATCGTCATTTGTAATTAGTATTAAAGGCCTTTCATTTTTCATTTGATAACTGTTAAAAAAAAAGAATTGTTGTTAATTTTTGTCTTCGTAAACAAATGTACTAACACAAAATCTTATATTGCGAACAAATAAAAAATATTTTTTTTGAGTTTTTTTTTAAAACTCAAAAAAAGACTATTTACTACCTTTAACAAAAAATTATGTAGCATACTAGGGGGCTGGCATAGTTTTTAATGTAACTTAGTTAAAAAAAATTGATGAATTCTATTATTAGCTTTATGAAAAGAAATTATAAAATACTCATAGCTGTGGTATGCCTTTCGGTGACCTTATTTGCCTTTAATATTAATTCAAAGAAATCAGTCGATCCAGAAAGAGATAAACTGCTTTTGGAGTTGTTGACATTTGTAATTGAAAAGGGACATTATAATCCTGCAGTTATCGATGATAATTTTTCGAAAGGGGTTTACAAAGATTATATTGCTGCACTAGATCCGTCTAAGCGTTTTTTCCTGCAGTCTGATATTAGTGAGTTTTCCAAATTTGAATTGGAATTAGACGATCAATTGATTAATAAGGATTTAACGTTTTTTAACCTTACCTATGATCGTTTGATGCTTCGTATGGAAGAGAGCAAAAAAATATTTAAAGACATTTTAAGCAAACCCTTTGACTATAGTGTTGATGAAGATTTTAATGTTGATTATGATAAAGCTCCATATGCTAAAAATACTGCTGAACTGAAAGAAAGATGGAGAAAGCAAATAAAGTTGTCTACATTGTCATCTTTTACAGATAAGAAAAAAAACGAAGAAGATAGAAAAGAAGGAAAACAAGTTGTGTTTTCTGGTTCTTCGTCTGCTATTGATAAACAAAAATTAGAGGAGGACAAAAAGATAAATGATTCTCAATATGTTATGAAATCTGATGAAGTCCTAGAAAAAGAAACAAGAGAAAGCTCTTTGAATTCATTGAATGAATCCTTTGGATTTATGAATGAACTAAAGAGAGACGATTGGTTTACATTATATATTAATTCTATCATGTCTCGTTTTGATCCTCACACTACTTATTTTGCTCCAGAAGAAAAAGAAAGATTTGACGTGAGTATGAGTGGTAAATTGGAAGGTATTGGAGCTAGGTTGCAAAAGAAAAATGATTATACCGAAATTTCAGAATTAATATCAGGTGGGCCAGCTTGGAGAGGAAAGCAATTGGAAGCAGGTGATTTAGTGATGAAAGTAGCTCAAGGTAATGGTGTTCCTGTAGATGTTGTAGGGATGCGTTTGGATGATGTAGTTAAAAAAATTAAGGGACCTAAGGGTTCTGAAGTTCGTCTTACCGTTAAAAAAGTTGATGGAACTATTCAAGTTATTTCCATAATAAGAGATATTGTAGAAATAGAAGAAACATATGCTAAATCTAGCGTTGTAGATAAAAATGGTTTGAAGTATGGTGTTATTTATTTGCCTAAATTCTATATCGATTTTGAAAATAAAGATGGAAGAGACGCAGGTAAAGATATTGCACTAGAGGTTGATCGTTTGAAAAAAGCGGGTGTGAAAGGTATTGCTCTAGATGTACGTGATGATGGAGGAGGTTCTTTGTCAACGGTAGTGGATATTGCTGGTTTGTTTATAGAACAAGGTCCAATTGTTCAAATAAAATCAGCGGGTAAGAAAAAAGAAATTTTGTACGATACCGATAAAAAAATCGAATGGGATGGTCCATTGGTTATTATGGTTAATGAATTTTCTGCTTCTGCTTCAGAGATTTTGGCAGCTGCAATCCAAGATTATAAAAGAGGAATTATTATTGGAAGCAAACAAACCTATGGAAAAGGAACAGTTCAAAATGTGATTGACTTAAATCAATTTGTTCGTAACAGTTCTGCAGGAGATTTAGGAGCATTGAAAACCACCACTCAGAAATTTTATAGAATTAATGGTGGTTCCACTCAATTAGAAGGAGTAAGTAGTGATGTCGTAATGCCGGATCGTTATGCTTATTTAAAAATGGGAGAACGAGATGAAGAGAATGCAATGCCATGGGATAAAATTGATCCAGCGCCTTATACCGTTTGGAATAATACTTCAAAATTTGATCAAGCGATTATCAATAGTAAAAAGAGAATTGAAAATAATATTCAATTTAAATTGATTGAAGAAAATGCTAAATGGATTGATAGTAGAAGTGCCGAAAACAACTATAGCTTAAATATTGATAAATTCAAAATAGCACAAAAGCAAATTGAAGAGACCGCTAAAAAGTTTAAGCCAATTTTAGATTATAAAAACAGTTTGAAATTCACTTCATTGCCATATGAATTAGATGGTATGAGCAAAGATCCCGTTTTAAAAGAAAAGAGAGAAAGATGGCATGAAAGTTTGGCTAAAGACATTTATGTTGAAGAAGCTTTGAATGTGTTGGATGATTTACAAACAAAATCAATTGTAAAAACTAGCCTTCCAGGTGATAAAAAAGGGAAGTTAGTTAAGTCATAAAATTTTTCTTTATTTTTAAACAATAATAAACGAACGCTTCAATATATTTTGAAGCGTTTTTTATTGGTATTAATTGTTAAATAATGGGGTAAACAGTTTTCTATCAATTGATTTGTTTAAGTTGATAAAACTAATTTATATCTTTAGAAAGTATTATGTGGAAACTTTATGGCGATATAGATTTTAATGTGTTTTAAACCTATATATTAGCCTTATACAAGTAAAAAATCAGTAAATAAGAATTGGACAGCAACTGTACAAATGGCGATCAGGGAAATTAAAAATAATATATCTACTTATGAAAAATAATTATAGAATACTCATAGCGGTAGGATGTCTTTCAGTTACTTTATTTGCCTTTACAGCTAATTCAAAAAAAGCAGTGGATCCAGATAGAGATAAATTGTTATTGGAATTATTAACATTTGTAATAGAGAAAGGACATTATAACCCAGCAGTTATAGATAATAATTTTTCAAAAGGAGTTTACAAAGATTATATAGCTGCTTTGGATCCTTCGAAACGTTTTTTTTTGCAGTCAGATATCAATGAATTTTCAAAATTTGAATTGGAATTAGATGATCAACTAACTAATAAAGATTTGACTTTCTTTAATCTTACTTACGATCGATTGATGCTTCGTATGGAAGAAAGCAGTAAAATATACAAAGACATATTAAACACCCCTTTTGATTATAGAATTGAAGAAGATTTTAATGTAGATTATGATAAAGCTTCGTTTGCCAAAAACACAGCAGAGTTAAAAGAAAAATGGAGAAAACAAATAAAGCTAACTACTCTTTCATCACTTACTGATAAGCAAAAATTAGAAGTAGAAAAAAGAATAAAAAATCCAGTCTACGTTATGAAATCGGACGTAGTATTGGAAAAAGAAACAAGAGATAGCTCATTAGAATCATTGAATGACTCTTTTGGATTTATGTATGATTTAAAAAGAGACGATTGGTTTACATTGTATATCAATTCTATTATGTCTCAATTTGACCCGCATACATCTTACTTTGCACCCGAAGAGAAAGAACGTTTTGATACCAGTATGAGTGGTAAATTTGAGGGTATTGGTGCGCAATTACAAAAGAAAAACGATTACATAGAGATTTCAGAACTTATATCCGGAGGCCCGGCTTGGAGAGGAAAGCAATTAGAAAAAGGAGACTTAATTATGAAAGTGGCTCAGTCAAATGGTGTTGCTGTAGATATAGTTGGGATGCGTTTGACCGAAGTTATCAAAAAAATAAAAGGACCAAAAGGCTCTGAAGTTCGCCTTACGGTAAAAAAAACAGACGGAACTATACAAGTCATTTCTATCATAAGAGATATTATTGAGATCGAAGAAACGTATGTAAAGTCAAGTGTTGTTGAGAAAAATGGTTTGAAATACGGAATTATTTATTTGCCAAAATTTTATATTGATTTTGAAAATAAAGACAGAAGAGATGCAGGAAAAGATGTTGCTTTAGAAGTAGATCGTTTGAAACAATCAGGTGTTAATGGTATTGTTTTAGATGTTCGCGATGATGGCGGAGGGTCTTTGTCTACAGTTGTTAATATTGCAGGTTTGTTTATTGAAGAAGGACCAATAGTTCAAATAAAAACAGCAAGTAAGAAAAAAGAAATTTTGTATGATACCGATAAGGAGATAAAATGGGATGGTCCATTGGTAATCATGGTAAATGAATTTTCAGCATCGGCTTCAGAGATTTTGGCGGCAGCTATACAGGATTATAAAAGAGGTATAATAGTCGGCAGTAAGCAAACTTACGGTAAAGGAACGGTTCAAAGAGTAATTGACTTGAATCAATATGCAAAGAATAGTGTATTCGGGGATTTTGGGGCTTTGAAAACAACTATTCAAAAGTTTTATCGAATTACTGGAGGTTCTACTCAGCTTGATGGTGTAAGTAGCGATATCATTATGCCAGATCGCTATGCCTATTTAAAGATGGGAGAACGTGATGAAGCACATGCATTGCCTTGGGATAAAATTGATCCAACTGCTTATACAGTTTGGAATAATACTTCTAAATTTGAGCAAGCGATTATTAACAGTAAAAAGAGAATTGAAAAAGACATTTATTTTCAACTGATTGAAGAGAATGCTAAGTGGATTGATAGCAGAAGTGGCGAAAATAACTATAGTTTAAATATAGATAAATTTAAAGGAGCCCAAAATCAAATTGAAGAAACGAGTAAAAAGTTCAAACCAATTGTTGATTATAAAAATAATTTAATATTTACTTCATTGCCTTATGAATTAGAAGGGATGACTAAGGATCTGATTTTAAAAGAAAAGAGAGAAAGATGGCATGAAAATTTATCAAAAGATATTTATGTTGAAGAAGCTTTAAATGTATTGGATGATTTGCAGCCAAAATCAATTGTAAAAACCATTATTCCTATAGATAAGAAAGGTAAGTTAGTTAAAAGGTAAAAGAACTGTTCCTGTCTCTGACCCTGAAAAATAGATAGAGATTAATAAAAACCAAAATGATAGTGTTTCAACTTATAGAGTTAGTGAAATACGATCTTTTTGGTTTTCAATATCAATACTAAATTAGGTACTCGTCTTTTTGAATAAGTTGCTAATTCGTAGCAAATTGATTGTAGTCAAACACGCCATCCCATAGTTCGTCTATTTTAATGAGTGCCTTATCCAAAGGAATAACTTCCCATTTGCCATTGGTCTCTGAGCCAAGACCTGTATTTTTTAATTTTATCAGCGCCTCTTTTACATCAAAATCAAGGTCGGTATTGTGCTTTTTTTTGAACCAAGATTCAATTTGATGATCAAGTTCTGCTTCTGTTAACGGGGTTTTGCTTTGGCTTAAAAAAGAGTAAGCCAAGATGGTTTCTTTAAGTACTTCTTCTTCCGAAGAGTTCAACAAAGAATAAAAAGCGCCACTATTATTTCCCAAATTCTTAAAATAAAGGCTGTCCGAAAGCATTTTCGAATATTTGATCTTCTTGTTTACAAAGTTATTGTACTGACGAAACAAGTAGGCACCCAAAAATCCAAGGGCAATTAAACCTTGATTTAACGACGTTTTACTGTTTAGCAAATCGATTGTTTCGCCAGATTCAACAGCTGATTGCATTTTAATCAGTGCCGGAATTACTTTGGCACTCAATAGTGAAATACCACCCACAAGACCTGGTACCCACAATAATAATTTGTCGGTTAGCGACATTTTAGGAATCGCATTTGGGAATATAGTTTCAAGATCGTTTTTTGGAACGCGTTTGAAGATTTTTAATACGATAGTGCCCGGCTCAATTGGCCTTTTGTCTTTAGGAGTCTTCTTTTTTTTATAGTAATTGGCATCATGATATTTGAGATAAATCATTACACGATCATAGTATTCGACCTCAATTTTTTTCTTCCAAAAAAAGAATTTGCTGATTTTTTCGGTCGTGGTATGTTGACCTCTTACATATATTTCATAATCATCATACGTTTCCAAGTCAATGGCTAATTTTAAACCAATCAAATCAGAGTATTTAAACGCTTTGTCTAATGTTTCTTGATTGACCCGACTATAATTACTTAGTTCGAGAACTTTAAGTAAGGTTTCTTTGAAAAGGGAAAAGTTGCTTTTGTCTCTAAAAGTTGCTCTTTCTTTTGGATTTAAATCAGGGTCAAAAAAAGCGTAGTTCTGTTTGATATTACGAATTAGGTTAAAAGCTTCGTTATGGTAATAATGTTCAATGATATCGAATAACTTTTTGAAATCTTCAACTTTCTTTTCATCTCCAGAGAATTCCGCCAGTTGTTGTTCGAGCAAGAATTCCTTATCAAATGGGATGTAATGTTCTCGTTTCATAATAAAATTGGGACCTTTAACTTTAATGAAATGTTCTTTTTAAAAGTTTGGCAAAGGTAAAGCACAAAAAGGGAAATCTTTTGTTTTTGAATATCAATTCTTTTTTTGTTTTAATTTTTTTTGACACAAACGATTTCTAAATTATGAGATTCTAAAGGCTCTTGATTTCCTGATGCCCGCGTAAAGGATAGGAGTAAGCTACCGAAGTAGAACGGATTCCCGATAGCTATCGGGAGACTGCATTAGGGAAAGGGGCCAAATAAACGCAAAGTAGGGAAGGCCTCTTTTCCCTAATGGGGTTACGCCCAAATCATTTTAATATCAAAGTTCTTTGAAACCAAAAAACCACTCCATTCTAATAGTTAGAAAGGAGTGGTTTTTTATATTTTTGAGTTGGATTCGGATTTATTCTTCCGTTACGATTCTTCTGTTTTTTCGGTCTCTTAACCAATATTTAGTTCTTTTCACCAAATAGAACATTACGGGTACCATTACCAAGGTTAAAACCGTTGCATAGGTCAATCCGAATATGATGGTCCAGGCCAATGGACCCCAGAAAACAACATTGTCTCCACCCATGAAGATGTGCGGATTTAAGTCGGTTATCAAAGAGAAGAAGTCAAAATTCAATCCAATGGCCAGCGGAATCAATCCCAATACCGCCGTCAAAGCGGTTAACAATACTGGACGCAATCTGGATTTTCCAGACTCGATGATTACTTCTTTGATCTCCTCAATGGTTAGATCATCATGACTTTCTAAATGCTTATCTGCTACTTTTTTGTCCAATAATAAAACGAAGAAGTCCATTAATACGATTCCGTTTTTCACCACAATACCCGCCAGCGATATGATTCCCATCATGGTCATCAGTATTACGAAATCCATGTTGGCAATGACGTATCCGTAAAACACTCCACTGAAACTCAGGATTACTGTAAATAGGATTACCATAGTTTTGGATACCGAATTGAATTGCAAGACAATAATAATGGTAATTCCTGCCAAGGCTAAAAATAAGGCATACAATAAGAAACTTTGGTTTTTGCCTTGTTCTTCCTGTACTCCCGAGAAGGAATAGGTAATTGTTTTAGGTAATTGATATCCTTTTAAATCGGCTGCGATTTGTTTGGTGATTTCATCGGCATTGTAACCGGTCAAGACGTTGGAGTAAACCGTCATGATGCGTTTTTGATTCTTTCTCTTGATTTGATTGTAAGTGCTGGTTTTCTGTGTTTCGGAAACAGCAGAAATAGGCACTTGCATCATTTGCCCATTGTTCTGGTTTCGGAACGTCAAGGACTGATTGAATAATATGTTTTCGTTTTTGCGTTGGTCGTCTTGCATACGCATGGTGATGTTGTAATCGTCATCGCCTTCTTTGTAGGTCGAGATTTCTTGTCCATAAACGGAACGACGCAAATTGAATCCCAATTGTCCTGTCGAAACACCCAAACTTCCCGCACTTACACGATCGACTTTTACTTCCAATTCCGGACTTTCTTTATTGACATCAATGCTCAATCTTTCGATTCCGGGAATGTTTTTGGCATTGATAAACGTAATCATCTTATCTGCTTCTTTCAGCATTTCGTCATAATCGATTCCTGTCAGCTGAATGCTGATTGGATAACCTGCAGGTGGCCCATTGGCGTCTTTTTCTACCGTTACTGTGGCACCGGCAATTCCTTTTACTTTTCCTCGAATTTCTTCCAAGATATCGGAGGTGTTGATGCCTCTTCTAAATTTAAATTCCGAGAAATTCACCGTCACTTTCCCTTTGAAAGGAGTTTCAGAAGCCGATCCCGCATCTACGTTTGGATTCCCTGCACCAACACCCACTTGTGAAACGATTGATTCGGCTAAGAAATTTTTGTTTGTTTTTGGATCTACGTATTTGTTTAAAATAGAAATCACCTGTTTTTCTACAAATAGGGTAGCCTTATTGGTTTTTTCGATATCGGTTCCTTGTGGGTATTCAATATAAGCGATTACCTGATTGGGGATATTATCTGGAAAAAACAATACTTTTCTAGGGAATATTCCCAAGAGGATGAATGAGAAAAACAACAGACCGATAATTCCAACCAAAGCATACCAAGCTCTTCTTTTGGTTAAAATTTTGGCTAAAAAGCTTTTGTATTTGTCTTCCATTCTTGGGAAAAAACTGTGTTGGAAATCTTGTGTCCATTGGTACAGTTTTAACTTGTACAACCACATTAATCCTAATGAAATGATGGCCAAGTGACCAATGGCTTTTGCGAATTTGGAATCATAAATATTTCCGAGAAGCACAAAAATAACCGCAATTATGGTAAAAATGATTGAATACATTTTTGCTGATTTTTTGGTCACATTTTTGTCTTCAATTTCCATCGATCCCCCCGTCATAGCCGCATTGACAACCATCGCGACAAATAAGGAAGCCGATAATGTAACGGTTAATGTCATTGGGAAATATTTCATGAATTTACCCATTGTTCCAGGCCACAAGGCGAAAGGCAAGAATGCCATTAAAGTGGTAGCGGTTGAGGCAATTACAGGCCAAGCGATTTCGCCAATTCCTATTTTGGAAGCCTGAACACGAGGCATTCCTTTTTTCATATTGGCAAATACATTGTCGACCACCACAATTCCATCGTCCACCAACATTCCCAGTCCCATAACCAATCCGAAAAGCACCATTGTATTCAAGGTCAATCCGAATGCCGAAAGAATACTAAACGCCATCAACATCGATAATGGAATAGCCGCTCCCACAAACAAAGAATTTCTAAGTCCCATAGTAAACATCAAAACGATCATTACCAACACAATCCCGAAGATGATGTGATTCGACAATTCATCTACTTGGTGTTCTACACGTGAAGATTGATCGTTCGTCAATTCAATTTTTAAATTGGATGGTAAATACGATACTTTGGCTTCTTCTATTTTTTCTTTTACCTGTTCGATTGCCGAAATCATGTTTTGATTCGAACGTTTCTTTACGTTCAACATCACAACTTCAGATCCTTTCTCACGGGCATAGGTTGTTTTTTCTTTTTCTTTGAAACTAACCACAGCAATGTCTTTCAAGTAAACGGTTCCTCCATTGTGTTTTACAATGATATTTTCCAATTCTTTCGGGTCTTTGATTTCCCCTACAATTCGGATGTTGTTTCTGGAACCTTGTGAAATTAAATTTCCTCCCGAAAGCGTCATATTTTCATATTTCACGGCATTTTGAATGTCATCAAAAGAAACTTGGGCTGCCGTCATTTTGAATATGTCAACGGCAATTTCCACTTCTTTATCATCAACACCCAGAATATCCACTTTTTTCACTTCGGGGATTTCCTCAATATCGTCTTGAAGCAATTCTCCGTATTTTTTAAGTTGTTGAGTCGTGTAATTCCCTTGTAAATTGATGTTCAGAATGGGCACTTCCTCCGAAATGTTCAATTCGAATACGCTTGGTTCCACTTTACTGCCATTGTCAAGATTAGGCCAGTCGGTATCTGCTTTTACGATATCAACTTTGTCCTTAATCTTGGTTTTAGCATCCAGAATGGTAACTTTATCTTCAAACTCAACGATAATCATCCCATAATCTTGGAAAGAACTGGACGTTATTTTATCCACGCCACTAATGTTCTTGATTTCCTTTTCAAGAGGTTTGATGATTAATTTCTCTACATCTTCAGCTGAGTTTCCTGGGAAAACGGATGAAATGTAAACCTTGTTTTCTATAATTTCCGGAAAATCCTCTCGAGGCATCGTAACGTAGGCAATAACTCCCGTGATTACAATCAATAAAGTCAAGATATATACTGTAACTCGATTTTCGACAGCCCAACTTGATATTCCGAATTCTTTACTTTGGTGTGACATATTTTTAAAAGTTTATTGTTTATTGTTGATGGTTGATAGTTCGTGGATTACCATAAACTTTCAACCCTCAACCATCAACTTTTTTAGAAGTTAAGTTTCATCCCATCGGAAATGGTGTTCATCCCTTCGGTAACTATTATGGCATCAGTGTCTAAACCGCTCAAAATCTCGGTTACATTATCCGAAGATTGCCCGGTTTTAACAATCACTTTTTTGGCAATGCCCGTTTTTCCATTCGAGTTGGCCACTGTGTATACAAAACTGTTTTTCTGAGAATCTTGTTGAATCACATTCGTAGGAACAACCACAGCATTTTTGCTCACGTAATCAATCACTTTTAGTTTTGCGACTTGGTTCGGGCGCAATAAATTTTCTGGATTGGGAACGCTAACTTCGATTCCGAAACTTCTGTTGTTAGGATTGATGAAGTTCCCTATTTGACGCACTTTTCCTTTGTAGGTTTTGCCTAATGAAGTTAAGTAAACATCTACTTCAGTACCAATTTTTAATTTACCAATATACGTTTCAGGAATAGACGTAGAAACATACATATTCCCTAAATTCACAATACGCATTAATCCTTGCGGACTTGCAGAAACTACTTCGCCTTTTTCTACGAAAACTTCGTCAATAGTTCCAGAGAACGGTGCTCTGATTACTGTTTTTGCTATTTGTGCTTTGATTTGTGCCACTCCTTTTTGAGCCGAAATCATTTGTGTTTGTGCTTGAAGATATTGTATTTCAGATCCAATTTTTTGACTCCATAGGTTTTTTTGACGTTCAAAAGTAGTTTTGGCAAGCGCATATTGATTTTCGGCACTAGCTAGTTGTTGGCTCATACCACCATCATCGGTGCGCCCTAAAACTTGTCCTTTGCTTACTTTTTGCCCTGCTTTTACATTTAATTCGACTAAATTTCCTGGAAATTCAGGTTGAACTAATACATTTTCATTGGTGTTGATGCTTCCTTGTACTTCAAGATAGTGATTGAATAGGGTGTCTTTCAATTTCACAGCGGTAACCAATGCTTCTACTTCCTTGTTTACATCCAATGTTGCTAACGCTTCATCAATTTGTGTGAGTTGTAATTGCAGTTCTGCTTTTTTTGCAGTTATCGCTTTTACATCTTTGGATGCAATAATGCTGTCAATCGATTGATTTTTTTCAGATGAATTACAGGCAATCAGCACAATGGAAAGGATGGTTAGGATAATTATTTTTTTCATAATTTGGCTATTTAATAGGAGTCGTTATTTAGTGATGATTTTTTCTAAGCTGGCTTTTTTGTTTACGATGTTAACCATCGTTTGCAAGTATTTTTGTTGAGCGGTGTATAATTGACGTTGCGCATCATTAAAATCAAAACTGGTTGAAAGTCCTTCGGTGAATTTAATTTGTTGTTTTCTCTCGATCCTTTCGGCCAGATTCAAATTACTTTTGGCAGTTTCATAATCGGCGATGCTGTATTCATATTCGCTTTTTGCTGTAGCGTATTGCAATTTCAATTTTTGTTCGGTTTCACTTAACTGTGTTTTGGCTTGGTCTAAAGCAATTTTGGCTTGTTGTGTTCTAGAACTTCTCGCCAAACTGCTAAATATGGGGACATTTAAGCTTACTCCAACATTAGAGTAATTGAACCAGTTTTGATTTTGTGTAAAAAATTGAAATTCATCTTTGAAAGCGGTGTATCCAAAATTGACATTAGCCGATAAAGAGGGCAATGCTTTACTTCTTTCAAGTTTGTATTCTAATGTTCTTTGTTCTTCAAAATTGGTGGCTATTTTATAAGTGATATTACTGTTTACATCAAATTCCGATTTTGAAAAAGCAAGATCCATGTTCTGGATGGTCAAATTGTCCAAATTGTCGGTTAAAGTGATTTCATCATTGATGTCGATCCCCAAATTAATTTTCAACATTTTATAGGTAATATCCAATAAACGCTTGTTATAATTTAAAGTGCTTTCAAGTGAAGCAAGAGTGATTTCCAATTGTTCAACGCTTTCTTCTTCGATTAAACCATTTTTGTAAATGGCTTTAGTATCGTTTAATGTTTTTTGTAGGGAAGCAATGTTTTTTTCTAAGATGGCAATATTTTCTTTGGCCAATAAAACATTACCATAGGAGTTGACAACCATTTCTTTGATGTCAATATCGGTTCTTTGTTTAGCGTTTTCGTAATATTTCAAATAGGTTTTCGAAGCCTGAAGTGCTACAATATAGGAACCGTCAAAAATAAGTTGGCTCAAAGTGGAATGGGCCACCATATTGTATTTGGTTCCAAAAGCCACTTCGGCATAAGTTCCGGGTTCACCACCAAAAAATTCTGCTGGAACAACCGATTTTTGTAAAACAAAATTATCTGTAAAATCTACTCCAGCATTAATTTGGGGTAACCCCATAGCGGTAGTTTCCCATTTTTTTTCTCTGGCGGCTTCGATATCACGTCCTGAATTGATAGCTGAATAATTGTTTTCTAGCGCATGGTCAATAGCTTGCTGCAATGAAAAGGAGTAACGCTTAGCAGAGTCTTGTGCATTGACGCTCAAAGCCAAAAGTGTTAGGGTTAGAATGAATATATTCTTCATTATATATTGGTTTTAAGTAATTGTTTTTCAAGCTCGGCTATTCCTTTTGGAGTGGCCATTGCTCTGGTATGGTATTCCAATGCCTGTAATTCTAGCTTTGTTGATTCTCTTTCGGAAATAGTGTTCTCTTTGATACTAAAAATTAACGAGTAGTAAAATTTGACATAAACATCAATATCGAGATCATTTCGGTATAAATCTTGTTCAATTCCTTTTTCGATATTTTGTTTAAAACACATATTGCATTCGTTCAATTCTCTATTCATTACTTTTTGATAAATCTCGGGATAATGTTTTTTTAATTGGTATAAGGGAGAAGTGTCTGTGGCCTGAAACATTTCCTTAAACATTTTTCGAATCTCAAAATTCTCTTCAATCGCATTGTAATTTTTGGCAACAATAGTATTTATAACTTCATGAACGGTTTTATGGACCAATTCAGTGCTTTCTTCAATCAGGATTTCTTTATTGCAAAAGTACTTGTAAATGGTTTTTTTCGAAATGCACATTTCGCAGGCGATATCATCCATAGTGACACTTTTAAAACCAAGTTTTAAAAATAAATCACTTGCTTTGGATATGATTTTATCTTTCATTTTTATTGTAACGTATTGTTAGTTAATTTGTTGCTGTAGGTGTAAATAGTAAATGTCTAATTTCAAATCATTCCCTTATTGTTTTTTATGACAAGTAAATTCATAATTAGGAATCGGTTTAACTCCAACAATCTACTGTTTTATATTCGGTTGCTTGTTTTTGTAATAATTTTGTAGTGCAAATATAGCAAGGAAACGTTAAAAACAAAATGAGTTTCCTTAGTCTTTTTTTTAGATTGTATTTATAATTAAGTAATTAGCTTTTTAAAGCGTAGTATATTGCATTTAACTCCGAAAAAAAAATAACTTCCAAATTATTGAAAGCTCTTTTTCTATTGTTTCTGAAAAAACATTTCAACCCTATGCTTCGGATTAAAATCAACCTCGCTTCGTTCTTTGTGATCGGGAACCATTTCTTTTTGCTTTAGAAAGCACTTGATTGCGCGGTTTTATGGTTTAAATCCACGCAACCAAGACATTATTTTTTTCTATTGATGTTCTTTTTGTAGTTTTTTACCATTTTCCCAAAAGCCTTGTCTTTTTTTCGCTTTTCTTCAATGGTTGATTCAAAATGTTTTTTTTCGCTTTCTATTTTTAAATAATTTTCGTACGAATCTTTTTCTAGTTCTCCATTCTTGATTGCTTCAAGAATGGCGCAGCCTTTTTCGATAGTGTGTGTGCAATCTTTGAATTTGCAATTATTAGAAAGTTGGACAATCCTATCAAAAGTAGTTTCAAGTCCGCGTTCCGTATCTGCAATACCAATTTCTCTCATCCCTGGGGTATCAATTAAGATTCCGCCATTTTCAAGAACTATTAATTGTCTATGACTTGTAACGTGTTTTCCTTTGTTTGTACTTTGGCTTATTTCATCGGTTCTCATTAAAGATTTTCCCGAAAGATTATTTAAGAGTGTCGATTTTCCAACGCCAGAAGATCCAAGCATGCAATATGTTTTTCCTTGCTCAATGCATGAATTTATTCTTTCGTATCCATTCTTTGTTATATTACTGATTGGAATAATGGGTGTGTTTTTAATTCTTGTTTTAATCCTGTCCAAAATTTCATTGATTCGGTGCTCATCAATTAAATCTGTTTTGGTAAGTACAATTATCGAATTGATATTAGATGAATTGCATATTGTTAAGTATCTTTCAAGTCGATTGATGTTGAAGTTGTTATCAACAGCTTGTATTATAAAAGCATAATTAATATTTGTTGCAATAATTTGAACCTCTCCAAATTGACCAACAGCTTGACGTTTAATTATTGAGAACCTCGGGAGTATATTGTGTATTATTGCAAAATCAAAATCGTTTGTAGTTAGTGCTACCCAATCGCCTACTGCTGGGAAATCTTCGCGACTTTTTGCAGTGAAACGGATATTTCCAGTTATCTCAGCTTGAAATTCTCCCTTTATTGTTTGGACAGTATATCGTTCTCTATGCTCAGAAGTAACGCGACCTATTTCTAAATTGTTCAAGTCGTGTTCAATTCTGAACTTTTCAAGAGTATCATTATATCTTAAATCCTCTAACTTCATTTTGATATACGATTGAAATAGTTTTTTTAAATTCTCACAGGAGTCTTTTAGCTTGATTATTAGTGTTCTACCACTAAATTAAGCTTATTTTTGGATTAATCAAATTCTCATAAATACAAAAGCAACTTTTATTAAGACAATTATCCGTTCTCTGAAGGGGTTTTTTGTAAGCGCTCCGCAAATGTTTCATAATCATGAAAACCCATCCGAAGCTCGTATCAGGGCATCGTTTTTTCTTCAGATGCCTTATTTTTTTGGGCGGAGCATAAAAATTCGTAAAATGAACAGGATTTACACTTTGTAGGTTTGTGACTATTATTTTTTATATTTGGGAAAAATACTATAAATAGGTATTCAGGGTAAAAATTGGGAGACTTTGCCACAGCCTGGAATTACTTTTACAAACGAAATATAAAATAGGAGCAATGAGATTATCATTCCAGACGAAATTATCAGCAGTAAAATTTATTTGATAAGAGAACAAAAAGTGATGCTAGACAAGGATTTGGCAGAGCTTTACGCAGTAGAAACCAAACAACTCAAAAGACAGGTTCGTAGAAATATGGAACGATTCCCTGAAGATTTTATGTTTGAACTTAGTCCGCAGGAGTTTGAAATCTTGAGGAGCCAATTTGGCACCTCAAACTGGGGAGGCACAAGATATATGCCAATGGCATTTACAGAACAAGGCGTGGCGATGTTATCGGCTGTATTAAACAGTCCGATAGCTATAAAAGTAAGTATTCAAATCATTCGGGTATTTACCAAAGTAAGAGAAATGCTTACTGATAGTTTGGGAGTGAAATTGGAAATCGAAGAAATTAAAAAGAAACTCACCAATCACGGTAAAAATATAGAACTGGTATTTAGCTATCTCGATGAATTGATTGATAAAAAAGACAATACAGAACCAAGAAAAAAAATAGGTTACAAATAGAAATCAAGGAGCTGAAAATGTTCCTTTTTTTATGTTCAAAAATTAAGTTTCAAAAGAAGCATTAAGGTAAACAAACAGCAGCAGAGACGGAAGCTCGTATCAGGGCATTGTTTTTTCTTTGGATGTTCTATTTTGTTGGGCGGAGCGTAAAAAAGGTTGAAATGAACAAAATTTACACTTTGTAGGTTTGTAACTATTATTTTCTATATTTGGGAAAAAGGTATAAAGAAGCATTCGTCACACAAAGAAACCCGAATTAGGATCGACTGTAGTGATTTTGCCACACACACATAAATAAGTTATGCAAAATGCTTCCAAACAACAACTGAAGTTTACGATTTATGAATTTCGAAAAACCAAAAATCATTTATAAATATTGCTCATTAAATGTGGCAGAATCCATAATAAAAACTAATACAATAAAGTTCTCAGATCCTGCCAGTTTTAATGATCCTTTTGATTGCGATGTTGACTTATTAGAATTCAAACTCCCGAACAAATTGGACGAACACACAATTTATGAACTAGAGACAATTAAAGGAATGTTTCAAAATTATCCTGGATTTGATGATTTGATTAAAGAAGAAGGTTTTATTGAAGAAATGTATCGAAAAGCACAAATTGAAAAAGTAAAAGGTGCAAGAGTATCTTGTTTTTCCTTAATTGAAAATAATATTTTAATGTGGTCACATTATGCTGACAAACATAAAGGAATTTGTTTAGAGTTTGACAGCGATTTAACATCGCATGGATTCACAAATTTGGCTGAAGAAGATATTACCGAAGGCGAAGTTGGATATACAGAATATGAAAAAACAAACTATTTAAGCTCAAACAGGATTTTCGCAGTTTATAAAATGTTTTTATGTAAATCTAATGCTTGGAGTTATGAAAAAGAATTCAGGTTAATTACGTTAAATAAAAAGCCAGAATTACAGGAGTTTAAAAAATCATTTTTAAAATCAGTATATTTCGGTTTGAACATGACGCCTTCGGAGATTGCGAAGTTCATTTCATTATGTTCAGAATGCAATTATGAAACGCTGATGTTTTTCAAAGCAGAAAAAATAAATTCGTCTATTGAGTTTAAACAACTGTAGTAGCACTTCGCATAACAGCTGCTATTGCGGCTTTGGGGAATTAGTTTAATGGAAAGTTGGTTTTGTATTTAGAATACATACCTGTCTCTTTCAAAAAAAACACATAAAAAAAGGGCTTTCAAACATCTTGAAAGCCCTTTTTTGAATTAGTAAGCAACCTATTTTAAACTGTATGCTTCGGATTGAAACCATCCTCGCTTAGTTCTTTGTGGTCATAATCGGCAATCATTTCTGCTTCATAATCCACTTTTTCTCCTTTAGATAATTTGGCTTTGATTTTCTCCATGATTTCATAAATCACAGGAACAATAATCAAGGTTAGGAATAATGATGAAATCAATCCACCAATAATTACCCAAGCCAAACCATTTTTCCATTCGGCACCAGCTCCAGAAGCCAATGCAATAGGGAACATACCGAAAACCATCGCAATTGTCGTCATCAAAATAGGACGCAAACGAGCGTGATTCGCCTGAATCAATGCTCTTCTGATAGATTCTCCTGCGGCTCTTCGTTGGTTGGTGTAATCCACAAGCATAATCGCATTTTTACACACCAGACCAATCAACATAATGATACCCAAAATGGTAAATATATTCAAAGTATTATTCGTCAAGGCCAAAGCCAGCATCGCTCCAATAAACGAAAGTGGAATAGCAAACAATACCACAAACGGGTGCATAAAACTATCATACAAACCAACCATTACAAGGTAAACCAAGACAATAGCGGCCAATAAAGCGATTCCTAAAGTACCAAAACCTTCGCTTTGATTTTCTTGGTCTCCACCCCAAATGTAATTTACTCCAACTGGTTTCTTCAATTTGTCAAGTTTGGCTTGCCATTGTGTTACAATTGTTCCTGTTGGAACCCCAACGTTTTGACCTTGCACCGTTACCGAAGCTGATTTGTCACGACGCTCCAATTGGCTAGGTCCTGAACCTTCCTTAATAGCTGCAAATTGAGACAATTTAATTTGTTGACCCGCATTGTTGATGAAAATTAGATTACTAACGTCAGTAATATTTTTTCTGTCAAAAGCATTGTATTTAATATTGATGTCATACTCGTATTCACCGGCTCTAAACTTTCCATCAGTGTTACCGCTATAAGCAGTTTGCATCGTCATACCCACTGTTTGAAGTGTTAGTCCTAATGCAGCCATTTTATCACGATCCACCTGTACATTGATTTCAGGATTTCCATCTTCAACGGTCAATTTGATTTCGGTTGTTCCCGGAATGGTGCGCAATTCAGCTTCGGCTAATTTGGCGAAAGCCATAGCAGCTTCAGTAGAAGGACCTGTTACGATCAATCCAAGTTTTGCATTTTCGGCAGTACCTAAGATACCAACCGGAACTGTTTTTACTTTGGCTCCAACCAATACTTTCTCCAATTTACGTTTGATTTTTGCAGCATATACTGAAGCATCATCAGAACGTTCTGCTTGGTCAATCATTTTTACGTCAATCTCCGCTTTGTAGGCAGTAGCTTGGGAAGCACCCATACCTTCACTGGTTTGTCCTACAGTCGTAATCTGGCTATGAACATACTCTTGGTTTTTCAAGAATGCTTCTGCTTTTTGAGTCATAAAGTTGGTCTGTTCCAAAGAAGCGTCTTTTGGCATTTCAATTTGAACTAAGAACTCCCCACTATCTGATGAGGCAAAGAATTCTCCACCAATAAAACCACCACCCATTAATCCGATAGTTGATCCGAAAAATAAGACTAGTACAACAGCAATTGTTTTGAAATAATGATCCAAACACCAGTTTAATAATTCGGTAACCCAGTTTGTAAAACGAGTTAATAAACTTTCGAATCCAAGTATAGATTTTCCGAACAAGTTTTTCCCTTCAATATGTTCCAATTTTCCAAAACGAGAAGACAACCACGGAATAATAGTAAACGAAGCCAACAATGAAAATAAGGTTGAAATAATTACCGTAACACAAAATTGCGTAATAATATTCGATACCAATCCAGAACTCATTGCTATTGGTAAAAACACCACCACAATTACTAAGGTAATAGAAGTTACAGTTCCACCGATTTCGGCAGTACCGTCAAAGGCGGCACGAACACGGCTTTTACCCATTTCCATGTGCCTGTAGATGTTTTCAAGAACCACAATCGCATCATCGACCAGAATACCAACTACCAACGATAGTCCTAATAAACTCATCAAGTTTAGCGTATATCCCATTAGGTAAATCCCAATAAAGGTGGCAATTAACGAAACAGGAATCGAAACCATTACAATCAATGAGTTTCTAACACTGTGCAAGAAGAACAACATTACAAATGCAACCAATACTACCGCAATCATTAAATCGTGAATTACAGAATCTGCAGCTTCTAGGGTATAAATTGTACTGTCTTTGGCAATTGCCAGCTTTAAATCTTTGCCTTTATAATCGCTTTCTAATTTATTAATACTTTTGTGCAATAGTTCACTTACCGCAACGGCATTCGCATCTGATTGTTTAATTACCTGTAAAATAATAGCGCTTTTTTGATCGACACGAGATATTTTCTCGGCAATTTTTTGAGCGTCTTGTACATCGGCAATGTCTCTCAAACGAATTTCAATTCCGCCTTTCGAAGAAACAACCAAGTTTCTTAGTTCTTCAACATTCTTGTATTTTCCGGCAAGACGAATTAATATTTTTTGGTTACGCGTTTGAATGTTTCCGGTTGGGAAATCCAAGTTCGAAGTCAGAATAACTTGTTGTACCTGCGGAACCGAAAGTCCGTAACCTTGCATTTTTACGGCGTCAAGATTCACTTGAATCTCTCTTTCCTGACCACCAATAATGTTTACCTGTGCAACACCGGTTACACGGGATAAAACGGGAGCGATTTTTTTATCGATCAAATCATAAAAAGCAGCTTCGTCCATTTTTCCGTTGGCACCAATAGTCATAATCGGTAAATCGCTCAAAGAGAATTTAGATAATGACGGTGTTTTGGCATCATCGGGTAAATCACTTATCAAAGCATTGATTTTTCGCTGTGCGTCATTCATCGAAATGTCCACTTTTGCTTGTGTTGTTAATGTAACCGTAACTACAGACAAACTTTCGTATGATTTGGAATCAATTTTTTTGATGTTTTCCAAAGAGGCGATTCCGTCCTCAATTTTTTTGGTAACCGTATTCTCGACCTCACTTGGAGAAGCTCCAGGATAAACAGTCGAAATGGTAATTACGTTTTGTTCGAATTTAGGAATCAATTCATAGCCCAATTGGCTATAGCTGAACAGTCCGCCAAGGGTAAGAATCGTAAACAATACAATTATCAACGACGGACGTTTTATGGATATTTCTGCTAATTTCATATGTTTTTATTGTTGACTATTAAAATCAATTATTTAATAATTTCTACTGTATTACCGTCTTGCAAGTTAATTTGCCCTGTAACAATTACAGTTTCTCCATCAGATAATCCGTCAACTATTTCTACTTGTTCTCCTATAATTCTTCCAGAGGTTACTTTTTTCAATTTAGCGATACCGTTTTCTACAACAAAAACCTCATTACTGCTCACACTTCCTACGAAAGCATTTCTAGGAACTACTTTTAATTGTTGTTTTTGTTTAGAACCAAAATTGGCAGTTCCGTACATTCCCGCTTTTAAGCTTTTATCAGCGTTGTTTTCGATTTCAAGTTCCACTGGGAAATTCAAACTTTCATCAGCTTTGGCAGCAATAAAAGTGATTTTACCTGCAAATGTTTTATCAGGAAATACACTTGAAGTAACATTAATAGTGTTTCCTAATTTTAAACTGGCTACTTGACTTTCGTTTACGGTAACTTTTAATTTCAATTTAGAAACATTCACAATGTCAAACATTGCTGTAGCTGGCATTCCTGCTAAAATAGAACCTGGCTCAATGTATTTTTTATTGATGAAACCTTTAATTGGTGCTTTTACTTTGGTATCTCCAACGTTGATGTTTGCTTGCTTCAAGTTGTTTCCGGCATTGGTCAAAGCCAATTTTGCCTGATCCAGTTGTTGTTTGGTAACACCACCTGATTTATAGGCATTTTCATAACGGTCATAATCCGATTTTGCATTGTCATAAGTTGCTTTTGCCGTTTGGGCATTTACGTTTATAACGTCGCTTCTAACGATTACCAATGTTTGTCCAACATTTACATAATCACCTTCTTTTACCAAAACACTGATTACTTTACCTGATTTTTCAGCAGAGAAAGTCAATTCTTGAATTGGTTCAAAACTTCCGTTGGCTAAGAAATCCAATGAAACATCTTCGGTTTTTACCTGTGCAGTTTTTACGGATACAGCTGCATTTTTTTCGGCAACAATATCAGTTTTAGCTTTGTTCTCCGCTTTATTCTTATTTAAAGTAAAAGCAATAAGTCCTAATGCTCCTAAAATTACGGCTATGGTTATTATATTCTTTTTCATCTTGTTTTAGTTTAATAGGGTTTTAAGTTCTCCTTTTGATTTGATTAATGATATTTCTGCTATTTTGTAGGCTAGTACTGCTCTGGTATAATTGTTCTGTGCTTCAAGTGATGCGTTTTCGGCATCCAATAAATCAGTTAATGATGCTAATCCTTGTAGATAATTGTTTTTGGTGTTTTTCAAAATCTCTCCAGCCAAACGCATATTTTCTTTTTGATTTCCGATGGTTATAATGTTGTTCTCGATTTGAGTTTTTGCATTTCTGTAATCTAAATCAAGGGAAAGCTGTGTGTCTTTAATATCTTCTTGAAGTGTTCTGATGTCAACATCAGCTTGTCTTACTCTGGCGCGGGTTCCAAAACCGGTAAAAATAGGTACTCTCAAATTCAATCCAATTGCAGAGTAATCCGACCAATAAACACCATCAGCAGGTTTTGCGAAAAGCGGCATCTCTGGTCCTTGTCCTATGTAGTTGTATCCAGCCACCAAAGAAAGTGTTGGGTAATATTCGGCTTTAATGGCAGTTTTTTGAAATTGCAATAATTCTTCTTGTTTTTTCAAAAGCAAATATTCCGTTCTGTTTTCAGTATTTGGTGCTTCAGATAGTGCTGCAGGGGTTGCTTCAAATTCTGTTTTTGGAATCACGATTTCAGTTTCAATAGGCATTCCCATAAAAAACTTCAATGCATTTTCCTGTAATTGAATTTGGTTTATGATTTGTTGACGATCCGTATCAATGTTTGACATTTTTACAATGATTCGGTCCAAGTCAATTTTTTTAGCCAAACCATTATCAAATTGCCCTTTTACAATGTCGCGAACCTTTGAGGTATTCACATAATTGCTGTCCAATAAAGCCAATCTTTCGCGTTGTACATAAACAGAGTAGTAATTGTTGGCTACTTTTTCAATTACCTGTTCTTCCGTTAATTGATTGTTGATTTGATAAAATTCACGAGTGGTTTGCGCCGCTCTCAATCCTGTAAAAACAGATTGGTCAAAAATCGTTTGGCTCAATGAAACTCCTGCACCGGATGTCCATTTTTGACCAAAAGAAGCCTGAATGGTAGTTCCTGGTGCGCCAAAAGCAGATCCGTCGATTACATTGGTTTGTAAAATAGGATTATAGGTTAAGCTTCCGTTTGCATGTATTTGTGGTAAAGCTCTTGAACGAACTTCTTCGATTTGGTATTCACTGTTTTCAACACTTAATCTTGCTTTTTTAGCATCGGCTTTGTTCTCAAGCGCATAGGTAATTGCCGCTTTTAACGTAAGCGGATTTGTTGCTGTTGTGCTTACCACTTGGGATTGTGCAGTGAGAGCAAAGGTTAAGAATGTTAATAAAAGTATTCTCTTCATGATAAAGTTGGATTTTGTAATTGTTTTTCTAGTTCTATTATTCCACTAGGTGTTGCCATTGCTCTAGTGTGATATTCTAATGCTTCTAATTCTAATTTCTGTGATTCTTTTTCGGAACTCGTCATTCCGTGAATGCTGAAAATAAGGTTGTAATAAAATTTAACATAGATGTCGATATCCAAATTTTCTCGGTACAAACCCTGTTGAATTCCTTTTTCAATGTTTTGTTTAAAGACCGTGTTGCATTCGTTTATTTCCCTGGACATTACCTTGTCATAGATTTCAGGGTAGTGCTTTTTCAATTGATGCGCAGGCGAAGCTTCTCCAGATTTAAACATTTCCTTGAACATCTTTTTGATTTCAAAATTTTCTTTGATTGCATTATAATTTTTTGCTGCGATCGTATCAATGCTTTCATGAATTGTTTTATGGACCATCTCAGTGCTTTCCTCAATCAGAATTTCTTTGTTACAAAAAAATTTGTAAATCGTTTTTTTTGAAATGCACATTTCACAGGCAATATCATCCATGGTCACACTCTTAAAACCAAGTTTCAAGAAGAGTTCTGTTGCTTTAGAAATAATTTTTTCTTTCATTTTATGGGTAACTTATTGTAATTAATATTTTGAAATAATACAGGAAAAGTTAGTTATCAAATGAGACTTAGTTTGTTATTATGCTTTATAAGAACTGCTTATTCTTAATGTGAAAATTCCAAGTTGGCAATAAGTTTAATGTCTCTGCCGATCGGGTGACCCCCATTTGGTGAAAGAATATTGTAATTCAGTCCAAATTCTTTACGGTTGATGTTTCCCGTAATTTCAAAAGAGGCTTTTTGAACACCATTGTAATTATTGAATCCAATAAACTCAGTGTCCAGTTCAACAACTTTCGTAATGTTCTTAATAGTCAAAAAGCCTTTTAGAAAATTGATGTTTTTATTGATTTTCTGGAAAGAGGTCGATTTGAATTGAATTAAAGGAGTTTCATCTTCTTCAAAAAGGTCGGTAAATTTTGGATCTTTATTTTTTTGAATCGAATTGGATTCTTTGTCATTTACATTTAATGAAAATTCAATGGAGGCGTCTTCCACTTCGTCGTTTTGTATCGCCACGTGTCCTTTGAAATTGTTTTTGTTTCCAGGCATGTACCCGATTAGAGAATGTCTAGATTTTATTAATACGTCTGATTGGTTTGAATCAATTGCCCATTCATTTTCCATGGTTCTTATTTTTAGTAATGTTATTTCCTGATGTTTTGTTTTATAAAATTTTGATAGTGCAAATACAATGGAAACTTTAAACACTAATATAGTTTCTTTTGTTTTTGATATCGCAAATGTAAGTAGGAAACTTTAAATACCAATAAAGTTTCCAATGTTTTTTTATAATTATTTTATAAGGAAAAACTATGAGGTAATTTTTACACTGATTTGCAATCTGATAATTAAGATTTGAATTGTATCTTTGAGCCTTTATATTCGAGACAAAAGACTACGAAAAAGTAAACTAGACCTTATTTTATGCACGCTATTCATCAGTATCAAGAATTTTTTATAAGCTATTTAGAAAATCAAAAGATTAATAAAGAACCCAAAAATCTATACGAACCTATAGACTACATATTGAGTTTGGGAGGAAAAAGAATGCGTCCAGTCTTGACATTGATGACTACTGAGGTGTTTAATGCCGATTATAAGGAAGCACTTCCAGCTGCTATGGCTGTCGAGGTTTTTCATAATTTTTCTTTGGTACATGATGATATTATGGATGGCGCACCTTTACGAAGAGGTTCACCAACCGTTCATGAAAAATGGAATACCAATACAGGAATACTTTCGGGTGATGCCATGTTGATTTTGGCTTATCAATATTTTGAGCAATATGAGCCAGCTGTTTTTAGGGACTTGGCTAAGTTGTTTAGCAAGACAGCTCTCGAAGTTTGTGAAGGTCAACAATGGGATGTCGATTTTGAAATTCGAAAAGATGTTACCATTCCGGAATATCTCAAAATGATAGAATATAAAACGGCTGTTTTGGTAGCGGCAGCGATGAAAATGGGTGCTATTATTGCCAATGCATCCGAAGAAAATGCCAATTTGATTTATGATTTCGGACTTCATCTGGGATTGGCTTTCCAATTGCAGGATGATTATTTAGATGCTTTTGGTGACCCGGAAACTTTTGGAAAACAGGTGGGAGGTGATATAATCGAAAATAAAAAAACCTATTTGTATTTGAAAGCAGTCGAGTTTTCGGATTCCAAACAGGCGCAGCAATTGAATGATTTATTTGCAGTTCATTCTGATGACAATGACTCAAAAATAAACGAGGTTAAGACTATTTTTAATCAATCTGGAGCATCCGCAGCTACGCAAGACGCCATAAAAGAATATACCTTTAAAGCATTTGAAACTTTAAAAAAAATGGATATTGAACTTTCTAAAAAGCAGATGCTAAGAGCTTTTGGTGAAAACCTAATGGGAAGGAAGGTCTAGGATTTAAGATTTTAGAATGCAGATTTTAAGATTTTTGAAATTCTGCATTTCATTAAGCGAAATTATTTTTAAATCATAAATCGTCACAACGAGCCTGAAATGCGAATAGGCGAAACAATCATCATCCTGAAATCTGCATTCTAAAATCTACAATCTAAAATCACCATGTTTATAGAACCAAAAAATACTGATTTACTACTCCAGGAAGCGGAGAAAGAAACGCTTTATGTTAATTTGATTGTTCAATTGAATAAGGATTTTAATTTGGCAAACGAAGCAGTGGATTTTCCTGTAAGTCTGAGTCCAGACGAATTAAAAATACAATTACACGAGAAGGTATACCGACTTATTCAGTATAAATTCGCAGAGTATCTCAATTTGCTATACATCATTGATGTTTCTGAAGAAGAAGTTAAAAAACTCGATGGTTCTGATTTAGTCATTCTTGCAGAACAAGTCGCTTTTTTAATCTTAAAAAGAGAATGGCAAAAAGTATGGTTCAGGAATAAATATAAGTAAAGATTCTAAGTTGTTGCTAAACTGAGATTATAAGAGTTTGAGAATGATTTGGTCTTAGGAACTCAGTATCTCATAACCTTAGTTGTTTTTTAATATACCGTTAGTACTTTAGTGCTTCAGAATATCAGCAACTTTCAAAATTAAAAATAAGCTCTCACAAAAGGCATAAGAGCATCGCCATATACATTGTCATTTTCGTCGTACAATACATTATAAGCAAGCCCTACTGTTACGTTTCCAGTACGATAACCCGCTCCAAGAAACAAAGCAGTATTCCAAAACTGATCAGTAAAACCACTTTGTCCATAATAGGATTCATAATGATTGTTAACGTAGGATTCATTCAGGTTTATTGAAAATTGGATTTGTGGAATCGGATTAATGAAGGTGAGTATGCTCGCACCATAGATTCCTGAATCGTAATAATTTTTAGAAGAAACATAACTGCCTTGAAGGCCTAAGCCAGTAGCCAAGTATGGATTTACATTATAAATGGCACTCGGAGCGACAGAGATTTCGGTATACCCACTACCAAAACTTAACCCTAATCCACCACCAAATTGTACATTTTCCCAAAACGGACTCCTCGATTGTGGAGTTTGCTGGTATTGAGCTATTACGTTTTCGTAAAAAAACAAGGTGAAAAAGATGAAAAGGTACTTTGTTAGGGAGGAAAAGGTTGATTTTTTCATGCTAGAAGCTTTTTTTAACAAATTTTTACGTAAAAGTACGTAAAAAAATAGATTTAAATAATTTGCTTTATCGTATTTTTGCCGGACTATTTAACAAAAGTATATTCAATAACAATATTATGGATAGGTTTTCATTTTTAAACGCAGCTCATACCGAATTTTTCTCGCAATTATACGATCAATATTTAGAAAATCCAGATAGTGTAGAACCTAGCTGGAGAAGTTTTTTTCAAGGTTTTGACTTTGGAATGACGACTTATAATGATGAAAATCAAGTTGCCTATACTACAAACGTTGCGCCGAGTACAGCAGTTTCAAGTGCAGTTGAATGCGCTCCAATTTCGGATAAACTTCAAAAAGAATTTAAGGTTATTAAATTAATTGAAGGATACCGTAGTCGCGGTCACTTATTTACAAAAACCAATCCTGTAAGAGAGAGAAGAATATATTTGCCTTCACTTGATCTTGAAAATTTTGGCCTTTCAGATTCTGACTTAGATACTGTTTTTGATGCAGCCAAAGTAATTGGTGTACAACCAACAACGTTGAGAGATATTATCGGACATTTGGATACGATTTATTGTCAACACATTGGAATTGAATATATATACATTCGTAAGCCGGAAGTCGTAGAATGGATTCAAAAGAAATTGAGAATCAACGATAATAAACCAAGTTTTTCTGCTGAAGAAAAGAAAGCTATTCTTTATAAATTAAATCAAGCAGTTTCTTTTGAGAACTTTTTGCATACTAAATATGTAGGTCAAAAACGTTTCTCGCTAGAAGGAGGTGAATCTATAATTCCGGCACTTGATGCTTTAATTGAAAAAGCTGCCGATAAAGGTGTAGAGCAATTCGTTATGGGAATGGCTCACCGTGGTCGTTTGAACGTTTTGGCCAATATTTTCGGAAAATCAACTCAAGACATTTTTGGTGAATTTGACGGTAAAGATTATGATCAAGAATATTTTGATGGTGACGTAAAATACCACCTAGGTCTTACAGCTGATAAAGTAACAAGATCCGGTAAAAAAATCAACATTAATTTGGCTCCAAATCCTTCGCATCTTGAAACAGTGGGTGCAGTTATCGAAGGTATTACAAGAGCAAAACAAGATAAATATTTTCCAGATGATTTTTCCAAAGTTTTACCTATCGCCGTTCACGGAGATGCTGCAATTGCAGGACAAGGTATTTTGTATGAAATCATTCAGATGGCTCAATTGGATGGGTATAAAACCGGAGGAACCATTCATATCGTAATTAATAACCAAGTTGGTTTTACAACTAATTATCTTGATGCACGATCCTCTACTTATTGTACCGATGTAGCCAAAGTAACTTTGTCACCAGTATTACACGTAAATTCAGATAATGCAGAAGCTGTTGTTCATGCCATGGCGTTTGCGTTGGATTTCAGAATGGAGTTTGGTCGTGACGTATTTATTGATTTATTAGGATATAGAAAATACGGTCATAACGAAGGGGATGAACCTCGTTTTACGCAACCGGTATTGTATAAAATCATTTCAAAACATCAAAATCCACGAGATATTTATGCCGAAAAATTATTGGCAGAACGTGTTATAGATGCTTCTTATGTAAATGCATTAGAAAAAGAATATAAAAAAGATCTTGAAGAGAACTTAGAAGCGTCCCGTAAAAAAGATTTGACTATTATTACTCCATTTATGAAAAATGAATGGAACGGATTTAAACAAGTTACTGATAAGAAAATGCTTGAAAAAGTGGATACTTCTTATCCAAGAGAAGAGTTGACTAAGATTGCAGATGTAATTTGCAACTTGCCAGCCGATAAAAAGTTTATCAGTAAAATCCAAAAATTAATCAACGATAGAAAAACAATGTTTTTTGAAAGCAATAAGTTAGACTGGGCTATGGCCGAGCATTTAGCTTATGGTTCATTGTTGAAAGAAGGGTACGATGTTCGTATTTCGGGACAAGATGTCGAGCGTGGTACTTTTTCACACCGTCATGCGGTTGTAAAAGTAGAGGATTCTGAAGAAGAAGTTACATTATTAAGTAATTTAGAAGGTGCGACAGGTAAGTTTCATATCTTCAATTCACTATTGTCGGAATATGGAGTTCTTGGTTTTGACTATGGATATGCTTTGGCAAGTCCAAAAACCTTGACCATTTGGGAAGCACAATTTGGTGATTTCAGTAATGGAGCCCAAATTATGATTGACCAATACATCTCTTGTGGAGAAGACAAATGGAACAATCAAAACGGAATCGTATTGTTATTGCCTCACGGTTACGAAGGGCAAGGAGCAGAACACTCCTCAGCAAGAATGGAGCGTTATTTGCAACTTTGTGCCAGACAAAATATGTATGTTGCCGATTGTACAACACCTGCGAATTTCTACCATTTGTTGAGAAGACAAATGAAAACCAATTTCCGCAAACCACTTATAGTTTTTACACCTAAGAGCTTGTTGCGTGATCCAAGAGTAGTTTCGCCAGTAGAAGATTTTGCCACTGGAAGTTTTCAGGAAACATTCGATGATGTGACCGTAAATAAAGCGGATGTGAAAAGTCTAGTTTTCTGTACAGGTAAATTCTATTATGATATTACAGCCGAACGTGAGAAAAATGGCCGTAATGATGTGGCTGTTGTTCGTATCGAACAGTTGTTCCCATTACCAGTCGAGCAATTAAAAGCCATCATCGCACAATATCCAAATGCAGACGATTATGTTTGGGCTCAAGAAGAACCTAAAAACATGGGAGCTTACAGTTATATGTTAATGAATTTTGATTTGGTAAAATGGAGATTGGCTTCGCTAAAAGCCTATGCTGCACCAGCTGCAGGAAGTTATACCAGAGCAAAACGCCGCCAGGCTGATGCTATCAGAATGGTATTTGACAAGAATTTATTTAGATAGAAAAAATTGTTTCAGGTTTAAAGTTTCAGGGTTAATAACAATTTGAAACTTTAAACAATTTAAACTTTTAAACAGAAATTGTATGATTTTAGAAATGAAAGTCCCATCACCAGGGGAATCAATCAAAGAAGTAGAAATTGCAACTTGGTTAGTAAAGGACGGAGATTATGTAGAAAAAGACCAAGCTATTGCTGAGGTTGATTCAGACAAAGCAACTCTTGAATTACCAGCAGAAGTAAGCGGAATTATCACGCTAAAAGCGGAAGAAGGAGATACTGTTGCTGTTGGAGCAGTAGTTTGCCTTATAGATACTGACGGAGCTAAGCCAGCGGGTGTCACACCAGTTGCTGAAGTTGCCAAAGCGGTGGAAGCACCAAAACCGGAAGTAAAAGCAGAAGCGCCAAAGGCGGCTCCTGTTGTAGCTTCTTACGCAGCGGGAACGCCATCTCCGGCGGCTAAAAAAATATTAGAAGAGAAAAACATTGCTCCAGCTGCTGTTACAGGAACTGGAAAAGCAGGAAGAATCACCAAAGAGGATGCGGTAAATGCAGTACCATCTATGGGAACTCCTACTGGAGGATCTCGTGGTACCGAAAGAACGAAGTTATCTATGTTGCGTCGTAAAGTAGCCGAAAGATTAGTGGCTGCCAAAAACGAAACAGCGATGTTGACTACTTTCAACGAAGTAAACATGACACCTATCAATAACTTGCGTAATGAATACAAAGATGCGTTCAAGGCAAAGCACGGTGGTGTTGGTTTAGGATACATGTCATTCTTTACCAAAGCGGTTACAAGAGCATTGCAATTGTATCCAGACGTAAACTCTATGATGGACGGTGATCATAAAATTGCTTTCGATTTTTGCGATATTTCCATTGCGGTTTCAGGGCCAAAAGGATTGATGGTTCCTGTAGTTCGTAATGCCGAAAATTTGACTTTCCGTGGAATTGAAGCAGATATCAAACGTTTGGCTATCAAAGCGCGTGACGGACAAATCACAGTTGATGATATGACTGGAGGAACATTCACGATTACCAATGGTGGTGTTTTTGGAAGTATGTTATCTACGCCAATCATCAACCCTCCTCAATCAGGAATTCTTGGAATGCATAATATTATCGAGCGTCCTATTGCCGTAAACGGAAAAGTGGAAATTCACCCAATGATGTATGTTGCACTTTCTTATGACCACAGAATTATCGATGGTCGTGAGTCTGTTGGTTTCTTGGTTGCTGTAAAAGAAGCTTTAGAAAACCCAGTAGAATTGCTTTGTGATAACAATCCTAAAAAAGCATTTGAATTGTAATTCAATAAATTCATAAATAGCAAAAACCGTTTAGAAAATTTTCTAAACGGTTTTTGTTTGTTTATTTGTCTTAACTAACCAATTCTATTTATGGCATCAAATAAAAAACAAGCCGCTATCAGCTTTATCTTCATCACAATGTTAATCGATATTACGGGTTGGGGAATTATCATTCCGGTCATTCCAAAATTGATTAAAGAATTAATACATGGAGATGTTAGCGAAGCAGCAAAATACGGCGGTTGGTTGACATTTGCGTATGCGATAACCCAATTTATGTTTGCGCCTTTAATTGGTAATTTAAGTGATAAATTTGGGCGAAGACCCATAATCTTGATTTCGCTTTTTGCTTTCTCATTGGATTATTTATTGTTGGCATTTGCTCCAACGATTACATGGTTATTTATAGGAAGAATAATGGCAGGATTAACAGGTGCAAGTATTTCGACTGCTTCGGCGTATATAGCCGATGTGAGTACGCCGGAGAATAGAGCCAAAAACTTCGGAATGATTGGTGTGGCTTTTGGACTAGGATTTATAATCGGACCCGTTGTGGGAGGTGTTTTGGGGCATTACGGATCTAGAATCCCGTTTTATGCTGCGGCAGTTTTGTGCTTGCTGAATTTCTTGTACGGTTATTTTATTTTACCCGAATCATTATCAAAAGAAAATAGAAGATCGGTGAATTTAAAAAGAGCTAATCCAATTGGGGCCTTTATGAATTTAAAAAAATACCCTTCGTTATATGGACTATTAATTGCTTTGTTTTTGATTTATGTTGCATCACATGCAGTAGAAAGTAACTGGAGTTATTTTACAATGTACAAATTCAGTTGGGACGAAAAAATGATAGGAATTTCACTTGGTGTTGTTGGCGTTTTGGTTAGTCTTGTTCAAGGAGGATTGATACGATGGACAAGTAGAAAATTAGGGAATGAAAAAAGTATTTATATCGGAATGGTATTGTATACGATTGGAATGTTTTTGTTTGCTTTTGCTTCGGAAAGCTGGATGATGTTTCTTTTTTTGATTCCATATTGTCTTGCAGGAATCGCTGGCCCTGCATTGCGAGCTATAGTTTCAAATCATGTTTTGCCAACAGAACAAGGCGAAATCCAAGGAACAATTGCTAGTTTAATGAGTGCTGCAACCATTATTGGGCCACCCGTAATGTCAAGTCTTTTTTATTATTTTACTCATAAAGGTGCACCTTTTGAATTTGCAGGAATGCCATTTATTCTTGGTGCTTTTTTGATGATGATTAGCGGTATTATTTCTTATTTTTCGTTGAAAAAATACGCTGCTTCAAATACAAACAATTATTGAAATAATCAATGATCCCTTTTCCTTTCATTAAAACATCGGCACCAATGATGCCATGTACTGGTTTTACCTTATAATGATTTAAGGCTTCATTGACGTGTGATAAATCAAAGATGACGAGATCCAATTTATTATTTTTCCATTTTCCCAATTGGAGTTGGTTCTTAGAAGACATTTGAGTCAGCATGCCCGTCGCTCCCGCACCAGAAGCTTTGGTTTTGGATTTTTTAGCATCTAATGTAAAATATTCAACACTTTCAAATCCGACACAACTATTGGAAGCACCGGTATCCAGTATAAAATTTCCCTTTACCCCATTGATTGATGCTTTGATCAAAAGGTGTTGTGTTTTGGTAATTTTAAACTTAACTTTTTTGTAATCGGCCTTCTTTAGTTTTGCGTGTAAGTTTTTCATGTTGAGGAGGAGTGTTTTGCGTGGTAAAAATAATGTTCTTACGGATACTTTTTCTTTTTCGACTTTATTTTTTTATTCGCTTAGTAATCAATTTGAATAATAAAAAGCCACCAATAAATGTTGTGAAAATTACAAATCCTATTAGTAAGTAGTTAGTTTTTTCTTTGTTTTCCAAACTGCCATAATAAACAAAAGCGGCCCAATAATATGGCGATTTTTTTGCGTTTGATATGTTTTTGTTTTTTAAAAAATCAAGTTTGGCTTTGGCATTGGCTTCAAAATAGGAGTCGTTTTTCTTAACGTATTTGTAGAAATCCCCCATGAATACCGATGTCGTGTAATCATTTACTTTCCATAAAGAGAATAACAAGTTTTGAGCTCCTGCAGATTGAAATCCTCTGGCGACACTCATCGCTCCCTCGGATTTATAGAGTTTGCCAATGCCTGTTTCGCAGGCACTTAGAACAACTAAATTTGGGTTTATGTTAAGATGGTATAACTCGGAATAAAGCACTTCGCGATCGTAAAATTTGATACTGGCAGGAATGTCAATATTGCCGGCAGTGGCATGGGTTGATAAATGCAATATAGAATAAGCGGCAGCGTTATTTTTGAAATTTTGAAAAGAGGCAGAATCAAATTCAAAAAAGCGTCCTTTGAAACTGTTTTTTATAGATTGTAATTCGGTTTTAGAATAGGTTAAAGCATAATTTGTTTTTTCAAATACAGGAAAAATACCTAAAACTGTTTTTTCTTTGGGTGAAAAGGGCTTGGCATTCAGATAAAAGCTTGCCGAATTGTTGTAGACAATGTTGAAATCACGTAATAAATAATGCATTTTTTCAAAATTGCTAGTGTTGGATTCTTTGGTTATTAGGGCTTCAAATGGCAGAAAGTCGAGCGCACCATCGGGAATAATAATCAGATTTTTAAATGAGATTTTTTGAGGTAAATGTAACTTGTCATAGGCTATTTTCCCAAAATGATTGTATCCTTTTATATCATTGGTAATGGCATTGGCATCATTAAAATAGCGAATAAATTGCCAAAAATAAACAGAATAATGTGCATCATTACTAAAGGAGTTTAAAACTATTTTTGGGTTTTGACTGCCACCCAAAGTGAAATAGTACATTTTCTCATAACCTGAAAAATAATATATCATTAGTGCATTGTCTGATTCGAGTTTGGAATACAATGCATTCAAATCTAAAGGTTCTTCTTTAAAACTGTTGTAACTAGCCTGAAGTTCTTTTAGCAAAAGCATGGTTTCGTTTTGTTTTTTTATTGCTTTGTTGATTTTGTAAATATTGGCTAATTCACCTTTCTGCTGTTCTTTTACAATTTCATTATTCCAAAATTGCAGTTCTTGAATTTTTTGTTTTTCTTTTTTTGAAGCGCTTCGGTTTCTGGAAAGCGCACTTTTTAAAACACCCGATTTAGTTTTTTCCGCGAGTTGAAAAGCTTTTTCTATATAAATGATTTTGTTTTCTTTTTTATATAAATTAGCATAAATGGCAATACATTTTTCGGTTCGATTGCTCATTCGCAACTGATTGATAATTTTGGAATTTTCAAACAGCAACAAACTGTTCATTATTTCTTCGATAGGAAAGCATAGCGAATAAACCTGTAATGCCTTTTGAGGTAGGTTTTGCAGGTTATAAATGTCTGCCTGTAAATCTAGCGCGTCGAGTAAAACCGTTTCGGCATACAAGGATCTTTGTAATGGAACATTTCTTTTTTGACTGCTGTACAACGGAATTAAGGTTTGATAAACGTGTTGTATGGATTGAAGCGCTTGAGGCATTTTCTTTTGTTTGAAAAGTAAAAGGGCTTCTTCATAATATAATTTTGCAATGGCACGAACTCCTTTATTTTTCGAGGAAAAGAAAAGAGTTTTTGCTTTTTCGAAATAGCTGTTTGCTTTTTCAAAATCGCTTCTTTGTCCATTAAGGGATGCTAGGTTTCGATAGCAATTGGATAAAGCTTCAGACTGACTTTTTTCATTTTTTAAAAGCTGAATGGCTTTTTCATAACTTTCTTCGGCTTTGTAATATGTTTTTGGATAATAGCCCAATTCTTTAGCACTAAGCAAATAATTATTCCCCAAATTATTCAATAGACTTCCTTTTTGAATCGAGGAAAGTTTGGTTGTTTTTAAAGTGTTTTCTAATAAATTAATGGCTAAGGTATTCTTGCCAGAACTTTGATAAACATTAGACAAATTGAGAATGGCCGCTATTTTGTTGCTTTCATTTTTTTCTATATTGGCAATGAAATAATAGTGCTTGATGGTGTTTTCGGCATTGTCATAATCGCCTATTATGGTGTAGAGATTACCCAATGGTTTTAAGCAATATTCGACAATGTCATAATTAGTGAGTTGGTAGGTTTGGTATATTTTCCAAGCTTTTTCATAACTGGTTATGGCTTGGTTTGTTTTGCCGAATTCATTTTCGAAATAAGCTTTATTACAGTCCAAAACTACAATGGACATCAATTCCTCTTTTGATTTTTTGTCTTGATTTTTCCAAAAACGGGCTTCAATGGTGTTGAGTTTTTTTATTCCTTCTTGCGACGGATTAGCAACAAAATAATCTATGGCATTATAAGTGATGTCTTCTGAGAGGTTTTTTTTTTGCCCAAACACTGTTAGAGATGCAAAGAGGTAAAAGAAAATAATATTTTTTAGCATAGCATTTTATCTTACTTGTATTTGCTGAGATTTTTTAAAGTTGAAAGAATTAGATAATGAAACTGTACCTTTCTTAAGGTAGGCTCTAAAACTTCCAAATACAATACAACTGAAAATAATTAAAATTATTGTCAAAGTTAAGCACATAACGCGCTCCCAAGCTAGGGCCAATTCGTGCAAAACCAGCTGTAAAGTCAAATAGTAATCCTGATTTTAGTTCGGGTGAAGCGTTTTTTGTTGTGATGCTAGAGTATTCTGTTCGTAATAAAAGTTTGTCGGATGTTCCTTCGTACACATCAGTTTTTATGTTTTGTGTTTGTTCTTCGGAAATATTCATATTGACCTGAAAACCTGCCCCGACGCCAAAATAAGTTGAAATGTTGTATCGGAACAATACTGGAATTTCCCAGTTGATATTTTTGTTCTCGATGGATGTGGTGATTTTTTTTAAATTCACTGTGCCTGCACTTTGGTCAACTTTTTCTGAGAAAGTAGTTGCTCCATCATAAGAAGTAAAACTATTTAAAAATTCAGCTTGCCCATAATAGCGATACGATTTAAAAGGGGAAATGGTTGCGCCTACAAAATAGCTTTTGGAATTGTCCAGATTTGGGTAAAAATTATAACCCGCTTTGGCTCCAATGGATATACCGGGAGTGAATCGGGTAGTAGCATAATTGGTGATAATGGGGTCGTTTTTGTCAAAAATAATAGCAGTTCTACTTTTGGTTTTTACTTTGTGAAAGTCTTCATTGAATTTCATGGAGTATTTTACAAAACCTTTGGTACTGTCAATTTCTTTTACGTTTTTTTGGTTGGTTCCGGGCAAATAGATATTTCTAAAAACAAAAAATATTTGGGTCTCTCTCTCGATAACGTCCAAACAACTGGTTGTGGCTACTTCGCCTTTGGGACAAATAGGACATTCGGGATACATACTCTCAATTTTCAAAGAGGTTTTGTCGAACATATCCGGAATATCAGTTTCAAGCTGAATTTTTCGGGCTGGTCCTTCACCGTTGTTTTGGAAGCTGGTTTTGAATTTGACTCTTTTGTAACGTACCAATCTATAATTCATAAAGCTTCCGTTGGAACCCATTTTGTTGGGATCGTGGGAAGTGACGATTTCCATTTCCAGACTTTTTATTTTATGATTTTTAAAAGTTCGGTTAGGAACATAAATAGAACGCATGGTGATTGTCGCACTCGTGTCTTTGATCATTTGCGGAGTGGTTTTGAAAGTGTAAAAAACATTTCGGGTTTCTCCTGGATTATGGTCGTCTATTTCCAAAATGGAAACATCTTTATACATGTTTTTTGCTGCTAATAAAGTCGAATCCAAGTCGGTTTCGTTGGTTGTTTCTCTATATTTTTTGGCGAAAGCCAAAGTGTCATTCGATGCCAAATAACGGTTTGAATTATCGATATCATCTGCTGAAACAACATTGTTTTCTTTTACGGTTCTTTCATTGGCATAAGATCTTACTTCCTGTAAATCGAAATTGTTGTTTTTGAATTGCTTTTCATTGAAAAAAAGATAGAGTTTTCCGTTGGTTACATAGTTTTCCAAATTTTCATAACTCACCACTACTTGTATTTCCTGTTCCGGGATGGGATCGCAGTTTTTGAAAATTGACAATCCATTTTGATCGGCAATCGATGCAATGTCTTTGTAATTGGTGTCTTCAATATCGTTTATAACTACTTTTTTCGGACGGGTAGCTGGTGGTTTTCCGTTGTCATAATTGTTGGTTACAGCAAGTCGTGCAGTATAAACTCCTTTGTTTTTATAGACATGTTTGGGTTCGGCTTCTTTGCTGTAATGGCCATCCCCCAATTCCCACAAATAGGAGTAACTTGGTTTTGGTGCTCCTGCAATAGGAATCAATGGTGGCGGTTCAGGCTTGAAACTGACTAGATTTCCTTTTTGGTTGTATCCAATATTAGCTCTTCGGGTAATGGTGTCTTTTACTTTTACCTGTGCATAAAAAGGGAATGTAATGATGAGAAAAAAGACGACTAACGATTTGTTCATAATTGGTTATTTGGTTTAGTCAATATAGCTTTGGGAACGTTTTTAAACGCAATTTTGATTCAAATTATTTTTAAATGTAGAAAAAAGCGGTGAGCAAATCACCACTTTTTTTTATTTATTTGAATTTGTAACTTATTGAATAGCATTGATTGCGGCTATTAATTGTTCTTCGGTGCCTACTGTTGTTTCGGCTAATGTGAAAGTGTAAACATCATTTGCCGCGACTGTAACTGCTTTGATTGCCCATCGCCATTGTCCGTTGTCTTCGGTGGCAAAAATTATGTGACAAGCCAATCCAATTGGAATTTGACCGTAGTGCTCACTGAATAATCCTGCGGCAGTATATGTGTCTAGTTTGGCTAGAGCGTTTTGACCTTCTCCATCGTAAGATAGATAAATGGCACTGTTGGTGTTGTCGTAACCTTCAGGAGCGTCGGCAAGAATGGTAGTTTTTGGTCTTGGATCACTGTAGAATTTATCTACGTTTGTCCATCCAAAGTTTCCAAAAGAAACATAGTAATTGTTTCCTTCTCCTTGTACTCCGCCTTTTCCGCCATTGGTGCCAGCCGCATCAGCAACGTTTTTCCAAACTAAGTTTTCTGGGTCTTCTAAATTACCTGTCCAAAGCAGCATTCCTGTTTCAAGACCGCCGGTTAAGCTTGCTGGGACAAGAAGGGTCATTGTGGCTAACGATTCAAGTGCTACTCCGTCTTGGGTTGCTTTGATGTAGAATTCTCCGCCAGAAATCAGTAGGTTTTTCTTTCCATCTGTTGTTAATCCCATGGTTGGTTTGTTGGCCGCCAGCATGTGTCCTTTGTCAAATAATTCAACATATTCGATGTTGATAGCACCGGTCACTGCGGCTCCATTTTTTCTAAGGTAGTCTCTGTTGATTATTAATTTCACCCCTTTCACGGAAGTTAAGGTTACTGATCCAGAAGCTTCTGTGATGGTGAATGTTTGTTTTAATTTAGTTAGCGCTTCGGTTCTTACATCTTTCAATTCAGAGGCCGTTGGTGGAATATTTTGAATTTCATTGTCATCGGTAGTGTTGTCGTTTGTACAGCTTACCATTGCAATTGTTCCTAAAAATAAAAGAGCGATTGATTTTAAATTTCTGTTCATGATTTCTAGTTTGTTTTAAATCTGTCTTGGAAATGTCCAAGAGGTTGTTTCAGATTCTGGTTGTTAATTATAGTTTCTTTTTGTCTATATCAATTAAGGTTTGATATTGTTACCTTTGTTTTTGAAATTTCTTTTTTAATTCTAATTTCATTCTTATATCAACTTTAGTTTTGATTTGTTACCCTTTTTTTGATTTTTTTTATCATCGAGTAATTAATGTCCATAGTTTATTGATATAAGTGATTCCTATTCTTTTTAAATTTCCCATAATCTAAAAGTTTTTAAATTTTCTAATTATTGATTTATATAGTTATATCAACTTGGTTTTATAATTGTTACCCCTGTTTTTAATTTTATTATAAATATCTGGTTTTACGTAGTGCGCGTAAGGGATAGCAGTAAGCTACCGAAGTAGCACGGATAGCCCGACCGCATTATGAGAAGAGGCCGAATACGCGCAAAATAAAGTAGGCCTCTTTTCATAATGGGGTTACGCCCAAAGGGTTATTGTTATTTATAAAAGAGGTCGGGTAATGGTTTTCTCTCTTTTTTTAGTATTTTCGGTAAAAAGTTTTTTTATGACTCCAACGACTGTTCATCCTGATCAAATGTATATTGAAGGATTGGCGAATAATGATTCCGCGATTATTCATGCTATTTACAAGAAGTTTGTGCCAAAAGTGGTTCATTATATAAAGAACAATTCGGGCGATGAAGATAAAGCGCAGGATGTGATTCAGGAAGTGATGATTTTGCTTTTTAATCAGGCGAAATCGGAACAACTTCGATTGACGTGTCCCTTTGATGCATACTTTTTTTTGTTGTGCAAACGTAAATGGCTCAATGAGTTGAAAAAACATTCGAATAAAGGGGTAACAATTAAGGAAGAGTTGACATCTATACATGAATCTGCAGATGAGATGGTTTTGCAAACGGAGCATTTTGACAAGAAGCAACAACTGTATGATGCGATGTTTCAAAAACTAGGGGAGAAGTGTCAAGAGTTGCTGAAACTGAGTTTTGCGCTATCATCGATGGAGGAAGTTGCCGAAAAACTGGCGGTAACATACGGTTATGTCCGCAAGAAAAAATCGCTTTGCATTGGTCAATTGACACAGTGGATTCAAGAAACCAATCGCTTTAAATCTATAAAAAATACCTAGCCATGAACGAGGAACACTTTTTGGAATTTGATGAATATCTTCAAGATGAAATGGCCGTTGCCGATAAATTAGCTTTTGAACAACAATTGGAGGAGCAGCCTGATTTAGCTATGGCTTTTGAAACCTATAAAGAATTGCAGCTGCATTTAAAAAATAAATTTGGGCAAGCCGATGAATTAAACGCTTTCAAAAAGAATTTGAAAGGTATTTCTAAGGAACATTTTAGAAAGCCCAAACCTAAGGTGATAGCGTTGAAACCATGGTATTATGCGGTGGCAGCATCGGTTGCAGTTTTGTTTGGATTGTTCTTTTTGAATCAGAATTCGAATCCAACGTTTGAGGATTACAATCAGCCTGAAATGGTGTTTTTTACGGAACGAGGGGATGCAGATGCTAATTTAAAATTGGCGCAGGACGCTTTTAATGCGAAAAGATATAAAGAGGCGATTTCGCTTTTTGAAACTATTTTGGAAGCAGATAAAAGTGCAGAGATTCAGTATTTTTATGGAGTGGCATTACTGGAGGAAAATAAATTACCAGAAGCCGAAGTGGTTTTTACAAGTTTAGAGAAGGGGAATTCCATTTATAAAAATAAGGCGATTTGGAGTTTGGCTTTGAGTAAATTAAAGCAAAAAGATTACAAAGCATGCAAGGAACTCTTGCTGATGATTCCTGAGGATTATGAAGGAAATGATCAGGTTGATGCTTTGCTGAATGATTTGGATTGATATTTCGTAACGGTTCTTTCGCGAAGATTCGCAGAGGATTACACGAAGATTCATAAAGTTTATTTTTAAAGATTCACTGAGATATTAAATTCTTTGCGAATCTTTTTTTCTTTGGGAATCTTTGGGAAATGATTTTTGCGTAACTCCATTTTTGGTAAAGCCCGTTTTTTCGAGTAATTTTGCGGCATTAAACTTTACTCTTGGAAACAAAAACAATACTTACCGATACCCATACTCATTTATATTCAGAAGAATTTGATTTGGACCGAAGCGAAATGATGCAACGCGCCATTGATAATGGAGTCACACGCTTTTTTGTCCCTGCGATAGATTCTACCTGTACGCAGAGCATGTATGATTTGGAACGAGATTATCCTGATAATGTGTTCTTGATGATGGGTCTGCATCCTACTTATGTCAAGGATAATTATCTCGAGGAATTGCAGCATGTTGAAACTGAATTGGCGAAAAGAAAGTTTGTCGCTATTGGTGAAATAGGGATTGATTTGTATTGGGATAAAACCCATTTGGCAGAACAGCAAATTGTTTTCAGAAAACAAATTCAGTTGGCGAAACAATACAAACTTCCCATTGTGATCCATTGCCGTGAGGCATTCGACGAAATATTCGAAATTCTGGAAGAAGAAAAATCTCCAGAATTGTTTGGGATTTTTCATTGTTTTTCGGGAACGTATGAACAGGCTTTACAGGCGATATCCTATAATATGAAGTTGGGAATAGGCGGAGTGGTCACCTTTAAAAACGGAAAAATAGATCAATTTTTAGATAAAATAGATTTAAAACATATTGTTCTGGAAACGGATTCTCCTTATTTGTCTCCAATTCCGTATCGTGGCAAACGCAACGAAAGCAGCTATTTGATAAATGTTGCCGATAAATTATCGCAAATTTATGGTCTTGCAGTCAATGAGATAGCAGCGATAACAACCGATAATTCTGCAAAAATTTTCGGTATTTAATATCGATTTTCTGTAACTTTAATATTTTTTTTGTTCTTTTGTCCAACTAAATTGAAAACCAAAATGAATAAATTTGATGCGATTCGGTCTTTTTATGATTCCGAAATAAACGAAGGGATAATAAAAGTTATAGATCATCCGATGATGAAAGCTTTAATGAACTTTTGTTTTCCAGGAGTAGATGATGAAATTTGGAAAGAACAGCTTCGCAAAACGCATTCAATTCGTGATTTTCAATGCAACTTTATTTATTATGGAGTGCAACAGGTATTGGAGAAAAGCTCGGAAGGGTTAACCACTTCAGGCTTTGAGAAGTTAGAAAAAAACACGGCTTATCTTTTTATTTCAAATCATAGGGATATTGTTTTGGACACTACCTTATTGAATTCTTCTTTGTTTGAACATGGTTTGGACATGACTTCGTCGGCTATTGGTGATAATTTAGTAAAAAAGTCATTTTTGAAAACATTAGCAAAGCTCAATAGAAATTTTTTAGTGCAACGCGGACTATCTCCAAGGGAATTGTTAGTAAGTTCGAAATTGTTATCTGAATACATGGCGCAGCTGTTGTTGCATGAAAATCGTTCGGTTTGGATCGCACAACGCGAGGGAAGAACCAAAGACGGAAATGACGAAACTAATCCAGGGGTTTTGAAGATGATTGCTATGGGGTCTGATGAGTCTAATATAATGGATTACTTTAAGAAAATTAAAATCGTTCCGGTATCTATCTCCTACGAATATGATCCTACAGATGCTTTAAAAATGCCTCAACTATTGGCGGAAGCAAATAATGAAATTTATAAGAAAGAAAAAAACGAAGATTTCAAGACTCTGTTGAGTGGCATTATTGGACAAAAGAAAAGAATACACATTCATGTAGGAGATGTTCTCGATGCTGAAATCGATGAGATTAAAAGGAACGTTGATACAACGAACAAACAAGTACAAGCTCTGGCACAGGTAATTGACGACTCCATTTTGAGTAATTACAAATTGTGGACAACTAATTTTATTGCTTACGATATTTTGAATTGTTCAAATCGATTTGCTCATTTGTATACCGAAAATGAAAAGTTGCTTTTTGAGCGACGATTAGAGATGCGAATAGATCACGAACATCCTATTGCCAAACAAGGATTTTTGGATATGTATGCCAATCCCGTTGTCAATAAATTGAAGTATGTTGATGAACTCTAAGCCTAAAATTCTATTGATTTATACCGGTGGTACCATTGGTATGCTTAAGGATTTTGAAACTGGAGCTCTCAAAGCTTTCAATTTCAACAAACTTCTTCATAATATTCCCGAGTTAAAATTATTGGATTGTGAGATAGATACTTTTTCTTTCGAAAAACCTATCGATTCGTCGAATATGAATCCCAAACATTGGGCAGAAATGGCTCGTGCTATCGAAATAAATTACTCAAATTTTGATGGTTTTGTTGTACTTCATGGTTCGGATACCATGTCGTATTCGGCATCCGCTTTGAGTTTCATGCTTGAAAACCTTTCGAAACCTGTGATATTTACAGGATCCCAATTACCCATTGGAGATTTGAGAACCGATGCCAAAGAAAATTTAATCACGGCGATTCAAATTGCTTCTTTGCAGGAAAATGATCAACCTTTAATCCAAGAAGTTTGCCTTTATTTTGAATACAAATTATACCGCGGTAATAGAACTACCAAGATAAATGCGGAACATTTTAGAGCCTTTATTTCTCCCAATTATCCTTTCTTGGTTGAGTCTGGGGTGCATTTAAAAATAAATTCACAATTGTTTTTACCTGCAAAGGGTAGTGATACGTTAAAAGTTCATACTCGCTTAGACAATAATGTAACCATCATCAAAATGTTTCCAGGAATAAGTGAAGCCGTTCTTTCTGCCATTCTGAATATTGAAAACCTGAAAGGGATTGTACTCGAAACTTATGGAGCAGGAAATGCACCAACCGAAGAGTGGTTTTTGACACTTTTGCAAAAAGCAATATTTAGAGGGTTACTCATTGTAAATGTTACGCAATGTTCAATAGGAAGCGTGAGTATGGGACATTATGAAACAAGTACCACGATGAAAAAACTGGGGATTATTTCTGGGAAAGACATCACAACCGAAGCTGCAATCACCAAATTAATGTATTTATTGGGGCAAAATATTGCACAAGAAGATTTCAAAAGTGTCTTCGAAACTTCATTAAGAGGAGAAATGCAATAATTTGAATTTTTCCTTTCAAAATTCATTTTTTTTAGTGTTCTTTGCAGACCAAAATAAAATAGAGAGGTGTCCGAGTGGTTGAAGGAGCTAGCCTGGAAAGCTAGTATATGGGTAACTGTATCGAGGGTTCGAATCCCTTCCTCTCTGCCAGAATAAAAACAAAGGAATACAAAACCCACTAAATTCAAGGATTTAGTGGGTTTTTTCGTTTCTAGGATAATCAAATTATTCAATTAATCTCAAAGTTTTGGTGTCTTTCGAGGTGTCACTAAATTATAAAAATTTAAGTGACACCTCTCACAGGAAGTCACCAGTACAACAAGGAGTTCAATACATATTCAAAATATGTACATCTTGTTTGTAATTATTAGAAATTTTAAATTTAATAATAACTAAAAGGTTACCACTTATGAACACTATAGTATCCGTTCTCTTTTATATTAAGAGATCAAAAGCCAACAATGAAGGTATCTGCCCAATTTATGTCAGAGTTACAATTCAATCCAAACGTTTTGAGTTCAGTACCAATAAATATATAAATCCCAATAGATGGTCTAGGGAAGGCTCTAAAGTTAAGGGGACAAATGAAGAAGCTAGAACAATAAATAATCATCTTGATTATTTAAAAAACCAAGTTCTGGAAGCTGAAAAAAAGTTATTCAAAAAAGACATAAAAGTTACATCTGAAAATTTGAAAAACGAACTGTTGGGTGATAACGAAACTAAACGAATGCTCATTCCAATCTTTCAAGATCACAACAACAAAATAAAAGAATTGGTTGGCAAAGAATATGCACTAGGAACATTAGAACGTTATAAGACATCGTTAAGCCACACAATAGAATTTCTGCAATGGAAATTTAAAGTGACCGATATTGAAATAACCAAAATAGATCACGCATTTGTAACCGATTACGAATTTTGGTTAAGAAGTGTCCGGAATTGCGCGAACAATACAACTGTTAAATATCTTAAAAACTTTAATAAAATAATCAAAATATGTTTGGCCAATGAATGGATAACTAAAAATCCTTTTGCTAATTACAAATCGAAAGTAAAAGAAGTGGAACGCGTCTATTTATCCGAAGAGGAAATTCAAAATATTATCAATAAAGATTTTAAAATAGAACGACTATCACTAGTGCGTGATATCTTTATTTTTAGCTGTTTTACGGGTTTGGCATACGTTGATGTCAAAAACTTAACAAAGTCGCATATAAGCCTTGGAATTGACGGACAGAAATGGATCTTTACGCATCGTCAGAAAACAGAGAGTGCTTCTAAAATTCCAATCCTTCCAGTAACGCAAATGATTATTGACAAATACGAAAATCATCCACAGAGCAATAATCAAGAAAAATTGCTCCCAATTTTAAGCAATCAAAGAATGAATGCCTATTTAAAGGAAATAGCGACCGTTTGTGAGATTGAAAAAGAATTAACTTTCCACATTGCTCGACATACTTTTGCAACTACGGTAACGCTTACAAATGGTGTTCCAATAGAAAGTGTAAGTAAAATGCTAGGGCATAAAAATTTAAAAACTACGCAGCACTATGCTAAGATACTTGATAAAAAGGTTGGTGAGGATATGATGATTTTAAGAGACAAATTTGCAGCTAAAAATTTTAATCCAAATTCCAATGTTGAGGTTGTATAAAGGTATCATCTTCTAAAAACATCCCGAAACTGATATAACAATCGTTCTGTCAACCTTAAATCTTCCGTAACAATTTCAGCACTTCCAGACATTTCTTGTTGAAATGGAATTGTTTTATGATAAGAAGTTTCCAGTTTTTTGGGCAAAACTACATCAATCCATAAATTCCCGTCTTTATCGGGGGTCAATGAAATATTCTTGATTTTACCATTCAACATTCCGTATTGACTATCAGGAAAATTAGTCAATCGAATATTTACTTCTTGACCTACTTGTATTTTTCCAGAATTGAGAGCTGGAGCTTTCAATTTTCCAATGTATCCCTTTTCCAATGTTGGAATTACTGCAAAAATAGCATCCCCAGCAGTAATCGTTTGATTGGCAGTCCAGATTTGTAAAAAAGATACTTTTCCCGTAACAGAAGATTGCAATACATATGCTAATTCCCAATCTTTTATTACTTTCTTTAATTGGTAAAAAGCTTGAATTTTATTGCTTTCCAAATTAGTTTCTTCCTTGGTGCCGTTAATTTTAGTGCTTTTACTATTTTTAGAATTGTCAATCAAAGCCGATTTCAATTGCGAAATAGTGCTCAACAAACTTCTATAACTTTTTTCCGCTTGAAGATAACTTAGTTTTTTATTCTCAAAATCCTGAGTCGAAATTACTCCTTTATTAAATAAGGTCTCATAACGGTTTACATCACTTTTCTGCAATAAAAGTTCGCTTTCATTCAAACTTTTTTGTTGTTGTAAAATAGCCAAGCGAGCCTCAATTTGAATACTTTCTGAATTTTGAGCATTTCCTTCTACCTTATACGGTTGTAAATCATCGTTTAATTCATTGGCAATATAAGCGGCATGAAACCCTGAATATGCACTTTCGATATCTCCAAGTTGAACATTTTCCAATTGTTTAAAATCGAAATTAGTTCCATTGGCATGCGATTCCAACATTTTTTTCAATAAAAAAACATCTCGATAATTGGCTGTATTTTGAATAATCGCAAGAGGGGTATTTTCCAATACGATTGCTTTGTCCTGAACCAAAATAGTTTCAATCTTACCAGTAGTTTTCGCTATTACTTTTTCTGGAGGAATATTGGTCGTTATCAAAATTGGAGCCGAAACAATATCTGGGTATTTGATAAACCAGGTGGCAAAAAGCAACATAAAGATAATCATAGAGACAACAATCGTGCCCCAACGAATCATCCAACTCGGAATTCGAGTAAGTATCTCTTGAACTTCTTCGCTTCTCAATTCTATTTCTTTTTCGTCTGGCATTATTCTATTTATTAAATATGAAATTCTAACTCCCTAACTGCAACTGGTTTCGAACCAATTCATAATAACTACCTTTTTGTTTTACTAATTCTTGATGATTGCCTATTTCAATGATTTTGCCTTTTTCAAGAACTACAATTTGGTCTGCATTCATAACGGTACTTAATCGGTGGGCAATAACAACAACAGTTTTATTCTTAAAGAAAATGTCTAATTTTTCCATTATCGTCTTTTCATTATTAGCATCTAATGCCGATGTGGCTTCATCAAAAAATAACATTTCCGGGTTTTTATAGACAGCTCTGGCAATAAGCAATCGCTGTTTTTGTCCAGTACTCATTCCTACGCCTTCCATTCCTATTTTTGTATTATAACCCAAAGGCAAGCCATTGATATATTCGGTAATATTTGCTACATCAGCAGCATAAATCAACCTCTTTTTATCAATTGAGTCGACCCCAATAGCAATATTATTGGCTATGGTATCATTAAAAATAAAACCTTCCTGCATTACTGCTCCTATATTGGATCTCCAAGTTTTTTGAGATAGATTTCCTAAATCAATTTTAATCTCCTTTTCATTGGATGAGGAGTTGGTATTGAGGTTAATGTTCCCTCCATTGGGTTCGTAAAACTTCAATAATAATTTCATTAAAGTGGTCTTTCCACTTCCGCTGGTTCCCACAATAGCAGTTATTTTATGAGCTGGAATTGTTAAATTTAAATTTGTGAGGACAGGAATAGCCGAACCAATATAACGAAAGGACAAATCGTTGATGACAATATCACAATCTTTGGGAATATCATGTGTTTGATGTGCTTCTTGTTGTGTTTCATCTTCCTTTTCATGGATTTCAGACAAACGGGCTAGTGATATTTTTGCATCTTGTACTTCCCGAATAAAAATGATTAATTGAACAATTGGTCCATTCAAACTTCCCACAATACTGCTTATGGCCATCATCATCCCTAGAGTTATTTCTCCATCGATAACTAATTTTGCCGAAAGGAAAATAATGATTATATTCTTTAGTTCATTGATGAAATTAGACCCTACCGTTTGGGTTTGTTCTAACACCAATCCTTTCATAGAAACTTTGAATAGTCGTGCCTGTACGTACTCCCAGCCCCAACGTTTTTGTTTCTCGGCATTGTGTAATTTAATTTCCTGCATTCCATTGATAAGTTCAATTACTTTGCTTTGCTCTTGACTCGTCTCCGTAAACCGTTTGTAATCGAGTTTCTCTCTGCGTTTCAAAAAAAGAATTACCCAAAGAAAATAAAGGAAACTTCCAAAAAAGAAAACCACAAAAATCTGGATATTATAATAGGCCAAAACCCCTCCCATAATAACCATATTGATTAATGAAAACAAAACATTGAGCGATGATGTAGTCAAAATACGCTCAATACGGTGATGATCGTTAATGCGCTGCATAATGTCACCTGTCATTCGCACATCAAAAAACGAAATAGGCAAGTTCATTAATTTGATAAAGAAATCCGAAATTAATGAAATGTTGATACGAGCCGAAAGATGTAATAAAATCCAACTCCGTATTAATTCTAATGCTGTTTTTCCAAAAAACAAAAACAATTGCGCAAAAAGAATTAAATAGATAAAATGGATGTTCCTGTTTTGTATCCCAACATCTACGATACTTTGCGTCAAAAAAGGAAAAATAAGCTGCAAAACACTACCAGCAAATAACCCAATGATTAATTGTGTTATAAAGGATTTATAAGGCAAAATGTATTGGGCTAAAAGCGAAAAACCAAATCGATTATTCTCTTCTTTTTCAAACTCATTATGATAGAATTTTGGAGTAGGTTCCAATAATAAAGCAATTCCTTCTTCTGTATTTTCATTGGCATTATTACCAATCCATATCTTACGAAATTGACTTTCATCATATTCAAGTAATCCAAAAGCAGGGTCAGAAACAAAATATTTGTTGTTTTTTATTTTATAAAGTACCACAAAATGCATTTTGTTCCAGTGTAAAATACAAGGAAGCGGAACCTCTTCAAGCTTTATACAATTTGCTTTAATACCCAATGTTCTAAAGCCTATTTTCTCAGCGGCATCACTTAACAATAATAAATTGCTACCATCCCGATTCGTTTCACTATAATCACGTAGTTCTTGGATATTTATTATTTTGCCATAATACTTGGCTATTATTTTAATACAAGTTGCTCCGCAATCTTTGCTGTCGGCTTGAATATAGTTTGGAAATTTTTTCAAGTTAGTTATAAATACTTATTATTTTTAATTTGATGTAATTTTCTATCTTATTGTTCATCACTTCCAATAACTCTGTTCTTGATTCTTGATCATCCTCCTCTTCCAGATAAGATTCCATTTTTTTTACAAGATCAAAATATTCAACCGGATTAATTAATTCACTAATAAGAATTTCGTCAACTTCATCTATTTCATAGACTCTTGGCAAACTATTCATTTCTTCTATTTCTAAAAATGCAATATCCATTTCATCTTTTTTTGACATTGATATCTGGAAACCTATAAGTTTGGTTATCCAAAAATTTTGATTCTGTCTAAAAAAAGTATCTAATAAATTAGTTAATCCAACATTATTGAGATCTCTTTTTAATAAAAATTTTTCTTTTGCAAAATCATTCCTGCTAATTTCATTGTCAAATTCAACCAATAATTCATTTACATGCGTCGAACTTAAATAATCACCCCTAACATTATGATTATTTTCAGTATCAAACATTTTTAGCAATTTTGAATAATAATCGGGATAGTGTTTCATGGTATATATCTCCATTGACTTGCAGATATTGGAATTCCTCTTAAAATCACCTAATAAATGTAAATAATTTCTTTTATGAGGTATATCATGAAATTCTCCAAAACCAACGTAAAGGTTATCATCCCATATTTCATCAAATAGAAAACTCACTTTTTTACATTCTAAAACTGACAGTTCGAAGAAAAGAACCTGTTCAAAAAAAATATTAAAATTAAACAGATTGATTTCATTTGCTATGCTAACATTTTTATTTACGAATTCAAATGCTTTTTTTGCAAATTCCTTAATAAAAATCAAATCATTTCCTCCAATAATACCCATGTTGGCACACAAATTAGTTTTTGCATTATGAAAAGGCACCAACTCCTCAGGTAAATACTTTAATTTAGGAGATATTTGTCCCCACATACTTCTATAATAATCCGTTGTTTGTTCTAGATTTTGAGTTATTAAATTCGCGTTAATTAGATCATCTGGAAATTTATCCCAAATAAAAACATCTCCGTCTACATGAATGAATGGTTCATTCTGTAAAGAATACACTTTGATTTTTGCGATTGCCCATAAATCTTTTGGATAAACATCCAATTCATTCAAGACCACATGAACTTTTGTATAAGGCAATTGAAGTTTATTAATTAATATTTCAAATCCAAAATCGTCTGTATAAAGCTCTACCTGTTCATAATGTTTTACTAATTGATGACAACTTAAAATCCAACTGGTCCAATTGTATTTTGGCTCAAACCAGCCATAACCATTATTTATATCCTTCTGGTTTCCTGACCAAAAACTTTGTATTATTTTCATTTTTATAGGGTATAATTTTTTAAATTTCCATCGGGGAGGATTAAAGAAATACAATGATTGGTATTAAAATTTTGTACAATGAAATATTGCTTTAATTCAGGTATAAAAAAAATGTTTTTAAAAATAGTTAAGAACACTATTTTAAATCCGATCTCTCCTTTAAAGTTTAAATGCAGATTATCGTTTTCAAAATATACAAACAGGCTTAAATCCATATACTTATACTCGCCTTCTTTAAGTATTTTTGTATTTCTGTAATTTAATCTATCACTAATTAAATAATCCATCTTTAGTACTATCCTTTTAAACAGAGGAGCAAACTTTTCGTAGATAGTATAATAAAATATTGAAATCCCATTATTTTTATAAAATGAAAACTCACCTATTAAATAGGAGTTTAATTCTCTCTTTTTTAAACTATTATTTTTAAAAAAGATATTATTTTTAATAGCTGTTAAATGATATAAAAGCACTTCAAATTCGTTTTTATAAGTTAAAACACCATTATCATACTTAATTTTTCCGGGCGTTCCTTCTATTGAATAAAACTCATACAACACATTGATAGAATCTTTATTTCTTTCCAAAATATGGTGCATTGAGTCAATAACATATTTTGTATCTAATATATTGACCCCACTACAAACCTGACTGTAATTACCACCACATTCATCAAATAAAAGTAATTTTTCATCTTGAAATACTTTAATATAATCCTGACTACTTCTATATAATGCATTTATATATTTCTCGTTTTTATATATGGCAAAAAAACCACTCGGATAATCTGGTTTCGTGAATATAACATCATTGGTCTCCAAAACCGAATCATCCAGAAAATAGCGGATTCTACCAAAAATAACATCAACATCACAATACCCCCAAAAATCATAATCCTGGATCAAGTCCTGAAATACTTCTCCAAAGGAGGGTCTGATATCGCAAAGTTTAATTGGATGTCGTATATTCAGTTCGAAACTAAAATAATTACTAATTGTTCTGCTGAATTCTTCAAAACCTATAGTAATAATTTGAATATTATTTCCGATAAATTTAATACCCTGAATGTCAGTAAAGAAAATAAAATCTACATCTTTATTATCCACACACGACTGTATAAAATAGTCTAAATACCACGGTGATTTACCAAAATAGAAAGTTAAAATAATTATTTTTTTCATTCCAAAATTTTATCTATTAGCTAGATTCGCCTGCAAAAGGTCCAGTTTTTTTTATATCTTCCTTCTAAATTCTAAATTTTTTTAAAAAAAATACAATTTCACGATAAACCAAAAACTAAACCATAACTTCAGACTTTACAGTAGGATTATTCATGAATTTAATTTGATTCAAATAACATTTTGTCAGATAGTAAGACTTAAATTCATTAAATCTTTGTTTTACATTAAAATGTCTATTCATACTCATATGAATCAAAAGCCAAGTGTAAGAGAATTTATTCGTTTCACTTTCATCTAATTGCTTTAAGAAAGCTTCCTTTAAAAATTCATCTTTGAAAAAACTTCTGTACTCACAAGTATCAATTTCAGATCTAATACTTGCATATTCCTTGTTAAATTCCTTCCGTAATTGAGAAGTCAATTCAAATTCTTTTGAATAGTTATTTATAGAAGTATCACAGTAAAGAATCATTTCATCCAACGAATAATCTAAAAAATCAAGATAGTTTTTTATTTTAAGTATTGAGATTATTCGAGACGCATTATCATCCAAATCTTTGTTGCTAATATTACTCAGAAAATCTCTACTGTCAATATCAAAAATAGTTTCAGACAATTCCATCATCTTAGCACCTCCATAGCGATGTATTTCTTGTTCATATGGAAGAATATGATAGTTACTTATAATACTTCTCAATTTCAGTTCCTGCACAACTGTTATAATATATTGCTTATTCTCAATCGAATCGGTTTTAAAACGCAATCGCAAATGCCTGTCAGGATTAGCATAATTAACAAAGAAAAACTGATAAGCTTTATTTTCTAAAATAATCTTATTATAAACTACATTAAATATTTCAGAGTCTGCATACGTGTTGCAAAATAATTCCAAGTAAAGCCAATCGGAAACAACGGCTGTATTTTGAGATTCGATAACCGATATATTCATTTTTGTATAATCCACACTTTGCCTAGTAAAATGTGAATTTTTAACACTCACAATTAATTCATGGGCAAAATTTTCAGTACCACTTGTAATTTCGGGATCGAAAAAATCGTATAAACATTCTGAAACATAAATGTGCTTACTACTTTTTACTTTGTCATAAAGTAAAGCTAAGCAATTAGCATTTTCGGTATCCAATAAGACTTCCCGATGACTTTCAGATATAATAATTTTTTTTGAAAACGAATGTTCCTTGATTTTCTCATTCAAATGATTAATGAATTCTTTGAGACTAAAATTATTATACACTAATAATATTTGAGCAGGAAAGAGAAGAACTCCTTTTTCAAGATAAATTCTTGGAACGTAGGGTAAGCGTAACCCATAAGCATTAAAATTAAAGTTTACTGCATAAATTTCTTGATTGTAATATTCATAATCACACAAAAAATTATATATATCTGATTCTAAAAGTCTGGAATTGATTGCAGATACTTTCTTAGGTAAGACTTCTTTTTGATGTTTTTTTGAAACCAATGAAAAGTTGTTATTATGTAGATGAACATAAATATCATCTAACAAAACAGGATTATTCTTCTCATTATAAGCAGTATTTATGGGCAAGCAATAATCATAAAGTTGTTGTGTAGGTGCTATGTTAATACTTCTATAATTACCTACACAATTAATATCTGCAATAATCTTATTCTTGTTTGCTTCTTTTTCGTAATTTACAATATCTTGACAAGCATCACTGGTAATATCACTAAATCGGGATATAATATTTAGAGCAGATGGATCTCCCAAACTATGTACATATATAATAGACTCTCCTGATATCTTGCAAATCAAAGTTTCTAAAACCACATTAAAAGTAGCAGGTAGTTTACTGGCTTTAATTTCTATATTTTCTTCAGTAGGCAGATCTAGAAAAAGGCTGTTTCCGGTTGATGCTAAGATTTTCATCTCAATATCTTTGTGCAGTTTTAATTCATTCTCAGTTTTAATAGAACTGTAACTTATACCACAATATGGATTAAATAAAGTATTTATTGGAACAAAACTTTCATTAAATTTAGCTTGCACTTTTTTGATAAACTTCCCTAGATTATCATTAATAGCGGTGGATTGAGCATTATAATGCACGGCAAAATCAATGTATTTTTTTACTTTATCTTGAATATTAATATTCAAGATACCCGCTTCTAAGTCGAAAGAATTAATGGCATAAAAATCTTTAGGACTTTTATTCTTTTCAAATAAAATATTTTGCTCTTTGATGTAAGCTTGACTAAAAGTAACAATATCTTTTTTTGTTTTTAACAAATGCTGCTTTTGTGCGATTAATCCTGAAAAATAAGGGCTGTATGGATTATATAACTTATTGGCGTACGAATTGAATAAAAAAATTTCTATAATTAGACCCGTGTCAATTGTTTGCAACAAAAAGGACTCTACTTCAACTCTCTCGAAACCTTGCAAAATCAAATCCTCTAAAACTACATCGATTCTCTTTCCATTCTTAAATTGGCTTATTAACCATAATAAATCTTCATCAACATCAATTTCAGTATAACTGATTTCAATTCTATTGTTGACTTGATTTTTGGAATTATAAAAACCAATTTTTTTATTATTCAAAAAATAAATAGAAGGGTTAGAACAATAGCTTAAATGACTCCAATTGTCATCAATAGATTCATTTATTCTGGAAGAAACAAACAAATTATCGTGTTTGACCATTAAACTTAGACTATCCGCTTTAGTAATTGCAGTCTCATTACCCCATTTCAAAACTCCCACACTATTAAAAACTCCAAAAGGTGTAGGATTAAAATGTGCCCTAACAAAATAATTATATAACGAGCCGTCTGTTTTCTCAGATTTATTTTTATTTACGTCATTATACAAACTACCTGAGGACGTTAAAATGCAAAGATTAAATAACTCGTTGTTTTCAAAAAAAATCGATAAATTATCTTTATGTTCTTCGTAGGATTGAACTGAAAAATTAGTAACTCGTTTAACAATAGTATTAAAAAAAATCATTTTTATATTGGGTTTATTTTATAAAATTTTTACAATTAAGCAACTTAAATCAATGTAAATTAAAAATCTCTAACCATGTCAGATCGATTTTATTTTCAATCGTTAATACTGTAAGTCCAAGTCCCACAGTACCTACTAGAAGGTTTGTTTCAGGAATGTACTTATTACTGCTATTTTCATACCAAAGGAATTCTTCAAAATTATTGGTTTGCTTTTTTAGTGTCTCAAACCAGCGGTCAATTTCACGGCTATAATCAATCTTGAATTTTTTAGATGCCAAATAAAATTGAATTAAAATACCCGCCGAACCATGGCAAACACCAAAATCATTAACAGCGGAATCTTCAAAACTTATAGTTGCGCAGTGATTCATTAATGCTATAGCTTCCTTTATTATTAGGGTATCATCAAGAAAAACACCCGTATTATATAATGCGTTCGATACCCCTAGATCACCTTGACACCATGAAAGCCTTGAAGGAATAAAATCATTTGTCTTTAATGAAAATAAATTAGGGTAATACTGTTTGGTTTGACTGTCATATTGCTTATATGAAACTAGAAAATCAGCACAAACTCTTAAAGCGTCACTAATGTCTGTATTTAGCGGTGCAAGATGTTTTTTCAAGTAAATTAAAAAATTCATATAACCTGCAACACCATGCGCCATTCCCAAGGAATAATACTCCCCTCTACTTTCATCTGATTTAACAAGTACCTGTTTAAAATCAATCTCAATTTTATGGATTAAATTTTCAGCAAATGCACACAAAACGTTAGATAGAGTTTCATTTTTATTTAACTTAAATCGTTCTATATAATACATGGCTATACCCATAGACTCGTGCATAAAATCAAAACAATTTGATTCATAGAATAATTTAAAATCATCTAATAAAAAGGCATCAATGTTATTAAAATAATCTTCACTTATATCAATACTACTACTTTTTATGCGTAACAAAGTAAGACCATATCCCGCTATCCCTGAACATAATGTAATTGAACTTTGTTTTTCTTCAATCAATTCATTTGTTTTTTCAATTACAGCCAACAACTTGTTTTCAAACTCCTCAACTGGGTATGCTTTGTACATACAATCGTAAAACAAGATAAATCCGGATAATCCATTATATAAACCTATTTCATTCTCTTTGCTAAAAGCGTCCCAAATATTTTTCTCGATTTTAATAATTTTTTCTTGCATATTCTAATGGTATTCTTTTTAATTAAGAATTATTCTACCTCAGTCTTATTTTTCCCCTTTAGCAAAAAGTACAGCTCTGTCCAGTACTTCATCTTTCCCTTGCTGAATACCACCAATCGTAGGTTTAATTTCAATGTCTGGAATGATTCCTATTCTTTGTGTTTCTTTTTTATTGGGATAAAAAATACCGCCAGAAGTAAAAGAGGAATCGTAACCTTTAATAATTGAAAAATAATAATTAGGTCCATCGGCGCCAGCTGTTTGGCTGCCAATTATGGTAGTATTAGGTGCCGTTTGAAAAGCCATTGCCGTATGTTCTCCATGACTAAATGTTCCTGCACCAACAAGAACAATAACTTTGCCTTTATAATAGTCGGAATTGATTTTACCACAGGTTTGCATATCTTTTCTCCAAATGTAGCGTCCGGGAAAGCTTAAATCTTGAAAAAGATTTCTTGCAATTTCTTTAGGTTCTGGATTCAAATAGTCATTGATCAAAAAATTAGTGTACATTGGTCTTCTTCTATCATCAAAAATAATGGCCTGGGTGTTTTTTAATTCCTCCATCATACTTTTTACATCTTCAGTTTCAACTTTACTCATATCAACATAACCTATATTGTTTTCTAAAAGTTTCCATTTTGGGGTGATTTTTGGTGGACTTCTTTTAATATCTTTATTCGAATAGCGATGTATCTTTTTAACAGCAATGGTATTGTCTCTAATAAATTCAATTTCTAAATCATCAGTATTTCCGTTAAACATGACCCAGCCACTGGCTGGCAAAGCTGCTGATTTATTAGAACCTTCCATATATTTTCCTAAATATTCTAATGTTTCAGCTACAGTTTTACCATTAATTTTGGTTACAATATCGCCAATTTTTATATCATCAATTTTAGCAAGAGAATCATTAGCTAAAGAAGTTATTATTGCTTTTTTGTCTATTATTTTAGCTCCAGCTGCGATATATTTTTCGCCTCCTAAATACTCGAGCATTTTCATATTAAAGGTAGCAGCATGGGTGTCATTCAGCTTTATGGACAATTCACGCATTGCCAAAAGAAAATCCTTTTCGGAATCCGGAGCATAAATAGGCGATAGTATTTCCACCAATGCTTCATCCCAATTTTGGTCCATAACATATTTATAAGGGAAAAAATATTCTACATAATTCCAGAAACGGAATAATGCCAAAATACGCAAATTTTTATCCGTCCATGGAAAATCTGGATATACTACTTCGTTAGTAAATTGAAGAGGTACTGAACCTCCATCAAGATTTACATAATAGTTTTTACCCTGAAACCTGTTTTCGGTTATGAATTCCAGTTTTTGTGAAAGATTTTTGGAGAACAGTTTATTCTTTTTAGTCCAATCCAAGTTCAGATTTTTGACAAAAAAATCGGTAGTTGGGTCTAATGCCAGAGGCTTGTTGACTGGCACTTCACCAAGACCATCAATCCACTTTTCTAATACCAATGAAAATTCTTCTTTGGTATTAGCTCGTTCAATTTTCGGTAAAACTTCAAAAAGTTGTTTATCCCAGTCCATTTTGCCACTGGCAACTTGAGGGTGATAATATTTAAGAAACCCCCAAACTTTGCAGGTGCTGGCCAATTTTTGGTTTTCGGTAAGTTTGACTTCGGCAAATAAGGTTTGAGAAAGTACTAGGAAAAGCAGTAATGTAATTTTTTTCATTTTGAAAGTTTTCTGTTTTATAGTTTTGGGTTGATTTTACAAATTATTTATTTTCCGGTTTCGATAAATTGTATAGCACGGTCTAAAACCTCGTCTTTACCTTGCTGAATACCAAGAATCGTAGGTTTAATTTCAATGTCTGGAATTATTCCGATTCTTTGTGTTTCTCGTTTATCAGGATAATAAACTCCAATTCCGGTAAATCTTGTAAAAACACCTTTTATTACTTCAAAATTACTTACATTCCCATCTGCACCAGCGGTTTGACTCCCGATAATGGTTGTGTTATCACCAGTTTGAAAACACATTGCCGTCTGTTCTGATTGGCTTAAAGATTCCTCGTTAAGCAATACAACAACCTTTCCTTTATAATTATTTTTATTTTCTGAACCGCAAAAACGTGGTTTACTCCATTTATATCTTCCGGGATAACTTAAATCAGGCTTGGTGTAGATGATATATTCTTTTTCTTTAGAATTCAAAAACTTTGATATTTCATCATAAGTTCCGTTTGGATAATTTCTCATATCAAAAATAATTGCATTAGTTGATTTTAGATTTTCAATCATTTCAGGAATATTTTTAACATAAAGAATCCCCATATCAACATAACCAATATTGTTCTCCAGAATTTTAATTTTTTCTTTTTTTATTCTTCCTTTTACATATTTATTTTTATGAGAATCATGATAATTATGCAAATTTATAGTTCTTGTTGTATTCTTACTATCTTTTAAAAACTCTATTTTAACAGTGTCTGAATCCCCGGATAGAATTGGTTCTACTATATTACGTAAATAGACAGACTCATTTGAACCCCCAATTAAATCCCTGTTTTCTAAAATAATTTCTTTAATTGTTTTGTTGTTTATCTTGGTAATTACATCTCCAATTTTTATGTCATCTGTTTCTGCCAGACTATCCGCTAAAATTTCTGTGACAACTAATTTTTCATCAATTATTTTACAGTTTGTGGGAAAGTAATATAGGTTCTCACTATTGTATTTATAAAAAACTGCATGGGTGTCGTTGAGTTTAACAGTTAGTTTTTGCATCGCTATATAAAAATCGCCTTCGTTTTTGGCTTGAATAAAAACTGGCAACATTTCTTCTAAAGTTGTGTCCCATTTCTGATCCATTAAATATTTATAAGGGAAAAAATATTCCATTACATTCCAGTACATAAATAATACTAAAATTCTTGAATTTTTGTCAATATAATTTAAGTTATCAAAATTTTCGTTCTTCAAAAAAATATTTTCAGCATAATCTGATTCTACATAATGTTGCTGACCCTGAAATCTATTGTTCTCTATAAATTTTAACTTTGCAAAGAGTTTTTTCGAAAACAATTCATTATTGCTAATCCAAGATAAATCAAAGTTTTTATCAAAATATTCAATCTCTTTTGATGGAATAATTGGAATAATTTCTTTCACTTCGCCAAGTGCATCTATCCATTTTTCGAGAACTAATGAAAACTCTTCTTTAGTTTGCGCTTTCTCTACTTGCGGTAACACTTCAAATAGCTTATTGTCCCAATTAAAATCACCGTTGGCTACTTTAGGGTGATAGTATTTTAAATAGCCCCAAACTTTGCAGGTGGCTGCAAGTTTTTGATTTTCAAAAAGCTTTACTTGTCCAGATATAGTTTGAGAAAATACTATGAGAAGATATAAAATGATTTTTTTCATTTAATAGCGAGGTTTTATAAAAAACAGAGTTTAGTATAATACAACAACAACTTTCGATTAAACAAAAGTTGCTGTTGTTTTTAATTTTTAATTGCCGAGTTTACATTTTTTACTTGTAAATTGAATTTGGTAATTAAAATGCAATCCCATTTTTTTTGAAATGAATGATGCTTAACTCAATTCAACAAACTAATTTGTACAACTATGACACCAAGACACATAAGGCGCTGACATACAGTCTTCTGACATAGCTCCAGACCCACCTGTAATTGTGGTTTTTTCCTTGTCAGAGATCTTAACTACTTTCAAATTTCTTAAACTTAATTTTTTCATCATTTTATTTTTTTGATGATTAATAAATATTTTAGATACCCAAAAAAACAGCATCTTAATCATGCCTCGAGAATCTAATTAACTAATATTTTCAATTAATGGTTGCCCTAAAACGTAAACTTATTGACAATTATAAATTAATTAACACTTATTACACCATGACACATATGGTCCTGACCAAGTATTGCATGGTCCTGAAGTTTCCCAAGTACCTGATCCGCCTGTAATTGTTGCTTTTTCTTGATCAGAAATTTTAACCACTTTCAAATTTTTTAAACTTAATTTTTTCATCTTTACTTTTTTTAGATGATTAATAAATATTTTAAATACTCTAATTAAAGTTTTCTCAAATCTTTGTAATCAATCCCACGTGCACTTGGTTTCTTTCACACTGCAGAATTTGAGATAACTTATCGCCAAACATATAAATAAGAAATGGAATGCGCGCACAGCGAAAACAACCTTTAACAAAGAAGGTTGTTTTTAAGTAAAATATGTTAAAATCTAGAAAGTGGTTCTAAATAAATCCTTGCTTAATGGCTTCTTTCACTAGACCCGAGTCGTCTGTAACCTCAAAGATTTTTTTCATTCGGATGATGCGCTTTTGGATAGCGCTTGTTGTCAGACAGATAACTCCTTCTAACTCTTTTATTTTAAATCCTTTGGATAAATAGAATAAAATTTGACGATTGTGATCTTCAACCATCAACTCTTTTTTCCATATTTCATTAATGCAGTTCTTTACCGTAATGCTTTGGTATGAGTTGCCATTCATGACCTCCATCACAGCTTGCTGTAATTTTTCTGGTGTAATATCATTTTTTATGATAAGTGCATCTGGTCTTACATTCTTGTAGATTTCATATACAATGATAATTTCAGTATGAGCAGTAATCATAATAATTTTGCAATTAGGCATCACTTCTCTAATAAAAAGAGCCAAATCACTCCCTGATAGAATAGACTTCTCTTCATAACCTGGTAAGCCTTTATCAATGAAAGCAATATCAAATGATTCTTTAGCTGCATAACTTTTCATTAGACTGCAGTAGGCCTCCTCACAATTATGGGCTTTTGAGAAAATAGGTGAATTTAATCCAAAAGGAGCCGTTGCAAGAGCACTAATATAACCTTCTACAGTCATCGGATGATCATCTACTACAAGTACATTCATTATTAGATATTTTAACTTTAACAAAATAGGCAGTTTTTCTACAACAATAGAAATTGAATCCTCTCTACATTGCAGCTCCTTATTTTAGTATAATTATATGCGGTTTTCTTTTCTTATTATTGACGACAATGCCAGCAATGTCAAGGAAACTTTAGAACTCTTTGAAAATTTTCCTAATTATTTTTGCGCTGGAGTCGTCAAAGATAGTCAAACGGCAATAAACCAAATTATAAAAGTAAAACCACAACTGATAATTGCCCAAATTCCTATCAAATCAAATGATAATGCCTCATTTTTCAAAACTATAACAGAGTCATTTCAATATTTGGAGTGCATCCCTTATTTTGTCGCCTTAGCTTCATCTCCCAATTATGCGCTTGAGGCAATACAGTCTGGATTTTCAGATTATATAGTAGAACCTTTGCATATTCATGAATTGGGAAAAATGCTCTTTAAGTTTGAAAAAAGAAATCCTCCAAACATTGCCACAACTATTTGCATTAAGTCCTATAGCGATTATCAATTCGTTACTTTACAAGATGTCGCCTATTTAAAAGCGGATAACAATACTACTGACATTCAGATGGACAATGGCAAAACGGTTAATGCTTATAAAACATTAAAACATTTTGAAAGCACATTGCCATTCTATTTTTTAAGGATTCACAAAAGTTATATTGTGAACATTAACCATGTTTCTCGTATACATTTCAGTAAATCAAAATGTTATCTCAATTACAATGAAATTCTACCATTTTCCCTTACGTACAGAGATAATATTGATGCCATAATCCGGAAATTAAACATTTAAGCTCGGCAAATAAAATCCATTTAATTGTTTTTACAATAATCTCATTATTGCAAACACACACTTTCGCCCCTTAGATTATACTAAAAACTACTATACTGGATCAGCTCACTATAAGCTGCCTAAATTTAAAAAAACACTCCTCTTTTGACCGTTAATTTGCTCTAGTAATAAACAACAGAAGCTTCTAAATAATTATTGAAAATGGGGAAACAACTGCTTTTAAGCTGTGTCATTTTCAATAATTCTGAACAGTCAATTCCCGGCTTTTCTTAAAAAAAGATACTCCATTCTGGACAGTATCGTGATAAACTATTTTTTAATTTTTTAAACATTTTTTAATGAAAAAGCTAATAATTGCTATCGGCTGCTTTACGGCTATTGTTTTAATGTCATCTTGTACTGCAGATCCTGTTGAGAGTTCTAATAATGAAACTCTAAAAACCAAAAACCAAGTTATTTTACCGGCAAATCAATCTGCTATAGATGGGGTAGACCCTCCGAGACCTTAATTCTGTTACTTTAAAACCGGATAATTCTTTAAGTTATCTGGTTTTAAATATATATTTTTGGTAGTAATTTAAAAAATATCAAAAGTTGAAAATAAAACTCATCATATTTTCGTTCACAACCTTCTTATCAGTTGTAACAGCTTGTCAAAAAAAAGAAGGTACTGGATATAAAAAAAGAGTTATTAGTATTCTAAATAACATAGACACAGTTAATTTAAAAAATTCTCAAAAGGTAAGTACATTAGATACTCTGAATCATTATTTATTAAATCACGAAAATGATTCTATCAACAGAAACTTGCTCTTCAAAGTTGTCAATCAGTATTATTATTTAGGTGAACTCGAAAAGTATAAAATAACAACAAAAGAAATTTTTGAGTTGGCAAGCTTAAAAAAAGACAAAGCACACATTGCAAAATCATTATATTACATCGGAAATTATCATTATGATAAATCACAATATGATAGCGCTTATAGCTATTATAATAAATCAGAAAAATTATATGCCGCTCTAAATGATTCATTAATGTTGGGCACAACATCGCTTTTGAAAGGGAGTGTACTTTTAGAAACAGGAAATTATGCCGAAAGCGAAAGCGAAACAGTAAGAGCATTGCGGTTACTATCCAAAGTCAAGAGAACTGATTTAATATATAATTGCTACAATCAAATTGCTATTTCCCTAAAAGGATTAAATAACTACAACAAATCATTAGATTATTTTAATTTGACTTTAAACCAATTGGATATTTTGGAAAAAGAAAAATATTCAACGCATAAAATATTAAAAAGTAGAATAAATTGCTATAACAATATAGGGAGGGTATATGAAAAAATGGGAAAATATACCGAAGCAATGCACTATTATGACAAAGGTTTACAAACAAACAAAATTAAAAAAGAATTCCCAAGATATTATGCAATGTTATTGGATAACCTAGGTTATTCAAAAATGAAAACGGGTAATTATAATGGTGTACATGAAATATTGATCGAATCATTACGATTAAGTGACAGTCTTGATATAAAACCGATTGTAATATCCAATAAAATTAATATAGGTCAATATTTTCTCTATAAAAAAGACACTATAAAAGCTTTGACTTATATAAAAGAGGGATTTTCTTTATCTCGAAAAATAAAATACAGCGAATTAACACTTCAATCGTTGAAATTATTAATGGAGAATGATACCAAAAATAAAACCTACTATACTAATGAATATCTAAGAATTGACGATAGCTTACAAGAAGTCGAAAGAATAACAAGAAATAAATTCGCTCGCATTGCATATGAAACGGATTTAGTTGAAGAAAAAAATCAAGTATTATTAAAACGAAATACGTATATTATTGGTATAACATCACTAGCAATACTGTTTTTCGCAGTTCTTTTTATAATATACCGTTTGAAATCACGAAATAAAGAACTATTTTTTATTAAGGAGCAGCAAGAAGCCAACGAAAAAATATATCAATTGATGCTAAAACATCAATCGGAGACAGAACAAGCCCGCAAGGAGGAAAGGAATCGTATAGCAATGGAATTACACGATGGCATAGTAAATAGTGTTTTCACAACTCGGTTTAATCTAATCCAATTGGATTCAACCCAAATAGATAAAAAAGAGCAATTGGTAAAAGAGCTCGAAAAAACGGAGAATGAAATCAGAAGAGTTTCACATGATTTAACACAAAATCTACTTTTTGAGGATAAAAGCTTCCCTGAAATAGTAGCAAATCTGGTAGAATCTCAACAAAACCAATACAATACAAAATTTGATGTATCAGTAGATAAATATATAGATTGGTCTTCCGTTTCAAGTGCTAGTAAAATACATATTTATCGTATAATCCAGGAAGCGCTACAAAATAGTAATAAATATTCCAAAGCAGAAAGATGCTATATAATGCTATTAAAAACTGCCGACAAAATAACCATTCGTATTTGGGACAACGGAATTGGATTCAATACAGAGAAGGTGAAACGAGGTATCGGATTGAAAAATATCAAGGACAGAACCAAAACATTAAACGGTCAATTGAAAATAACATCCGAAATAGGGAAAGGAACTACAATTGAAGTTGTCTTTTAATGGTGCTATTTTTAATTCTATATTGCTTTTTTTAAGTTTATTTTTAAAAATATAGTTATTGCAACTCATTTTCCATCTAAAATGGTAATATGACTGTATAGTGATTTGATATTGGCACAATCTGAATTTTAACATAGTTTACCCAAAAAACACATATTTTGTTAAACATTATTGATGAAGTTTCTTTATTGTTGTTCCAGTTCTTAATTTCGGATGATTAATCTCTAAAATTAATTATTGATGCAGAAAATACTTCTAATGGTAGCTATAATTATTGCGCTCCTTTTTAATGAATTTGTTAAAAAACACACCACACAAAATCCGATCCTTACTGAAACTCTTGAAAAAATTCATAAAGGAAAAATAGCTTGTCGAACTATGAATAGGTTCGTATTTCTTTCCCAACTATCATTATAATACCTATCCCTCAAATACTCAGAAGCCTCTTCTGTCAAGTAAAGACCCACAAACCACATAATGATTACTCCTATTTATTATACCATTCTATCTGTCAAATATAGAACGTCTAATTATATAAAGTATAAAGGAAATCAAATACAACCGATTTGGCAAGTTATAATCATTAAGTAGTTAACTTTTGTAACAATTTAATAAACTTTCTCATGTTTTTTCGTAAAAACCACCTTTTTTAACTTAAATTGGCTAAGAAAAACAAATGCCACTCCCAGTTTTTTAAAGTTAGCTGCCAAGCTTAAATCTATAATTACTAATAACATATTTATGAAGAATATCGATCAAGAGATATTGAAGATTTATACTGCAAAATCGCAAGCAGATAAAGCAATTAGTTCCCTAAAAGGAATATTACTAGGTATTAGTTTAGATAAAGTTATAAATGAAAAAGAACTAAATGAACTCATGAAATGGGTTATTGCTCATGATAGTTTAATAAACCGAAATCCTTTTAATGAATTTATGACAGTCATTAAAGAGACAATCTCAAATAAGATACCTCCATCAGAAACGATCGAAGATTTATATTGGTTGTGTCAAAAATATGAAAGTGATAATTATTATTATAATGCAGTAACTACTGACCTCCAAACCCTACAAGGGCTTTGTTATGGCATTTTAGCCGATGGAATTATTAGCAACAAAGAAATATTTGATTTAAACAGTTGGTTGGAAGAAAATGAACATTTAAACACCTATTATCCGTACGATGAAATAAGAAGTTTAATAGTCTCAATACTTTCAGACAATAGAATTGATGAAGATGAAAGAATCGTTTTGAAAGCATACTTCAATCAATTCGTAAAATTGCAAGATATAGAAATACAAAAGCAAATAGACTCAGAAACCTCAGATGTAAACATTTCAGGACTTTGTACAAGTGAACCAAATGTCATTTTCACTGGAAAGACATTTTGCATCACAGGAGTACTAAAAAGAGGAAACAGAGAGACATTACAAAATGATATTCGCAAACTCGGTGGTATACCAACAGAAAGTATTAGTAAAAAGACCGATTATTTGATAGTAGGCGATAATGGAAATCCAGCATGGGCTTTTTCTTGCTATGGGCGAAAAGTTGAAAAAGCTTTAAACTTGAGAAAAGATGGCCATACAATCACATTAATCCACGAATTTGATTTTGCGGATATTGTGGATGACTTAATTTAATAAATACAATTGAGACATAATTACCTTGACGATTCAGTGAATGAGTCTCAACAGATATCAAAGAAAACACTATTTTTAAGGATAAAAACATTCATGATATGGCCGATTTAATATTTCTCAAAGCACTAAGAGACAAACTAAAAGGAGGAAATACAAAATCAATTCACCTCAATGTACTACCTGGACGGTTTGCTACAAGACTTGATTTCGCAAATTTGAATTATATAAAACCAGATTATGCGGAGTCTTTTTTAGAAGCTTTGTTAAAAAAGTCCTGCTTTGAATTTAAAATCACTTTTGATGATGTAAACTTGAATAGTATTTCTAGTGAGGAACAAAAGAAGTTTAGTCTACTTTCCAAAAGGCTTAATTCCCTGAATGTTGAAAACGATGACAACTACAAAGAACACGGAATAAAGACTTTCGGATTTGGATATCCTATTTTGATTAAACCTTCTAAGCAAGATCCAAAAAAAATCATAAAAGCACCTCTTTTTATCTGGCAGTTAGAGATGGTAAAAGCGACCGATAAAATAAATACATGGTCAATCCTTCGTAATAAAGTAAAAACGGAGACTGGTAAGATTGTCGATGAAGAAATCCACTCTGTAGGATTAAATGAAGTTCTACTTTCTTTTTTGAAAAATGATGAAGGAATTATTATTCCCCAAATCAATGAAGATTTACTTGAAGATGCCATTATTGATAAAAATGAACTTCTTGACGAGTGTTACAAAATATTAAAATCACTAAACTCAAATTCGCCGTCTAACTTAATTGAAGATCTGAAGCAAAAATTCAAAGAACCATTAGCCAATATACCAGAAGCTTTAACTATTGATTCTCGATCTAATAATCTGCCTTGGATTCATTTTGGAGGTGTTTTCGGTTTGTTTAGAACGCAAAAAGAAAGCATCATAACGGATATTGACAAGCTTATTGAGAAAGCTGATAATTTTCAATTTGATAATTTAAAAGTTCAACCTTTTAATGGCACTGCATATAGCGCAGTAGATACTGATCCTAGTCAACAAGAAATATTAAGCACTTTAGGATTTGAACCAAAAAAAATCATTCAAGGACCACCAGGAACAGGAAAAAGTCAGTCGTTAACAGCATTAATCACAAATGCATTAGCCAATAATTTAAAGTGCCTTGTTGTATGCGAAAAGAAAACAGCTCACGATGTTATTAAAAATAATCTACATCGAGAAAATGATCAATTAGGTGCGTTAGCTGCTGTAATTGAAGATATAAATAAAGACAGAGATATTATCGTTAATTCGGTTAGAGACAGAATAAGTAATCCACCTATTTTTTATGGTAACAGTCAGATCAACTATAATACAGTTAAAAAGGATATCGATACTGCCGTTGGGGAGCTTAATAATAGCCATAAAAAATTAGGTCAGAGCATCTATAAAGGAAAATCATGGACAGAAATTGTTGGAGAATTTTTGAAAAGAGAAAATAAAACAAATTATGAAGCCTTAACAAAGAAATTAGACTATAAGCAATTTGAGTTTACGGATAATGAGCTTAGTTCATATTTAGCAAAAATTAAAACTGCCAAAAAATTATTTTTTGACATTAAGGTATTTTCTCATCCTCTAGATATTTTAAATGATGAGCTTTTCGCAGAAGAGAATCCTAGAGGTATAAAAGTCAGGTTAGAAGATTTTACAGAATCAACATCGTTGCAATTAATTGATATTGAGTCAAATTTAAAAAGTGACACGAAAGAATACCTTTTATGGCTTGATAAATATTATTCGGATATTGAAAATCAATCGTCAGCTAATTTAGAAGCTTTAGAAAATGATCTGAATAATTATTCGATTTGGTTAGATACGCACTATTCAGAATATTATAATGAGTTATTAAATCTTATATCAGATTTCAAAACATTCACTATTGTAAATCATCAGAAATTTGGGGAGTTTTTTTTTAAGAATGATGGTTTAACTAAATTTACAATTAATGCATTGAGTTTGTTTTCTGATAAATATAAAGAATTAAAAGTTCAAAGAGAATTAATTTTCCACGGTATCACAAAAATCAGAATACATCATGAAAAATATGATTATATAAATCATACTTATATTTCAGTTGATGAACCACACACTACATTAAGAGTTTTATTAGATAATGTAGAGGAATTGAACTTAGCATTTGAAAAATGGAAAAAAAAGTTAGAGAATATCAAAACCAAACTTATTCAGCAATTTAATTCGAAAAATACACATCCATTATATTCTAATATTTCTGTGATAGCGGAAATCGAAAGAATACATGAAAGATTTGTTTCAGATTTGGCTGATGATAAATATTTAGATATTTCTAAAGAAGATTTAAAAACTCATCATCTAAAAATTTCTACTTTAAAAAAACTTCAGAAGCGATTTTCTGAAATTGATAAATTTAAGGATAATCATATCGAGAACTTTTCTCTCGTATCAAAGCATCAAAGTTATAATCCGGAAATGTTAACTAAAAATGAAAATTCATTTACGGACATTATTAATAAGGTTAAAAATGAGAAAATCATTGTAGAAGAGTTTAACAATGCTAAAAATCATAGCAAGAAATTATCAGAGATAAAAAAGATTATTTCTACAATCAATAAAATATCAGAAAATCTAGATGCGTTCAGAGAATATTACGATTGGAAAAATTTCATTTTACCTTTAACTCCTGTAGAAAAAAGAACTATTGAGTTGCTTATTGAAATTGATTCCGACGATTGGGAAGTAACCTTTGAAGCATGGTACTATTTTTGGCTTTTATCAATCAATGAGCATAGGGATTTACCAAAGAATGACGATAAAATTTTAGAGTTATTTGAACTAAAGAAAGATTTAAAAAAAAATCAAATTCAAAATATAGTCGAAAGTTGGTCGACAAAACAATTAGCTTCTACAAAGAGACTACAACAATTTTCAGGAATAAATCCAATCAGTCTATTTAACAAAAGAGGAGCCGCAGGACATAAGAGAAATTCCTTGCGTAAAATAATCAATACTGATTTTGCCTTATTTACAGATTTTTTTCCAGTTGTAATGGTTTCGCCTACTGTTTGCAGTTCGATTATACCATTGAATGAAGCTTTATTTGACATTGTAATTTTCGATGAAGCCAGCCAGTTACGAATTGAAGATACCTATCCAGCTTTGATAAGAGGTAAGATTAAAATCATTTCTGGTGACAGTCAACAGATGCCACCAACGAATTTCTTTCAAGGAGGAAATGCACTTCTCAATCCAAATGAAGATGATTATGAAGAAGAATCTACTCCGCAAGACACTGATAACAATATTAGGAAGGTTAACAATTCATACGAACTGGCAGATAGCGAATCACTTTTAGTATATGCCGAAAACAGTAACTACAAGCAATCGTATTTGAAAATTCATTATAGATCGCAACACCCAAGCTTAATTGATTTTTCAAATCATGCTTTTTATGGCAAAAGATTGATTCCCATGCCTGCAAAAAAAGAGTATAAGCCAATAGAATTCATTGAAGTGAATGGAATTTATGAAGATTCTGTAAATCGAGAGGAAGCAAAAAGCGTTGTAGATATTCTTTTGCATAAAATTGAGAAATCAGAAAACGGCAAATATCCGTCAATAGGTGTAGCTACTTTTAATTTGTATCAAAGAAATTTAATATTAGAAGAAATTTCTATAGCAAGACAATCCAAACCTGAATATGATAGAAAAATTGCTGATTTAGGTTCAGATTTTTTTGTGAAAAATTTAGAAAACATTCAAGGGGATGAAAGAGATATAATTATAATATCAACTACTTTCGGAAAGAAAAGTGATGGAAATTTTAGACAAAATTTTGGACCTATAGTTCAAGGAAAAGGATATAAACTCTTAAATGTAATTGTTACTAGGGCTAAGCAAAAAGTATATGTATGCTGTTCTATACCATTAGATAATATAAACCAATATCCGTCTTTATTACAACAATTTAAAAATACAGGTCGTGGCGTTTTGTATTCTTATTTGGCTTATGCCAAAGCCGTAAGTGATGGAAATAATGAAATCAAAGATTCCATATTGAACCAGCTTTATGAGAATTGTGAATCGAAATCTTATGATGTCGAAGATACTTATGGTTCTGAATCACCTTTTGAAGAGGAGGTATATTATCGTTTAGCTCAAAGAATTGGTGAAGATAGAATTCAGCAACAATATCCGATTGGAGGTTTTAGAATAGATATGATCATAAAATCCAAGTTAACTGGAAAACCGGTCATTGCTCTGGAATGTGATGGCGCAAAATACCATAGCAGTAACGAAGCCTATGCGTGGGATATGTTTAGACAATCACAGCTGGAAAACCAAGGTTTTATCTTTTATCGAATCTGGTCTACAAACTGGTGGAATTCGATTGAGAGAGAGTTGGATAAAGTGGTTAGTTTTATTAGCCAGTTTGATATCATTGAAAACAAAATACCAGAAGATTTATTTGCTTCAAACTATATAGATGAAAAGGACTAAATAATAATAATAATAATAATAATAATAATAATAAAGCATTTTACTTCTCAGTGCTTGACATGGTTACGACTAATTTAGACATAAGATACCGAGAACTCTCATAGTTTAAATACATACTAAAACCACTATCTCGCTAAGCCAGCTTTTAAAAATAGTTTTATTTGTATTTCTCACTATTTTCTTCTCAATATTTGTTAAATTCTTTTAGTATTTCAAAATAATTAGAAATAGAATTTGTGAAATTTAAAACAGTATATTTTATTAATTTAAAACAGACTATGCTTTTTTTAAATCTTAGAAAATACAATTAAAATAAAACGTATAACTTGGAAAAAACACTCCATAAGTTTGAAATAGAAACTATACTTTCAGGGAAATAAACCATTATTAATAAAAAGATATTCCAAACAATAATTATAAGAGACCTTAAAATGGAAATAAAAAAAATTGTATTACATCATATCGATAAAGAATTAAAAGGGAAAGCTTCTCTAACTTGTTCTAAGAAACTAATTACTGTAAATGATACAGTAACAGAGTTTGTAGAGAAACTTATTAAAATCTACGGATCCAAAAACCCATCACAAGGAACTTTTGAAGATGATATTGCAAATTTCCCATTTCAGACCAAAGCTGAAAATTATTTAAAGGATCAAGATTTTTTAAAATTAACCATTGAATCAATGGATATTTTAAAATCGAAAATTGATATAAATACAACAACTGGTGGCTATGTAGTTTTTGTTCATTACGAGCATAATCAAGTTGATTTTTTAATTACTGCTATGATGGATAGATCCGTTCATTACACTAATACCGATGATCTTGGAATAAAGAAATTAATGGCTCTTGATATTGAAAAAATGGCTAGAGCAAATAGATTAAATTTTGATAAATGGAAAAAAAAGGAAGGAAGGTATTTGACTTTTATAAAAGGAACTAGAGATGTTTCGCAATATTTCATCAAGTTCATTGGTGCAAGTGATATTTCATCTGCAAAAGAGAATTTTGATAAACTAAAAGATGCGGTCAAGAAATACTCGGTTGCCAACAAATTGCCTTTAGCAAAACAAAGCAAAATAAGAGAAAGCATCTCTGAATATGTAGAAAAGTGCTTTACACAGAAAAGAGATGTGGAAATCGAATCAATTGCTGCAATCATTGACAGTGAAGAACCAACAGCCTTTCTAGGTTTTATAGAAGATAATGATATCGAAATTAGTGGAAAAATTGGTGTTCATGCTAAATCGGATTACTATTCTTTTACTAGAAGTAGTGTGAAAGAAGATGGTTATCATCTAGTTTTTGAAAAGGAACTTATCAAAAAAGGGAAGATAACTAGGGAAGGCACAAACATCATAATTCACAATGTTCCAACGGAAAAATTGAATACTATGTTTGATGGAACACTTGAAAACAAAATCTAATGAATATGCTATTAGATTGCACTATTATTTTAATACAAAAACTGCAAAACAAAACTTACGAAACTGGCTATATCTGTGGTAATTTTATTTTGAGTCTAGAAGAAATCCCACTAATTTTAGAACTAAATAATTATAATCTGATTGAAGTACTTACAACTTGCAATAATATCATTGATCTTGAAAATCTACATAACTATTCAGAAAAAGAACTAAAATTCGAAATTAAAACTGGGGACATTCCTAATTACTTTGAAACTGCAAATGATTTTGTTGATGGTAATAAATTTGAATGTGTTCTTGATGATTTTTATATTGCAGATATCAATTATAGAGAGAATGTTAGTCAGAATATCAGCATAGAGAATTACAAACAAAACCTTAAGTTAATAGCTTTTTTGAAAACTTTGTCTGATAATGAAAAGAAAAAAGATAATGCTTTAGAATTATTATTTTACAAATCAGGAAAAGGAACAGATTTAAAAATTGAATATAACTTCGACGAACTATTTGAATTTAATACTAGTAGTATTGAATCCCTTAAAAAACAATTACAGGAAGTAATAGCTGGAGAAGATAAAAAACAACTTTTTATAAATGAATTGATCAACTTCATTGGAACGAGTGGTAAATCTTATCTTGTTTTAGTAAAAAAATGGGATCTTCTAATCTTAAACTATGATAAAAGTTATTCACTTTTTATTGCGGGTTTCTCGTTTGAAAAAATAAAGACATCTTCAAACGAGCACTTTCAAAAACTAGTTGATAAAATTTCTGAATCAATTGGCAAAGCTTCTACTTATATTTTTGGAGTGCCCGTTGGTTACATTTTACTGCTTAATGGATTCGATTTCACTGGACTTCAAATAGGAAAAAATTTTACATTATTTATTCTTGGAACCATTTTCTTTATATTAATATGGAATGTTTTATTTAAAAACATAGATGAATCTATTGAAAATATTGAATTGGAAATAAACGATTTTTTTGAAAAAATTGACAATGTAACTGTATTAACTGATATTAAAAATAAATTACAATCTTTAAAGACAACTGACCTGTTAAAACAAAGAAATAAACTTAGACTTGTTAAAATTTTATCAGCTATTATTTATCTAATTCTCATAGTGATAACTTTTTTTACTTTTTTAAATATAAGTGTATTTTATATTTAATATCGTTCTAATTAAAACAACGCATATCGATCGAAACAATGAAGAGGCAAATAATGTAGAAATTATTATTTGTTAATTTCACACAGAACACAAATTAAATCAAATGAATGAACTTATAGAAATATATAAAAACTTTAAAAAATCACCTCTAAAGAGTTTAAAAAACAATCTGAATTTAATAATCATTCTACCTGCTTTATTGGGAGGTATGTGGCAATTAGTTGAACTTTCAAGAATTTCGTTTTTCATTTATAAGATTTTTTTCAGTAAGTCAAATTGTACCTGATGGATTACTAATATTATTATTTTTAATAATATTTACAATTTCTGTTTTTATTCTATTTTATTTTTGGAGGAAACTTGATTCCGATGAAGAAGTTGAAAATAATGTTGCTTTAAAAAAAGGGAATGCTTTTCTTGCCATTTTATTTTTTTTATTGTTTTTTGGCTGTATTTTTTTAGTTATTTATTCTAATAATTATTTCATAAAAAACATAGAAAGTATCGTAAGTTTATTTTTGTACTTGCCTTCAAACATAGTAATTACACTCTTTTCTTTTGCCTTTTTAGGTTATTCCTCATTATATTGTAAAGATATTGAAATACTATATCATTTAAAAAAGGTTGCTTCAACTATAAGTATTGTCTTTCTAATAGTTCAGGGTACAATGCTAATCTCATTTATGATTCAATTCCACAATGTTTTCTTATTACCAGCTGAATTAAAAAACGTAGATAATTTAATTTGCAAAGCTGAAAAAGTAGAACACTCAACAAATTTTGAAATACTTTATTCAAATGATAAATATATATTTGTTAAATGTCATAAATTCGTAAAGGACAGAAATGGTAAACCTAAACAAAGTGAAATAAGAATTTTTAGATTTGAAGATTTACTAGATAATACTGCATGTATCGGAAACAGAAGAATAAGAGAACAGTTTGTAAAGGATTCAATAAGAGACTCTAAAATTCCTATGATAGAAGATTAAAGAAATGGATTTGTGTCTAATTTTTTTGACAAAAAAAGTATAAGGCTAATAATCATACTGCACCTACTCAACATCTTTCATTATTTCTTGTGTCTACTCTTCCAACTATCATTATAATGATATTTTTTCCTAAATTTATAAATCTTCTCTCTTAGGTAAAGTCCAACAAACCACATAACAACGACTCCTATTATTTCATACCATTCCATATCTCAAATATAGAACGCATTAAGACTTACTTTTTTATCATAAAGTCAGTTGCTCCCGAATTGACAACTTTTAATCCCGAATTGACAAGTATTTCGTTATAAAACAAGAAAAAAGATGCCTAAGCATCTTTTTTCTTCTAAATTATTTAGCTAGTAAATTATATTTTGTTACAATGGTTTTCTTCAGAAAACTGTAGTAATCCTTCTTTTCTTGAGTCAGTTTGACTTCAAACTTAAAAGATTCTTCAACAATTGACAACAATTCGTCCTTATTCCTTAAAACAAATAGATTGCAAAAATCAATATTTAATTGTTTACTTATGGAAAACACTTTATCCCATGCACTTATATTTTCAAATCGTTCCACTCTTCCAATCATTGTTGAATTATAATCCAATAGTACAGCAAGATCAGTCTGAGATAGCCCCTCTTTTAATCTAGCCAATCTAAGTATACATCCTATTTGAATGTTTAATAATTCTATCTCTAATTCATTATCCTTTTCCATAAAGTAAAATTTGAGAAAAAAGCTTAATTTATTCGATACAAATTTGTATCGAATAAATTATTTACTATATTTGTCAAAATAATTATATCTAAAAATGTAATTTTGCGACTCTTCAAATAAAACATTGAAGCATTCGCTTTGAATCTCGTATCAGAAAACTGGTAATTTTATAGGAACGAGAAGATAAGTACGATGCTCACGTCCCATGGCGTGGGCTCACTTATTGTTCCCCGGTATACCAGTACCTCTGATATGATAAGCTGAGTTCCATGCCATTTTTTATGCCTATTATTTAGGTATAACTCAACTTCAATTCTTAGCACTGTTTCTTTTTTAAGTATCGCAATTCCATAATTTATAATGAATTAATTGGGAATAGCACTGCCACCGTCTGGCTGCAACAGGCAACGGCAGTATGCTTTCCTATTTAAAAACCTTTTAAATAATTGCCGATGAATTAAAAAAACACAAGAACGGTTGTGCCTTAGCGTTTTCGCAGCACTACAAAAAAGGCCCTCTAAACGCCGGCAAGCTATACTAGAGGACCAAAGCCAATAAAACTATTAATTAAATTAACTAACCCAATATTATGAAAATTATTTCATTATACAAAGGCTTGGGAGTACTTTGGTACACTCTTATTTTAAGTCTCTGTCTCAGCTGCACTGCATCCTTTGCCAATACTACCTTAAAGTACAAGCGATCCATATCCCATCAATTTCAAATAAGCGGCAAAGTCACCAATGGTACAATCCCACTTTCAGGGGTCAGCATCACCTCAAGAAAACAGCGTGGTACGGCTGTCACAGACTTCGATGGGAGATTTACCATCACTGCATCACCAGATGACATTCTTGTATTTACGTATATGGGGTATAAAACCGTTACCATTGATGTTGCGGGTCGTTCAACAATCAACATCAGTCTGCAGGAAAACGCAACCAAACTCCAAGAAGTCAAAATCAATGCGGGCTATTATTCCGTAAAAAATAGCGAACGCACGGGAAGTATTTCTAAAATTACTGCCAAAGACTTAGAGAAACAACCCGTTACCAATGTATTGGCTACTATGCAGGGCAGAATGGCGGGAGTCAATATTACCCAAACCACGGGTATGCCAGGAGGAGGTTTCAACATTGAAATCCGGGGACAAAACAGCCTGCGGCTCGATGGCAATAATCCCTTATACATCATAGACGGAGTTCCGTATTCTTCCCAGGATATCGGCAGCACCTATACTTCGGGCAACATACCCGGTCAAAACAGTCCATTAAACAGCATCAATCCCAATGATGTTGCCAGCATCGAGGTTTTAAAGGATGCAGATGCCACAGCAATCTACGGTTCCCGCGGTGCCAATGGCGTGGTACTGATCACCACCAAAAAAGGAAAAGAAGGCAAAACCGCATTTACCACCAACTACTCCAGCGGACTCGGACAGGTAGCCCACTTTATGAACGTGATGAAGACTCCTGAATATTTGACCATGCGTCGAGAAGCCTTTGCCAATGATGGAGTTACCGAGTATCCCGCCGATGCCTATGATGTAAACGGAACTTGGGATCAAAACCGCTCCACCAATTGGCAAAAAGAACTCATAGGGGGAACGGCAAGCTACACCAATATACAGTCCTCGCTTTCGGGGGGATCCCCACTCACACAATTTCTGTTAAGCGGAAATTACAGCAAAGAAACAACCGTATTCCCGGGTGATTTTGATTATATCAAAGGCAACGGTCACTTCAATCTAAATCACGAATCGGACAATAAGAAATTTAAGATCAATTTTACAGCTGGCTACACTATCCAACGCAACAACTTACCCTCGATAGACTTTACCCGTGACGCGATTACTCTTGTGCCCAATGCACCCACTCTTTATGATGAAATGGGTAACCTCAATTGGGAAAACAACACCTTTGATAATCCTCTTGCCCAATTGGAAGGAACAATTAAGGGACAGACACAGGATCTGATTGCCAACCTACTGCTTGCTTACGACTTGGGTGCGGGATTTACGGCTAAGACCAGCTTTGGCTATACCGACTTGCGTCAAAGCCAAAATAATGTACAGCCTTCCACAATCTATAACCCAGCCTATGGATTGGGCAGCGAAGTATCGGCACTATTCTCCAATACCATCCATCGGGATTCATGGATTGTAGAACCACAACTCAATTGGAACCATACTTATGGAAAAGGAAAAATAGAGGCTTTGGCAGGAACCACTTTTCAGCAACAAAACAGTGACCAACTGGTAAGCGCTGGCGAAGGCTTCGCCAGTAACAGTCTGATTGAAAATCCAGCTTCTGCCGCCCACTACCTTATTCTGAACAGTGATGAATCAGTGTACAAATACCAAGCCTTTTTTGGGCGGATCAATTACAACTGGGACTCAAAATATATAGTAAACATCACCGGACGTAGGGACGGATCGAGCCGATTCGGACCGGGCAGACAGTATGCCAACTTTGGAGCGGTTGGAGCTGCATGGTTATTTTCAAAGGAAACATTCATACAGGACAATCTTGGTTTCTTAAGCTTTGGAAAAATACGCGGCAGTTACGGCAGCAGTGGTAACGACCAGATAGGGGATTACCAATACTTGGATACCTACGGCACTTCGGGAAATACCTATCAAGGGATAGGCGGACTGCAGCCCACAAGGCTTTTTAATCCCAATTTTGGTTGGGAAACCAATAAAAAACTAGAAATCGCTTTGGAAACCGGATTTTGGAGCGACCGTATATTTACAACCGTGGCTTGGTACCGCAATCGCTCTTCGAGCCAACTGGTGGGGATACCATTGCCCGGAACAACCGGTTTTTCGGAACTGCAAGCCAATTTAGATGCCGAGGTGCAGAACAGCGGTTTCGAATTTAGCCTACGAACCACAAATTTCCAATCAAAAGACTTCAGCTGGACCACTAATTTCAATCTGACTTGTGCACAAAATGAGTTACTTTCCTTTCCCGGACTTGAAGGGTCAACCTATAAAAACCAATATGTAATTGGTCAACCCATCAATATCGTAAAGGTCTATCACTATACAGGACTCAATCCCACTACAGGAGTTTATCAATTTGAGGATTTTAACGGTGACGGTAAACTTTCGGCGGCAGACGACAAAAAAACAATAAAGAGCCTTAGTCCCAAATATTACGGCGGTTTTCAAAACCAACTCCGCTACGGTCAAGTCCAACTGGATTTCTTGTTTCAGTTTGTAAAACAGGAGAATTTCAATGAAAATTACAGGATGGGAATGCCTGGAACGATGATCAACCAACCGGAGGGAGTTATAGATCACTGGCAAAACGTTGGCGATTTGGGACCATACCAATCGTACAGCAATAGCAATTCCCAAAAAAGAGCCGGAAACATTCGCTATAGCCAAAGTGATGCCGCCATAGGCGATGCCTCCTATATCCGTTTAAAAAATGTTTCTCTTTCTTTTGACCTCCCGCAAAACTGGACGAAGAAATTCTTGTGCAAGCTTAGCCTGCAAGGCCAAAACCTGCTGACGATAAGCCACTATAAAGGAATGGATCCTGAGTTTATATCGACGGGATACCTGCCTCCGCTTCGGGTAGTCACCAGCAGTTTACAAGTTACTTTTTAACCTTAAAAATAACCTTATGAAAAATAGTAAATTGATATTTATAGCATGGAATATGCTGTTATTCTTAACAGTCGGATGCGATAGTTTTACCGAGGTGGACTTACCCTCCTCCCAATTAACAGCCAAAGACGTATTTGAAGACAAAACCACGGCCAATGCCGCTATGGTCGACATTTATACCAAAATCCGCGATCACGGACTACTTACCGGTTATCCTTCGGGGATTTCGAGTGAACTGGGGCTTTATGCCGATGAACTGATGTTTTATGGAATCTCTGGTAGCGGTCAATCCAATTTTTATACCAATTCACTATTGGCTTCCGACACCGAAATAGCCGAATTATGGAACAGCAGCTACAACCAGATTTACGCTGCCAATGCCGTTATTGAAGGGGTCGCTATATCGAAGGCATTGGCGACAGACGATAAAAACCAATTAACGGGAGAAGCATTGTTTACACGGGCACTAATCCATTTTTATCTCGTGAATGCTTTCGGCGACATTCCCTATATGTTAACGACCGATTATCAGCAAAACAAAGTGGCGCATCGTCTGCCCGAGAATGAAGTATACTCACAAATCAAGGCAGATCTGGAGCAGGCAAGCGCATTGTTGCCCGAAGAATATATAGGACAGGAACGAGTACGTCCAAACAAATGGGCTGCACAGGCGCTATTGGCAAGAGTGTATCTCTATAAACAGCAATGGGATGAAGCTTCGAATGCGGCCTCGAGGGTCTTGAACCAAACTGGGCTGTATGTTTGGCCTTCGGATATTGGAACCGTATTTGGTAAAGGAAGCCAGTCTACAATATGGCAATTGATGCCTGCTATAGAAGGAGCCAACACCTATGAAGCAGGAACATTTATTTTTGTCGAAGGCCCACCTCCCTCAGTGGCGATTAGCGATCAGCTCATTGCTGCCTTTAGTGATGTAGACCTTCGCAAAACGAACTGGATCAAAGCCGTGACCAACAACACCGATATATGGTATCATGCCTACAAATACAAAGAAGCATCCAATACGGGAACTTCGATGGAATACTCCATTGTCTTGAGAATGGCAGAGCAATATCTCATCAGAGCGGAAGCCCGTGCCCATCAGGGCGATCTTATTGGCGCAAAAGAAGATTTGAATAAAACCCGAAATCTGGCGGGTCTGCCTGATTCGGGAGCTGCTACCGCAGCTGATATTATTACCGAAGTATTGCAGGAACGCCGTCTGGAATTCTTCACGGAATTTGGAAACCGCTTTTTCGACTTGAAAAGAACGGGTGGACTCGATGCGGCATTATCGCCTATTAAACCACAATGGGAGTCAACAGACCGGCTGTTACCCCTTCCCGAATCGGAACTCTTACTTAACCCTAATCTCGCTCCACAAAATGCAAATTATTAAAAAAAATAGATATTGGAGGTCTCAACGGTTTGTTATCGGTTTTGCCGGTTTCATGTTTTGGTTAGTTACTTGCCCCTCCTGGGGGCAGGGTAACCAAAAACGACCGCTTACCAAAGACGACTATGCGCTCTGGGGCAAATTCGTGGCAAGAAAAATATCCAATGAGGGCAATTGGGCCAGTTATTTAGTGTGGTACGAATCCAAAAAGGACACTTTGTTTGTAAAAAACACCAAAAACAAAACGGCTTATCCTTTCCCTTATGCCAAAGACGGCATCTTTAATGGTGAATCACACTTTGGTTGTATCGCTAGAGATACATTACTATTGCAAAACTTAACGACAGGCACGTTTACAAAAACAGCTGGTGTTACTGATTTTGCCTTTTCAGGTAATGAAAAATACCTGTTACTGCTGAAAAAGCAGGCCAACCAAAAACAAAGTCTCGTTGTTCAGGATAGGGATGGAAAGGCAGTGGTAGAAATTCCAAACGTAAGCAAGTGGCGTTTGGAACCCAATCGCAACGGTCTGCTGTATTGTGTGGATTCAGCAGACCAAAATGCAATCGGCTTTTTAAAACTGGGATTAAAAATCAAAAAAAATACTATTATATCAGGAAGTAATGGGGCATTTCAAAATTTGAACTGGAAAGGCAATACCATTGTCTTTATCCAAAATTTATCTGATGATCCGCAGCTTTTCAGTTATAGTATTGACACCAAAAAGCTGAATCATTTTGATGCCAATACTCAGCCAAGCTTTCCCGCAGATATGAAAATCTCTGATGCAATCGGCAACACGTTGACGGTATCGGATGATGGTGACCGCATCTTTTTCTGGCTTAAGGAAAACCAGGATAGACTTCGCCCTATTGACCCCGCCACTGTACAGGTGTGGAATGCTGCCGACAAACTGGTCTTTGCCCATAAGAAGAATTTTGGGCAGTATACCCTGATGGATAAAATGGCCGTATGGTCTGTGAAAAGCAACCGTTTTATCCAGATTTCTGACAGGGAAATTCCAAAGGGGTTCCTGAGTGGGGATTACAAACATGCCTTTATTTATGATCCTATTGCCTATGAGCCCCAGAACAGTTTCGATGGTGAATATGATCTGTATCTAGTTGATTTGACAACCGTTATAAGAAAACGGATACTCGAAAAATATTCTGGTGACAACTCAACGGTTCCATCCTCCGACGGAAAATTCCTGCTCTACGCCAAAGAAGGAAACTGGTGGATGTATGACATCGAAAAAGACACACATACCAATATCACCAAAACAATACCGGTATCTTTTTTTCGACAGGATCAAGATATGCCCATACAACCGGCTCCCTACGGAGTGGCGGGATGGACAGAGAAAGACAAAAGTGTAATTCTGTACGACCAATATGATCTGTGGCAAATCACTGCCGATGCCACCATCAAAAAACGACTGACAAATGGCAGGGAAATACAAAGAACGTATCGCATTAAGGATCTGATCCCGGAATCTCTTTATCAAAGTGATGAAATTGATACTAAAAAGCCACCGTTACAGCTCAATAACGAATTTGTTTTGAGTGCTATAGACCAGAACTCACGGGCATCGGGATTCTGCAAATGGAATCTGAAAAATGGGGTAACTTCGATGGTTTGGGAACAAAAGAAAGTGAATCAGATTATCAAGGCATCCAACAATGACAGGTATCTGTACGTGGAGCAAAGTTATGAAGTAGCGCCAAGACTTATGCTTTACGACACAGCACCACAGGAAATCGTACAATCCAATCCCCAACAGTCTCATTTTTATTGGGGCAAGGCGGAGCCGATACGGTATAACGTGAACGGCAAGGAATTGTCGGGCATACTTTATTATCCGGCGGAATATCAAAGTGGAGTAAAATATCCTATGATAGTGCATGTCTATCAACGACAGTTCCAGCACTTAAATGATTACGAGAACCCCAGTTCTTATGTGGGTGATGGTTTTAATATCACCAATTTTACCACCCAGGGCTATTTCGTTTTATATCCGGACTTAGTCTTAGAGACGGCCAATGTGGGCAAGTCCGCAACTGTCTGTGTTTTGTCTGCCGTGGATGCTGTCATTGCTAAAGGTTTTGTCGATCCTCAAAAAGTGGGACTCATTGGACATTCCTTTGGCGGCTATGAAACGGATTTAATCATTACGCAGACCGACCGCTTTGCCACTGCTGTTGCAGGTGCCGCATGGACAGATCTTACAAGTGCTTATCTTTATGTGGGTACCACTTTTTACAGACCCGATTTTTACCGTGCGGAGCATGACCAGTTGCGCATCGGCAAATCACTTTTTGAAGATAGGGAAAGTTATTTGAAAAACTCTCCTGTTTTACAGGCACCAAATGTAAAGACCCCCTTGCTGGGATGGACAGGCGAAGAGGACCGCCACATCCATTATCTTCAAAGCATGGAATTTTATATGGCTTTGAGACGGCTTAACAAAACACATACCTTACTGGTGTATCCCGAAGAAGAACACACTCTGTGGAAGCGGAAAAATCAAAAAGACCTTACTTCGAAGGTAGAGCAATGGTTTAATTATTATCTTAAAAATGATCAACCTCAAAGTTGGATGAAATCCGAATTCTACTAAAAAATATCGTAGATTATTCTAAATAAAAGATGCCGCCCAATTACTTGTGGCGGCATCCCGATTTATGCGAAACTTTAATTACTGTTGATTCCTTTGTAGAGGAATTAAACAAGTTGAAATCGGTTTAGCATAAAGCTGGGCTCCGTCGGGAGCCGTACAGGAAAAATTTCCGGAATTGGAACATTCCTGTACCGCTTGACAAGGATTGGCACCAGAAACATGTTTCCAGCCCATGACAGGAGCCACATCCTTAGCACCTTCATTCATTGCATTGGTACTCATAGCACCAGCCAATCCCAGTGCAACCACTGCCATTGGCATTACGAAATTAAAAAATTTAGTTTTCATAATAATAAAATTAAAAGTTATGATCTACTCTTTTTTACAGGTTTTCGATCTGATCCCTGCTATTTGGCCAATAGATTGTTAATACTGTCATTATAATACAGTAGAATTTATATTCCCCTCCTCTGGAGGGGCACCCGTAGGGTGGGGTGGTTTTTTACTCAAAATCATAGCGAAGCAAAATCAGTAAAAACTTGGTGTGTTTTGCTGGCAGCCATATTATCTTTTATAATTGGAGGTAACCCTTTCATCCAAACTGTAACTGATGATATGATTCCCAATCAGTGCATATAACTTATTATTGTTTACTGTAAAACCCCTTACTTTTTTGCCATCAACATCGTAGATGCAAAAACTAAATAAATAACTGTTGCCGATAACATCATAAACATCGATGATACTCGACTTTTTCCACAGAGCATCCTGTTCATATTTCCCCGGAATTGCAGAATTCACAAACAACAAGTTGGAATAGATCGCACTACTCTTATTAACGAATAAAGGAGGTTTTGAAAACTTTCTCTCATGATGGTTTTTAACTTTTACGATGCTTAGTTTGGCACGGGTTATAGTATCGATTGTATTGCCCCTGTCATCAATTTTCAAATGCCTATCTACAACAGTGAATTGATTCCGATACGCATAGAGATAAATAATCCTTTTCAAACCCACGCTATAAAGTAGTTGGCCATCGGTGTCGAATACACCGTCAAATTGCTTTTGCAAAATTTCTGGGTTTAATTCTGTTTTTGCAGTATCCGTTAGATTAATAATCCCCATAATGCTCTCCCCATTTAGGGAACTATGGGTGCGCACCGCAATTGCAGCTGAATCTATTGCTTGGGCAGTTGAAAAATACTCTCCTCCTTTCTTTAGTAGTTGCGCTTTCCAGTCTTTAATATCACCTCTATAGACACATGGTATCCGACCATCCAACACGAAAAAATAAGGAGTTTGCACTATAACTTTTACTGCCTGAAAAGGAAGGTCTTTGCGGTCAAGGTGAATAAGCCGTTTTTCCATTTGGCGTAATTTAGTATCCAATACTGTAATCAATAAAGGAGCGGTAGCATTGCCAAGGTATATTTTATCATTGCCAACACCAGCTATGTAATATGAATTCAGTTTAAGATCAACGTCAGAGATTGTGTGAAGAGGCGTATGCGGAAAGCGTCTTGTTAATTTATTATGATAATGTACAATATTCTCAGACATTAGAAATAATCCAATCACTAGAGTAATACTGAAAAATGGGATACTGAAAAACAAAGTCAAAATTCTTTTTGATTGCGTCTTACCTGTTGTAAATACAGTATTGGAAAAATGGAACACTAAAGCTAGTATAGCCAGTACAACAAAAACAGCATTAAAAATTAGATGTTGCGTCCAGTTTAGTTTTTCAAGAACACCTCCACAGGAACACGGCACAAAGGAGGTATAATGAAGCACTGTAAAAATGTAAGCCGTAAACAGCACCATTAAACCATACGATGCGAATAAGCCAATAATCCGCAACCTTGGAATGATCAGGAACACACAAATTACAAGTTCAACAACTGGGACCAGAAAAGAAACCCAGCCTGCAAAAGCACTTAATAATGGTGATTGTCCAAGTTGTATACGGAAATTCTCAAAGTCAAGTAATTTACTGACCCCTGCATAAACAAAAAGTAAAAGATAGAGCAAACAAATAAACTCTAAAATCATGGTTTGTATTTTGATATTCAATCTCATAGCTTCATAGATTTTAATTCCACAAAGCAAAATTCCGAAACTCAAAACCAAAACACTTGTCATTTTGGGAGTAAAACTTGTCCAAAACGGATTATAATTAGAGTAGTCATTTCTCTCGCCCTTAAAGTTGCACACCAAAAAACCACGGTAAGGTGAACGCAGACCATAGGGAGCAATCCTAAACGAGTGCTCTTCATCCCTCTTCTATTCCCCCTTTAGGGGGTTAGGGGGCTCCGATGATTTTTGGTTTAAAATATGGTAGGCTTGATTTTTGTTTCTTTTGCATCAAGGCAAATCGAAGATTCAGCGAACACCACTTATAATAAAAATTAAGTGAGCTACAAGAAAAAGCCTCTTCAAATAAAATTACTAGCCATTCGAATATTTAATCTTCCGGTAGTGTAGTAAAATCAGCTTCATTGCTCTTCAGTTCATAGGGTGAGAGTCCAAAGCGCCTTTTAAAGGATTTTGAAAAATTGGGATAATTGTTAAAACCATTCATGACCAAAATATTTTTTAAAGGAATCCCAGTATGTTGAATCATGAAATAAGCTCTTTTCAAGCGTTCGTCATTGTAAAATTGATAAATACTACTCTTAAAAAAATGACGAAACCCATCTTTCAATTTATGTTCATTAGTCCCAAATTGCCGTGAAAGTAATTTTAGTGAAGGAAGTGGCTCTTCAAGATGGGCCAAGATATAATCATAGAGTTTCTGAATCAAAAACGCATCTTCTTTTCGATTTTTGACTTGTTTATTGCATTCGTTCTCATACGCCATAGGATTATAAGACTCCTGAGGAGCAGGGATGGCAAGGCTTACTATAATTTCCGTGCAATTAATTAATTTCCCAACACTACAGGAAACAGAAATAGGTAAATGCTCCTTAGTGGTAAAATCCAATCGAACGATTGCTGGCAAGCTAACACCGCCATGGAGCACCTCCTGCAGTTGCTCCACAGAAGCAGCAGTAAGAATATTGGCCATGGGCTGATCTATTAAATCTGATTCTGAATAACCTAAAAAGGAAACAATCTCAGGACTAAAACTATTGATGAAAAAATCGGCATCCAAAACAAAATTGGTTTGGGTGTTGAGTTGCTGCGTATTGTGGGTATTGATATAACCAACATGAAAAATCGATTCTTTTATCTCTTCGGCAACCATATTAATCAAAATTGCGAGTGTTTCCAATTCGTCATCATAAGGACTTAAAGGAATATGGCTGTTAAAATTTCCCCTTGCCATCTCAAACAGCATTTGATGTACGGTAACAATACGTTCTTGATTATTCGGTTTTTCCATGGCAACTCCAATGTTATCTTTTTTCTATATTCTATTTTCTTTATTTCTTTCTTCTAAATAAACTGTCTCAAATAAACCAACGCATCTTCTTCTTTGGTGAAAATTTGCGTTGGCACGGTGGGTTTATTAATCTCTAAATAAAAAGCGCTAATCGTTATGGATGCTTTCTCTTGAACGATAAGCCCCACGGCTTTGGTCAATATGGATCCGGATTGAGCCAAATAATCTCTTCCGGCTTTCTCAGTTGAAATAACACCTCGAATATCGCACAAAACAGGAAAAGCCACCTTGTTCTGAAAATGAATTCTATCGGTTACAACACACTGGGCGAGCTTCAGGTCAATAATAGTATTGGGTTTATATTTAAAAAAGAGAATACCGTCGGCAATCCAAAAATGGGCGTAGCTATTCTCATAAAAATCATGGGCTGCAATCATGTTTTATGTAATTAAAGGATTATAATTTAACAAAATTAGAAACATTTATAAATAAAGCAGTTGTCAATTTGGGATTATTTGTTGCAATTTGACGTATTTGTTGTCTATTCGGGAGTTTGACTTGTCAATTCGGGAATATTAGTAATTAGATGAAATAACTTTCATTTTTTATAATGACTTTTAAACCCTAAAACAACTAATAAATGGCAAAAATCAAGCACAATAATTTTATCGATACTGTGGATGAAGTTTTTTCGAATGCAAAGAAAGAAGGCATATTACACTTATATGCGGAAGATAAAATTTTAACGGGTAGGACAATCCAAATCAAGGGAAAAGAAATGTTTCATTTCGGAACAACTGGTTATCTGGGTCTCGAACAAGACATTCGGTTAAAAGAGGCAGCAATAGCGGCCATATATAATTATGGTACGCAATTCCCACTTTCAAAATCATACATTTCACATCCATTATACAGTGAACTGGAAATTAAAATCGAAAAAATGTACGGTATCCCACCCATTATAACCAAGAACAGTACGCTGGGACATTTAGCCATTATCCCAACATTAATCAGAGATGAAGATGCCGTAATAATGGATCATCAGGTACATTGGAGCGTTCAAAATGCTTGTCAACTTTTAAAACTGAGAGGAATTCCGGTAGAAATGATCAGACACAGTAATTTGGAAATGTTAGAAGATAAAATCAGACAGCTAACGACCAAATGCGACAAAATTTGGTATATGGCTGATGGGGTATATTCCATGTTTGGGGATTATGCACCCATCCCGGAATTATTGGCCTTAACTCAAAAATATACACAATTAAACCTTTATTTTGATGATGTTCATGGTATGAGTTGGAAAGGCAAAAACGGAACTGGTTTTGTTTTTGACGCTATCAAAGAACTACCCGAAAATTGCATTGTGTTGAGCACCCTAAGCAAAACCTTTGGAGCCAGTGGTGCAACAATATTTTGCAAGAATCAAAAATTGAGGGATAAAATTAAAACTTTTGGTGGTCCATTAACTTTTTCCGCTCAGTTAGAACCTGCATCTGTAGCGGCTGCGATTGCATCTGCAAACATCCATTTATCTCCTGAAATAGAGTTGAAACAAAAAGACTTGGCTGATAAAATTGCCTACTTCAACCATTTGCTGTCGCAAGGAAACCTTCCAATAATTTCAAAAAACGATTCGCCAGTTTTCTTTTTGGGAATGGGTACCCCTTTAACTGCTTATAACTTTATGAAACGTTTATTCAAGGAAGGTTTTTTTCTGAATTTGGGGATTTATCCTGCAGTACCAATCAAGAATACGGGCATTAGAATAACGCTATCCAGTCACAATCAACAACAGGACATTACAGCCTTGGCCGAAGCGATGGAATACCATTTTCCTAAAGCTTTGGAAGAAACAAATAATAGCGAAAACAAAATCAGACAAGCTTTTGGAATAGAAAGCGGAAAAGCAGAAAAGATTTCAGAATCAAAAGAGCAAGAACTTTATATCGAAGAAAAAAATACCATTCACGATATCGAAAAATCAGAATGGAATCGATATATGGGGAAACAAAATGTTTTCGATTGGGATGGACTGGTTTATTTAGAAAAAACATTCAGCCAGCATCCTGACCCGACAAACCATTGGGATTTTTACTATTACACTATAAAAGATAATGAAGGCAGCATAATACTAATGACCTTTTTTACCTATGGACTTTGGAAAGACGACATGCTGGCAACTGAGTCTGTCTCTATTCATTTGGAAGAAATAAGAAAAGCCAACCCTTTATACCTCACTTCAAAAGTATTGAGTATGGGTTCTCTATTTTCAGAAGGAAAACACTGCTTTATCAATCAAAAACATCCTTTGGCAGAAAAAGCAATGAAACTATTACTGGACAAACTAGAAGAAAAATACAATGCCTTAAATGCTGATATGCTAGTGTTAAGGGATTTTGAAAAAGACAATAGTTACAACAAAACAATACTGGATCAGGGGTATTTCAAAATAGATATGCCGGAATCCTGTGTAATTCAAAATCAAAGTTGGGACACCTACGAAGAGTTTACAAAAACATTGTCACTCCGTTCCGCTAAACATTTCAATAAAGAGATAGAACCTTATGAGAAATGCTATGATATTGCAATAAAAGATAAATTAAGCAAATCAGAAATAGCAAGAGCTTACCAACTCTACAACAATGTAAAAGAGAATAATTACGCTATTAATACCTTCCGATATTCCCACGAAGTTTTCGAAAATATGAATGAAAGTCCCAACTGGGAATTCATAGTATTAGCATTGAAAGCAGATGTCGAAAATCCATTTGTTGGCATTATGTTTTGTTACAAAAACAACAATCATACTTATGTTCCAGAATTAATAGGGATGGATTATAAATGGGCAAAAGAATACGAACTCTACAGGCAATTGTTGTTTCAAACCATAAAAAGAGCTAATGCGCTGCAGTTTCAAAAAATAGATTTTGGGATGTCTGCCTCCTTTGAAAAAAGAAAATTAGGAGCTCAAATAATTCCAAAAGTGGCCTACATCCAGGCAAGAGACAATTTTTCAATGGAATTAATGGGTACCCTTCAAAACGAACATAAAACACGGACTGGAAATTAATCCCAACCAAAATATTAATCAATCCACTCTTAACTCCCCTCTCCCTTTTGGAGAGGGGTTGGGGGTGAGATTAAACCAAAAAACTATGTTTAAAAAAACGATTGAATCATTTAATGTTGCCTGCGACGAAATTTTAGTAGCAAACGAAACGATGCAAAATAAGGCTAGTAATGGAATTATATTATGTAATAAAACATTAACAAACTTAAAAGAGATAGTGGATAAAAAAGATTTCAACACCGTTCCGGAAGAGATTGATTTTTTCAAAAATATCAAACCCGTCCCGATGAGTTTATTGATTTATTTTACGGAAGTACGTTCTTGTGAGCTAAGAATGCCCAAAGCAGGTAACTCCTACAAAGTCCAATTCTTTCAAAAAGAATTGCGAAAAATCAATAAGTTCTTTTACAAAAACACCGATTTTGTGCATTATATGGAGCAAGGAAACTGTTACCTAGATCATCAATTCTTTACCCGAAACCATCGCGATAATTTTCCATTTACACCCATGACCGATTACTATCAGTTTCCGGAATTTTCAACATCACAAGACATGCTTTGGGCAAAAGTAAAAGCGATGTACCGATTCATTCATTACATCCGACAAGCACTAAAAAGACTAAAAGTGGATGATTCCGAAATCTTTGAAGAAAAAAGACATAAAATATTGGTCTGGACGGGGCCAAAAACCGCCTTGGCAGAGTTAATCTATGCCTTATATTCAAATGGTGCAATCAATCATGGAGCAGCAGACATTAATATGATAACGGCATCCTTTGAAGATTTTTTCAACATCAAATTAGATAATATCTATAAAGCCTATACCGAACTCAAAGCCCGTAAAAGTAGCAAGACAAAATTTCTGGAAGAATTAACCCTAAATCTACAGCAAAAAATGTCCAGAGAAGACCAAAGTTAAAATCATAAATACGAAACGAGACAAGCAGTAAATCCTCATTAAAAATGGATATACTGCTTTTTTTTATATGATTTATCATTACCGTTCAGTTTATAAAATCAATAAACTCATGAAAACGTTCTCTCGTCGCCCTTATATTTTTAAGTCTAAAATCACGGTAAGGATTTGCGCGCTGGCCGATGGGAGTGACCTTCGAGCGAAGCGGCTGGGGTCAGGATAGGGAAATCCGTCCGATGATTTTAGACTTAAAAATATTGAGGCTTGATTTTTTGTTTCTTTTGTATCAAGACAAAAGAAAAAATACTTTTAAGATATAATTATCAATTTAGTTAATCGTAACTACGAAACCTCACCACCAGTAAATCCTGATTTAAAACAGAGTTACAATTTGTTTTTATTACAAAATCATCTAATGAATAGAGTTGAAAAAGTAAATGTTTTTGATAGGGGTAAAGAGTTATTTTTTTTAGAAAATAATTTCCCAGTAAAACCAAGGCTTTTAGGCTTCTAAATGTTAAATTTTTTCGTACTACGAAAGCCATTGGGATAAAATCCAACAAAAGCTACTGAATTTTGTAAAAACAAACTAAACAGTACTAATCTAAAACAGAAATCATGGCAGCATCCATTATTACAACCGAAGATCTTTATGAATTCAAAATTGAGCTATTGCAAGAAATCAAAAAAATGCTACAATCAACCGAGCCAAACAATAACAAGAAATGGCTCAAATCCAAAGAAGTCACAAAACTCCTAAACATTTCTCCAGGAACACTCCAAAATCTCCGCATCAATGGAACATTAACGTATACAAAAATAGGAGGTACCCTCTACTACGATAATGCCGACATCGAAAAATGTTTAAACACAAACAAAGTATCAGCACAACCAACACTATTCAAATAACCATCCCCTTCCTTTGGAGGGGTGCCCGTAGGGCGGGGTGGTAAACCCATAAACTAATAACTGAAAACTATCTCATGAACTACATAAAACATCTAACCGGCTTTTTCGATAAAGTGGCAAAAGACAAAATACTCAATCCAACACACGTTAGTTTATATATTGCATTATTCCAATTCTGGAATTGCAATCGCTTCAAAAATCCAATTAGTATTTCTCGCGATGAGGTAATGCGTATTAGTAAAATTAGTTCTAAAGCAACCTATCACAAATGTTTAAAAAACTTGCATGCTTTGGGGTATATAAATTACGAACCGTCTTATAATCCATTCAAAGGAAGCCAAGTATACTTATTTAACCTATCTGACGAACTTAAACCACTGTCCAAAAATGAAAAAAACACCAGTTCAAATACAGAACCTGTTTTTAAACTGGTTGATGAACAAGCTCTAAACAAGTCTTGTACTACTAGTGAAACAAGCACTGAACAAGCGCTGGTATCTTATACAAACAATACAAACATACCAAACTATTTAAAGAGTGTAAACTTGGGCGAGCAAGCAAAAAAAAATGAAATTGATGATGAATTTTTAAAAAATGTTGTTACTGAAATGCCTTTTGCATTCGCCGACACCGATAAAAATCAAACTGAAAGCGGTCGGCAAAAAAAAGAAAAAAGTTCCGCCAAAAAAGAAAAAGAGTTAACACCGACAATCGAAAATGTCAAAGCTTATTTTCTCAATCAGAACTTTCCGGAACTGGAAGCCATTAAATTTTTCAATTACTTCTCTAGCAACGGTTGGCTAGTCGGTGGCAAAACCCCGATGGTCGATTGGCAAGCCGCAGCACAAAACTGGATATTAAATGCCCCTAAATTCATTTCAAATGAACCACAATCCAACAGAGCAAAACACCTCAATACAGGAACAGACAAAGACTATTCAGAGCCGCTATAATTCCCCTCCTCCGGAGAGCCTGTCCCGTTCTCAAAACGGGAGGTGCCCGTAGGGTGGGGTGGAAAAATCTATGTTAATCCTTTTAATCGGTGGCTATAAAATATTTTTTTAATTCTTTGCGAACCTTGCGTTCAACCTTTGCGCTCTTTGCGGTAAAATCCTAAATTATGCAAACAGAAATAAAATCCCATTACAACTATCAAGAAATAATCCTTTGGCTAGAAAAAAAAGGCATTGAATTATACGGCAATCATTTCAAAATCCATGAAAGCGATTATCCAATAATCTACAAACTCATTGCCTACTTCCTCAAAGACGAAGCAACTTGTTTTCAATACAACATCGACCTCAACAAAGGGATTCTGCTTTCTGGCCCGGTAGGTTGTGGCAAAACATCACTAATGAATGTAATGAAACACCTAACACCAACAGAGCATAAATTTTCCGTAAAACCGTGCCGAGACATCAGTTATGAATTTATCCAAGACGGTTACCAAATCATTCACAAATATAGTAAGGGCAAACTATATGAATCAGAACCCAAAACAATCTGCTTCGACGATCTAGGAACAGAAAACAATCTAAAATATTACGGAAACGAATGCAATGTAATGGCAGAAATTCTATTAAGCCGATATGATTTATTCACAGCCAAAAAAATCCAAACTCACATCACCACAAACCTTTCGGCTTCCGAAATTGAAAATGTTTACGGAAACCGTGTTCGATCTCGTTTGCGGGAAATGATTAATTTGATTGCCTACGACAAAACCGTAAAAGACAAACGATAAAATCCCTCTCCAAAATCTTTGTGAACACATAACCCACATTCGGTAATCAAAATTTTAACATAGTTTGTAGTTTAACTGTATATTTTATTAAAGTTCATTTCCTTAAAGTGCCATTTGTATTTTATCAGCTTATTTTTATGACCTATGGCAGATTTCTAGAAACAAATAGGTTTTTCATTGGAAAGCTAAATAATTCCGGAAATCTGGTTAATAAAATTTTGATAGTCAATATCCTTGTATTGATAATAGCAATGTGTTAACAAACTAAAGCAAACCAAATTAAATTTAAAAATTAAACATTATGATAACAATTCAAGCAATTAAACCAGGTCCAAAACCAAAAAAAGAAGATGGGACAGACGATAGAAGAAGGCGAGTTGACCCACCAACAAAGCCAAAACATCCGACTTTAAAACCTCACATACATAAGCCTAAAGATTAGACTGGAATGTTGCAAAGTTAACGTTTAAAAGAGTGAGGACGATCAGCGAAATCGAAAACTCTAGCAAAGAGTACATAAAGGAATAAATAAATATAGAAACTATGGCACTATTCAACAAATCAGATATGCAGTACGACGATTATCAATGGACAGCTTATCCAAATGACAACCCAAGAGTAACGGGAAAACCCGATAGTACAAGATTTAATAGACATGAGGGATATGAAGTTTTATATTTAATAAATGCGTTGGCGGAAGAATGGGAATTTAAAAATGTAGCTAGTTGTTTGAAAATGGAAACAATGATAAGGGAAAAATTGCCTTCAGATACAATAATGCAAACTAAGGTAAAAGAATGGATAATAAAATATTGGAATAGTTAAGAAAACATAAACCTATAGAAAGTAGAAAAAAATATATAATATTTATGAGCTTTTTTACAGAACAAGAATTTAGAAATATTGCGAACCAAAAAGCTGGTTTTAGAGGATTAAGCGGGACCGTCAATGAAACAAGAATGTTTTCGGCATCTTCTTCGTCAACAAGTGTGTTTTTATCGCATGCACATCAGGATAAAGAAAAAATAGAACAGGCAAAATTGTTTTTTGAGAACTTAGGAATTCAAATCTATGTGGATTGGGCAGATCAAACAATGCCGGAAAGGACAAGTGGCGTAACTGCCCAAAACATAAAAAAACAAATCATAACTAAAAATGACAAGTTTATATTATTAGCTACCAATAATGCTGTAGTCTCTAAATGGTGTAATTGGGAAATCGGTATAGCTGACCCTTTTAAATTACCTAATAAAAAGATGGCTTTATTACCGCTTGCGGATAATAGAGGTAATTGGCAAGGCAATGAGTATTTACAAATTTATCCTCGAATTGAAAAGAATCCAACAAAATCAGGTGGAGAAGGTTATTTTGTTTGGTATCCTGATGGGAGTTATGATAACCTTGCAACATGGTTAAACAGATAGAAAATGAAAAGAAAAATAGAAAGTTTTATTAATAGCTATTTAAAAGAAATAGAAGAAAACAATGCCGGAATTTTTGCAGGAGCAGGCCTTTCGGTCGCTTCCGGCCATGTGGATTGGAAAGGTCTTTTAGAAGAGTTTGCGGATGATTTAGGTTTAAATATTGAGAAGGAACATGATTTGATTTCATTGGCACAATATCATCTTAATAAAAACGCCAATAACAGGCATTCTCTAAATCAAAAAATTGCAAATGAATTTCACCATGGTAAAAACCCTAATCAAAATCATGAAATACTGGTTAGACTTCCAATTTTCACATACTGGACAACTAATTATGATCGATTAATTGAAACGTCTCTAAAAAATATTGGAAAAATAGTCGACGTTAAATACGCAACTAAACATCTTGCAAACACAATACATGGAAGAAATGCTATTTTATATAAAATGCATGGCGATGTTGAAAATCCTGATGAAGCAATTATTTCTAAGGATCAATATGAAAAATACTATCAATCTCATGGTGCTTTCATCAATACCTTGAGCGGTGATTTAGTCTCAAAAACATTCCTATTCATTGGATTCAGTTTTACTGACCCAAATTTAGATTATATTCTGAGCAGAGTCAGGGTAACATATGAAACAAATCAGAGAAAACATTATTCCCTGATGAGAGAGGTCAAAAAAGAAGTTAACGATTCTGATGTAGAATTTGAATTAAAAAAATTAAAGCAAGAGTTAATTATTAATGACTTGTTACGATTTAATATTCATGTTCTTTTAGTTAAAGAGTATACTGAAATAACGGAAATTCTTCAAGAAATAGAAAATAGATTCAAACGTAAAACTATTTATATTTCAGGAAGTGCAAATGAATATGGCAAATGGAGCCCTGCTATAGCAGAGGAGTTTATCTCTTCACTAAGTCAGGAGTTAATTAAAAATAACTTTAAAATCGTTTCAGGCTTCGGATTAGGGGTCGGTAGTTCAGTAATTAGTGGTGTTTTAAAAGAGATTTATATCAATCGTAGAGAAAATATTAATAACCAATTATTATTGAGACCATTCCCTCAAGGAAATGCCGAAATACAAAAACAATGGAATGATTATAGAAAGGATATGATTTCTTACTCTGGAATTTCCATTTTCATCTTCGGTAATAAATTAGAAAAGGGCGAACTTGTAACAGCTAATGGTGTTGAAAGTGAGTTTGATATTTCAAAAGCTCATAATTCTATGGTAATTCCAATCGGTGCTACTGGCTATAAGTCCAGAGAACTTTGGGAAAAGGTTCTTAACGATTATGAATCTTATTTTGGAACAAATAATAATTTTGAATTGTTCTCAGAATTAGGAAATGATGAATTAGAACCAAAAAAGTTAATAGAACTTACAATTAATTTTATCTCAAAAATCATTAAAAATTAAATTATGACAAGAAAAATTTTTACAAGTTTTCATTATGTACCTGATAATTGGAGAGCATCCCAAATTAGAAGCATGGGAAAATTAGAGGGCAGTAGTGTTGCTACTGCTAATAAATGGGAAGAGGTTACCAATGGAGGGAATAAAGCTATTGAGAAGTGGATAGATGATAACATGAGTGGAAAATCCTGTATTATTGTATTTGTTGGAGAAAATACAGCAAATAGAAAGTGGATAAATTACGAAATCAAAAAGGCTTGGGATGCCGGTAGAGGGGTGTTCGGAATTTATGTTCATAATCTAAAAGACAGTAACGGAGAACAGTCAGAGAAAGGAGACAATCCATTTGAAGAGTTCACAGTAGATGATAAAAGTTTGTCATCAATAGTAAAATGTTATAATCCACCCTATTCTACAAGCACGTATGTTTATGATCATATTAAGGAAAATATTGAAGACTGGATAGAAAAAGCTATAGAAATACGAAATCAACATTAGTTAACATCCAATCGATGATTAAGTAAGTACACTGGATAAAGAAAAAAAATGGTTATAAAAAAGTAAAATTAAAAAATAAAAACGTCTGCGAAAACATCATGTCTTAAGTGTAGTCAATGTATTATACAATTAAAATATACCTTGTTCTTGGAAAGTATTTAGGATAATATTTTTACCAATCGAAATAATAGCATCTATTTTTCATGATGATAATGAGTTAGACATCGTTACTTTAGACGAAATTAAATCAAGTGCATCAAACGATTTTGAAAACATAAATGAGATGATAGAATGTAAACTCCAATGATATTATACCACAGTCATAATGATAGGCTAAAACCTGTATAATAAACCAACCAAATTTATTATACAGGTTTGAGTTTACTATACAAGGGTAAAAAATAACCCTTTATAGACAAACAAAGGTAAAATCGTTTAAATTTTACCCTCATTAAATTGATATCTCATTTTACGCTTAATAACACATTGTTTAGCAAATCGTAAAAAAAATAGAATGGAATTTTGGTCCTATTATTTACGAAATTTAAATCAAATAAGCAACCGAATCATACAGTAAACTTTCGGTATTAAAATTATTTCCCTGTCAAAGTTTAATAGCTTTGATAGGGAAACAAAAGACAAAAGATAGCCACACGAAACTTAGTCTCGATAATTATTGAGATACGAACTTAGAGACTTTAAACTTTAAACAATAATAAACCCTTAAACAACTCGCAATCGCAACCTCATAGTCCACGACTCATGCAGGATTTTTCAACTAAAGTTGTTAATAACAATATCCTTTATATCCTTATAAATTGCGTATTTTTAAAAATCCTATAAAAAAAAGTATTGCCAAATGTCATTATTTCAAAAACCCGTTGTTCTACAAGCCCTAAATAGAATCCACAGAACTCTGGAAAGAGACTATGAATTGTCATTTTTACCCAAAAAACTCCAAGATTGGTATTTGTTATCATATGCTGAATTTATCAAAGAACTAGTCAAAAAGAAAATAAAATTTTCCCTTTCCGAAGAAGCCGAATGGGAGGACTATTTCAATCAGGAAAGTAAAAAAGCACTTAACCTGAAAAATCAAATAGATAAGACAGATAAGGAAATTGATAAGATGGTGTATGAGTTGTATGGGTTGACGGAGGAGGAAATTGAAATTGTTGAAAATTCTTAAAATATGGGAAAAAAGAAAGAGCAAAAACAACAAGAAAGATTTAACCAAGATTGGTCGGAATATAGAAATTCTGTTTCAGAAAATAAAAATAAAAGTCAGGATGATTTTGAAAAGTATATAAATCTTTTAGCTTCTGGAGGAATAATTGTATCGTTAACTTTTCTAGAAAAAATAACGGCTGTTGTAAAAATTGAATATATAATTTTTTATCTGATAGGATTGTTTTTGTTAGTTGTAACACTAATTTCAAATCTTTACTCTCATCATAAATCAATTCAAGATTCTGATTCAATTATTAAAGAAATTGATGAAGAAAAATATGAAGACATTTTTAAAAATATAGACAAAAGAAATAAGCCAATCAATTTACTAAATATAACTTCCATTTGGAGTTTAATTATCGGAACAATATTAATACTAACATTTGTATCTATAAATCTTTTCGCAATGAATGATAATCAAAAACCACGGCCTAGTGACAGCCCTAGACAACACCCTAAACCGCAAACAGAAGAAAAAGGAAGAACTAATCCAGCACCTCCACGAACTAATCCAGCTTCAACGCCTAAAAAATAAAATTTATGAATAACGAAACTAACAAAAAAACTAAGGTTTTATTGGATGCAGTGGAAAAATTAAGTAACCTAGACACCAATCGTAATTTTGAACAAAATATAATCGCAGGTCGTGTTAATCCGACACCTTCATTTTCATTAAATCCAAAAATTACTGTAAAACCTAAAAAAGACGAAGAGAAATAGATCTAATAGTTTGTCATTTGTACGGGTTGATTGAGGGGGGCATTGTTGAGGGATAATTTAAAAAGACATATGAATATAAAATTTTTAAAAGCATTCAATGGTGATGCAATTTGGATTTCATTTTTAGAAAATGGGGCACCATGTAATATATTAATTGATGGAGGTGTGGGAAATACATACAGGAGTCGATCGAACGTTAAAGGTGATTTACATAAAGTAATTGAAAAAATCCGAGAAGATAAGCAGTTCATAGATCTTCTGATTCTAACTCATTTTGATGATGATCACATTGGAGGTATTTTGAGGTGGCTGAATAAAGACAAAGTGGCATCTACACTTATTAAAAAGGTTTGGTTTAACTCAGGAAAGGAAATTGCTAAGAAGTTTAATATTGATGAAAACAAAGATTTAGATGTTGAAATAATTGATGGAGCGGAAGATTTCTACTCAAGTCCCAAGCAAGGGATTAAATTTGAAAAATATCTCAGAGATAATAATATATGGGAAGGTAAAATAATTGAACAAGGTTCAGAATTTGATTTATTAGGTGTGAAATTTAAAATATTGTCTCCTAACAGCAAGACGTTGGATAAACTTTTAAAATTGTACGAAAAGCAGAAGAATTATTTTACTGCAGGTGGTGAAAATGACTTCGATACTTTGCTACAAGATTTTATAAATGATGAAAATCAATCTGATTTTAAATTTAAGGAAGATAATGATGTTGCCAATGGTAGTTCTATTGCTTTTATAATGGAGTATGACAGCAAAAGTTTTTTATTCTTAGGGGATGCACACCCATCTGTTGTGATAGAAGGTTTAAAAATGTTTGGCTTCGATAAAGATAATACTTTGAATACGGAATTAATGAAGGTTTCTCATCACGGAAGCATGTATAATACAAATAAAGAACTTTTAGAAATTGTAAAAACGGACAATTATTTAATAAGTACAGATGCATCAAAGCATGGACTACCAAATAAAAGAACAATAGCTAGAATTATCAATAATAATCCTAATGCTATAATCCGCTTTAATTATGATTTAAAAGATAGAATTTTTTTAAAAGAAGATTGGAATGGCTTTTCATTTTTTAAAGCTATGGAAACAAATGAATTTATTTATCAATGGAAGAAAACGATTTAAAAAGATATACTGTCATTCTAGGTTCTGGTAGTGGAATTTTGTTTCAACCTTTAGATGAATCAAAAACTTATGTGCTTTCTGCAAAACACGTATTTTATGATAAAGATAATACAGGACATGAAACAAAATATACTCTTAAACATAAGATTAATTTGTGCTTTTTTAATACACAAAATGAATTAAAAGAAATTGAAATTACAAACGGAGTAAATTATTTTGAACATTCTGATGCAGACAATGATTCAGCGATTCTAATTCTAAATGAGAATTTGGGTTATAATCAAATTTTCGTTGATGAAGATTGTATTGCATTTAATGAATGTTTATTATGTGGTTATCCTAGTAAAATAGATGATAATAAAAATGACAGATATAGTAATCATCAAATTAATCGTAAAATCGATACAACAAATAATGGGTATTTTAGATTAGAGACAAACTTCGGAAATCTAAATCACGAAGATATTATAGGCTTCTCTGGTGGTGGAATTTTGAGATTAAGCAATGGAATGATACACATTGTTGGCATTCAATCATCTACAACTACGGATTATGCAAATGGGCAAATAGATGTTGTTCCAATCAGCAAGTTTTTAGAAATAGTTGAGGAGAATAAAGATAAATTATCGGAAATGATTCCACCATATCTTTCGAGCTTTGAATTTTTAAAAAGTAAAATATTTGATTTCAGTGCTGGTTCTGATGAAGAAGACATTACACTAACTAAATCACTTTTAAAACGCAAAGCTATAGAAGTCATTAATAGTGATATTACTCCTAGTTTTATAAAAAATCATTTTAAAGACAAATTGTTAATAAATGAAAATGATTTGTCCAATCTCAAAGATGAACTAATATATATAACCTGGTTAGAATTTTTGACTTTTTTAAATATTGTAAAAACTAAAACTTGTACTACTGATGAATTAATAGAAGTGCAGTCAATTATTAGACTTCTTTGTAAAATGGATGAAACAGAATGGCTAGGAGATAATTTTATAAAAGATTGCTTGTCTTTTAATTATGACGATCTTGGTGATAATGGTACCGTTTTTATTAAGACAAAAAGTAAGCCTAGTAAAATTAAAGATTATAGTATTCCTAAAGGAGCTATGATATCTAGTATTGCTTCAATTAAAAATAGTTATTTAAAAGGTGTTCCTGTCTATGATGGAGCAGGAGCTGATATCTTTAATGCTGAATCAGAAACTAAAGAGTTCATTTTTGATAAATATAATTTTATTCATTTTGAGTATCTTAAATATGTAATGCTTGTAGAAAACAGTGGTGATTATCGGCACTTTACCAGATTAACTGAAAATGAATTATTAATAAAACTTAAAGAAGAATATGGAAAAGTATTTGGAATATAGTACTGCAGTTATAAATCAATTGAAGGAAAAATATAAGACTTGTGATTTTCATTTTCATTTAGATGATGTAAATGTTAAAATATCTGTCTTTTTTGTATTAACAAATAGTTCAAGTCTTCGAGAATCAGAATCTTGGAAAAAAATATCAGAAGAAATTGCTTTAAAATATCAGACTAAATTAGATACGGTATATGAAAAATGGAATCTGTACATCATATATATCACAAACGATATAGCTCCCAAAGAACTCAAAAACCAAATTGAAAATGACAAATTTTCAAGTAGAAAAATTGTTGAAGATTGTTATGGCAAAGAATTTAATGATGATGAGGCGAATCGTTTAATTATTAAGCACATTACAAATTCAGATTTAAAAGAAATTGTAGATGCAACACAAGAAGTTACTATTTTGGAATATATTCCTAAAAATGAAAAACTTTGGAAACTTCTTATTAGAGAAGAAAAAGTCATTGGTGACAGAAAAGCTCAGGAAGAATTCATAAAAAAAATAATTGCATTATGAAAATCAAAAGTGTAAAAATTACTGGTTTCAGAGCATTTGAAAAAGAGGAAGATTCAACTTTTGATTTTACGAAAGATGGCGAAATAATGAATTTTGCTTCAATATATGCTCCAAATGGATTCGGTAAAACCTCATTCTATGATGCTGTCGAATGGGGTGTGACCCATAAAATCCAACGATTCGATAGAATGGTGGATTTTGAAAAAGTAAGAAAAGATAATGATGCACCTTTATTGTTGAATAAGGCTTCAACAGAAGGAAAAGTTATAGTTGAAACAAATAATGAACTTTTTGAAAATATAATAAATATTCGAAAAAAATACGATTATAAAGCAAAGGCGAGTAATGAATATTTTAAAGACCAAATATTAACTCAAGATTTGATTGATGCTTTTCTTAAAGAAGAGAAAGCCGATAAGCGATATGAAAATTTTTTGGATATTGATGATAATTTAAAAAAATATGATTCGATATACAAAAAGATAAACCGCTTGTTGGAATATATCAAAGATGAAAAGAAAGGCCTAGTTAATAAAAAAGGGGAAGAAGAAAAAAAACTTCAAGGCGAAATTGATTTTGAACAAGAGTTTAAAAAATTTGATGAAATTAATCAAATAATCAGTTCACTTAACAATGAAAATGAAAACTTCAATTTGATTGATCAAAGTACATTCAATCAAACTTCTTATGATAATTTATCTAGGAATGTTGAGATTCGATTGTTTTCATTGGAAGAAGAATTAATAAAAGCTAAACAACGAATCGATACCATAATATTAGCAAGAGATGGAGAGGAATCTGAAGATAAAAAATTAAATAGGGGGATTTTATCTCATCTAGATAGTAGGAGTAAAATTCTGAAATTAGATGAACAACAAAATGAATTTAATCAGATAGTTAAATGGTTTGAAGCTCAAGAAAAGATTAATAATGAATCCAATGTTAACGATGAAAATTTACAAATTCAACAAAATAGATTGGAGCACGCTCTAAATATTGAGAAGCAGTTTGAAACATTTCTTGGTATACAAAAAGAGATTGATAGTTTACACAAGAATATTGCAGAGTTTAAAGACAAATTACTTAATACCGAACGTGACAAGTTTGATTTTGAACAGAAGAAAAACGATATAATTATAAGATTTAATGAATTAAAGAATTCTCTTGAAAACAATCGGTCTAAATTAAACAATTTACCTGGTCAGCAAAAACAGATGGAATTAATCAATCAGAGTATTGTTGATTCACAAAAGAATATTGATGATTTATCAAAATCAATTGGTACAGAAGAAAAGAAGCAGAATGACCTAAAAACAATTTTAGATGAATTTGGATATTATGAAGATAAGATCAGAAATGATATTGCACTTTTGCTAGAATTTAAATTATTTGACCAACATAAAGAATTGATTACTAATTACATATCTGAGGAAAAAAAATTAGAAAATTTTAAAAGAAACATTCAGGAAATCCAATTTAAAATAGATAATCAAAATCAGTTCAATAAAGAACTTAATGATTTTATCAATTTAGGATTGGAATTGGTAAATAATTCAAAAAGTTCCGATTGTCCCTTATGTAATTATAGCTATGATTCGTTTGAAAAACTTTCTGAAAACATTTTATCTAACAAATTGTTGGATAGTAAGTTGAAAATATATTTAGAAGAAAAGATTGAGATTGAATCAAATGCAAATAAACTAGTATTACAGCTATCTGTTAATAAAGAAAAAATTGAGAAAGCTTTTACTTTAATCAAACAGCCCTATTTGTCAAATTATAAGAATAGACAGAATGTATTAGATAAATTAGACTCCGAGAGAAAGGCCAACTTAGAAAAATTAAATAGTAATCAAGCGATCTTAAACAACATTAATTTATCATTAGGAGATTCGAAGACATTTGAAGAATTATCAACAAAAACACAAAAAGATTTATCAAAAATAGATAGCCAGATATTAGAGCTCTCTAATCAAATGAAAAAAAATGATGAAACATTATTAGAGAAAGAAACATTAATTAAATCAACTCAAGAAAAATTAGAAATTTCAGAACGTAACCTGTTAAAATATCAGTCTTCAAATGAGTATAAGGAAATCAGAGAGTATTTTATTAAAGAATTAAATGTTAATAATATTGAAAAATCTATACTATCAGAAGGCATATCTAATATTCAGATAAAGATAAATGATTTAACAAGTAAAAAAGAAAGCGCAATCAAATCTTTGCATGAGTTAAAGATAAAATTATCAAATTACACTTTATCTAAGAATGAATATATTAAGAGTATTGAAGAAGTAAATGATATTAAAAATATAATGTTGAGAATTTATGAAAGCTATGAAAATTATATTCAATCAGAATTTGGTATAATAATAAGCGATAAAGATAAATTTCAAATTGAAAATGCTTTTATAGATTTGATTGAAAGACAAAAGGAAATAGAAAGGCAAGCTGAATCTAAAATTGAAAAATTTAAGATTGTTAAAATTTTAAATGACGCTTGCATAAAAGCTACTGAATCAAAAAAAGTACAAGATCAAATTAAAATGATTACCAATAATCTTAAAGAGTTAGGTAATTCTGAGGAAGTGTTGAATATCGAAAAAGAGCACCTTCGATCGTACCTGAAAGATACGATCGAAGCATATTTCTATACGCCATTAATTAATGCCATTTATAGAAAAATTGATCCACATCCCGATTATACCTTGATTAAATTTGAGTGTGATTTTGCAGAGAATAAACCTCGTTTACAAATTTATACTGGAACTGAGGAAGAAGACTGGTCAGTACCTTCGTTATATTTTAGTACCGCTCAAGTAAATATTTTAAGTTTAAGCATATTCTTAGCACGTGCTCTAAAAACAAAAGATGATGATAAAAAACCGGTAGATTGCATCTTTATAGATGATCCAATTCAATCAATGGACAGTATTAATATTCTATCGTTTATAGATTTATTTAGAGGTATAACATTGTTTTTAGATAAACAATTAATTGTATCAACTCATGAAGAAAACTTTCATCTTTTATTAAAAAAGAAAATTCCTTCGGAGTTATTTAAATCAAAATTCTTAGAGTTTGAGACTTTTGGAAAGTTGAAAGCTGAAGATAATGAGCTACTGAAGACCTAAAGCCATAATTGGATTATTCAAAACTGCCAATCAAACAACTATAAATAACTGATATCAACTTTAGATTTCCAAAGAAGCTAAAAAATGAACTAATCGATGGATAATAGCTCGATTCAAAAAGAACAAAACGAATACGCCAAAAACGTAAAAGGAGAACCTATATACATCCTTGAAGCCGAAAGCGGTCGTAAAGGCTATTGGTGTATGGGCTGTGATACAGAAATGGAAGCTGTCAAGAGAATCAAGAATATTCACCATAAGTCCTATTTTAGGCATATTGCTAAAGATAAAGATATTGAGAGGAAGTGTACATTCAGTAATCAAGATTACAGACATAGACTTGCAATAGATATTTTGCAAAGAACGAAAAGAATTAAAGTGCCTAATCTCTATAAATATGCACCGGATGGTTCAGAAGCAATATTGCTCGAAGAAACAAAATTCGTGGAAGCCCACTCAGTTAGAGCGGAACTTACATTTTATGAAGATGATAATGGAAAGGTTCAGTGGGGTAAAAATCCGGAAATAGAAAATAAAAATTTATTGATCAGACCCGATGTGACATTTTTTGATATTCATGGAAAACCAATTCTCCTTATTGAAATTGTTGTCACACATAAGTTGGATGATGATAAAAAAGCAAAAATTAATCGACTGGGAATTAATACTATTCAAATAACCATACCAAAAGATTCTCCGGAAAATATTGCAAAGAACTTATTAATAACAAAAAACACTAAATGGGTTTTCAACAATGTCGAACAAAACACAAACTACTTTCAACTTCCCAATAGAGCTTCAGAGAGAATATTACCGATTGACACAATCGAAATGGGATTTTTCAGAGAATCTTTCGTCTGTCGAGAGAACCAAATTAGGAATCTTATACGAGGACTTAAAAAGTGTGTGGGATCGCAACACTACAGAAGTGTTGAACGAAAACTTGAATCTGAGATATCAAGAATTGAGGAAGCTACAAGAAAGCATCAATCAAGATTGGACGAAATACAAGCAGGAATTGAAAGAGAAATACATTCAGAACTTGAATCAAGAAGAGAAGAACTTGAATCAAGAAGAGGAAAGCTTGAAGAAAACGGTCTTGACCTGGAAAAACGATATTTTAAGCGCAGACAAGAAATTACAGATGAACAAGCTGATACTGACAGGGAGATTGAGCTTAGACACCGAATTGGAAAATCTGAAGAAGACATTAGAAGAGAATTTGAATCAGAAGAAGCAAGAATTGACAGTGAGCTCAGCAGAATTAAGCGAGAACAAGGGCATATTGTCGATGAAATCCAATCAGAATCAAGATTCGAAGAGAATTTTGATGGAGAAAAATTACGAATTGAAGATGAAGAAAGAGACCTTGAACAAGAATTTGCAGACCTTGAAAGACAAGAACGTGAAGGATTTGAAAGCCTTAGAAAAAAGTTTCAACCTGATGAAGGAACAAATGGAGAATTCACAAAATTCACAATTGAGGAGAGAATACGAAGCGAATTTGAAAGGAAACACGAACAAGTTGTTGAAAGAGTTAACAATAGAGATGTACAGCCAAATGACGAACTGTCCGAAAGAATTAAAACCATACTTGAATTACGGGGAGTACTTGATGATTATAACGATGTACAAGCAACTCTCGAAAGATGCCGAACAGGAAAAGAAATTGTTAAAATCGGATCTTATAAAGAATGGGATTAATGAGGAATGGTTTATGAATAATTTATCATAGCTCGTTCAATAAAAATTGAGGATTCTATCTGTACTATAGGCAAAATTGAGTTACTGAGAAATGCTCGAAAACTACCAACAATCATATAAAAGCAATGCAAAGTATAGTATTTTTGTTAACAGGAAATTTAAAATTAAGAAATAAGCATACAGCATAGAGAATGGAAAACTTAAAAGAATTAGTAGAACGATTAAACTTATCGGATGAATGCACCGATTTGGAAGCCAAACGCGCTTCCGAAATAGGTAAATCAATACTGGAAACCGTTTGTGCTTTTAGCAACGAACCAGGTCTTGGCGGTGGTTATTTACTATTAGGCGTTGAAAGAGAAGATGAGGTGACAAGTTTGTTTCCAAGCTATATTGTTTCCGGAATCCCTCAAGAAAACCTTGATAAAATACAGGCCGATTTGGCCAATCAGTGTGCCGAGAACTTTAATATTCCTATTCGACCTCAAATCACAGTTGAAAAAACGACTGCAGATAAATATGCGATCGTAGTTTTTGTTCCCGAACTAAGTCCTGAACAAAAACCACTGTTTCTTAAACACAAAGGCTTGCCACAAGGAGCCTATCGCCGTATTGGTTCTGCAGACCATAAATGCACAGAAGATGATTTGGTGATTTTTTACCAAGGAAATGAAACCTTGGACAAGTCCATCATTAAAGACGCCGATTTGGATGATTTGTCGGAGGAAGCGATTTCCCTTTACAGACGATTCAGAAAAAATGTCAATCCTTCTGCGGAGGAACTTACCTATGATGATAATGATTTGTTGAAAGCGTTAAACGCAATCCGAAAAAGCAACGGAATCTTTCAGGTTACTTACACCGGATTATTATGCTTTGGATCCAGAATGGCGCTCCGTAGATTGTTGCCTATGGTAAGAGTCGATTACATTCGTGTAAGCACCAACAAATGGATTGAAGACGCAGACAAACGTTTTGATGCAACACTCGATATGAGAGGTTCCCTTTTGGAATTAGTGCAACGTATTATTTCAACAATTTCAGATGATTTGCCCAAAGGATTTGTGTTAAACGACAATAATATTCAAGCCAAAAATATCGGGTTGCCAATGCGTGTTTTGCGTGAAGCTGTGGTGAATGCGTTAATCCATCGTTCGTACAGGGAAAACAGCCCCATACAGATTATTCGATACCCAAACAGAATTGAGATTATAAATCCGGGGTTTTCATTAAAAACCGAAGACCAATTGGGCGAACCGGGTTCTGTAAACAGAAACCCTTTTATATCCGCAATTTTCCACGAAACCAACTTGGCGGAAACCAAAGGGAGTGGTATTCGTACTATGAGAAGCTTGATGGAAAAAGTCGATATGATGCCTCCTACTTTTGAAAGCAGTAGAGAAAACAACACTTTTATGGTAAGGCTCTTATTGCACCACCTGCTAAATGAAGAAGATATTCATTGGTTAAATGGCTTCAGTAATTTCGATTTGAATGACAATCAAAAACGAATTTTGATTTTCGTTCGTGAAGTAAATGCAATTGATAATTCAACTGCCCGACAAATCAATGGTTCTGATATTCTTACTGCAAATGCCGATTTAAGAAAATTAAGGGAACTGGATTTATTGAATCAGAAAGGCAAAAGTAAATTCACATATTACACCACTTCGGAACTTTTGAAATCCTATATTTCCAACGAAGAAGAAATCCTTAGTGCACTACCTCCTGACCTTAGTGCACCACCTCTCGAGCTTAGTGCACTACCTGTTGAAGATGATATTCCTGATGAACTCAAACAGCTGATAGAGTCATTAGGCAAAAGAACTAATGATAAGGAAAGAATAGCAAATATTATTTTGCAATTATGTTCGCATAAACCTATGAAAGGCAAAGTAATTGCGCAGATATTGGGAAAAACGGAAAAGTATATTTTTAGGGAATTTTTAAAGCCGTTATTGGATGAAAAAAAATTAAATTATACCATTCCAGATATGATTAATCATCCCAATCAGGCTTATATAACAATTGTAAGAACGGACGAAAAAGCAGAATAAAATAGCTTAGTGCACTAGTTAAAAGTATTTATTGGACTGCAATACTTATTGAGAAAATAGTTAGAAGCGATTTAGGGAGTTGCTAGCTAAACTTTTCTTATGTCTTAAGTTATCATCTCCTGGATGAAAGATAGTTTTTAGAATGAAGAGTAAAGATGTCGTACATCCAACACTTTTTAGTAAATCTTTTAAACACATTCTTTGTGTAAGTATATAAACAAGTTTTCCAAAATTATAAAAGAATATGAAAAGAAAGTTACTGCAAAAAATAAGAGAATGGCTCTTCTGTATCATTCATTTATTAACCACATGCCTTAGAAAACTTAATGGGACCCATAAATTTGATAACAAGCAAGGTTTGCAAGACTTTGCCCCTAAAAGACTTCGAGGAAATCAAGATAAATACAGCGAAAGTTTAAAGTATTCTATTGACAATCCAAATATCAAAAACGTTGCTCTGTCAGGTGCTTATGGTTCCGGAAAAAGCTCTATTATAAAAACTTTTGAGTATAAATATCCTCAGTATAAATGTTTAAATATTTCATTAGCGACATTCGATGAGAATGTTCACAACGATAAAGAAATTGAATTTTGCATTCTAAAACAGTTGTTTTATAAGGTCGAACAAAACAAAATACCCGAATCAAGATTTAAACGTATTGAAAATCACAAATATATTGGTTGGAAAGCGTTTGCTTTTCTTTTATGGATAACTTCACTCGTACATTATTTAGAAATAAAATCTCTGAATAAGCTTATTGAGATTTTTAATGTGGATTTTTATAGTAAGCCAGCAACAATAGTTTATTTCCTCTATTTGATTGGCGGTGTTGCATTTTTGCTGTATAAAGTGATGGGATTTGTTTTGAACTTTAAATTGACAAAACTTAGTTTTCAGAGCGCAGAAATTGAAAATGGGGATACTAAAAAAAGTAAAGATTTTGAAAATGAAATAGATGAAATTCTGTATTTCTTTGAGAGAAATAATATTGATGTTGTGTTTTTAGAAGATTTGGATCGATTTGGAAATTCGAATATTTTTATCAAACTGCGTGAAATAAATTTTTTGATAAATAATTATGAGCCTATAAAAAAAGATAGAAAAGTAACTTTTGTTTATGCCGTTCAAGATGATACTTTTAAAAAAGATGAAAGAACCAAATTCTTTGATTTTATTATTCCGGTAATCCCCGTTATAAATTACAGTAATTCTGGGACGGAATTATTAAACAAAATTGACATTAAAGCAGACAAAATTGAAAAGTCATTTATAGACGAAGTGTCACTTTATTTAACGGACAAAAGAACATTGATTTCTATTGTCAATGAATATAAAATCTATAAAAAAATCATTGGCAAAGATTTAGACAATAGAAAACTTTTGGCAATGATGATTTACAAAAATATTGAGCCGACAGATTTTGACAGCTTAAACAAACAAAAAGGATATGTTTACTGTGCTTTTACTAAATCATATGATTTGATAAAAGATATAATTAACGCTTTTGACAAGCAAAGAGATGCTTTACAAATTGAACTGGAAAAAATTAATGCTGAAAATCTGGAAAATGTAAAAGAATTAAGAAATTTGTATATCCTAGAGTTTTACAAAAAAGTTTCCCCGACACAACAAATTCATAGTTTTTACATCAATAATTCATCTTGTTCTGCAGATAAAGTAACAACGGATTCTAATTTTGAGGAATTTTCTAAAAGTACTAATATTAAATTCTATTACAATTATGCAAATGTTACAAACCACGGAATTTCATTTAAACAATTAGAAGATGTTATTGGGGATTATGGGTCTAGATTAGAGGTTATTAAGAATAAAAAATCAAGCTATTTAAATGAAATAAAATTAAAAATTGAATATTTCAAAACTGAGAAACAATCTATTAAGTCTAAGAATTTATCCCAACTTATTAAAGAATATAATTCTATGGATTATTTTTCTGGAATAATAACAACGGATCCTCTACAGAATCAAAATCTGGTTAATTATCTATTAAGATATGGTCATCTTGATGAAAGTTATTTACATTATATTTCGCACTTCTATGCTGGAAGTATTAGTAAAAATGATTATGACTTTTTATTATGTTTTACCAATGGTAGTGTTTTGCCTTTTAGCCATAAATTAGAGGAGTTAGATGGTCTATTTTTAAAATTAAAAGACATTCCCGATTATTTTGACAGAGTGCAAATTCTAAATTTTTCGCTGTTAGATTATCTGATAAAAAACAGGCTCAAAAAGACTAATAGTGAATTGCAAAGAGTTTTAAAATTATTAATTATTAATGCTCCACATCAATTCATTGATGACTATATTAATTATACAGAAGAAAAAAACATAAGAGATTTTATAATAGAACTAAACTCTCAATGGAATACATACAGTGAATCAGGTTTTTGGTCTGAAATTTCACCTGTGTTTACTCTTGAAAAACTAAAATTTTATCTGAATTTAATGTTTTCTTGTGCAGACAATAAAAAAGTGGCTGAATTCATCAATCGATTTGATGTAGAGCAACTAACACCAATATTTCTATCGAAATTAGAAGATATAACTTATTTTGAGGGCAATAAAAGTAAATTGATGGAATTTATTTCTACTGTCAGTATCAAGTTTGAAAACCTAACCGAAATTTCTAATAAAGAACTATCTGACTTCATTTATAACAATAGTTATTATCAGATAAATGATAAAATGATCGAATTGTTTTTAAATCGATATGCGAAAAATGCAATTGATTTCGAATTATTAAAAACAGCCAATTATACAACAATAAAAAATTCGGGCGCCTCAAAATTAATTCAATATGTCAACTTAAATATTGAATTTTACATTAAAACGATTTTCTTGAAATTAGAAAACAATTGTAACGAATCTGAAGAAGTTATTATTGATTTACTGAATGATAATTATGAGGTTTTAGAACTAGAATTATTAATTGAAATCATTAATAAAAATCAGACTACAATACGAGATATTTCTAAAATTAATGAAATCAACTTATGGACTGAATTATTGCAAGACGATAAAATTGCTGTTACTTGGGAAAATTTGTTGTATTACTATAAAGAAAAAAAAGAATATGATGTCACTTTAAAGGATTATTTGAATAATGAAAAACATTATGATAAATTAAGCAAAACCAAAATAAATAAAAATTTTGATGAAGAAAACTCTCCTTTTGTTAAAGATTTCCTTATTGCATTATTTACGAGTGATTTGAAAACAGAAAGTTTTGCAAAATTAATTTCGTCATCGCCATATTTCTACGAGGGAATAGAAAAATTTAAGACGATCTCTAATGATAAAATGAAATTGTTGATCCAAAACAGAACAGTTCGTTTAAACAAAACAGTTTGCAAATCAATCAGCGAAAGCTTCCCCGAGCTACTTATTTCATTACTAGAAAAGAATAAGGATGAATTCATAAATAGTGTCGGAGATTATACTTTAGACTCTTCGATTATTATAAAATTAATCGATTCTGAAATATTTGATTCTAAACAAAAAATGGAGATAATAGATAACACTCCAGAGTCCATACTTATGGCAAATCAAAGCATTGCTAGAAAAGTTAGTCATTTATTGTCGCAAAACCCGAAAACACAAGTAAGCATAGAGTTGTTAAAAGTGTTACTTACACAAAGCCAATCGATCGAAGACAAAGTAAAGTTATTTAATTTATACTATATCGATTATGACGAATCTGAATTAGAAAATATCATTGAATTACTTGGTGAACCGTACTCAAAAATAACAAAAGGAAAGAGGCCTCAATTTAATAATAATAGTTATAATCTTGATTTTGTCACTAAAATGAGAGGTGTTTTCATTAGAAATTCTGAAATTGTAGATAATAATAGATTTATTCAAACAAGCTCAAAAAAAGTATCTAAAATATAATTGAACTATATTTCCGAAGTCTCACGACTTCGGATTTTTTTTTGTTTTAACAAAACCCTATTTTTTAAAGAGATATGAATGAGTTTTGCCACTATGGCATTGTTGATAAATACGATTAATTGTTAAAAAGTTTGCGTAATAATATGCTTCTGTATATATTTGTCCCAATCGTACCAGTAGCGCTTCCCGTAAGAACAGCCTTCTGGTCTTTTTTTTTATAACTACATGGCTAACAAAGATCCAAAAACTGTAACGGAACAAATTGAATTATTAAGACAAAGAGGTTTATTATTTCGTAATGAAGAATTAGTGCCTCATTTCCTTGAAAACATTAGTTATTATCGTTTAAAAGGATATTGGTGGGAAATGCAATCTAATAAAGTAGAACACAAATTTAACGATAAAAGCTACTTTGAAGAAGTTATAGATTTATATAATTTCGACAGACATTTACGTCTACTGATGTTTGATGCAATAGAAAGGATTGAAGTGGCTTTGAGAACAAAATTGATTTATCATTTATCACTTACTTATGGCCCATTATGGTATTTAGATTATTCCATTTTTACAGACGGAATAAATCAAATGTCAATAGTCGGTCATTTAAGTAATGAAATTATAAGAAGTAAAGAACAATTTATAATAGAGCATAAAAGTAAGCACAAAAATGAATTACCCGAAGCATGGAAAGCATTGGAGGTCGCATCAATGGGTTCATTATCTAAGATATATAAAAATCTAAACCATCAATTGCCAGAAAAATCCACAATTGCTTTACAATTTGGGTTTAATTCTCACAGCGATTTTTCAAGTTTTCTAGAAGCAACTACAGTAATAAGAAATGTAATAGCACATCATTCCAGGTTATGGAATAATAATATTACAATTAAATATTTGTGGCCAAAAAATTTAAAAAATAATCCTATCACTTATATTCCAGACGAAAATCAAAGAGCTAAATTATTTCCTTTATTTTCACTAGTACTTTACACATTAGAAAATGTTAGTCCAAATAGTTCTATCAAAGGTAAGTTCTATAGTTTATTAGATGAGTATCCAAACGTTCCAGTACACAAAATGGGCTTCCCGGAAAATTGGCGAACGCAACCAATATGGGTACAATAGAGAATACCTCAATCAGTACATAAAATAGTCGTTTATTCTTCAATTCCAAATTTAATGGAATGTAGAATGCCATAACACCATCACGTTAAACATCACGGGCAAACAATCGGTCTCTCTCCGGTCGTTCGCTTTGTTCCGTTCGGCTGTTCCAGTCGGTCGTCGGTAGAAAAAGCCTCCTCCCTCCATTCCACAGTCCGCTCGTCAGCATAGCGTCGGCCAGCCCTGATAAAGGGCAGGCCACCACTATGCTTCCTCGCCCTCATCTCCACACGCTCTCTTCCTGCGTTCGGCGGGGCTATCACATCCACAATACAGCTTCATTCCATTTCTCTCCGCAGGCTCCGCTCCATTATATTCAGCAGTATTATGTCTGTCGCCCCTAGTTTTTTCAGCGGTTGCTCCTTCGCACAGCCATCGGGGTTTGCTCCGCTTCCTTCTCCTGCGCTTTACGGCATTAATCAGATTATTGTTTATAAGATAGAAATCGGCTTTATACAACTGTTCCCTGAGCGCAGTCGAAGGGCACTTTGCATTTGAATAAGGAACGCTACCGCTGATTTATATTTTTTCCCCGCCGTTTCACGCTCCTATCCCTTCTCTCCACTTCGTCCCGCAGAAAAAGCGGGACTACGCTTCATTCCCGGTCTAGGGTGGCTGTTCGATTGCCGCAACCCCGCCACTGCGCTCCTCGACAAATAATAATTTCCGCTATCGCTTCAATCATTATTTTCTGCGGTGCTTGGGGGTGTTTGATTGCCATTTCCATAAGAACTCCCCCGAAAAGAGCTAAACAACAACATCAGTCTTCGAAAAAAAAATAAAAAAAAGAAAGTAAAGATAAGTTCCGGTTTTATAAAAAATACAAGTTCAAGCCCTCTGGGTTTTAGATAAAATCTCCACCCTCAAACTAAAATGTGCAATCCATAATAGTAATCGGTTCGGGTAGTATTTTTTCTAAAAAACTAGATTTTTTAAAAACCTCCACTTAAGCGACGACTTTCTTTTTTTCTTTTTCTTTTTTGAGAAAATTTTAGAAAGGCGGTTTCGACAGATTCGGCATTTCTAAAAGCGGAAAATAGAAGAAAAACTAACTTTTAAATTCCGAAACCATGCTGAATTTTATTATCAAAACCCACCAAAAAGACACTGTTTACAAAGGAAACCGAATCTTTATTCTCAATAAAGGAATAAATAGTGGTAAACCCCAAAAAGAACCATTCACAAACAGTTTTGTGATTCAATTTCCAAATGAAGAAGATGCAGAAACAGTGTACTGGTTGGCATATAGCTTATGGAAGTCTAAATTTTGGCACCAATCCCTTTGCGGATCCGTAATTCCGTTTTTGCGTATCCATGATTTCAAAAAAGACTTTTCGGCTAAAGCCGATGAACTGATGCAGGAACATGAGCTTCATAAAAAACAAGTTCTGGCGTTGAGGTTATTGGAACAAAAAGAAGATCAATTACACCAAAATATTATCCTTATTAACGAAATGAGAAAGGTTATTTTACATCGTTACTGCAAGAAATAATTTTAAACACTTAAAACTAATATCTATGACCTTATTTATTTTGTACCAAACCGACAATTGGAAATCCAAAGCATCAAGAGTATGTTTTGGAGTATTCGACAGCAGAAACAAGGCAATTGACAGTGTAAAATACAATGGTTTATATTGCAGTTGTGCTGTGGTAGTAATTGAAGAAATTACTTTGAACCTATTTGAAGAAAATTAATTTTAGAAAAAAAATGCCCAATCCATTGGGAAAGGGCATCTATTGGTTTAATTCTAAGGTTACCACAACTCGAATTAAACTATTTTTTGTGCTTCTTAATGAAAATTTTGAGTATCATAGATATTGTAAAACTGACAATTGCGCCAAGTGTGGCAAGAATTATAGTTTTCAGGAGATCTTCCGAATGTAAATTCGGTAAAACACTCAAAAATGTACCTCCAGCGGTACCTATTACAGTCGAATTACTGTGTTCCATTGGCTTTTTCAGTTGTCAATTGGCTAACTGCCGAAATAACACCTCCAGCAACTGCCAAATAGCCTGCTACTGATGTAACAATAACGGGCAAAGCAATTGGCGCAGCTAAAACAGTTCCACCAACGGCGGCCAATGCCAAACCAATATTTCGAAGCACCTTGAAAAATTTTGGAGTTGGAGCTTTCGCTCTTTTTATTGCATTCATAAAATTAATGAATTTAAGATTTAACAATCAATTCTACACTTTCTTCTTTATCCAAAGCTTTATAAACCAATTCTTTTAATTTGGCAAAAGCTTTTCGAGACATCAGACCCAAACCCGGTCCTGAAAGTTTGGTTACTGGAGCAATACAACCGTTCAATTCTTGTAAAGCATTATTGGCTGGGTGAAACAGAATTAAGCTTCTGTTTTTTACATTAATTATTTCCAAATGCCATTGAAATTTCTTGCTGTATCGCTTTTTTATAAAATATTTCCCTTCCGGAATGCAGGAAACTTTCGTTTCGTTGTTTTTCCAAGGTAATTCAATGGTGTTACAGATGAATTTGCCCTCGCATTCGAGTTTACCATTCGTTCCATCGGGGAAATAAGTTCTGGATAGTACTAAAACCATCTACAATCCGCTTACCTGAACCAATGACAATGGGTTGTACGCTCCGTTTTTCAACGGATACATTCTGCCGTTTACCTCTTGGTAAAACTCAACCCCTAAAGCCAAGAACAACGGACTTACACTGTTTGGTGTCACCGCATTCAACTGGTTAATGGCAACCGTTGGAGCCGAATCCCATGGAAGAATCCCAGTTTCAGAACTGGAAACAACAAAAGTTTCTGCCTCAAAATCAATTTCAGCACCCGCCGAGCTGATTTTAAAATGGGTTGTTCCGCCCGGAGCTGCAATCATATTGGCAGGAACAAACGATACCAAATCAACGGAAATTTCACCGGCAACTCTATCAATTGTTCCCACAAAAGGAGCAAATAACGTAGTTCCGAGTTTGCCTCTGATATTGAAATCAAAACCTGCAAGCAATTCCGCTTCACCATCAATCACGTTACGCAAACCACGCTCATTCGTCAAATCCGCTTGGATCACTTTGACCATGGTTTGGGTCAATCGGCTGACCATTCTACCATCGGCAGAATTCAAAAGCAACGTTCTCAATGCCGTTCTCAAAGTTTTCCCCGCCTTACCAGCTCTGCCAAATTCGGAGCCATTCTCACGCGTTCTTTGGAACGCTGGATCGCTCGCAATTCTGCTCGCATCGATGCCACCTTTTTCTCTGGCCAAATGGCCGTCTTTGGTTTTGTAAAAAGTAATATCCCCGATAGTACCTTTCAATTTAATTATACCTTTCTGTCTTGCCATAATTCCTAAAATTTAGATTAATGAATTGCCTAAATCATCTTTCTGTTGCAACGTCTTCCGATTTATTTCGAAACAAATTTTAACCAATTAAACAGAATAAAAAAGCAAGGATAGTTCCAGATGTCTCAAAGTGGCACAAATGGCTTAAATTGACATATATGCCTATATAAAAGCATTATAAATCGGGGTTAGTTATATTGTAAAAAATCTTACTTTTGCTTTGTCTTAAACTGTTAGGTTTAAGCTAATCAAAGGCTAGTCAAAGATATAGATAGTGTATGAAAATTAAACAACAGAGAGTTTGCATCTATCCGAAAGACATACAGTGTATAACCGGAAAGAGTTATCGCCAAAGTACCCGATTAATGCAAAAAGTTAAAACTGACCTCAACAAACTCGAAAATGAGTTCTTAACTATAGATGAGTTTTGTTTGTATGCAGGATTAAAATATGAACAAGTCGCTCACTTGATTTTTGGTTAAAATAAGAATACAACATTATTCTTATTTTAAACCATCGTGGTTAGGTATATTATAAAATAACTAGTTCATCTTTTAGTCTTGATGCTTTATTATTCAAGTAATTATCCTTATATTTGACTACTTTGAATTTAAAAATAATTGTATCCTAATAAAGAGGTGTCGGTTGAGGTGTCACTTAAAAAATATACTTTGTAAAGTATTGATTTTATTGGTGGCTTTTGTAGTTGACAAATCCCTTCCTCTCTGCCAGAGTAAATATCAAAATGAATCAAAACCCTTTAAACTCAATGTTTAAGGGGTTTTTTCTTTTCACCGGATAACCAAATTATTCATGATTTCTCAAAAAATAGGTGCACAATCGGTGCACTTTCAAAATGAGAAAAGCCGGTGCACCGAATTTTGGCTTAACCCCAGTAAAATAAGCTGTTCACATAATGAACATCTTGTCTTGTGTTGACGATTATTGTAAATTAATTATCAACTTAAAGGTTACCAAAATGAAAGCAAGAATCACAGTCCTTTTCTATCTAAGAAAATCCAAAGTCAATGCCCAGGGGCAAATGCCAATTTATCAACGTATAACCATCGATGGACAACGCTTTGATATCAGCACCGGACTTTATATTGAAGAAGTCAAATGGTCATCTGAAGCCTCCAAAATGAAAGGCAACACTGAGGAAGCCCGTTTAACAAATGGTCGGCTTGAAATAATGAGAGCAAAAGTTTATGAAACGGAAAAGAAACTCTTCATGAGTGAGGTTGAAATTACATTAGAAAGCTTCAAAAACGAATACCAAGGCAAAAAGGCACGTCAACGACTCCTTATGCCCATTTTCGAAGAACACAATCGTAAGATGAAAGAATTGGTCGGTCAAGAATATGCGCCGGGAACATTGGAACGATATGCAACCTCTCTCAAGCACACTAAAGATTTTCTTTCCTGGAAATACAATACAAGTGACATAGCCATCGAAAAAATAGACCACGCTTTTATAACGGAATATGAATTCTATTTGCGAAGTGAGCGCAAATGCGCCAATAATACCGCAGTAAAATACATAAAGAACTTCCATAAGATCATCAACCAATGTTTAGCCAATGGATGGCTCAATAGAGACCCATTTGCCAATTACAAATCCAAAGTCAAAGAAGTGATTCGTGAATTTCTTGATGAAAAGGAAATCGAAGAAATTATCAATAAGGATTTCGGTATAGAACGATTGGAAGTAGTTCGCGACATTTTTATTTTTAGTTGTTTTACAGGCTTGGCCTATGTCGATGTGCAACAGTTGTCCCAGGATAATATCGCAATCGGAATCGACGGCGACAAATGGATATTCAAGAACCGTCAAAAAACGGACACAACTTCCAAAATCCCGCTTTTGCCTATGGCAATGGAAATAGTCAAAAAGTATGAAAACCATCCTTTGTGTGTAAATCAAAAGAGACTGTTGCCAATTTTAAGCAATCAGCGTATGAACTCTTATCTGAAAGAAATTGCAACAATCTGCAAAATCAAAAAGGATTTAACTTTCCATATTGCCCGTCATACATTTGCGACAACTATCACGCTTTCTAATGGTGTGCCGTTAGAAACGGTAAGCAAGATGCTAGGACATACCAATCTAAAAACCACCCAACACTACGCTAAGATTTTAGACAAAAAAATAAGCGAAGACATGATGATTCTTAAAAATAAATTCAAAAGCACAAATCAGACGAAGCTTGGGAAGACCAATTAAATCAGTTGATTAAGAAATGTTTAGGATGTTGTTTTGAAAATTTTAACTATGATGTAAGATTTAACATAATGGTAATGTTATATTTTCGTTCAAAATTTTAGTAAACCAAAACTTATATATGCAAATATTTTGCGATGCATTCTTTTGTGAATTTGAATTGGAAATTGAAAAAATAAAAAGGGAAATTGTCGACCCTATTAGTCAGGCAAAAGAAGCACTTGAATATATCCAATTAAAACTTAAAGAGCTTTTTAAATGGCTGAAAAAGTATATCTTCAATTCTGAGGAAGAGGAAATTCACTTTTTTAAGGAATTAAAATTTAAGATTACCTCAAAGTTTATTTTCTACAAAAAGATTTTGGACATCGAATCAAATGCGCCTTCCAACAGCAAGAAGCTCAAAATAAGGCATTACGAAAAAGAACTTAACACCTGTTATCAGTTTTCAAAAAAAGACAAGGAGTTTTACAAATACTTCCGCTCCGGTAGCAGTTACAATGATCATTTGTATTTTGTGCGAAACCTGGATAAACAGATAATCAACTCGGATATAGTTTTTATTAATTGTGACAAAAGACTCTGTACTTCCCATGATTTGAAAGTGGCCAGTATCATAGCAAATGATATGTTAGAGATTTATCTCGAAGAAAAAATTGATGAAATAAATAATAATAGCAACATCAAACATCCCTCCATAAAATCAAAACTCACTTGGACGGGTACCAAAATCGAAATGGTGGAAGTGATTTATGCGTTTTATTATCTAAAAATATTTAACAATGGGGATGCCGAAATCATAGAAATTGCGGAAGAGTTTAGTAGAGCATGTAATATACAATTGGACAAAAGCATCTACCGATGTTTTACTGATATTAAAAACAGACCCGATTCAAAAGGCAAGTTCTTAAACAAGCTTTCCGAAAATTTAGATGAAAGAATCAATGACGAGTTTGATTAAGCCTAGTAATTGCTAGGTTTTTTTTTGACCAAACATTGATTTTGTAAGAATTCATTACCCAAGCTTGGGTCACATTGGGTTTTACCTCCAAAAACATCATTTTTGACCTAAAATCGTCCAATTTTTCAATTTTGCCAAAACGGAGTTTTTCATGTTTTGAAAAAAATACTCGTATAAACAAAGGGATTTGATGCAATTTACAGGGAAATAACACCCAACTTGGGTTCACCTTGGGTATAAATGTCTAGCAAATGAAATTAATTTGTCTCATAACAATTAACTCATTCAGACATGAACTTACACCCAAAAAAACTATTCCCTGGAGTGGACAATTTAGAACTGCTCAACCACCAACCCATCACGAAACGAGACCTGCTAAATTTCAGCAATGTCATCCTTTCAGAAATCAAAGAAATGGTGGGGCAACAAGAACAGCCTGCTCAATGGTTAAAATCCTCCGAAGTTCGAAAACTGCTAAAAATCTCCCCGGGAACTCTCCAAAATCTCCGCATCAACGGAACACTCAATTACAAACGCATCGGAGGAATTATTTTCTATAAATACGACGATATCAAAAAAATGCTTGAAAAATAACTCCATGTCAGTGTATCGAAAACCTTAGCCACATAGATTCTTAGTAACTCAGAAACTTAAAAAAATGAACTATATCAAACACCTCACGGGTTTTTTCGAAAAAGCATCTAATGATTTTGAATTAAACCCTACGCACATAAGCCTATATATGGCAATTTTCCAACATTGGAATCAAAATCGTTTTCAGAATCCTATTAGCATTTCCAGAGACGAATTGATGCGGATTAGCAAAATTTCTTCGACGGCCACCTATCATAAATGCATCAAGGAGTTGACTGAAAAAAATTATGTGAACTACATGCCTTCTTTTAACCCATTCAAAGGTTCAACTCTCGAAGTGATGAAACTGGATTTTTATACAAAACCAATTCCTAAAAAGGACATCAAAATACTCAAAAGCAAGAATGCAACCCCACCAAATAATAACCTACTCGATGATCAGGTTATTGATCAGGTTGATGAACAAGCTCTAAACAAGCATCAAACAAGTCCTAAACAAGCTCTAAACAAGTTACCTATTATATATAAACATAATAAAACATATACAAACATTTCAAACATTGTAAACGCACAAGCACAAAAAAATGAAAATGATTTTAATGATTTTTTAAAAAATAATGAAGAAAAAATAGTTTTAGAAAATCACATTCCAAAACCAAATAATAGCCCGGAAGAAATTGCAAAAAAAAAATTGCGCGAAAAAAAAGGTACGGAACAAATTCCGCCCGATTGGGAATCGGTATTGGAATTTTTCAGTGAAAAACAAAACACCGCCATTGAAGCTGAAAAATTTTATAATTATTACCAAAGTAACGGTTGGCTTGTGGGTGGAAAATCCAAAATGAAAGACTGGAAAGCCGGTGCCCGGAACTGGATGCTAAACGCTCAAAAATTCAGTTCGACAAATTCAAGCAACAGCCTTAGTCCAAAAAACCTCAACGTTTCAAATTCGAAAAATTATGCAGAACCCTTATAGCCTCAGCAATACCTTTGACATCATAAATAACAGAAAAATCTATGATCTTCAAAAATGCTTTGCTTACCTCGAATGGCAAGGCAAACAATTGTATGGTCAATCCTTTAAAATTCACCAGGACGATAGGAAGACAATCTACAGCTTATTGATTTATGCCATTAGGGACAAAGAGAATGCAAGTAAGCTCGGGATAGATTTGGATAAAGGCATTTTGTTGTCGGGACCAATTGGATGCGGGAAAACATCCATTATGCATTTAATCAAGCCATTCCTGTACGCCAAATACGACTACAAAATTAAAACCACGCGTTCTGTATCTTTTGAATTTGCTAAATATGGTTTTGAAACATTGCAACAATACACTGAAAAATCCAATCAGCAACTGCGGTTAACCGGTTATTGTTTTGATGACTTGGGAGCCGAACAACAAATCAAACACTTTGGTAACGACTGTAACGTGATGGCCGAAATTCTGATCAGTCGCTACGAACAGTTTATCGAAAATAATTCGGTAACGCACATTACCACAAATTTGTCGGCTTCCGAATTGGAAAATGCTTACGGAAATCGGGTGCGTTCCAGGTTAAGGCAGATGTTTAATTTGGTTGCATTTGATAGGGAAACGAAAGACAAGCGATAAATACAATTTACAATTTTATTAAGTAGTGTAATTAAATGGCATTAGCATGGGTTACCTTTTCTCCTATTTGCTATTAATGGCAAAAGAAGCATTATATTTAATCATATTTTGCGTCTAAATTGTCCTAAAATATTTAAGTATTTCATTAAAAACTAAACTATTTATGAATAAAGAAGATATACACAAAGCCTTTCTAAATACCACTTTTAGAATTCAGGGCACACCCATAATTGATGTTAGAATCGATAAAATAACACCAGAATTAAATTATTTGAATTCTTGGGTATTCCTCACAGCTTGGAATCCATTGCCGAAAATCCTTTCTGAGGTAGAAAATAAACGTAGAAATTTAGAACTAGAGGAAGATATAAGGGCTTTGGACTTAAAATATAACAAAGGCGTTGGTATATCAGAAGATGAAAAATGGCAAGAAGATAGTTTTTTTATAGAAAATTGTACAGAAGAAAAAGCCAATGAATTAGCAATGAAGTATGGACAATTAGCATTTGTATGTGGAGAAAGAAATAAACCTGCTTTACTAGTTTATACTCAAAAGTCTAATTTTTAAATAAAAGCGTTATGAAAACATCTTTTACTCAGTTCTCAGGAGATAAAAACAAAAATAATACGATTACGACCTCAACATTTTCTGCAAATGCAACCATTGGATTGATGAAGGGTTATTCGAATGAATTGATTACAATCAGTGATTTTAAGATGACACTATTGACCGCTCAGAAACAGGTAAATGATGAGTTTAATGTTGTTTTGAGTACTAAAATTACACTATGTGAAATAGTTTGTTTGGGGCAGGAAGAGTCCTCCGTTTCCTTGGACTTCATTCAATATCCAAAATTCCAAACCGAGGAAACAGTGCTAAAAAAAGCTATTATTCGATTGATTGAAATTTTGATGCATTTACTGCAACAAAACAGAGTTGTAATCGTATTTCCTGACAAAACCATAATGTTAGAACAATCCGAAAATATTGATCCAAATATTACTCTCTAAACTTAAACCAATATTTTTAAATGCTTATGAGGAATCTTATATTGCACATACCACATTCTTCAACCGAAATCCCTTCAAAAGAAGGGTACTGCATAACGGATGAAATTTTAAACCAGGAAATTCTAAAACTTACGGACTGGTACACTGATGACTTATTTGAAAATGAATACGATATTAGTATTAAAGCTCCCTTTTCTAGGATTTTCTGTGATACCGAACGATTTTCAGATAATAGTCAGGAAGTAATGGCTCAATTTGGAATGGGAGTTTTATATGAAAAAACAGATTCTGGAGAATCATTAAGAAACGTAACTCCCGAATTGCGTAAACATATTCTGGATAACTACTATTGGAAACATCATAACTGGCTTACCAAAAATGTACAACTACAATTGGAACAATATGGAAAAGCGACTATTGTTGATTGCCATTCTTTTCCGTCCAAACCTTTGAACCGTGTTTTGGACCAATCAGGTTATCGCCCTGATTTTAATATTGGGACGGATGCATTTCATACACCCAAAGGTTTAATTGATGCCTCTGTAGCTTTCTACGAAGAAAAAGGATATTCCTTGGGTATTGATAAGCCATACTGTGGATCCATAGTGCCTATAGCATATTATCAAAAAAACAAAAACGTACAATCGATTATGTTGGAAATTAATAGAGGGTTATATTTAAATGAACAACCTAATGTGAAATCCATTCGATATCAAGAAATAAAACAAATTATTCAGGAGTTCTTAAACGTAATTAGATGTTTATAATAAGCAATACTTCCGACCAATTTCAGTGAAATAACAAATAGTAGCATTAAATTTTCTCCATCTTTTATTTTAAATCTTAAAAATATGACACTAACAAATAATGCCAACATCAAAAAAGGTTTGACAAAAGAACTTAGCTCATCATTTGTAAAAGACTTTGAATTGGCAACCAAAACAATGAGATCTGTTGATTTTCTCAAGTTGTTTATAAAATACGACCTGAATTTTATTGACGATTTCGACAATATGTCGAAACAGATACTAGCCATTCTGGAAAACTGGCACAATCCGATTGAAGGCACCGAGATCATAGAAATGGAACAGTTTGACTCTAAATGTCATTTTTGTGAATATGGGAAAAACGTAAAAGTTTTTAAATGGACTTACCAACACAAAAAAGCACCAATTCCGATTAACCTTGTGGTCTATCAAAAGTATATTGCTTTCTTTTTGGATATAAAAAATGAACAATTAGTTGATTTTGGGCTATGCAATGGGTATTTGAAAAAAGAAGAAATCGATGAATTAAGTTCTTAGGAGTTTCCATTCTGTTGTAAAATCTATGAATTCTGATAAGTTTGTATACTCATATTAAAATGATTAGGTTTGGCAATAAATTAAGAACCTTTCGGATTATGTTTATGAAAAAGATAATGTTTTCATAATTTTTTTTTTTTGATATAAGGCCAAATAAAATGCACTTAATTTATAATTAGAAAAAGAGTTTTAAGATATAAAATATATTATGCATTCTAAAGTTTATTTTAAAAACATTAAAAATGAGATCATAGAAGAAATATGTAACTCAAAATTTTCTATTTCTGTTGCAGTTGCCTGGATAACAGATATAGAGATAATTGATAATTTGGTACGTTGTTTACACAGAGGAATTACCGTAAATGTTTTGTCTTTTGAGGATAAAATTAATGGCATGGAAAATTTTAAGAAACTCTACTTTAATGGTGCTAATGTTCGTTTAAGTCAAAAATTAATGCACAATAAGTTTTGTATTATTGACAATAAAACAATTATTTCGGGTTCTTATAACTGGACGAATAATGCAAAATATAATAGTGAAAATATTACCGTAACGACAAATAATATTGATTTTGCTTATCAATACCAGCTGGAGTTTGATTCATTATGGAAACAGTGCAGAAGTATCGACTCAAAGCTTTCCGTAAATAAAGAAAATTTCAAACAATTAGAGTATGATTTTGAATATTTTTTAAAAAGGATTAGGAATGAAGCAACAATTCCTTATTTATATTATGTACCAGAAAATGTTATTATAAACCGAAATAAATATTATAATAAAACCTTTGGTAATTTGTATTCTGGATATTATTTAATAAATACTGAAGATAAGGAAGTTACATCTTTAAAATATATTTTTTATATATCCAGACATTTAGATATTGCCGAACTTAATAAATTCTTTTCAAAAGAAATAAAGCTTACCAGTGAAAGAATTACTTCAGTTATTGCCAATCATCAAGACAAACTCATAAATATTAAATCTGAACTCTGGGGCGAAATACCTATTTATGTCACTAAATCAAATTCTGTCACTAAATCAGAACTTTTTAAAATCTCTCATAAAGGAGAAATTGATAAGGAAGGGTACAAAATAATTGGAAAAATCGACAAAAGTTACATAATTGATATTGATGGTCCAAAATTTTTAAATCTAAATGGTGTAATTTCTGATTTCCAAAAAAACCAAAGATGCAATAATATTACTAATTCATCATATTTTACACCTATTAACAATTCGTTATTTTTATTGAGCGTAGATTTACATTCAGAAAAACGTATTTCTAATTCAGCGTTATATGATAATTGGGGAATGCCTATTGGTAGAGCAATTTTTCAGCCTAATGATGGTTATTCTATAGAAAGTAAAATAAAAAATAATTTTCTTTTTTTACGTGAATATCCAGTAGCTTATTTAAATGAATATACAAACATAGTATCATATTGTAAAAGTGGAATAGATAGTTTTGTAAGGAAATATTGGAAAATTGATTTAGTAACGGGTAGCATGACATGTGATGACAAAATAGAGCACATTGCTACACATTCGAGAACTGGAAAAATGCCTTATTCGGATAAAACTAAATTGTTTTTTTTTAGTGATAACGCTTGGGGGCATTTTTTTATGGCAATGTTCTTAAATGAAGTCAACTTAAAAGTTCAAGATTTCAATATATTAATAAAGGAATATGAATCCAGTATTGGCGGATTAAAATATGACAATGAAAAAATTGAAGTTGCAACGAAACTTCTTTTTAGATTTATAAAGAAATAATTTTTATATGATCTAACTAAGTTGCTAGTTAATTGATTTGACATTGAAAATATTAGTCTTTAATTATTCAATAAGCAAAAAACCTGCCCAATAATAAGGCGATTGATATTTACTCTTGATAGCGTCCTGTGCTTTTTTAAGGGATTCTTTTTTAGAAAAACCTCTCAAATAAAACTCGTAAAAACACACCATTAATTCAGAGGTAGATTTATCAGGAACTTGCCATAAACTTACAATCATAGATTTTACTCCAGCCAATTTAAATGCTCTTTGAAGTCCAAAAATACCTTCGCTTCCCTTAATAGTACCCAAACCTGTTTCACAAGCTGACAAAACAATTAAATCAACATTAGACAAATCCATTTGTGAAATTTCAAAAGAGTTTAATATTCCATCATTTTTAGTATATGTAGAATTATTGTTTGCATTAGAAAAAATCAAACCACTTTTTAGGAGAACATTATCGATGTTATTATCATTTACCCCACTAAACACAGTGCCAAAAGCATTATAAAAACCGTGGGTAGCAATATGGATTATATCAAAATTACGTCCATTAAGTTTTCTGAAATTTTCTTCAGAAGCTACACTCTGGGAGAATACTGAAACTTTCTTTTCAGCCGTAGCTTCAAAAATTGACTTTATTCGATTAACTTCATTTTTAGAGTATGTTAAAATAGAATACTTTAATTTATTTGTCCCAATTCTGTTTTGAGACTTTAAATTCTCAATATTTTTATTCTCGCCATAATTTATGTTTCCGAACAATGCAATACTGCTCTTTTTTGAAGTTCCTTTTTTTATTTCTATAAGACCTTTTGTGCTTCCTAGATAAGTAACATCAATGTTTTTTTCATTCAATAATGCAGGAAATGATATGGTATGGAGCAACCCACTTACTGATAAATAAATTTTGTCATGGGGAGAGGTTTTATTCTCAATGTTTTTCCAAATCAAATTGCTTAATTTTTCCTTGTTTTGTAAATAAATAGAATTTATTCTTTCTTTAGTGCTACCTTTCTTATTTAGAATATTTGACAGTTCACTTTCCAAAAATAATGGGATAACTTCTGGTAAATTAGAATTGTTTTTTATTAATAATGCGAAATAACCTCTGTCATTCTTTCCTGTTTTGTTTACCGGAACATTTATTATTTCGATAGCAATTTCTTTTTCATCCAGTGAATTCTTAATGTCCTCCCATTTAATTGCAGTTGGATCTATAAAGTGATAATTTGAATCAGATGCTATTTGTTCTATTAAGCCTCTTTGTTTTCTATTTAAATTATATTCGATTTCTTTTGATTTCGACTTAGTATGAAGCAATTTTTCTTTTTCTCCTAAAAGACTTTGATAGTTCTTTTTTAAATTCGAATTAGCAACATTCAAATAAGATCGAGTATTTTGATTGGAATACAAGGCAATGTTCTTTAAAGCTAAAGTATTATTATACAAATGCATTCCTGATTTTTCATTCCCCACATTTATGTAAATACTGTTTATTATCTCAAATTTTCTTTCAGTATTTAATGAAAAACTCACTTTCTCATTTTCGGTAAGAAAAAGATAGTTATCCGTTAATTTTTGATAATAATATTTTTCAAGTTCTTCAAGAGTAGACTGATTTGCATTTTTATTCGATTCAACAGATATCAAATTCAATAAAGTACTATAATACAAATCTTTATTTGTGTCTTTATTCGGTTTTAAAATAAACAAAGCTTCCTTGTAATTTTTTTGTGCCAAATAAAAATTTCCTATGCTACTATAAAAACCAGCCAATTGATTCAAAGTCACCAGGTATTCAGAACTATTTTTTCCTGATTTTTCTTTTGTAACTTGTACTAATTCTTTAAAACAATTTTCGGCTTCCTTAAATAGTTCATCATTCAAATTTGGCTTATCTGAAAAGAATCCTTTTGCTTTTTGCCACCAGTTTTTATCTATAATTACTTTATTTCCACGATTATTTAATGCAGAAGAATAACAGTAGCTTGCTTTTGTGGATAAATACAGATTGTAAATTGCTTTCTTTTGTTTTTTTTCAGCAATAGGAATGGATTTCAATAATAAACCCGAAGCTTTTTCAAAATTTTGAAAATATAATTCGCTTGCCGTAGCAAGCAAAAGGAGGCCTAAATAATTAGATGAGGTTTTACTTAACTCCGTTTTTTCATAAAGTGTAAGATTTTCTAATTGAAGTCTCATAGCTTTAGATATATCTCCAACCCTTAAAGCTTGATCAGCAAAGAGCATGTTGCTGTTTATGATATAATAAACATCTTCTTGGTCGGAGTTTTTATTTAGCTCATTAAGTTTACTGAAATAATTTTCCGCCTTGAAATAGTTTCCTTTTTGCAAATTAATCTCGGCCAATGAAAGAGTTGGAAATATGGCTAAATTATTCTTTTCCTGTTTTAACAAATCAGAATTTACCAATTCCAATCCGGCATTAAATAATGATTCGGATTTTAAAATAAATTTTTGGTCTGACTTTAAACAATGAGCATAGCTGACTAATGCAGAATATTTGTTTATTAGTTTTTGTTTTCTGTCAAAATTCGATTTACTATATAGCTTAGTAAGAAAGAGATAGTTTGGTATTTCACTCCTATTTGTCTCTTTTTCGTAGGATGACTTTGCATATTCAAAAGCTGAAGTTTTATCGCCTTCTTGTAAATATTCTTCTGTTTTATTAAGGTTACTATATTTATCAGAAAGATTTTTCGAGATATATAATGAAAAACCCGAAGCATAAAAATAGTTAAAAATAGACATAACTACTCCAAATAATAAAACTCCAAATAGTTGTATGAATTCTTTTTTATCAGCTTGTTTTTTTAGAATTGAAATTAATGAGGAAATCAATAAACCAATAATGATGATTACAAAAACTAATATGAATAGTGCAAAAAGAGCTATTCGCAATAACTCCCAAAAATAGTTGAATCCCCAAAAACCTTCTGGATTAGCGATGTACCATATCAAGTATAAAAAGTTGATAACCAAATACAATACAAATAGAAATACTAATAGATTTAAAATAGTAGTAGCTTTCTTTTTAACATAATCAAAATTTAAAACCATCTCATATTGTCTAAAATTTCCTGTGCTGTATTTGAATATTTATTATTTGTATGAACTAGAGTAATTAATAAATCTTTTGCTTTCCTCTTTTCGTTTTGATTGATGTAGCCCAAAGCTAAATGAAACTTTACTTCATCTGCAAATTCATAATTGGTTATTGTATTAAGATATTCTAAATTAGAAACTGCTTGATTTACTTCATTTGTTTTTAATTGGGCTATGGCGAGAAACAATAAAAGCTGATTGTTTTTTTCTTTAGGGTTTAAAGTAATCAGCAATTGTTTTGACTTTTCAAAATTGTTGTTTTTAAACAACTCAATCGCTTCCATTGCTTCATCAGTTTCTGATTTTGTATAATTTTGGAATAAGATTTCTCCACCTCTTACGTCTCCTGATTCAGAAATTGTTGCCATTTTTTGATAATCTATGGATTGGATAATTGATTCGTCAGAATTATATTGAGAAAACAGGTTATCATTAGATAACTTATTAGGTTGCCAAACCATAAATCCAATAATAAAAATTGCAACTATACTAGCATATTTCATCCAAGACAAAGAAATGACTTTCGTTTTCTCTTTTTCATTTGTCAACATAGAAATCACAGGTACTGATTCCTGTTCTCCTAATTCGGTATCCCATTGTTTGAATTTTACTCTTAAATCTTCACGACCTTTTTTTTTAATGGCGTTCGCAAGGTCGGTCTCAGAAAGTTCAAAGGTTAGTTTTTCGTAGGATGTTGGCAAATCTGCTTTAATACGCTTACGTTCCACACTTTTGATGGCTTGTTGCATCGTTTCTAAAAAGTGGACTTCCTTTAAAAAAACTTCATTATTCGTTTTTAATAAATAGTCAGTTGCATAAGAAGTTTGTCCCAAAACAGAACTTTCTGCTTGTTCTTTTAGGAATTGAGCATAAATACTCGGTAGTTTGTCAATTACTTTTTCGGTATTAGCTAATTCTAAACTATATATACTTGCATATATAGATTGAGCATCTTTCTCGTAATGCAATAAATCAATGGTGAATTTTTCCCAAAAAGCATAATCAATTCTCTCTTTAGAAAACTTTGGGTCTTTTTCCAATTGAGGGAAAACGATATTTTTTACAATTTCAATAGCTGTTTTCATTTCTAAGTATTCAATACATTAAAAGCTATTTTCTCTAATCGTTTTTGGCATTTTGCCTTTTGGTTTTTAGTGTTGTCTGAATTACTGTAACCAAAATGCTGGGTCAATTCATTCATCGATTTTTTATGATACCAAAATAATGTGAGAAGTTCATAACAATGGCCTCCGGCTTCTTTCATCATTAATAAAGCACGTTCAATTGCCGTAAATTGAGATTCCTTTGGGTCTTCTATTTCATCCAAAGAATCGGTAATACTGGATTTATAACCCATTGGATTTTCATCGTCATCTTTTCCACCATCATCGTCATAATCAGAATACAATTTCTCCTTGCCCAATTTATTTAACAACTGAAAACGGCAAACGGAATTCAAATAAGTTTGTAAGGATGCGGTTAATTCAAAATCCTCTTTGATGATTTTTTCATACAAAACCAACATCGAATCATGAAAAACATCATCCAGTTCATAATCGCTTTTAGACCCGTTGGTCATTTTTCGCATAAACTGAATGCAATATTGCTTGCATCTTTTGTAAACCTCTCCTAGATAATCTGGGTTTTGTTGAATAAGAATTACGAGTTCTTGATCCGTCAAATGTCCAAACTTCGTTGTTGTAATCTTTGGCATTCTTTTATATTTTGTAAGTCGTATTAGAAACGTCACAAAATAAGAATTAATTTTTGATTAAGCCCAAATTCCAGAAAGAATCAACTTTATAACCTAGAATAAAACAAATAACAATCTCTCAAATTATTTCGAGAGATTGTTATTATTCAAAGACTTATTGCTTAATAAAAACAGAACCGCTAACAGCTGTCCATTCAATTTTATTATTGGCCAATTTTCTAAACGAATAAATCACCGATTGACCTGCATAATATTTTATTTCGACGGTATAAGTAGTCTCTGTATTAGTTTCTGTTACACTAACAGAATTGCCAGGTTGTCTCATTTGATTTACGTAATCCTGTTGGCATTGTTTGGCAATACCTGAATTAGTGAAACAAAAATCATTTGCAGAGAAGCTAAATGTTACACCGGCGACTCCCGGAAGACTGCTTTGTTGTTCCCATACGCCTTGAATCCAAGATGGAGGATGAAAATCTGAATTAGGAGAATTGGTATTGTCATCAGAATTGGAACAGGAAAATAATAAGAAGATGCCAAATAAGAAGAGGAATTTTTTCATGCTAAGTAATTTTTAAATTTTGATAAAACATCAATCTCTTGCTAACAATTGACAATAGATTGACAATGATTGATTTAGAGCTATTTTTTAATTTTAGTTAACGTATGACTTGTTTCCGTTGCTGTTGATATAATACGTTCCGCCTCTTGGGCCAGTATAGATGGTTGGGGATGTACTATAACTTGGAGTTGAATAAGTTGTTGTAGGTGCTGTATAGGTGGGAGTATAAGTAGGAGCCGAATAAGTACTAGTATTGCTATAAGTAGGAGCATTGTAATTACTAGAACTAGTTCTTGTCGTTGTGTAACCGTCTCTCGGTTTTGTTCCTGCTTCTCCAGTGTATGGATTCACATTTCCTATCGTACTGTAATTGTCATTTCGGGTGTAATTTGGCGCTGTTCTTTGATGAGGTTGAACATAAGTCCCGTTGCTTCTGTAATAACCGCTAACAGAAACTTGGGCAAAAGATAAAGCTGTAGTAAATAAAACTGCGATAAGGAATAAGAAATTTTTCATAAGAAGTAAATTTAAAATTGTTAATGTTTATTTGTTTATATCTATTAATACTGGAAAAGTAAAAAGGTAACCCTCGGTTTTAATTATTTTTTCAGAAGGTTAAAAAAATCCTTTATTTATAAGAGTTTGGTATGTGTGGTAATTATTTATTTATTATACACTGTTAAATCTAATGTACCCTCCATATATCCTTTATAGACTAATACATCTAAATTTTCAGGGATAATGGTCATTTTAAAATATATGCCTTGAGGTTTATATACTTTCAGTAATTGAACTTTGGCAGTTCCTTTTTTATTGTCATAAGTATTCGTGTAACTCCATTGAAAGAAAAACTGATCAGCTTCATAATTTTCAGAATCAGCTTTTATGTGTTTTTCTTCCATTGAATAGATGGATCCATAGCTTTGAGAATCATTCTTTCCCCAAAAATTTGCCATGCAAATTGTTTTGGTAGCCTGATCTTTATATATCACTAGATAAGCATTCTGTCCTAATAAATAAGGAGTTATATCTTCACCGTTTTTTGTACCATCTGAAATTTTAAATTTTGCGATTATTTCTTGCTTAATTTTTTCATCCTGTGAATAAAGTGGAGTGTAAATAGATGAAATTAGCAATGAAAATAATGCTGTTAGAAAAGATGATTTTTTCATAAAATATAAATTTAAGTGTATATGATTATTTGTTTACTCCGATTAATCCTGGAAAAGTAAAAAGGTAACCCTTGAAGAGAGATGTTTTCTTGCTTATTGAGATGACTTTTAATATTTGGATAATATATTTAGGCTTAATTTTATACTTTAGCGGTAAGAAAACTCATTTCACAAGGAGAGGGAAAGCATATTGAATTCAAAAGAGCCAAGTAGTAGTGCTTTAGTCAGGGACTGATTGTTGACCAAAATCAACTTTCAATTAGCAGTCCGAACAATCCTGATTTATGAGAACCAATTGATTTAAACAGTTTTAATCTTATCCTAAAAATTCAAACATCCAAAAGTTTTTCACGACTTTGAATGATAAGCAAGTTTTATATAGCGCTAAGCAAGGTAAGTGGACTAGTTGAAAACCCTGTAAAATAAAGGGGTTTCAAAGAATAAACAATAAAATAGATTAAATTAGCAAGAATGAATATAGTACCTATTTCGAGTAAAAACTCAATGATCACAGAAACGTATTTGCGAACCCAAAAAGAAAATCAGTATTTTGAACGTAAAGGATTAGGAGAAAAAGACATAAAGCCAACAAAGATTGCTGAAGAATTGATTGGCATGCTCAATGCAGATGGAGGCGTTCTAGTCTTTGGAGTTTCAGATAATGGGGAATTTCAAGATTTGCGGAATTTAGGAGAAAAGCTTGATGGGTACAGAACACTGATTTTTGATTTCATTCAGCCAGCTTGTAACATAGAGATTGAGGAAGTTGAGGTAAATGGAAATCTCATACTGCTATTTCACGTTGAACAAGAATTGGAGCGTATTTTTTGTAGAAAAGATAATGAGGATGTGTTTTTGAGGGTATTGGATACAAACAGAAAATTAAACAGAGATAGAATAAAGAAACTTGAATATGATAAAAGTATAAGACGCTTTGAGGAAGAGATTGTTAACGATTTAGATTTTGCCGATTTAGACCAAGACTTATTGAAAGAATACAGAGCAAAATTAAATTATAACGGTGAAGTTCTTGATCTTTTGACAAAACGCTACTTAGCAAAAAAGAATGAAAATGGTTATGCATTAAAAAATGCATCTGTATTATTATTTTCAAAAGATCCTGAGAAGTATATCCCCTCTGCGTCAGTTCGTTACATCCGCTATGATGGTGTAGTAGCATTAACCGGAGTAAACCATAATGTGGTAAAAGATGAGCGATTTGAAAATAATATTCCAAAACTTATAAATGAATTGAGAGTCTTTCTTAAAGCCTCGTTTAGAGATTATTATTTTTTGGATATGGAAGATGGAAAGTTTAGAAAAGTACCTGAATATCCAGAAGAGGCTTGGTTGGAAGGTGTTGTAAATGCTATGTGTCACCGTTCTTATAATGTACAGGGGAGTGCAATTTATATAAAACACTTTAACGATAGATTAGAAATCAGCAATAGTGGCCCCCTTCCTTCACAAGTTACGATTCAAAATATCAAAACAGAGCGTTTTGCTAGAAATCCACGAATAGCCAGAGTCCTTGAAGACATGGGATATGTAAGACAACTTAATGAAGGTGTTTCTCGAATCTATGAATCGATGGAAAAATCGATGCTATCTATTCCAGAATACAAAGAAGAAAACGGAAATGTTTATTTGATACTTCGAAATAAAATAAGCGAACATTCTAAAACAATTCATGACTCTGTGATAGAAAAAATTGAAAAAAATTGGGAATGGTATAATGTAACTCAAAGGAGTATTTTTAATTATTTGTTTTTAAATCACCAAGCCACAATTGATGAGTTGACAAAATTTACCGCAATCAATATAAATACAATTCGCACCTATGTCAATAAGTTTCAAGAGGAAGGATTGTTGGATCGCATAAGTGAAAAACAAAGAGATAAAAATGCAATTTATATGTTTAAAAAACATTAGACCTTAGTTAAGCAAGGAGAATAGAACGAATTTATTTCCTTTGTTTATCTAGGTTTACAAAGCTTAAGCAAGAAGTGTAATTAATTAAGCAACATCTTTGTCGTTACAAATTCATCATAATCTAGTTTCATTTAAATATTTCTGTAAAATTGTAAAAAAAAGCACGTTTTAAAGATATCGGAAGCAAAAGACTCAGGTATTTTATGAGTTTAATCCTCTGATGATTGCCTCAGTAAAGTAAAATCAATTTTCAAAACAACGTTCACGATAAAAATAACAGCAGGCAATCAAGCGGTCTCTCTCCGGTCGTTCGCTTTGTTCCGTTCGGCTGTTCCAGTCGGTCGTCGGCAGAAAAAGCCTCCTTCCTCCATTCCACAGTCCACTCGTCAGCATAGCGTCGGCCAGCCCTGAAAAAAGGGCAGGCCACCACTACGCTTCCTCGCCCTCATCTCCACACGTTCTCTTCCTCCGTTCGGCGGGGCTACTACATCCACAATACAACTTCATTCATTGCGCTTCACTCCGCGTGCCAGCTTCGTAAACTACGCAGTCACACTCCATTCAGCTCCATTCCTTCAGCAGTATTATGTCTGTCGCCCCTAGTTTTTTGGCGGTTGCTCCTTCGCACAGCCATCGGGGTTGGCACCACTCCCTACGACTGCGTTTTTAATATCTCAGGACATTATTGCAAAAATAAAACCGATTTGAATTCAATCATTTTTTCGTTCGCTGTCGTAGCTCGCTTTGCCCTGAATTAAGGAACGCCCCGCAGAAAAAGCGGGGCTGATTTTATAGTTGCCCCGCCGTTTCACGCTCATATCCGCTTCGTTTCGCTCCGTGCCTCCGCTGTACTCCCGCGTCTATGGTAGCAGTTCGATTACCGCAACCCCGCCACTGCGCTCCTCATCCGCAAGAAAAAGTTCCTTGCCCCAGAAAAAGGGGCACCACTTTTTCTTGCTCCTTGCGGTGCTTGGGGGTGTTAATTGCCGATTTCATAAGAACATTTGCAACCATTCTAAGAAGCATCCTGCTAAAAAAAAAATAAAAAAAAAGAAAGTAAAGGTAAGTTCCGGTTTCAAAAAGTAAAGTTCAAGCCCTGCGGGTTTTTGATAAAATCTCCACCCATTCGGGTTGTATTTTATCAAAAAAACTTGACTTCTTTTGAAACCTCCACTAGAGAGATGACTTTCTTTTTTTTCTTTTTTTCTTTTCAAATGTATAAGCGAAGCTTGAAAAGCGAGCAAGAGCATAATTTTAAATCCAGAATTATGACTTTTCACAACGTACTGACGCACCAGCCTCAAAGACCAATTACCCAACCACACTTTTTTATTTTAAGCAAAGGAAAAAATGCAGGTAAGCCTCTAAAAGAAAGCTGTCCGAATTGCTTTTTGATTACCGTTAAAACTGAAGAGGAAACCGAAAACCTATATTGGATTGCCTATTTCCTTTGGAAATCCAACTTTTGGCACCAATATCAAATAGGATCTGTAATTCCATTTGTCAGAATTACCACTTTTAAAAGCTGTTTCCGCGATGAGGTGCTCAAAGCCTATAAGCAACATCAAAAACATCTAGATTTTATCCAGCGCATCCAGCAACTGGAAGCGCTTCAAAATCACTATACAAAAACAGTGGAACAGATTGAAAAACTAAAATGGGCATTGCTCCAAAATCAGTTGAGGTAAAAACAAAAAAAAGCCCAGTCGTTTATTATGACTAGGCTTTTCTATTTAGGATATGTGGACAGTCAGGGATCGAACCTGAGAGTTAACTGCAATATATTCATATCTATGGTTTTGAAAGTTTTGTTTTTTTACTTTTGGACTGCCCGCGTTAACCCAAATCCACCTTTTCAAAAAAATTCCTATTTCATTCATTACTTCAAGATTTTTAATATAGTTATAAACTGTTATTCCACCAAGGGCAAATTGGAAAAATGTAACCTGAGGACATCTAAAAAGAACTACTGACAAAACACTAAGAACTACTAATACTCGTATTGGAATAACAAATATACATTTTAAATAACACCTAATAAACATTAATTTTTATAATGTAAAAAAGCCTAGTCTTCCGACTAAGCTTTTTAAAATAATCCGGAAAAGGTTACCAATCAAAACCAGATTATTTATTTTTAAATTCAGTTATCCACTTTAAAAGAAATGAAAACATATAATTTTGTAAATTAGCAAAAAAGGGTTGATATCCTGCCAATCTATATTTGGCTAATTTGTATGATTCGGTCACACATATATGCCAGTTTAAAAACATTGCTACAGAATCGGATGGGAAACATTATTGAATTCTACAAAACTAGTTTAGGAATTGACCTAAATAATTTAAAGCATCCCATTTCAATGATGGTCAGTCTTGCGATGTCAACTCACGAATTTGATCAACAAATATTACGACATAAACTTCGAGTACTTGGGTTAGCATTAATGGATATAAAAGAACATAGTGAAGAACTCTATACTTTTTATTTGAAAAAAATAGTAAAAAATGCTGATTTATCCGTTAATGGCTTCATATTTGAAACCATACAATGTGCAAACCTAATTTCAACTGCAGTCGAATATAACATGGAATTTAAATTTGGTGATCATAATAAAAAAGAACCTGATTTTTTTCTAAATAATTGCGGATTCGAGTTAACTACTGTAAGATTTTCGCCTGAATCAAATAAACTAAACGGTGACAAAAGATTGTTAAGTAGTTTTCGGGATAAAAATAAAAAAAAATATGCTAATGAAAATACCGCTTTATTAATCGAGGTAACCCAAATTGCTCATTATGCTAATCAACCTGAATTTCGACCGAAGTTAAGTTTTAATGATGTTCTCGAAATATTCAAAACGGATAGCAAATTTGGAGTGGTTTTGAGTTATGTTGAATTTACTGTGCCAACAGAGAATAATATAGAATTTAAAGGGACTGTATACCCGGTTTATAGAGAAAATTGTAATGCAGAATTATTGGAAACAATCCAAAAAATTACTAAAGGACAAATCAATAACTTTAGCAAATACCCTTTATTATCACCATACTAGCAATGTTTACTAACAGCAGTATCGTATAATCCAGCCACGTAACGTTAAACAAAAAAAAGCCTGATCAATTAGGATCAGGCTTTCTCATTCTCCGGAAAAGGTTACCAATCAAAACCGGATTATTTATTTTTAAATTTTGTCAACCATTTTAAAAGAAGCGAAACCGTAAAACTCACAGTCGCTCCCACTACCGCTAAGATAATAGTTTTTACAATATCTTCAGAAAGGATGTTGGGTATAATACTCAAAAACGTTCCTGATGCGGTTCCAATTCGGAGGGATATATTAGTCTCCATCTCGTGCCTTATTTTGGTTTTCTTTATTAGCCTGCGCAGAGCGTGACGAATTGTCAACGGTGATTTGGCTTACCGCGGAAATAACGCCACCAGCTACCGCCACATATCCTGCAACAGTAACAATCGCAACTGGCAAAGCCACTGGACTTGCAATAACACTTCCGCTAATGGCCAGCATAGCCAATCCAATACTTCTCAAAAGCCTAAAAAACTTCGGGGTGGGCGCGTTTACTCTGTGAATTATATTCATAATTTTTCTACTTGTTTTTGTGCCTTGTCGTCCTGAGCGGAGTCAAAGGATTTGATTGGACAATTAATTTTACTTCTTCATTGCGATCTAACGCTTCATAAACCAAAGCTTTCAGCTTTTCCATAGCTTTTCGGGAAAGACTTCCCTTGCCGATTCCAGTATGTTTTGTTATGGGAGCGATGCAACCCAATAATTCCCTTTTGGCGTCATTGGCGGGATGGATTAAAATTAAATCTCTTCCCGGAACATTTCTCAAATGCAAATGCCATTGAAACTTGCGGGCTAAACCGCTTCCGCAAAACATATTCTCCCTCGGGGATGCAGGAAACTCGTTGTTGGTTTTCCAACCAGGGCAACTCGATGGCATGACAAACTATTGTGCCGTTCCATTCTAAAGTACCCTGTGTCCCTTCGGGAAAATAAGTTCTGTTCAATATCAAAACCATACTACGCTCCGCTAACCTGAACCAATGACAATGGGTTGTAAGCTCCGTTTTTCAACGAATACATTTTCCCGTTAACCTCTTGGTAAAACTCCACTCCCAAAGCCAAAAACAACGGCTTTGTGCTGTTTGCGGTTACCGCATTCACTTGGTTGATATCCACTGTTGGATTTGCATCCCAAGGGAGAATAGCCGTTTCTGAATTGGCCACCACAAAAGTTTCCGCCTCAAAATCAATCTCGGCACCTGCAGAAATGATTTTAAAATGCGTGGTTCCCCTCGGAGCGGAAATCATGTTCAGCGGGACAAAAGGGGCAATATCCACCGTGATGTCACCCGAAACTCGGTCAATACCTCCAACAAATGGAGCAAACAAGGTAGTCCCTAATTTCCCCCCGATATTGAATTCAAAACCGACAAGCAATTCTGCTTCCCCGTCAATCACGTTACGCAATCCCCTGTCGTTGGTTGCATCCGCCTGGATCACCTTAACCATGGCCTGAGTCAATCGGCTGACCATTCTGCCATCCGCTGAATTGACAAGCAAGGTTCTCAATGCCGTTCTCAATATTTTTCCGGCCTTGCCGGCTCGGCCGAATTCGGAACCGTTCTCTCGGGTTCTCTGAAACGCAGGATCGCTCGCAATTCTGCTCGCATCGATACCGCCTTTCTCCCTGGCCAAATGACCGTCCTTTGTTTTGTAAAAGGTAATATCCCCGATGGTACCTTTCAATTTGATTATGCCTTTCTGTCTTGCCATAATTCCTAAAATTTAGATTAATTTTTCGTTTAAAACTCTCTCAATCATCATCCTGTTGCAACATCTTTCGATTGATTAGGAGACAAATTTTAGGAGATTAAAACAAATAAAAAAGGGTAGGGTATTCCATTTGACGCTATGCAACATAAATGGCAGAAATTGACATAAATAGCCGTTCTGGCTACCATGAATTGAAGTAAATCACCGCTTCCAAAACAAAGAAATTATTTCTTATTTTTAAAAAAGGAAAAACCTAAATCCTAATTAAGGTTTTAGGTTACTCAAAGCCTAATCAAAGCTATAGATAGAGTATGAAAACCGAAGTAAAGAGAGTGTGTATTTATCCAAAGGACATACAGCGTATAACTGGCAAAAGTTATCGCCAAAGCATAAGAATGATGCAAAAAATAAGAACCGACCTCAACAAGCTTGAAAACCAACTCCTGAGCATTGATGAATTCTGTCAATACACCAGTCTAAAATATGAACAAGTAGAGCCTCATATTATTGGGTAAATTGTTTAAAAAAGTCTTGTTCTTGATGTCATTTTGTATTTGATAATTTGAAAAAATCCATATAATTTGATTAAATTTGAGCTGTCAATACAAGTAATCAAATTGAGTCAAAAAAAAGGGTGCATAATTCGGTGCACTCATTTTGATAAGGCATGAAAGCCCAATAAATACGGTGCTTTCGAAAGAGAATAGAATCCCTTCCTCTCTGCCAGAACAAAAACTGTATTTCGCTCTTAGTAGCAGAATACGGTTTTTTTTAATTTTAAACTGTAGTATAAATAGCGCGTAAAAGTACCTATAGGTGTATTTTGTCGATATTTTTGTAGTTAGGCCTATGTTTATAGGGCTGTTCTTTAAATTTTATGTTATGTTTGTTATTCCAAAACAAATTTAACTTAACCGCTGACGAAGATGTTTAAAACTACTTTATTCGGGTTTGCTTGTGCAAATTCAATCATATTTGTATTGCTTATTCTTTTCTTTAATACCACAAAAGCGCAGTCTGTTGTTAAGACAGGTAAGATGGAAGAGAATTGCTCACAATTTTTATCATCACATAGTAGTTATGGTGATATTATTAATTGTGTTTTAATAAGGGAAAAACCTGTTTTGGTTGAAGAGACAAATAGTAGTGCTATTTGTATCAATGAACTTGCCAGTATTATTAAAGAAGAGGATGTTCTTGATATGAATTTAGAGGTTATTATGTTTGTAAGGTATTATAAGCAATTTGCAGTTTTATATAAGAACATTACATAAATAGAATGTATTTAAGCGCTTCCGAATCGAAGCGTTTTTTTTATGTTTAAAAAGCAGTATCTTACTTTCTGTGATTGTCTTTAATTTATTTTTAAAAAGCAGTATCAAACTATCAAAATCTTATATTTGTACGTGTATTTTAAAAGTTATAACTCTTAAAATACTTTATATAAACTGGATTTTAATTTAACTCACAGGATAATGATGCGATTATTTCTTGGTTGTTTACTTTTTTTATCATTTTTTAGAGTATCTTCTCAAGAGGCTGTGTTCTCAATAGATACTTTGCATATTAAGGTTGATAGTCTGTATAGAGAGGATCAGTTTTATATCGGGGTTAATTATAATTCGCTTATAAACAAGCCTGCTGGTGTGTCTCAAAATAAAATATCCTTTGGTTTTTCAGGAGGTTTTCTTAGGGATATGCCTTTAAATAAGAGAAGGACTTTTGCAATAGCTCCTGGTTTTGGCTTTTCTTTTAATAATTATATTCAGGATATGGCCATTGTGGGGAGCAATCAGGAGCCTATTTATGGGGTGATACCGTCCACTGTTTATTTTGATAAAAACAGATTTGAACAATTAAGGCTAGAAGTTCCAATTGAAGTTAGATGGCGTAACTCAACTCCTGCGACATATCAGTTTTTTAGGATATATGGAGGTTTTAAAGTTAGTTATTTATTGGCCGATAAGTCGGTTTATGATGATGGAATTGAAAAAATCGTTATAAAAAATAATAATGATTTTAATGAATTTCTCTATGGAGTTTATATCTCTATGGGTTATAGTGCTTTTAATCTACAAGTATATTATGGTTTGAATTCTTTTTTTAAATCGAGTGCCCAAATAAATTCAGAGCGTATTTATATGAATGCTTTGAGTCTTGGTCTTATATACTATATTTTATAGCCATAAAAAAAGGAAGGCTAGCTGAGGAATGCTGCCCAACAGTATTCCGATAATTAATTCATTTGGGCTATGTGCTTGCATTACCAAGCGAGAAGAAGCGACAAAACCATTCATTAATAGCAAAAAGGGCACTAAATAGATACTTCCCATTTGCAAGTGAATGTTCAATCCGAAAACAAAAACAGTTAATGCTGAAATAGCAAGCATGTGCAAACTCGCTTTGGTTTTGAGGTATAATAAACCAAGGGCTAATAAGGTGCTAAACAAAGCGCCTAAGAAGAAAAAATGCAATTCAGGGTAATATTGTAATGAGATTGTTTTTCGCAGTAATATAATGATTAAAAAACTTTGAAATACTAGTGGTATTTTACGTTGTTCCAAATTGGCTATCATTACAGAATCTACTTTGCCGGTGAATTTCAGTAAATAATACAGCGCCATCGGAATCATAATGGTTACAACTGCTATTTGTAAAAAAAAGGTGGTAATTAATTCTATTTTGAAATCGGCTATGTGGAATAGGAAATAGAAAAAACAAGCTTGTACCGGTGTGAATATCGGATGGAAAACATAGGAAAATAAGGGAAGTATCTTTTTCAATTTCAATGTGGGTTTGAAGGGTTTTTACGTTAAACGACAACGAAAAAACGAATTGTAATTATAGCTTTCTTCTCATTCTTGCAACAGGTATTTCCAGTTGTTCGCGGTATTTTGCAATCGTTCTTCGAGCAATTGGATACCCTTTTTCTTTGAGCATTTCGGCCAAAAGATCATCTGGTAGAGGATTTTTCTTGTCTTCTTCTTCAATGGTGTTCTGTAGAATTTTCTTAATTTCAAGTGTAGAAACATCTTCGCCCTGATCGTTTTTCATGGCTTCCGAAAAGAATTCTTTGATTAGTTTTGTGCCATAGGGGGTTTCTACATATTTACTGTTGGCGACTCTGGAAACCGTTGATATGTCAAGGCCTACCATGTCGGCAATGTCTTTTAGAATCATTGGTTTCAAGCGCGTTTCATCACCATCAAACAAATAGTCTTTTTGATAATGCATAATGGCATTCATTGTGACATATAAAGTGTCTTGACGTTGTTTTATAGCATCAATAAACCATTTGGCAGAATCCAGTTTTTGTTTGATAAATTGTACGGCATCTTTTTGTGAATGTGACTTGTCTTTCGATTCTTTATACGTTTGCATCATTTCCTGATAATCTTTGGAAATGTGTAATGAAGGTGCATTTCTGCCATTCAAGGTGAGTTCTAATTCTCCATCTACAATACGAATGGTAAAATCAGGAACCACGTTTTCTGTAATTTTGTTGTTTCCAGAAAATGAGCCTCCTGGTTTCGGATTGAGTCTTTCGATTTCGTGAATGGCATTTCTAAGCTGTTCATTAGAAATAGAAAATTTCTGAATCAATTTATCGTAATGCTTTCTCACAAAAGCATCAAACTGTTGTTCGATAATAGCAGTGGCTAAGTCAACTGATTCTGTTGGGGTTTTGTGTTTTAATTGGAGCAATAAACATTCCTGCAAATCTCGTGCTCCAACGCCTGTGGGTTCCAACTCATGAATGATATGCAATATGGCTTCAACTTGTTTTTCAGTTGTATAAAGTCCTTGAGTGAAGGCCATGTCATCGACTAAGTCAGAAACGCTTCTTCGGATATATCCCATATCGTCAATGCTTCCCACCAGAAATTCGGCAATGTCACGTTCTTCATCATTCAGAATGAACGTGTTTAACTGATTGATGAGGTCCTGATGAAAACTTACCGTTGCGGCAAATGGCGTTTCTTTAGTTTCATCGTCATCGCTGTAATTGTTGGCCTGCGTTTTGTAATCGGGAGTGTCGTCACTGTTTAGGTATTCGTCTATATTGATGTCTTCGGCTTCGACTCTATCTGCTTCCGAATCGTCATAGTCGTCATATTGTTCTGTGTCGTACTCGTCTTTTTCATAAATGTCCTCCTCTTTTCCAGATTCCAAAGCAGGATTTTCATTCATTTCTTCCAACAATCGCTGTTCAAATGCTTGCGTAGGCAACTGAATTAACTTCATCAGCTGAATTTGCTGTGGAGATAATTTCTGTGATATTTTTAAATTTAAAAACTGCTTTAGCATATTTATAGTTGTTGGTTATTGGTTAATGGTTGTTGGCTAAAAACCGTCAACCATCAACCATCAACTCTTTATTAAAATTCAGCATTCATTGGTGTTCTTGGGAAAGGAATTACGTCACGAATATTAGTCATTCCAGTTACAAACAGCACCAATCTTTCAAATCCAAGTCCGAAGCCAGAGTGAACTGCCGAACCAAATCGTCTAGTATCCAAGTACCACCATAAATCTTCTTCTTCGATTCCTAAGGCTTTCATTTTTTCAACCAAAACATCAAAACGTTCCTCTCTTTGGGAACCTCCTACGATTTCTCCAATTCCAGGGAAAAGAATATCCATCGCACGAACTGTTTTTCCGTCTTCGTTCAAACGCATGTAAAACGCTTTGATATTGGCTGGATAATCAAACAAGATTACCGGACATTTAAAATGCTTCTCTACCAAATAACGCTCGTGTTCCGATTGTAAATCAGCTCCCCATTCGTTAATAATATATTGAAATTTTTTCTTTTTGTTTGGAGTAGAATCTCTAAGGATATCTATCGCTTCGGTGTACGAAACACGTTTGAAATTGTTATCCATAACAAAACCTAATTTTTCCAACAAAGGCATTTCGCTTCTTTCAGCCTGTGGTTTTGATTTTTCTTCTTCCGTCAAACGACCTTCCAGGAATTTCAAATCGTCACCGCAGTGATCCACCGCATATTTTACTACATATTTAATGAAATCTTCGGCAAGATCCATATTGTCATTCAAATCATTGAAAGCCACTTCGGGTTCAATCATCCAGAACTCAGCCAAATGGCGAGAAGTATTCGAGTTTTCCGCTCTAAACGTTGGTCCAAAAGTATAAATCTGACCTAAAGCCATTGCAAAAGTTTCGCCTTCCAATTGACCGGAAACTGTAAGATTCGTTTCTTTACCAAAAAAATCTTCTTTGTAATTCACTTTTCCGTCTTCGGTTCTTGGTGTGTTGTCAAATGGCAAAGCGGTAACTTTAAACATTTCACCTGCACCTTCAGCATCCGATCCGGTGATGATTGGTGTATTTACATAAACAAAACCTTTCTGTTGAAAATAGCTGTGAACAGCAAATGATAAAACCGAACGCACACGCATAATCGCTCCAAAAGCATTCGTACGCACACGCAAATGCGCATTTTCACGCAAGAATTCCAAAGAGTGTTTCTTTGGTTGCATTGGGAATTTCTCTGCATCCGAGTCACCAAGGATTTCTAGTTTGTTTACCTGAATCTCATATTTTTGTCCCGCACCTTTGCTTTCCACTAAGCTTCCAGTTACCGAAATCGCTGCACCAGTTGTAATTCTTTTCAAAGTTTCATCTGGCGTATTCTCAAAATCGACAACACATTGTATGTTATTAATGGTAGAACCATCATTTAAAGCGATAAACTGATTGTTTCTAAAAGTTCTAACCCAACCTTTTGCATTGATTTCGGGTAACGTCGTTGTACTGTTTAGTAAGTCTTTAACTTTTGTGTGTCTCATTTTAATTTTAGATTTTAGTCCCAATAAGTATCGGGATGATTTTAGATTAAAACAAAAATCAGTGTTTTAATCTAAATGCAAATATAAAGGTTTTGTTTCAAATTGTCATTGTGAGCAATGGAGTAATCAGAGGTTATTTAACTTCGTTGAATCTTCGATTTCCTGCTACCAGCTATGTCTTTTACTTTTTAGAGCGAAAGTAAAAATATGACATTTCAAACTCAATTGAGAATGTATATAAAAAGAAAAATAAAAAATAATGGTTAGGGTTTATTTTTCGATTTTAGATATATTGATTGAAGTAAAAAAAGAATATTATTTTTTTGTTTTTTAACGCTAGATAATTGAGGTTATAGTAATGGTATATAACTATCTGACATTTTTTCAACTCAATTCTGAAAAAATGACATATTTTTCAAATGGCATATTTTTTGTTTTTCGGTATATAACTTGCGCAAGTTTAAAATAATTTTTTGTTTAACAATTTTAAAAGTAAAACAGTTATGAATCTTATTAAAAGAAATGGAGGTCAAGTCCCAGCTTTACATCGTTTGTTTTTTGATGATATTTTTGGCCGTGATTTTTTCAATTGGGAAAATAACAATTTTTCAACAACTAGTACAACGCTACCCTCTGTAAACATCAAAGAGACTGCGGACAACTATGAGGTGGAAGTCGCCGCTCCAGGTATGGATAAAAATGACTTCAAGATTACACTTGATGCAAACCAATTAACGATTTCTTCGGTGAAAGAAAATGAAAAAACAACTGGGAACGAAAATTACAGTCGTAGAGAATTTAGTTACCAATCATTTCAGAGAAGTTTTGAATTGCCTAAAAACGTAGTGGACGAGGATAAAATAATTGCTCGTTATGAAAATGGACTTTTATTATTGTCCATCCCAAAACGTGAAGAGGCAAAACCAAGACCTCCACGAATGATTGAAATCTCATAAATTCTCATTAATTAACTATTTTGAAAGCTGCTGTTTTAGGCAGCTTTCTTCATTATAAAACACACACAGATGTTGTCACAATTATTCTCCGGGATAGCTGTGCTGTCCTTTACGGTTTTATTATTGATATTGCTTTTGCGACGATTAAAGCAGCCTTATTTTATTGCTTACATTATAGCAGGTTTGCTATTGGGGCCTCAAGTATTTAACGTCATTTATGAACCCGAAGTGATTTCAGAATTGGGGCAAATTGGGATTGTGCTTCTAATGTTCTCCATCGGCAATGAAATCGATCTTCATTATCTATCGCATAATTTTTACAAGCCTCTTTTAATTGCATTGGTACAGATTGTACTTAGTTTTATTTGTATGTATATTGTTGGGTCATATTTAGAATGGAAGATGTCGACTATAATTTTGACGGCTTTCATAATAAGTTTGAGTAGTTCTGCGATTGTGTTTCAATATTTGGCAAAGACCGGTGAGATTAAAAGTCAGCTTGGAATTATTACCTGTGGCGTTTTATTGATGCAGGACATACTCGTGGTTCCCATGATATTGACGTTGAATTTTATGTCAGGAAATAATATTTCATCTGTAGAATTGATAAAAGTCTGCGTAGGAGGCGCATTGATCATTCTGTTTTTGAAAGCGGCGATCAGTAAAAAACTTTTCTCAATCCCTATGCGAAGAGAAATTATTGCCGATCATGAATTGCAGGTTTTCATTGGTTTCAGCATCTGTTTTGGTATGGCATGGATTAGTGAGTGGTTTGGACTGTCTCCTGCATTTGGAGCTTTTATCGCCGGTGTTCTAATTGGACACGACAAGGCGACACATTGGTTAGGTAAATCCCTAATTCCTTTCAGAGTGTTTTTTATGGCTTTCTTCTTTCTTGCAGTAGGTGTTCAGCTTGATATCAAGTTTTTTATTGAAAATATTGGGACTATAATATGGGTTTCAGTTGCTGTGCTTTTTATAAATAGCCTGATCAATGCTATACTTTTTAAACTTACAAAAAACTCATGGCGCGATAGTTTGTATGGAGGAGCACTTTTGTCACAAATTGGAGAATTTAGTTTTGTTTTGATGACCTTGGCATCTTCTTTGCAACTTGTGGGGATTTATACTTATCAAATAACATTGGCTGTTACAACTCTTACAATGTTTCTTAATACATTTTGGCTTATGATAATCCAGGAATTAATTTATAAACTGCCAGATTACAAAGAAAAATCTTTTTAGTATTGAATTAAACCAATAAAATCAAACTGATTTCAAAAGGCATATTTATAATAAAAACAACTAGTTATTTTATTATAAATATGCCTTTTGAAATAAAAATATTGCTGATTAATGTGTATGCTCCAATTCTTCTTTCTTTGTCCTCTTTTTTTCGAATGTCAATACCAATGCGGGTAAAACCAATAAATTGGCAAACATAGCAAACATCAAGGTGCATGAAATCAGTCCGCCAAGTGCTATCGTACCGCTAAAGCTTGACAATGTGAAAGTGGCAAATCCTATAATCAATACAATTGAAGTGTAAAAAGTACTGATTCCTGTTTCTCTCAAGGCACTAAATACTGATTTTTTTATTTTACCATTATAAAGATTCAAATCATGACGGTATTTGGCCATAAACTGAATGGCATTGTCTACAGAAATACCAAAAGCAATACTGAATACCAATATTGTAGAAGGTTTTAATGGAATGCCAAAATACCCCATCAATCCCGATGTAATGCAAAGCGGCAGAATGTTCGTAATGACAGATGCCATTACCATTTTGGCAGAACGGAACAAGTAAGCCATTAATCCCGCAATTAGGAAAATTGCAAAAATAAGCGATTCGATAAGGTTGTCAATAAGGTAAGAAGTTCCTTTTTGGAAAACTAATGCTTTTCCGGTTAGGGTAACTTCATAGCGCTCTTTTGGGAAAACTTTGTCTATTTTGGATCTTAATTTCCCTTCTACTTTTGCCATTTCCCCTGTTCCAATGTCTTTCATGAAAGTTGTGATTCGGGCATATCGTCCAGTGGAATCCACATAGCTTTTCATTAAATTGCCTTTAGTGTTTTTGGTAGCATTTTTGGCATATGATAATATAAATGCTTGTTCTTGTGAAGTTGGCAATTCGTAATATTCAGGGTTGCCATTGTAATAAGCCTGCTTAGAATATTTTACCAAATTAACAACAGAAACTGGTTTTGATAATTCTGGAATCTCGGCAATGGTTTTTTGCAATTCATCCATCTTTTTCATTGTTGATAATTTCATGACCCCTTTTTTGTGTTTGGTGTCAATCATTATTTCTAAAGGCATTACCCCATTAAACTCTTTTTCAAAAAAGATAATGTCTTTAAAAAAAGAGGCCGTTTTTGGCATTTCGCCTATTAAGCTTCCTGAAACTTTCATTTGGGAAACTCCAATTACACTAAAAATCAATAATAATCCGTAAATAATATAGATCATTTTACGATGGTTTTTTACGACACTTTCTACCCAATTTAATAATGCAGAGATATAGGTTTTACTTAAATGAAGCAAATGTTTTTCTTTTGGAACGTCCATGAAACTATACACTATTGGTACAATAACAAGAGTGAGTAAATAAACAATAATTACGTTTATGGAAGTTACAAGACCAAATTCAAATAACAAATCATTTCCGGTAATCATGAAAGTGGCGAATCCAGCAGCAGTAGTCAAGTTGGTCATTAAGGTAGAAACCCCAATTGTCGAAATTACACGTTGTAAAGCTTTGGCCTGATTTTGATGTGTTTTTATTTCCTGTTGGTACTTGTTGATCAGGAAAATACAGTTTGTAATTCCAATAACAATAATCAATGGCGGAATGATAGCGGTAAGAATTGTGATTTTATAATGAAACAAACCTAATGTCCCAAAAGACCACATTACACCAATAATCAAAATACACATCGAGATAAAAGTAGCTCGATACGAACGGAAGAATAAAAAGAAAATTAATGACGTTATAAATAAAGCGGCACCAATAAACAAACCAATTTCACCTTTCATGTTTTCGGCATTGATGGTTCGAATGTAAGGCATGCCCGAAACACGAAGGTCAATTCCTGTTGCTTTTTCGAACTTATCAATTTTCGGTACTAAATTTTCTAAAATGAATGTTTTTCTGGAAGCGGTGTTTACAATTTTTTTATTGAGGTAAATTGCGGAACGGATACTTCCGGATTCTTTGTTGAATAACAAACCTTCATAAAAAGGAAGATTATGAAATAATTCGAATTTTATTTTTTGAAGATATTCGGAATTCGTTGCTTGATTTTGATCAATAAGAGGAATCAATTTGAATTTTTGTGCAACCGTATCTTTTTCAAGTTTTTTTAGGTCATTCAAGGAAACAACCAATTCTACTTCTTTAGAATTTTTTAAACCCGTCATTAATTCGTTCCAGGCTGCAAATGCTTTGGGAGTAAAAAACGTCTTGTCTTTGAAGCCAATAACTATAAGATTTCCTTCTTCTCCAAATTTATTCAAGAAGTCTTGATACTGTTTATTTACGATATGTTTTTTAGGAAGTAAATTAGCTTCGGTATACGTCATGGCCAAATTTTTCCATTGAAAAGCCAGAAAAATGGTCAAAGCAAGGATAACCCCTAGTATAGTTATTCTGTTTTTAAGTACAATGCGGGCTATAGTTTCCCAAAACCCAACAGTTAATTTCTTTTTCATATATGTTTTAAAATGCATGCAAATGTACACAAAACAGTTAGAAATCACATGAAAGTGCTTTGATTTTCTGGTTGGTATTTAGGTATTTTTTTGACTTTATTTTTGTTTACAATAAGATAATTTGTGCATTATAAATTATATATTTGAAATTCTCATATTAGCACTTTTGTTTATGGGGTAAAGAAGTCAAGAAAAGTATGAAAAAGTACAGGAATACATTGTTTTATTTGGGGGTTACGGGTGGTTTTACTGCGTTAATGTATTGGATTATAAAGGCTGGAAAACATCTTGAGGGAAATAAAACAATCGTTCATCCTGTGGTAAGCGACAGTTCTTGGGACGATTTTCTGATTTCGATGATTCATAATGTTCAAGACCCTTTGGCTATTTTATTGGCCCAAATTATAATGATTATTCTTGTGGCTCGCCTTTTTGGTTGGTTTTTTAAAAAAATAGGTCAACCTTCGGTAATTGGCGAAATTATCGCAGGAATTGCATTAGGCCCTTCCTTATTGGGATTGTATTTTCCTGATTTTTTCCATGCTCTTTTTCCTGCCGATTCCTTAGAGAATTTAAAATTTTTGAGTCAGATAGGGCTGATACTTTTTATGTTTGTTATTGGTATGGAACTCGATATCAAAGTATTGAAAAACAGAGCTAAAGAAGCGGTTGTTATCAGTCATGCGAGTATTGTAATTCCGTTTGCATTAGGAATTGGATTGGCTTATTTTGTATACAATCGTTTTGCCCCAGAGGGCGTTAAGTTTCTTTCCTTTAGTTTGTTTATGGGGATTGCCATGAGCATTACTGCCTTTCCTGTTTTGGCACGAATTGTTCAGGAAAGAGGAATGCATAAAACCAAATTGGGAGCTATCGCAATTACTTGTGCTGCTGCCGATGATATTACAGCGTGGTGTTTATTGGCTGTAGTTATTGCTATTGTAAAAGCAGGAACTTTTGAAAGTTCAATGTATATCATTTCATTGGCTGCGATTTATGTGATTGTGATGATATTTTTAGTAAAACCTTTCTTGAAACGAATAGGGGATTTATATGGGGCCAAAGACAGTTTGAGCAAACCGGTCGTTGCGATCTTTTTTTTACTGTTGATTATTTCGTCGTACGCTACAGAATTAGTTGGGATTCATGCCTTGTTTGGTGCCTTTATGATGGGAGCCATTATGCCTGATATTCCTAAATTCAGGACTGTTTTTATTTCGAAAGTAGAAGATGTCTCCGTGATTTTGTTATTGCCTTTGTTCTTTGTATTTACGGGTTTACGTACCGAAATCGGATTGATAAACGAACCGTATTTATGGAAAGTAACGGGTTTTATTATTCTGGTTGCTGTAGTTGGTAAATTTTTCGGGAGTGCTTTGGCTGCTAAATTTGTTGGGCAAAGTTGGAGAAACAGCCTTATTATTGGCGCTTTGATGAATACCCGAGGCTTGATGGAATTGATTGTTTTGAATATCGGATTGGGTCTAGGAGTACTTACCACCGAGGTCTTTACTATGATGGTGATTATGGCTCTAGTCACTACTTTTATGACCGGACCAGCTCTGAACTTAATTAATTATATTTTTAAGACTAGTGATATTACTGACCATGATGAAGAAACAGGTCAAAATAAATATCGAATTTTGATTTCTTTTGGGAATAATGAAAAAGGGAAATCTTTATTGCGATTGGCTCATAGCTTGGTTAAAAAGCAAAATGAAACCTGCAGTATTACGGCATTGCATTTGTCTTTGAGCGATGAAGTACATACTTTCAACATGGAGGATAAAGAGAAAAGCAGTTTTAATCCGATTATGAAAGAAGCAGTTATTTTGAAACAGGAAATCACTACTATTTTCAAAGCTACCATTGATATTGAAACCGAAATAATTGATATTGCCAATCAAGGGGATTATGACTTGTTATTAGTTGGACTCGGAAAATCCATATTTGAAGGAACATTGCTGGGCAAAGTAATTGGGTTCACTTCCCGAATTATTAACCCCGAAAGATTGTTGGATAAATTCACGGGAAAAGAAGGGCTATTTGTGAATTCACCTTTTGATGAAAGAACCAGACAAATTGTTTTGAAAGTCAAAATGCCGTTAGGGGTTTTGATTGATAAAGATTTGAAAGAAGTTAATCAGGTTTTTATTCCGATATATGGTTCTGAGGATTCTTTTCTGATTGAATATGCTCAAAAAATTATATTCAATAATAATGCTACGGTTGCTTTTTTGGATATGAATGGTCATGTTGAATCGAATTTTGTTATTGCAAGTGCTATTGAGTCGTTACAACAAAAATTCCCGACGAATGTAATTTTGGATAACGAATCGATTCTGACGGAGGACTTTTTAATCAAACAAGATCTTATGATTGTGGGTCTGGAAAGTTGGAAGGACTTATTGGATTCCCGCAGTAAATGGTTGAGTGGTGTGCCTTCGGTGTTGATTATAAAGCCTTAATCATGAATTGGATTTTACTCATCATTGCCGGTTTTTTTGAAGTTGGTTTTGCCACTTGTCTGGGCAAAGCCAAAGAAACTTCCGGAATGACATCTACTTTGTGGATGGTTGGTTTTTTTGTAGCACTTTCTGTTAGCATGGCTTTATTATACAAGGCTTCCCAAACCTTGCCAATTGGTACCGCTTATGCTGTATGGACAGGAATTGGGGCAGTAGGAACTGTTTTGGTTGGTATTTTTGTTTTCAGAGAGCCCGCAACTTTCTGGAGACTTTTCTTCTTATTCACTTTGATATCATCTATAATTGGATTGAAATTTGTCTCTGTAAATTAAATATAAAAACTTTTTTAATTATTTTAAATCAAATATAAAATGGATAATGTACAAGAATACAATAGCATAGTATATGTGTTACTGGTAATTATTCTGGTATTTATTGTACTGCTTTGTTATCTTGTCTATCGATTGTTGGAATCTGGCAAAGCCAAAAAAAATATTGAAGAGCAATTTAGTTTACTCGAAATGAAAGTCAATAATCTGCAATTGGAAACATTGGAATCCAAGCTTAATCCGCATCTTTTCAAGAATATTCTCAATTCAATTCAGTCACATGCCTACCAAACTTATTTTGCCTTGGATAAATTGGCGAATGTCTTGGATTACATTTTGTACGAAAGTCAAAAAAAGTTTGTTTCGCCAAAAGAAGAAATTCAATTTGCTCTCAATTTGATTGAAATTAATAAAATCAAGGTAAGTCCGCTTTTTGAACTGAAAGTAAAAACGAGGATTAATGACGGGGAAAAACTGTATGAGCAAAATCTTCTGGCTCCGCTGATTTCGATTGATTTGATAGAAAATGCCTTTAAACATGCCGATTTGCAAAGTGCCGATGCCTTTATTTCGATACTATTTGAATTTAAGGATGATTGTTTCTATTTGACAGTTTCCAATAAAATTTCGGAGAAAAAAGCATTGAAAAAAGAACGTAGCGGAATTGGCGCAACAACATTAGAACAACGATTGAATATTATATACAAAAATCAGTTCAAATTGGATAAATTTGTCGAAAATGACATTTATATTGCGCATTTAAAAATCAATCTACTTGACTACAAAAATCAAATGTTTACTGCTTGACGATGAATTACCTGGATTGACTTACCTGAAAATGCTTTGTGAGCAAATTCCAGGGTTAGAAATTGTAAAAGCCTTTAATGATCCGCATAAATTACTCGACGAAGTTCCCAAACTCGATTTTGATTTGTGTATTTCGGATATCGAAATGCCGGGGATTGATGGGTTAACTTTAGCACATTTGCTTCAAAATAAATTGGTTATTTTTACCACTGCCTACAAGAATTACGCGGCCGAAGCTTTTGATATTGACGCCGTAGATTATATCACTAAGCCAGTTACAAAAGAACGCTTGGAAAAAGCCGTTGCTAAAGCTATAGAGCGAGTCCATATACAAGATACTTCAAAGAAGTTTATTCATCTGAATACTGATAAGGGAAAGGCATTGCTGCATTTTGACCAGATTCAATTCGTTAAAACAGCATTGGTCGATAGTAGAGACAAGGAAGTACATTTACTAGACGGTAGTCTTTTGATACTTAAAAACATCAATTTCGGTTCATTATTAAATCTACTTCCCAATACGGATTTTTGTAGGGTGAATAAAAAAGAAATCGTTGCAATAAAGGCAGTGCAGTTTTTCAATCATAATGAAATTACACTCTCTCTTGATGAAAATAAAGGAAAACCAATCGTCTTGGTTTTAAGCGAAACGTATCGTTCTGAATTTTTGACGAAAGTGAAAATCTAACTTATTACAAAGTTTTACGCTCTTGTTACATGTAGTCAAAATTAGATTCCAAATCGTTTTATACTTTAAAAATGGGTTCTCATATTTGCATTGAAATTAAATTAATTTAAAAAATGTCGTATGAAGAATGTCAAAAATTCTTTTTTTTATTTAACCATTATAGGCGGGTTCTCGGCTTTGATCTATTGGATTATTCTAAAAGGGAAAACGCTGGAAATTGGTCAAAATATAATTTCTAAGCAAACAGGTAGCGGTCATTGGGATGATTTTGTAACCTCGATGGGTCACAATTTGCAAAATCCTTTGGCAATTCTTTTGGTCCAAATCATAACCATTATTTTGGTGGCTCGTTTTTTTGGTTGGATATGCAGAAAAATTGGACAGCCATCCGTAATTGGTGAAATTATTGCCGGTATTGTTTTAGGACCATCACTGATAGGGATGTATTTTCCGGAATATTCGGCTTTGTTATTCCCTAAAGATTCTTTGGGCAATTTACAGTTTTTAAGTCAAATTGGTTTGATCTTTTTCATGTTTGTTATCGGAATGGAACTGGATTTGAAAGCGTTGAAAAACAAAGCACACGATGCCGTTGTGATTAGTCATGCTAGTATTATCATTCCATTTGCACTTGGTATTGGATTGGCATATTTCATGTATCATTCGTTTGCTCCTTCTGGGGTTGAATTTGCGTCCTTTGGATTATTTATGGGAATAGCCATGAGTATAACAGCCTTTCCCGTTTTGGCAAGAATTGTGCAGGAACGCGGGATTCATAAAACTAAATTAGGGTCTATTGTTATTACCTGCGCCGCCGCCGATGATGTTACAGCTTGGTGTATTTTAGCAGCTGTAATTGCTATTGTAAAAGCAGGTTCCTTTACTAGTTCACTCTATGTAATGGCGATGGCTGTGTTTTATGTTTTATTGATGTTGAAAGTGGTTCGTCCTTTTCTTAAAAAAGTAGGGGACTTGAATAGCACAAGAGAAAGTTTGAATAAACCCGTTGTGGCGATTTTCTTTTTGACTTTGTTGTTATCGTCTTATGTTACTGAGCTAATTGGGATTCATGCTTTGTTTGGTGCTTTTATGGCTGGAGCAATTATGCCTGAAAATAATAAGTTTAGAAATATTTTTATCGAAAAAGTAGAGGATGTCTCGGTGATTGTTTTGCTTCCTTTATTCTTTGTTTTTACGGGTTTAAGAACTCAAGTTGGACTGATTGATGATCCACATTTATGGGAAATTACTGGGCTAATTATTTTGGTTGCTGTTGTGGGTAAGTTTTTCGGAAGTGCATTGGCGGCAAAGGTAGTGGGACATAATTGGAAAGATAGTCTCTCTATAGGTGCTTTAATGAACACAAGGGGCTTAATGGAGTTGGTGGTGTTGAACATTGGTTATGATTTAGGCGTTTTGTCCACTCAGATTTTTACCATGATGGTGATTATGGCCTTGGTCACTACTTTTATGACAGGTCCAGCCTTGGATTTGATAAACTATGTTTTTAGAGACAAACCGACCATTGTCCCTGAAGAAATAAGCAATAGAAGTAAATTCAAAATCCTGATTTCTTTTGCCACAGCCGACAAAGGAAAAACATTGCTAAAAGTAGCCAACAGTTTGGTTAAAAAGCAAGGCGGAAATACCATAGTAACGGCAATGCATTTGTCATTAAGTTCTGAGCTGCATTCCTTTGATGTTAAAGACCATGAAAAGGAAATCTTTTTGCCTGTCCTTTCCGAATCAGAAAATCTAAATCAAAAAATTGTCACCCTTTTTAAAGTGTCCAATGACATAGATTCTGAAATAACAGAGACGGCAAATCATGGTGAATATGATTTGTTATTGGTAGGCTTGGGACAATCCATTTTTGAAGGAACATTGTTAGGGAAAGTGCTAGGTTTTACAACCCGAATCATCAATCCAGATCGTTTGATTGATAAAATTACGGGGAAAGAGGGCTTATTCGAAAATTCTCCTTTTGATGAAAGAACCAGACAAATTATAGCCAATAGCAAAATGCCCGTTGGAATTCTGGTTGATAAAGAGTTGGAGGAAATCAATCGGGTTTTTATGCCGATTTTCAGTAAAGAAGACAGTTTTTTGATAGAATTTGCCCAAAAATTGATACATAATAATGGTTCGCAAATTACTGTTTTGGATGCAGACGATCAAGTAAAAAACAGTAGAGAAATTCAGGAGTCTGTTCGCTCGATAGAACAAATAGCACCCAATCATATCATGATGATGCAGGAAAGAATCATTAAAAAAGAATTTTTGGAACAACAAGATTTGATGATTATTAGTCTGGAAAGCTGGAAAAAACTAATTGATTCACACAGTACGTGGCTCAATAATACACCTTCGGTATTGATTATTAAACCCTAAGTATTCAAACAAGGATAAATGGTTTTAAAGGTTTTATAGAAAACTTTTAAGACCATTTTTTATATTCCCAAATCAAGAACGAAAGTTAATTTTACAGCAATATTATCTTTAAAGTTGCTTAAATGATTTGGACCATATCTGTAATAACCGCCGAGTCCTAATCCGTTGAAGATTTTATTGAGCTCAATACCCGATTCAAAGAAACCTTTATTTAGGGTTTTAAAGGGAAGCCCCATATGTTTTTCTGGGTTTTTCATATTTCCCCAAGCCATTCGAGTAACAAAATCAAGAGAAGGTTTAAGTTTATTGAAAATATAAATTCGATTAAAACCGTGTTTAAACTGAAAGGACATGTGTTCACTGGAGAAAAACTCATTGAAGTACATGGTTTCAAAACTGTTTTTGCCGGCAAATGTAATTCGCTTAAAAATCGTTTCTTTGTTTAAATTATTCGGAGAGTTGCTGTACAATTGAGGAAGTGGGACATCGCCAAAGGCACGACCAGCTTCAAACAGCAAAAAAGTGCGCTGACCATTTAAATACTTGATCTGGTAGTCGGCTTTGAAGTCAATTTTGGTGTAAGTAAAATCATTATTCAAAACATCGGGAAGTGATTGTGTCATCTGAAGTGTAAATTTTGGAAACCTTTTTTCGGTTTCAATCCTTCCGGTTGGGGTTTGCATATAATCACTATACGGACTCCATTTTAAAGAGATTGTTGCCGTAGTCATAGTGTAAGTGGTATAGGACTTGCCATTCAGGTTGTAAGTGTACTCGAATTGTGGGGTTACAAAAGTATTGGCAAGTGCAAAAACACTTTCTACTTTTGGAATAATTTTGGATTCTAACGCAATTCTCCAATGTTCATATCTATAAAAAGTATTGAAATTGATTGCACGAGGATCATAGATTTTGAATGCCTTTTTTTCGACAACATAGTCTGTACTTGCAATGTCTCTAAGATCATCGGTATAGCTTATCCCAACCCAAGTGTTGGAAAATTTATCGACTCTGGCGCCAATTCCTAAGTTGTACTTGAACTTATAATCTCGAAGGCCATAAGCGGAATACCCTTCCAATCGGTATTTTTTGGAGAAAAAATCGTTGGTTATTCCGCCAATTCCCAGTCGTAGTCCTTCATAATTGTTATAACTTATTATTTTTCGCAAATCAAAGTCCCAAATCTTAAGAGGTAAGTAGCCAGTTAAGATTTTACGACCAAAATTCAGCCTGCTTTCAATTCTTTTTTTTATCGAAATGCTGTCTAGTGATAAATAGGTTTTCTCACTCCGGCTGTCCAAACTGTCTTTTCGGTATTCGACCCAAAAGCTTTCAGGTTTGTTTATGGCATTTTCTTTAATTTCTACTTGTACTACTGGTTTTTTGATTACCACTGGAGTGGTGTATTGGATGTCAAAATTGGTAGTTTGGGAGAGCAGATAGATGTAATCTGATTCGACTCTTTTCCTAGGGGTCAAATCTTCTTTAATGTCACCGTCAAATTGAATGGTTCCTCCAAGTATTTTTATATCGTCATCATTGGTGCCTTTTACAATTTTAAACTTTGTAGCGGTAGGAAACCACAAATATTTTTCCGGAATAAATTGAAATTCATGAATTCCAGTAATGTCCAGTATGCCTTTGATGCGCATAATCGCTTTTGCAACAGCATAATTAATTTCATCGATGTACAGGATTCCTTCCAAGCCAGCGGCTCTTCTTTCTTTTTTGTTTTTAAAGTAAACCATGTAGGTGTTTCGACCATTTATAGGTATAGTATCTAGTAGTTTGAAGTTGTAATCGTTTAAGGCGTCATTGGCAATTGGGCTTTTGTATTTGGTTTCAAAAAGCTCGTATTTAGAATCGTATATGGAGTAGGATTGAAGGTTAAAAGTAAGGATTTCGTATACTGGTTTTTTGAATCCGGCCATTCTCGTTCCTAAAATAGTCTCTTTTAATCTTTTGCCGTCGTATTGGTATTTTGATACTTTCTCGGTTTGAAACAAATGCTGTTTCTTGATGAGTTGTTTGAATTTGTAATCGGTTGAATCCAATTTTTTTAGATAAGTTTCATCTGAATAGGATACAAATACAGAGTCTATACTGCCATTAATGGAGTCTGGATTTGCAGTGACAATGAGTTTGTTATAGGATTTGAATTCGAAACTTTTGAGTTTTTCCTGTGGATTGTTCTGTACCTTGTTCTCAATGACTTTTTTTATAATAGCCAATGCTGGGTTTTCATTAGAAACCAGAACTTCATTGAGTTGATTTGTTTTTTGAACAAGAGTTATTTTATAAAATACTTTATTACTTTCTATGCTAATCGCTTTTGGTAGGTAACCAATATAAGAAACCGTTATGGATGTTATTTTGTTTTTGTACAGCAAACTGAATTTTCCATCAACATCAGAGATTGTGTTGGAACCATCATCCGAAACAATAGAGGCAAATGGAAGTGTTTTTTGAGTTGAAGCATCTTTCACAATTCCGTTTATTTGAAATTGCGCTTGAAGCGAGAGTGTAAAGAGGAAGAACAGTACAATAAAGTGCTTCATAAAAACAGTTTAAAACAAAACGTGTTTGTATTGGTTTTGTTGCAACAAAAATAGTAATAAAAAAATCCGCCTAGTTCCAAAAAAGCAAGACGGATTTAATAAACATTGAATTGAAAGATTAAACCTTCATTATTTCAGCTTCTTTAACGGCAAGAAGTTCATCAATTTTTTTAATATAGGAATTAGTCAAGTTTTGTACTTGTTCTTCGGCACTTTTACAAATGTCTTCAGAAGTTCCTTCTTTTTCTAGTTTTTTGATATCTGTATTGGCATCTTTTCGAGCGTTTCTAACGCCAATTTTTGCGTCTTCAGCTTCGGATTTGGCTTGTTTGGCTAAATCACGTCTTCTGTCTTCTGTAAGAGGTGGAACGCTAATTATGATCATGTCTCCATTGTTCATTGGGTTGAATCCAAGATTGGCAACCATAATTGCTTTTTCGATAGGGTGCAACATGTTTTTTTCAAAAGGTTGCAATGTAATCGTTCTGGCATCGGGTACACTAATTTTTGAAACTTGGGATAACGGAGATGCTGACCCATAATAATCAACAAAAACACTACCCAACATGGCTGGTGATGCTTTTCCAGCACGAATATTTAAAAATGCTTTTTCTAAATGTTCGATAGAACCTGACATGGATTCTTCGGTACTATCTAATATAAATTCAATTTCTTCTGTCATTTTTTTTAAGATTTCAGAGTTTAGACTTCAGATTTCAGATTGCTGTGCTACTATCTGAAAACTGCCTACTGCTTTTTATATGTTAACTACGGTTCCTATATTTTCTCCTTCACAAATTTTTAATAGATTCCCTATTTTATTCATGTCGAAAACCACTATTGGTAATTTATTTTCTTGACTTAAAGTAAATGCAGTGGTATCCATTACATTTAATCCTTTTTTCAGTACATCTTCAAAAGAGATAAAATCAAATTTTATTGCTGATTCATTTTTCTCGGGATCACAGTCATAAACACCATCTACACGAGTTCCTTTTAGAATCACGTCGGCATTGATTTCAATTCCACGTAAAACGGCTGCGGTATCTGTTGTGAAATATGGATTTCCAGTTCCCGCTCCAAAAATAACAATTCTTCCTTTCTCCAAATGACGATCCGCTCTTCTTTTGATATAAGGTTCTGCTATTGATTCCATTTTTAAGGCAGTTTGCAAACGGGTTTTCATGCCTTTGTCTTCAAGAGCACCTTGTAATGCCATTCCGTTAATTACGGTTGCTAGCATTCCCATATAATCTCCTTGCACTCTGTCCATCCCAGAACTAGCTCCTGCAACACCTCGAAAAATGTTTCCTCCACCAATTACTATAGCGATTTCTACTCCTTTTGCATGAATTTGCTTGATTTCGTCGGCATATTCGGCCAATCGTTTTGGGTCAATTCCGTATTGTAAATCGCCCATTAAAGCTTCACCACTTAATTTCAGAAGGATTCTTTTGTATTTCATTAGTCCGTTTTTGTTTTTTAAGGTCTCCTTTCGTTTATCGAAAGAAAATGGCATCAATAATTGGGTTTAATGCTGCCAAATTTGTGCAAATATAGACATATTCTGTTTTTTTTGAAAATAGTGTTCCTTAAATATTTGAATTAAGTTTTTTGTATGTTTTTTTTGCAGATTCGTATCCAATATCAAAGATAGCTTGCATTTTTATTTTGCTGGTTTCAAAGGTGCTATAGAGTGATAAAGCTTCAGGTTCAATCAACCAGTCGCAATGATTAAATTTGTGGATGCTAGAATTCGCGGAAAATAGATCAAAGGCTCTGGCCGTTACAGATTTAATCGAATTTAAATCTTTAGCTTCTATTTTTTGGATTGGACTTACATATACTCCAATTAAAGTATCGCATTTGTCTTGCAAAATTTCGGTTGGAAAATGATTGAGAATGCCACCATCACTATACAGTTTCCCTTTGATTTCATAAGGTGACATTACTCCAGGAAAAGAGGAAGAGGCCAAAATAGCGTCGATTGTTTTGGTTTCGGGACCAAATATTTTTGATTTTCCTTTGATCATATCGGTAGCAGTAATGTGAACGGGGATTTTAAGTTCAGATAAAGTAGTATCTTTAAAGATTTCATAGAAATACTCTTTAAAAGATTCTGAGTCAATCAATCCCGCCTTGGAGAAGGTGAAATGTTTCCAGTGAAAAAAATAAATGGACTTGAAGAATTCCAAAATAGCCTCTGGTGATTTCCCGCTTCCGTATAAAGCGGCAACAATCGAACCAGCACTTGAACCAGCAATCTGGTGAGGTATTATGTTTTTTTCTTCCAAAAACTGTAAAACACCAGCGTGAGCAATTCCTTTTGACCCACCTCCGGATAATATTAGACCTATTGATTTTGATTTACCGTCCATTTGATAAAAATATGCATTTTGTTTATGCTAACGTGATTTTTATCACATTTTAAATGTAAACATATCTCTAAATTTGTTTCAATAAATTTGTACAATGAAATACGCATATCGACATTGGGCGTATACACCAATGAAGATATGTGATTTCTATATATCAAAAAAAAAATAATAGGTATGAAAAGTTCAGTAGCGAAGGCGTTGTTTAATAGTTATACATACATAGAATATAAAAAAATTGTTTCCGATCTGTTGACCGACGGGAAATCGACCGGAAATGAGCAATCTGAAGATTTATTGCATTACAGTACCTTGAATGAAACTCGTTTGAAACGCTTGGATAAAACGATAACCGTTCCTGTGGAAGTTAGTGCTAAGTTAAAAGCTTTGGAGAAAGAATATATTTGGTTGGTTATCGCTGAAGGTTGGTGTGGCGATGCCGCACAAGTACTTCCTGTATTAAATAAAATGGCTTTAGAATCTGATAAAATAGATTTGAAAATTGTATTCCGTGATTCGAATGATGATTTAATGAATCAGTTTTTGACCAATGGAGCCAGAGCGATTCCAAAACTTCTTATTATTGATAAAGAATTGGGTAAGGTTTGTAAACATTGGGGGCCAAGACCAAAAGGAGCTTCGGATTTAATAAAAAATTACAAAGAACAATTTGGGATTGTGGATGAAGATGCTAAGTCACAGTTGCAGCTTTGGTATTTGCATGATAAAGGGGTGTCTGTGCAAAATGAAGTTGTAGAAATGATGTATTCCATAATAGAGTTTGCTTGTTTATAACTATAAGATTCTTTTTTTTATTTTTATTTTTTTTATATTAAAAAAAATGTAATTTAGTGACTGCTAACCAAGTCTACAATTTTGATTTACTTTTTTTTATTGGTGTGTTTAAAAATATTGTTTAACAATTAAAAAAACATCATTATGAAAAATCTATTTGAAAAGGTTTATGATTATGTATCTCATTTTCTATTTGGAAATGAAAGTGCCACTCATTATTGATCAATAGCGTAGACAAGTTAAAAAAAGCAAGTATGAATTAACATTACTTTGGTTTTAGTAAAAACACATCACAAATTCAATTCTGTATTTGTCATGTGTTTTTTTTTTGATTACAATCCAGGGTTTAGGGTTTGTTCGAATAAATTGACATCTATTGCATCTATGACATCGTAATTCCCAATTTTGGTGCGGCGCAAAACCGTTAGGTGCGAACCCGAGTTCATCGCTTTTCCAAAATCATAAGCTAATGAACGGATGTAAGTACCTTTGCTGCAAACGACTCTAAAATCGACTTCGGGAAGTGCGATTCTAGTGATTTCAAATTCGTGAATGGTAGTTTTTCTGGAGGCAATTTCTACAGTTTCTCCAGCGCGCGCATGTTCGTATAAGCGAATGCCGTCTTTTTTTATAGCCGAAAAAATAGGTGGTTTTTGGTCAATTTCGCCCAAAAACTGTTTTACGGTTTCGTGTATGAGGGATTCTGTGATATGTTCTGTTGGGAAATTTTGGTCAATTTCGGTTTCCAAATCATAGGATGGAGTAGTGGCTCCAATGTAAAAAGTTCCTATATATTCTTTGGCTTGACCTTGTAATTCGGAAATTTTTTTGGTAAATTTTCCTGTGCAAACTAATAATAATCCAGAAGCTAATGGGTCTAAAGTACCAGCGTGTCCAATCTTGAATTTTTTTGGCAATCCTGCTTTATTGATAAGCGCATATTTTAGCTTGTTTACCGCTTGGAAAGAAGTAAAATGCAAGGGTTTGTCTATCAATAGAATTTGCCCGTTTAAAAAATCTTCAGTTGTCATTAAATTACAGTCAAAGGATGAATGAAATAATGAATTGCCAACAAAACAATTCCTGCGATAATACGATAGTAACCAAAAATTTTAAACCCGTTTTTTGTCAAAAACCCGATAAAACTTTTAATAGCCAAAAGCGCCACTATGAAAGCAATCACATTTCCTATAATCAAAAAATTGATTTGGTCGTGAGACAATACAAAACCATCTTTGTAATAATCGTAACACTTTTTTGCTGTTGCTCCAAGCATTGTAGGTACTGCGAGAAAGAAAGAGAATTCAGCAGCTGTTGTGCGAGACAATTTTTGTGACATTCCTCCAACAATCGTAGCGCCACTTCTGGAAACACCGGGAATCATGGCAAGGCATTGAAACATCCCTATTTTGAAGGCTTGTAAATACGTGATTTCTTTCGTGGTTTCTGATGCGTTTGGTTTATTGAACCAATCATCGACTTTTAATAAAATAATTCCACCGATCAAGAGTGAAACCGCTACCGTGACCGGACTTTCCAATAAGGTATCTATTTTTTTGCTGAAAAGCAGTCCGAAAACAACGGCAGGAATAAAAGCAACCAATAATTTGAAGTAAAAATCAAATGATTGAAAAAAGCGTTTGAAATATAAAACAACCACAGATAAGATTGCTCCTAATTGAATTACGATGGTGAAAAGTTTGGTGAAAGGATCATGCTCAATTCCGAAAAATGTAGATCCAAGAATAAGATGTCCGGTTGATGAAACGGGCAAAAACTCTGTAATTCCTTCGATGATTGCAAGGAGGATAGCTTGTAATGTATTCATTTTTGAGAAAGTTTTCAGTTTTTAGCTTTCAGTTTTCAGTCTGTTGTTAACTGAAGACTGAAATCTGAACACTGTTTACTGTTTTTTAGTATTTTTAAGAATGGCATAAATGGTGATCCCAAAACCAATTAAAACGGTAGTTGGAGCCAGACGAATTCTTCGGAAATCAAAAACAGAGTCGTTGAAAACATTAGGGTCGTCACTACCTCCGCCAGACATTAGTATAAAACCCAATGCAATTACACCGATTCCGATTAATAGGATTGTATAGTTTATTTTTTCAAAAAGGAATTCGTGTTTGTGTTCTTCGTTTTTCATTTTGTCATTGCGAGGGGTTGCGAGGCACGAAGCAAAGCAATCTCATCCTCAGTTTTAAGTTTATGTTTTATAACTGAAATCTGCAGTTTAAAATCTGCGATCTAATATTAATATAGGTCGTCTGTTCTTAAATTTAAGAAACGTTGTGTGGCAAAATAAGTGCTTAACCAAGTAATTAAGACGCCAAGTCCAAATACGGCAACTAGTACAAGTCCAATTAGTAATTTATCATCTAAGATTCCAAGGTCAGGAAAATTGTTTTCCAGATAAATCAAAACACCAATTAAAGCAATAATAGCAAGACCTGCACCAATCATCCCTAGTTTGATGCTTCGCATTACAAATGGTTTTCGGATAAAAGCTTTTGTGGCGCCCACCATCTGCATTGTTTTGATAATAAATCGATTGGAATATATCGAAAGTCGCAACGAACTATTGATTAAAAGTACCGCTATAAATGTCAAGAATGCACTGATGATTAATATCCACATACTGACTTTTTTGATGTTGTCGTTTACCAAGTTTACCAATTGTTTATCGTAAACAATGTCAGAAATCATTGGATTTTTGCGCAAACGGGACTCGATTTTTGCGATACTGTCACGAACAACGTAATCGGCTTTTAAGTGGATGTCGTATGAGTTTTGCAACGGATTTTCACCCAAGAAGGTTACAAAATCTTCGCCAATAATATCAGTATGCTCTTTGGCGGCCTGTTCTTTGGAAACATAGACAAAAGATCTGGAAAACTTGGTCGTTTTCAATTCCTGACCAAAGGCTTTTAGAATAGTGTCATTGGCTTCGTTTTTGAAAAAAACAGTCATTGCTATTTTTTCTCTGAAGTCATCGGCTAGTTTTTTGGAATTGATAATAAAAAATCCCAATATGCCTAGTAGAAACAATACTAAGAATACACTTAGTACTACTGAAAAATAAGAGGAAATTAACCTGCGTTTTTGAAACTTTTCAAAGGATGAACTCATAGTATATCTAAATTACGGGGTAAAAATAATAAACATATTCTTTAATTTGAAGTTAATAACTCCCAAAGTTTTAACTTTCGTACAATAAACGTAAATTTGGCACCTAAAAATAGTCATCGTGAGAAAGTCTTTGCGGCTTTGTCTCTTTGTTCCTTTGCAATTTTTATAAAAATGACTTGAGTATGCGATAGCATGACTCCGTCAAAAAAAACATTAAGAAAGTAGAATGAAATACAATCCGAACGAAATAGAAGCCAAATGGCAAAAATACTGGGCTGACAATAAAACTTTTGCAGCCAAAAACGATTCAGACAAACCAAAACATTATGTGCTGGATATGTTTCCTTATCCGTCTGGAGCGGGACTGCACGTGGGGCATCCGCTAGGGTACATCGCATCGGACGTGTATTCTAGGTACAAAAGACATCAAGGTTTTAATGTTTTGCACCCAATGGGGTATGACAGTTTTGGGTTGCCGGCGGAGCAATATGCAATTCAGACTGGGCAACGTCCTGAGGACACGACTTCGGTAAATATTGATGGTGGTGTGGACAAAGAAGGAAAAGTGATTGCAGGTTACAGAAAACAGTTGGACAAAATAGGATTTTCATTTGATTGGGATCGTGAAGTGCGTACTTCGAATCCCGATTATTACAAGCACACGCAATGGATTTTTATCCAATTGTTTAATTCTTGGTACAATAAAAATACTGATAAGGCTGAGGATATTTCGACTTTGACTTCGATTTTTTCTGCAGAAGGAAATGCGAATGTAAATGCGGTCTGTGACGATAATATTGATGTGTTTTCGGCAAATGAATGGAATGCTTTCGCAAAAGAACAACAGGAGAAAATTTTGTTGCAATACCGATTGACGTATTTGGCAGAGACCGAAGTGAACTGGTGTCCGGGATTGGGAACGGTTTTGGCGAATGACGAAATCGTAAACGGTGTTTCGGAACGTGGCGGTTATCCTGTGATTCGTAAAAAAATGACGCAATGGAGTATGCGAATTTCGGCTTATGCAGAACGTTTGTTGCAAGGTTTAAATGATATTGACTGGAGTGAAAGTATTAAAGAAAGCCAAAGAAACTGGATTGGAAAATCGGTAGGGGCGATGGTAGATTTCAATGTGTTGCCATCAACCAACAACCAACAACCAACAACTATTTCGGTATTCACAACTCGTCCTGATACGATTTTCGGAGTTACATTCATGACTTTGGCACCGGAACATGAATTGGTAGCACAAATCACGACTCCAGAACAAAAAGCAGCAGTTGAAGCTTATATTGAAAAAACAGCCAAACGTTCCGAAAGAGAGCGTATGGCCGATGTAAAAACTATTTCGGGAGTTTTCACTGGAGCTTTTGCAGAGCATCCGTTTACCAAAGAACCGATTCCGGTTTGGATTGGGGATTATGTTTTGGCTGGATACGGAACAGGTGCCGTGATGGCGGTTCCTTGCGGTGACGAAAGAGATTATGCTTTTGCGAATTTTTTCAAAGGACAAAACGGAATGCAGGAAATCAAGAACATTTTTGCGAATGTGGATATTTCCAAAGAAGCTTTTGGTTCTAAAGACAATGTAGAAATTGCCAATTCGGATTTCCTAAACGGACTGAATTACAAGGAAGCAACCAAAAAGATAATTGAAGAACTTGAGAAAATAGGTCAAGGAAAAGGGAAAATCAATTACCGTTTGCGTGATGCGGTTTTCTCCCGTCAGCGTTATTGGGGAGAGCCTTTCCCTGTGTATTATGTGAATGGCTTGCCGCAAATGATCGATGCGCAACATTTGCCTATCATCTTGCCTGAAGTAGAGAAATATTTACCAACCGAAGACGGATTGCCTCCATTAGGAAATGCAACGATTTGGGCTTGGGATAGTAAAAAGTTGATGGTTGTTGGTTGTGAGTTGATAGATAATGTGACCGTTTTTCCATTGGAATTAAACACGATGCCGGGTTGGGCGGGAAGTTCTTGGTATTGGATGCGTTATATGGATGCACATAATGAAAATGAATTTGCCAGTGCAGAAGCCTTAAAATATTGGGAAAGCGTGGATTTATACATTGGTGGAAGTGAACATGCTACAGGTCACTTATTGTATTCCCGTTTTTGGAACAAATTCCTAAAGGATAAAGGTTTTGCACCAACCGAAGAACCATTCAAGAAGCTGATTAATCAGGGAATGATTTTGGGGATGAGTGCGTTTGTTTATAGAGTCCATGGTGTAATAATGTCTGATCCGAATGAAGGGTTTAGTGTGCTAAGTCCAGAAATGCCTACTTTATTTATTTCAAAATCAAAATATGATAAAATCAAAAAAGGAGATGAAGATGAAAGTGAGAAAACAAGAGCTATTTATTTGAAGCAGATTAATGATGCTTTTCCAAACATACACATTAATTTGGGCAGTATTGAAGTTTCTGAAATTCATGTAGATGTTTCAATGGTAAATTCTTCTGATGAGCTGGATATTGAAAAATTTAAAGATTGGAGAGAATATTACGCTAATGCTAAATTTATTACTGAAGACAACGGAAAATATATAGTTGGTCGTGAAGTCGAAAAAATGTCGAAATCCAAATACAATGTAGTAACTCCGGATGATATTTGTAATGAATATGGAGCAGATACGTTGCGTTTGTATGAAATGTTCTTAGGACCATTAGAACAAGCGAAACCTTGGAACACGGCTGGTATTTCGGGAGTTTTTGGTTTCTTGAAAAAACTATGTCGTTTGTATTTTGATGATAATGGTTTGATTGTTACCAATGACGAACCAACGAAAGACAACCTAAAATCATTGCACAAAACCATCAAGAAAGTGGCTGAGGATATCGAGAATTTCTCTTTCAATACTTCGGTTTCGCAGTTTATGATTTGCGTGAATGAATTGTCAGCGCAAAATTGTCATTCTCGTGCGATTTTGGAGCCATTAGCGATTGTGATTTCTCCTTATGCACCGCATATTGCCGAAGAATTATGGTCGTTGTTAGGGAATACGGATTCTATTGCAACGGTGCCTTTTCCAGCTTTGGAAGAAAAACATTTGGTAGAAAGCGATAAGGAATATCCTGTTTCTTTCAACGGAAAAATGCGTTTTACGATCAATTTGCCTTTGGATTTAACCAAAGAACAAATTGAGGAAATCGTAATGAAAGACGAAAGAACCATCAAACAACTGGACGGTAAAACGCCAAATAAGGTGATTATCGTTCCGGGGAAGATTATCAATTTGGTGGGATAGAAAGAAATCAAATTTCAATTTCAATAGCAATTGATGGAGAAATAAATCCAAAAAATAAATTCCAAATTCCAATTTTACGATTGGGTTTGGAATTTTTTTTGGATTTTTATGTTATAGTTTAACAATAATTTACAGATGACAAGATGACATTTATTTAAATTTGGTTTGTAATTTGATGTTTGTTTAGAAACAGAAAAAAAACAAAAATATGGGAATGAGTTATTTGATTCTTGCAGGTGCGATCATGCTGGCAAGTTGGTTAGTGAGTTCTACACTAAAAAGTAAATTTGAATTTTACTCCAAAATACATTTGCAAAACGGGATGTCGGGTGCCGAAATCGCAGAGAAAATGCTCGCCGATAACGGAATTCGGGACGTGCGGGTGATTTCAACACCAGGACAGCTGACAGATCATTACAATCCAGTGGATAAAACAGTTAATTTAAGTGAGGCAGTTTACAATCAACGCAATGCTGCGGCTGCGGCTGTTGCGGCGCATGAATGCGGGCATGCGGTACAGCATGCTGTGGGTTATCAATGGCTGACGATGCGTTCTCAATTGGTGCCAATTGTAAATGTGGCTTCGTCATATATGCAATGGATTTTATTGGCAGGAATCTTGATGCTTCGAACTTTTCCGCAATTGTTATTGGTGGGGATTGTTATTTTTGCAGCAACGACTTTGTTTTCTATCATCACCTTGCCGGTAGAATATGATGCTAGCAACAGAGCTCTGGCGTGGTTAGAGAACAAAAACATGCTGACACAGCAAGAGCAGGCTGGAGCGAAAGATTCCTTAAAATGGGCAGCCAGAACGTATGTGGTTGCAGCGTTGGGGTCGATAGCTACTTTGTTGTATTATGTCTCTATTTATATGGGAGGCAGAAGAAATTAAAAAAGAAATAGTTCAAATAAAAAATTCCAAATTCCAATTTTACAATCGGGATTTGGAATTTTTATTGTTATTGAAATTGCAATTGTTATTGCCATTTCATAGAAATCTATTTTCCTTTATTTGCTTCAGCAATATATTTTTCTAAAGCCATAGTCATCGATGGAGTTCCAGGTGTTGGAGCCATAATGTCTATTCGTAGTCCATGATCTAAGGCTTCTTTTTGGGTTGTGCTTCCAAAAACAGCAATTCGAGTATTGTTTTGTTCAAAATCAGGGAAGTTTTTGTATAATGATTTGATTCCGGTTGGACTAAAGAAAGCCAAAACATCGTAATAAACATCGGCTAAATCAGATAAGTCGCTCATAACCGTTTTATAAAAAGTAGCTGGAGTCCAATCTACTTTTAAAGCGTTTAATGTTACAGGGATATCTGCGTTTAATTGGTCTGATGCTGGTAATAGGAATTTTTCGTCTTTGTATTTTTTGATTAAAGGCGATAAATCAGCAAAATCTTTTGGGCCTACATAAATTTTTCGTTTTCTGTATACTACGTATTTTTGCAGGTAAAATGCGATTGCTTCAGATTGGCAGAAGTATTTTAGTCCTTCAGGAACTTTATAGCGCATTTCGTCTGCTACTCTAAAAAAATGATCGACACCATTTTTACTTGTTAATATAATAGCTGTGAAGTTGTTGAGATCGATTTTTTGCAGTCTAATCTCTTTTGCGCTTACTCCTTCTACGTGAATAAAAGGTCTGAAATCAATTTTCACTTTATGCTTTTGTTGCAGCTCAAAGTATGGAGAATTTTCCACTTTAGGTTCTGGTTGTGATACCAAAATTGTTTTCACTTTCATATTTAAATAATTTCTAAACGCTACCTTTTGTAAACCAATAATACATAAAATAATAGGGTGCTATTTCAAGAGTGCAAAGGTATAAAATAAAATAAAACAACTTACCGAAAATTTCTTTTCTGTAATTTTTTATCGCGTATATATATAGTAAAATGTTCAAAACTACTATACTATATAGAACTAGCATTGGAATATTTTTTAAAATAGATTCATAATAGAATAAAATGATGTCAATTGGCAGTAATAATAAGCCTACATAAGTGCGATAGGTAACTTTCTGTAGGTTAAACTGTTCTATGAATTCTTCTATTTTGAATGTTGTTGCTATGATTTTTTCGATTAAAAACTTGGATAAAATGAAGTAAATGACAAAAGTGAATATTTGGATGAATAAGATCCAGTCTGTTTTTGATCCATAGCCAAATTGGTTTAGTAAAATTTGTACAAAGAATGAAAAGGAAATAATCTGAACAAAAAATAAAGAGATAGAAAACATCCCCATCAAGTGGCTGCTGTCTCTGTATATTCGGGTGTATTTATCGGAGAATATTAATTTAGTAAAATCTTCAAAACGGTTTTCATAAACGGATTTTGTTAAAGCAATGATGCCAAAAGCCATAATAAAAACTAGGGTTACCCAGTCATTAGTGTCGGTTATTCTAGGATGAAGTACATGTTCTGTCATAATTACAGCAAAATTAGTGATTTTTATAACATTATTTATTATAATTTTATAATAATCAAATGGCATAAAAAGGTTACTTTTGCACCGAAATTATACGAAACATGAACAATTCCATTGTTATAATTCCTACCTATAACGAAATTGAAAACGTTGAAAGCATTGTTAGAGCAGTGCTCTCTCAACACAAACCTTTCCATGTCTTAATTATAGATGACAACTCTCCAGATCATACTGCAGATAAAGTGGTTTTGCTTCAGGCTGAGTTTAAGGATAGGTTGTTTTTGGAGAAAAGAGCTAAGAAATCTGGTCTTGGTACTGCTTATGTACATGGTTTTAAATGGGCATTGGAGAACAAATATGACTTTATTTTTGAAATGGATGCTGATTTTTCTCATAATCCTTATGATTTGGAGAAATTATATGATGCCTGTCATTTTGGTGATGCCGATTTGGCTATAGGCTCTCGTTATGTTACTGGGGTAAATGTTGTAAATTGGCCGTTGAGTCGCGTTTTAATGTCCTATTTTGCATCTGTTTATGTTCGAATGATTACGGGAATGAAAATACACGATGCGACTGCGGGATTTGTTTGTTATAAAAGAGCAGTGCTGGAGTCTATTAATCTGGATAAAATTAAATTTGTTGGGTATGCCTTTCAGATTGAAATGAAATACCGTACTTTTTGTAAGAAGTTCGCAATTACGGAAGTGCCCATTATCTTTACAGATAGAACCAAAGGGCAATCCAAAATGAGTAATTCGATAATAGTTGAAGCAGTATTTGGAGTGATATCACTGCGTTTAAAAAAGTTATTTAACAGTTTGTAAAAGAAAAGATACTATGAAATCGCTATGATTATAAACTTTGCATTAGCAAGAACAAATAAATTAAAGGCGATAACATATATGAAAACTAACAAATAAAATTCCACATATATGAATAGATATTTAATTAAAAATGCTAAAATAGTAAATGAAGGAGTTATTTTTGAAGGTGATGTACTGGTAGAGAATGAACTTATTGTAGAGGTTTCTGAAAACATTAGTCTAAAATCTTCGGATTGTATGATTATTGATGCTGAAGGGAATTATCTTTTGCCTGGCGTTATCGATGATCAAGTTCATTTTAGAGAGCCGGGACTTACCCATAAAGGGGATATTGAATCGGAATCTCGAGCTGCAGTTGCTGGAGGAATTACTTCTTATATAGAACAACCCAATACGGTTCCTAATGCGGTTACTCAAGAAATTCTGGAGGAAAAATATAAAATTGCTGCTGAAAAGTCTTTTGCCAATTATTCTTTTATGATGGGGGCTACCAATGACAATCTTGAGGAAGTGCTAAAAACAAATCCTAAGAATGTTGCTGGAATCAAAATATTTTTGGGGTCTTCTACAGGGAATATGTTGGTGGATAATGAAGCGGTTTTAGAAAAAATATTTTCTTGCACTTCAATGTTAATAGCGGTTCATTGTGAAGATGAGACGACGGTTAAAAACAATTTAGAAAAATATAAAGAAGAATATGGTGAAGATGTACCAGTGACTGCTCACCATCTTATTCGCAGTGAAGAAGCCTGTTATATTTCTTCTTCGAAAGCGGTTGCTTTGGCAAAAAAAACTGGAGCAAGATTGCATGTTTTTCATCTTTCGACTGCAAAAGAAATGGAATTGTTTACCAATAAAATTCCAATTGAGGATAAAAAAATTACTGCCGAAGTTTGTGTGCATCATTTATGGTTTACCAATGAGGATTATGCAACAAAAGGGAATTTGATTAAATGGAATCCTGCGGTAAAAACCGCTAACGATAGAAAGGTGCTATGGGAAGCGCTTAATGATGGTCGCATAGATGTAATCGCAACAGATCATGCTCCTCATACATTGGATGAAAAAAAGCAAAAATACCTGCAAGCTCCTTCTGGAGGGCCATTAGTACAACATGCTCTTGTGGCTATGTTTGAAGCGCATCATCAAGGAAAGATAAGCGTTGAGAAAATTGTTGAAAAGATGTGTCATAATCCAGCCAAGATTTTTAAAATCGAAAAAAGAGGTTTTATTAAAGAAGGCTATTATGCCGATTTGGTGATTATAAATTCAGGATTGCCTTGGAGTGTTAAGAAAGAAAATATATTATCAAAATGTGGTTGGTCTCCTTTTGAAGGCTTTACTTTTAAATCTAGAATTACGCATACTTTTGTAAATGGTAAGTTGGTTTATTCTGGTTTTAAAGTAAAAGACATTCGCGCTGGTCAAAGAATGTTGTTCGACAGATAAAATACATTTAGATGAAAAAATACATATCTCTTTTTGTTTTAGTTGCCTTATTTTTGAGCTGCAATAAGGATTTGGTTGAAAAACCAGACAATCTTATTGACAAAAAAGTGATGGAAGATATTTTTTATGACATGTCACTTTTGGAAGCTTTAAAATATCAAAATCCAAATTCATTATATACCAATGGTATTAATCCAAGGACATATATTTTTAAAAAATATAAAATAGACAGTCTCCAGTTTGCAAAAAGCAATGCCTATTATGCTGCCGATTATAGGGAATACAAAAAAATGTTTGATGATTTAAATGATAGATTGAAAAAAGAAAAAGCAGCAGTGGATTTGAAAATCAAAAAAGAAGCTAAAAAAGCCGCAGCACTGAAAAAAACAAAAGCCAAAAAAGTACAGGATTCTATAAAAGAGGCTAAAAAAGCCAAGGATTTAAAAATTAAAAAAGAGAAAGATTCTATACTTAATGCAAAAAATGAAAAGGATTTAAAAGCTAAAACGAAGAAATAATTACAAATTTGTAATTTCCTTTATATAATCATGAACGTCTTGGAATGTAATATTCAAGGCGTTTTTTGTTTTTTCGTTTGAATATAAATCTTTTGAATACGAAGATCTCGCTGAGGCTTTGCTTAGTTGTCTTTTTTGTCCAAAAAGGATAGAAGTAATCCAGTCTAACTTTGATAAAGTATTCATCATAAAAGGAGTGGCGTGGTAGTTAGGTCTTTTGACTTTTAAGGCATCAGCAATAGAAAATAACAGATCTTGAAAAATAATATTCTGACCAATTAACGTAAATCTTTCGCCACTAACGGGACTTTTCATCAATTGGTGCATTATTGACACGACATCGACGACGGTCACAAAGCCAGTTGAACCTTTAGTGTAAAAAGACAATCCATTTTTTACTTTCGTAAAAAGTTCACCACTTCCTTGGTTCCAAAACCCAGGTCCAATAATAACACCAGGATTTACGATCACTACATCAAGGCCTTCTTGTTGCGCGCGCCAAATTTCCATTTCAGCACCGTATTTTGAAATAGCATAATCGCTATGCGGTTTTTCAGGATTCCATTCGGTCTCTTCGGTAATTATGGATTCATGTTCGGCTAAGTCTCCAAGCGCCGCTATGGAGCTTACATGACAAAGTTTCTGAATAGTATAAGCCAAACAAAAATTGACAATGTTTGCTGTGCCTTCAATGTTGGTCTTCCGAACGAGTTCTTCATCTTTGGGATCAAATGAAATCGTAGCAGAACAATGGTATACTTGTCTTATTTCCTGAAATGCGTTTTCTAAAGCTGGAATATCTAGGATATCGGCTTGAATCCAGTGTATTGATTCATAGAGTGATTCCTTTTTGTATAATGAAAACAGTGATTTTGTTTTTTTTATACTATCTGAATTTCTGTAAATGGCGCGAACATTTTCTCCCTTTTCTAATAAGTGAATTAAAAGATGTGCGCCCACTAAACCTGTTCCTCCTGTTACTAATACCATATAGACAAATATATTATTTAATGTTGATTCGTTAAATCGTTTAAGTGTTTATTTGGTATTTTTTTTCGATTAAGCGATCAAAGAAATAAGCAAATCAACATTAAATTTTATCTTTGCTCAAAATTGATTATTTTATAGATGAAAAATATTATTTCCGAATTACAATGGCGCGGTTTAGTTCACGATATCATGCCAGGAACCGAAGAACAGCTTTTAAAAGAAATGACAACTACCTATATTGGATTTGATCCTACGTCAGATTCATTGCATATTGGTAGTCTGGTGCCAATAATTTTATTGGTTCATCTTAAGAATTTTGGTCACAAACCTATAGCTTTAGTGGGAGGTGCAACTGGAATGATTGGAGATCCTTCAGGTAAATCTGATGAACGAAATCTTTTGGACGAAGCTACTTTAAATCATAATGTTGAAGGAATAAAAGGTGTTTTGTCACGATTCTTAGATTTTAACGATACTGCCCTAAATGCTCCAGTTTTAGTCAATAATTACGATTGGATGAAAGGCCTGTCATTCATCAATTTTGCTCGTGACGTAGGTAAACGTATCACAGTAAATTATATGATGGCCAAAGATTCTGTGAAGAAAAGATTATCTGGAGAAGGCGAAGGAATGTCATTTACGGAGTTTACATACCAATTGATCCAAGGGTACGATTTTTATCACTTGCACAAAGAATATAATTGTTTGTTGCAAATGGGAGGTTCAGACCAATGGGGGAATATCACCACTGGAACTGAATTGGTTCGTAGAATGAATGTTGGTGAAGAGGCCAAAGCTTTTGCAATGACTTGTCCTTTAATTACCAAAGCTGATGGTTCTAAATTTGGAAAATCTGAAGGTGGAAACGTGTGGTTGACGGCTGATAAAACTTCAGTTTATAAATTTTACCAATTTTGGTTGAATACTACCGATGTTGATGCCGAGAAATATATTAAAATCTTTACTTTTCTGGATGAACCGACTATTAATGCTTTAATTGAAGAGCATAAAGTAGCGCCACATTTAAGAGTTTTGCAAAGAAAATTAGCCGAAGAGTTGACAGTATTTGTTCATTCTGCCGAAGAATTAGAAAAAGCGATCAAAGCTTCGAATATTCTTTTTGGTAATGCTACAGCCGATGATTTGAAACAACTGGATGAAGCTACTTTTCTAGAAGTTTTCGATGGAGTTCCTCAGGCAGAGATTACAAGGAGCGATGTTGAAGCAGGATTGGATATCGTTACTGTCTTGAATGTAAAAACAGGATTTTTTAAATCAAATGGAGAGGCTAGAAGAGCTTTGACTGCCAATTCTATTTCAGTGAACAAAGAAAAAGTGAACGAAACATTTGTGCTTTCAACAAAAGATTTGATTAACGATCAGTTTGTTTTGTTGCAAAGTGGAAAGAAAAATTATTTTGTGATTAGGGTTGTTTAACTGTTTTTATATGTTTAATCGATAAATCGTTTATTCGTTTGACCGATTCAACTTTTTAAATAACCATCAAATTACAACCTCGAATATCAGAATTATCAAAACGTCCCAATACTTCGAAAGTGGTATTGGGATATTTTTTGCCCAGATCCTGTGTGGCAATAAAGGAACAGGAATTGATGTTAGCAAGATCGATAACGTTAATTCCGCCTGTTTTTCCGTCTTTTATATAGGTTAAGGCATCTTCGGTGTCGCGAATGTGGATTTGCATCCAAGAAGGGCATTCAAACACGCCGTTTCCTAGCGAATAAGCTTGAGATAGTAATTCGGTCATTCCATATTCAGAATGGATGGCAGTAACGCCAAATCCGTTGCAAAGTTGTTCGTGCAATTCTTCCCGAATTATTTCTTTACGCTTTCCTTTCATGCCGCCAGTTTCCATGATAATGGTATGTTGTAGCTGGAAAGTCTGTTTTTCGATTAAATCCAATAAGGCATAAGTAACGCCAATCAAAATTACATTTTGTCCTGCTTGGTCCAAATGAATCAGTTTTTGGATTAATTCGTCATGATTATTTAGGTAGAACCCACTTTCGCTGTTGTTGGTCAATTGTATTAAATCTTCAACCATATAAATCAATGAGGATCCTTCTCTCTCAAGATAGGAGGGAAGTAGAGCCAAGACAACGTAATCTTCAATATTTCCGTAAAATTGGGAAAAGCCTTTGCGATAACTTTCTTCATAAATGGAAACATCCGTTACCAAATGTCTACTAGTGATGGTTCCCGTTGTGCCGCTACTGGTAAAAGTTGCCTGAATTGGATTGTTGTTTGAGACAACATTATGGCTTTTGAAAAATTGAATAGGTAAAAATGGTATTTGATGCAGTGATTTTACTTTTTGTGGATTTGTTTTTAGTAAATCACAAAATTTTTGGTACACCAAATTGTTTTCATATTGAAATCGGAATACTTTTAAAGCTATTTTTTCAAATTGCTTCTGACTGGAAATCGTAAATATGTCGCTGGCTGAAATCAAGTTCTTTTTTTTGCAAAGGTATTATTATTTTTAGAACTATTCAGTTCGTATTTACTATTGAAAGGCGATAGAATCTAGATGATGTTAAAAACAAAATGAATCTCAGGTAAAATAATTTGCGCTTTTTTAAGTCATTATAAAAGCGCAATTATTTGGTAAATAGAATAGTGTTTGTTGCTTACGAAGATTCGCAAATTATTGAATTTTGATGTTTGTGGATTTGAAAAGGCTGCAAAAAAAAAGTTCCAATTGAAATTAGAACTTTTATAGTTATGTTAAGAAGAATTATCGGATTATCAATTTTCGACTGCTAGTTGCGTTTTCTTCTGTGATTTTAATGATATAAACACCAGGTGACAGATTTGAGACGTTAAGCTCCTTGGTGGTAATCATAGTTTGTAATACTTTTTTTCCTAATACATCAAAAATGATAATTTCTTTTTCTAAATCATTTTTTGATGTAATGTATACTTTACCAGTGGTCACAGGGTTTGGATACAAATTTAAACCTTCAATTGAAGTGTTTTCTTGTATTTTTGGCGTTTGCTTACTGTCTTGTGCTACTGCACTAGAAGTAAAGAAAATAGCCAGTAAGAGAGTAATATAAAAGTAGTTTTTTGTCATTGGCTTTATATAATGATCAGTAAAGATAATAAAATATTCAAAATCCAAGCAAAAAAAGAGACTGTTTTTTTAGAACAGTCTCTTTTGTAAGTTTTTATATTGAAATGATTACAAGCCTACAGACCATCCTGAAGCCCAAGTTGGAGCAGAAACACCATTACCGGCACCAGTTGCAGTAGCTGACTCAGTCGCTACAGCAGTTACGTCAGCTGAAGTTGCGTCTGTTTTCTTTCCTTTAGTTTTTGTAGGAATAGTTGAAAAATTTACATTTGAAGCTTTTAACGATGTTCCAACACCTGCAATAGTTTCGTCGTGCTCTACGTCGATTCCTGTTTTGAAGTCACTCAATACTACGTTTGACAAAATTCCTCTCGTTCCTCTTCTCATTTTCATAGCTTGGTTTTCTGTGTAAATTGTTGCATCAGCAGCAATTCCAGCTCCAATTAATGTGATGTTTGTGATTGAAGGATTTGATAATGGAGTATTTGCAAAACCTAATTCAAAGTTGTCTGCTTCAATACCTCTGTTTCCTTTTCCGAAAGCTAATTTGCCATACCAATTAGTGTTTGTTCCCATCCAACCTTCTGTCCAGTCAAATTGATCGTCTTCATTACCGTATGAGATAAGATTTGAAGTGTTTACAGTTCCTCCAAAAAACTCAAAGCCGTCATCAGCACCGTGATACGCTTCTACATATTCGAAAACAGTTCCAGACCCTACTGCAAATAAGGAAACGCCATTAAATTCTTTTTCGCTGTTGAAAGCGGCTCCAGCATATTCAATCCTTAAATATCTGATTGATCCAGAATTATCATTTGCAATGGTACCACCGTAAGTTAAGTCGGCAACCTCAGATTGTGCAGTACTTGTTCCTCCAGTTACACGGTTGATTGGAGCTTTACCACAAATTACTAAGCCTCCCCAGTCACCAGCTTTTTTAGTAACCAAACCACTTGTCATGATTACAGGATTTGCGCTAGTTCCATTTACGTTTATTTTTCCACCTTGTGATACAGCAATGTAGGATGCAGTTCCACCAGTACCCTCAATTTTAGTTCCTGCAGGAATGGTTAATGTAGCGCCTGCATTTACTTGTAATTTTCCAGTTAATTTGTATGTTGTGCTAGCTGAAAGGATAACTTCTCCATCTTTTATAGTTCCTTGAAAGTTATTAGCATCTACAACAAATGTTGATGAAGGTGTTTCATTGTTGCTGTCGCTTGAACAGCTAGTTAAGAATGATGCAGTTACAGCAAGAATTCCGAATAATTGTAAGAAAGATTTTTTCATGATTTTAATAGTTTTGTACATGTTTTTGTTAGGGCAAAGATTGCATGATTTATTTTTTTATAGGTTAAGCCATTGTGAATGTTAGTTTAATTAAACTTTACATTATCATTACGATACTGTTTCCAATGTTAACAAAATTCACATATAAAAAGGGCAGTGATTAGCTGCCCTTAGGTTTTTAAAATTGATAGTTTAGGCTTAGGCTAAATGTAAGTCCCTTTTTGTATGATAAAACATTAATGTCTTCAGTTTTGTTTTCCTGAACTCTGTCAATTGTGGGGTCTAGAATATTCTTTGCTACAAAATCGAGACCAAGTTTTTTGTTTAATTTGGTTTTTGCAATAAAGTCTAATGAGCCAAAAGCTTTGTCAACTAAATCGCCCCTGTCATTTGTCCCAATTGCATATACTCTATCGGAAAAATAAGTATAGGCAATGGTTGTGTTCAAATTACTTTCTTTGTTGTTCCATTCATTAAATAAGGAAATGTCAGCATTTAATAATAAATCAGATGCGCCAGTAAACCTGCTTTCTTTATTTGTAAATACTACATTGTAATCTGTTTCAGCGATTACTTTTTCGGTGCTTAAATCTTGATTGCTATACAAATAAGAAGCGTTTATTCCTGCAGAAAGTTTCTTTGAGTTGGTTTCATCAATATTTAAAAGTAATTTGCGGTATTCTAATTCCGCTCCTCCAACATAACCAAAATCTCCTGTGTTAATAAAGGAAATATCATTTGTTGAAGAGGCAATGGTAACTTCATTCATTGGGTTTTGAATGTATTTTCCAAAAGCGGTTATGGATATCAATTCTTCACTTTTTGCGAACATTTCCCATTTTAAATCTAGGTTGTAATCATCAGAAGCATATAGGTTTGGGTTACCAACTTTTACTTCAGTAACATCTTCGTATACAAATAAGGCTCTTTCTTTGAATTGAGGTAATGTATACGTTTTGCTAAACCCAAAACGCAAGTTTTGTTTTTCGGTCAATTCATATTTCAAAGTCAAACTGGGCAAAATCGCAACTTTGTCTAATTCATTTTTCCCACCACTTGGGTCAAGTTGGGTGTTCCATTCTACATTTTGGAATACATATTCTCCTCTTAAACCAAGTACACCCGAAAGCCTCTCCCATTTGTATTCGGTGTTCAAGTAGCCGCCATTTATGTATTGTTCCCCATTGTATGTTTGAGGTTTCAATGCGTTTGAAACTTGAGAATTACCTCTAAACGTTGTGATTTCGAAGTAGCCATTGTCTAGATTTTGTTGGTTGTAAAACAAATCCAGATTGTTTGGGTCTACAATTGTGTTGGTAAAACCTTGGTTGGCTTTAAAGTTAAATTGTGTAGCTTCGAAGTCTCTTGTTTTAAATCTTCCGTTGTATCCTAAGGTAAATTTACCTTTGTATTCGCCTTCTCCAGTTTTATTGAATTTATAATCAAAAGCTAAATTAGCTGCAGTTTCATTTTCAGATAATTTCTGGAAGTATCTATGGTTGTCTGGTGCAGAAATGCTTGATAAAACATAGCCGTTTGGTTCTTTTCTTGTAATATTTTGTGTTCTATCTGGCATGTTTCCATCGATCATATTGGCAGAAAGCCCCCAATTGAACTTCGAACGGTCATTGAATTTGTGTTCCCCTAATAATTGATTGATCCACAAGCTGTTTTTTTCATATTTGTTTCTGCGAATAAATCCGTTTCCATCATTAGCGATATCAACAATGTATCCAGAATATTCTTCTTTGCTTAATGATGAGGTATTTATGAAAACAGTATTGAAGTTTACTTTATTGCTGTTGTTAATTTTATAGCTAAGATTTGTCATTGCTGTAAAATTGGTGTTATAGCTGTCAAGGGTATACGTTTTGAAATCCTTGTTAATAACTCCATTGCCATTCACGCTCCCTTTTGCGGAACCGTTATTTCTGGAAGTATAGTCATTGGTAAACGAAACAGTTGCGAAAAGATTTAATTTGCTATCGCCACCTGTATCAAATGATTTACCACCTGTAAGAGTTATAGAACTTCCTATTGGACTTTTGGAGTCAAGCTGTAAAGTGTTGTAATTATATTGGGTTAATGGATTGCTTGGGATCGCAGGAATACTAAAGCCAGAAGTACTAATGTTTTTGTGTAATGAAAAGGTATCATTACCGATAGCATTGCTGTTTACTTCAGACCCAATGTCAAGTCTTAAGTATCCATTTCCTTTGTAATCTTTGGATACAATATCGACGTTTCCTCCAGCGAAATCTCCAAACAATTTACTGTTGTACACTTTGTCTATGGAAACATATTCTAAAATGTCTGTTGAAAAGATGTCTAAATTAAGGTTTTTCTTTTCAGGATCATTCGAAGGGATTGGTAAGCCGTTCATAGTAGTAGAATTGTAACGGTCTCCTAAACCTCTTACAAAAATAGCGCCTGAACCTTCTTGTTTTGTGATCCCAGTTGTTTTCGTCACAGCAGTAGCAACATCACTTACCCCTTTTCTGGATAGTTCTTGTGCTCCAATAGTTTGTTTGATTTCGACTGCATTTTTTTGTTCCAATAACAAAACTGTTTCTTTTTGCCTGTTTACATTTGCTTTCACTACTACGTCTTTCAGTGTGTAACTTCCAGAACCCAATGATTTATTCAGTGTTACTGTTTCGTTGGTAACAACAGTTACAGGTACCTCTACAGATTCGTAGCCTAGAAAACTAAATTGTACAGTGTAATTTCCTGGGGCTATAGTAATTGTGTATTTTCCTTCTATGTCTGTGTTTGCGCCAATTTTTGTTCCTTTTATCAGCACATTGGCAAATGGTAAGGATTGATTTCCGGAATCTTTGTCTAGTAAAACACCTGTTATTGTTCCTTTATTTTGAGAGAAACCAATAGCGCAAATAAATAGTGTAAAGAATAGAAATTTTAATTTCATTTTGTGTAGTATTTAATTTTTTGCAAATAAATGGCAGGATTCTAGTTTTTGTGTTAACATCAAGTTATGAATCGATGTCAGAATTATTATAAAATTGTTAACATATTAAATTAAGGTTAAGTCCTTGTTTTTTGTATTGTTACTTCTGGTTTATTATTACTTTTACATTGCAATAAAAAGTCGTTGTATCCTGCTAAGGATCAAATACAATAGAAAAGCTTAATTTTTTGCTATTAAATATGAAGAAAAGAAACACCAAGATTCTTCTGGTTGATGATGAACCAGATATTTTAGAAATTGTAGGCTATAACTTAGCGCAGGAAGGTTACCAAATAGTTACTGCCGTAAATGGTAAAGATGCTATTGAAAAAGCTAAAAAAGAATTGCCGAGCCTTATTATTATGGATGTCATGATGCCAGAAATGGACGGAATGGAGGCATGCGAGCATATTAGAAGAATTCCAGAGTTGAATAATGTGATTATTACGTTTTTGACAGCCAGAAGCGAAGATTATTCCCAAGTTGCTGGATTTGATGCTGGTGCCGATGATTATATCACAAAACCGATTAAACCAAAATTATTGGTTAGTAAAGTCAAGGCTTTGTTACGAAGATTGAAAGAACAAGACCAAAACAGCGAAACGCTAAATGTTGGCGGAATAGAAATCAACCGTGAAGAATATAAAATTGTAAAAGACAATATCGAAATTGCTTTACCAAGAAAAGAGTTCGAATTGTTTTATTTATTGGCATCCAAGCCAGGGAAAGTGTTTAAAAGAGAAGAAATTTTAGACAAAGTTTGGGGGAATGATGTTGTTGTTGGTGGTAGAACAATCGATGTTCATATTAGAAAACTTCGTGAAAAAATTGGGGATGATCTTTTCAAAACCATAAAAGGAGTTGGTTATAAATTTGAAGTTTAAATAATTTGGTACTTTTGAAAGGTTTTTAAAATCTTTTCAATGTCTATACTATCGCGTGCAATATCACAAATGAAAGTCAATTTTAAAAAGAGTTACAAATTTGCTATAAAATCATCTCTATATATCAGTTTATTTGTTTCGGGATTTTGTATGATTCTTTCAGCAATACTGTTCAAATCTTCTTTTAGTGGCATACTGTCGTTTGGTTTTATTAGTCTGTTTTTTGTTTATGTGTTTTCGTTTTTTGTGTTACAATACCGCGTAGAACGATTTATATACCGAAGAGTTAAAAAAATATACGATGACGTTGCACTCTTAGAATCGAGTACGTTTATCAATAAGCCAATCACTACCGATATGGAAACTTTAACCCGGGAAGTAAAGAAGTTTGCTACCGATAAAAAGTTAGAAATCGAAATGCTTCAAATACGGGAAGAATACAGAAGAGAGTTTTTAGGAAATGTTTCGCATGAGCTTAAAACTCCATTATTTACCGTTCAGGGGTATTTGTCAACTCTTATAGATGGTGCGATGGATGATAAATCCATTAGAAAAAAATATCTGAAACGTGCCGAAAAAGGAGTAGAGCGACTTATTTATATTGTAGAAGATTTGGATATGATTACCAAATTAGAATCTGGAGATTTGAATCTGGAGTTTACAAAATTTGATATCGTAAAACTGATTCACAATGTTTTTGATTTGCTGGAAATGAAAGCCGATAAAAAGAATATCACTTTGGCATTCGAAAATGATAGCATTCAGCCCATTTTTGTTAATGGTGATAAGGATAAAATTCAGCAAGTGGTCGAAAATTTAATTGTCAATTCCATAAAGTACGGAAAAGAAGGCGGTTTGACCGAAGTTTCAATAGTTAATTTGACTAATAAAAAAGTCTTGGTTCGCGTTACCGATAATGGAGAAGGGATTGAAGCACATAATATCCCGCGTCTTTTTGAACGCTTTTATAGAGTTGATAAAAGTGGATCTCGATCGGAGGGAGGTTCAGGTTTAGGTCTTTCCATAGTGAAACATATTATTGAAGCACATAAAGAGAAAATTTATGTGGAAAGTGAGTTTGGAATTGGCTCTGAGTTTTCGTTTACTTTAGAAAAAACATTTATCACCGATCAATTTGGCTTAAAGAAGAAATTAAATTAAACATTTGTTAACTTTGATAAAAATTTATAAACAGCTGATTTTCAATTTAAAATTAATTTAAAAATAAGAAAATATACCTTATATTTATTTAAGAAAAAACCGATTAACATTAAATTATCATCTAAATAACATTGTGTTAACTTTAACTTAACATTGCAGTATCACCTTTGCGCCAAATTAACATTCATATTTAAAGAAAATGAAAAAAGTTATTGTTGCAATACTGGTATCGGTTTGCGGTGTGGTTAGTGCTCAAGAAGTTGAAAATGACTCAATTAAATCAATTAGTCTTGACTCATTACAACAAGCCATTAATGAACATCAATTGAAATTTGATGCTCTAAACGAACAATTGTCGCCTATGCAAGAGCAAGTAGACAGAATGTCGAAATTAAAGATATCAGGATATATGCAAGTTCAGTTCGAAATGTATAATTATCAAGATATACCTGTGGTAACACCTGCAAGTGGAACAACTCCCGCAAAAACCTCTTATTATCAGCTTAAGCCAGGTACTTCTGAGACCAATGTGCCGTTGGCTACCAATTCTGTCGATGTGAACAATTCTTTTAACATAAGAAGAGCTAGGATAAAGTTTACGTATCAACCATTAGAAGGAGTGATTTTTGTTTTACAACCTAACTTTTCATTTAGTGCAGTAACTCTTAAAGATGCTTATGTTCAATTAAATGATCCTTGGATTAATAGTTTTCAATTGTGGATAGGTCAATTCAATAGACCAGATTATGAAGTTGAATTTTCTTCAAGAGATAGGATAATAATGGAAAGAAGTAGAATGTCAGGAATTTTATATCCACAGGAAAGAGATTTAGGTGCAAAAATAAGTATGAATTTAGCAACTCAATATGAGATTCCTTTGAAAATTGACATCGCTGCATTTAATGGTAACTTTGGAGAGGGACCAATTGCTAATCAAGTTACAGATGTGGATAGTGAAAAAGATTTTGTAATAAGAACAACTTATTCTTTACAATTTCCAAAGCAAGGTTTAGGAATTGATTTTGGAGCCAATGGATATTTTGGTAAAAATACTGTTTTTGCTGCGGGTACTTACAGTGATGTTAACAGTAATCCTTTTACAGCAGCTGTTGGAGATAAATTAAAAAAACAATGGTTTGGAGCTGAAATGCAGGTTTTTAGTGATTTACTTGGAGGTTTAGCTTTGAAATCTGAATTTAATAAAGGGGTGATTTCAGGGACGGCAGGTTCTGCTATCGTAAATAATAACCCTTCATTTAATTTTAGCGGTGAGAGAGAATTTACAGGTTATTATGTCACATTAGAGAAAAATTTTGGAACTAAATTTCAAGCAGGTGCACGATATGATTCTTGGGATCCAAATAATAAATTGAAAGGAAATGAAGTAACTGTTGCTCAAGATTTGAAAGTTCATACTTGGGGGTTTGCTTTTCACTACTTCTTTACAACAAATACAAAAATAGGATTGGGTTATACAATGCCAATTAATGAAACAAGTACTACTGTGGGTGGTATTTATAACGACGATGTTAAAAATAATACAACAACACTAAGATTTCAAGCAAGCTTTTAAAAATAAATAAAATTAATAATTTATATCAAAATGAAAACAACAAAATTAAAAACAGTATTGATACTAATGGTTGTAATGGGAATTGGATTTTCATTCACCACTATAAATAAAGTGACCGTAAAAGGGTCTGATACAATGGTTATTTTATCTCAAAAATGGGCTGAGGTATATATGAAGAAAAACCCAGGAACTTCTATTCAAGTGACTGGTGGTGGATCTGGAGTAGGTTTGGCAGCATTAATCAATGGATCAACCGATATTGCCAATTCAAGCCGTCCTATTAAAGCTTCTGAAGTAGAGAAATTGAAAGCTAGATACGGTACATTAGGAGTTGAAATTCCTTGTGCAAAAGATGGTTTGTCTGTTTATTTGAATAAAGCCAATCCAGTTACTACTTTAACTTTGAAACAAATCGGACAAATTTTTGCTGGAAAAATTACCAATTGGAGCCAAGTAGGAGGACCGGATGCTACAATCAAATTATACGGAAGAGAAAGTAGTTCAGGTACATTTGGATTTTTCAAAGATAACGTAGTGAGAACAGATTTTTCGCCAACTTGTCAGACATTACCTGGAACTGCTGCTATAGTAAATGCAGTAAAAAAAGATAAATATTCAATTGGCTACGGTGGAGCTGCTTATGCAGAGGGAGTAAAAGATTGTGCCGTAAAGAAAGATGATAAAAGTCCAGCTATTTTGCCTACTGCAGCAACTATTAAAAATCATACTTATCCTATCGCAAGGTATTTATATATGTATTTGAAATCGAAACCAACTGGTGAGGCGAAAGCATTTATCGATTGGATTTTGAGCCCTGCAGGTCAGGCGATTATTGAAGAAGTGGGTTATTATCCGTTGAAATAATAGTAAGTTAAATATTCCTCATTTTTTAAGTGGGGGATATTTGTGTTTAAACTATATGAATTCTTAAATATATTAGATGAATTCCGAATCACCTATCAAAAAAACTTTTACGCAGGAAAGTTTGAAAAAACAATTCAGGCTTTCTGAATTTCTTGCTGAGAAATTTATTTCTATGATTGCTTTTTTATCAATAGCGATTATATTTTTAATTTTCATTTTTGTTTTCAAAGAGTCATTGCCACTATTTAGTTTTGGAAGTGATGCTAAAGCAAAAACTGAAGCTCAAGCAACAAGTGCTAATAAACCTGAAAGCTACGGTACTGAACCTGAGGGGGATTTAAAACCAGAATCCTATGGTACTGAGAACGCGGAAGATCTAAAACCAGAATCCTATGGTACAGAAACTACTAAGGATTTGAAACCTGAAACGTATGGTTCTGAACCTGCGGACGATTTAAAGCCGGAAGTATATGGCGATGCACCAAAAGAAGATTTATCAGTTCCAGCAGAGGACGAATCAGTGGGAGCTGTTTCTGAAAATCAAGAAGGCTCAGATAAAACCTGGAATACTTTTTTTACTTCAGAATGGGTTCCCGTTTCTGAAAATCCTAGATTTGGATTGTTGGGATTGTTAATTGGCACTTTAAAAGTGACTATTATTGCAATGCTTATCGCTGGACCTTTAGCTGTTCTAGCGGCATTGTTTACTTCTTGTTTCGCTTCAAAGAGAGTCAAGGAAATTATCAAACCTATTATCGAAATGCTGGCTGCGTTTCCATCTGTTGTTATTGGTTTTTTTGCCTTAATGGTTTTGGCTAGTTTTTTCCAGGACGTTTTCGGTTATGACTCCAGATTGAATGCTTTTGTAGGTGGAGTAGCGATGGCTTTGGCTGCTATTCCTATTATTTATACCATTTCAGAAGATGCATTGGCGGCGGTTCCAAAAACATACACCGAAGCAAGTTTAGCATTGGGCGCGAGCAAATGGCAAACTGCTTTTTTTGTGGTTTTACCGGCGGCAACACCTGGTATTTTTGCTGCGTTGTTATTGGGCGTGGGAAGGGTTTTTGGGGAAACCATGATTGCTTTGATGGCAACTGGAAATGCAGCTTTGGTGTCAGCCAATCCATTTGAAAGCGTGCGTACTTTTGCAGCCACTATTGGTGCTGAAATGTCTGAGACTGTCTTTGGGGATACTCACTATAGCGTCTTGTTTTTTATAGGGTCTTTACTTTTCATCTTCTCATTTGCTTTAAATGCTGTAGCTGAGTTTTATGTTAAAGGCAAATTATTGAAAAAATTCCAAGGGAAATAATTATGGATAAAGTATTAAATGAATCAGAAGGTCACTTTTTTTCGAGTAGAAAGAGCACTTCAGATATAAAAGGGAAAATTTTTGTTGGTTTAACGCAGTTAGCCGTGATACTTATCATTTCGATCCTTTTTATTATTTTGGCGGTTATTGTTTATCAAGGACGATCTAAATTTTCTTGGGAATTTATTTCTTCTTTTCCAACAAATGGAATGACCGAGGGTGGAATTTTCCCAGCCTTAATAGGGACTTTTATTCTTGTTATCGTTATGTCTATTGCGGCAGTGCCTTTTGGAACAATCACTGCTTTGTACTTAACAGAATATGCAAGTGAGAACTCTAAATTTGCAGCTGCGGTTCGATTCTCCGTTCGTACATTGGCAGTTGTGCCATCGATTATATTTGGTCTTTTCGGTCTTGGGTTTTTTATCCAATTTTTGGGTGCTGGTGCTGATACTGCTTTTAATGGAGGTGAATTGCGTTGGGGACAGCCTAATATTCTTTGGGCGAGCTTAACGATGGCTTTATTAACCTTACCAGTTATTATAGTGTCTGTTGAAGAGGCCTTGAAAACCATTCCTCGTGAATTGAGAGAAGCCAGTTTGGCACTTGGCGCAACCAAATGGCAAACAATAAAAAAAGTAGTGCTTCCCGGTTCTGTTTCGGGAATTATGACGGGTACTATTCTTGCTGTAAGTAGAGGTGCCGGTGAGGTTGCCCCAATATTATTTACAGGAGCAGCTTATTATTTGGCTACACTACCAGGGTCTTTGAGTGATCAATTTATGAATTTGGGGTATCATGTTTACATTATGTCCACTCAATCTTCAGATGTAGAGAAAACCATGCCAATACAATTTGCAACCACTTTGGTATTGTTGATTTTGACATTATCATTAAATGTTGTGGCGGTAATTATTAGGTCAAGAATCAGAAGAAAAGCAAAATAATATTCAATCGACTAAATAAATCATTATTTTAGACTCAACAAATAAACAATGAAATGAGCATCATTGTAAATAGGTTGCAAAAACTAATAATAGTAGTAATGCGAATTACATGTGACCAATAAAAACAAGAAATATCTACACATGAAAGACATAAAAATAAAGGTTAATGATTTATCATTATACTACGGAGATAAAAAGGCCTTGAACGAAATCACAATGGATATTCCGGCCAACAAGGTAACAGCTTTAATTGGACCCTCAGGCTGTGGAAAATCAACTTTTTTGAGATGTATTAACAGGATGAATGACCTTATTCCAAGTGTTTCGATTACTGGGAAAATGTTAGTGGAAGGAGTTGATATTTACGACAAAAATGTTGATGTTGTCAATATCCGAAAGAAAATTGGTATGGTTTTTCAAAAATCAAACCCTTTCCCAAAATCGATATATGAGAATATTGCCTATGGACCTCGAATTAATGGAATGAAAGATAAAACGGAATTGGATGAAATCGTTGAAACTTCTTTGCGCCAAGCGGCTATCTGGGATGAGTTAAAAGATCGTTTGGACGATTCGGCTTTAGGGCTTTCTGGAGGTCAACAGCAACGTTTGTGTATTGCCAGAACATTGGCGGTGAGCCCTGATATTATTTTGATGGATGAACCAGCAAGTGCTTTGGATCCTATTTCAACTTCTAAAATTGAAGAATTAGTGCATCAATTAAAGGAACAATATACTATTATTATTGTGACACATAATATGCAACAAGCAGCTCGAACGAGTGATCATACAGCTTTTTTTTATATGGGTAATTTAATAGAGATGGGAAAAACAAATTCTATATTTACCAAACCAGTACAAAAACAAACGGAAGATTATATTACAGGAAGATTTGGTTAATAGTTTTAAGTATATTAGTTTTGGTATAATAGTTGACTAAACTATTAAACTTATAGACTATTAAATTTATAAACTTCTTCAATTTTAAATAAAATACAATGGCAACACATTTCGAAATGGAACTAGATAACTTAAAAAGTATTATTAAAAAGATTGGGAAATTGGCTGAAGGTCAAGTGAGCGAAGCAGTCAAAATACTTTTACAGGAACCAGAAGCCGCTGAAGGAAAAATCATAAAAAAAACTGAAAACAAAATTGATAAATTAGATATCAAAATAGATGAGATTTGTCAAAGTATTTTTGCTTTGCAGCAACCTGTTGCTTCTGATTTACGTTTTATTATGTCGGCGATGCAAATCAGTAATGAGATTGAGCGAATAGGAGATTTGTCCATTAGCATTGTAAAAAAGGCAAAAAACATAAAGGAAAAACACGATTTGATTCTAAAATTTGATATTGCTGATATTGCCAGACAAGTTGAATTGATTACAGTTAAAACCAATAATTGTTTTGCCTCACAAGATGGTAATGCAACTGGAGTGATATTTGTTTTAAACAAGGACATTAGAAACAGCTGTGAAGATGCCATTCATGATATTATCAATGAAATGAAGGTGAATTCAAAAGCTGTGGTTTCAGGAACCAATCTGGTGATTGTTTTAAAACATTTGGAACGCATTTCGGAGCATTGTACCAATATCGCGGAGTATGTTTATTTTACGGTTAATGCAAAAATTATCAAACACGATAAATCGGATGATTTAAAGGCTGAGGAATAATCGGCATTCAAACTTGAATATTGTAAATAGAAAAGGGTCGGAACAGTTATTTTTGTTCCGACTTTTTGTTTTTTTAAAAAACTTTAAATAACTCTTCCCAGTTAACATTAGTGTCCAGTTGTGGAAGTCCTTTGAATTGTTCTATTTTCGAAAGGTTTTCAATTCTAAAGTTCTCTTGGGTTGCAAAAGGAACTAAACCTTCTTTTTGCAGTTTTTCAGCCAAATAGATTTGCTCGTATTGCCCCGGAGTTGGAATAAAAAATGCTTTTTTATTGAGTTTTACCAAATCCATAATCGTTGTGTAACCGGAACGGCAAAGCACTTTTTTACTTTCGTTGAAAGTTTGCTCGAGTTGGCGGGTTTTCATGAAATTATAGTAGGTTACATTTCCTATTTGTTCCTTTTTTTGTTCGGGTTGAATGATTCCTTTTATGAAAACTACTTTTCCTTCAAACCGTTTGACTTCTTCGGTAAGATGGGTTTCCAATAATCCGCGTTGGGGTTCAGGTCCGGATAAAATAATCATCAAGTCATACTGTATGGGAAGTGCCATTTTGTGCATGCGACTCAATGGTCCAAGGTATTGTAGTGTTAAAGAGTTGTTTTCTAAATGTCCCAATTTACCTGTGAGATTCAGTTTTGCATTGACATCGGGAACCCAACATGCTGAATATTTTTTGATAATTTGTTGATGTAATTTACTGGTAATCCAAGTTGTGTTTCCTGTCATGACATTCAATTGATGGGTTATGAATACTGATGGAATTTTATTGCTGAAAACCCCCAAACGATTATCGGATATGATTCCGTCTATTTCATATTTTTGAATCCATTTTTTTACGATTCTTTTTTCTTCCCAAATAGCTTCTAGCATTTTGGGGAGGCTTTTTATCAATTTCCATTTAAAATTTTTAGCATTTTTGGCATATTCAATTTGGTAGGAAGGTAACTCAAGGGTTTTTAAATAAGGGAATTCTTTTCGAAGTAACTCAAGAGCAATTCCATCAGAAGCAATTATTGGGGAAAAATTATTTTCTTGCAATGCTTTGATAATAGGGATGCAGCGGGTAGCGTGACCCAGTCCCCAATTCAAGGGTGCTATCAAAATGGTTTTATTTTCGGAGTTCAAATTCATGTGGCAGTCTTACTTAGTAGTTGTAAGTCTAAAGATAATGGATGCTTCTTTTTTAAATGTTTGCAATGTATTACTAAAAGATTATTTAATTAAATAAAATAGGATTTTCCGTGCCGTAGTAATACAGATAATTGAAAGTAAATAAAAAAAGGCTAACCAATTTAGGATAGCCTTAATAGTATTTCAAAAACAAATCTATTGTTTGATATAGGTTTTGTTTCCGTTTGAATTGATGTAATATTTACCGCCTTGAGGCCCAGTATATACCTTTTTGCCGTTGTATTCTCCTGTTACTTTGTCGGCTGATTTGGCAGCAGATTTTGATTTGTCTGTGGATTTAGCGACTTCTTTTTTAACATCTTTTGTTGTTTTGTCAACAGTTGACTTTGAATCTTTGGTTACTTTATCCGTAGTTTTTTTAACGTCTTTTGTTGTTTTGTCAACAGTTGCTTTCGAATCTTTGGTTACTTTATCGGTAGTTTTTTTAACATCTTTTGTTGTTTTGTCAACAGTTGACTTTGAATCTTTGGTTACTTTATCGGTAGTTTTTTTAACGTCTTTTGTTGTTTTGTCAGCAGTTGCTTTTGAATCCTTGGTAACTTTTTCTGTTGTTTTTTTGGTGTCTTTTGTTGCTTTTTCTGTAGCTGTTTTTGCTGTGGTCTTGCTTGTTTGTCCGTAAAAAGTATTCGATACAATAAAGAAGAAGCTGAATAACAATAATTTTTTCATATCTATATAATATTTAAATTGGAATTAAATTTACTACTTTTTTTTAAATGTAGGTTATCTAAGAGCTTAAAAATAAGCTCTTAATTCTACACTTCCTGTATGAATTGCATCACTTGTTTCACTTTTTCGGCCTTGGTACACAAAATTCAAATCCAAAAATTTAGTCAAATTCATTTGAAAAAGTGTTCTCCAGGTTACATTTTGTCCTCTTTGTAATCCTTCTAACATTTGATATCCAGCGGAGGAAAATTCATTTCCCACAAAATCATTTTCATACAAAGAAATCTCACTGTTTATGTTAAATTTTGAACTTCCAGTATAACTTAAAGTAGTACCAAATCGATTTTGTTTTAGAGTATCTAAACTACCAATTTTATTCTCTTTATTGATGTATTCATAAAAAAGATCCAAACTGACGTTCTTGGAGAATAGATAACTGATTTTTGGAGTCCATAAATAACCTTCAATTGTATAGTTTTTTTCGGCAAATGTTTTGGATTCAGTTGCAGTTTGAATGGTTTTGACAAGAGCATCAAATAGCCAGCTTTTTTGCAATAAGTGCTGGTATTGCAGCTGATGAAAGCTGTTTTTGTTTTGAATTGTGCCAATAGACACTAAATTTTGTGTTTCATTTTTTGTAAATGTATAAGTAACGGAATGGTCCCTTTTTCCTCTGTTGTAAGATAAGCTGTTGGTAAAAGTTTTTATTAGTCCCAAAATATCTTCTTCTGTCGATTCAAATGGATTTAAGTCTAAATGTTCTCCGTCATTTTTAATTTTTCGATCCATAATAAAGGCAGTCTGCATATAAAAATAAGACAGTGTTTTCTTGAAATTTTTATCGTTTTGCCAAATAATGGGGTTTATTATAAAAGACTGGGAGAATCTGTTTTGGTTGGTTTTAATATAAATTTGGTTCGGTAAAAAGATTTTGGTATAGGTCGCCAAGTCCGAAAAAGCTGCGATTTCAAATTCTTCCAAGTCCTTTATCCCATTGCCATTGTAATCATTCCAGGTGTATTTTCCTTGGCCAGCCGGAACTTCTACATAAGTATAATCTTGAAAGGGCATGGTTCCCGAATTGGTTTGGTAAAGTGTATTGCTCTGAATCAATTTGTCAAAAAACTGATCGTTGTACTGCATTTTTGCATTTAATGAAGGTGCAGTTTTTAAAGCAGGATCGGTATAATTCAACAGTCGGTAATTGATAAATAAGGATGCTTCCCGACTGTCTGTTTTGAATAGTTTGGATTGAAAATTATAACTCTTAGAGATGTTTACTCTTTGAAGGAGTCCGTTTTGAACACTGTCATTTATTCTTTTTATGTAACCCAATTGGACATAAACTTTGGTACTATCCCCATGACCCGCATAGATTCCGTACTCCGAAAAGCGTTGGCTTAGCAAAGAGAATTGTTGGGTTACTTTATTTTTGTCTTGATTGTCTTCAAAACGTAAAGTACTACCAATCCAATTTTTTTTAGAATTGTAGCGAACATGTGAAAAGTTTCTCAAAAATCTTGATGTATTTTCCACGTCGTCACTTTTTAAATAACTTCCATCACTCTTAATGTTCCAATTCTTAAATTCGAATCCTGCGTTTAGGTTGTTTTTTATACCTGAATAATTGTTGGCAAGAGCCAGTTTTTGAAAAGTATAGGTAATTGTAGCAGCGTTTGTAGAATCTTTATTTGGCATCAAACTAAAATTGAAGCCCGTTCCCAATAAGCTCTGATTACCCGTTATTGTAGTGTTGATATTCCAATCTCGATAGAATTCGATACTGTTAATGCGTTCTACGGGTTTAAATTCTGCTTGTACGCCTTGGAAATTGGCAAAAGCATCTATATTCCATTTTTTGGAATACAGTCGTTGTTTGGCGTTGATTTCGCCTGACAATCCTTGGTTGTTGTTGTCGTCTATTGATGAGAATAAATTTTTATCATTGTTGCTAATGGCCAATTCAAAATCGAGGTTAGTTTTGTCCGAAGGATTGTATTTTCCAAAGAAAGTGGCTACTTGAGCTTTTATGGGTGCTATTAATTGTATAATGGGTTCATAATTTCCTTGAGGAATCCCATTTGCAGGAGCGGCATATTCAAATATTCGATCTACGCTGGTTGGATTTGTTAGTATGTAATTTCCTTTGGCTTGACCTACCAAAGTAAATTGTACATTGTATAATTCGTCATCAGGATTTGTAGAATATTCATAATAAGAGGTTGTCCCAAGGATCGTTTTTTTATACTGTATTTTCTTTTGATCATAGACATCAAGTGTTGCAGATGGAGCAATCATCAAATTGGGATTGTCTCCGGCATCCGCCAAAATTTGAGCTTGATCTTTGGAAAGGTTTTGCTGGACCGGCTGATTTTTCAAATCATTTTCGGAATAGACAGCGGCTCCAAAATTCCACTTTTTGTCAGTAAAACTTCCGCCGTCATAAGTGATAAACCGGGTATAGTTGTTTTCAGAATATTGATATTCGACTACAATTCGCATTTCGGAGGTAATAGAAAATTGTGGGGTAAATATAATTTCACCCGAATTATAATCGATGACGTAGTCGTTGTTTTCGCCTCTTTTTAATAGAACACCATTGACATAAACACGTTCAGAGCCAATGATGACCAATACATATAATTCACCATTTTTTCCAACTAACTTATAGGGCCCTTGATTGCCTTCTTGTCCTTTGAAATTACTGCTGGCATAATTCCCGGTCACGAGTCCGCCCGAGACAAAAACATTAGTTTTTTTGTCATCATTCCCGAAATTGACAGTGGCTGATAATCCTTGTATTTTTTTGTTGAAAGTTAGGAATCGCGTAGTACTGTTGCCAATAAAGACATCTCCCGCTCGAACATTCCAATTATCCGTAAAAAGTTCCATAAAAATGTTGTCGTATTGATTCAATCGCTGCGAGTAACTGCCTTCCTGAACGGGAATATTCGTGTCTTGAATGGAAGCTCGAATATTCACTTTTTCGGATATTTTTCCAGTAATTTGAAAGTCTAGATTCGAATTGACGACCGCATTTTGATTGTTGCCAACAGTAACACTTCTGGAAAGGCTTCCGGATGCGACAAGACCATCAAATGGAATGTTTTTTGGTATCGAGAAGGGTTCTATTTTGTATAAATTTTGATTGATTGCATCATTGTCCAGGATTTTGCTACTGTCGTAAATCGTATATTCTTTGGTGAGAACATCGGGTAGTTTTAGATAATGAACAGTAAGGGAATCATTTGGAGACAGGTTTTGGTTTTTGAATAAAAGAAAGCCTTTGGGGAAATCAATTTGGTATAAAGTGCTGTCAACAACTTGGTTCTTGGCATCCAAGATTTTAAAAAAACTGGAGTTGATACTTACGGATTCCAAATGAATAGTATCTGTTGTAAAAGCTACTTTTTTGGAGCTGTAGCCCGAATCTATTTCTTGCGCCTGAAGCCCAGAAAAATAAAAAACGACAATCCAAAATAATACTTTTTTTAACATAAATAGTATAACTCCAAAGTGTCAAAAATAGTGTTTATTATTTTATATTGTGTTAATTAGTAGATGTCACAATTCAGGATGCAAAAATGATTTTAAGAATATGATTTTTAGAAAAACAAAAAATGGAAGCCGAATTAACGACTTCCATTTTTTATAATTAACCTAAGCAATATTTAATTCTCTTTGGTCACAATCTGCATCGTTTCTCTACTTACTTGTTTTAGCAGCACCGTTTTGTTTTCTTCAACCGTTTGAGCTGCGTTTTCGTTAAAATGTCTGATGGTGTATAAAGTCACATTTTCGGTAAAATCTACTTTGAATTTTTTAGAAAGGATCGCATTCAGCTCGTTGAAATTTCCAAATTTATCTTCTACACATACAGAGAAACTAATTGCCGAATTTTGGATTAAATTCACTTTAAGTTTGAATTGATGAAACAAACCAAAGATTTCGCTGATGTTTTCTTCCATGATGAAAGAGAAATCTATCGAAGATAAAGAAATCAACAATTGATTTCTTTTTACAATAAAGCAAGGTAAATAAGGCTCCAGATCAGCTCCTTTGGCTACACGGGTTCCGGGCAACAAAGGATTGATAAATGATTTTACATACAACGGAATTTCTTTTTTCTGTAAAGGCTGTAATGTTTTTGGGTGAATAACCGATGCTCCGTAAAATGCCAATTCGATAGCTTCACGATATGAAATTTGATTCAGCAAACTTGCATTTTCAAAATATCTTGGGTCGGCATTCATAACTCCTGGAACGTCTTTCCAGATGGTTACGCTTTCGGCATTCAGGCAATAAGCAAAAATAGCGGCACTATAATCCGATCCTTCACGACCTAAAGTGGTTGTGAAATTATTTTCGTCAGAACCTAAGAATCCTTGAGTGATATTTAGTATTTTGCGTTTTATGTTATTGGCAATGTTCTTTTGCGTCAAATCCCAGTCCACTTCAGCATCACGATAAGTAGAATCCGTTTTTACAAAGTTTCTAACGTCCAACCATTGGGTTTGGATTCCTTTGAAAGACATGAAATGACTCAAAATAGTTGTTGAGATCAATTCTCCGTAGCTTACGATTTGGTCGTAAACAAAATTATAATTTGGAGATTTATTATGAGCTAAGAAATATTCTAAATCAGCAAACTGAGCATTCACTGCTGCAAAAACTTCATTTTTATCGTTTTCGAACAAATCCAATAAGATTTGATTGTGGTATTTTTTAACTTCTTGTACCGATGAATTTAATTCAGGCGATTTGTCAAAATAGTTTTTAATAACCTCTTCAAGAGCATTAGTCGTTTTTCCCATTGCCGAAACAATCACTAATACATCTTCATAACCCACTTGTTGCAAAACGTCATAGACGTTTTTGATACCGGCTGCATCTTTTACGGAAGCACCACCAAATTTAAATACCCTCATTTTAATTCAGATTTTTGATTTCAAATTTCAGAGTTTTAGTCCTAAACGAAATCGTATTTTATTTTCTTAATTTGTTATCTACAAAATAGGTAATTCCAGCTTCATCCATTTGAGCTACTCTCCATTCGTCTAGAACTTTTGCCCCTGATTTTTCGTAAAAATCAATTGCCGAGGTGTTCCAGTCCAATACATTCCAATCAATTCTACGAACTTGATCTTTTTTGGCTTGTTTAATTATTTCAGAATACAAAGCATAACCTAATCCTGTACCACGCATGCTGTCTTTGACAACTAAATCTTCCAAATGGATTGTTTTTCCTTTCCAGGTTGAATAACGATAATAATATAAAGCAATGCCTACGATTTCATTTTTAACTTCGGCAACAAAAACATGAAATAAAGGATTTGTTCCAAAACCATCACGGACAAGATCTTCTTCGGTAATCAAAACGGCATCAGGCTCTTTTTCGAATACAGCTAGCTCCTTAATTAGTGTCAAAACACCATGCATGTCCTCTTTTTTTCCTTTACGTATTTTCATGATATCGTATTATTATTCTTGAATTATATTAAAAAACAGTCAATTAGGAACTTGTTTTTATGAAATATGTAGCAAATATACAATACTGATAAACTATCTAAGTATTATTCTTTTCATTTTCACAAAAAAAACGATATTTGTGACTTCAAACTAACTACATCGATTTCGTAATGGAAGAACAAAACAAAACACTAGGAGAATTTATAATTGAAAACCAAAAAGCCTTTCAGTATTCCTCGGGTGAATTATCCAGAATTATCAACTCAATTCGTTTGGCAGCTAAAGTGGTCAATTATAAAGTTAACAAAGCTGGATTAGTTGATATAATAGGAGCAGCCGGAGAACAAAATATTCAAGGTGAAGACCAACAAAAATTGGATGTATATGCCAATGAGATTTTTATTCAAACCTTAATTAATAGGGAAATTGTTTGTGGTATTGCTTCAGAAGAGAATGATGATTTTATTACGGTAGAAGGAAGTGATAGCAGCCATAATAATAAATATGTTGTTTTGATGGATCCTCTTGACGGATCCTCCAATATTGATGTGAATGTCACTGTTGGAACTATATTTTCGGTTTATAGAAGAATCACACCAATAGGGACTCCAGTAACTTTGGAAGATTTTTTGCAACCTGGAATTAATCAAGTGGCGGCAGGTTACGTAATTTATGGAACGTCAACTATGCTTGTGTATACTACAGGTCATGGAGTAAACGGATTTACATTGAACCCCGCTATTGGAACTTTTTATCTTTCACATCCCAACATGAAATTCTCCGAAGATGGCAATATTTATTCCATCAATGAGGGTAATTATGTTCATTTTCCGCAGGGAGTGAAAGATTATATCAAGTATTGTCAATTGGAGGAAGAAGATCGTCCTTATACTTCTCGATACATTGGAAGTTTAGTGGCAGATATTCATAGAAACATGATTAAAGGAGGTATTTATATTTACCCAACCAGTAAAAAAGCACCAAAAGGGAAATTGCGTTTGTTGTATGAATGCAATCCCATGGCTTTTATTGTAGAACAAGCAGGAGGGAAAGCTTCAGATGGTTTTGATCGAATAATGGAATTACAACCAACAGAGTTACATGAAAGAGTACCTTTCTTTTGCGGAAGCTTTAATATGGTTGAAAAAGCAGAAGAATTTATGCATAAAGCAAAACTGAGTAAATATTAAACCAAAGAATTTAAACCAAAAAAATAGCTCCCAATTGGGAGCTATTTTTATTTGTACATGTTTTTCATTTCATAAATAAAAGTATCGAGATCTACATGTTTATCGACTAATTTTAATGCTTTGTCCACAATATAATTCACGTTGGCAGGAGTAAATCCTAATGCTAATGCAAATTTAACCATTAGGTGTTCTTGTTGATCGCCCAGTTGATGATCTCGGCGAACTATTCTCGCTAGTTTGTGGAGGCTTTCCAGTCTTTCAATGTATAAATAAGGTGCGTTGATCGGGTACTTGTTCGGGTCTTTTAAAATCTCTTTGTATTCTTCATCAGAAATTTCAAGGTCCACTGCTAGTTTGTCCAAAAATTTTTGTTCTTGTTCTGTAATATTTCCGCCAGCATAGGCGACACGAACAATGGCTGAAAAATGACCTTTGTTTGCTTGGTTGAATTCGCTGCTAAATAAATCGGAGAATGGCATAATAGTGGTGTTTTAGGTTTGACATAAAGATAATTAATTTTTTAGGATTGGTTTTAATTTTGGTGATTTTTTTGTACGATTGACCTCTATTTTATTTTTCTTGAAGAATGATTTTTTATTCAAATATTCCATTTTCAAAATTAATCGTAAGTTTACAACCCCATATCAATTTTATTAAATTATGTCGATGTCAGAATTTTTAATTTACTTTCAAATAGGATTAAAACACGTATTAGATATACATTCCTACGATCATGTTTTGTTTTTAATTGCGTTGTCTGTTCCTTTCTCGTTCAATGATTGGAAAAGAATTTTACTTTTAGTGACAGTGTTTACTTTAGGTCATACAACCGCACTGTTCCTTTCGGTTTTTGGAATCATCGCTATCAAAGTAAATGTGGTAGAATTACTCATTCCGATTACGATTTTAATAACGGCTGTGTATAATTTATTCACTGCAGGGAAGAATAGTAAAAACGGAAGTGTCAATTTGGTTTTTATAATTACGCTTTTCTTTGGAATCATTCATGGTTTAGGTTTTTCTAATTATTTTAAAACCATTTTAGGAGGAAGTCCAAGCTCGAAGTTATTGCCAATGGCCGAATTTGCATTAGGAATCGAAGCCGCTCAAATTGTGGTGGTGATTGTTGTGTTGATTTTGTCGTATATTGTTCAAACAGTGTTTCGTTTTTCAAAACGTGATTGGACATTAGTGATGTCGGCATTTATAATTGGGGTGGTGTTGCCTATGATACTGGAAAGTGAAATCTGGAAAAGATAATTCAATATATGAACAAAGTAAAGTTAAATAAATACGACAAAGCCTATCTTAGGATTGCTACAGAATGGGGTTTGTTGTCTTATTGCCAAAGGAAAAAAGTAGGAGCAATCATTGTAAAAGACCGTATGATTATTTCAGATGGTTATAACGGAACGCCCTCTGGTTTTGAAAACTGTTGTGAAGATGAAGATGGATTGACGCGTTGGGATGTTCTCCATGCGGAAGCAAATGCTATACTAAAAGTGGCCAGATCGACGCAATCCTGTGAAGGAGCGACTTTGTACATCACGCTTTCGCCTTGCAAGGAATGCAGTAAATTAATACATCAATCGGGGATAAAAAGAGTAGTGTATCACAATGGATACCGAGATGATTCTGGAATACAATTTTTAATGAAGGCTGGTGTCGAAGTAGAACATATTCCAGTTTTGGAAGAAGAATAGAAATGAAATCGCCATTAAAAACAAATTTGTTGCAAGCAAATGCAAATAAATAACATATATGATCTCTAATAAATAACTTTTGCATATATGAAATTAGACAACAAATATCTACCCATACTTATTGGGGGCATTTTTGCACTTGGAATCCTTATAGGTAGTTTATCTGGAACTCCTTCGTCCAAATCTTTTGTAGCCAAAAAGAATACTAAGGAAAAACTCAATAAACTGATTGATTTTATAGACAATGAATATGTTGATGATGTCAATACAGATTCGATAGTAAGTCTAACCGTTAATAATATTTTGGCAAAATTAGATCCGCATTCAGTATATATTTCGCCGAGTGAACAAGCCGAAATTGCGGAGACTATGAAAGGTGATTTTGTGGGTATTGGAATTAATTTTTACATGTTTAAAGATTCTGTTGCCGTTATCAATCCGATTAAAAATGGGCCTTCGGCAAAAGCTGGAATCAAAGCGGGTGATCGTATTTTGTATGCGGATAAAACCAAGTTATTTGGTCGAAAATTGCCTAATGACAGTTTGTTTGCAACGCTAAAAGGAGAAGCAGGATCACAAATTGTTTTGACAGTTTATCGAAAAGCGGAACGCAAAAAAATGAAGATAACCATAAAACGTGATGTTATTCCTTTGAAAAGCGTTGATGTTGCCTTGCTTTTGGATAACACCACAGGTTATATCAAGATCAATCGTTTTGCCGAAACTACTTTTGATGAGTTTAAAACAGCTTTGACTTCTTTGAAAAAACAAGGAATTAAAACACTTGTGATTGATGTTCGGGATAATGGTGGCGGGTATATGGAGGAAGCGATTGCTATCGCCGACGAATTTTTGAAAGACAAAGAATTAATAGTTTTTACCAAAAGCACAAAAGAACCTACCGAAAAAACATATGCAACTGAGCAAGGCAGTTTTGAAGCCGGAAATGTATTTGTTTTAATTAATGAAAATAGTGCCTCAGCAAGTGAAATTCTGGCAGGAGCCATACAAGATAATGACCGCGGAACTATTGTGGGTCGTCGTTCTTTTGGAAAAGGATTAGTGCAACGTGAAATGGATTTTAATGATGGTTCGGCTGTGCGATTAACTATTGCGAGATATTATACGCCAACAGGAAGATCCATTCAAAAACCGTACTCCAAAGGGAATGAGGAGTACTTCAAAGAATCGGATAATCGTTTTTTACATGGGGAGTTGTATAAAAAAGACAGTATAAGAGTAGTCGATTCTCTAAAGTTTAAAACTAAAAAAGGTAAAATAGTATACGGTGGAGGCGGAATTGTACCTGATGTTTTTGTGCCTTTGGAAGCTGAACATGGGGCAGAAAATGTTTCCTATTTGCTGCAATCCGGAATTGTAGGTCACTTTGTTTTTGAACAATTGGACAAAAATAGAAATGTCTTTGCGAAATTGACTTTCGAAGAATTCCGAAGCAAAATCGATGCGACTGATTTGTATTTTAATTTTTTTCAAAAATACCTTTCGCAAAACGGTTTAGAGGTGAATTTAAGTAATTATAAAGTATTGGTCAAACGATATGTAAATGCCGAGTTTGCGAGACAATTGTATGGCGACAAATATTATTATGAAATGGTATTAAAAGAAGATGCTATGATAAAAGCCGTGTTGAAACAAAATTCAAAAGTTCAATCTTCAAAGTAAAGAATAATTGAAAACAGACTGTTTTTTTTGAGGTTTTATTATCGAATGCTATCGTGAGAATGCGTCTGAATTCCCTCGTTCCATAGAGTAAGTAAATCTGTAGCGACAGCGGCACCACTTCCAGCGGCAATAGCCAATTGGCTTCGCCAGCCCGCAAGAGTTCCTATTACATAAATACCATCGGCGACTTTATGGTCAATATTCTTAAGTTGAATCCTTTGTTTTTCGGGAAGGGCTTTTTTATGCGGTTCCACAAACTGCGTTAAGCCTTCGATAGCAAAAGTATTGGCTGATCCAATGCCAATTACGATAGTAGCAGTTTTATATGTGTTTTTGTTTGTAACAACTGTAAATTCGGGATAGAGACCTTCTATTTTCAATACTTTTTCCTCTGGGATTTGAATAATATGGGGATAAGTGTTGGATAAATGATCAATACTTTCTGTAAGTAATTCAGAACCTAGTTTGCCTGGAGCAATTCCATAGGCATTATTAAAAAGTGCTTCTTGAAGAGATGAAGTCTTTTGGTGGGTAAGGATTCCAATTTTTTTATCGGCAACAAATGTTTTGTTTTTGGCAGAACCCAATACCATTGCACATGATATACCTGAAACGCCACCACCTATAATTAATACGTCAAACACTGTTAGGCGTTGTCGTTCATTTTTTCAACTATTTTTTTAGACATTCTAAAAATCAGAAGAATTAAAACTGCACAAAATGATGCGACTACACCAACGAACGCCACTACGCTATCTCCTTTGAATGGATTTTGAAAATCGATTAAAGTAATGTTGAAGATAAGAAGCGCAACTGCCAAAAGCACTAAAATGTTAGTGAAAATTTTCATAGGTTTAATTTTTTTAAAAGGGTCAAAGATTTTTTCGAGTCAAATTTTAAAATAAAAAATACTAAAAAAAGGGATGTAATCTTCAACTAATAAAATATTAGGGAGTAAATTTATAATTTTTTTTTCTAGACAAACAAACCTTTAACATTAGCGGCGAATAATTTAACAGCTATTGCTAAAAGGACTACGCCAAAAGTCTTACGAATTACACCAAGTCCATTTTGTCCTAGCATTTTTTCAATTTTCCCCGATGATTTCAAAACGATATAAACCAATATAATGTTTAATACAATTGCAATGACAATATTTAGGGTGTGAAATTGGGATCGTAGAGAAAGCAAAGTAGTCATAGTTCCCGCTCCTGCAATTAATGGAAAGGCCAATGGTACAATGGAGGCGGAACTTGCTTCTTCGTCTCTATAAATCCGAATGCCCAGAATCATTTCTAAGGCTAAAAAGAATAATACAAATGAACCTGCCACGGCAAATGAATGCACGTCAATCCCAATTAGACTTAAAAATTCCTCCCCGATAAATAAAAACAAAATCATAATCAATCCTGCCACCAATGCTGCTTTTTCTGATTCGATATGACCGTGTTTGGCTCTCAGTCCTACTATAATTGGAATAGATCCTACGATATCAATCACAGCAAAAAGTACCATTCCTACAGTTATTATTTCCTTTAAATTGAAATCCATCATAATATTTTGTTTTAATAAATAGTTGGGCTAAAACATTTTTATACTTCAAAAATACGTTTATTTTTTTATTTTAAGAGTTGTATTATTAAATCTGCTATGCTGGTTTTTAACAGGATTATCAATTTATGTAGGTAAAATTGTTGCAATGTGTTAATTCGGATAGTTTAGCGACTTATGTTTAAGAGAGTTTTTTATTTCTTGAATCTTTGGTTACCTTTGCAAAATGTTTCAACTAGGAAAAACCATCGTCTCAGAGGATATACTCGAAAAAGAATTTGTTTGTAATTTGTCAGCTTGCAAAGGAGCTTGTTGCGTCGATGGCGATGCAGGAGCACCATTGAGTTTGGCTGAAACAAAAATATTGGAGGAAATCTATCCAAAAGTAAAACCATTTTTAAGAAAACAAGGAATTGAAGCTATAGAAGCACTAGGAACTTGGGTAAATGGTGCAGATGGTGATCTTGAAACGCCGCTAATTGATAACAAAGACTGTGCTTACGTAATTTTTGATGGGAAGACCGCTCTTTGCGGGATAGAACAAGCCTATAACCAAGGTATAATTGACTGGAAAAAACCAGTTTCCTGTCATTTATATCCAATACGAGTTAAAGATTTTACCGAGTTCGCAGCAGTCAATTATGATAAATGGGATATTTGTGATGCAGCCTGTTCTTTAGGGCAAGAACTCGAAGTTCCTGTATATAAATTTGTCAAAGAAGCTCTTATTCGTCGCTTTGGTGAAGATTGGTATTTGGAACTTGAAAAGGTAGCCGAGGACTTAAAAAAAGGTTTGTAAAAACAAACGGTTGAATTCTTTTTATTTCTTTTAAAATTCTGATGTTTTACAGGTGTTTGGTGCTTTGTGAAGCATTTAAATTATTGATAATCAATAAAATATATTTTGTATGAAAAGGATTCCCATTTTTATTTTTTGTTAAAAACTAAGAGGTATTGTGAATAAGTTTGACTTTTAATAACCGCATTATTTCACAATCTTTGTAATTCGCTTTTCGCATCTATTTTCAGTATAAAAAATCAAAATAAACAAACAAAATCTAATGTCTCAAATAGAACCAATTTTACAAGAAAACAAAAATCGTTTCGTGATTTTTCCAATTAAACATCATGATATTTGGGAAAGATATAAAATGATGGAGGCCAGTTTTTGGACTGCTGAAGAAATTGATTTGTCACAAGATTTGAATGACTGGAATAATAAGTTAAATGATGACGAGCGTTACTTTATAAAACACATTCTTGCTTTTTTTGCAGCTTCGGATGGAATCGTTAATGAAAACCTAGCGGAGAATTTTGTAAATGAAGTTCAATATGCCGAAGCTAAATTTTTCTATGGATTCCAAATCATGATGGAAAACATTCATAGCGAAACCTATTCGCTTTTGATTGATACTTATGTAAAAGACGAAAATGAAAAAGCAGATTTATTCAATGCTTTGGATGTTTTTCCTGCAATTAGAAAAAAAGCAGATTGGGCTTTGAAATGGATTGAATCTGATTCTTTTGCTGAAAGGCTAATAGCTTTTGCGGCGGTAGAAGGAATTTTCTTTTCAGGAGCATTTTGTTCTATTTATTGGTTAAAAAAACGTGGATTGATGCCAGGATTGACTTTTTCTAATGAGCTGATTTCTCGTGATGAAGGAGTTCACTGTGATTTTGCGGTGCATTTACACAATCACCATTTGATTAATAAAGTACCAAAAGAAAGAATAAGAAGCATTATTGTTGATGCTTTGAATATAGAAAGAGAATTTATTACAGAATCGCTTCCTGTAAGTTTGATTGGAATGAATGCAGGTTTAATGACTCAATATTTAGAATTTGTAGCCGATAGATTATTGGTGGAATTGGGTTGTGATAGAGAATACAATGTTGCCAATCCATTTGATTTTATGGATATGATCTCACTTCAAGGAAAAACTAATTTCTTTGAGAAAAAAGTTGCCGAATATCAAAAATCAGGGGTTAAAGTTACCGAAGGTGATTCCCAAAAAATTAGCTTCGATGCCGATTTTTAGAATACAGTTTTGATTTTAAATACTTCCTACGGTATTTAATCGCACTAAAAAAATAAAAGTAAAAATAATAATTAAGTAGTTTTTTAAGATCCCCAAATCTAAAAACTAAGTTAATTCAACCCAATTCATTTTGGGTCAAATGACGGCGTTTTGTTTCATCTCATTTATGCGATGAAACAAAATATCGAAATGGTTTATGGATTGACCGTGAGTAAAAAATGATTTATGAATTCCTGCTATTCGTAAATCACAATTCATTAATTAAAAATTGATAAAAGTATGTATGTAGTAAAAAGAGACGGCCACAAGGAGCCTGTAATGTTTGATAAAATTACAGAGAGAATCAAAAAATTATGTTATGGCTTGAACGAATTGGTGGATCCAGTTAAAGTGGCTATGCGTGTTATTGAAGGGTTGTATGATGGGGTTTCTACATCTGAACTAGACAATCTTGCTGCCGAAACTGCTGCGTCAATGACTATTGCTCATCCGGATTATGCACAATTGGCTGCTCGTATTGCGATTTCAAATCTACATTCAAATACAAAAAAATCGTTCTCAGAAACGATGAATGAAATGTTTCATTACATCAACCCAAGAACCAATCAAGAGTCACCTTTGTTAGCCGAAGAGGTTCATAAAGTGATTATGGAAAATGCAGAATTTTTAGATTCTCACATTATATATAATAGAGATTTTAATTACGATTATTTTGGTTTTAAAACACTGGAACGTTCGTATTTATTGAAAATAAACGGTAAAATAGTAGAACGCCCGCAGCATATGTTGATGCGTGTTGCTGTTGGAATCCACTTAGACGATTTGAAATCGGTTATGGAGACTTATGACTTAATGTCTAAGAAATACTTTACCCATGCAACGCCAACGTTATTCAACGCAGGTACGCCAAAACCTCAAATGTCTTCTTGTTTCCTTTTGGCCATGCAGGATGATAGTATTGATGGTATTTATGACACTTTGAAACAAACAGCAAAAATCTCGCAATCAGCGGGAGGTGTTGGACTTTCTATTCATAATGTTCGTGCAACAGGTTCTTACATTCGTGGTACAAACGGTACTTCAAACGGAATTGTACCAATGTTGAGAGTGTTTAATGATACTGCTCGCTATGTGGATCAAGGTGGAGGAAAAAGAAAAGGAAGTTTTGCTATCTATATCGAAACTTGGCATGCTGATATCTTTGATTTCTTGGATCTGAAAAAGAATACTGGAAAAGAAGAAATGCGTGCCAGAGATTTGTTCTTTGCCATGTGGACATCGGATTTATTTATGAAACGTGTACAGGAAGATGCGACTTGGACTTTGATGTGTCCTAATGAATGTCCAGGTTTGTATGATGTGTATGGAGAGGAATTTGAAGCTTTATATACCGATTATGAATTTAGAGGAAAAGGTAGAAAGACCATCAAAGCACGTGAATTATGGGAGAAAATTCTAGAATCTCAAATCGAGACCGGAACTCCTTATATGTTGTACAAAGATGCAGCCAACAGAAAATCAAATCAAAAAAATCTAGGTACGATTCGTTCGTCGAATTTGTGTACCGAGATTATGGAATTTACGTCAAGTGATGAGGTGGCTGTTTGTAATTTAGCTTCTATTTCTTTGCCAATGTTCGTTGAAAACGGAAAATTCAATCACCAATTATTATACGACGTTACTAAACGTGTGACTCGTAACTTGAACAGAGTAATCGACAGAAATTACTATCCTGTAAAAGAAGCAGAAAATTCCAATATGCGTCACAGACCAATCGGTCTTGGGGTACAAGGACTTGCTGATGCTTTTATCATGTTGCGTTTGCCTTTTACATCTGATGAAGCCAAAGTATTAAACCAAGAAATATTCGAAACCCTTTACTTCGCTGCCTGTACCGCATCTATGGAAATGGCAATAGAAGAAGGACCATATTCTACTTTCAAAGGTTCTCCAATGTCAAATGGAGAATTTCAACACAATTTGTGGGGAATGAAAGACGAAGAATTATCAGGAAGATGGGACTGGGCTGCTCTTAGAAAAGAAGTGGTAAAAAACGGTGTTCGTAACTCATTATTGGTTGCGCCTATGCCAACAGCTTCAACTTCTCAAATTTTGGGTAACAACGAAGCATTCGAACCATATACTTCGAATATTTACACAAGACGTGTGTTGTCTGGTGAATTTATTGTGGTAAACAAGCATTTATTGCATGATTTAGTAAAACTTGGATTGTGGAATGACAACTTGAAACAAGAAATCATGCGTCACAACGGATCGGTTCAAAACATTGATATAATTCCACAAGATTTGAAAGAATTATACAAAACTGTTTGGGAAATGTCCATGAAAGACATCATCGATATGTCTCGTCAAAGAGGGTATTTTGTAGATCAATCACAATCATTGAACTTGTTTATGCAAGACGCCAATTATTCAAAACTGACGTCAATGCACTTCTACGCTTGGCAATCTGGTTTGAAAACAGGAATGTATTATTTGAGAACAAAAGCGGCAGTCGATGCGATTAAGTTTACTTTGAACAACGATAAAAAAGAGGAAGTTATTCCAGATTCTAAACCACAAGCTAGAGTTCTTGAGGCGGTTGAAGTAGTAGAAACTCAAATGACTGCTGAAGAATACAGAGTAATGATTGAATTAGCTAAAAATGCTGGTCCAGACGATTGTGAAATGTGTGGATCGTAATCAGAAAATAGATTAAAGAATATAGAGAAACAGCTGTCGATTATGATAGCTGTTTTTTTTTGGGAGCTATTTCCCGCTTTTCGTTTCAATCTTTTTTTCGGCGAAAAGCCTCAAAAAAGGATTTTCACTTCAATCGGGGCTAGGTGTTCTCGTTTCCATAATTTAATTTATCTAAATTTGCGGAATTCATTTCTAAAAGAAAATTATTTAAAATCCAATCCTCTTGAGTTTATTATATTTTACAGACCGAAGTATTGTTTATCTCGAAGATGTAGTGTTCAACGAAGCCGTTTCTGAGCAGATCAATCAGTTCTTGAAGGAATATCAGTTTCGTCAGGTTTTGGAGCAATATGACTTGTCTGTGGTAAATAAAATACTGTTGCACGGTAAAACAGGCTGCGGCAAAACAATGACAGCCAAAGCGATTGCAAGAAAACTGGACAAAAAGCTAATCATTGTCAATCTTTCCCGAATTGTTTCTTCCAAATTGGGTGAAACCTCCAAGAATATAGAAGGATTGTTTAAAGAAGTGCAATACGAAAGTTCGGTTTTATTCTTCGATGAATTTGATTCTTTAGGTCAAATTCGGGATTATGATAACAAAGACAGTTCCGAGATGAAACGCGTAGTGAATTCGATTATCCAATTAATTGATAATTTTCCCAATCGTTCAGTCTTAATCGCCGCCACCAACCAAATAAATATGATTGATGAAGCTTTGGTGCGTCGTTTTGAAATGCAATTGGAATTTATGGCTCCTTCGAAGGAAGTTTTGGATAGTTATTACTCTAAATTACTATCGAAATATCCTGTAGAATTCCAAAAAGTAACCCGTATTTATGATATCACTTTTGCGGAAGCGAAAAATCATTTACTCAAAGAGGTAAAAAACAATATCATTGAAGCAGAGATTAAAAAACAAAAGGCTTTGGACTCAAACCAATCTTAGTTTTTCGATTACTAAATAACAGGAGAATTGGAGGTTTCTTAATTCATAATTGTAAAAATAATTCCTTATATTTGAGTGAGTTATAGTTTTAGTATGTTTTGTTTGTAGTGTTAAAAAACAGAAAATATGGAAAGTAAAAGATTTACAGTTACAGATGATTTACTGGCTTCAAGGGGACAGCGTTTGTCTAATTTTGTTATGGATTTGGCGATAGAATATGTGATTTGGATTAGTATTGGGACAACAATAGTCCTATTTTCCGATGTTGCCAATAGTTCTTTCCTGAAGACTTGGATTAGTTCTATGGGGATATTTGAAAAAGGGCTTTCTTTTGCCATCATTGCAGGGTTTTACTATTATTTGACCGAGCTGTATTTTTCACGATCTCTCGCGAAATTCTTAACCCAAACCTATGTGGTTATGAAAAACGGTTCAAAACCCAATTATAAAAGCATCTTGAAACGTACACTGTGTAGATTCATACCATTCGAAGCTTTTTCTTTTTTGGGTGGTGAGCCAGGAGGATGGCATGATTCTATGTCAGAAACCTATGTGGTTAAAAAACATGAATTTGAAAAACAAAAGAAAATTATTATTTTGCCTTAAAGGTATTGTAAATAAAAATTTGAGATGAAAAAGGAACCCTAGTAAATTATCAAATCTACTAGGGTTTTTTAGTTGTAAATTATAGGTGTTAAACAATTGCAATGTCACTAACGGCAATTCGCATTTGTTGAGCGGCAGCAACCATTTCGATTAAGGCCTTTTTGGTTTCTTCCCAATGTCTCGTTTTTAGTCCACAATCGGGATTTACCCAAAGTTGGTCAACCGGAATAACCGCCGAAGCTTTTTCTAATAATTTCACCATTTCGTTGCGTGAAGGTACACGCGGTGAGTGAATGTCATAAACTCCAGGGCCTATTTCGTTCGGGTATTTAAAATCGGCAAAAACATCCAGTAGTTCCATTTGCGAACGTGAACATTCTATAGTAATCACATCAGCATCCATATCGGCAATGTTTTGAATAATATCATTGAATTCGCTGTAGCACATGTGGGTGTGAATTTGGGTGTCGTCTCTTACGCCACTAGCCGAAATTCTAAAGGCTTTTATTGCCCAGTCCAGATAAGTATCCCATTCTTCTTTGCGTAATGGCAATCCTTCGCGAATCGCAGGTTCGTCAATTTGAATGATTTTGATTCCTGCTTTTTCCAAATCGACTACTTCATCACGAATAGCTAAAGCAATTTGTGTGCAGGTTTCAGAACGTGGCTGGTCGTTACGCACAAAGGACCATTGCAAAATAGTCACAGGACCGGTCAGCATTCCTTTTACCCATTTTGGCGTAAGTGATTGTGCGAATTCTGCCCATTTTACGGTCATAGGATTTGGACGCGAAACATCACCATAAATCACTGGTGGTTTCACGCAACGGCTACCGTAACTTTGTACCCAACCATTTTTGGTAAAAGTGAATCCTTCCAATTGTTCACCGAAATATTCAACCATATCGTTACGCTCAAATTCTCCGTGAACCAAAACATCAATACCTGTTTCCTCTTGAAAGCGAATGGTTTCTTCGGTTTCTTTTTGAAGCAAATCATTATACTCTTTTTGATTCAATTCTCCTTTTTTGAATTTAGCTCTCCAGCTTCTTACTTCGGTTGTTTGAGGAAACGAACCGATTGTTGTGGTTGGAAACAAAGGAAGATTCAATACGTCTATTTGTTTTTTTCTTCGAATGGCGAAGGTGTTTTCTCTTTTTGAATCCTTTGCAGTGATTGAAGATGCACGATTTTTTACGGAGGGGTTGTGTATTAGTTTGGATGTTTTGCGGTTTTCATTGGCAACAGTGTTTTCAATGAATCGCAATGAGCTTTCAGCTTCTTGTTCATTCGAAGCAAAAGATTTTAAAAGTGTCACCTCTTCGATTTTTTGTTTGGCGAAAGCCAGCCATTGCTTGATTTCGGGAGTCAATGTTTTGTCATTGGTTTCCAGATCCAAATCGCATGGACTGTGTATAAGCGAGCAAGACGGCGCAATCATAATTCGATTTTTGCCCACAGCATCGGTCGCTTTTTGGATTATGGCTAATGACTTTTTGAAATCATTTTTCCAAATATTTCTTCCGTCAACAACCCCAAGAGAAAGTGTAGTGTCTTTGGAGAAAAGTTTAGACTCTAAAATATCATCCAACTGAGACGAACAACGTACCAAATCCAAATGCAAAGTGTGTACCGGTAAGGCCAAAACAGTTTCTAGATTTTCTCCGTAACAGTCGAAATAATTGGTTAGAATTATTTTTAAGGAAGGAAATTTTTTGTTGATTTCATTGTAAACATGAGTGATGGCGTTACGTTCTTTATTGGTCAAATTCAATGCCAGAAATGGTTCGTCAAGCTGAATCCATTCTGCTCCTTCGGTTTGTAACGCACTAAGGATGTCAAAATATACTAGAAGCAATTTGTCGATAAGGTCAATTCTGTGAAAACCGTCTTCCTTTTCTTTTCCGAGCAATAAATAGGAAACGGGGCCAATAAGTACAGGCTTTGTTGTAATTCCTAGTTTTTTTGCCTCAATGAATTCGGCGATTATCTTGGTCGAAAACAATTCGAATTTTTGATTTTTTGTAAACTCAGGAACAATATAATGGTAGTTGGTGTCAAACCATTTGGTCATTTCCATAGCCACAACATCTTGCCCCGCTTTTTGGGCACCTCTCGCCATGGCAAAATACAAATCCAAAGAATTGTTTGTCTTGGCAAATTCTTGATAACGCTCCGGAATCGCGCCCAACATCAGAGTTAAATCCAATACTTGGTCATAAAGGGAAAAATCATTGGAAGGAATTAAGTCAATGCCTTTGTCTGCCTGCAATTGCCAATTTTGCTTTCGAATTGTTGCGGCAGTCGCCAATAAATCTTCTGCCGAAATTTTGTTGGCCCAATACAGTTCATTCGCTTTTTTTAATTCTCTGTTGCTGCCAATTCGTGGGTAACCTAAATTGTTTGTTTTCATTTTATCTCAGTATTTATTACTGAGCAAAATTATATTCTTTGGTAATTAATATTAAATTATCTGTTTGTTTCAGTAAAATGATGTTTGTTTTGTAATTTTTGCAGTAATTTGTTCGAAATAAAATTTTGTGATTGAATTCTAACAGTAAAAAATACTATGGAAAATATTGATAAGATCGATTTACAAATCTTAAAACAACTGCAGGAAAACTCCAATATCAACATAAAAGAGCTAGCCAGCAAACTATTCCTGACGGTAACTCCCGTTTATGAGCGTATAAAAAGACTCGAGCGTGATGGTTATATAATGAAGTATGTGGCTTTGTTGGACAAGAAAAAGATGAATCTCGGGATGACCGTTTTTTGTAATGTCCGGCTTAAGGAACATGCCAAAAACGTGGGGAGCAATTTTGTGAAAGACATAGTGGCGCTTCCGGAAATTATCGAGTGCTATAACATAGCTGGAGATTATGATTTTATGTTGAAAATCCTCGTTGAAGACATGTCGAGCTATCAGGATTTTGTGATGAACAAACTTTCTACTATCGAAAATATCGGGAATACCCAGAGCGTTTTTGTGATGGGCGAGATTAAGCACAGCACGGCATTGGCTATTTAAGTAATATAAATCATCTGGGCGTGACCGTATAGAGAAAGGGGCTCACTTTTAGCACCGCATATACAGCCCCTTTCCTCATTACGGTCGGGCTATCCGCGCTACTTCGGTAGCTTGCTTCTATCCCTCACGCAAACAACAGTGGTAATAAGAAGATACTTGTGATTTTATAAGCATATGCACTTATTACAAAACTACTTTTGTTTTTAAAATCTATCTATTTCTCTATCTTTGAAAACAAATCCGAAAAACACATCATGAACTGGGAACAATTATTATCACTAAAACGACAAGGAGACACAGGTAAAAGATTAAGAATCGAGCAGGACGAAACCCGTTTGGGCTTTGAAGTCGATTATGACCGAATCATATTCTCCTCTGCTTTTAGAAGTTTGCAGGACAAAACACAAGTGATTCCGCTTTCCAAAACTGATTTTGTGCATACCCGTTTAACGCATAGTTTGGAAGTTTCGGTTGTTGGCCGTTCTTTGGGACGATTGGTAGGAAAAAAAATATTAGAGAAATATCCGTATTTGCAAGAAGTGCACGGTTATCAAATGAATGATTTTGGCGCTATTGTGGCCGCAGCATCTTTGGCGCATGATATAGGAAATCCACCTTTTGGACATTCGGGCGAAAAGGCAATTGGGGAATATTTTTCTATTGGAAAAGGGTTGAAGTACAAAGAGAAACTAACCTCCAAAGAATGGCAAGACTTGATTGATTTTGAAGGGAATGCTAATGGCTTTTCGGTTTTGAACAGTTCTCGTCCCGGAGTTGAAGGCGGAATTAGACTTTCATATGCCACACTTGGTGCTTTCATGAAATACCCAAAAGAAAGTTTGCCCAAAAAGCCAACTCAAAATATAGCCGATAAAAAATATGGTTTTTTTCAAACCGATAAAGCTTTCTTTCAGGAAGTAGCTTCAGATATGGGAATGATTCCCAATAAAAAAGGAGATGATATTGGTTTTGAAAGACATCCATTAGCCTATTTGGTAGAGGCTGCCGATGATATTTGTTACACCATAATTGATTTTGAAGATGGAATCAATTTAGGTTTGGTCTCTGAGGATTTTGCTTTGGAATATTTAATCAAATTGGTAAAAGACAGCATTGATACTTCAAAATACAAAACTTTAGAAACTAAGGAAGATCGAATCAGTTATTTGCGTGCGCTGGCTATTGGAAGTTTAATTAATGATGCCGTAAAGGTTTTTATTGAAAATGAAGAAGCCATTATGCAAGGGAAATTTCCTTTTGCCTTAACCGATAAGAGCAAATACAAGGCCCAAATGGACGATATCATTAAAATAAGCGTCAAAAATATTTATCAAAGCCGCGAAGTAGTAGAAAAGGAGATTGTGGGATATCAAATTATTCAAACGCTCTTGGATAAATTTATTACGGCTTTCAATAATAAATACGAAGGTAAAGTTTCTAATTACGATGGATTAATACTGAAAATGTTACCCGAAAAACATCATTTGGAAAAAGAAAATCTATATGAAAGGTTACTTCATATCTGTCATTTTGTTTCAATGCTCACTGATGGGAATGCCTTATTGTTTTATAAAACAATAACCGCTGTGTAGATTTTGATAAATCTGAAAATGCCCTAAAAGCTAGATACTGTTTAGGGCATTTTATTTGAGTTTCCTTTAGGATTTAAAAAACATATTCTAGACCAATTCCCAATACTTGCTTTAATTGCACTTTTGGGCCTTCATTGATTTTTACCCCATTTTCTTCTTTAATGACGTCAATATCTTCATCGTAGACTAAATTGCATCCAACATTAGCTTTTACATATTGGTTTACTTTTAAATCGGCATAAAATTGCCAATCAACATCTATATTGCCAAAATTATGTAAATAATCGGTATACAAACTCAAACGGTTTTTTATCGTAATGTTCGTGAAAATCTCTTTTTCAATATAGGAAGTTACCAGAATACCAAGCTCAGTTTTCGATTGCTTTCCTTCTGAAATTAAATTTCCTTGTGCATCGTAAACTGCTTTTTTTACACCATATGCACCGGCATTAGCTAGAGTTTGATCAAGTACAGCTGTGTTTTTTAACGTTAAAGGAGATAAATAGACATTTAGTTTTTCGGGTTTGTAAATATATTCAGAACCAATACCTAGAAAAGTGTAGGCAGGTGCAAAGGGTTTTGAAATTGGATTTTCTATATCTGGATAATTATAACCATTTGTGAATTGGGTATTGAAATTTAATTTTGCCGAATGGTACCAATTGGATAAAGAATCTTTTCTAAAGCCATACGTAGAGTTGATTCTAAAAACATCATCTGTTTTTCTGAGTTGAATTCCTTCTTGTTTGTTCATACCATATCTAAAAAGTAGTTCGTTTGCCCAAACTTGATAATCATCTTTATAATCTCGTTTGAGATGTGCTCTCACAAGTCCTGTAATTGCGCTTGTTCCTCCAGCACTCCAATTGACAAAAGCGATCTCTGAAATATCTACACCAAGAATATTTTTATTTGTCCAATGCGAAATAGTGTCTGGTTTAGCAGTTATAATGGTGTTAAGTGGTTGGTCGTTTTTTTTTACAGTAGTGGTATCAGCTACACTTGTAATTATTTTGATTTGCGAATAACTACTGATTGATAATAATAATAATAATAAAATTGGTTTGGTAAAAAAAGTCATAGTAGGGCTGTGGTATTTTAAGGGCGCAAAATAATTTATTTCAACAACTTGAGAAAATTATTTCTAAACTATCAACGGAAATTTTGCAATATTGTTGTAGTTCAGCAATAGAACCTTGCTCAATGAAGATATCCGGAATTCCTAATAACTGTATTTTAGAAGTGTAATTATGGGTGGCCGAAAATTCTAGAATCGCACTTCCAAAACCACCTTTTATTGCTCCGTCTTCAATAGTGATAATGGTTTCGAATTGGCTAAAAATAGCATGTAGCTCGTTTTCATCAAGAGGTTTGATAAAAGCAAAATCATAATGGGCAAAGTTTTCAGGATGTTGTATTTTGGATAGAGCCAAAGTGACATTGTTTCCAATTGCCCCAGTCGATAAAACGGCAACTTTTGCTCCACTTTGGAGTAGTTTTGCTTTTCCAATTTCAATTTTTTCGTATGTTCCTAAATGTGCAATTTTCCAATCTTTAGTGACACCTCTTCCTCGAGGATATCGTATGGCAATAGGATGATTTAAACCCAATTGGGCAGTATATAAAATATTTTGTAAATCGATCTCATTCAAAGGGGCATAAACAATCATGTTCGGAATGCAACGCAAATAAGCCAAATCAAAGACTCCATGATGCGTAGCGCCATCTTCTCCAACTAAACCTGCTCGGTCCAGGCAAAAAATTACTGGTAAATTTTGCAAAGCCACGTCGTGAATCACTTGGTCGTATGCGCGCTGCAAAAAAGTAGAATAAATGTTGCAATACACTACCATTCCTTGTGTAGCCATACCTGCGGATAATGTAACCGCATGCTGTTCGGCAATTCCAACGTCGAAAGCGCGTTTTGGAAAGGCATCCATCATAAATTTCAACGAACTTCCAGATGGCATAGCAGGAGTAATTCCAACAATTTTGTCGTTTTTTTTGGCCAAATCCAAAATGGTCAAACCAAAAACATCTTGGTATTTTGGTGGTAAATTTTCTTCTTGTTTTGGAATAATTTCACCCGTTGATGCATCGAATTTACCTGGAGCATGATATTTTACCTGATTTTCTTCGGCTTGTTGAAGTCCTTTGCCTTTGGTGGTAATAATATGTAAAAATTTTGGTCCTTTTGTTTTTTGCAATCGCTTTAATTCTTTGATAACGGCATAAATATCATTACCATCAATGGGTCCCGAGTAATCAAAATTCAATGACCGAATCATATTATTCTGTCTCGGGTTTTTTCCCTCTTTTACGGAAGTGAGGTATTTTTTTAGTGCACCAACGCTTGGATCAATTCCAATGGCATTATCATTTAGAATAACCAATAAATTAGCGTCGGTAACTCCAGCGTGATTCAAGCCTTCAAACGCCATTCCAGAAGCTATCGAAGCATCACCAATAACTGCAATATGCTGTTTCTCGAAATCGCCTTTCAAATTGGACGCAATTGCCATTCCTAGCGCTGCCGAAATAGAAGTGGAGGAGTGGCCTACGCCAAAAGTATCGTAAATGCTTTCGCTTCTTTTTGGAAAGCCGGAAATACCGCCCAATTGTCGGTTGGTATAAAAAATAATTCTTCTTTCAGTCAGGATTTTATGCCCGTAGGCTTGATGACCCACGTCCCAAACCAATAAATCTTCAGGGGTGTTAAAAACATAATGCAAAGCAATCGTGAGTTCCACCACGCCAAGACTAGCGCCAAGATGACCTTCTTTGGTCGCGACAATATTGATGATAAAATCACGTAATTCTTGTGCCAATTGAGGAAGTTGTGCTTCTTCAAGCTGGCGCAAATCGATTGGGGAATGGATATGTTCGAGTAAGTTGCTTTTCATTATAGTTTAAAAAGCGAATTTACGGTTTTGTTTTCTATTTTTGTACGGCAACTTAATAATTCCCTTTGTGGGATTTGGGGACTTATGGAAAATATTTTTACGGACGAGTACTTTATGAAGAAAGCTTTGCAGGAAGCTGAAATGGCTTTTGACAAGGGCGAAATTCCTGTGGGAGCCGTTATTGTGGTCAATAATACCGTTATTGCCAGAAGTCATAATTTAACCGAGTTGCTCAATGATGTCACCGCTCACGCCGAAATGCAAGCCATAACTGCGGCTGCTAATTTTCTTGGCGGAAAATACCTTAAAGATTGCACGCTTTACGTTACATTGGAACCTTGCCAAATGTGCGCCGGAGCTTTGTACTGGAGCCAGATTACCAAAATTGTTTATGGAGCCAGCGATGATCATCGTGGGTTTGTGAAAATGGGAACTCAACTGCATCCAAAAACTGTTGTTGTTCGTGGAGTTATGGCTAATGAAGCTTCGGAACTGATGAAACGGTTTTTTGCTGAGAGAAGAAAATAGTCTTTTTAACCGAAATACCTAGCCCAGATAGCAATGGAAATCCTTTATTGTTTTTCTTTAAAACAATAAAGATTGCAACGAATAGCTGGAAAAAGCTCCTAAAAAAGACCTTCAAATAATAATTTACCTCCAAAGAATTTTCTTCTTAAAATATTAATCAAAATACTATACTTTTACTACAATATAATGTATGCTTTTGCAGTTATGGTTTTGACTGTGAAATATTGCTATATTTTTAATTTGTAACCCATTAACTCTAGATAAAAGTGAAAACAAAAGGATTAATTTACGTGTTTTGTGTGTTTTTTTTGTTTCAAGCGTGTGGTAAAAAATCAGCCGCCGATTTTAATTCCGATTTTTCATTATTCAAAGAGTATATAGTCAGTTTTACGGGGGGAATAGTTTCGGCGCAATCCGATATTCGTGTGGTTTTGGCTTTCGATAACAATAATTGGAAAGTCAATCAGGTTTTGGACGATGATTTATTCGATATTTCTCCAAATGTCAACGGAAAAGTGATTGCACTTTCCAGTAATACTATTGCTTTTATTCCCGAAAAAAAACTGGAATCGGGTACCGAATATCAGGTGACTTTGCATTTGGATAAATTAAATTCAAAGGTTGCCGAAAAGGATAAAACACTTTCCAATTTCAATTTTACGGTAAAGACCATCAAACAGGACTTTATTGTCAATACGCTTGATTTGCAATCGTACAGCGCAGCATACCAATATTTGAATTGTGTATTGAAAACCGCAGACAATATGGATTTTGAAACTGCTAAAAAATTGGTGGAAGCCAATCATGGTGGAAACGATTTGAAAATTGTGTTTGAAAAATCGAATGCAGTTGGCAAAGAATTTAAATTTAGAATTGATAGTATTCAGCGATTGGATTCCAAAAGCAATCTCGAAATTAAATACAACGGAACGGATTATGATATTGATCAAAAAGGGGCTGTCGATTTCCCGATTACGGCGCTAAATGAGTTTAAAGTTATAAAAACTGAAATAAGTGAAGGAAACAATCAATCCTTGACCATCAATTTTTCGGAGCCATTGGAAAAAGGACAGGATTTTAAAGGTTTGGTGGCGATTCAAAATACTAGTAATTTAAAATTTTCTACACAAGGCAATGTGTTGAAGGTTTATTTTAATAATGAGAAAGCCGTTGAAAAGCCTGTTGAGGTTGCTCCAGAAACAGTTGTAGAAGTTTTAGCTACTGATTCTACTGCTGTGGCTGTCGATACTGCTTCAGTTGAAGAACCGGAGGAAGTTGCCGTTGTCGAGCCTGAGCCAGTTGTGGGTTCACAAAAACTCACAGGAGAATTGCTGTTGGAGGTTTTTCAAGGGATTGAAAGTGAATACGGTAAAAAACTGAATGAGAATTACTCAGAGAAAATTTCGTTTGATGAAATAAAACCCAATGTTCGTTTCATCAAAAACGGAACGATTCTGCCAAGTTCGAGTAATCTGAAACTCAATTTTGAGGCTGTAAATTTAAGTGCTGTTGATGTAAAAGTGTATAAAATTTATAAAAACAACATTCTTCAATTTCTGCAGGATAACGAGTTAAACGGAACTCGAAATCTGAAAAGAGTTGGACAGCCCGTTGCCAAATCTACGCTTTATCTCAATGAAAACAACTTGGTAAATCCAAGTAAATGGAACACTTTTGCTTTGGATTTGTCCAAGATTATAACGCCAGAACCCGGTGCGATTTACAGAGTGGAGTTCTCGTATAAAAAAGCCTATTCTTTATACAAATGCGAATCTTCAACTGCTGATGACAGTGAAAATGATGAGGAAGAAGATGTGGATGAAAATGATGTGAATTATAGTCAAAATGCATACGATGAGTATTATTATGACGATTATGAATGGAGAGAAAGCCAAGATCCTTGCTCGAGTTCGTATTATTACAATGCCAAGATTGGAACAAATATTTTAGCCTCGGATGTTGGGGTAATTGCCAAAAGAGGAGAGAATAAATCGTATTTATTTGCCGTAAACAATATTATTACTACTGAACCCATTTCGAACGCAAGAGTGGACTTGTATAGTTTTCAACAGCAAAAATTGGCTACAGGCACAACAAGCAGTGAAGGAATTGCCAGTTTTCAGTTAGATACTTTTGCCTATTTTGCCATTGTTACTTACGGGACACAATCGACTTATGTCCGACTTGATGACGGAAATTCGTTGTCGGTCAGTAATTTTAATGTGTCGGGTGAAACCTTGCAAAAAGGACTCAAAGGTTTTATATATGGAGAACGCGGGGTTTGGAGACCAGGAGATAATTTGTATTTGTCTTTTATTTTGAATGATGCTTCGAATAAAATTCCATCCGGACATCCAATAAAATTTAGATTGAGCGACCCCAATGGTAAAGTAACGTATCAAACTGTTCAAAAATCGAATGAGTGGAATCACTATGCTTTTACCGTGCCTACAGAAATGGATGCGCCTACCGGAAATTGGGAAGCGATGGTAAGCGTTGGCGGAGCGAAGTTTTATAAAAGCATTAAAATTGAAACCATCAAACCCAATCGTTTAAAAATCAAAAACACTTTCAAACGATCAATACTTTCATCGTCTTATCCAAATACCAGCAATCTCGAAGTGACTTGGCTTCACGGGGCTGTGGCCAAAAATTTGAATGTCGAAATGCAGGCTAAATTTTCGCAACAAGCTACGACTTTTAAGAATTATGAAAAATATGTTTTTGATGATTTGGTACGAAAATTTAATACTGAAGAAGTTACGGTTTTCTCAGGGAAATTAGATGCCAATGGAAAAGCGAATACGTCTATAGATCCTAAAATTCAAGGAGTCGCACCCGGTATGCTGAAAGCTTCGTTCATTACCAAAGTATATGAAGAAGGAGGCGACTTTAGCACTGATGTTATAGCAACTACATATTCTCCGTATAACACTTATGTTGGTATAAAATCACCAGAGCCCAACAAATACGGTATGCTCGAAACTCGCAAAGTGAATCAATTTGATGTAGTCACAGTTGATGAAAACGGCATGCCAAAGTCAGTTAAAAATCTGGAAGTAAAAGTCTATAAAGTAGAATGGCGCTGGTGGTGGGATGCTTCAAGTGATAATTTGTCTAATTATAATTCTGATGATGCGACGACTTCTTATAAAACCTTCCGAATAAATACCGATGCCAACGGAAAAGGGAATGTGCGATTTGCATTGACCGATGAAGAGTGGGGACGTTATTTAGTTCGGGTTTCAGATGAAGTTGGCGGACACGCAACGGCTTTAACAGTAAATATTGATTGGCCAATGTGGTCTGGAAAAACCAAAAATACCGATGCTTCAACGGCCAATATGTTGGTTTTTTCTACCGATAAGGAAAAGTATGCCGTGGGTGAAAACGCTCAGATTTCTTTCCCGTCAAGCGAAGGAGGCCGAGCTTTTATTTCTATCGAAAATGGTTCGAAAGTAGTTCAAACGCTTTGGGCGAAGACCCAAAAAGGAGAAACTAAAGTGACTATCCCGATTACGGCTTCTATGGCACCAAACGTGTATTTTAATATTACATTGTTGCAACCGCACGCATCAACTAAGAACGATTTGCCAATCCGAATGTATGGAATTGTGCCGATTGAAGTGGTTGATAAAAATACAATTCTAGCTCCCAAATTGGTGATGCCAGACGTGTTGCGACCGGAACAGTCATTTGCGATAAAAGTGAGTGAGCAATCTGGAAAGGAAATGACTTATACGATAGCTATTGTTGATGAAGGATTGTTGGATTTAACACGTTTTAAAGCGCCAAATGCGTGGGACAGTTTTTATGTTCGCGAAGCTTTGGGCGTGAAAACTTGGGATATTTATGATGATGTGATTGGGGCGTATGGTGGAAAAGTGAATCAGATTTTTAGTATTGGAGGTGACCAGGATTTAGGTGGAGGTAAAGCCAAAAAAGCCAACCGATTCAAACCAGTTGTGATTTATATGGGACCTTTTAAATTGGAGAAAGGACAAACTAAAACGCATCAGGTAAAATTACCGAAATATATTGGTTCGGTAAAAACTATGATTGTGGCTGGTGATGCGACTACGAGTGCTTATGGAAGTGTCGAAAAAGCAACTCCTGTTCGCAGTCCTTTGATGGTCTTGGCTTCGTTGTCTAGAAAAATATCTCCATCTGAGAAAGTGACGATTCCGGTTACTGTTTTTACAATGGAAAAAAACATCAAAAATGTTACGGTTCAAATTAAAACCAATAACGGATTAAAAGTTATTGGCAGTGCCGCTCAAAAAGTGTCATTTGCACAGCCTGATGAAAAAATGGTTTATTTCAATTTGGCCGTTGGTTCTGTAACCGGAATTGGAAAAGTGCAGATTGTGGCTACTTCTGGCAAAGAAAAATCGGTTTATGATGTAGAGATAGACATGACCAATCCTAATCCGGTTACCAATACGTTTACTGATGTGATTTTGGAACCGAGCAGTTCTAAAACTATTTCGTGGAAAACATTTGGTGTTTCGGGAAGCAATAAGGCAAAATTGGAAATTTCATCAATGCCAACCATTAATTTAAATGGGCGATTACAGTATTTGATTCAATATCCGCACGGTTGTGTTGAGCAAACGACTTCGTCTGTTTTTCCTCAATTGTATCTGAATGATATTGCCGATTTGGATGCCAATCGTAAAGATTTGATTCAGAAAAATGTTACGGCAGGAATTACCCGACTCAGAGGTTTTCAATTGTCGAACGGAGGAATAACATATTGGCAAGGTGGAACCATTGCTGACGATTGGGGTACTTCTTATGCCGGGCATTTTATGATTGAAGCAGAGAAAAAAGGATACTTTTTGCCTATCAACTTTAAAACAAAATGGATTTCGTACCAACAAAAAGAAGCTAAACAATGGCGATTTATGCCGAGTTACGGAAATGATTTTGCACAATCTTATCGCTTGTATACTTTGGCTTTGGCAGGGGCGCCCGATTTGTCTTCGATGAACAGATTGCGTGAAACCAAAGGAATTTCGAACGAAAGCAAATTACGTTTGGCTTCGGCTTATGTATTGGCGGGACAAAAATCAGCAGGTTTGACGTTGTTGCTGAATACTTCTATAGATGATAATTCGAATTATAATTATTACTATTACGGATCTGGTGATAGGAATCGAGCAATGGCTCTAGAAACATTGTTATTGCTTGGGCAAAAGCAAAAAGCATTTGCAATGGCAGCAAAATTGGCTAAACATATGTCAAGTGACCAATGGATGAGTACGCAAACTACCGCTTATTGTTTGTATGCAATGGCTAAATTTTCCGTGAGTAATGGTCCGAAAGGAATAGATGTCCAGTTCAGTAAAGATGGAAAAGGACAATCTATTAAAACGATGAAAACCATTGCAGACCGAAGTTTGGTTGTCAAAACGGGTTCGAATAGTATGACTCTAAAAAACAACAGAAAGAACAGATTGTTTGTTCGTGTACTGAACACAGGAATTCTTCCTATCGGACAAGAGAAAGCGATTCAAAGTAATGTTTCGGCTTCGATTGTTTTCAAAAACAGAAAAGGCGGAGTTATCAATGTTTCTAAAATCAATCAAGGAACTGAATTCATTGCTGAGGTAACCGTTAGAAACCAAAAAAATGAACATGTAGAAAATGTGGCGTTATCACAGATTTTGCCTTCTGGATTCGAAATTGTAAATACTCGTTTCACAGATTATGGAGATGCAACCAATAATATTGCAGATTATATTGACATTCGCGATGACAGAACCAATTTCTATTTTGGATTGAAAGCAGGAGAAGTAAAAACGTTTAGAATATTGCTGAATGCTTCTTATTTGGGTACGTATTATTTGCCGGGACTGCAATGCGAAGCGATGTATGACAATACGTTTTTGGCCAGAACCAAAGGGTTTTGGGTTCAAGTTGTGAAATAGAAGATGGTAAAATAGCCACGGATGACACAGATAGAACGGATTTCACACAGATTGAAATTATAATTAATTGTGAAGTAAAAAATCTGTCTTAATCTGTTTAATCCGTGCAATCCGTGGCCAATATTAAGTATTAATATTCTTCGCGAACTTTGCGTATAACTTTGCGACCCTTGCGGTTAAATAAATCAGCTTTGAAAAATAAACTAATATTGTTCCTGCAACGCATCATCAATTGGATGAAACTGAATAAAATTAAATCATCAATAGCTTTTTTGCTGTTGGTGGTTTATTATTTTTCGTTGCCAAGAACTTTGTTTCAAGAACCCTATTCTACGGTGATTGAAAGTAAAGAAGGAGAATTGCTTGGAGCCAAAATTGCACTTGACGGGCAATGGCGATTCCCAGTACAGGACAGCGTTCCTGACAAATTCAAAAAGTGTATTGTCTATTTTGAAGACGAATATTTCTATAAACACCCCGGATTCAATCCTGTGGCGATGGTCAATGCTTTTCAGCAAAATAGGAAAGCGGGCAAAGTCGTTCGTGGCGGAAGCACGTTGACACAGCAAGTTATTCGATTATCCAGAAATGGCAAAGGGCGAACTTATTTTGAAAAAATAATCGAACTCATTCTCGCCACGAGATTAGAGTTGGGATATTCGAAAAACGAAATTTTAGAATTATATGCCTCTCACGCTCCTTTTGGTGGAAATGTGGTGGGTTTGGAAATGGCTTCTTGGCGGTATTTTGGAGTGCAATCCCATCAATTGTCTTGGGCGGAGAGTGCAACTTTGGCCGTATTGCCCAATGCGCCCAGCCTGATTTATCCCGGGAAAAACCAAATTAAATTATTGAACAAGCGTAATCGACTTTTATTAAAGCTAAGCCAAGAAGGAATTATCGATAATCAAACTTATGAACTTTCAATAGACGAACCGTTACCGCAAAAGCCGTATGATTTGCCTCAAATAGCGCCTCATTTATTAGAGCGTGTCGCAAAAAACCAACAAGGAACCCGAATTAAAACGACAATAGAAATTGGGTTGCAAAACAGAGTCAATCAAATTGCAAAGTATTATTACAATCAGTACAAGCAAAACGAGGTTCATAATTTGGCTATTTTGGTTATCGATGTGTCTAATAGAAAAGTGATGAGCTATGTGGGCAATTCGCCTACGGATGGTAATCATCAAAAAGATGTTGATATTATTGATGCGCCAAGAAGTACAGGAAGTATTTTGAAACCGCTCTTATACGCTGGTATGCTCGACGATGGAGAGTTATTACCCAATACGCTAGTGGCAGATATCCCGACGCAAATTTCGGGCTATACACCTCAAAATTTTAACCTGACATTTGACGGAGCCGTTCCGGCACATCGCGCATTGTCGCGTTCCTTGAATATTCCGGCCGTATTGATGTTGCAGGATTTTGGGGTGAATAAATTTTATGAAGAATTGCAACGCTTCAAATTGCGGGATATTTCAAAACCGCCTGACCATTACGGTTTGTCGCTTATTTTGGGTGGTGCCGAAAGCAATTTGTGGGATCTGTGTAGAACTTACGCCGGTTTGTCCTCAACTTTGAATCATTTTACTAAAAATCAAGGGCAATACAGAACCAATGAGTTTGCTGAATTGAATTACGAAGATGATTTTCAAGTTGATTTTGGAGACGAAACCAAACAAAAAAATATTTTGGGAGCAGGTTCGATTTGGCTTACGTATAATGCAATGGAACAAGTCAATCGCCCCGAAGGAGACGAAGCTTGGAAATTCTATGACAGTTCGCTCAAAATTGCTTGGAAAACAGGGACAAGTTTTGGTAATCGTGATGCCTGGGCGATAGGAACTAATGCAAGATACGTTGTAGGCGTTTGGGTTGGAAACGCAACAGGTGAGGGTAGACCTACGTTGACAGGAGTCACCAGCGCCGCACCGATTTTATTTGATGTTTTTAATTTGTTGCCAAGACAGCGATGGTTTGATACGCCTTATAAAGATTTGGAAGAAGTTGAAGTGTGCAGTTTGAGTGGTTATTTGGCCAAAGACGGCTGTCCAAAAATTAAGCAACTTGTTTCGAAAAAAGGAAAAAACACTTCTATTTGTCCGTATCACAAAACGGTGCATTTGGATAAATCACTACAATTTCAAGTTAATAGTAGTTGTGAAAACATAGAAAATATAGTGACCAAAAACTGGTTTGTTTTGCCCCCTGTGATGGCTTGGTATTACAAAAGTCAGCATATTGAGTACTTGTCGTTGCCACCATTTCGAAATGATTGTATGGTAACACAAACCGCAACAATGGATTTTATTTATCCCAAAACGAATAGCAAAATCTATCTTACCAAAAATTTCAATAGTGAAATACAGCCTGTGATTCTAAAAGTCGCTCATTCACAACGCGAAAGCAAACTGTTTTGGTATGTAGATAATGTGTTTATAGGTACGACGAAAACCTTTCACGAATTGCCAATATCTGCCACGAGTGGATTTCATTATATCACTGTGGTCGATGAATTTGGAAACGAAATTCGGAGAAAAATAGAGATTGTAAAAGAGTAATTGATGTTTTTGGAAACGAAATGTCCTAGCCCAGATAGAAGCGGCATCCTTTTTCTGGCTTCTTTAGCCAGGAAAAGATATAGCGGATAGCTGGAAATAGCTCCTAAAATCTATCAATGGCGCATAAAAAAACCGTCTCATTAAAAAAATGAGACGGTTTTTATTTTATTCTTTGATAACATTTCCTTTTTTGTCGTAGAAATGATACTCTAAATACGTGTAAGCGTCACGCGGTATGATTTTTACCCATTTTTTGTGTTCAAAAAACCATCTTGAACGCAATGATGGAAAACCTTTGCTGAGGTATGCAGCCACAAACGGATGTACATTAAGCACTACTTTATTGTGGGTTTTTAAAATTCTTTCCAGATCGGAAGCGATTCTGTCAATGATTAATATTGGCGCTTCAATTTCGCCATGTTCATTGTTTGGATCTTCTTCTCTAGTTTTAATGTTAACTTCAGGTCTTACGCGTTGTCTGGTAATTTGGACCAACCCAAATTTACTCGGTGGTAAGATTTTATGTTTCGCTTTATCGTCGCTCATTTCTTCTCTCAAGAAGTCGAACAAGACTTTGCGATTTTCAGGATTCGACATATCGATAAAATCAACTACTATGATTCCGCCCATATCACGAAGACGCAATTGTCTGGCTATTTCGGCGGCTGCAATCATATTGACTTCCATGGCTGTGTCCTCTTGGTTGGTAGCTTTATTAGAACGGTTTCCGCTGTTTACGTCTATAACGTGTAGAGCTTCAGTGTGTTCGATAATAAGGTAAGCCCCTTTACTCATGGAAACGGTTTTTCCAAAGGAAGTTTTGATTTGTCTCTCAATATTGTATTTCTCAAAAATCGGAGTGTCTTTTGACTGATAGAACTTGACAATTGATTGTTTGGATGGTGCAATCTCTTGCAGATAATCCTTTGTTTGGTTGTACAACTCTTCATCATCAATCTGAATACCACTGAAGGTATCATTAAATACATCTCTTAATATTGAAGAAGCTCTGTTGAGTTCTCCTAATACTTTGGAAGGATGATGAGCAGTTGGTAATTTTTTACACATTGCATTCCATCTGCTGAGCAGGTTCTGCAAATCTTTTTCTAATTCTACTGTACTTTTGCCTTCGGCTACTGTGCGAACAATAACACCAAATCCTTTTGGTTTGACTGATTGTACAAGGCGTTTCAAACGTTCCTTCTCTTTTTTGTCTTCTATTTTTTGTGAAATAGAAACACGGTCAGAAAACGGAACCAAAACAATAAATCTTCCGGCTAGAGAAAGCTCTGCGCTTATCCTTGGCCCTTTGGTCGATATTGGTTCTTTGACAACTTGTACCAAAACAGACTGATTAGCACTGATTACATCTGTAATCGTACCATTCTTATCTATTTCTTTTTCAAACTGAAAGTTTTTTAGGGAGAAATCTTTTATTTTACCTGCGCTTACAAGTTTTATGAATTTCAGTTGGGAAGCTAAGTTAGGTCCTAAATCGTGATAATGTAAAAAGGCATCTTTTTCGAAGCCTACGTTTACAAAAGCAGCGTTAAGTCCGGCAACGGGTTTTCTTATTTTGGCAATAAAAATATCACCTACTTGAAAGTTGCTTTTCTCTTCTTCCTTGTGTAATTCAATTAGTTTTCCATCTTTTAATAAGGCAAAATCTACGAAATCAGAACTAGATCGAATGATTAATTCTTTATTCATTTGTAAATTTTTATCCGTACTTATTGGTTGTGGGTTGTGGGCTGTGGGTTGTTGGAAAATCCGTCAACTATCAACTATCAACCATCAACTTTTCAGCAAGGATGGATTAAACAATAATTTAACAGGTATTGTACCCGGTAGGAATTTCAGACTGCAGATTTAAGTCCCGATAGCTATCGGGATAGACCGCAGTTTTAAACTGCAATCTGAAAACTGAATTCTGCTTACTGATTTTCCAAATTTCAATGAACTTAAAAAAGAAAAAAGTAGTTTAAAACTACTTTTTCTTTTTGTGACGGTTAGCTCTCGCTCTTTTTTTACGTTTGTGCGTCGCTACCTTATGTCTCTTTCTTTTTTTACCACTTGGCATATCTAATAGATTTTATGATTAATTAATAGTGTTATTTTGCTTCGTTGTTCACTTTAACTCCTTCAACAAAAACTTTTGCAGGTTTAAAAGCAGGGATGTTATGTGCTGGAATCTTGATAGTGGTGTTTTTGGAAATATTTCTTCCAGTTTTTTCAGCTCTTGTTTTAACGATAAAACTCCCGAAACCTCTTAAGTAAACATTGTCACCAGTTTCAAGTGAGTTTTTTACTTCGTTCATAAAAGTCTCTACAGTTGCTTGCACATCTCCTTTTTCAAGGCCTAATTTTTCTGAAATCTTCGCTACGATATCTGCTTTCGTCATTTTCTTTCCTTTTTATTATGTTGTAATAATTTTTTTGAGTTTGCAAATATATGAATTTAAAAAACAATAAATCAACCTAATTCGTTAAAATTTAATTACATAAACAATTACTTTTGTTTTCAAATTTTTTACGATGAAATTTTCTAATATTCTAATTAAGTGGTACTTGCAAAATCAACGTGATTTGCCTTGGCGAAAAACAGTCGATCCTTACCCGATTTGGCTCTCCGAAATCATGTTGCAACAGACGAGAGTGGCGCAAGGAATGCCTTATTTTTTGTCTTTTACTGCGGCTTTTCCGACTGTTTTTGATTTGGCAAAAGCCAATGAAGAACAAGTCCTGAAACTTTGGCAAGGATTAGGATATTATTCCCGTGCTCGCAATTTACACAAAACTGCTCAAACAGTCGCTCAAGAAATGAATGGCATTTTTCCCGATAATTATGCCGACTTGCTAAAGTTAAAAGGAATTGGCGAATACACTGCCGCTGCAATTGCTTCTTTTTCCTATAATGAATGTGTTCCTGTGGTTGATGGAAATGTGTTTCGAGTGCTTTCTCGCTATTTTGACCTAGAAACTGATATCGCTCAGGCCTCTGCCAAAAAAGAATTCGCCGCTTTGGCTTTCGAACTTATGCCAAAAGACAACCCAGCACAATTCAATCAAGCCATTATGGAATTTGGTGCACTGCAATGTGTTCCCAAAAGTCCCAATTGTTCTATTTGTGTATTCAACAGCAGTTGCGCAGCTTTGCAAAAAAAGAAAGTAGATCAGCTACCAGTAAAGTCCAAGAAAACCAAAGTCCGAAACCGCTACTTTAATTATATAATAGCCATCGATGATTTGGAGAACACCATTATCCAGAAACGCACAGCCAAAGGGATTTGGCATAATCTATACGAGTTCCCTTTGATCGAAACCGACAAAGTCGAAGATTTCGAAACCGTGGCTCAACAAATCAATCAGCAATTTTTCCAGGAAAACAAAATAGTGAGTTTGTTGGAATTCAACGAAGAAAGCATCATTCACAAACTCTCGCACCAACATTTGCATATCAAGTTTTGGAAAGCAAATTTAAAAGGAACCATCGAAAACGGAATCGACCTGGAAACAGCCAAAACATTTCCGTTCCCAATAGTGATTCATAATTTTATAGAGGAGAAACTATAAAATCATTTATTTCGTCAGTTCGCTAAGGCTCGTGTGGGGGTAACCCTATAAAACAACGGGGCCTACTTTTAGGAACGTGTATTCGGCCCCATTGTTTTATAGCGTCGGGCTATACGCGCTACTTCGGTAGCTAGCTGCTATCCCTTACCCAAGCCGTAAAACGAGATGTTTAGTCGAATAATGTTAAATATACATTAAACCGTTTTGACTGTTAAGTAGGATATTTCTATATTTCAAACATGAAAAAAATCTTCACTTTGAAAAAAATTATTCTTTTACTAAGTCTGCATTGCGGATTACTAACATTTGCACAAACAAATTCCGAAACAATTAAGAAAAATCAAGAAGCCATAATAGAGGAATTCGTTACCAATTGTGCCGAAAAATACAGTTATAATTCTCAAATGTCCGAGTGGCAACAATGTCTTGACGCGGGAATAAAAAAAGACAGTACAATCTCCTATTTATGGCAACAAAAAGCAATGCCGTATTTTAAAGCTAGAAAATACGAAATTGGAATGGTTTATTTGGACAAAGCGGTACAATTAAATCCGGAAAAACATCAGTCATATAGGGCTTTTATCAAATGTATTTTTGCTAAAACGTATAAGGAGTCCATTTCAGATTTTGAGGATTGCATCAAGAAATTCGGGAATAGCTATGTGATGGATCATACCTACAATTTTTATATTGGCTTGTGTTATTTGCAACTCAATGAATATGCTAAAGCAGAGAAACTTTTTGGAGAATACAATGATGATATTTTTAAAAACCGACAAGGATTAGAACATCCTACCGCTTTGTTTTATTATGGAGTTTCAAAATATGAACTAAAAAAATGGGAAGAAGCAATTGTTGTTTTTGATAAAGCGCTAAAATTGTATCCCAATTTATCGGATGCTAAATACTATAAAGCGATTTGCTTAGCTCGATTGAATAAAAAAGAAGAAGCCAAAAAGATATTAGAAGAAGCAAAACAAGACGGAAAATCGGGTTATACTATTAATGAGGATAATGTAATTTATGAAACCTATCCTTATCAAGTACGATGGAAGTCGTAAAACAATGTTAAGTTCAATATCAATATCAAACAATAATATGAAATCAAAACAATTCTTACTAATCGGATTACTCTTTATTACTGCTCTATCTTTTGCACAAATCAATCCCTTAATTGTTCCTGCAAATGTCATTTTGCCAAAAGATACTTTGGTTGCCAAACAACTGGTAAAATCATTAAATGGCTTTTTGAGTCAAAAAGAAAGCCCTAATAAAGAGAACGTTTTTGTTTTAAAAGAAGACCTGCTAGAAACGTCAATCCTTCTTGACGAAATGAAAGGAATCGAGAAAAGCCCAAAGGTTAAAGACGATAATTTCTATAAAGGCTATTTAACCAACATCGTGCAAATCGACAAAAGTAATTTCATAATTCAGATTTCATATATAGGTATAAACGAAAACACGCCGATTTTGAACGCCAGTTTTGAAATTCTAGCCAAATATATAGACGACAAATTCTATTTCTTATCGCCTTTGCAACGCAATACTTTTTCTTGGCAAACCAAAAAAATAGGAAATACTACCTTTCATTTCAAAAAAGAATTGAACACCAAAGTCGCCAGTGAGTATGTAAAAGATGTCTCATTGTTTGACAAAAAACTAAATGCCCCGCAGGACAATATTGTATGGTACGGTTGTAATGATATGCCAGAACTGTTGAAAAACATTGGAGTTTTGTGCAAATTAGAATACAATGGACGCTCCGTTAGTACTTTCGATGCTAATGAAAACAAAACCACTTTGTTAGTCAATGGAACTTACAATACGAGTTTCAATAGTTTTGACCCGCACGATTTATGGCACGAAAGAGCCAGAAATGTTATTCCAAAATACACAATCAACAAACCGGTTGATGAAGGATGTGCTTATCTTTATGGTGGAAGTTGGGGTATCAGTTGGTCTCAAATCCTAAAAACATTCAAAGAAAAAGTAGCCAACAATCCAAAATCAGATTGGCTGAGTTTGTATGACGGTTTTTATAATTTTGGCGAAAGCAAAGAAAAACACCTTATCGTGAGCTATTTGATTAACGCTTTAATCGTTGAAAAAATCGAAAAAGAAAAAGGTTTTCCTGCCGTTATCGAATTGCTTAGTTGCGGTAAATATGAAAAAAGCAATGATAATTATTTTAAGGTTCTTGAAAAACTGACAGGAATCAACAGAGGTAATTTTAATGAAAACGTTTGGGCATTAATCAAAAAAAGCGGGAAGTAACAAATGTAATTTTGGCTTTGCAGTGCTAAGTTGACAGAATTATTTATTAGGAATTCAACAAAAATAGTTTTCAAAAATAATGTACCTTTGGTAGAAATACCACCAAATCATGAATGGAACATTAAATAAAGTGATGCTAATAGGCCACCTTGGCGACGATGTCAAAATGCATTATTTTGACGGGGGAAACTGTATCGGAAGATTTCAATTGGCTACCAATGAAGTGTACGTCAATAAAACGACCAACGAGAAAATCACTTCAACCGAATGGCATAATTTGGTTGTGCGCAATAAAGCCGCCGAAATATGTGAAAAATACCTTTCTAAAGGAGATAAAATATATGTTGAAGGGCGTATCAAATCCAGACAATGGCAAGCCGAAGACGGTTCTACCAAACATACGATGGAAATTCAGGTAACTGAGTTTACTTTTTTGACCACAAAAAAAGATACTGAAAGCAATAAAGCATTAAATTCCCAAGAATCCACAAAAAACACTAACTTTGACCCTCAAAATAACGGTTTGCCTATCAACGACTTGCCGTTTTAATTGTTTAACTAATTTATAAGAATTTGGACCCAGAGCCCAGTTTACAGATTGCTTCTCAAGTTGACCTTACTTTAGTATTTGGTTTTATCGGAATTATTATTTTGCTGTTTTGCTCAGCAATAGTTTCGGGTGCCGAAGTCGCTTTGTTCTCTTTATCGCAAAAAGATTTGGAGGATACTATTCTAGAAAACAATTCAAAAGGGAAAATTATAGCCCAGCTTCTTGAAAAACCAAAAAAACTTTTAGCCACATTACTAGTTGCCAATAATTTTATAAACATAGGGGTTGTTATTTTGTTTTCTTTTGTTGGAAAAGAAATTTTTGAAGCTATAGGTTCGCCGCTATTAAAATTCATTACCGAAGTAATTTTGGTAACTTTCCTGTTGTTGCTTTTTGGTGAAGTTTTGCCCAAAGTATATGCTAGTCGAAACAATATAAAATTTGCTCAATTGATTGCTTACCCTATTTCTGGATTGGATAAATTATTGTCGCCAGTAAGTATTCCGATGCGTTCTGTGACCTTGTATTTGCAAAATAAATTGGGAAAACAAAAAACAAATTTCTCGGTAGATCAACTTTCACAGGCTTTAGAGCTGACTGATACTGGCGAAACTTCAACCGAAGAGCAAAAGATATTGGAAGGAATTGTCTCTTTTGGGAATACCGATACCAAGCAGGTAATGAGTCCGAGAATTGATGTTTTTGCTCTGGAAATCACTGAAACATTTGCGGAAATCTATACCAAAATAATAGAAAAAGGATTCTCTAGGATTCCTGTATATAGAGATAATATTGACCAAATAGAAGGCGTTTTGTTTGTCAAAGATTTACTTCCATATATCAACGACACCGAGTTTGATTGGACAGCTTTATTACGAGAACCTTTTTTTGTACCTGAAAATAAAAAACTGGACAATTTGCTCAAAGACTTTCAAAGTATGAAAAGCCACTTGGCTATTGTTGTTGATGAATACGGCGGAACCTCAGGATTAGTTTCGCTAGAAGATGTTATCGAAGAGATAGTAGGTGAAATCAGTGATGAATTTGATGATGCACCCGTTAATTTCTCCAAAATTGATGATAAAAATTATATTTTTGAGGGCAAAATAAACCTGAAAGATTTCTATAGGATTATTGATGTGGATGAAGATTTATTTGAAGAACGAAAAGGGGAAGCAGAGACTTTGGCTGGATTTATTCTTGAAATTTTGGGTAACTTCCCCAAAAAAGGTCAGAAGATAGTTTTTGAAAACTGTACGTTTGTCATTGAATCGGTTGATCAAAAACGTGTCAAACAAATTAAAGTAACGATTGAATAAATTACAATATGCTTAAAAAATTTACTGTCATAGCACTACTCTTTACATTCTTCTTTTCTGTAGTGGGATGTAAAAATGATGTTTTGCCAAAACCGTCGAGTTATTTACGACTGGATTATCCCGAAGCGGAGTACATTACGCATAAAGGACATTGCCCATTTGAATTTGATGTCAATTCGAAAGCAATTGTCAAAGAAGATAAGGGATGTGGCTACTCGATTACGTATCCAAAGATGAAGGCTACTATTTATTTGACTTATAAACCAGTAAGTAATAATATGAATAAATTGCTTAGAGACGCTCAAAAACTTACGTACGAGCACGTTATAAAAGCCGATGATATATTGGAACAGCCTTATATAAACCCGGATAAAAAAGTGTACGGTATGTTTTATCAGGTAGATGGAAATGCGGCTACAAATTCCCAGTTTTATGCCACCGATAGTATTAAACATTTTGTTACGGGTTCGGTTTATTTTTATGCCAAACCCAATTTTGACTCCATCATGCCAGCGGCCAGTTATATCAAAAATGATATGCAGCGGTTGATGGAAACCTTGAAGTGGAAGTAAGATAAAAATGCTTGACTGAAATAGTGCATAGCTGCCGAAATGGTACACTGATTATACGCATTAAACTGAATGGGGCAGTTTTTATTATTGCGCATTGAAACATAAAAAAAAGCATTCGCCAGCGACGAATGCTTTTTTTTTAGAAATAAGTCAGTTTTACGACTTCATATCTGAAACTTTATATGTTTTTCCGTCACCGGTTGCTTGAACTACTTTGGTTAAGCTTTTTGGAGTTTGAACCGTTTTGTCAAAAGTTACCGTTGCTAGTTTTTTGTCAAAATCGACTTTGGCAGTTTGAACACCATCTAATGCCGTTAATTCCTCCTGAATTGTTGCGGCACAACCTATGGCGCAAGTCATTCCTTCTATTTTGAAGCTTGCTGTTTGTAAATTGGCAGCAGCAATTTCCTTTTTAACTTTAGGTGCTGCGGTTTCTGAAGTAGTTTCGGCTTTCACTTCGGCTTTATTGTCTTTGCAGCTTGCAAAAAGTAAACCTGAAAGTACTGCCATTGCGATTGATTTTTTGAAATTCATTATGATATGATTTTAAATGATTTAGTTTCTAATAATTGGTTGCAAAATTAATAAAAAAAGAAGCTGTAGTTTCTAAAATTATTACAATTTTGCATCAAAAAAGTGTTTATGATGACAAAGCAGTTGAAATGGGTTTATTTGTTGGTTCTTTCCCTAATTTGGGGGAGTTCGTTTATATTGATCAAAAAAGGATTAGTCGGATTGACCGCTTTTCAGTTGGGTTCTCTGCGTATTATTTTTGCTGCACTTTTTTTATTTCTTATTGGATTTAAGAGTTTGTTGAAAATTCCAAGTCATCAATGGAAATATGTTGCATTAACTTCCCTGTTTGGAACATTTGTTCCTGCTTACCTTTTTGCGATTGCCGAAACCCAGATCGATAGTTCGATTACGGCCATTTTAAATTCTTTGACTCCTCTGAATACCTTGATTCTGGGCGCTGCTTTTTTTGGTATTACTTTCAGGAGAAGTCAGATTTGGGGAGTGATCATCGGACTTTTGGGAAGTATGCTTTTGGTTTTTAACGGAGCGGTGAACCATCCTGAACAAAACTATTATTATGCTATTCTGGTTTTGATTGCATCGATTTGTTATGCTGTGAATGTCAATTTGATTAAAAAATATTTATCAGATTTGACGCCTTTAAGTATCACTACTGGGAATTTTTTCATCTTACTTTTTCCAGCTTTGGGAATTTTGTTTTTTACCGATTTTTTTAATGTGGTTCATGTCGAAAAAGTGCAGCATTCCCTTTGGTTTATATTGGTTTTAGGAGTACTCGGGACAGGAATTGCTAATGTGATTTTCTTTAAACTGATACAAGTGTCATCGCCTGTTTTTGCTACATCGGTTACGTATTTAATTCCAATTGTTGCTTTCTTTTGGGGATTGCTGGACAATGAGATGTTGACGTTTGTGCAATGTATTGGTGCTTTTGTGATTTTGATTGGGGTTTATTTGTCGGCTAAAAAATAGTTTTTGATTTTGAAATGCAGTAATATACTTCTATTTCGTGAAGCTGCGTGAGGGATAGAAATAAGCTACCAAAGTAGCATGAATAGCCCGACCCTGTTGCGTAAAGTGGCTTTGTAAGCGGTACTATAAGTAAGCCACTTTGCTCAACTGGGGCACGCCCAAAAAATAGGAATGAATTATTTTTTATATTCGGGTTTTGATGCGGGATTTCCATAAGTGTCAAAATAGAACATCGGAATTTTTAGTTTTTCCAATTCTGGGGCAATCTCAGATCCTTTTCCGGCAATTACGATTCGGATGTTGTCGATTAGGAAATAGGTGTTGGCCACACGCAATACATCGTCGGCATTTACATCATTTATGGTTTGGATGTATTTTTCGTAAAAGTCGGCAGGCAGTTTTTCGGTTTCGATGTTTAGTGCATATCGAGCAACTGCTTGTGGTTTTTCTACCTGCATGACAAATCTCCCGATATAACCCGCTTTTACAGTTTGCAGTACTTCGTTGGTTACTTTTTCGGTTCTGATTCTTTTTATTTCTTTGATGAATTCTGCCACGGCTCTATGCGTAACTGCATTTCTAACGGCAGATTTGGCAAAGAATTTGGTTGTGTATTTTCCGGCTCCTATGCTTGATCTAGCGCCATACGTCCAACCATGTTTTTCGCGTAAATTCATGTTCAAGTAACTGTTGAAATCTCCTCCTAGGATTTGATTGGCAATTACAACAGGGAAAAAATCAGGATCTCCCATTTTTAAATTCACGGTATTGATCAACGTGATTTCTGACTGAACGGCATTGGGGACATCAACTAAGTTGATTTGCAGATTTGAAGCATTTATCGGAGTGTCATAAGATGTCTTAAATGTGTTTCTTTTTTCCCAAGTGCCAAATAATTTTTCTACAGCAACTTTTACATTGTTGAATTTTACGTCGCCCACAACTACTAGATAAGCGTTTTCCGGGACAAAATGATTATGGTAATTAGCTTCTACATCACCAATTGTTATGTTGTTTAAGGTTGTCTCAGTCATGAATTCGCCCGAGGGATGGTTCTTGCCAAAAGCTAAAACATCTGCAACGCGGCTGGCAATTGCGGGAACACTTTTTTCTTCGGCTTTCAAGCCTTCTATTAATTTGGCTTTTTCTTTGTCGAAATCTTCTTGAGTGAAATTTGGGTGTAAGGCACCTTCGGCCATTAATTCCAAAACTCTTCCACTGTATTTGGAAAGCGAATTTGCGGTAGCGCCATGGGAACTAAAATTGATGTCAACGCCCCAAAAGTCAATTTCTTCATTGAAAGATTTCTTGGTTGTTTTCTTGCTGCCATTTCCAATTAAGTTACTGGTTAGCTCATCGACTCCTTTTTTGTTACCTTCCACAAAGGGAGCATTGTCTAGGGTTAGGTTGAAAGATACTCTTGGTAATTTATGGTTTTCCACGACCAGTACTTTCATGCCATTTGCTAAGACAAAGGTTTGTGGTTTTTTGATATTTATTATAGGTGATTTTCCGGGTTTGGGTTGCGTGCGATTTTGTGCTTGCATAATTCCTGTTAATAATGAAAGGATGAATACTGTGCTCTTTTTGTGATATCGGTTTCTTTAATTAAGAGGTTTTTGCCGGTATGTAATCTAAAAGTAAACGTTGATTTGGATTTAGGTATTTTTTAGCTACCGCTCTAATTTCTTCCCGTGTGATAGAATGGTACAGTTCAATTTCGGTATTGATCAGGTTGATGTCTTTGTAAAGCAGGTAATACGTTGCCAGATTACTGGCAATTCCTTCAATTGTAGCATTAGTGTTTACGAAGTTGTTGTCAAATTTGTTTTGTAATTTTTGATAGTCACTTTCGCAAATCAAATCGGTTTGGATTTTTACGATTTCTTCGTCGATTTCTTTCAGTAGGTCATTGATGGTGAAGTTGCCCATCGGCAAGCCGTATACGATGTACATGCCGTAATCTTCCTGACTAAAACCTACCGCTCCAATTTGCAAAGCCATTTTTTTATCATCTACCACTTTCTTGTATAGTTTGGAGCTTTTTCCATCGCTCAGATAAGAAGAAATTAAATCCAATACTCTAGCATCCCTGCTTTTCATGGATGGAGTGCGGTAACTGGCGACCAACATCGGGATTTGAATATTGGGATCTTCATAGGAGGCTTTGATAGTTTGTGTGATGGGTTCTTCCAGATATGTTTTTTTAGGAACTATTTCACCTTTAGGAATTGGCCCAAAGTATTTTTGAATCCATTCTTTGGTTTGTTTTTTTTCAAAATCGCCTGCAACTACCAAAACAGCATTGTTGGGTAAATAGAATTTTTTATTGAATGCCTGAAATTCTTCCAGTGTTGCAGCATCTATATGTTCCATTGAGCCTATGGTTGTCCAGCGGTATGGATGGTTTTTGAACATGTTTTCCTTTACAGCGGCCAATATGTTTCCATAAGGGCGATTGTCATAGCTTGTTCTTTTTTCTTCTTTTACGACTTCGTTTTGGGTATCCACTCCAATTTTATTTATGATAGGATGCATTAATCTTTCGGATTCCATCCAAAGTCCTAATTCTAGATTGTTTGATGGGAATATTTCATAATAATAGGTTCTGTCATCTGTAGTGTTGGCATTATTGGTTCCTCCGTTTGAAGTTACAATTTTAAACCATTCGCCTCTTTTGATATTTTTGGTTCCTTCAAATAATAAATGTTCAAAAAAGTGAGCAAAGCCAGTTCGGTCAGGACTCTCGTCTTTCGCTCCTACGTGGTACATAGCTGAGGTGATAACAACTGGAGCAGAAGCGTCATGGTGTAAAATTACATGTAGCCCGTTGTCTAAATCGTATTCCTCGAAAACTACTTTTTGGGCCGAAGCCACTCCTCCTAACATTAATGCAGCACTTGACATCATTATTTGTTTTTTATTGGTAACTGTTTTTTGATTTTGTAGCACAAAAGTACTTTTTTTTATCCTGAGGAAAGTAAGTAAATTCAGCATTAGGAATATATTAACGTTATTTTGTTTTACATCGGTAACTATTTCAAAAATAGGATGAAATAGACTTTTAAAAAGGTGTAAAATATTTTTTCGGTAAAGAATTGCAGGGTAAATATTTAATTGTATATTTGCAACCTTAAAAATTATTAAAACAATTCAGTATGTATGCAATCGTAGAGATAGCAGGGCAACAGTTTAAAGTAAGCAAAGACCTAAAGGTTTACGTTAATCGTTTGGTAAATGAAGAAGGATCAAAAGTTTCTTTTGATAAAGTTTATTTAGTAGATGACAACGGTTCAATCACAATAGGCGCCCCAGCTATAGAAGGTGCTTCAGTAGAAGCTAAAGTGTTACAACACTTAAAAGGAGATAAAGTTATCGTTTTCAAAAAGAAAAGAAGAAAAGGATACAAGAAAAGAAACGGTCACAGACAATATCTTACTCAAATTGTAATTGAAGGTATTACTACTGGCGGAACTGTAAAGAAAGCAGCTGCTAAAAAAGCGGTTGTTGCTGAAGCTACTACAGAAGAAGTAGAAGCAGCTCCAAAAGTAAAGAAAGCTCCAAAGGCTAAAAAAGAAGATACACAAGAATAATAACAAAATAAACTAATACGTCATGGCTCACAAGAAAGGTGTCGGTAGTTCCAAGAATGGTAGAGAATCAGAATCAAAACGTTTAGGCGTTAAGATTTTTGGTGGACAAGCTGCTATCGCAGGGAACATCATCGTAAGACAAAGAGGTTCAAAACACAATCCAGGTGAAAACGTTTACATCAGTAAAGATCACACCCTACACGCAAGAGTAGATGGAGTTGTTCAGTTCCAAAAGAAAAGAGATAATAAATCTTATGTTTCTATACTTCCATTCGAAGCATAATCATAAGAATTAAATATTATTGCAAAACCCGTTTCGAAAGAAACGGGTTTTTTGTTTTAGGATTGTTTTTAATTGTATCGATTAATTTAGTCTATTCGCTATTTGATTAAATGCGTCAATTTGATTGGCATGCTGTAAAGGAGTAATATTTGATCGCAAACTTAATCTTGTGAATACATGGATATCAGAATCCATTAATTGTGCGTCAATGTGAGCTCCTGTGCTTGTTTTTAATCCTTTGTAGATTAATACAGTACTTGTTGTGCTTGCTACTGGATCATGTAATGAATGAAATACTTTTAAATAGGTTTCAGTTGGGAGTGTCATCCCGTCTTCCAATCCTTTGCGCACCGTTTTCATTACGGCGTTAAGCTCATTGATTGTTTGATAGGGTCTAAATCGATACCAGTATTTATTTTCTTCTGAAGTCTGGTCCGATTCAACATAAACCAACATTGGACCAATAATACCGCTAATAGATTGAAGTTTGTTGGAAGGGACAACAATTGGGTCAATTAAAAATAAATTTTTTGGAGGTAGATGAGAATTGAAATACCCTGATTTTACTAATTCCAGAATTAGGGTTCCTCCTGTTGACGAACCTACAATGCTGATTTTGGTATAGCCAAGTGCTATTAATTTCTCATATTCGTCCGTAATGGCAGAGCGCCAGTCTTCCCATCTGGAAGCTTTAAATGATGCGTAATCTCTGCCGTGTCCATCAAGTAATACTTGTGATATTCTGTAGGTAGAAGAGCTGTTTGACCAATCTTTAAATTCCTGCCATTCAAAAGTGGTTGCGGAATACCCGTGAATGGCAAGTATAATATGCTTGCTTAAATCTGTGGGTGTTGGGGTAGGGTATTTTGCCGAAACTAAAAATTCTTCAGGATTATATAATGAAGGATCAAAGATGACATTGCCATCTAGCAAATCATCTGTGATGTTGGGGTTGCTACACGAGTAGAATAAGGCTGCAATCGCAAACAGGAGAAATAGTTTTGATTTATTCATTGCATTGCTTTTTAAACAGTGTGTAATAAATGTCGAGATGAAAGTATAGGGGTTGTAAGGTTCCTGGCGAATAGCCTTCTTTTTCGGTAATAATATAATATCCGGCCCCTAAATTCAATGAAAGTGGCACTTGTGGTATATCGAAAGTGAAACCAATTTCAGGTGAAAAGAGAAATGCTGTATTTGGGATTTCATCAAAAATGTCCTCTTCTAAATCCGAGTAAAAATAACCAGCGTTTAATCGAGTTACAAAACGAAAGGTTTTGTTTCGGTTAAATAGCCAACTGCCGGAAAAGATATAATTGTCTTGCTTAATAGCATTCGAATTATACGCAGATCCCAATCTTGAAGTTACGTAATCAAAGCCGACAAAAAATTGGTCAGGCTTAAATTTCGCGAATGAATATTGTGCCGAAATTCCATTTTCCCAATACATTTCTTGCGTCTTTTGAAAACGTCCACCTAATTTGAGAGTTTGCGCCTGTGCAATGAAACTGTAAAATATCAACGAAAAAAGTATTGTCTTTTTCAATAGAAATGGTTTGTATTAATATTTGGTTTTTTTGGGTAATTTCATATGTAAGTTGTTTTAAAACAATGGTTTGTGATTCTGTTATTTCAAAACTGAAACAGGAATGTAAATCCAGTAACAGCTGTTAAACTTCCATTTTGATTATGATTTAACTATAAGTTTGATGGATTGAATGAAAATCCAACACTAAAAAACAATCTCATTTTGTCGATGTTGTTTATCCATGAGGTGTCAAAATGAATAGGTCCCAAGATAGATTGGTAAGACAGGGCGGCTCCTCCTGATAACAGTAGACTAGTTTGAGTGGACTTATCCCAATTTCCTTTTGGAGAAAAAGCATCGTCAATGTATTCGTTGAAATTTTTAAAACCAACGGACGCCATATTGAAATGCGGAGTTATGTAGATCTTGCCTAGTGGGTTTATTTGGGCTCCTAATCTTACTCCCATAAATTGCGAAACGTTGACTTCGTCTTCGTGTAAACCTGGAAAAGAAAAACGGTTGTTTCCTGAACTAGGTAGGATACCTCCAAGAAAGTATTTAGCGGCATAGCCGTATTCAGAAAACGACACGTCATTGTTTTGGAGTTTGTCTTCGAATATAAAGTTGGCGTCAAAACCTATCATGCAAGTGATTTTCTTTTGTAATAGCATTCTTTTTTCAATCCCGAACCCTAATTTGGTAAATCCGTTTGTTTGCCCCGAATAGTTGGTTAAATTAGGATCTGTAAAGGATGCATTGGCATTGCTAAATAAGGAACGGTTTACATTGGCCCTTATAATTGTTCCAGTTGTTGCAAAGAAAACTTTATCCATATCATTGTACGAATAATGTGCATTTACTTCTGCGTCTTGAAAGTTGTAGTTCTTAAGCAATAATACATTCGGATTCAAATAAGGGTCGTTTTTTGGTTTTACTTCGGTGTAATGGTAATCTAATCCAATGCCAATAAAACTTTTTAAGGAATTCAAGTTTCTGTTTGCCTGATTGTTGAACTCAAAGGCATTATAAAGCATGTTGTCTGCCGATTTTCCGTCGATGAAGAGTTCCTGTTTTAAAAAGGCACCATAAAGCTCAGAACTCCACCACCAGTCTTTGTTTTTTCCAAAACTTTTTTGGAAATTAACTCTTCCTTTTGGCTGTTCGGCTATATCGGCGGTAATGATAAGGCGGGAAGATGGCGCGAGGATATTTCGTCCCGTATAATTAAGAATCAATCCAACTCCACGGTAAGTGTCATAGTGAAGTGATGCATTGACTAAGTTTTTGGAGTATTCGAAGCCATTTAAGGTTAGTCCTATTTTGTTTTCATTGGTTATGAAATAGTTGTAAGTTATTTGGTGGAAAAGGTTGGTTCCCATGGCTCGATTAATGCCTTTAATCAAATCTTTGGTTGTGTATTGTGCTTTTGGTTTAATGTTTGTTCTTGCTAGTACAAGAGGGATGTTTTCCTTGCTTATGCCTTTATAAACAATGGTGTCTACAAAAAAATCATTCGCCATTTTAGGGAGCTCATGAGTTCGCTGTTGAAAGCCTTGCAGTTTTTTTGCCAACTCGGCTAATGCTGGGAGGTTTTGGACAGTTGCAATTTTACCGTCTTTGTAAATTTCGTTGCTTTTATTAAAATCGCCTGTAGAGAATCTCAAGTTGGGTAAGTGATCAACAAGGATTGTGCAATTTTTTCGATTTTCCGGATTTTTGATGTTGCTTGGAAACATACTGGTCTGCATCAATATGGTCACAAAACTGTCTAGTTTTTCAACAGGTTCCATTCCTCCACCCACATCACTACCAATTATGATGTCGGCACCCAATTGTTTGGCAACATCGGTTGGAAAATTGTTCATTACGCCTCCATCCACGAGAAGAGTTCCCTCGTAGGGCATTGGTTTGAAAACTGCCGGCAACGACATGCTTGCTCTCATGGCAAATGCCAAACTTCCTTTGTCGAGAATCACTTCTTTTCCGTTTACAACATCGGTGGCCATCGCTTTAAATGGAATTGAAAGCTTGTCAAAATCTTTGACATTATAAACCGGAAAAGTCAGTTCAGAAAGGTATTCCCTTAAATTTTGATCGTTTAATATCGAAGTCATGTTGGTGGGTTTTCCGTCTTTGATACCTATGCCTGCCAAATATCTTTGAAATTCGCTTTTTTCCTCAACACCAACATCTTTTAGAGACATGCTACCACCCAGCAATTTGTCCCAGTCAATGTTTTTTGTGAGTTTTGCTATACTGTCGCCCGAATATCCCATGGAATATAAGCCTCCCATGATGCTTCCCATACTGTTTCCAATAACGACATCTGGAACGATATGTAAAGAGTCTAGTGCTTGTAAGAGTGGGATGTGTGCTACTCCTTTGGCACCACCACCACTTAATACTAATATGACTTTTGGTTTTTTTTCTTGGGCAAAATTGATTTGACTAGTGATAAAAAAAATAAATAAAAGGTAAAGGGGGAAATGTTTTTTCAAAGCTTTTTGTTTAGAGTTGGTGATTAAGGGTAAATAGGTTGGTTTTATTTAATGATAATACTAAGATATTGAAAATTATATTTTTAAAGCAATAAAAAGAATATTAAAAATAAGGTTCTTTTTGGCTGTCGTCATTTTTAGGCAAACAAAAAACCCTCACATTTCTGCAAGGGTTCTAAATCTGAAATCATAAATCGCTAATCAGCAATCTAAAATCTAGTATCTGTAGTATTCTGGTTTGAATGGACCTTGAACTTCAACTCCAATATAAGCAGCTTGATCGTCACGTAAAGTTTCCAATTCAACTCCTAATTTTGCTAAGTGTAACATTGCCACTTTTTCATCTAAATGTTTTGGTAACATATAAACTTCATTGTTGTAAGCAGCGCTGTTTTTCCACAATTCGATTTGTGCCAAAGTTTGGTTGGTGAATGAGTTACTCATTACAAAACTTGGGTGACCTGTAGCACAACCAAGGTTTACCAAACGACCTTCAGCCAAAATGATGATATCTTTTCCTGCGATAGTATATTTGTCAACTTGCGGTTTGATTTCGATTTTTGAAGCACCGTGGTTTTTGTTCAACCAAGCCATGTCAATTTCGTTGTCAAAGTGTCCAATGTTACAAACGATAGTCTTGTCTTTCATTTTTTCGAAATGAGAACCCAAAACGATATCTTTATTTCCGGTTGTGGTGATGATGATATCAGCATTAGCTACAACAGTATCTAATTTTTTAACTTCAAAACCGTCCATTGCAGCTTGTAAAGCACAAATTGGGTCAATTTCAGTAACAGTTACAATAGAACCAGCACCTCTAAAAGAAGCAGCAGTTCCTTTTCCAACATCACCGTATCCACAAACGATTACTCTTTTTCCAGCCAACATAATGTCTGTAGCACGACGAACCGCATCAACAGCAGATTCTTTACATCCGTATTTGTTGTCAAATTTAGATTTAGTAACCGAGTCATTTACGTTGATAGCAGGCATTGGCAATGTTCCAGCTTTTACTCTTTCGTATAATCTGTGTACACCAGTTGTAGTTTCTTCAGACAATCCTTTGATTCCGGCAACCAATTCCGGGTAACGGTCAATAACCATGTTAGTCAAATCTCCACCGTCATCAAGAATCATGTTCAATGGTTTTCTGTCTTCACCAAAGAATAATGTTTGCTCGATACACCAGTCAAAATCCACTTCGTTCAAACCTTTCCAAGCATAAACTTGAATTCCGGCAGCAGCAATAGCAGCAGCAGCTTGATCTTGAGTAGAGAAAATGTTACAAGAACTCCAAGTCACTTCAGCACCAAGAGCAATCAATGTTTCTATCAAAACGGCAGTTTGAATCGTCATGTGCAAACATCCTGCAATACGAGCACCTTTAAGAGGTTGTTCGTCTTTGTATTCTGCACGAAGCGCCATTAATCCTGGCATTTCAGCTTCAGCTAGTTCAATTTCTTTTCTTCCCCAGGCTGCTAGAGAAATGTCTTTTACTTTGAAAGCCACAAAAGGCATAGTCGTTGTACTCATTTATAGTATATTTGTATTGTAAAATTTTTTGCAAATTTAGGCAATAAGTTTAGAAATAAACTAATTTATGCGAGATTTGTGATTTGTTTAATGTCTTAATCTTTTGAACATTAGATAAATAATTTTTTTTGGAGCTAATCCCGCTATCCGCTATATCTTTTTCCGTGCAAAAAAGCACGAAAAAAGGATGCCGCTACTATCGGGGCTAAAAATCACCACAACAACATCATGCCATTATACAAAGCCATAGTCTTAAATCCATCTACCCAAATCCTCGTTTGGGAAATAACCGAATCTTATCAGGAGCTTTTTGAGGCAGTCGTTCTCAATGATAGTAATATGAATCGATTGAACGGCATGAAGTCCGAAATACATCAACGTGCTTTCTTAAGTGTTCGCAAACTGTTTCAGATAGCAGGTTACACGGATTTTGATTTGTATTATGACGAATTCGGAAAACCGCATTTGCATGATGGTAAACATATTTCAATTACCCATTCCCATCAATTTTCGGCCATTATTTTAAGTGATGAAGTGGTTGGAATCGATATCGAACTACAACGCGAAAAAATCATCCGCATTGCCGATAAATTCGCCGATACAGAGTTTTCTTTTTTAAATCCAGACGAAAAAACAGAATACATTAGAAAGCTAACCGTGATTTGGGGTGTCAAAGAAGCGATATTTAAAATTAGAAACGAAAAAGGAATTAGTTTCAGAGATCATATTAAAGTCGAAGCTTTTGAAATGAACGATCTGAAAACCAAAAGCGAACTTCACTTTGACAGTATAATCAAAGAGTTTAATGTATGTTTTGAAGAATTTGAATCAAAAGACAATAATGGTTTAGAACAAAATTTCACTCTGGTTTATGCTTTTGAATAATCAGGAATAATTTTAAATCTTTGATTAGCTTTGTCACTTCTTAGTTAATCTTTGTGTAACTGTGTATGACAAATATTTATAATGCTATAATTCAGGCCAAAACGGAAAAACGAAAATTACTTGCCATTCTTCTCGATCCCGATAAAATTGTTTGGGAAAATTTGGGATATTTAATCGAAAAAATTAATCAATCACCTGCAACACATATTTTCATTGGCGGAAGTCATGTTCAAAATAATATTTTGGATGAATTGATCATTCGTCTAAAACAATTCCCCCCTTTAGTAGATCGAGGGGTTTTGCCTATTGTCCTTTTTCCTGGAAATCCATCTCAGATTTCTGCCCACGCAGATGCAATTCTATTTCTTTCCTTAATATCAGGCCGGAACCCCGATTATCTGATAGAGCATCAAGTAGATGCAGTGCCAATTTTGAAAAAAACTGAACTCGAAATTATTTCGACAGGTTATATGTTAATCGAAAGTGGCAGTGAAACAGCTGTGGCCAGAGTGAGTAACACTAAACCATTGGACAGAAATAATAGCGATTATGCGATGCACACCGCCCAAGCAGGGGAAATGTTGGGACATAAACTCATTTATCTCGAAGCGGGAAGTGGTGCAAAAAAAGCAGTTCCTTTTGAAATGATAAAAAAAGTATCAAATAATATTGAAATTCCTCTAATTGTTGGTGGCGGAATTATAGATTTGCAAGGCATTCAAAAAGCCTACGAAGCTGGAGCCGATTTGGTAGTTATTGGTACCGCTTTTGAAAATGATCATAATTTTTTTGAATCAAGCCCAATCTAAAATCGTTAATCATAAATCTAAAATTTTAAATGTTAGACTATTTTTTTTCCCAATACAAAGGTTACCCGATTCACGAAGTTTACTTAGAATTGATTGGCGTTTTTTTTGGCCTTTGGAGTGTTTGGTGTGCCAAGAAAGACAATATTTGGGTTTTTCCAACGGGTTTAATTAGTACGTCTATATATGCTTATTTGCTTTGGCAATGGAGTTTATTGGGAGATTCCATGATTAATGTGTATTATTTTATAATGAGTATTTATGGGTGGTATCACTGGACGCGAAAAAAAGGGGATGTCGATGAATTTCCAGTATCTGTGATGACTAATAAGGAAAAAGTGATGGCGGTTGTTATTTTTGTATTGACCCTCATTTTTGTAATTATAGTCTATCTTTATTTTAATAAATTTGCAAGCTGGTATTCGTACGTTGATACCTTTTTGACTGCAATATTTTTTGTGGGTATGTGGTTGATGGCCAAAAGAAAAATTGAAAATTGGATTTTTTGGATTGTAGGAGATTTACTTTCCATACCGCTTTATTTTACAAAAGGTTATACTTTTACCTGTTTTCAATATATAATATTTACAATTATTGCCGTTTATGGCTATTTAGAATGGAAGAAAATCTTGAACAGCTCGCAAAATCTGGAGCTTCGCCAATTATAAAAATTGCCATTTTTGGACCAGAATCTACTGGAAAAACTACTTTGGCAACACAACTAGCCGAATATTATAAAACGGTTTGGGTTCCCGAATTCGCACGTGATTATCTACAGGAAAAATTAGATAGCGGTCGCGGTATTTGTGATATTGATGATATGTTGCCTATTGCATATGGACAAACCAAATTGGAAAACGAAAGTGCCTTAATTGCGAATAAGTATCTTTTTTGTGATACAAATTTGTTGGTAACCAAAGTGTTTTCTGAATTGTATTATAATTTTTGTGATTCATTATTGGATAAAGCGGCGCGTGCCCATCAATATGATTTGTTTTTCTTGACAGATATAGATGTGCCATGGGAAGATGATGGTTTGAGAGACAGTCCAGAGGGAAGAGAAAGTGTTTTTGAGGTATTCAAACAATCGTTGATTGATAATAAAAAACCTTTTATTACCATTTCAGGTGATAAAGAAACCCGTTTAAAGAAAGCAGTTGCAATCATTGAGGATTTGACGATGGCTTTTCAGATGGGGTTTACTTCTCTTGATTTTTTACAAATTTATGAACATGGTGTTCCTTTAGAAAATATAAAAACACAGTTTGATATTTTTAAAAAAGGAATTCAAAAAAGTGTTCTGGTCAATCCAGCGACTTTAAATAATGGAATCCTAAAATTATCAGATGCCGATTTTGAACAAAAAGCTAATTATTTTGATGCTAATATATCAAAACTAAAACTAAAGAAATTTGTTCCGGCTTCTGGTGCGGCAACAAGAATGTTTAAGTTTTTGAGTGCTTTTTTGAATGAGTTTGATTTTGAAAATGAAAGTATCAATGCCTACATCAATAGAAAAAAAGATACTGAACTGGCTCTTTTTATTATTGGAATGGATAAATTCCCATTTTTTGAAGCTGTAGATAAAAAACTGAAGGAAATATATCCCGATTTTAATACTTTGGGGCGTGATTATAAAAATTATTATTTTATTAAGACTCTCTTGTCTCCAGAATATTTCGACTTTGCCAATAAGCCAAAAGGTATCCTTCCATTTCATAAATATGCAACTCATATAGCACCTCCTATTCAGGAACACTTGTATGAATGTGCGTTTTATGCCACTTCAAATAATCAGTCCAATTTGCATTTGACGGTTTCCGAAAATCATCAAGCGCAATTTGAGGAAATTATTGAAAATGTAAAAGGAGAAATTGAGTCTAAATCAAATTCAACAATAGCAGTCAGTTATTCGTATCAAAAGAAAGAAACCGACACCGTTGCTGTTGACAATGAAAATAAGCCTTTTCGAAATGAAAAAGGGATGCTGGTCTTTAGGCCTGGAGGTCATGGCGCTTTGATAGAGAATTTAAATGCAATTGACGCCGATGTTGTTTTTATAAAAAATATTGATAATGTAAGTCAAAATAACATTAAACAGATTTCTTTTTATAAGAAAGCATTAGCAGGTGTCCTGATAGAGTTACAACATCAGATTTTTGAATATTTGAAAGCATTGGAGAATCATGAAATCAGTTCAGAAAAAATAAGTGAAATTTTAGTTTTTCTGAAAAAGCAATTAAATATCGAGTTAAATGATGATTTTCATAAATTCAAATTGAAAAACCAAATCAGAAAATTAAAGGAAATGCTAGACAAGCCTATCAGAGTTTGTGGAATGGTAAAAAATGAAGGAGAACCGGGTGGTGGCCCATTTTGGGTAAGGGGAATGGATGGAGAATTGACGTTGCAAATTGTTGAGACTTCACAGATTGATTTGAATAATGCTGCACAATTGAAAATTCTGGGTAATGCTACTCATTTTAATCCAGTGGATTTAGTTTGCGGATTGAAGAATTATCAAAACCAAAAATTCGATTTAAAGGAGTTTGTAGATCCTAATAGTGGCTTTATAGTGCATAAAAATAGTGGAGGAATGGATTTAAAAGCCTATGAATTACCTGGTTTATGGAATGGAGCGATGGCCAATTGGCTGACTGTTTTTGTAGAGGTTCCTTTGTTTACTTTTAGTCCTGTAAAAACTGTAAATGATTTATTAAAACCAGCACATCAACCGATATAAAGTGGAAATCCAAACTATCCTCTCAGAGGTGAAATATAAGGCAGTAAGAAGCAGTGGTGCCGGTGGACAAAACGTGAATAAAGTTTCGTCCAAAGTAGTGCTGACTTTTGATTTGCATAATTCACAGGCATTTTCAGATGAGGAGAAATTGTTGCTGGAAACCAATTTACAGAACCGTCTAACAACAGATTTGATTTTGGTTTTAAACTGCGATGAAGATAGAAGTCAACTAAAAAACAAGGAAATCATCACTAAACGGTTTTTGGAAATTCTAAAAAAAGGATTGTATGTTCCCAAAGAGCGTAAGGCTACCAAAATTCCAAAATCTGTTATTCGAAAAAGAATCAAGGATAAAAAAAATGTATCTGAGATAAAGAAAACAAGAAGGAAACCAGAGTTTTAGAATTATGGTTAAAGTATTAAGATGGAAGAATTAAGTATTAAGACAAATGTATTGGGTATTTTAGAGGTACAGTCTAAAAATACCCAATGTTTTTTTCTATAATATCAAATTTTATCAGCTACAGACTTATTTCTTTGCATTGAAAAATCTTAATACTTAATTCTTCCATCTTAATACTTTTTTTCTACCTTTGCACTGTCTCAAAGGGGTGCTCCAAATAACGAGCTGAGATCATACCCAAAGAACCTGGGCGGGTAATGCTGCCAAGGGAAAAAACGACAAAAAATAGCGTGCACACTATCTATTTGTTGTAGAACAATCATTTATTAATTTAAACAAAAGAATAATTCCCCCTTTTATTCGTAAACTATTTACGGATGAAAATTTCAATTCAATTTATTGGCTTTAAAAAAGTCAGAACGAAAACGGCTCAATTCTCAAAACGTTTTCTATTTTCTATTTTCTTTACTTTAACATCTTTTCTCTCTTTTTCTCAAGTAAAAGACACTACAAAGATTAATCAACTCGATGAAGTATTGGTTTCGGCCATACGTGTAACCACAAAAACGCCAGTTACGTTCAGTAATTTGGATAAAAAAGACATCAAGACACGAAATTTAGGTCAAGACATTCCTATTTTAATGAATTATTTGCCTTCAGTAGTAACAACTTCGGATGCTGGGAATGGTGTTGGTTATACCGGTATTCGTGTGCGTGGTAGTGATGCTACCCGCGTGAATGTAACTATCAATGGAATTCCGTACAATGATGCTGAAAGTCAAGGGACATATTGGGTAAACATGCCTGATTTTGCCTCTTCGGTTCAGAGTTTGCAATTGCAACGTGGAGTAGGGACTTCTACAAATGGGGCTGCAGCTTTTGGGGCTAGTTTGAATATGTTGACCGATTCCTATTCAGATAAGGCTCAGGGTGAAATTTCCAGTTCCTATGGAAGTTTTAATACATTTAAAAATACCGTAAAATTCAGCACCGGTTTGATGAATGATCATTTTGAAATTGCAGGTCGTTTGTCTGTTTTGAAATCGGATGGATATATTGACCGTGCGAGTTCTGATTTGAAATCGTATTTCTTGCAAGGAACTTATGTTGGGAAAACAACCTTAATCAAAGCTCTTGCTTTTGGTGGAACCGAAAAAACATATCAATCTTGGTTTGGTGTTGATGCGGTAACTTTGGAAAGCGACAGAACTTTTAATGCAGCCGGAATGTTTACAGATGAGTTTGGCAACATTCGTTTTTATGACAATCAAACCGATAATTACCAACAAGACCATTATCAATTGCATTGGAGTGAAAAGATTTCAGAAAACTGGAGCACAAACTTAGCATTTCATTATACCAAAGGGAATGGATATTATGAAGAATATCAAGAAGACCAAGATTTTGCTGAATATGGTTTAACACCAATTATAGCAGCGCCTACTGTAAACACGACTGATCTTGTGCGTCAAAAATGGTTGGATAATGATTTTTACGGAACTACTTTCTCAGCCAATTATAAAAAAGAAAATTGGGATGTTATTCTCGGTGGTGGATGGAATAAATATGAAGGAGACCATTTTGGAAAAGTTATTTGGGCAAGATATGCTTCGACAAGCGAGTTGGGAGACCATTATTATGATGATTTCTCGACGAAAACAGATGGTAATGTTTTTGCAAAAGCAAATTATAAAGTAGCTGATAAATGGAGTTTGTTCGGGGATCTGCAATTGCGAAATGTGACTTATAAAGCGAATTCAACAGAAACAGGTTTGGTTGATGATAATTTTAATTTCTTTAATCCGAAAGCGGGAGTGACTTATCAATGGAATGAAATCAATAGTTTGTATTTTTCATATGCGAGAGCCAATAGAGAACCTAATAGAACAGATTATGAAAATGGAAGTCCAAAACCTGAAAAGCTAAATGATTTTGAATTGGGCTGGCGTTATCTTTCGGATAAAATAAAGTTGAATGCCAATGCGTATTATATGAAATACCAAGACCAATTGGTTTTGACTGGAGAGTTGAATGATGTGGGTGCGCCAATAAGAGCCAATAGCGGTGATAGTTACAGACTTGGTTTGGAATTGGATGCAACTTTTCAGCTTTCGGAAAAATGGGTGTTACAACCGAATGTGACTTTGAGCCAAAACAAAAACAAAGATTTTTATTTTACAAGAGACGGCGTTTTGCAAAATTTGGGAAACACCAATATTGCTTATTCACCTGATGTTGTGGCTGGAAATCGTTTAGGATTTACACCTATTAAAGATTTTCAAATATCCTTGTATTCCAAGTTTGTTGGGGAACAGTATATGGCAAACATCGATTCGGAAGGGTCAAAACTGGATAGTTATTTTGTAAATGACTTGAATGTGTCTTATGAGTTTAAGCCAAAAAGTATATTTAAGTCTATTCTGGTTTCGGCTTTGATTAACAATATTTTTGATTTGAAGTATGTGAGTAATGGTTATTTCTATACTTATGATGATGATTACAGCAATCCGCCAGCAATTACAACAATTGAAGGAGCTGGATATTATCCTCAAGCGGGGGTTAATTTCTTGATTGGACTGAGCTTGAAGTTTTAGGGAATAATGTCTTGGTCACGCGTGAAGGATGGGAGCAAGTTACCGAAGTAACGCGGACAGCCTGACAGCATAAAGAAAAGGGAGCGACTCACCAGTACGATGAGTAGCTCCCTTTTCTTTATGGTGACACGCCCAAAAAAATTTAATTATAAATGCGAATAAGGTTTTCGTTTATTACCTGTACGCGGTATTGTTTTAAAGGGTAAGGCATTCCCCCTTGACCAGTAAATAAACTATATTCTTTTTTGTCGCAAGAACAAAGTGCATTCACTCCCTTGATGGTCATGGCATCACAACTGCTAACTTCCTGGTTGGGACAAGCGGCATCAAAAGCATTGTAACCGCTGCCTGTATTGAAAACGATGATTCCACTAACTCCGACACCAGAATAATAGATTGCGTTGCTAGGATATTTTAGTGTGGAATACGTTGGTAAATTCAGGTTGAGATCAACAGAAAAGCTATAATTGGGCAAATAAGGATTTTTGTTTGAGTTTTCGTTATCGCTGCATCCCAAGAAAAAAAGGGATGTAATAATTAAAAGAAAGTATTTTTTCATTATCAAAAATTAAATATAAAGTATTAGCGAAACAAATTTAATTTATTTAACTTTGAAATTGTTATGATTAACATATAATTGTAAACTAAAAACAAAAATATAGTATCTTTGTGGAAAGAAATCCCGTCCTGATGGGATTTTTTCTATTTTATATAAATGACGAAATTATGAGCGCAATATCTTATTACACAGCGGAAGGATTAAAAAAATTAAGAGAAGAATTAGATTATTTAAAAAGCGTGATGCGTCCAAAGGCATCTCAAGATATTGCAGAAGCAAGGGATAAAGGAGATTTGTCTGAAAATGCAGAATATGATGCGGCCAAAGAAGCCCAAGGAATGCTGGAAATGAGAATTGCTAAGCTGGAGGAGGTTCATGCTAATGCAAGATTGATTGACGAGTCTAATTTAGATTTGTCCAAAGTGTTGGTTTTGTCAAATGTAAAAATCAAAAACCAAACCAATGGAATGGAAATGAAATACACATTGGTAGCCGAAAGTGAAGCCGATTTGAAGACTGGGAAAATATCGGTTACTTCTCCTATAGGAAAAGGGTTATTGGGTAAAAAAGTTGGTGAGGTTGCCGAAATTACAGTACCTAACGGTGTTTTGAAATTTGAAATTCTTGAAATTTCAAGAGAGTAGTTTAAGTATTCAGTGGTCAGTCTTAAGTGATCGGAAAGTCCTATTTTCTTTTTTCTAACTTCTAATATCTAACTTCAAAATGAGTACTATTTTCAAAAAAATAATCGACGGAGAAATTCCTTGTTACAAAGTAGCAGAGGATGAAAATTTTTTGGCTTTTCTAGATGTAAATCCAAATGCAAAAGGGCATACACTTTGTATTCCTAAGAAAGAAATAGACAAGTTTTTTGATATCGAAGATGGCTTGTACCTTGGCTTAATGGCTTTCTCTAAAAAAGTGGCTGTTGCTCTTGAAAAAACCATTCCTTGCAAAAGAATCGGAATGGCGGTGATAGGTCTTGAAGTGCCTCACGCACACGTTCACCTGATTCCTTTGAATGAAATGGGAGAAATGACTTTCAGACATAAAGTAAGTTTGACAAAAGAGGAATTTGAATCTTTGGCGAAAAGCATTCAAGCAAATTTGTAAAAATATCTCAGTGACGAACACGAATTTTTTAAATTGTAATTTAAAAGGTTCGTGTTTTTTTATGTCAATAAATTAAATGGTTATGAAAAGTGTTTTTTTATTTTTGTTGTTTGCAGTTGTCAGTTTTGGTCAAACCAAAGGAATATATGCTTCGATAGATGCTAAAATGGACAAAATCCCTAATGATTTGAGCAAAGCAACCGTTGGAATCTCAGAATATATCAATGCTAATTTCAAATCTGAAAATGATAAAGTAAGAGCCGCATTTTATTGGACAGCCTCAAATATTAGGTATGATATTGAGAATATAGAATCCATTGATTATAAAGAAATTTCACAGGATAAAATAAAAAATGCTGTGCTTACCAAAAAAGGAGTTTGTATTCATTATGCTGAGGTTTTTAATGATATTGCAAAAAAAGTGGGTATCAAATCCTATCTTGTTTACGGATATACCAAGCAAAACGGAAAAATTGATATACTAGCACATGCTTGGTGCGCTGCCAGAATTGATAATGTTTGGTGGCTTTTTGACCCTACTTGGAGTGCTGGTTATGTTGATAGGAAGAAGTTTTTGAAAAAAATGAATAATCTCCATTATAAGATTGCTCCCAGTCAATTTATTACGAACCACATGCCTTTTGATTATTTATGGCAATTTTTAAATTATCCTGTTACGAATCAGGAGTTTATTGATGGCCAAACACAATTGAATAAAGCAAAACCTAAATTTGATTATGTAACAGAAATAGAAGGACATGATACTATGTCAGATCTGGATAAAGCTGCGGCTTCTTTGTTTCGAATGGAGAAAAACGGCATCAAAAATAAATTGATACAAGAGATGGTTCTTTCTAAAAAGAGCGAAGTTGAAGCGATTCAGAATAACGAAGCAATGGATAAGTTTCAAGCAATTAACGATGATTATAATCAGGCAGTAACGTTATTGAATGATTTTATTTATTATCGCAATAATAGGTTCAAGCCAATTTTACCAGACTATGCTATCAAAGCAATGATTGAAACACCAAGGCAAAAAATTATTGATTGTCAAAACCGAATTTATTCCATTGGGAAATATAATGACAATAATATTGCAAGTGTAAAATCATTAAAAAATGCAATAATCGATGTTTTGAAACAAATAGAACTACACGAAAAATTCGTGAACGACTATTTAAGCAAAAGCAAATCAGCTAGAAAAGCAATGTTTACCAAAGTGACTTTTTTCGGAGTTCCGGTTAGATAAAATTTACGTTTTCTTTAAACTAATCTGCATCGTAGTTCCTTTTCCAATCTCAGATTGCAGTACTTTAATAGAACCTTTGTGGTATTCCTCAACGATTCTTTTGGTTAGAGAAAGTCCGAGGCCCCATCCTCTTTTTTTTGTTGTAAAACCCGTTTCAAAAACGCGGTGAAATTCTTTTTTAGGGATACCACTACCTGTATCGGCGACCTTTATTTTTACAAATTGATAGTCGTCCTCAATCTCCAAGGATAACTTTCCTCTTCCTTTCATTGCGTCAATGGCATTTTTAACTAGATTTTCTATCGTCCAACTGTGTAATGTAGGATTCATTAAAATCATAATAGATTTTGAAGGAGCTTTAAAACTAAAATCGATTTGGTTAGAAAAACGGGAGATTAAATAATTGTAGGATTGCTTAGTTTCTTCGACTACATCTTTTAGTTCTAATTTAGGTTCGGAGCCAATTTTAGAAAAGCGTTCGGTAATAGTCTGTAAACGTTCAATGTCTTTTTCAATTTCAATAGTGATAGATTCGTCGATATTATCCAGTTTTAGAATCTCAAGCCAGCCAATTAACGAAGAAAGCGGCGTTCCTATTTGGTGAGCTGTTTCTTTAGCCATTCCCGCCCATAATTTGTTTTGGGTTGCCATCTTATGACTCAAATAAAAATTGTAAATTAGAATACCACACAAAACGATAATCAGTGATAAAGCAATTGGATAATACTTGAGTTTATCGATTAAGGAAGAATCACCATAATATAATTCTTGAAATTTTCCAGGAGCATAAACAATCTTGATAGGTTCGTTTTCGCTTTTTAGTTCTTTCAAGAATTCTTTAGCTTTAGCCTTGTCTTTTATGATTTCATCGTCAATATTTACCGAGTTAATAATGGTGTCATTTTCTGTTAGAATCAAAGGAATTGTAGTGTTGTTGTTGAAAATTTGTAAGGGTAAATCCACTTCGGTGTTTTCTTGGGCATTGATTAAGGTTTTTTGAGCAGTAGCCCAAAGATTCATTTTTATCCTTTCCTCATTTTTGAATATCTGAAAAAAAGTATAGGTGTTCCAAAGAATAATGGCAATTATCAAAAAAGAAATAAAAATAATAATCCAACGAATCGGGTTGCTGTTTTCGGAAAAATTCATAAAAGTACATTTGTGGTATAAATATAACGAAATAATAGGTTTTGGATTGTGTTATGTCGAAAATCATCTTAGTTTACGAGCTATTTAACTTCGTTGCATCTTAGATTTCCCGATAGCTGTTATGTTTTTTAAAAAAAGAGACCAAAAAAGGTAATTACGGGAGTAATTCTACCATCAAGGCTGGGTAGGGAATTTGGTTGTATAATATAATTTCGGAATGAGACATAATCTTACGGCTATTTTGTTATTTTTGTCCAAATAAAAATTGTATGATTAGTATTGATCCAAAAAGCATTGAAACCGCAAAACTACAAGGATATTTACAAAGTTCCGTTGGGCCTAGACCTATCGCTTTTGCTAGTACTATCGGAGCAAATGGTATTCCCAATTTGTCGCCTTTTAGTTTTTTTAATGTATTCAGCGCCAATCCGCCCGTACTTGTTTTTTCACCAGCAAGACGCGTAAGAGACAATACGATTAAACACACATTAATCAATGCTGAAGCCACTGGGGAAGTTGTTATCAATGTGGTAAATTACGACATGGTGCAGCAAACGTCTTTGGCCAGTACAGAATATGCCGAAGGTGTTGATGAGTTTTTAAAATCTGGGCTGACACCAGTTCCTTCAGATATCGTAAAACCTTATAGAGTAAAAGAATCACCTGTGCAGTTTGAATGCAAAGTGACCCAGATAATTCCTTTGGGAACAGAGGGTGGTGCCGGAAATTTGATCCTTTGCGAAGTGGTTCGGATTCATATCAATGAAGCGATTCTAAATGAAAATGGTGCTATCGATCAACATAAAATTGACTTGGTTTCCAGATTGGGGGCCAATTGGTATTCCAGATCCAATCAAGGATTGTTTGAAGTGCCAAAACCGCTTACAACTCTGGGAGTTGGAGTAGATGCTATTCCCGATTTTATTAAAAACAGCTCCGTTTTTGACGGGAACGATTTAGGGATGCTTGGTAACATTGAAGCCTTGCCTACTACTAAAGAAGTTAGTATATTTGTAAACCAAAATTTTGCAGTAAAGGCAGTTTTGAGTTCCGATGATCTTGAAAAACAGCATATCGAAGCCAAAAGGTATCTTTTAGATAACGATGTGCTTTCTGCTTGGAAAGTACTTTTAGCCAAAAAAATAAATTCAAAGTAACAATAATAAAACAAAAAGAAGATGGAAGTATTAGGGAAAATTAAAGTTGTTAATCCAGAACAACAAGTTAGCGCAGCATTCAAAAAGAGAGAACTGGTTGTTACTACAGATGAGCAATATCCACAGCACATTCTGATTGAATTTACTCAAGACAAATGTGATTTGCTAAACAATTATAATATTGGTGAAGCTGTAAAAGTTTCAATCAATTTGAGAGGAAGAGAATGGATTAATCCACAAGGTGAAACAAGATATTTTAACAGTATTCAAGGTTGGAGAATTGAAAGATTGACTGCAGAAGCACCAACTCAACAAGCACCTCAAATGCCGGCTGCTGCAACTTTCGCACCAGCAACAAACTTAAATGAAGAAGAAGCAGACGACTTACCATTTTAAGAGATAAAGAAGTCAAAAATTAGAAGTCAGGAGTTTGAGTTTACTTGAATTTCTGACTTTTTTATTTTTGAAATTGCTACTGCTATTGATTTTTGAAATTGAAAATGTATTATTTATCAACCGATTTGTTTTTTCCTCCTCTATCTCATGCCAATCGCGATGGGATTCTCGCCATTGGCGGTGATTTGTCACCAGAGCGTTTGCGGTTGGCTTATAAAAGCGGAATCTTTCCTTGGTTTAATGAAGGAGAACCCATTATTTGGTGGTCACCGAATCCTAGAATGGTATTGTTCCTGGATGAATTGATTGTTTCAAAAAGCATGCGAAATATTCTCAACAGAAACATTTTCACCGTTACTTTCAATCAAAATTTTAGGGACGTTATTTCCAATTGCCAGCAAATAAAACGCGATGGACAAACGGGAACCTGGATTACCAATGAAATGATTGAAGCTTACTGCAAACTCAATGAACTGAGTATAGCAAAATCGGTTGAAGTTTGGCAAAATGGTCAATTGGTTGGCGGATTGTATGGCATCGATTTAGGACATGTTTTCTGTGGTGAAAGTATGTTTTCATTGGTTTCAAATGCTTCCAAAGTCGCTTTTATCACTTTGGTTAATCAGCTCAAAAAAGAAAACTATTCTTTGCTTGATTGTCAAGTTTATAATGAACATCTCGAAAGCTTAGGTTGTAGGGAGATCGAGAGAAATGTTTTTATGACAATTTTAAAAACGGGAAATTAAAAGACCGAAAATTGCAGCTTATTTTTAAAACTTCAATTTCGTAAAACTCCAATTCAAAGTGCTGAATAATACCAGTTCATTTTTTAATGTTGGTAAATCCATTATCAGTTTCAAGGTTTCGTGAGCCATTATTGTACCGATTATTCCGGGTAAAGTTCCCAACACACCATTCATGTTGCAATTGGGTACATCTTTCGGATTCGGTGGTTCCGGAAACAAATCCCGGAGATTTTTACTTCCTTTATGGTTAAAAACAGCAAATTGGCCTTCAAATTTTAAAATACTGCCGTAAACCAATGTTTTTCCCAAGGCAACACAAGTATCGTTTACCAAATAGCGAGTGGCAAAATTATCCGATCCATCGACAATAAAATCAAAGTCTTGCATTATTCTAATGGCATTTTCGGAAGTCAATTTTTCTTCGAAAGCCATAACGGTAATTAAAGGATTCAATGTTTTTAATGTTTTTTTTGCTATTAACGCCTTACTTTGTCCTATCTGACTTTCAGTATATAAAATTTGACGATGTAAATTATGAATCTCGATTTTGTCAAAATCAACAATTCCGATGGTACCAACACCTGCGGTTGTAATATATTGCAAAATAGGGCAGCCCAATCCGCCGGCACCGATGACCAAGACTTTGGTTTTCTTTAGTTTTTCTTGGCCTTCATCACCTATTTCGGGTAGCATCATCTGGCGGTTGTATCGTAAGTAATCTTGAATTACGCTCATTTAATTGCAGATTTTAGATTATTGATTTTAGATTCCTTTCCTTTGCTTTATCAATGTGATATCAATTGTGTGGAGAGGGCAGGGGTTGAGGTAACTAGATACGGATTATCTTTCCAAACTGGTTCGTAGCCTTTATCGCTAATAATTTTGGCAATTTCCTGTGCCGAACGTTCATCACTAATTTCAAATTGTTCTAGAGATTGTGGGTCAACAACATAGCCTCCTGGATTGGTTTTGGAACCCGCACTCATACTAGTTACTCCAATCGGGATGATGTTGTTTCTGAAATTTTCGTTTTCTCTTGTTGAAATTGAAATCTCCAAATCTTCATTCCACAAACGATACGCACAGATTAATTGCGTCAAATCTTTATCGTCCATAATAAAGTTGGGTTCAATAATTCCCTCGGCTGGACGCAATCTTGGAAATGAAACAGAGTATTTCGTCTGCCAATACGTTTTCTGTAAATAATCCAAATGCAAAGCATTGAAAAAACTGTCTGTTCGCCAATCTTCCAGACCTAATAAGACGCCCAATCCAATCTTGTGTATTTCAGCTTTCCCAATTCTGTCCGGTGTTTCCAAACGAAAATCGAAATTGGATTTTTTGCCTTTGGGGTGATATTTTTTATACACTTCCTGATGATAGGTTTCCTGATACACCAAAACTGAATACACTCCAGCTTCGTGCAGCTTTTGGTATTCTTCGGTCGAAAGTGGCTGAACTTCTACTGAAATTGTTGAGAAGTGCTCTTTTATTTGCTCAATCGCATTTATAAAGTAATTGATATTTACGGTATAATTGGCTTCGCCGGTAACCAATAAAACATGATCAAAACCTGTAGTTTTCAAAGCTTCAGCTTCCAGTTTTATTTCTGCATCTGATAATGTTTTGCGTTTGATTTTGTTATCCAAACTGAACCCGCAATAAGTACAAATATTCTGACATTCATTGCTTAAATACAATGGAGCATACATCTGAATAGTTCTTCCAAAGCGTTTTTTGGTTAATTCATGGCATTCTTGTGCCATTTGCTCCAAATAGGTCGTGGCTGCTGGTGAAATCAAAGCCATAAAATCATCCAGATTTCTTTTGCTTTTTGCCAATGCCTGTTCTACTTGCTTGGTGGTTGTTTGATAGACTTTGGTTTGAATGGTATCCCAATCATAACCTTCAAAAATCGATTTGAATGTTCTCATAATGTTTGTTTTTTACCGCAAGGAATGCAAAGTTTTATATTTTGAATCTTAAGTTAAGTCCGCAAAGCTTTGTGGACTTCGCGTAAATCTTTGCGTTCTTTGCGGTTAATTTTTGAGAATTATACATTTAAAAAAGCTGTCAAAGGACTTGAAGCGACGGCTTGGTTGTATTGTCGGCCCAATTTTGCTTCAAAGGCTTTTCGTCCTGCGATTACAGCTTCCCTAAAAGCTTCTGCCATTAGTTTTGGATTTCCGGCTACTGCAATTGCGGTGTTTACGAGTACAGCATCGGCACCCATTTCCATTGCTTTGGCAGCATCGGATGGTGCTCCAATTCCAGCGTCAATAATAACCGGAACCAAACTTTGTTCGATGATTATTTCTAGAAAATCAATGGTTTTTAATCCTTTGTTGCTACCAATAGGAGATCCCAATGGCATTACTGCAGCTGTCCCCGCATTTTCCAAATGTTTACACAAAACTGGATCAGCATGGATGTACGGCAAAACAATGAATCCCAGTTTTGCCAATTCTTCAGTCGCTTTCAAGGTCTCTATTGCGTCTGGCATTAAGTATTTTGGGTCGGGATGAATTTCGAGTTTTAACCAATTGGTTTCTAAAGCTTCTCTCGCCAATTGTGCTGCAAAAATGGCTTCTTTGGCGTTTCTCGCTCCAGATGTGTTGGGTAATAAATTTATTCTGGGATGCTTTAAATGATTTAAAATGGCATCGGTATCAGTTTCCAAATCAATTCTTTTTAGGGCTACAGTTACCAATTCGCTGTCAGAAGCCAGAATAGCTTCTTCCATTTCGACATGGGAACCAAATTTTCCGGTTCCTAAAAAGAGACGGGACTCTAGTATTTTATCTCCTAGTTTAAACAATGACGCTGCCATATAATTTTTCGTTAAGTTGAGTAATGAGGTTTTGTTTTTCGTCACTTTTGGTAATGATACTTGAAACTGCAATGCCGTGAATCCCCGTTTTTATTAGAATATTAACATCTTCTAATGTAATTCCACCAATGGCATAAATGGGTATTTCAATTTGTAACTGCTTCATTTTGGCTATTATAGAACGATAACCTTCAAATCCTAGTATTGGACTCAGATTACTCTTGGTTTTGGTGTATTGGAAAGGGCCTAAGCCAATATAATCACAACCATTATTTACCTGATGGACAATGTGTTCAAAAGTGTTTGCTGTTGCTCCAATGATTTTGGTTTTGCCGAGAATGGTTCGTGCTTCAGTAACCTCCATATCCGATAGACCGAGATGAACACCATCTGCATTAATTTTTTCGGCTAAATGAACATCGTCGTTAACGATGAAATTGGCCAAGTATTCTTCACACAGAAATTTTACGGCTTCCGCCAAAGCCAATGCCTTTTTGGGTCTTTGATGTTTGAATCGCATTTGTATCCAATCGCAACCATTGTCTAAGGCTTGATGGATATTGTACAGTTGCTCTTCGACGCTTTCTCCTTGGGAGATGTATTGTAGTTTATTATACATGATGGAATCCTAGTTTAGTTGGATTAGATTGCAAATAGTTTTCAGTATATATTTTTGCCTGTTCACAAGCTGTTTTTAGGTTTTGTTCCAATGCAAGATTGGCTGTAATTGCTGCAGATAATACGCAGCCGGAACCATGTTTTTCATAACATTCTCCTGTTTTTGGCAAAATCTGATACACTTCATTTTCGGTATAGAGATAATCAACTCCCATTTCATTAGGGTTATGTCCTCCTTTTAGCAAAACAGAACATTTAACTTCTTCGCATGCTCCTCTCCGCAGAAATGTCAATGAATTAGTAAAGCATGAAAGTGGAGTAAAGTTTGGAAACAGGATTTTAATTTCGTTATAATTTGGAGTAATTAAATCAATTTGATTCAGAATTTCTGTTAGGTCATTACGGCTCTCAATAGTTAAAAAATTAAATTCTGTAGTTGATTTTAAAATAGTGTCCCAGACAATCTTTGTTTTGGGTGAATGTCTTTTTATGGTAAAAACAATTTGTTTCAAATATTCTAAAGAAGGAACAATTCCTATTTTAATTGCTTTGATAGTGTGATTATTGAATAGTTTTTCCAATGATTTCAAAATAAAAGTCAAGTCTGTCCATTGTATACCAGAAAACTCATTTTCGGTTTGAATGGTATTGGCAGTATTTATGGCAAAACCATACACCCGATGCTGTTCGAATGTTTTTACATCTGCCAAAACTCCAGCACCACCGGAAGGATCAAAACCCGCTATTGTTAAAACGATTGGACGATTTTCTGACATGATTTAAAATTTTCGATTGGATTGTTTTTATTCCAAATGGTTCCTAGTAATGCTACAGCATCAAATCCGTTTTTTAATGTTTGCTCTGTGTTTTTGGATTCTATTCCGCCTAAAGCAATGAGTTTTGTGGTATAATTAGTTCTGTTTTTAATGACTTCAAACCAGTCTGTTTTTGAAGAATAATTTTCTTTGGAAATACTCGGGAAAATAGGACTCAAAAAAGCATATTCGAAAGTATTCTCCAGAGTATTGAAATCATCCATATTATGAACCGAAGTCGATAAATGAAAACCTTTTGTTTTGTATGTTGAAAACGCTAATTTTCCTAATAACGCTGCTGTTTTTTTTCTTTCGCTTTCGCTAAAGTGAATTCGATTAGTACCAAATAACGAAGCTAAATGATGATGGCTGTGCAAAACCAATTGTTCTTTTACATCTGGTTTTATTTTCGATAAAAAAGATCTCATTTCTGCTCCAGAAAAATCAGGTTTCCGTATATGAAGCAACTCCAATCCACTCTCAAAAAGGGAATGGATGGTGTCGATTTCATTGACTATCGGGAGTGGATTTGTGATTACGATCATAATCTTTTCTCTTTCTTCTTTGGTTTATCTCGTTAGATATAAATTTCTTTTCCTTGGTCAATAAACTCTTCTGACTTTTCTTTCATACCTTTTTCTGCTTCGGCAACGTCACGGATTTCCTGAGAGATTTTCATCGAACAGAATTTTGGTCCGCACATCGAACAGAAATGCGCTACTTTTGCACCGTCTGCTGGCAAGGTTTCGTCATGAAATTCTCTAGCCGTATCTGGATCTAATGATAAATTGAATTGATCTTCCCAACGAAATTCAAAACGTGCTTTGCTCAAGGCATTGTCGCGGTATTGCGAACCAGGATGTCCTTTGGCCAAGTCGGCGGCGTGTGCGGCAATTTTATAAGTGATCACTCCGTCTTTTACGTCTTTTTTGTTGGGTAAACCAAGATGCTCTTTTGGTGTAACATAACACAACATTGCACATCCATACCAGCCAATCATTGCAGCTCCAATAGCAGAAGTGATATGGTCGTAACCTGGGGCAATATCAGTAGTTAACGGTCCTAAAGTATAAAACGGAGCTTCGTCACAATGCTCCAATTGTTTGTCCATGTTTTCTTTAATCATGTGCATTGGGACATGACCAGGACCTTCTATGAATACTTGAACGTCGTGTTTCCAAGCCACTTTTGTTAGTTCTCCCAAAGTTTCCAATTCGGCGAATTGCGCGGCATCGTTAGCGTCGGCAATAGAACCAGGGCGTAATCCATCGCCTAATGAAAAAGCAACATCGTATTGTTTCATGATTTGACAAATGTCTTCGAAATGCGTGTACAAGAAGTTTTCTTTGTGGTGAAACAAACACCATTTTGCCATAATCGAACCACCACGAGACACGATTCCAGTAACACGATTAGCAGTTAAATGTATGTAACGCAATAGCACTCCAGCGTGAATGGTGAAATAGGAAACACCTTGTTCTGCTTGTTCGATTAAGGTATCGCGGAAGACTTCCCAAGTCAGGTCCTCCGCGATTCCATTTACTTTTTCTAAAGCCTGATAAATGGGTACAGTTCCAATTGGTACAGGAGAATTTCGGATAATCCATTCTCTGGTTTCGTGAATGTTTTTTCCAGTAGATAAATCCATAATGGTGTCAGCTCCCCAACGGCAAGCCCAAACCGCTTTTTCTACTTCTTCTTCGATACTTGAAGTTACGGTACTGTTACCAATATTAGCGTTGATTTTTACCAAAAAGTTACGTCCCACAATCATGGGTTCGCTTTCTGGATGGTTGATGTTGTTGGGAATTATAGCGCGTCCTCTGGCTACTTCACTTCTTACGAATTCTGGAGTGATTTTGCTTATTGGGGTTTGGGCACCAAAACTGTTTCCTTGATGTTGGCATTGCATCGCTTTGGTTTGCTCGTTCAATTGTTCGATGCGTTGGTTTTCACGAATGGCGATGTATTCCATTTCGGGAGTAATGACGCCTTGTTTGGCGTAATATAATTGGGAAACGTTGGCTCCTTTTTTGGCACGCATTGGTTTGTGCAAATATTCAAAACGCAAGTCATTTAATTTTTCGTCATTTAAGCGTGATTTACCGTATTCAGAAGATATTTCAGTTAGTTCTTCTACATCATTTCGGTCTAAGATCCATTGTTCGCGAATGCGTGGTAATCCTTTGCGGATATCAATTTCGATGTTTGGATCGGTGAATGGTCCCGAAGTATCGTAAACAGTTACTGGGGGATTTTTTTCAATTCTTCCATTGGACATTTTAGTGTCGGTAAGGGAGATTTCTCGCATGGCTACTTTTATCGCATGAATTTCTCCCTCGATATATATTTTTTTGGAGTTTGGAAAGGGGGTTCTTGATATTTTTTCTTCGTTGTTCATTGTTCAGTAGTTTATGTGTTTATGTGTGATTGTCTTCTGCTAGGGATAGTAATGGAAAGCCCGTAAAGGCAAAACCGTAAACAGCAAGGAATAGAAAAGCGAGCGAAGGAAGCTCTTTCTATGACTATGGTTTTTAGGTTTTGAATGCGGACTTGAATGGATAGCCCGCTCGAGCAGTATAATTAACCTCCTTGAGTTGCTGAAATGATTAAAATATCGTCGGTTTCTTTGATAGGATGGGAATTCCAATCGAGTTTTGGAATTACCGTATTGTTGATGGCGATGGCAATTCCGTTTTGTTTTTCGGGAATTTCCAAGTCAAGAAGTGCCTGTACAGTTAAGCTGTCAGTGGCAAATTGTTTTGTTTGATTATTGATTTTTAGCTCCATTCCTTTTGGGTTTAGTATGTAAATATACTTTAGGAATGGCTGCAATGGCATATAAATATGCACGGAAGTCATTTACTTTTTCCTACGCTAGTATGAACTAGATCAGGTTCGAGGGTAAAGTCTCAGCCTACAATTTTGTAGACACCCCTAAAGTTGGATGTAAATGTATATAATTTATTGTAAAGAAAAACCGATAGTATTGTTTTTTAACCAAAAAGCATGCTAAAGTTATTTTTAGCATGCTTTTTTATTTTGTGTAATTTAAAACGAAACTTTTATTTAGCTTCTTTTACGTTTTATTCTATTCGTAAAAATACTGTGCTGTGAATGTAGTTGCGGCAGTGTTACTGTTAGTGTCATCGTATTCCCTTTCTTTCAAAAAACTGTTGGCAACATAATATGAAATATAGTTTGTTGTTTTGTCAGTTTGGGCTGTAAAATGAATACGATCTGTTGTACTTTCAGATGAAGTTCTTGTTTTAGTGATATTGTTTAATGATGATGTGTTGCTGAATTCAATTTTATTAAGTCCTAAAATGTTTGATGAAGAATTTGTTTTATTATCATATTCATAAACATTTTTAATGCTAATGTTTGTTGTTCCATCAAAAATGGAGTTAGTATTAATTTGTTTTATTAAATTACCACTTGCAAAAGTATATATAGTATTGTTAGTTTTTGTTTCTATTTCAGTTTTTGGATCTGTACTAAAACCTTCTTCTAAGATTGTTCAGTCAGTATTGTGCCTGTGATTGTAGTTCCTTCGTAGTTTGTTACTTTGGTAATTTAGTTGCCTGTGTAAGTATAAACATATTTAGGGTTATCAGAATAAGCTATTTCTGAAGTTTTATTGCCATCATAAGTTATTATACCTGTTTGGGAATTTGAGCCGTCTGCTATAATGATTTTGTGAAGTATCATCGTCTTTTGTACACGATACAATAGTCAATAAAAAAGGATTTAAGAGTGTAATTGTTTTTTTTTAAAGTGATTTATGGCAGAAGTAGTCTTTTTTGTGAAATTAACACTATGGTGAAATACGGATTATTATTTATTTTTTTTCCAACAATCTTCTACATGATCGTTAACCATTCCGGTGGCCTGCATGTGTGCATAAACTACCGTAGATCCTACGAACTTGAATCCGCGTTTTTTTAAGTCTTTGCTGATAGCATCGGAGAGGGGGGTTGTGGCTTGAACTTCTTTTAGAGATTTTCGTTGGTTATCGATTGGCTTTCCGTTTACAAATCCCCAGATATACTTGGAAAAACTACCAAATTCTTCCTGAACGTTAATGAAAGCCTGTGCATTGGAAACTGCGGAATAAACCTTTAGTTTGTTTCGAATGATGCCAGCATCTAAGAGTAATTCCTGAATTTTTTCTTCGGAATAGCTAGCTATTTTTTTATAGTTGAAATCATCGAAAGCTTTTCGGAAATTTTCTCTTTTGTTGAGTATGGTTATCCAGCTTAATCCAGCTTGGAAAGTTTCCAACAATAAGAATTCAAATAGTTTTATATCCTCATATACAGGAACGCCCCATTCTTCGTCGTGGTATTTTTTGTATAATTCGCTGGAATTGCACCATGCGCATCGTTTAAGTTCTTGTTTCATTATTTGTTGATTTCCCAATGATAACCTTTTACCGAAGGTATGTAGGCAGATCCGTTATTAAGTACCAGATCTGTATATATTTTTTTATTGTATTTGATTCCGATGGCACCTCCAGATACATGCGTTTTGTTTTGTTTGAATGTAAAAATCAGGGTGTCGTTTTCGAATTCAGCATCCGATACTTTCTCGACCAGCCAAGTTGAACCCCATTTGAAATACAGTTTATTTGGCCCTACGTAGGTGACCTGTTTTATAAGATCAACAGCTTCTTTTGGGAATTTATAGTTTTCTATAAGTTCTTTCTTGGTGTATGATTTCCCCAATTGACCATTATTTAATAAGTTCCGTAAGGGAGAATTGATAACTTTTTGGACTTCTTTAGTATTCGGAACAGTTATAATCGGTTCATTTTTTTGGTCTGCTATGTTGTTTTTTCTAGAGGGATTGGAAGTTGAAATTTGGTTCTCGATTGCTGCAGCTAAACCAGAATCGCTAGCAGTGTCAGTATCTGTTTTTCCAGTTTCAACTTTTTTTGTAAAACTTTTTGTAGTTTCAGATAATATGATTTCTTTTTCTTTTTTTTCTTCGGGTTCGTTTCTGCCACAACTGATCAAAGTGGTCAAAAATAAGAAGGATAATATTATTTTAAAATTCTTCATGGTTATTTGGGTGTAATGCTATAATAGTTTAATCAAATTTAATATATTTTTCTAATTTAATGAAATATGGTTGTTATAAATAAAAAAGTCCCTATCTGTGAAGAAAGGGACTAGATTATTCTCTGAAAAAATAAGCTTTTTTAACTTGCTTAAAAGATTTGTTTTACTCCTTTTGCATTGTCAAAAACGTAGCTTACTAACCAAGCAATTTGACCTTGTTTTGCAAAGTATATTTTTTTACTCTGAATGTTAGGAATGACTTCAAGTGAAGTTTCCAAAAGATTAAAAGCTGCTATCAGGTATTTTTGTTGGTAAGTTTTTAATACTTTTTGCATTTCGACGTTAGTTTCTGCACTAGTTACGAATCTCTGATAATTGTTTTCTGCAATTGTTCTGATAGCTAGAATATCGTCATACTGTACTTGTGTAAAGTTTTCTTCTGCTTTAGCTCCATTTAAAAGAGTGTAAAAAGCCCATGCAGCACCACCAGAGATGTAAACATTGTTTTTGTCTTGCGATTCAGCTCTACTTGTGTACATTTTTTTGAAACTCTCTCTCATTGTTGGCAAATAATCGAATAAATTTTCATTGAATTCGAATACTGTTTTTTGTTTGCATTTTTTGTTGATAATTTCAGTCAAGGTAACTGTCCCTAAATCACATGAAATAGGAAAAAAGACAGAAGAGTCATTAATATCCTTAGCGTAACCACCTTTTGTGTTTCCACCTCCAATATCTATGATCACAGAATTTAAATAATTTTTAGGAGGAATACATCCTCTCAACAGCAATTTAGCTTCTAGTGAAGAGGAGATGATTTCTATTTTTTTATTTGTCAGCTCTTTTATTTTAACGACCAAATCATTAGTATTCGTCGCTAAACCAACACCTGAAGAGGCAACAATAAAGATATTTTTGTCTTCAATTTTGTATTCTGAAAGCATTTTTTTGTAGTTGGTATATACTACACCACCTGCTTTGTCGATGTCTTCTTTTAATAGGGTGCCATCTATTCCAATCCCCGCTGCTATTCCGACGTTTTCGGTCCAAAATTCTTTTACGTCATAAGTATTTCTTTTAATACTTTCGACTTGAAGAACCGTCATCTTGATACCTTTACTTCCTATTTCTATTCCTCCATAAAGTTGTGCTTGGAGAGAATAGGAAAAAATAAGGCAAACTATTAAATAGTAAATTTTTTCTTTCATGTTGTTTTATTTTTGGGGTTTTGCTAATTGCAAATCTATATTAAAAATCTATAATTTCCTTTTTTTTAATGTTTTTTTTGAATAAGTTTTTTTAAATTTTAAAATGTTATCAAATTGTTATGTTTTTTAACTAATTGATTGTTGGTTGATTGAAAAAATAATCTATTTTTGCCAGAATGAAAAAATTTTTTGCCCCAAAAAAAATTAATTATGATAAAAAAATACTTCGACAATTTTAAAGGCTTTCCAAAAGAAATTTGGATTCTTACTTTAATTACATTCATCAACAGAGCAGGAACAATGGTTGTTCCCTTTCTCTCAAAGTACATGAAAGAAAACCTGCAATTCACATATAGCCAAATTGGTTGGGTAATGGTTTTCTTTGGTGTTGGATCTATAATCGGAACTTGGCTTAGCGGCAAATTATCTGATAAAATTGGCTTTTATAAGGTCATGGTTTTTAGTTTATTCGGCAGTGGTATTGTGTTTATTTTGCTGCAATACGCAGCCACTTTTCAGGAACTTTGTATAGGAATACTTGTATTGACCAGTATTGCTGATATGTTTCGGCCTGCCATGTTGGTATGTTTAAAGACATACACTGTAAAAGAAAACAGGGCTAGAGCTTTTGCTTTAACGCGTGCAGCTGTTAATTTAGGTTTCCTTTTTGGGCCAGTTTTAGGTGGTTTGATTATTATGCAAATGGGATATCAGTATATCTTTTATGTTGATGGTGCAACCTGTATATTGGCAATAATTGTGTTTATGTTTTTTGTAAAAGAGAAGGTAGTGCCAATCAAATTGAAAAAATACCACGAAGGTTTTAAAAAGATTTCGATAAGAAAAGATCATCCATTCATGCTGCATTTGTTAATTTGTATGATTACTGGGATTTTGTTTTTTCAAATTTTCACCACTTTGCCATTGTATCATAAAGAGCGATTTAATATGTCTGAATTTGACAGTGGATTGCTTTTAAGTTTGAATGGATTACTTATTCTTCTATTTGAGCTTCCTATTGTGAATTTTGTAATCAAGAATAAAATTGACAATCATAAAGTTATTTCTATTGGATTGTTGCTTATGTCTTCAAGTTTCTTGTTGCTTTTATTGCCTTGGGAAGGGATTTTAATTCCTATGATGTTGTTTATGACATTCGGGGTAATGTTAACTTTTCCGTTTGCGAATTCATTCGCAATGGGTAGGTCATATGAATCCCACGAAGGGAAATATATGGCTGCTTTTACCATGAGTTATAGTTTTGCACATATTTTAAGTGCTAAAACAGGTATGGAAATTATTCAGAGATCAGGTTATGAGGCTAATTGGGTATTTATGACAACTCTGGGTCTAGTTGGTTCATTACTTGTTTTTAAACTTTTCAGAATGGTTGAAAAGGAAGAGTTGAGTAATGATAGAAAAGTAGATGCCATTTTTCTTGATGAGTAAAACTTTGTACTTATTAAAAAGGATTTAAGCAGAATTAAAATTTAGACAGTAGTAAGCGAAAGTTTACTGCTGTTTTTTTTTTTTAATATGCTCAGTTTTTGTTGTTTGTGATTGTAAATTAATTTTAAAAAATTCTGGTATAATGCTGTTGTAGTATTGAAATTTTTTATGGATTATATTAGTTCTACAATAGGTGTTAATTTGACTTTTAAGTTAATTCTTGGTTGAATTTGGTGCGTTTTATTTATTGCATGGGTTGATGTTTAGATTTTGATTCAGTTGTTACTCATGGGGTTTGGATTATTATTAATGAATCATAAAAGAAATAATTGTCAAAAAAAATCCCATTCCGTAATGAAACGAAATGGGATCTTTATATATTACGAAGTCAAAATAAAAGTGAAATCGTTAATCTAATTTAAAGGCAGACTATCCTAAAGCAGCTCTTCTGAAGCCTGTTACGGTAAGATCTTTGTCTAAAGACTTAGCATAAGCAGCAACGCTTAATTTGTTGTCTTTAATGTAATCTTGGTTTACCAGTGTGTTGTCTTTAAAGAAACGAGCCAATTTACCTTTAGCGATATTGTCTAACATTGCTTCTGGTTTACCTTCTTGACGTAAAACATCTTTAGCAATTTCGATTTCTTTAGCTATGGTGTCAGCGTCAACACCGTTTTCGTCTAATGCGATTGGTGACATAGCCGCAGCTTGCATAGCAATATTTCTTGCTACTTCATCAGCACCAGCGATGTTTGCAGATAAAGCAACCAAAGTAGCGATTTTGTTTCCAGAGTGAATGTAAGAACCGATAAAAGCACCTTCTAATTTCTCGAAAGTTCTGATTTCAAGTTTTTCACCAATAACTCCAGTTTGTTCGATTAATTTTTCAGCAACAGTGATTCCGTTGAAATCAGCAGCCAAGAATTCTTCTTTTGTGTTGTAGTTCAATGCTAAATTAGCCATTTCAGTAGCCATTTTTACAAAGTTCTCGTTCATTCCCACGAAGTCAGTCTCACAGTTTAATGTGATAACAACTCCAGCAGTTTTGTCTGCATTAACAACAGCAATTGCAGCACCTTCTGTAGATTCTCTATCAGAACGGTTAGCAGCTACTTTTTGTCCTTTCTTACGTAAGTTTTCGATAGCTAAATCAAAATCTCCGTCTGCTTCAACCAAAGCTTTTTTGCAGTCCATCATACCTGCACCAGTGATTGTTCTTAATTTATTTACGTCTGCAGCAGTAATTGTTGCCATAATATAATGTGTTTAATGTTATAAAAGTAAAAATTCCAATTTTTAAATCCCAAATTCCAATTTTATTAAATTATCAACATAGTGTTTCTAATTTTTTATGGAATTTGGAATTTAAAATTGGAATTTAAAATTTGATTTATTCTTCAGTTGCTGGAGCTACAGGAGCTTCAACTGCTGGAGTTTCAGCTACAGGAGCTTCTACTTCAGCAACAACCTCAGTAGCATCAGTTTCTTTATCAGAAGTTCTATTTGCAAGACCGTCGATAATTGAAGCAGTTACTAAAGATAAAATTTTATCAATTGATTTAGAAGCATCATCATTTGCAGGGATAACATAATCTACTTCACGTGGATCAGAATTGGTATCAACCATTGCGAAAACTGGAATGTTTAATTTTTGAGCTTCTTTTATTGCGATGTGTTCAGCTTTGATATCTACTACGAACAATGCTGCAGGAAGTCTTGACATATCTGCGATTGAACCTAAGTTTTTCTCAAGTTTAGCACGAAGACGATCAACTTGTAAACGCTCTTTTTTAGAAAGGGTCATGAAAGTACCGTCTTTCTTCATTTTATCAATAGTAGCCATTTTTTTAACAGCTTTACGGATAGTTACGAAGTTAGTTAGCATTCCACCAGGCCATCTTTCGGTGATGTAAGGCATGTTTGCAGCTTTTGCTTTATCAGCAACGATGTCTTTTGCTTGTTTTTTGGTAGCAACAAATAATATTTTTCTACCTGATGCAGCGATTTTTTTCAAAGCTTCATTAGCTTCTTCGATTTTTGCTGCAGTTTTATATAGATTGATAATGTGTATACCATTACGCTCCATATAAATGTAAGGAGCCATATTTGGATCCCATTTTCTAGTCATGTGTCCAAAATGAACACCTGCTTCTAGTAATTCTTTTACTTCTACTTTGTTTGACATTTTTTGTACTAGTTTACGTTCTGTTGATTAGCAATGCATGAATGGCGATAGGTCGGCTACATACATTTAGATGCTAAACTAATTTCAAGCCTCGGCTTGACAACAACAACATTGTTTTAAATTTTTTAATACATTCTAGGATGTCTTGTCCAAATTGAACAAGACAGGCAATATTAACGTTTAGAGAATTGGAATCTCTTACGAGCTTTCTTCTGACCGAATTTTTTACGTTCAACCATTCTTGGGTCTCTAGTCAATAAACCTTCTGGTTTCAAGATAGCTCTGTTCTCAGCATTTACTTCGCACATTACGCGCGCCAATGCCATTCTTACAGCTTCTGCTTGTCCAGTTGAACCACCTCCATAAACGTTTACTTTTACGTCGAAGTTAGATGCATTTTCTGTCATAGACATTGGTTGCAAAACTTTGTACTGTAAAGTAGCAGTTGGGAAATAAGTTGCGAATGGTTTTTTGTTTACAACGATAACTCCTGTTCCTTCAGAAACATAAACACGTGCAACAGCGGTCTTTCTTCTACCGATTTTGTGAATAACTCCCATTACTTAAGATCGTTTAGGTTAACAGTTCTAGGTTTTTGAGCTCCTTGTTTGTGCTCAGATCCTACAACAACATTTAAATTTCTAAAAAGTTCAGCTCCTAATTTGTTTTTAGGTAACATTCCTTTTACTGCTTTTTCTACTAATAATGCAGGGTTTTTTGCTTGCAATACTTTAGCAGTTAAAGTTCTTTGTCCTCCAGGATAACCAGTGTGACGGATGTATGTTTTTTCATCCAGTTTGTTACCTGTAAGGTTAATTTTTTCTGAGTTGATAACAATTACGTTATCTCCACAGTCCACGTGTGGCGTATAACTTGGTTTATACTTACCTCTTAAAATCATAGCGACTTTTGAAGCAAGACGACCTAAGTTATGACCGTCAGCATCTACAACAATCCATTCTTTTGTAGAATTGGCTTTTGTTGTTGAAATTGTCTTGTAGCTTAATGCGTTCACAATAATATATTTTAATTAAACATTCCATCCCCAATAAAGGGGTTGCAAAAGTACAATTAATTATTTTAAATACAAATAGCTTATTTGAATATTTTTTTGTTGGATTTACACTGATTATCAAATATATATTTAGTTTGATTCAATTTGCATTTAGTTTGAGATTCGATTTTTTAAAATAATTTACTAAAATATTTTTTTTGATGTTGCATTTTTTTTGTAATTTTCGCTTTTATCCTTTCAAATGCTTGTTAAATTTTATACATTTAGTAAAATTTTAGCATGTTTTGTTTAATCCTTTGCTATTTTTAATTTTTCCAAGAACCTTAATATAGTACTAAATACCATTCTCCAATGAAAGCAAAAGCAACATTAAAACAAATTGCAAAAGAACTTAATGTTTCGGTATCGACTGTTTCTAAGGCACTTAATGACAGTCCTGAAATAAGCGAACAAACGAAAGTCAGAATAAAAGAATATGCTAAATTAAAAAATTACAAACCGAATGTTATCGGTCTGAACCTTAAAAATCGAAAAACCAAAACGATTGGTGTTATTATTCCTAATATATTGAACTCTTTTTTTGCTAAGGTTTTTAGTGGTATTGAGAAAGTGGCTGACGAAAGAGGTTATAATGTTTTAATGTGTATTTCTAATGAATCTTTAGAAAAAGAAGCGCATACTCTTGAGATGTTGAGTAATGGAACTATTGATGGTTTTGTTTTGTCTATTTCTGAAGAAGCTCAAAAACTACATGATTATAGTCATTTTAAAGACATTATTAATGATGGTACTCCAATTGTAATGTTTGACAGAACAACTGATGAAGTGGAATGTGATAAAGTAATTGTGGATGATTTTGATTCTGGGCATAATGCTACTCAGCATTTAATTGATTTGGGTTGCAAAAATATTGCCTTAATTTCATCCGTTGATAATTTAAGTGTTGGTAAATTAAGAGCCGAAGGGTATCTAAAAGCCTTAAAGGATAATAATATTGAAGTTAATGAAAATATTATTATTCGTACAGAATCGGAATCCGAACATGATCTTTCCGAAAAGGTTAATGAATTGTATTCCAATAATCTTGTCGATGGTGTTTTTGCATTAGATGAAAATGATTCGGTTGTGGCCTTGAAAGTTGGGGTTAAAAAAGGGTATAAAATCCCTAAGGATCTTAAAATTATTGGATTTGCTGATGGTATTTTGGCTTCTAGAAGATTGTCTCCAAGTTTAACTACTGTTAGTCAACACGGAATTGAGATTGGTGAAGTAGCTGTAAAGCTGTTAATAGACAGACTGGAATCCAAAGAGGAGCATAGACCATATGAAACTCTAATTATTAAAACAAAATTAAAAGAAAGAGAATCTACTAAATAAGGGAGTCTACTAAATGATAGTATAAAAGCCATTCAAATCAACTGAATGGCTTTTTTATGTTGTTAGAATAATGTTTGAGTGAAATCTGTAACTCAATATTAGGAATTTTTTTAATGCGCTTCCAACCAATTTTTTCCCAAGCCAATTTCAACAACCAATGGAACCGCCATTGTAAAAGCATTTTCCATCTCATATTTAATCATGGGCTGAATTTTTTCTAATTCAGAATTGTGCACATCAAAGACGAGTTCATCATGCACCTGCAATAGCATTTTACTTTTCCAGTTTTCCGTAGTTAGTTTTTTGTGAATATTAATCATGGCAATTTTGATAATATCAGCTGCACTTCCTTGTATTGGAGCATTTACAGCATTTCGTTCGGCACCACTTTTAACCATCATATTGGCCGAATTAATATCTTTCAAGTAACGTCTTCTTCCCAAAACGGTTTGTACATAGCCGTGTTCTCTGGCAAATTCAACTTGATCTGACATATAAGATTTTAGTTTAGGATAGGTTGCATAATAGGCATCAATCAACTCTGCACTTTCTTTTCGCGAAAGCGAAGTCTGATTGCTCAATCCAAAAGCCGAAACCCCATAAATAATTCCAAAATTCACGGTTTTGGCATTGCTACGTTGTTCTTTGGTTACTTCTTCCAATGGAACATTGAAAACTTTTGCAGCGGTGCTTTTGTGAATGTCTTCGTTGTTTTGAAAAGCTTTAATCATATTCTCTTCACCAGACAGGGCTGCGATAATTCGTAACTCTATTTGCGAATAATCGGCAGAAACTAAAGTGTAATTTTTGTCACGGGCAATAAATGCTTTTCGAATCAATCGTCCTCTTTCGGTACGAATCGGGATGTTTTGTAAGTTGGGGTTGTTGGAACTCAAACGGCCAGTTGCAGCAACGGTTTGCATATAATCGGTGTGGACACGTCCTGTTTTTTTATCGACTTGGTTGGGCAATGCATCTATATAGGTACTTTGTAATTTTACCATTTGTCGCCATTCGAGGATATCTCGAACAATTTCGTTGTCACTTGCCAGATAAGACAAAACTTCTTCACCAGTGGCATATTGCCCCGTTTTGGTTTTCTTTTGTTTGGCTCCGCCAATTTTTAATTTATCAAATAAAATATCACCTAATTGTTTTGGTGAAGCTAAATTGAATTTTTCCCCAGCAGTTTCATAGATTTTTTGTTCCAAAGCATTGCTTTCAATAGCCATTTCAACTGACATCGACTTTAAAAAAGGAACATCGAGATTAATTCCTTCCAATTCCATTGCTGCCAAAACGGGGATTAAAGGAATTTCGATTTCATCAAATAATTTTTTCGTTTCGGCTTTATCGAGAATTGGACTGAAATTTTGCTTCAATTGATAGGTAATATCAGCATCTTCGGCAGCATATTCTTTGATTTCTTCCAAAGCGACATCACGCATCGATTTTTGATTTTTCCCTTTTTTCCCTATAAGATCTTCAATTGATTTTGGCGAATATTTTAAATAGGTTTCTGATAAAACGTCCATATTATGGCGCATATCAGGATTGATTAAATAATGCGCAATCATCGTGTCGAATAATTTTCCTTTGATTTGAACACCGTAATGAGAAAGAATTTTCAAATCGTATTTGATATTTTGACCAATTTTTTCGATGGTTTCACTTTCAAAAAAAGGTTTGAATTTATCAACCAAAACTTGTGCCTCTTCTTGGTTTTCCGGAAATGGAACATAAAACGCTTTTCCTTTTTCAAAGGAAAATGACATTCCAACCAATTCGGCATTTAAGGCATCAATTCCTGTTGTTTCGGTATCAAAACAAACCGAAGTTTGATTCATTAAGTTTTGCATTAGTAATTTCACGGCAAAATCACCTTGAATGCTTTGGTAAAAATGTTCGGTATTTTCTAAAGTTGCATAATGTGAATTGGAGTGCACTTCGCTGCTTTCTTCGTCCGAAAAGCCAAATAAGTCAAATTGATCTTCATTGGCTTTTTTTAATGGAACTTTTTGGACTATTTTCTCAACTTCAACAGTGTTTCCATTGCCATTCGTGTCAATTTCGTCGTATTCTTTTCCTGTTCCAAAATATTTATCAAACTGTGCTTTCATTTGACGAAATTCCAACTCTTGAAACAACGCATCGGTTTTTTCAACATCAGGTTTTGATAATTCGTAATCAGTTTCGTTAAATGTTACCGGGCAATCGAGTAGGATAGTAGCTAATTTTTTAGACAAAATTCCCAATTCGGCATTGGCTTCGATTTTGTCTTTTATGGCGCCTTTTAATTGATGTGTGTTGGCCAATAGATTTTCCATTGAACCGTATTCGGCCAAGAATTTCTTTGCTGTTTTTTCTCCAACACCAGGTAATCCAGGAATGTTATCAGCTGCATCTCCCATCATTCCCAGATAATCAATAACTTGTAAAGGATTGGTGATTTCAAATTTTTCCAATACTTCTGGAATTCCCCATATTTCGATGCCATTTCCCATTCTTGCGGGTTTGTACATGAATATATTTTCGGAAACTAATTGGGCAAAATCCTTATCGGGTGTTACCATAAAAACTTGATAGTTTTGTTTTTCAGCTTGTTTCGCAATGGTGCCAATTAAATCATCGGCTTCAAAACCTGGAACCTCAATAATAGGAATGTGCATTGCCTTCAATAATTCTTGAATGTATGGAACGGCAATTTTTATCGCTTCGGGAGTTTCGTCACGATGAGCTTTATATTCTTTATACATTTCATAGCGGTAGGTGCTTCCTCCTTTGTCAAAAGCCACAGCCAAATGGTCTGGCTTGTCTCGTTTTATAACATCCATCAAGGCATTCATAAATCCCATAATTGCCGAAGTATCCATTCCTTTAGAATTGATTCTTGGGTTTTTTATAAAGGCAAAATAACCACGAAAGATTAATGCATAAGCATCAAGAAGGTAAAGTCGTTTTTGAGCTGACATATGAAAAATTTAGTCTGTAAAAATAGACAATTGAGTTTTAAAAATGAATTTGTTACTGAAATTTCTAAATTCAATTGAAAAAGTAATGATTAACTCTTTTTTATCTTTGAAAATGAATTCGTTAAGACAAAGTTAAACTTTTGTAGAGGGATAAATCTTCATTTTGTCTTCATTTTTCGGTTATACTTTTGACCTATAAAAATAAATTATTAATTCAAAATTTTAGAAATCATGAAAAAGTTATTAATGTTAATCGCATTATTATTTGGAACAACAGTGATGGTAAATGCTAAAACAGTACCTGTGAAATCAGCTACAGTGAAAGAAGTGAAAATGACTAAACATCCAAAACACAAAAAAGCGAAAAAAGAACAAAAAGAAGCAGCACCAACTGGAGCCTCAACTTCTAAAACAAAAAAATAATTAATGTTTTTGTTTTGTTTGCACATGAGGATGGACGCAAGACAAAAGGGTTGATTGTTTATGAAAGTCAGTAGAAAAATTTACTGGCTTTTTTTGTATTTTTAGATACGTTAAAATTTTAATAACGTTTTGCGTTTTAATTTTTCATTAGTTGTTACTTTGAGTGTTTTAAAAATCCTTATTTGTTATGAAAATCCTTATTGTTGAAGATAATCCAGAATTGGCTCTTGAAGTAAAAGAGTATCTTACGGGTAGTGGTTACATCTGTAAAATTTCAAAAAATTGCGAAGAGGCTTTGGAGGAAATTAACAGTAATGATTATGATATTATGCTTCTGGATTTAGGTTTGCCCGATGGGAGCGGATTTGATATTCTGAAAGAAATTCGTAAAACAGAGTCTAAAACAGCAGTAATCATTATTACAGCCCAAGGAGAATTGGAGGACAGAATAAACGGTTTGCAACTTGGAGCCGATGATTATTTGACAAAACCTTTTGCTTTAACAGAATTGGGAGCTCGATTATTTGCTATTATTAGGAGAATGCACGGATTCACGGTAAACCAGTTGGATGTTCATGATTTTAGTTTAAGATTGCAGGATTATAAAGTAAGTTTTAATGAGATTCCAATTAATCTTACCAAAAAAGAGTTTGATATTTTTCAATATTTAGTCTTAAATAAAAATCGTGTCATAACGCGTTTGCAATTGACGGAGCATATTTGGGGAGATATTCTTGAAGTGAATTCCGATTCGAATTTTATAGATGTTCATGTTCGAAATCTTAGAAAAAAATTGGATAAACATGCCAAAATTGAATGGTTTGAGACGGTTAGGAATGTAGGATACAGAATAAATGTTTAGTTTATAAAACAATAAATATCTAATATGAAAATTAAGCATCAGCTAGCTATTTTCAATGCATTATCGCGTTTGTTGTTGATTCTGGTTTTATGGTTAATGCTTCCTGTTTTGGTTGAAAAAGTGGTGTATAATCATATCAATAAAAGCTTGTTTGAAAAAAAGCAAAAATTTATTGAACATTTAGACAAGGAAGAAATCAATGATTTTATTGTTCGAAATGATGCTTCCGAAACCTATGCCAGTTTTTCAACATTGCATAGTGAATTCCTTTTACTTTCCAGAGTTCCTTTGAGAAGCAAAGTAAATCAAACTTTTTTCATTACAGAGCCCAGGATAATTGAAGAAGAACGCAATGATTATAGGATTCTTCAATATTATTTTAGGTATGAAAACACCAATTACCTTTTGGAAATTGGAAATAGCTTAAGTGAAATTAATGACCTTACCTTCATAATTCGATTTTTTATCATAATTGTTTTAATCATAATTGTGGTCATTACTTTTCTGGCGGATACTTTTTATATTGAATATTTATTAAAACCTTTTTATAAAATCATCGACACCAAAATTCGTCATGTAAACGAACCCGAAGCTTTTGATCATACTCCTATAAAAACACATTCTAGGGATTTTCAGGAATTGGATACGGTTCTGAATCAAATGATGGATAGAATAAGTGAATTGTTTAAAAAAGAAAAACAGTTTATTGCCAATGTTTCCCATGAACTTTTGACTCCGATAGCATTGTTGAAAAACAAATTTGAAAATTTGCTTCAAAATGAATCTTTGAATGATGTTGCTGTTGATAAAATAGTGAGTTCGCTTGGTACATTAGATTTGCTTAAAAAGGTAATTGCTAATTTACTATTGATTTCAAAAATTGAAAACAATCAATACGAAGCAAAAGAATCAATTGATTTGGATGCTATAATTACCAATTTGGTAACAGATTTACAAGATAGAATTGAAGACAAGGAATTGTCTTTCCAAAAAAACTTGGAACATCATTTTAGTTTTACAGGGAATAAGACATTGATGCATATTTTGTTTTACAATTTAATTGTCAATGCAATCAAATACAATAAGCCGTGTGGTACAATTGAAATTAAAGACGGTTTTTTGAATGGAAATTATTTTTTGACTGTTTCAGATTCGGGTATTGGATTGAATGTAAAACAGCAACAAAATATTTTTAAGCGATTTACCAGAGTAAGTTCGGATCTAGAAGGGCAGGGGTTGGGGCTTGCAATTGTTGAAAGTATAGCTCAATTTCATCAAATAACTATTGAGATAAGATCAGAAATAAACGTAGGGACTACTTTTCTTTTGGTGTTTCCAAATGAGCAAAAACTTAATTAAAAGTTAATTTTTTCCGGAGGAGTAAAACTTCATTTAATCTTCATTTGGCATGCATAGCTTTGACCTATTAATAAATGAATTATTAATTTAAAATCTAAAATCTAAAATCATGAAATCGAAGATTCACGAAATCCAGAAAAACAAACTACAAAGCTTGAGCAAAAAATTATTGATGGTATTGGCAGTAGCTTTAGGAACAACAGCAATGGTAAGTGCACAAACTACACCTGCTCAAACAGCTCCGGCTAAAGAAGTAAAAGCTACTAAAAAAGCAACAAAAAAAGCTGCTAAAAAAGCAGAACCTAGCAAAAGTGCTACTACTGCCGAGGCAGCAGTTCCAAAAAAATAAAAAATCTTTTTTAGCACATAATATATAGATTATTTCAAAAAGATATTAAAAGTTGGTTTTAATAGGTGAAAAGGGGAGATAAAGAAGTTTACTCCCTTTTTTTGCGTTAAAATTATGATAATATAAATCTTTAGCGTTTTCATTAGTTGTTACTTTGTGTAAAATTTTATATAATAATGATTTTACGTTTATTTCTTATAGGGGTTGTTCTTTTTATTATTGAACTCTATGCATTTCAAGCTGTTAAAACTTTAATCAAGTTAAGATGGATGTTGATTTCATATCAAATATTGAGCCTTTTACTTTTTGTATTTATTCTTTATTCTTTTACGCAATTTGATCGCTCGGTTGGGCAAACCCAACAAACGATGTTTACAATGGGGCTGTTGCTTGTGATTTATATTCCGAAAATTGTTATGACGGTTGTTCTTCTTGGAGAAGATGTTTTTCGTTTGGCTGCCGGGTCAATCAATTATTTTATTGATAATAATAGCGATGCCAATTTTTTGCCTTCAAGACGTAAATTCGTTAGTCAACTTGGTTTAGGACTAGCTGCAGTTCCTTTTTTATCTTTGATCTATGGGATATTTGAAGGAAAGTATAATTATAAAGTTATAAAACAGGCAATACATTTTCCTGATTTACCAGATGCTTTTAACGGTTTTACGATTACTCAAATCTCAGATGTGCACAGTGGAAGTTTTGATAATCCTGAAAAAATTAGTTATGCCATTGATTTGGTAAATGCTCAAAATTCAGATATGATTTTATTTACTGGTGATATCGTTAATACACATGCCAAGGAAATGCATCCTTGGATTGAGACTTTTAACCGAATCAAAGAACATGAATATGGAAAGTATTCGGTTCTTGGGAATCATGATTATGGTGAATATGTGACTTGGCTCACACAAATAGATAAAGAAGAAAACTTTGATGCTATTAAGAATTTATATGGTCAAATTGGTTTTACATTATTATTGAATGAACATACTTTCATTGAAAAGGGGAATGATAAAATCGCTTTAGTTGGAGTTGAAAATTGGGGTAAAAACTTCAAACAGGCAGGTGATTTAAAGAAAGCAGCTCAACATTTGTCTAAAGAAGATTTTAAAATTTTAATGAGTCACGATCCGAGTCATTGGGATGAAGTGGTTCAGCATGATGAAAAACATTTTCATTTAACATTATCTGGACATACCCATGGAATGCAGTTTGGAATCGAAATTCCAGGTTACTTTAAATGGAGTTTGGCTCAATATGTTTATAAGCAATGGGCAGGTTTATACGAAAATCTAGGTCGATATGTATATGTAAATAGAGGATTTGGATTTCATGCGTACCCTGGAAGAGTGGGAATTATGCCCGAAATCACAGTAATTCAACTAATAAAAGGAGAAAAATTAGCATAATTGGTTTAAAATGCTAAATTTGCAAGGTGATATCTCTTTTCGAAAGTAATAGAAATTAAATATTTTGGTTTTATGTCAAAATTTGGAGAACTTATAAATACACAAGTTCCTGTGTTAATAGATTTTTACACAGATTGGAACGAATCTTCGGTGTCGATGCATCCTGTTATAAAAGATGTAGCAGCAGCGCTTGGTGACAAAGTAAAGGTGATTAAGATAGACGTAGACAAAAATCAAGAACTAGCCGATGCTTTGCGTATCAAAGGGCTACCTACATTGATGATTTACAAGGAAGGCATGATGATCTGGAGACAATCAGGAGAGTTGGATGCCAATACTTTAATTGGATTAGTTCAAGAACAGCTATAGTTTTGAAATGGTTCTTGTTTTTATTGAATTGCACTAAATCTAAATCCTCTTTCTTTTAAAATTTGCAATATTTTTGGGAGTGTGTATTCTAAATTTCGGAATGCTTTGCAACTGTCATGAAAAACAATTACGCTTCCTGCTTCTACATTTTGCAATACGTTTTCTAAACATTCTTTAGGCGATATAGTTTGATCAAAATCGGCACTGAGAACATCCCACATAATTATTTTATACCCCAATTGTCTTAGTTTTTTGGATTGTGACTTTTTTATTTTGCCATAAGGCGGACGGAATAGAGGAGATTGCAAATTGTAGATTGCAGAATTTAGATTGTCGATTTCGAACTTACACAAGGAAATATTATCCAAATAATCTTCAGTTGATGTATTCCATCCTTTCAAATGATTGTGGGTGTGATTACCAATGGAATGCCCTTCGTTTACAATTTTATGAAAAATTGCTGGATGATTTTTTATGTTTTTCCCAATACAAAAAAAAGTGGCTTTGGCTTTATGTTTTTTTAACTCTTCCAAAACCCATTCCGTTATATCTGGAGTTGGGCCATCATCAAAAGTGAGGTAGATTTTATTCTCCGCATTAGGTATGTTCCAAATATAATTTGAGAATGTTTTTTTTATTAATATATGAGTTTTAATCCAATAGAGTTTCATAGCCCAATACTACAATTAAATGCTATTTTAAACAAAAAATGTAGTGCCTTTTTTGTTGACACTACATTTTTTAAAATATTTTAAATTTAAAAATTATTCTTTTTTACGTCCAAAGCGAGCAAAGATTTCAATATAAGTATTAAAAGTCTTTTTGCTTGAATTGTAATAACCGATGTCATTGCAATCTTTCATTACTAGTAATAAGCCTCTGTAACGTTCCAAATCGGTTATTATTTCAATGCTGACGCTGGATTGTTCAGATGGTGCTAATTTTGCGAAATAATTTAGGTTTTCTTTGTATTTTCCCATTAATTTATCTAGTAAATCATGGGCTTTTGCTTTTTCGCCAACATCATAATATCCTTTTGCAAATGGTTCCAATACAGAGTAGTATCCGAATTTTTCTAGAGGCATTTTTGTCATGGCCAATTCAATGATGTTTTTTGCTTTGTCAATTTTACCTTCAGCAATAAGTTGATTCATTAAACGAGATAAATTCATTCTGTAAGTAAGACTTTCTCTACGGGTTTCTGGGTCATGGTATATTTTGTCACTTTCGCTATTGCCCCAATCCCATTTCATCACTTTTGCATACATATTTTCGGTGTCAATTCGTCCCATTTCCATTTGACCTGAATCCTCCGGTAATGCCGTTTTTATTGGTACTAATTTATATACCATACCTTCCAGTTGAAGGTAATCTTTCATCCATAAATAATCTTCATTGTCAAAAGCTCCTCCGCTGAAATATACTGGTCTTTTCCAATTGTTGTTGTTAATGATGTCTAGCATCATCAGCCTGTTTTTGTAAATAGCACTACCTTTTATATCAATGTCAATATAAGGAACAATTGAATCACTTAGTTTTGGGTCTAGTACTTTGTTTTTCAGTATGTTTGCTTTATCTATTGGAATTCTAATTTTGTTAGTTGGATAGAAATGGATGGTTTGTCCATTTTGCATTTCTACTGTGGATTTCGGATTTTTAATGAAACCAATAAAATCTTTTAAATCCCAACGATTTTCTGTTTTTGGAATGTGTGCTACATAGTCTAATTTGTCTCCCACATATTCGTCATGGGTGAATGAAATAGGTAAGCCTTCAGATTGATATGCTTTTCTTTTCATCTGATCAATATACCAATCTGTCATAAATAAACTGGTGTTTACAATCTTAATATCGGTGCGTACGCCCTCTATTTCTTGGGCGTACCAAAGCGGAAAGGTGTCATTGTCTCCAATTGTGAATAAAATAGCATTTGGATCGCAAGATTCAAGATACGCTTTTGCCATAGCAGTAGCGGTATATTTTCCAGAACGGTCATGGTCGTCCCAGTTTTGGTAGGCCATAAGTAATGGAGCAGCCAATAATGTTCCCATAATAAGTATTGGTCCTGCTATTTTTGGCGCTAGGTATTTTTGAGCGCTTTCGTACAAGGCATATACTCCAAACCCAATCCATATAGCAAATACATAAAACGAACCCACTAAGGCATAATCTCTTTCTCGCGGTTCAAAAGGTCTTTCGTTTAGGTATATTTTTAATGCAATTCCCATAAAAAGGAATAGTGCTAATAAGACATAAAAGCTTTTTCTGTCTTTACTGGCATGATACATAATTCCTATTAGACCCAGTATAAAAGGCAAGAAGAAATATACGTTTCTACCTTTATTATTTAAAACATCCGAAGGTAAATTGTCTTGTGAGCCTAAATGTAAGTTGTCAAGGAATGTAATGCCACTTATCCAGTTTCCGTCCAGATAATCATATCTTCCTTGCTCGTCGTTTTGTCTTCCAACAAAATTCCACATCAAATACCTCCAATACATATAGCCAAATTGATACTCAAACATAAAGCTGAAATTGTCGGCAGTTGTCGGTTTTTCGATGATTAAATAATCGCCATAATGTTTTAAGAAGGAAACGTAACCCTCATTGTCAATTTGTTTTTGGGCATAGGCTTGTCTGAACTCTGCAATAGTTTTTTCGGTTTCGTTTTTTAATTGAGCAATAGCTTTGTTGTAATCTTCCTCGCTTAATTGATTTGGATCTAGGCCGTATTTCGCTAAATCATCTTCATAAGGATAATCAGGATTTATTCGGAATGCTGGAGGATTTGTGAAATTCATGTAGTTTTCTACATGCTCAGTACTCCACATTCGAGGTAAAATGGTTTTTTGGTTATCGTCACTATTTTGTTCGGCATTTTTATAATTATTTACAATTATATATTTTCCGGTTTTGTAATCTCTCTCGTAATTTGGAGCTTTGTCCAAATAAGGATTATTAGCATCTAGTCCAGCAAAAGCTTCGGTGTATTGTGGGCCATAAAATAATGGATTCACGCCATATTGCTCTCTATTATAATATGCTAGAACTTCGGCGGCATCAGATGGTCTGTTCTCGTTGATAACAGTGTCTGAATTTGCACGAATAGGTAGCATTAACCAAGTTGAGAATCCAATCAGAATAAAAAGCACACATAAAATAAGAGTGTTATAATGTATTAATCCTTTTTTATGGGTGTAATTTAAGCCAAAATAGAAAAAGGTGATTAAAAGCAAGGAAACAAAAATGGTTCCGGAGTTAAACGGCAATCCCATGGAGTTAACCATGAAAATTTCAGTTTTACCAAAGAATGCCATTGTCAAAGGCAATAATAATTTGAATATAAAAAGCAGAATAGAAACAACTACTATATTGGCAATAATGAAATTTTTGACAGTAACTACTTTGTAGTTTTTGAAAAAGTATAAAAAGCCAATAGCGGGAATTGTTAATAATGCCATAAAGTGAACTCCAAATGACAATCCAACTACTAATGAAATTAGTAGCAACCATCTATTTCCTCTAGGAGTATTCATGTCTTGCTCCCAACGCAGTCCCAACCATAAAAGTAAAGATATAAGCAAAGTAGCCATTGCATAAACTTCAGCTTCCACGGCATTGAACCAAAAGCTATCTGAAAAGGTATAGGCTAATGCGCCAACCAAAGAACTTCCAAGTATAACAATCGAATTGTCTTTATTGATGTCGGAGTATTGTCCAATTATTTTTTTCAAGATCATTGTGGATGACCAAAACATAAATAATATTGTAAAGGCGCTGGAAAATACTGAAGTCATATTCACCATTAAGGCAATATGTTCTTTATCTGTGGCAAACATGGCGAAAAAAGCGCCAATCATTTGGAATAAAGGAGCTCCTGGTGGGTGTCCAACTTCAAGTTTTGCTGCCGTGGCGATATATTCTCCACAATCCCAAAAACTCATTGTGGGTTCAACAGTAAGTGTATAAGTTATTAATGCGATTGAAAAGGCAAACCAACCTGTAATGGTATTCCATTTGTTGAAATTGAATGATGTCATATACTAGTCTTCTGTTTTTTTACGTGTTTTAAAAAGTGTTACAAAGAAAATGTTTTTTTCTTTAAAGTTTAGTTGCATTATTATAATTTTATGGAAAATAATCAATTTGGCAAATGATTTGTTATTCAGTGAATTAATAAGAATATTTTTTTTAAAATCAATTTTGTTTCATTTTTTTTGAAGAAAAAGACAAAAAAAGTTTGCACAACTAAGAATTTGTTTTAAATTTGCACTCGCTTAGCAGGAATGTTAGCAAGATTGCTGGTCTATGGTGTAATGGTAACACAACTGTTTTTGGTGCAGTCTTTCAAGGTTCGAGTCCTTGTAGACCAACAGAAAGCCTCTCAATTGAGAGGCTTTTTTTATGGTTTTAATTTAAACTTAGTTGTTACAAAAAAAAGCTTTTCAATATGTTGAAAAGCTTTTTTTGTGTGTGCTTATATTTTAAATGTTAGTACTGGTTTGGTTGCGTGGTTTACCAAATCTTCGGAGATGCTTCCTGTAAAAAAGTGATTAAGAGCAGTTCTTCCGTGAGTGCAAAACACGATTAGGTCGGTATTTTTCTCATTTGAATAATTTAGGATGCCTTTTTCAATATTGCTTTCATTGTATGTTTCAAATGTGTATTCTGGCATGTCGAAATCTGCGACGAATTCAGATGCAATTTTACGGGCAGCTGATGTGCTTTTGAAACTGTTTGGAGTGCAAATTGTTACTAAGTTCACTTTTGAATTGAATAGCTTAGCGAAATCCAAAAATTTTTGGAAGGCCTTTTTTGTTTCTTTAGAAAAGTCAGATGCGAAAACAATGTTGCTAATATTGAAATTGTCTATTTTGTTTTTGATAACTAAAACAGGGGTTTCAGACTGTCTTACTACTTTTTCTGTGTTAGAGCCAATTAAAATTTCATTAATTCCTGAAGCTCCGTGAGATCCCATGATAATTAAGTCAATGCTGTTTTGTTTACTGTAGTTGTTTATCCCATTGTAGGCGCTGTCAAGGCGTACGACTTCTGTTATATGGATTCCTGATAAATACGGGCGGTTTTTAATGTTTTTTAAAGTTTCGTCTGCCTTTTGTTTGAATAGCATTATTTCTGGAATACTTGTTTCTCCAGTAATGGCATCATTCATTTGTCTTGGTAATTCGAGCATGTGAATTAGAACAATTTCACAGTCGTGTTTTTTTGCAATTTGTGCGCCAACTTCTATTGCTTCATCTGCATATTTTGTGAAATCAGTTGGGATAAGGATTCTTTTCATGTTGATTGGGGTTTGATTTGCCAGTAAAACTGGATTAATTTGATAGATTAAAGATATAAATTTTTTTAATAGTAATCAATTTTTTTTGATTTATAAAAAAACACTATATTTGCACCGTTATTTATTAAAACTTAAATAATGAGGGGACTAATGTCCCCTCTTTTTATAAAGATATGACATTTAAAGAAAAAGTAAAGCAAGTAGTCGAAGAGGCTCTTCTGGAAAAACCATCTATTTTTTTAATTGACCTGACTATTACAGATGCTTTTAAAATTATTATTGGGATTGATGGAGATAATGGTGTGGTTTTGCAAGACTGTATTGATATAAGCCGTGCTGTTGAGAATAATTTGGATAGAGAAGAACAGGATTTCTCTTTAGAAGTTGCTTCGGTAGGGGTTGGTTCTCCTTTAAAGCTCGTAAGACAGTATAAAAAGAACATAGGCAGAATATTGATTGTTAAAACGAATACAGAAAATATTGAAGCAGAATTAGTTGAAGCTAATGATCTTTTTATAATTTTGTCTTGGAAAGCTAGAGAACCCAAAAAAATTGGTAAAGGAAAAGAAACTGTTCAAAAAGAACAACAAATTCCCTACTCAGATATTAAAGAAGCAATTGTTACAGTAACATTTTAATTAAAGAATTCGCATGGAAAATTTAGCATTAATCGATTCATTCTCAGAGTTTAAAGATGATAAACTTATTGATCGTGTAACGCTTATGGCAATTTTGGAAGATGTATTTAGAAATGCATTGAAGAAAAAATACGGTTCAGATGATAATTTCGATATCATTATAAATCCCGATAAAGGAGATATGGAGATTTGGAGAAGAAGAGTAATCGTTGCTGACGAGGATTTGGATTTTGAAAATGAAGAAATTACATTAACTGAAGCCAGAAAAATTGAGGCTGATTTCGAAATTGGTGAAGAGGTTTCTGAAGAGGTTAAATTGATAGATTTGGGAAGAAGAGCGATTTTAGCTTTAAGACAAAATTTAATTTCGAAAATACACGAACACGATAACACCAACCTTTATAAGCAATTTAAAGATATAATAGGTGATATATATACTGCGGAAGTACACCATGTACGTCCAAGAGTTGTAATTTTGGTGGATGATGAAGGGAATGAAATCATTTTGCCAAAAGAAAAACAAATACCATCTGACTTTTTCCGTAAGGGAGATAATGTACGAGGGATAATTGAAAGTGTTGAATTAAAAGGAAATAAACCTCAAATCATTATGTCCAGAACTTCAGATAAGTTCTTGGAGAAATTGTTTGAACAAGAAATCCCTGAGGTTTTTGATGGTTTGATTATGGTTAAAAACGTAGTGAGAATTCCAGGGGAAAAGGCAAAAGTTGCTGTAGATTCTTATGATGATCGTATTGATCCTGTTGGTGCTTGTGTGGGTATGAAAGGATCTCGTATTCATGGAATTGTTCGTGAATTAGGAAATGAAAATATCGATGTGATAAATTATACTAGCAATATTCAATTGTATATTACTAGAGCATTAAGTCCTGCTAAAGTTTCTTCTATCAAAATTAACGAAGAGACAAAAAGAGCTGAAGTGTTTTTGAAATTAGAAGAAGTTTCAAAAGCAATTGGTAGAGGTGGGCATAATATTCGTCTAGCAGGTCTGTTGACTGGTTATGAGTTAGATGTAATACGTGAAGGTGATGTAGCAGGTGCAATTGCAGATGATGACGATGTTGAATTAACTGAGTTTTCAGACGAGATTGAAGGGTGGGTAATTGAAGAATTTGCAAAAATTGGATTGGATACAGCAAAAAGTATTTTGAAACATGATGTGGATGATTTAGTTAGAAGAACCGATCTAGAAGAGGAGACGATTTTAGATGTAATGAGAATATTAAATGAGGAATTTGATAGTTAATCGGCTATTAATTCTTCATATAAAATAAATTTCTATTTTTATGATAATATAAAAGTGGGACAACGAATAAGGAAAAAATAAAAAGGTTTTATGTCTGAAGAGAGAATTATTAGAATAAACAAGGTTTTAAGGGAATTAAATATTTCGTTAGAAAGAGCTGTGGATTATCTAAAAGATAAGGGGATTGCTATTGAAGCAAATCCAAACGCAAAAATTTCTGATCAGGAATTTAATATCCTACAAAGTCAGTTTGCAGGCGACAAGGGGAATAAGGAAGCTTCTAAAGAAGTAGGAGAAGAGAAAAGAAAAGAGAAAGAAGCTTTACGTATTGAACGTGAAAAAGAAGTCGAAGACAAACGTAAATTAGAAGAAGAGCGTCTTAAACAGCAAGAAGTAATTAAAGCTAGAGCTGTTTTGTCGGGGCCTGTTCAAGTTGGAAAAATTGATCTTAATCCTAAAAAGCCTACTGCTGCTCCAGCTCCTGTTGTTGCTGAAAAAGTAATTACTCCTAAAGATGTAATTCCAGAAGACAAAACTATTCTTAAAGAAGAAGTTAAAAAGGAGACGGTTGAAAATGTTGTAAAAAAGGAAACGCCGCTTGAGAATCCTAAAAAAGAAATTCCTGTTTCTGAAGTAAAAGAGATTAAAGATGTAGCGAAGTTTAAGGAAACTAAAAATATTGAAAAACTAGATGCTGTAACTGAGAAAAAGGCTGAAAATCCTGTAAGTGAAACTCCTGTTGAAGAATCTATTACTACTCAGTATCAAAAACTTTCGGGAGCAACTTTAACGGGTCAAGTTATTGATTTGTCTCAATTCAATAAGCCAAAAAAGAAAAAAGAAGATCCAAAAATTACGCCTAATAAGCCTGGTGCTCCTGGAGCGGCTGGTGCTAATAATGCTAATAAAAATAAACGCAAAAGAATTGCTCCAAAGCCAGGTGCGCCTAGACCGCCTGCTACTCCCGGAGTTCCTGGAGCGCCAAATCCAAATAAAATCACTCCGAATACCGGAGGAGGTGGTTTTAATGCAAATAGAAGTGCAAGACCTGGATTTGTAAAAGGAAATAGACCTGCAATTGTTGCAAAAGTTGAGCCTACCGAGGAAGAGGTTAAAAACCAAATCCGTGAAACTTTGGAGAAACTTCAAGGTAAAGGTGGTAAATCGAAAGCAGCCAAATACAGAAGAGATAAAAGAGATACGCACCGTCAGAAATCTGATGATGAGCAAAGAGCTTTAGACGAAGGAAGTAAAACTATTAAAGTTACTGAGTTTGTTACTGTTGGTGAAATTGCAATCATGATGGATGTGCCAATTACTAAAGTGATTGGAACATGTATGTCACTTGGAATCATGGTTACCATGAACCAACGTTTGGATGCAGAGACATTAACTATTGTAGCTGACGAGTTTGGTTATGATGTTGAGTTTATTACTGTAGATATCGAAGAGGCTATTCAAGTTGTCGAAGACAAAGAAGAGGATTTGGTATTCAGAGCTCCTATTGTAACTGTAATGGGTCACGTCGATCACGGTAAAACATCTTTACTGGATTATATTCGTAAAGAAAATGTTATCGCTGGTGAATCTGGAGGAATTACACAACACATTGGTGCATACGGAGTGACTTTGGATAACGGTCAAAAAATCGCATTTTTAGATACACCTGGTCACGAAGCCTTTACTGCTATGCGTGCTCGTGGTGCTCAAGTTACGGATATTGCAATTATTGTGATTGCAGCGGATGATGATATCATGCCACAAACTAAAGAGGCAATTTCTCATGCTCAAGCAGCAGGGGTTCCTATTATTTTTGCAATCAATAAAATTGATAAACCAAATGCTAATCCTGAAAAAGTAAAAGAAAGATTAGCAGGTATGAACCTTTTGGTAGAAGATTGGGGTGGAAAAATTCAATCTCATGATATCTCTGCAAAAGTTGGTACAGGTGTTAAAGAGTTATTGGAAAAAGTATTATTAGAAGCTGAGATTTTAGATTTAAAATCGAATCCAAATAAAGCAGCTCAAGGCACTGTGGTTGAAGCTTTCCTTGATAAAGGGAAAGGATATGTTTCTACAATATTAGTACAACATGGTACTCTTAAAATTGGAGACTATATGTTGGCTGGAAAACACCATGGTAAAATTAAAGCCATGCATGATGAAAGAGGTAATATAGTTACTGTTGCAGGTCCTTCGACTCCAGTTTCTGTTTTAGGTCTTGATGGTGCAGCTACTGCGGGTGATAAATTCAATATTTTTGAAGACGAAAAAGAAGCTAAACAAATTGCTGCTAAACGTTCTCAGTTGATGCGTGAACAATCAGTTCGTACGCAACGTCATATTACATTAGATGAAATTGGACGTAGAATAGCATTAGGTCAATTTAAAGAATTGAACATTATACTTAAAGGAGACGTGGATGGTTCTGTTGAAGCGTTGTCTGATTCGTTCTCTAAATTATCTACTGAAGAAATTCAAATTAATATTATCCATAAAGGAGTTGGTGCGATTACTGAAACTGATGTTATGTTGGCTTCTGCTTCTGATGCAATCATTATCGGATTTAATGTTCGTCCTGCAGGAAATGCTAGACAATTGGCTGATAAAGAAGAAATCGATATCCGTTATTACTCTATTATCTATGCAGCTATAGATGACTTGAAAGATGCAATGGAAGGAATGTTAGCTCCTGAAATGAAAGAAGAAGTATTAGGTACTGCTGAAATTAGAGAGATATTCAAAATTTCTAAAGTTGGTTCTATCGCAGGATGTATGGTTATGGATGGTAAAATTGCCAAAAATGCCAAAATCAGAATCATTAGAGATGGAGTTGTGGTATTTACGGGTGAACTACTTGCATTGAAACGTTTCAAAGACGATGTGAAAGAAGTTGCTAAAGGGTATGATTGTGGTATTCAAATAAAAGGATACAATGATATCGAAGAAAGAGATGTTATTGAGGCTTACCATGAAGTTGCAATCAAAAAGAAATTGAAATAAAATTTCGATATATTTATACTTAAAAATCCCAATTCGTTGGGATTTTTTTTTGTTTGCATAGTGATGGTTTTATTGTTTGGTAATTTTAAAAATAGCCTGTAAGCTGAAGTTATATTATTATTTTTGAAAGCAGAAACATTTGGCTTATTTGTTAATATCGTCCCGTTTTTCGTTGTAATCTTTTGTGCCGAACACCGGCACAAAAGGATTTTTACTTCAACCGGGGCTAAAAGGTAATATTTCGCTTTTTTGCCATCATCTGAAATGTGAAAGCAGTAACAATCAAACTCAAATTAAAATATTAAATGGTATATGAAAAGAATTGGGATTCTTGGCGCAATGCCGGAAGAGATAAACGGTATTGTTTCTTTGTTAAAAGGCAAAACAGAAGTTGTAAAGGGAATGCGCACCTATTATGTAGGGACAATAAATGATATTGAAGTAGTAGTCGTGTTTTCTCGTTGGGGAAAAGTGGCTTCGGCTACAACTGTTACCCATTTAATTGTTGAGTTTGGAATAACGGAATTGTTTTTTACTGGAGTTGCAGGGGCTATTCATCCGGATTTAAATATTGGAGATGTTGTTATAGCTAATAGTTTAATTCACCATGATTTGGATGCGCGTCCAATATTGAAGAGGTTTGAAATTCCTTTGTTGGAAAAAACAATACTTTGTCCTCCAAAAGAGATGTTGGATAAGGTAGTAGAGAGTATCGATGAATTGATAAGTGACGAGAGTTTAATTCATTTGCTTTCGCTAAATCAAAGGGAAAAGTTTTCTTTATCGAATCCCAAAATGGTTGTCGGTCAAATTGCCAGTGGAGACCGTTTCTTTGCAAGTCATGAAGATAAGGAAAATCTTTTGGTAATGCTCCCTGAAGTTTTATGTGTTGAAATGGAAGGTGCTGCAGTGGCACAAGTTTGTTTTGAATACAATATTCCTTATGTTATAATTCGTACTATTTCAGATGAAGCAAATGATAATTCTGTGGTCGATTTTAAAGAATTTATATCACAAGTAGCTTCTATATTTGGAGTTGAGATAATTAAAAAACTGGTAAAAAAATAGCCCTTAAAAGGGCTATTTTCGTTAGAGATATTATTTGTTTGGTTTTATTAAAAATACATTTTTATATTTCTTTTGAATGTCAATAAGATTTCGTTCAGCTTCCATTCTGGTTCTGAAATTACCAACCCAAACTTTATAATTTGGAGTGTTGAATATGATGGTTCCATCCATGTTTTTGAATTCTTGCTTGAAATCGTTTAATGTCTTTTTGGCACTTTCGCTTCCACCATTAAAGATTTGAATTTTGTAACGATCGCTGTAAGATAAGTTGGTATTTGATTTCCTTTTTTCATTCAATAATTGTTCGAATTTTGGGTCTTGATTTAGTGTTATATTCGAACTTTGGGCTAATATACTATTTGTTGAGCTGGCAAATAGAGTGAAGAGTAGTAGTGGTTTAAGTTTTCTTAAAATTCTCATATTGTGATTGTTTATAGTGCAAAAATAACATTAAAAGAGGAATTGATAATCGGAATCACTATTTAGATTTAATATAAATTATAATTAAGATTATTTTAAGGTTTTGAGAATAGTTCTTAAGTCGTATTTTTGTGCAAGTTTTTAAATAAGGTTCGTTTGGTTTTCTATTTTTTTGGATAACAAACGGACAATTTTTTAGTAGATAATCAATATAGTAATATGGAAAAGGTGGGTAACCATAATTCGAATTCAAGGAAATTGTTTTTAAGCTTAGCATTAATGTTGAGTATTTCCGTAGCTTCATTTGCTCAGGATGCAGCTCCGGTTGCAGCTGCGGCAACTACAACAGCTCCAGCTGCGAGTTCTGGAGGAGATGCGGCAAAAGGTAAAGAGCTTTTTAATGCCAATTGTGCTGCATGTCACAAATTAGATGCTAAAGCAACTGGTCCTGCTTTAAGGGGTGTGGCTGGTAGAAGAGAGAAAGCTTGGATTTATAAGTGGGTGCATAATAGTTCAGATTTGATTAAATCCGGGGATGCAGCTGCAGTAAAAGTTTTTGAAGAGAATAATAAAATTCCTATGACTGCTTTTCCTCAATTGTCTGAAGGGGATATTGATAACATTATCGCTTATACTTCTGAACCAAAGGCTGAAGCTCCAGCAGCAGTGGCTGGTGTGCCAGGTGCTAAAGCAGATGCAACACAAGAAGGAGGAATATCTAATAATGTGATATTGGGTGCTTTGTCATTAGTAATGGCAATACTTATTGTGATGTTGGTTTTGGTTAACAAAGTGTTGAGAAAAGTTGCTGCTGCAAATGGAATTGAGGTAGTTGCAAAAGAGCCTACTTTGCCTATTTGGAAAGCTTTCGTTAGAAATCAATTTTTAGTGCTTGTTTCTTCTATTTTCTTATTGCTTACGGGTGCTTATTTGGTGTACGGATTTTTAATGCAAGTTGGTGTAGATCAGAATTATGAGCCAATTCAGCCAATACATTATTCTCACAGAATTCACGCTGGAGATAATGAAATCAATTGCAAATATTGTCACTCTGCTTCTCGTGTGAGTAAAAATGCAGGTATTCCTTCTTTGAATGTTTGTATGAATTGTCATAAAAGTATTGGTGAGGTTGCTGAAACTACAGCGACACCAGAATATAGTAAAGCTTTTTATGATGAGCAAATCCAAAAATTATACAAAGCTGTGGGTTGGGATGCCGCGTCACAATCTTATACTGGAAAAACTGAACCTGTAAAATGGGTTCGTATTCATAATTTACCTGATTTTGTTTACTTTAATCACTCTCAGCACGTAACTGTTGCTGGTATAGAGTGTCAAACTTGTCACGGTCCGGTTCAAGAATTTGAAATCATGAAGCAATTCTCTCCATTGACGATGGGATGGTGTGTGAATTGTCACAGAAAAACGGATGTTAAAATGGAGGGTAATGAGTATTACACAAAAATACATGAAGAACTTTCTAAAAAATATGGTGTAGATAAACTGACTGCTGCTCAAATGGGTGGTTTGGAATGTGGTAAATGTCACTATTAAAAGGAGTTTAAGGTTTTAAGATCAAGTTGTCTTTTTTGTTATAACTTGAAATTAAAACAAAGAGAACTTGAAACTAAAAAAATTATTAAGATTAATATTTATATATAATATGTCATCAAACAAAAAATACTGGAAAAGTGTTGAAGAACTAGACGGAAGCAGTTCTATTGTTGAGGCGCTTAGAAATAACGAATTTGTTGAAGAGATTCCTACAGATGAATTTTTAGGAAATGAAGCAGCTTTGTCTTCTTCTTCAACTACACGTCGTGACTTTTTGAAGTACGTTGGTTTTAGTACAGCTGCAGCTTCTCTTGCTGCATGCGAAGGTCCTGTGCATTTGTCAATTCCTTATGTGTTGCAGCCGGAACAAATTATCCCTGGAGTGGCTGATTATTATGCAACTTCAGTTTTTGATGGTTTTGATTTTGCAAACCTTTTGGTAAAAACACGTGAAGGGCGTCCAATTAAAATAGATAATAATACTATTGCTGGAGCTAAATTTACAGCTAATGCTAGAATTCATGGTTCTATATTGTCATTATATGACAATATGCGTTTGAAAGAGCCTAAGCTAGATGCTAAAAATGCTTCGTGGTCAGCTGTTGATTCAAAAATCAAATCTAGTATTGTTGATGCTAAAGCAAAAGGTGGGCAGGTAGTTTTCTTGACAAATACATTGGCAAGTCCTTCTACTGAAAAATTAATTGCTGATTTTATTTCTAAAAATCCTAATGCAAAACATGTAATATATGATGCTGTTTCTTCTTCGGAGGCTTTAGATGCTTTTGAAACTGTTTATGGAGAAAGAGCTTTAGTGGATTATGATTTTTCAAAAGCGTCTTTAATTGTTTCTGTTGGAGCTGATTTTCTTGGAGATTGGCAAGGAGGAGGTTACGATACAGGTTATGCACAAGGACGAATTCCGAAAAACGGAAAAATGTCCCGTCATTTCCAATTAGAGTCTAATATGACTTTATCTGGTGCTGCTGCTGATAAGCGTGTTGCTATGTCAACTGCTAATCAAAAACAAGCATTAGTTACTATTTATAATATTATTACTGGATCGTCTGTTGCTACTTCTTTGGACGCGGCTTTTAAAGCAGATGTTGCTAAAGCGGCTCAACAATTAAAAGCAGCAGGTTCAAAAGGACTTTTAGTATCTGGTATTCAAGATAAAAATGCCCAATTATTAGTTTTGGCTATTAATCAAGTTTTGGCAAGTGAAGCCTTTAATACTTCTGGGACAAGACAAATCCGTAAAGGGTCTAATGAGAAAGTAGCTCAATTAGTAAAAGACATGAATGCAGGAAGTGTTCATACTTTGATTATGAGCGGTGTTAATCCAGTTTATACTTTGGCTGACAGCAAATCATTTGTTGAAGGATTGAAAAAAGTAAAAACATCTGTTTCATTGTCATTAAAAGAAGATGAAACGGCTTCATTGTCTACAATCGCAGCTCCAGTTCCTCATTATTTGGAAGCTTGGGGAGATTTAGCTTTGACAAAAGGAACTTATAGTATTACTCAACCTACTATTAGACCATTATTCAACACAAAACAATTTCAAGATATTTTATTGTCTATTAATGGTATTGCTGGAACTTATTATGATTACTTGAAATCTTTTTCAGGTTCTGTAATTGCAGGTTCGTCTTGGAATAAAGTTTTACACGATGGTGTTTATGTAGGTGTTGTACCAACATCAGCTGCTGGTACAGCAGATTATAATGGTGCTGCAAATGCATTAGCTCAAGCGAAATCTACTGGTCTTGAATTAGTATTGTATACTAAAACAGGGATGGGTGATGGTCAACAAGCTAATAACCCATGGTTGCAAGAGTTTCCAGATCCATTGACAAGAGTATCTTGGGATAATTATGTTACTGTTTCTAATGCTGATGCTAAGAAATGGGGATTAACAAATGAAATCGTTGCTAACGGTGGATTAAATGGTAGCTATGTTACTTTGACTGCTAATGGTGTTAAACTTGAAAATGTTCCTGTAATTGTTCAACCAGGTCAAGCTGTTGGAACTGTGGGAATGGCTTTAGGATATGGTCGTAAAGCAGCTTTAAAAGAAGAAATGCAAGTGGGTATTAATGCCTACGCTTTATATAGTGGCTTTAATAATGTACAATCTGTTTCAATCGTTAAGGCAGACGGAGAACACGAATTTGCTTGTGTTCAAGGTCAAAAGACATTAATGGGAAGAGGAGATATCATTAAAGAAACTACTCTCGAGATTTTCAATACTAAAGATGCTGAATTGTGGAATGAAAAACCAATGGTTTCTTTAGATCACAAAGAAGTGGAAGCTACTTCAGTAGATTTATGGGGTTCATTTGATCGTTCGACCGGACATCACTTTAATCTGTCTATTGATTTGAATGCTTGTACTGGATGTGGGGCTTGTGTAATTGCATGTCACGCTGAGAATAACGTTCCTGTAGTTGGTAAATCTGAAGTAAGAAGAAGTAGAGATATGCACTGGTTGCGTATTGACAGATATTATTCTTCTGAAAGCACATTTGAAGGTGATAATGAAAGAAAAGAGAATATAGCTGGTTTGTCTAGTTCATTATCTACTTTTAATGAAATGGAAAAAGCTGGAGATAATCCTCAAGTTTCTTTTCAGCCTGTAATGTGTCAACATTGTAATCATGCTCCTTGTGAGACTGTTTGTCCTGTTGCTGCAACTTCACATGGTCGTCAAGGTCAAAATCAAATGGCTTATAACAGATGTGTTGGTACTCGTTACTGCGCTAATAACTGTCCTTATAAAGTACGTCGTTTCAACTGGTTCTTATACAACAAAAACAGTGAATTCGATTATCATATGAATGATGATTTAGGACGTATGGTTTTAAATCCTGATGTTAACGTTCGTTCTCGTGGAGTAATGGAAAAATGTTCAATGTGTATTCAAATGACACAAGCAACAATTTTAAAAGCTAAAAATGAAGGAAGAGCAATAAAAGACGGTGAATTCCAAACTGCTTGTTCAAATGCTTGTTCTACTGGAGCAATGATATTTGGAGATGTAAATGATAAAGAAGCTGTAGTTACAAAACTAGCAGAAGACGAAAGAAGTTATCATTTATTGGAGCACGTTGGTACAAAACCAAATGTTGTATACCACGTTAAAGTTAGAAATACCTAGTACAAAAATTATTAATTAAGAATCAAATAAAGGATTATGTCGTCTCACTACGAAGCAGCCATTAGAAAACCCTTAGTTATAGGTGATAAATCATATCACGATATAACTGTTGATGTAGCCGCACCTATCGAAGGTAAAGCAAACAAACAATGGTGGATTGTATTTACAATTGCATTAACAGCTTTCCTTTGGGGATTAGGCTGTATTATATACACAGTGTCTACAGGTATTGGAACTTGGGGATTAAATAAAACAGTTGGTTGGGCTTGGGATATTACTAACTTCGTTTGGTGGGTTGGTATTGGTCACGCAGGAACTCTTATTTCTGCTGTGCTTTTATTATTCCGTCAACGATGGAGAATGGCGATTAACCGTTCTGCAGAGGCAATGACAATTTTCTCTGTAATCCAAGCGGGTTTATTTCCAATTATACACATGGGACGTCCTTGGTTGGCTTATTGGGTATTGCCAATTCCAAATCAGTTTGGATCTCTTTGGGTGAATTTTAACTCTCCATTACTTTGGGACGTATTCGCGATTTCAACTTATCTTTCAGTATCATTGGTTTTCTGGTGGACAGGATTATTACCTGACTTTGCAATGTTGCGTGATAGAGCTATAACACCTTTTAATAAAAGAGTGTATTCTATCCTAAGTTTTGGATGGAGTGGTAGAGCTAAAGATTGGCAACGTTTTGAAGAAGTTTCATTAGTTCTTGCTGGTTTAGCAACTCCTCTTGTACTTTCTGTGCATACTATTGTATCGATGGACTTTGCTACTTCCGTTATTCCAGGATGGCATACTACAATTTTCCCTCCATACTTCGTTGCTGGAGCGGTTTTCTCTGGATTTGCCATGGTAAATACCTTGCTTATCATTATGAGAAAAGTTTCTAATCTTGAAGCTTACATTACTATTCAACATATCGAATTGATGAACATTGTAATCATGATTACAGGTTCTATTGTTGGGGTTGCTTACATTACCGAGTTGTTCATTGCTTGGTATTCTGGAGTAGAGTATGAGCAATATGCTTTCTTGAACAGAGCAACAGGACCTTATGCTTGGGCATATTGGGCTATGATGACATGTAACGTGTTCTCTCCACAATTTATGTGGTTCAAAAAATTAAGAACTAGTATTATGTTTTCTTTCATAATTTCAATTGTTGTAAACATTGGAATGTGGTTTGAAAGATTTGTAATTATCGTAACTTCATTACATAGAGATTATTTACCATCTTCATGGACTATGTTCTCTCCAACATTTGTTGATATTGGGATTTTTATCGGGACAATAGGTTTCTTCTTTGTGTTATTCTTATTGTATGCAAGAACATTCCCTGTTATTGCTCAAGCCGAGGTTAAAACAATATTAAAAGCTACAGGAGAACATTATATTAAAGAAAGAGAAGCTAATAAACATTCACATCATGAGTAATAAAGTTATATACGCCATTTATAATGACGATGATATTTTGATGGATGCCGTAAAAAAGACACGTGCAGCTCATCACCATATTGAAGAAGTATTCACACCTTTCCCAGTTCACGGATTGGACAAAGCAATGGGACTTGCTCCTACACGTTTAGCGATATGTGCTTTTATCTATGGTTTGTGTGGGTTGTCTTTTGGAACTTGGATGATGAATTATATTATGATTCAAGATTGGCCACAGGATATTGGAGGTAAACCAAGTTTTAGTTATATCGATAATATGCCTGCTTTTGTGCCTATCATGTTTGAAGAAACAGTATTTTTTGCTGCTCACTTAATGGTGATTACTTTTTATATGAGAAGTAGATTATGGCCATTTAAAGAAGCTGAAAATCCTGATGTAAGAACTACCGATGATCATTTTTTGATGGAAGTAGCTGTTAACGGGAATGAAGAAGAGTTAGTTTCTTTCTTTGAAGGTACAGGTGCAGTAGAAGTTAAAGTAATTGAAAAGCATTAATTGTAGATATGAAAAGTTTATATAAAATAACACTTGTATTGGGTTTAATGATATTGGTTGCATCATGCCACAGTAATGATAAACCGAATTATCAATATTTTCCAAATATGTATGAAGCAGTAAGTGCTGAGACATATGCTCCCGCACCAGTTGATGTATTTAAAAACGGTAAAGAAGGTCAGCTTCCTGCTGTTGGTTCAATAAATAGAGGATTTGAGCCTTTTGAATATGAAAATACGCCAGAAGGATATGCGTCTGCTAAGGCTAATTTGAAATCTCCTTTAGATTCATTAGGCAGAAATTCTGAAAAAGGAAAAGAACTTTTTGAAATTTATTGTATCAGTTGCCATGGTGCTGCTGGTGATGGTAAAGGAAAATTAGTTGAGCGAGAAAAATTTCTTGGTGTTCCTAATTATAAAGACAGAGAAATTACTGAAGGAAGTATTTTTTATGTTGAAACTTATGGTTTAAATGCTATGGGTTCACATGCTAATCAAATGAGTGCTCACGAACGTTGGTTAGTTGCTGACTATGTTCTTAAACTAAAAGCACAATAATAATTGTTGAACTAACTGATCGTAATAGATATGTATACATTTTCAAGTAAATTAAAAACTTTTTCTTTCATCTTAATGGCTGTTGGTCTTTTAGGAATTGGATATGGTTTTTTAACTGCACCTAAAGATATTCAAGAAGTTGAAAAAATACTCGCTGCTGATGCACATGGAAGTCATCATGAAGCTGGTAGTGAGTCTGAAGGATCGCATACAGTTTCTGCAACAGCAAAAATTAAAGCTGAGGCTGAACATACAGAACATTTAACTCATGTTTTGCACCAATTGCAAAATAAGCCATGGTCTGCATTATATGTAGCCTGTATTTTCTTTATGTTGCTTTCATTGGGAACATTGGCTTTTTATGCTATTCAACAAGTAGCACAAGCGGGTTGGTCTCCTGTTCTTTTTAGAGTAATGCAAGGGATTACAGCTTATTTGCCTGTAGGTTCTGTTATTTTCTTTTTATTTTTAGTTTTATGTGGATTACATTTTAATCATTTATTTATATGGTTAGATCCTGAAGTAGTTGCTCATGATAAAATTATTGCCAATAAATCTGGTTATTTGAACTTTCCTTTTTGGATTGTAAGAGCAGGGGTATTTTTATTGGGTTGGAATGCTTATCGTTATTTTTCTAGAAAAAATTGTTTGGCACAGGATGAGTCTGATGACAATAGTTTTTACAAAAAGAATTTTAATATTTCAGCAATGTTTTTAGTATTCTTTATAGTAACAGAGTCAATTATGTCTTGGGACTGGATTATGTCTTTGGACCCGCATTGGTCAAGTACATTATTTGGATGGTATGTTTTTGCCAGTTTTTTTGTAAGTGGAATTACTATGATTGCAATGGTGACTATTTACTTGAAATCAAAAGGATACTTAGAAAATGTTAATTCTAGTCATATTCATGATTTAGCTAAGTTTATGTTTGGTATCAGTGTGTTTTGGACATACCTATGGTTTTCTCAATTTATGTTGATATGGTATGCAAATATTCCTGAGGAGATTACTTATTTTGTAATGAGAATTCAAGTTTATAATTTGCCTTTCTTTGGTGCAGTAGTTATGAATTTCTTATTCCCGGTTTTAATTTTGATTAACACGGATTTCAAAAGAATCACTTGGGTTTTAGTTATGGCTGGCACTGTAATTTTGTTGGGTCATTATGTTGACTTCTTTAATATGATTATGCCTGGTACTGTTGGCGGTAGTTGGTTTATTGGTGTTTCAGAAATTGCATCGGTTTTATTCTTTCTTGGATTATTTATTTTTGTTGTCTTCTCAACATTAACTAAAGCTCCTTTGTTACCAAAAAGAAATCCATATATAGAAGAGAGTAAACATTTTCATTATTAATATTTAAAGAGATAAACAGATGACAAGTTTGTTGGTAATTATAGTTTTAGTTTTATTGGCTGTTGCTGTTTGGCAATTGACGAAAATATTCGATTTAACACAAGTTGCTTCGACTTCGGACAATTCCCAAATTGCAACTGATGATGATAACAATGTGCAAGGTTATTTGATGTTTGGCTTTTTAGCTTTCATCTATATCTTTACAATATATGGTGTTTATACGTGGGGACCTTTGGTTCTTCATACACCAGCATCAGATCATGGTGCGTTAATTGATAACCTCATGAATATTACTTGGGTATTGATTTTTACTGTTCAAGCGATTACTCAAGTGTTGTTGCATTATTTTGCATTTAAATATAGAGGTAATAAGGATAAAAGAGCCTTGTATTTTGCAGATAATAATAAATTAGAAGCAATTTGGAGTGTTATTCCTGCTGTAGTTTTGGCAGGTTTGATTCTATATGGTCTTTATGCTTGGACTAATATTATGTTTATTGATGAGGATGATGATACTGTTGTTGTTGAACTATATGCTCAACAATTTAAATGGACAGCAAGATATGCTGGAGGAGATAATGTTTTAGGCAAGGCTAATGTGAGATTGATTGAGGGAGTTAATACTTTAGGGGTTGATTTGTCTGATCCTTATGCTCAAGATGATATTGTAGTTTCAGAATTGCATATTCCTAAAGGTAAAAAGGTGCACTTTAAAATGCGTTCTCAAGATGTATTGCACTCAGCATACTTCCCTTACTTTAGAGCTCAAATGAATTGTGTACCAGGGATGGTTACTGAGTTTGCTTTTACTCCAATTTATACAACAGCAGAATATCAAGCTATGCCGTTTATGATTGAAAAAGTTGCAAATATCAATGCAATTAGGGCTAAAAAAAGCTTAGAATTAGTTGCGAAAGGTGAAACTGGATTAGATCCTTACACTTTTGATTATTTATTATTATGTAATAAAATTTGTGGAGCTTCTCACTATAATATGCAAATGAAAGTTATAGTTGATACCCCTGAGGATTATAAAAAATGGTTGAGTGATAAAGCTACTTTGGTAAGTGAAGTGAAAGCTTCAAAAGCCGAACCAGCTGCACCAGATACTACTTCAGGTAAAGATTCAACTCTTGCAAAAGATACGGCAGCTGTAGCTAAAATAGCTATGAAATAATTATTAAGAAAATTTAAAGTATAAATATATGTCAGCAGAAGGTCACGATCACGGACAAGATCACGAACACGAACACCACCATAAGGACACATTCATTACTAAATACATTTTTAGTATTGATCACAAAATGATTGCCAAACAATACTTATTAACGGGTATTATAATGGGAGTTATAGGTGTTGGTATGTCTATGCTTTTTAGAATGCAATTAGCTTGGCCAGAAGAATCTTTTAAGATTTTTAATATATTACTGGGAGACAAATGGGCTCCAAACGGAGTAATGGCAAATGATATTTACCTTTCTTTAGTTACCATACATGGTACTATAATGGTATTCTTTGTTCTTACGGCAGGATTAAGTGGTACGTTTAGTAATTTGTTGATACCGCTACAAATTGGGGCTCGGGATATGGCCTCAGGTTTTATGAATATGATTTCATATTGGTTATTCTTTTTATCAAGTGTCATCATGGTTTGCTCGTTATTTATTGAATCAGGACCTGCAAATGCCGGTTGGACTATTTATCCTCCTTTAAGTGCATTGCCTCAAGCTATATCTGGTTCCGGATTAGGTATGACTTTGTGGTTGGTTTCTATGGCTATTTTCATTGCATCTTCTTTAATGGGGTCTTTAAATTATGTCGTAACTGTAATAAACTTAAGAACTAAAGGAATGTCTATGACAAGATTGCCTCTGACAATTTGGGCTTTCTTTGTAACGGCAATTATTGGTATCGTTTCTTTCCCTGTTTTGTTATCAGCGGCATTATTATTAATCTTTGACAGAAGTTTTGGAACTTCATTCTTCTTGTCTGATATTTATATTGCTGGTGAAGTTTTACACTATCAAGGGGGTTCACCTGTTCTTTTTGAGCACTTATTTTGGTTCTTAGGTCACCCTGAAGTTTATATTGTAATTTTGCCTGCTTTGGGTATTACTTCTGAAATTATTGCGACAAACTCTCGTAAGCCAATTTTTGGTTATAGAGCGATGATTATGTCGATTATTGCAATTGCATTTTTATCAACGATTGTTTGGGGACACCATATGTTTATTTCGGGGATGAATCCATTCTTGGGTTCTGTGTTTACTTTTACAACATTGTTGATTGCAATCCCATCTGCAGTGAAAGCATTTAATTATATAACTACACTTTGGAAAGGGAATCTTCAAATGAATCCAGCTATGTTGTTTTCAATTGGTTTGGTTTCTACTTTTATAACAGGGGGTTTAACAGGTATCATACTTGGGGATAGTACATTGGATATTAATGTTCACGATACTTATTTTGTTGTAGCTCACTTTCACTTGGTAATGGGTATATCTGCTCTTTATGGAATGTTTGCTGGAGTTTATCACTGGTATCCAAAAATGTTCGGTAGAATGTTGAATAAAAATTTAGGATATGTTCACTTTTGGGTAACAGCAATTTGTGCTTATGGTGTGTTTTTTCCAATGCACTTTATTGGATTAGCTGGTTTACCAAGACGTTATTATACTAATACAAACTTTCCATTGTTTGATGATTTGCAAAATGTAAACGTATTAATCACCACTTTTGCTTTAATTGGTGGAGCTTTCCAGTTGGTGTTTTTATATAATTTCTTCGTAAGTATATTTTACGGTAAAAAAGCAGTTCAAAATCCATGGAAATCAAATACTTTGGAATGGACTACTCCAGTAGAACATATTCACGGTAACTGGCCAGGAGAAATTCCTCACGTACACCGTTGGCCTTATGATTACAGCAATCCTGCTCATGAAGAGGATTTTGTGCCTCAAACGGTTCCAATGAAAGAAGGGGAAGTAGTTTTACATCACTAGAATTTCAAAAATCATATAAATGCCTTTCATTATTGAGAGGCATTTTTTTTAGATACAATGATTACTTTTTTTATCTTTATCGCATGAATGAAAACTTAGATCCAACAAATAATAATTTTAGTTCCGAAGAACTGGATATCGAAAAAAGATTAAGGCCTTTGTCTTTTGATGATTTTGCAGGCCAAGATCAAGTATTGGAAAATCTTAAAGTTTTTGTTGCTGCAGCCAATCAACGAAAAGAAGCTCTTGATCATACACTGTTTCATGGCCCACCAGGTTTGGGTAAAACCACATTGGCTAATATTTTGGCAAATGAATTAGAAGTTGGTATCAAAATTACGTCTGGCCCAGTTTTGGACAAGCCAGGTGATTTGGCTGGATTGCTTACTAATCTTGAAGAGAGAGATGTTTTGTTTATTGACGAGATTCATCGTTTAAGCCCAATAGTTGAAGAGTATTTATATTCGGCGATGGAGGATTTTAAGATTGATATTATGATTGAATCTGGTCCGAATGCCAGAACAGTTCAGATTAATTTGAATCCTTTTACTCTTATTGGGGCAACTACTCGATCAGGTCTTTTGACAGCTCCGATGCGTGCCCGTTTTGGAATATCCTCGAGATTGCAATATTATACTACTGAGCTTTTGACTACTATTGTCGAACGCAGTGCTATGATATTCAAAATGCCTATTACTATGGAAGCGGCAATTGAAATAGCAGGAAGAAGTAGGGGTACCCCTCGTATTGCGAATGCTTTATTGCGCCGTGTACGTGATTTTGCTCAAATAAAGGGTAATGGAACGATTGATATTGAAATTGCTCGTTATGCATTGAAAGCCCTTAATGTAGATGCACATGGACTGGATGAAATGGATAATAAAATTTTGAATACCATCATTGATAAGTTTAAAGGAGGGCCAGTTGGTCTTTCAACTTTAGCAACAGCTGTGTCCGAAAGTAGTGAAACTATCGAAGAAGTGTATGAGCCATTTTTGATTCAAGAAGGTTTCATTATGCGAACTCCAAGGGGACGTGAAGTAACCGAAAAAGCGTATAGACATCTGGGAAAAGTCAAAGCCAATATTCAAGGAGGATTGTTCTAGTATAAGGAGCTATTCCTGCTATCCGTTACAATCTTTTCTATTTAAAAAAATAGAAAAGGATTTTCACTTCTATCAGGGCTAGGGCTTTGATATTAAACAAAACCTTTTTTTAAAACAATAATCATAATCGATACGTCAAAATACACACAATTTATAAAATCCGAGGCCAAGCGTCTCGGGTTTTTGTCTTGTGGTATATCTAAAGCCGGTTTCCTGGAACAGGAAGCTCCTCGCCTTGAAGATTGGTTGAATAAGAATAGAAATGGACAAATGTCCTATATGGAGAATCATTTTGATAAACGTTTGGATCCAACTTTATTGGTTGATGATGCGAAAAGTGTTATTTCGCTTTTATTGAATTATTATCCCGCAGAATTTCAAAATCCAGATTCTTTTAAAATTTCTAAATATGCCTATGGGCAAGATTACCATTTTGTAATAAAAGAAAAGCTTCAAGAATTGCTTTTTTCGATTCAAAAATATATTGGAGAGGTTTCAGGTCGAGCCTTTGTTGATTCTGCTCCGGTTCTTGATAAAGCTTGGGCAGCCAAAAGTGGTTTGGGATGGATAGGGAAGAACAGTAATTTATTAACCCAAAAAGTAGGCTCTTTTTATTTTATAGCTGAGCTTATTTTAGATTTAGACTTAGAATACGATTACGCTACAACTGATCATTGCGGTACTTGTACCGCTTGTATTGATGCATGTCCAACTGAGGCTATAGTTGAGCCTTATGTCGTTGATGGCAGCAAATGCATATCTTATTTTACTATCGAACTCAAAGATAGTATTCCTTTGGAAATGAAAGGAAAATTCAATGATTGGGTCTTCGGCTGCGACGTATGCCAAGATGTATGTCCTTGGAATCGTTTTTCAAAACCTCATAAGGAACCTTTGTTCAATCCTAATTCCGAATTGCTTTCAATGTCCAAAAAAGATTGGACAGAAATTACCGAAGAAACATTTAAAATTGTTTTTAAAGACTCTCCTCTCAAGAGAGCAAAATTTAAAGGTTTACAAAAGAATATTAATTTTTTTCAATAACCATTTTTTTCTTTTTAGTGCTCTTGTTTGGTTTTTTTTTATAAAAAAAAACTGTAATTATTTGTTTTTAAAGGTTTGTATTTTAGCGTTTTAATGTGCTTTATGTAGACAAAAGTGTTAATAGACGACGAAATACGTATTTAAACGGAAATTGTTAATAAGTTATTCATAATTATTTAGTTTTGCAAAACCCAATCTATTTAAACTTAATGCTTAATTGATTATGACAAACTTTACTTTGAAAAGGCTTAACCTTATTAAGCCCTTGTTTTATATTGCCTTATTCCTTTTTAGTGGTCATACTGTTTTTTCTCAATTTTACACTACGCACTACGTTGCTCCTGCTCCATGGCAATATTTTAGTAAAGCTAATGAAATTGTAATAGCTACAAATTCAACCTCTACCGTAAATATTGCTTTGAAAAAAAGTGATGGTACATTAATTACGAATTTGACTGCGATTAAGGGGACTCCAGCTGTATATCGTTTTTTAGGACTTCCAAGTGCCTTGGCTGTCCATCCTTTTAATACAATTGTAAATGCTGCTGGATTAATAGTTACTAGTGATGGACCTACTTCTGTTAACTTAAGAAATGTTGCTTCGGATAATTTAGGTACAGACGGAACAGATGCAAATATAAAGGGAAATGCTTCATTGACAAGTTTTGGTGATTCGGGTATTGGTGTTCGTTATAGAATTGGTTATTATAGAGATGGTGGTTTGGGTAATTTTGGTGGATTTGGAACTCAATATCCTATTTATAGCATAATGGCTATAAATAATGGGACAACAATTAAATTGAATGGAACCATTTTGACAACATTAAATGCTGGTCAGAGTTATTTATTTCAGGCAGCAATCGGATCTTTGGTAGAATCTTCAAGTGGGACTGTAATGAATACCTCTGCGAGAATTGATATGCCGGGAGGATGTGGGGATGGTACTTTTGATCAAGTCCCACCAGAAGCTGTTTTAGGTGCTGAATATTTTATAGAAAGGGGTAAAGGAAATGACACAGCTGAACAAACTACTGTTGTGGCGACCAAAGCGAATACAATACTGACAATTGAGACTTATTCAGTAACAGGAGCCTTGACTGGAACCGTTACTAAAACATTAGTGAATGCGGGAGATTTTTATACATTCATTAATGGTGTTTCAAATACTCAGTTTACAGCGACAAGAGTTTTAGCAACAAATAATGTGGCTGTTTATTCAGGTACAGCTCAGTCATGCGAAGTTGATATTTCGGTCATTGCTCCTGTTTCTGCTTGTGGAGGATCGAATTTTATAGAAACCAAAAAATTTAGAGCTTATAACACTGCGACTTCTCTACCGTATTTTGGATATGTGCTTTTGAAAGACGCTACTGCAATAGTTAATGTCAACGGAGTTAATATGGAAACTCTAACGTCTGCACGTTATCAATTGGGAACCACTGGTTGGTATTTGATAAATTTTAATGATACACAAATAGGTAGTCCAGACATAATTTCGGTATCAAGTACGGCAAAACTAACTGTTTCCATTGTACAACAAGGGGGAGGGTTTTCTATGGCAGGTTTTTTCTCAAACTTTGCGGCACAACCGGATGATCCTACCTTAACTTATATTGCAGGTGGTGGATGTACCAACGTTTCTGCTACATTGACAACACCAACAGGGTTTGCGCCTTATCAATGGTATTTTAATGGAGTAGCTATTTCAGGAGCCACTTCAAATAGTTATACAGCCACTAAAACGGGTGCCTACTCAGTTGCTTCTACTTTAACTTGTGGGTCTATGACCCAGTCAAAACCAGTTACAGTAACCTTATGTACAGATGTTGAAGTTCTCAAGACTGTTGATGTTGCTTCACCTTGTGTAGGTTCTAATGTTGAGTTTACAGTTAAAGTGACAAATTTAGGACCTAATAATACTGCGGGTTTATCGGTAAATGATTTATTGCCTTCTGGTTATACGTTTGTTAGTGCTACGCCTTCTAGTGGAGCCTATGATTCAACTACTGGAATTTGGAGTATTGGGAGCCTAGATGATGCAGGTATTGTTACTCTAAAAATTATAGCAAAAGTAAACACGACAGGGGTTTATACTAATACAGCTTCAATACCAACAGCAGATAGTAATGCCTCGAATAATACGGCTACTGTAACTCCTTCACCTATTCCATTACCTGCCGCGCTTTCTTTAACAGGTAGTACTATTTGTGTTTCACCCGGTACTAATGGTACAATAACGTCTACAACATCAGTAAATGGTTTTAATTATCAATTATATGATTCCAGTAATGTTGCTGTTCAAAGTGCAAAATCAGGAACAGGTTCAGGTCTTACATGGTCTGGTCTTTCAGCAGGGAATGGATATTATGTAGTTTCGACTGTTGGCTCTTCTTGTAGTGCAACTAGTGGTACAGTAAATGTTATAGCAGCGGATCCAACGGCTCCCATAAGAGGAACAATTACGCAACCAACATGTGCCGTACCAACTGGTAGTGTTGTGTTAAGCGGTTTGCCTTCGTCAGGGACATGGATCGTTACAAGAACTCCAGGAGCAGTTACTACTTCAGGAAGTGGAACAAGTGCTACTATAGGAGCTCTTCCAGTAGGAGCTACTTATACATTTACGGTTACTAATGCAGCTGGTTGTGTTTCGAGTGCAAGTACAAATGTTGTAATTAACTCAGTAGCTGGATTACCAGTAACTACAGGGGTTACTATTTGTCAAGGTGGTTCAGGTTCATTAACGTCTTCAACAATATGTTCAAGTACTGTTACAAGTGGACCTAATAATGCTGGAAATGGTGCAGACAATTCTGGTGTAGGAACAAGTGCATGGTCAACTCCTGGGAATATTTCTACTACAGGAACTCCATATGCAACTCAAAATCTTCCAAAAAATGAGACTACTCATTATCTTTTTGGAACGAACTACGGTTTTGTAATTCCAAGTGGAGCCAGCATTGTAGGAATAACGGTAGTTATTAATCGTCAAGCTGCTAATGGTTCTAATATTGTTGATAATGTTGTAAGTTTACTTAAATCAGGATCGCTTATTGGAAATAATTTAAAAAGTGCAGCTGTTTGGTCATATAGTCCTACAACGGCTACTTATGGAGGAGCTAATAATTTATGGGGGACTACATGGACACCTGCTGAAATAAATGCTACAGATTTCGGAGTTGCACTATCAGCGATAAATAGCTCAAATCAATCACGAGTACTTGATGTCGATTATATGCAGATTACTGTTACCTATACGAATAATGACAATCTCAATTGGTATACGGTTTCATCAGGTGGTACATCAATTGGTTCAGGTTCTCCTTTTAATCCAGTTGGGGTTGCTAGTTCAGGTTTAACAAATACAAATACACCAGGGACTACAACTTATTATGCAGAATGTTCTAATAATGTAGGATGTAGAGCTCCTACCGATTTTGTTATTAAAGCTGCACCAACTACTGCCAACGCAGGAGCTGATCAAATTGGGACTACGACTTGTGGAATCACGATGGTTACGCTTGGTGGAAACACTCCAACAGTAGGTACCGGAAAATGGACTATTGTAAGTGGATCAGGCGGATCATTTGCATTGGATACCAATCCAACAACGACTTTTTCAGGCGCAGCAGGAACATCTTATACATTGCGTTGGACTATTTCGAGTGCATCTTGCACAGCATCATCTGATGATGTAGATGTAAAATTCAATCAAAATCCAACTACTGCCAATGCGGGAGCAGACCAAACTGGAGCCACGACTTGCGGCCTTACGACGGTTGCGCTTGGCGGAAATACTCCAACAGTGGGTACTGGAAAATGGACTATTGTAAGCGGATCAGGCGGATCATTTGCTTTGGATACCAATCCAACGACGACTTTTTCAGGTACGGCAGGAACAGTTTATACATTGCGTTGGACTATTTCGAATGCACCTTGTACAGCATCATCTGATGACGTAGATATAAAATTCAATCAAAATCCAACCACTGCCAATGCAGGAGCGGACCAAACTGGAGCGACAACTTGTGGCCTTACTACGGTTATGCTTGGCGGAAACACTCCAACAGTGGGTACTGGAAAATGGACTATTGTAAGCGGATCAGGTGGATCATTTGCTTTGGATACCAATCCAACGACGACTTTTTCAGGTACGGCAGGAACAGTTTATACATTGCGTTGGACTATTTCGAATGCACCTTGTGCGTCTTCATCCGATGATGTGACCATACAATTCAATCAAAATCCAACAGCTTCAGTTACTGGTGTTTTAACGGCTTGTTTGACGACAGACTTAAATGCAGTAACAAATTCGACTACTCCTAGTTATATTTGGTATAAGAATAATGTTGTTATTAGTGGGGAAGTTGCTTCAACCCTTGTTGTCACTGCAGATGGAAATTATAAAGTAAAAGTCACAGATAGTTTAACGGGTTGTGAACAAACTTCAAGCTCCTCAATAGTAACGGTCAGCGATAACATCAATCCAACAATCACCTGTCCTGCGGCAGTAAGTGTCAATGTAGACGCTGGCTCTTGCGTGGCTACGGGAGTTGCTTTGGGCAGCCCGGTATTTGCGGACAATTGTTCGGGGGCTACGG
>NZ_JAHWYN010000020.1 GCF_019351435.1 Flavobacterium taihuense
CCACCGCTTTTGCAGTAGTTTCTCCATTATCCCATAGGTAGGTATAACCTGCATTTCCACCAAGAGGAGTGACAGTGGCTTGACCATCGCTTAATCCATTGGCAGTAACGGCTTTGTCTTGAATCACTGAACAAGATAAAACATCTTGAGGTTCAGCTATAGTGATTTGTTCCGTATCGGTACACCCTTTAGAGTCTGTAACTGTTACGGTATAGTTTCCAGCAGTTAATCCCGATGCAATCGCGGTATTTTGAACAGGAGTTGTGTTCCAGCTATAGGTATATCCCGCAGTACCTCCAGTTGCGGAAGCTGTTGCAGATCCCGTGGCATCACTTTTACAATTCACGTCCACTTTTGAGTTAATCGCAGCCAATAGTGCATTTGTAGGTTCAGCTATAGTGATTTGTTCCGTATCGGTACACCCTTTAGAGTCTGTAACTGTTACGGTATAGTTTCCAGCAGTTAATCCTGATGCAGTTGCGGTATTTTGAACAGGAGTTGTGTTCCAGCTATAGGTATATCCCGCAGTACCTCCAGTTGCGGAAGCTGTTGCAGATCCCGTGGCATCACCTTTACAATTCACGTCCACTTTTGAGTTAATCGCGGCCAATAGTGCATTTGTAGGTTCAGCTATAGTGATTTGTTCCGTATCGTTACACCCTTTAGAGTCTGTAACTGTTACGGTATAGTTTCCAGCAGTTAATCCCGATGCAGTTGCGGTATTTTGAACAGGAGTTGTGTTCCAGCTGTATGAGTAAGTTGGAGTTCCACCCGTTGCAGACGCAATTGCCGAACCATTAGTTCCACTTTTGCAACTTACATCTATAACGGAACCAATTAAAGCTTGAGGTAAAGCATTGATGTTTATAGGTGTAGTAACTGATTTTGGACAGCCTCCGGTGGTAAATGAATAAGTTACTATATAACTTCCAGATGTACTAGCAGCAATATCAATTTTTCCACTTGTTGGGTTAATGCTTAAACCAGCTGGACCAGAAAATGTTCCGCCTGTTACTCCATCTAAGGTTACATCTACAGTTCCTTCATTTTTGCAGAAATTACCGTCCCCATAACTAATACTCGCAGTACCTAAAACTAATTTCACAGGATATGGACCCGCAAAATCATCTAATGATGCTGATGGTGCAGCAGAAGATTTGGTTTTAATTAAAACAGAACCAAATTGAGCTCCTTCACAAGGATTATTTACGGAGAAAAATGCACTTATATTTATTGCGGCTTCAATAAATTGAGAAGTAGTATATTGACTTGTGCCAAATGCAGAACCAGTCATTGTGTCTACTACCCCAATGTTAGTCTTTCCAAAAGCATTAGTGGAAGAGTTTGTCACCAATATATAGTCACTACCATTCCATGTGTAAAATTGAACAATTGCGGTACTCCCACCGTTGGAATATTCAACGGAAAGCAAAATATCACCAATAGTTCTACCACCAGTTAAATTAAAGGTTCCACCAGCATTTGCAGTTAATGTATGTTGAAAAAATTCAAAATCAATATAACTCGTTCCTGTTGTCTCTAATCGATCACTTGCAATAATTAACCATTGATTGTTACTTATGTCAACTCCTAAATGAATTAAAACATTATTTATATCCCCTTTTCCCCCAGCTTTATTATTGGTCCAAGACCATTGAGTTGTTGGGTTATCGTTGAATTTTCCTCCACCTGTAAAGATGTTATCACTAGTGGTATCATATAAATCCGTAAACTTATAAGTTGTGGCTGTGTTTACTGCGGTTCCATCAAGGTTAAATACGTACTCACCCGATCCACCACTGCCAGAAATCCAGTCACCAATGCCTAGACTTGGTGTATTAGCCTTGAGGTCGCCATCAATACCAAAACCATTATATGGAAAAATAACAGGTGCTGTTTGTGCAACAGACATAAAAAAACTAAAAAAACTAAAGATTAAAAGCGCAACTAATTTAGCTGAATGAGTAAAAATTGTTTTCATTTTTAATTATTTTAAGGTGAATGACCTATAACATTATGAGAAGAGATTCTTAGTAATTATTCTATATTGGATTTACTATTGAAGCATATAAAATGAGTACTCACTTGACAGTAATTACAATTGGGAACTCAAAAGATGTAGCATTAGACATTCAATAATTTGGAATGTACATAGTGTAATAGTATCTTTTTTCAGGAGGTGCACTTTTTCTTTTTCTATTTTTTTCTATTTTAGATATAGTTACAAATAGAACAGATTCAGCAAATGAAATGGATGAATTAAATACTAATAAAGGGATATGAGAAATTTTAAAAGGGATCGACCATACCTTTTTATCAAAAAAGGAGGATAAAAACAGTATTTTTTTTTGAATTGTATTCGAAAAAAAATCTTTTAATAGGTTTAGAGTAGTTTTAGGTTTCATATTATTGATTTTTTATTACGGAATAACTTTATTTGAAAGTTTAATAACTAGGGTTACTTTTACAAAATATTCAGTTGACGGTTTTATAAAATTATAGTTTAGTAAATTCTTGCATTTGGTTTAAAAGACAATTTTTGATTCAGATTTGGGAATTAAATCAAATTAAAAATTGTTTTGTCTAAATTGATAACCAATGATTGACATCAGTTATAATTAAATGATGTAGGTTTTTTATTTTTGATTGATTCAGATTTGGGAATTAAATCAAATTAAAATTTGTTTTGTCTAAATTGATAACCAATGATTGACATCAGTTATAATTAAATGATGTAGGTTTTTTATTTTTGATTGATTCAGATTTGGGAATTAAATCAAATTAAAATTTTGTTTAGAGTAAATTGATATCCAATGATTGACATCAGTTATCATTAAATGAAGTAGGTCTTTTATTTTAATTTGATTCAGATTTGGGAATTAAATCAAATTAAAATTTTTGTTTTGTCTACATTGATAACCAATGATTGACCTTTTTTGTCATTAAAAGATGTAGGTTTTTTTAATTTAAATTGATTCAGATTTGGGAATTAAATCAAATTAAATTTTTGTTCTGTCTAAATTCTAAACTGAAAAATGATTTCAGTTATCATCGAATAGTAGTAAGTTTTTTCAATCCTATTTTGATTCAGATTTGGGAAATGATTCAAAATATTACAAATTAAGCACTAAAAAGTGTCGATCAATTTGTGTTTTTACTTAACTTTTATTTGGGGGTAAAAAACTAATAAAATTTACATATCAAATTTAGTAAGAAAGTTTATAATTCAATATGATTGTCTTTGAAAAACCTAAATACTCGTTGAAAAGTCTAAAATATAAGTAAATTACCTGAAAAAAAAAATCTTGTTCACAAAGATCTTCCGCTTTTTATGAAGTTACCGATTTAATTAAAATGCTAATTATGTTTTAGAGTCTTGCAAAAAAAAAGATATATGTTATGAATAATTTAATGATATATATTATTTGTTGCTTAATATTTATTGCTGATGATTGGTAGTTTCAGATAAATGATGATTCATATAGTCAGTAATTAATGTTTTTGCTCTCAATCTAATTATATCTAAATTCAACTATTTTGAATATTAAAAGGCTTGTTTTAAAAAAAAAGTTTATGTTAACTCATATTTAAAGTTCTGTTAAAAAAAAATTCTTCTATGATCTTAATTTTATAGAATAAATAACTTCTGCAATGATGTAAAGTTTTAAACTTTAATAAAAGTTTATTTCGGTCGCTATTGAATAATTAGTTGTAATTTTTCTCCAATTATAATTTTAGTATTCTTAAGTTATTTATATAGGTTTTTTATATATGTAAATATATATTTAATGTATTTCGTCGATTATTTTTGACTTTTAAACGAATAAGTTGTTATTTTGATGTGTAATTAATAAAACATTAATTCATTAAATATTTAAAGTTTTTTGCAGCGAATATTAACTTTAATCTATTAACATCATGAATGCAAAACTTCTTCGATTTCTAGTAATTGGTTTTTTTCTAATGATTTTTACAGCATGTACATCTGAAGATAATTCAAGCGACACTGAGGCGATATTGCCAATAGTTAAAGTTTATGATTATAGTCCGTTAGAATTAGAAACTATGGCTTTAATAAATAGTCATAGAGTAAGTATTGGATTAAACGCTTTGGAAAAAATAAATCATGTTTCTTATAAGTCTGAAGAGCATGATGAATATATGATTGCAAACAATGTTGTCAATCATGATGATTTTGTGGCTCGTTCAGAAAATATAATAAAAGCTTTGGGGGCTTCAAGAGTGAGTGAAAATATCGCTTACAATTATACTACTGCAAAAGGTGCTTTTGATGCCTGGATGAATAGTCCAGATCACAGACAAAATATAGAAGGAAATTTCACGCATTTTGGATTGGCAATCAGGGAGAATCCTGTTAACGGAAGAAAATATTATACTAATATTTTTGTAAAAATTTAAATTTTGTTTGTTTATACTATTCTAATGAAGCTGTCATTTATTGACAGCTTTTTTTTTTAAATATTTTTTCTAGAATTAAAAAAAAAGGATTCTAGTCTTAATTTATTAGCACTTAATTAAAAAGAGAACATCAAAACATTTTCTCATGTTATTGCCTAAATTAAATAATGTGAAGTTTTAATTAGATAATCAACGATTAACTTTAAATGAAAAATTAAAACAAGGATTTTATACTTTTTTTTTGTAAATTGTTACTCTCTAAGTTTTTAAATTCAAATTTTATTTGTTGAATAATAATCTAAACAGAATCATTTATTTCTGGAATTTCTTTTTTATTAAATTGATTGAGGAGTTTTATTATAAAATTAATAGTAGTGATGTATGAAAAATCTAATTTTAATTCGGCATGCAAAGTCTAGTTGGGAAGCTCCTTTACACGACAAAGACCGACCGCTCACTTCACAAGGAATGCAAAGTGCTCATTTAGTTTCTTCTCATATCACTAAAGCTTTACCTAAAACCTTTAGTGTTTGGAGCAGTACCGCTGAGAGAGCTGTAGAGACGGCTATGATTTTTGCACAAAATATAAATTTTCCGTTAGAGAGCATTATTTATAAGGATGAGCTGTATACTTTTGATGAAAGAAAATTAGAAAAAGTTATTAAATCATATAGTAATGGTTATGATAGTATAATTATATTCGGACATAACGAGGCTATTACAAATTTTGTTAATAAATTTGGAGATGTTTACATTGATAATGTACCAACCGCTGGTTTTGTTCATATAGAATTTAATAACGACAGTTGGGACACTATTAGTAAAGGCAAGACAAAAAAAATACTATTCCCCAGAGATCTAAAATAAAAAAAAGTGTTTGAACATAAATATATTGATAGAGAGAAAAGCTGGTTGGCTTTTAATGCCAGAGTACTACAAGAAGCAGCAGATGATTCAGTTCCATTATTAGACAGGTTAAGGTTTTTAGGAATATTTTCTAATAATTTAGATGAATTTTTCAGAGTTCGATTTGCTGCAATCAGACGATTAAGTTTGAGTGGTATTTCGGGCGAAAAATATTTTGGAGGTGTATCTGCACAACAATTAATCAAAGATATAACAGGAATTGTTATTCAACAGCAATCCGAAAGTTTAAGAATTCTGAGTAATATAGAAGAACAATTAGAAACTGAAAATATTTTTATTATTCATGAAAATGATATTAATAAGGAGCAAGAAGTTTTTTTAAAAGAATTTTTTATACAAAAGTTAAGCCCGGAACTTGTTACCATTATATTAAATGACTTAGCAGAATTTCCTGTTCTAAAAGATTCATTGGGATATTTGGCTGTAAAATTGGTAATGAAAACAAACTTGGAAGTACGTTATGCCATTATAGAAATGCCAAAAATGGTCAATCGTTTTGTGGTACTTCCTTCGAGTAATGAAAAACAATATGTCATTTTAATTGATGATGTGATAAGGTTACATTTGAGTAGTATTTTTAATATATTTAATTATGAAAGTGTTTCGGCGCATATGATTAAAATTACCAGAGATGCTCAATTAGACATTGATAGTGATTTAAGTAAAAGCATGCTTGAAAAAATATCATCCAGTGTTAAGGATAGAAGAATAGGGGAGCCTGTTCGTTTTATTTACGATCAAGAGATAGATAAGGATACCCTCAAATTTTTTCTAGACAAAATGAATATTGATTCTACAGATAGTATTATCCCAGGAGGAAGATACCATAATAGGAGAGATTATATGGATTTTCCTAATTTGGGTAGATTTGATTTATTGTATAAAAAAAATGATCCACTCCCAATTCCCGGATTGAGTCTTGAAGGCAGTATTTTAGAAAAAATTGCCGAAAAGGATTATTTGTTGAATGCTCCTTATCAATCCTTTGCTTACTTAATAAAATTTTTGCGTGAAGCAGCTTTAGATCCTAAAGTGACCTCAATAAAAATAACTTTATATCGATTAGCCAAAAATTCTCAAATTATTAGCTCTTTAATTAATGCTGCCAAAAACGGAAAAAAAGTAATCGTTCAAATAGAATTGCAAGCAAGATTTGATGAAGCTTCCAATATTTCTTATTCAGAACAAATGCAAACCGAAGGAATCCAATTGATATTTGGTATTAAAGGATTGAAAGTTCATAGTAAAGTTTGTGTAATCGAAAGATTGGAAAAAAATAAAATAAAAAGATACGGCTTTATTTCGACAGGAAACTTTAATGAATCGACTGCCAAGATTTATACTGATGTTACCCTTTTTACGTGTCATCCTCAAATATTAAAAGACATTTCAAAAATATTTGATTTTTTTGACATTAATTATAAAGTGCAACGTTACAAGCATCTAATTGTTTCTCCCCAATACACAAGACATCGTTTTGTGAAAATGATCGATCGAGAAATTGCGCATGCTATAGCAGGCCGAAAGACCTATATGAAATTAAAAATGAATAGTTTGTCAGATTTGGATATGATTGATAAATTATATGAAGCTAGTAAGGCTGGAGTAAAGATTCAGTTGGAAGTAAGAGGTATTTGTTCATTGATTCCTGGAGTGAAAGGATTGAGTGAAAATATTGAAGCAATCAGTATAGTAGATAACTATTTGGAGCATTCAAGAGTTTATATTTTTGGTAATGCCGGATTTACTGAAGTTTATATTTCCTCGGCGGATTTCATGACCAGAAACATTGACGCAAGAGTAGAAGTAACATGCCCAATATATGATCAGGAAATAAAAAATGAATTGATTGATAATTTTGATATCGGTTGGAAAGGAAATGTAAAGGCTCGATATCATTCGTATAAATTAGATAATAAATATAGAATAAGAAACAATAATCCAATTTTTAGAGCCCAACTGGAAACCTATAAGTATTATCAGAGAAAGGTTGAACTGATTGGTGAGTTAAAAGAAATTTAAAAAAAACGCTAAGATTAGAATTAAATTCTAAAACATAAATCGCATCCTAGAGAATATGATTAAAATTAAAAAATATGCTGCTATTGATATTGGATCGAATGCCATGCGTTTATTAATTACCAATATAGTGGAAGAAGAAGGTAAAGAAACCCAATTTAATAAAAGCTCATTAGTTCGTGTTCCAATTCGTTTGGGGCAAGACGCTTTTACTGTTGGGGAAATCTCTCCTGAGAATATTGAGCGAATGATTGATGCCATGAAAGCTTTTAATTTGTTGATGAAAGTGCATAAAGTAGAACGATATATGGCATTTGCCACCTCTGCCATGCGAGAAGCTTATAATGCAAAAGAAGTAGTAGCCTTAATAAAAAAGAAAGCCGATATTAAAATAGAAATTATTGACGGTAAAAAAGAAGCAGCCATAATAGCTTCTACGGACTTACATCATTTATTAAAAACGGATGAAACTTATTTGTTTGTAGATGTTGGTGGTGGAAGTACTGAATTTACACTCTTTTCTAACGGAAAAATGGTGAATTCAAGATCTTTCAAAGCAGGAACTGTTCGATTGCTAAATGAAATGGTTTGTGATGTAGTTTGGGATGAAATTGAAAAATGGATTAAACATAATACCGCCGATTATGAAGAAGTTACTTTAATAGGATCTGGTGGAAATATTAATAAATTATTCAAAATGTCCGGAAAAGTTCAGGAAAAACCTTTGTCATACATTTATATGAATGCTCAATATGCTTATTTAAGTTCACTTTCTTATGAACAAAGAATTTCTCAATTAGGTTTAAATCCAGATCGAGCAGACGTAATTGTTCCAGCAACCCGAATTTATCTCAATGCAATGAAATGGAGTGGAGCCAGACAAATTTATGTCCCGAAAATAGGGCTTTCAGATGGTATAGTAAAAGCAATGTATTATGGAAAAGTGTAGTTAAATATTGATAAAAAAGCAAACAAAAAAAGCAGTTCAGTATAGTCTGCTTTTTTTGTTTTTAATACCATACCATTAAGCAAGTTTCAATAGCAATCCTTTAAGCCATAATCCAACAAATAAACCGATAACAAGTAATATGGCAAAAAGATAGAAAATAGTGATTTCAGTGCTTAAGCCCAATAATAGGGGGCCAACAAAAGCTGCGGCTGACCAAGCAGTCAATGTGTAACCAAGTACTTGTCCGTATTTTTCATTTCCAAAAATATTCTTTACAAAGGAAGGCATTGTTGCGAAACCAGCACCATATCCTGCAATAATAATAAAAGTTAAGGTTTGAAATGAGGTTTGATTGGTTGAAAAAGTCGGTATTAAAGCGAAACAGACAGCGTTTATCCCGATAAAGATCATAAAAGTTCTCCAGCAGCCAATTTTATCTGAAATACTTGACCAGAACAAACGTCCCAATCCATTGAACAAACCGATGATAGCTACAAACATTGTAGCTTGTGTTGTACTCATTCCTACGACTTCTTCTCCTAAAATTGCCGCTTTAGAGATTATGGCAATTCCTCCACATACATTCAAGAACAACAATAGCCATAGTGCAATGAAACGTTTGTCGGTTATAATTTCTTTTGGAGTCAAATCAACATGAATGTTTTGTGAGGCATCGGTAATCAAAGGATTGGATAAATACAATGCACTCAAAAGCATGCAAATTCCATAACAAATTCCGAGAGTTAAGAATGCGCCAGACAATCCTAACGAAGTATACAAAGGTCCAATTAAAAAAGAGGCAAATAAAGAACCCAATGCAAATGACATAATGATAATACCAGAAGCCAATCCTGGACGATCAGGAAACCATTTTACAACAGTATAAACAGGTACAATGTATCCAAAACCTAATCCAACACCTTGTAAAACGCCAAAAGTTAAATAGAACAAATAGATAGAACTCATTTTGACGGCCAAGGCACTACCTAGCAATCCGATCGTTAAAAATAGTGCGGCTATTAGTCCCGCTTTTGTTGGACCAATTTTTTGCGTAAATTTACCCATAAAAGCGGCCGTTAATCCTAAAAAGCAAATAGCTAAACTAAATCCTGTTTTGGTATCGTGAGCATCCCAGTTTAATTCCTTTGATAAGGGTTCTATCCATTTGCTATAAGCATAAATCGACCCAATTGACAGTTGCATAATCATACCTGCCAATACGATCAAATATTTATTTTTTGACATGATTGTAATATTGTAAAGTTATAAAGACCTTATTTGATTTTTACATTTTTGAAATAAAGTCTGAATATTTCGGCAGCTTTGTTTACTTCTTCTGCGGTAGGCGGAAGCGTATCAGCTAATTGATATTCTAAACCTAAAATTTCCCATTTGTGCTTTCCCATTTGATGAAATGGGATGATTTCAACTCTTTCTACAGTTTTATACGATGTGAAATGTTGCCCCCATTCATGCAGATATTCTTCTTGGTCGCTCCAACCTGGAACCAATACATAGCGTAACCACATTGGTTTTCCAGTACTTTCTCGATATTCTGCTACGCGTAATGTAGTCTTGTTTTTTAAACCCGTTAATTTTTTATGCCAATCTTTATTGATGTGTTTGACATCCAAAAGCAATAAATCTGTTCGTTCTAGTAGTTGTTCTGTCTTTGAATCTAAAACTCTACCATTTGAATCCAAACAGGTATGAATTCCATTTTCATGTAATCGATCAAAAAAGTGAATTAATTTTTCACGCTGTAATAAAGGTTCTCCACCAGAGACAGTGACACCTCCTTTTTTACTAAAATAAGATTTTTGATGCAATGCTTTCTCAATTAGTTCTTCAATTGAAATAAAAGTACCACCATGAATATCCAAAGTATCGGGATTTTGACAATACAAACATCTGAACTGGCACCCTTGAACAAAAACAACCATTCGAATTCCAGGACCATCATGTGTTCCTAAGGTTTCAATGGAATGAATTCTCAATAAGTCTGGATTGTTTGCATCTATTGAATCGTCAATATATTCTTGTTGCGGAAAATACATATGAATGAAAAGATTAAAAAAACCTGTCTAAAAATTAAACTGAATGTAGTTTTTTTAGACAGGTTAATGGTTTAATTCAAAATTATAGTTTTTAATAATTTACATAGCATCATGGAAAGTTCTGGTAATAACTTCTAGTTGGTGTGCTCTGGACAATCGAACAAAGTTTACAGCATAACCAGAAACCCGGATGGTCAATTGAGGGTAATTTTCGGGATGATTGTAAGCATCCATTAACGTTTCTTTATCCAATACATTCACATTCAAGTGGTGTGCATTTCGGTCAAAGTAGCTGTCTAATATGGTTGTCAAATTAGAAACCTGCTCTTCTTTATCAGAACCCAAAGATTTTGGCACCATCGTAAAGGTATAGGATATACCATCTTGAGCATCCTCATAATTCAATTTGCTTACGGAATTTAAGGAAGCAATAGCACCATTTACATCTCTACCATGCATAGGATTGGCTCCTGGAGCAAAAGGTTCACCACCTTTACGACCATCTGGCGTAGAACCTGTATTGGATCCATACATCACATTGGATGTAATAGTTAATAAAGATAGAGTAGGAGTGGCATTTTTGTAAGCCATATGTTTTCTTAATTCATCAATAAAAATAGTCGTAATTTCTTTGGCTATGCTGTCAACTCTGTCATCATCATTTCCGAATTTTGGAAAATCGCCTTCAATATTAAAATCTACAGTTAATCCGATATCATTTCTTACAGGAGTTACTTTGGCATATTTAATCGCTGAAAGGGAATCGGCAATGATAGAAATTCCTGCTGCACCATAAGCAATGTCGATGTTTGGGTCACTATCAATTAAAGCCATCTGAGCTCTTTCATAATAGTATTTATCATGCATATAATGAATAATGTACATTGATTTTGCATATACTCTTGCTACTTCGGCCAAAGTTATTTTGAACATATTCATTACAGAATCATAGTTTAGGATACCATCTTCCATTTGAGGAATGTTTCTAATGACAACAGATCCTTTATCTTCTTCTCTACCACCATTTAAGGCCATTAGTAAGGCTTTTGGTAAATTGGCACGTGCTCCAAAATGCTGAATAGTTTTCCCTATTTTTTGATATGAAACACAACAAGCAATTCCATAATCATCAGAACCTCTGTTGGTACGCATCAAATCATCATTTTCATATTGAAGCGATGAAGTATCGATAGAAACTTGAGCACAAAAATCTTTAAATCCTTGTGGTAAATTTTTAGACCATAAAATAGTTAAGTTCGGTTCTGGTGAGGCTCCTAAATTATAAAGTGTTTGCAAGAATCTAAAAGAAGTTTTGGTTACCTTGGTTCTTCCATCATTAAGCTGACCACCAATGGCTTCGGTAACCCAAGTTGGATCTCCACCAAAAATTTCATCATAAGCGCCTGGTCTTAAATGACGTACTAAACGAAGTTTCATCACAAACTGATCGATAAATTCTTGTGCTTCTTCTTCAGTTATTAAACCTGATTTCAAATCATTTTCAATATAAATATCCAAGAAAGAAGACACATTTCCAAGAGACATTGCAGCTCCGTCTTGTTCCTTAACAGCACTTAAATAAGCTAAGTATGTAAATTGTACCGCTTCTTGTGCGTTGGAAGCAGGGACAGCAATGTCAATACCATAAGAATTGGCCATGATTTTCATGTCTTGCAATGCTTTGACTTGCTCTGAAATTTCTTCTCTCAAACGTACTTTATGATCTGTCATTTCACCTGCAACAGCTGCAAAATCAGCTTTTTTTGCTTCGATTAATCTATCGATACCATAAAGTGCAATCCTTCTAAAGTCACCAATAATTCTACCTCTAGCATAATTATCAGGTAATCCGGTTAATAAATGTTTAGAACGATAGGCCCTAATTTCGCTATCATAAGCACTAAAAACGGCTTGGTTATGATCCTTGGCATAATTGAAAATTTTCACTACTTCATCAGAAACTTTCAATCCTCTTTCAGCTACTGCTGATTCCACCAATTTAATACCTCCAAAGGGCTTCATGGCTCTTTTTAAAAGCATATCGGTTTGTAAACCTACAATGACTTCGTTTTCTTTATTAATATATCCTGGTCCAAAAGAGGTTATGTTTGAAATTACATTAGTGTCAATTGATAAACAACCGTTATTTTTTCGCTCCTGAAGTAAAGAGTCTTTACAAACATCCCAGAGTGTTTTAGTTTTCTCAGAAGGTCCTACTAAAAAGCTTTGATCTCCTTCATAAGGTGTAATATTTTGCAAAACGAAATCATAAACATCAATTGCATTATTCCAATTGCCTGGCTTAAAATATAGTGTTTCGGTCGTACTTTCCATTTTAATAAAAATTATTTAGTTAACGTGTATTGTTTTATAAAAACTGATTTATACTAGTAAATTTAAGGATTTTTGAGATTGAAAAGGCGCTAAGATTAATTTTTGAATAATAATTAAAGTATTCAAATTTAAGTAATTATTTTTTTGATTATTTTATATTTTATTGATTATTCTTAGAAGCTATTACGTTATAGAGAAAATTTATAGTTAATGTTTTTAATAAGTTTTATATTGTTAAAAAATATTTTTTTTAGAATTTTATTCTAAATATCGCGTATTTAAAATATAACTTGAAGTATTTATAACGATAAGGAACCTTTTTTACCTATTATTTTATATTAAACACTTTTGATAAATTGATAATCTAAATTGCACTATACTGATTATCAATAGTTAGTAATTTAAAGAGATTACCTATCAAGTAATCTTCTATGGTAATTGATTTGTCCTAAATGATAGGCAAGATGGGTGGTTAGGTGAATTAATAGAAATTCAGTTGATGTTTTAGTTTCAAAGACTAAAATTGGATATTCTTTTTTTAAATCCTCATCCGCTAGAAGGGTTAGAGAGTCATTGATTATTTGAATTGTTGTTTCGATTTGGGCAAGCAATAAAGCTTTCGGAACATTTTTATTGGAGAATTCCAACTCGCGATTCCTCAAGTAATTTGTATTTCCAATTTGTGCACCTATATATGTATTCAGATTCCCTATTAAATGCAAACAAAGATTCCCTGCAGAATTAGAAATTGATTTTTCGATGTGCCAAATCTTACTTTCATTTTGATACGATTCAATTTCTATTTTCAGTCTATTGAGGTCACGGTTAAACAAGGTTCTTATTGTTTCAATCATTTGATTTTTTTTTATAGTTATCAAGAGAATAAAGAGCTTGTTTATGTATTTGCTTTTGCATAAAACCTGTCCAACCCAATAGCAATCCTTTGAACCCCAGTGCTTGCTTGGACCATTTCCAAATGTCAAAATTATCGGTATGCCTAATAATTAGATTATCCTGAAATTTAAATTGGGCATAAATAACATTAACTACTTTTCTATTGGTTTTGCTAAAGTTATAGGTAGCAACCCATTTGGCTGAACCTAAATACTCATTGGCCTTGATGTTTGAAAATTCAATTTTAATATTTCCCTTGCTTTTTTCTATTAACATTTTCCACATTTGATTGACATCGTCTCCTTTTAGAATACCAAAAACAGGATCTTGAAATTGAATATCATTGTGATAACATTCGCACATTGTTTTGGTATCAGCTTTTGCGAAAGCAGTATAGAATTTATATATTAATTGTTCGTTTGGATTCATTTTATGAAAATTTAAGAGTAAAAATAGTCATTTAAATTAAGCTAATAGACTACATTTAGTTATAAAAATTAAATAGGCTCCTGTTTTTTTTTAAGTTGGATGTTTTATTTTTTTTCGTAAGTGATGCTAATGGAACTCTTTTTTTAGAAACATTTTTTTTCTCTCAAAAAAACATAGAAACATAAAGCACGTCCAGCATTATATTTTTTTTGGAACAAGGAGAGCATATCCAGATAGTTTTATGTTAAAATTGCAAAACAAAAAAAAGGATAGGCTTTTTTATTACCTATCCTTTGTATTATCGAGTTGTACTTTAGGGCTATCTGATTTTAGGGCTAAAATATTTATGGTTTAGAGATAATGTTAGTATCGGTCATGACGATCGCTCCATTTCTGGCCAACATTCTTCCTTGTAGTGTAGCATGTGAATTCATTGTTATAGAAGTCAATGTCAATATATTTCCTTTAAAGTTGGTATAGTTTCCAATTGTTGCGGATCTACCCACTTGCCAAAAGATATTTTTTGCCTGAGCGCCTCCACTTAAGATTACATTTCCACCAGCTCCACCTACAGTTGTGAAGTCGGATGCTACTTGGAAAATCCAAACTGCATTAGCGTCACCTTGTGCATCAAGAGTTAAATCCCCAGATTGTATTAACAAGGTAGATGTAGATTTGTAAATACCAGGGGCCAATGTTTTTCCGCCTTGATCACCAGATACTGTTGCTGGTGCAGGTGTTGAAGCTCCTTCGGCAAAAAGATAGGCATTTGTCAAATCTTGTTTTGCTTTTATTAACATAGCTCCAATACCTTGAGGAGCAATGTCATCAGAAGCATAAATAGCGCCTTCAACGATGATTGCAGGCGGAAATCCTGTAACCGAAGAACGCACACCAGGATATATACCTACATCCATATTTCTTATTTCACTAAAACCTGAATTATTGCTTACTCCTACACCTGCTAGGATACCGAATCTCTCAGCTGATCCAAGATTTACGACGTTACCAACTAATGAAGAACTGGTGCTGAAATTCCAAACATAATCGTTTGCTAAAGCTATACCAGCCATATTTTTGGCTCCAGAAATTGTTGCAGTATAGATTGTTCCCGGCAAAAGATTTGCACTTGGGTCAAAAGTGGCCGTTGTGCCTGTGTAGGTTACAATTCCTGCCACTGCAACAGTTCCATTTTTTACAGTAAATGTTTTATCATTGATGGTTTTAGGATCAATAGCAATGCTGAAAGTAGCTGAAATCGATTTGTCAAGCAATATTGCCTTTGCATTATCTAAAGGATCCGTTGAGATAACCGTTGGTGCTGTTGTAGCACCTGCAGTAAACGTCCAAACATAATTAGAGCTTAATGCTGTTCCTTGTATGTTTTTGGCTTCTGTGGTAATTGTAACTGTGTACAGCGTATTTGCCATCAAAGAAGCACTTGGTTTAAAATAAGCTGTTGTTCCTATATATGTAACGTTTCCTGCAATAACCGTTGTTCCTTGTTTGATTGTAAAGGAGTTTGTGTTTATAGTAGTTTGATTCATTGGCATATTAAAATTTACAGCAACTACTTTATTAAGAACTACATTAGTTGCTTTATTGATAGGATCTGTTGAAATTACCATTGGATTTAATGTATTTCCGGTACTAAATGTCCAAACGTAATCCGTTTCTAAGGTTTGGCCAAACGTATTTTGCACAGTTGTTCTGATGGTTCCTGTGTATGTTGTATTGGCTGTAAGTGCAGTTGTTGGTGTAAATGATGCTATTTTTCCAATCATGGAAACAGTTCCAGCAACTGATGTTGTTCCCTTTATTGTAAAAGAGGATGAGTCAAAGGTGGAGGCTTTCATTTCTTGGTTAAAAACCACTGAAATGGTTTTGTCCAGCGGTACATTTAGAGTACCATTTTCTGGATTTACTGATGAAACAATTGGAGCTTCACCAGTTGCTTGTTCACTATCATCCTTTGAGCATCCCGAAATCAAAACAACAACAGCCATTACAATTGTCGAAAAAAGTTTTTTAGTATTCATTTTTTTTTTGGATTAAATTATTTATATAGCAAAGGTTGGCAGATTATCTCAGAAAGTTGTTACAGAATTCAAGCCATTCGTTGTATAATACGCAGTCTGTATTTTCAACATTCCATAAAAAAAAGCCAAATTGCTTTGTACACAATTTGGCTTTACTTTTTTGTTGTTTGTTTCTAATTCTAACTGTTAATGTCCATTATATCATCAAATTTTGATTTTCTTTCAGCAATTATGTTTTTACCGTCATGAAACATTTTATCATAATTGTTTTTTATTGTTCCTGATAAATTCTCCAGTTGGCTTTTGAATTCATCGGCTAAGTTATTGCCTTTTTGCAGCATTTTTTTTCTTGTATCTGCTCCTTTTGCAGGGGCAAACAATATCCCTACAACAGCTCCTGCGGCTATACCGCCCAAAACTCCTAATGCGATTTTATTTGCTTTCATATCTCAATTTTTTAATGATTAATTATAAAATTTTTCTACCTTGAATTATTCTTAATATTACTGCTATTAATGCGATTACAAGCAATATATGTATTATAGATCCTGCACTATAGGCAAAGAAACCGATTGCCCAAAAAATAACAAGTATAACTGCGATTGTGTAAAGAAGGTTGCTCATGATTATTGTTTTTTTTAAAATTAATAATTCGTTGCAATCATATACAATCACAACTATATAACGTATTTATTTAATTTTTGTTATTTACTGTAAAATCTTTTAGACTATTTCCAAGTTCATCCATATCATGGTTGAATTCTCTTTTAAAAGATTTCCAATCACTGTTGACATCATTTTTGTATGAATCAACTTTTATTTTAAGTTCTTTATTTTTTTGTTCCATAGCATCGATATTTTTTTGGTAGGTTTTATCGATATCATTTCCAGTTTTTTTGATTTCCAATTTCAAATCGGCTATTTTAGCATTATTTTCTTCAATTTTGGTATTGGTATCTTCCTTAAATTGTTGCCATTCTTCTGCTGTAGCAGCTCTTTTGGCTTCGTCCAAATCCGCTTCGGCTTCTGTTACAGCAACTTTTGCACTGTCAACGTTCTCTTGGGCATCTTGTTCTTTTTCAGTATTTGGTTTGCAACTTGTAACGATTGAACTAATTGCAAAAGAGGCAATTGCAATGGTGAAAATTGATTTTTTCATATTAATTATATTTAGAGTTATGCTTTTGATAAAAATTGTATCCATTTAAATCCGTAAAGAGATCAAATGGATACAACTTCCAATCACTATTTTAAAGTGCTTGAATAATTTTGTGAAGTTCTTCTTTGCTTTTTCCTAATTTGATTTGAAGTTTACCCATCATTTCTTCTTTTTTACCTTCAGCAAATAACAAATCATTATCTGTTAAGGCAGCAAATTTTTGTTTCAATTTCCCTTTTTGTTCGTCCCAATTTCCTTTTAGCTCTGTTGTGTTCATCTTGTTATTATTAAGTGTGAAAGTAGTTTCACGACACTACAAAGGTGGGGTGATTTGAAAATAAAAGGGTTACAAAATTTTTGCAAAGAGTTACATCATTTACAGTTTTCGTACTGTTATGCATCATTAATTTTACTCTTTGATATGGTTTTCTGCCTCATCCAAAGCTTTATCCAATTCGCTATTAAATCCGTCTTTTATTTCTTCTTCCAATTCATTTATTTGTTCTGCTAATTCGGAATATTCTTTTGATAATTCTGTGATCTCTCGTTCAGTTTTAATTTCTGCATTCATTACCGAATTGCTTGCTGGTTCGTGTGAAGAAACTAATTCGTTTATTTTGAGATGCAAGGAAGCTGAGAAACGATTGAACGATTTTTGGATAATGAATAAACTCAGGAAAGTAACTCCAAAAATGATATCACCAATAATCAGATGTGCATCATTGTATGTAAATAAACTATTGATCCACCAAAACAATACTAAACTTAATGCGATAAGAAACGATATAGAATTCCCCAATATTGTAGTTGCGATTGAGACTAATTTTTCGAAAAGAATTTCGGTATGACTATATATTTTGTTCATGATATTTTATTTATAACTAATATAAAAGCCCCACCAATTTAATAGTAGGGCTAATCCTAAATCTTTAACAAACGTTCCCGTTGTCTTAAATTTATTTTTTAAAGAGCATTTACGCTTTTACGGTTTCAAAATAATCTGATATAAAAAAGATTTTTTGGGTTGTACTCATTTTGTCCGCTTCTTTGATTACAATTTTTGTATTAACAAAGCGATGGTCTTTTTGTGTTTTATTGAATAGTTCTGCTTTTGCATTTGTAGGTCCAAAGAGCAATACATCATCATATTTCAAAATTATTTCTTCCAGTTTTTTATAGAATTCAGTTTGTAATTGCTGTTCCTTATTATGCATTAATAATTCGCTTTTTGCAAGGCTTTCTACTTTATCAATATGTGAAAAATTAGATTCAATTGTTTTTAATTCATTCCATTGATCATTAAATTCTATGATGTGAGCGATTGAATGATTCATCCAAATAGCTAATTTTTTTTCCGTTTTCATCTTCTTTATTTTTAAATATCAATACTGTGATTTGGGGCATATTTATCTAAAATTTCTTTTAAAGAATTTAGGTATTCTTTCAAAACTTTTTTGTTCATTTCAGGAGTTTCGATATATGGAATGGTTTCCGGCATTTCTAGAAGATACTTTGATAACTCAGGATATTCTTTTCGTATTACCATTGTTATCTTCAAGATTCGGTCATTCAGTTCTTTTGTGGTTTTCATACAATAAGAACCTAATGTTTACCATTTTTATGACCATTATTTCCATTGCCATGATCACCATGATTGCCTTGGTTTCCATTATGATTACCATTGCCATGATTATCATCATGGCGAGGTTTGTAATTTGATGCTGATCTGTAGTTTTCTTGATGTCCTTTATTATACCCTCTGTAATATTTTACTTTGTGTTCTTTGTAATGACCATAAGGTCTTGATCCATGATAGTCATTTAACACTACCTTGTAGCCGTTATATAAATCATAATTTCTATAGCGATTGGGTAAATTACCGGATCTTATCCATATACCATTGCTTAAAAATATAAATTGATGTGCACGTATGTCATAATAGGATTCTACATCTGGCAAATAATAATAGGATACTTCAGAGTAGCCAACAGGCCCCCATTGTGGTGGTGTTCCAAAATTTACGTTTATTGAAACTTGTGCATGGTTTGCTGTTGAGACAAACAAGAATATTGCTACGGCAATTAGTTTTAATGTTTTCATTTTCTTTGTTTTTAAATGTTTCTATTCATCATCATTCATCATTTTTGAAGAGAATGGAATATATATTCTCTTTTAATTTTGATACAACAAAGGTGATATTGAAACCCGGATATTATGTTATACTATTAATTCTAAAGATTTCATAATTCACGGATTGGCAACTTTTGATTTTGAATTCTTTTCTTTTTCAATTTCCTCTTTCTTTTTGGCAGCTACTTTTTCTTTTTTATTAAAATAGCCTTTCAATAAAAAGTTATGTTTTGCTGCCTCCATGTTTTCATTAAAGCCTTTAGTCCCTTTTTGTAGATTTGTCATAGTGGCATCCAGTCTATTACCCATTTGCTCATCCATTAGCAGTTTGGACAAAGTTCCTTTTCCGTTATTTATTTTAAAACTAAATTCGGCTAATTGATCCGTAATTACGGCGGCATTATCGACTGTGGTTTTTACTCCTTTCATAATATCTTCAATTTCAATCGCTTTGAGGGATGCAATTGTAGCATTGTCTTTTACGGCATTTTTTGATGTTGTACCGGGTGAGATCGTAAGTACTTTGTCGCCCATCAAGCCATCAGATCCAATACTTGCTTTGGCATCTGTTTTTATAAAGTGTCGAACCTCGTCTTTGATAACCAATTTTACTACTACAGCTGAATCTGTGATGAGCTCAATTTCGCTAACTGTTCCTATATTTATTCCAGAGAACCGAACATTATTGCCCACTTTCAGTCCTGTAACTGTTTTAAACTGTGATTGCAAAGTAAAAGTAGATCCAAATAAATTTTTCTGTTTTCCAACAAAGTATATGGTTCCAACAAAGAGAATCAATCCTACTGTTACAAACATTCCTAATTTCCACGTAAAACCTGATTCTTTATACATAATTTAAGTATTTTATTTGTTAAATGAAAAAAGAGCGAACCCATTCGTCCTTACTTTTTTCTAATGCTGCATAACTGCCTTCTGCACATATTACACCGTCTTTTAAAATCATAATTCGATTACCGGTCAGTTTGGCGCAGGCCATATCATGCGTAATGATGATCGAAGTTGTTTTGTATTTTTTTTGGACATATAATATCAGTTCACTTATTTCTCTTGAAGTTATAGCATCCAAACCAGTTGTGGGTTCATCATACAAAATGATTTCGGGTTTAATGATGACTGTTCTGGCAAGTCCAATTCGTTTTCGCATACCACCAGACAATTCGGAAGGCATTTTATCAATAGCTTCTTCTAAGCCAACACTTTCGAGTGCTTCAAGAATGGCTTGGTTAACTTCATTAGAAGTCGCATTTGGCGAATGGTGTTTTAAGGTAAATTCCAAATTTTGTCTGACCGTCATCGAATCATACAAAGCACCATTCTGGAAAAGAAAACCGATTCGAACTCTAATGTTATTTAAATCTGATTCCTTCAAATTTGTGATATCATTTCCAAAAATGGTAATCTCTCCTTCATCGGCATGTACTAGTCCTACCAAACATTTTATGGTAATTGATTTACCAGAACCCGATCGACCTAAAATCACCAAATTTTCTCCTTTTTCCACAGCAAGATTGATGCCTTTTAGAACGGCATTATCACCAAAAGATTTACAGACATTTTTTAATTCTATGATAGTTTCTTTTGAATGCGTTGTTTTTTTTATATCCTTCAATGTTTTGTCCTGTATCATAGTTTAATAAAATAAATCAGTTATCTGAACAGCAATCATATCCAAAACAAAGATGGCTAAGGAGGCTGTAACTACTGCTGTATTTGCAGCTTTTCCAACACTTTCAGTGCCATTCTCGGCATTATACCCCTTATAACAACCTACTAAACCAATAGCAAATCCGAAAAAAAAAGTTTTTAGTATTGCAGGCAGTATGTCCAAATATTCGAGGTGTTCTAATACATTGGAGAAATAGCGGTATAAGCCCATGTTTTCATGAATGTTGTATCCAATATAACCTCCAAAAATGCCAATAAAGTCAGCATAAATAACTAAAATTGGAATCATAATGGTGGTTGCCATAATTCGGGTTGCTACTAAATATTTGTAAGGATTTATCGTCGAAACTTCCATAGCGTCAATTTGCTCGGTAACTTTCATGGAACCCAATTCGGCTCCTATTCCAGATGCTATTTTTCCAGCGCAAATCAGGGCGGTGATTACGGGTATAATTTCTCGTATTAATGAAAGTCCAACCATACTGGGCAGCCAAGACTCTGCGCCAAATTTGGCCATTGTTGGTCGAGATTGTATAGTAAGAACGAGTCCCATTATAAAAGCAGTAATACTTACTATAGGTAAGGATTTGTATCCAATGGCGTAACACTGCCAAATAAATTCTTTGAATTCAAAAGGAGGTTTTACAATTTCTTTAAAAAAGCGTGTGGCAAATAGCGTTGCCTTGCCAATATCTTCAAAAATGTTTTTCAGATAGGATTTAGCAATCGGTACTTTTATATTGTTTACAGGACTATTCATGGTTTTAATAATGGAGTTGCACAGTTGATTATGTAAATCTCAGGAGACTGAAGATTTTCTTTAAGTATCCAGGTTAAATTTCCGGCAAGTCACCAATAAATCGCCAAGACCTTTTAAAGTGTCATGATCTTTTTTTATTGATTGATGTTGGGCTTTGAGCATATTTTGGTGATTTGGTGTTAAATGCTCTATGTTATTATTCAAAAGGTAATTATACTTTTTTAGAATAACATCGGTATCATACTCACAGCGATTCAGTATATCTTCACGATCTTTAATTTTGATATTAGACAATAGTTGCATCCAAATTCGAAAAAACAATAAAATTGCAGCAGAATCTTTTGTTGGTTTTCCTCCTAATTTGTGAACTTCCGAAATCAATTCTGCTTTGCATCTTTTGCTTTTTTCTTGAAATACGGCAAACAACGTTTTTAAATCCGCTTCATTAGTTTGTTTTGAAGCCGTCGTGTATCTTTCAAATCGGTTGCAATTGATTCCAATAAAAATATTTAACACATCAATTGATTTTTTTGTATTCATCGGATTCAAATTAAGGTTGGTGGTTAATATATCGAAATGCTACATTTTTTAATGAGCAAAGGTCAATGCATTAGTATCATAAAGAGTTTCATAATTTGTAATGAGTTTTATATTATTCACGCATTAAGCTCCTATTTTAGGACGGCTTAGTTTCAAAAAGACTTCTTTATTAACTTGACTTGAAGTATGCAATTTTAAATGGCGTCTACTCATTTTTTCAATAGTCAATCGAGCCATTAAATAACTGACAGTAGATTCAGCTCCTTGGTTAAGATTGATATAGGTATCTTCTAATCCGTCATAACACCCGCCAGTACAAGGATTGTAAACGATTTGATGTAAATGGTTGTTTCCTAAAAACCAACTGAAGCCAATCTTCAATTTTCTTGAATATTCTTGATCTTTGAAGGCTATAGAAAATTTGCTTAACGCCAAAATAGTATAAGCAACATCAATGGGTTGTTCACCTCCAATTACTTGTTTGTCGTCACTATCTTTTTTAAGCATCCATCCCTTATTGGATATTACTTTGATGCTGTTTTCTTTAAAAATTTTGCCCAAAAGGAAGTCAAAGGTATTTTTGGCTACTTTTTTATAATCTTTGTCTCCTGTGCTTAAATAGGCGCAAAGCATTGCTTCTGGCAAAATACTGTTTCCGTAAGTCAGGTAACTTTCATACCAGTTCCAATTGGGAGAGGATTCATGTTTGTACATTTGAATCATTCGGTCGGCTAATTTTTTAATTATTGTCGTATTTTGTTTTGATTTTTCTTTAGAATTAGCATAATACAACCCTTTGATAACAAAAGCCATTGCACGAGTCGAATGTATTTTAGTTACATTGACTATTGCCAGTTGCAAAGTTAATTTAGCCTTTTCTACTAAATCTAAAGGCAAAATGGCTCCTAATGAGATCAAATATCCTAATGCCCAAATGGCTCTTCCGTTAGAATCTTCCAGATTTGTCTCGTTGTTTTGATCTGTAAAATCGCCATCTTCATCAACATAATTTAGAAAAGAACCATCATCTTGCAAACAAGAGGCTATAAAATTCAAGTAGATTTGGATGTAATTTAAGTCAGTTTTGTCTTTATGTAATTCAAAATGTTCACACATGGCTACCATCGCGCGGGCATTATCATCTATAGTGTATCCTGATTCTAAGTCGGGTTGATTGACAATAGAAAACTGAATCATGCCAAAATCAGTAGTTAGTTTTTTGATATGATCCAAGTTAATTTCTGGAATCTTATATTCTAAATTAAAATTTTTACTTCCCGTTTTTTTAAACAAAAGGGCATGAGCTATTGCAGAATTTTCCCAAGCTGTTGGGGCAATTTTATGCAATCCGTTTGCACTTATGTTTTTTCTTAATAGATTATCCAGTAACAAATGATTGACTTCTTTGGCTAATTGATTTGAATTTTCAAAATCGATTATGATTCCAGCACCTTTGCTAAGTACTTCATTGGCATGTGGAATAGGAGTAGAGATAATAGGGCAACCACAGCTTATGGCATATGAGAATGTTCCACTTACAGCTTGATTTGGATCTTTTGACGTAAACAAATAAATATCGGTCAGTTGCAAAAAGTCTAAAAGTTGAGTTAACGGCAAAAAAGCGTTGACAAATAGAACATGATTTTGTAGTTGCAAGGTTTGAATTTTAGCCTCCAACATCGTTCTGTATTTTTCACCTTCTTCTTTTACTACAGATGGATGTGTTTTCCCTATTATTAAAAACAAGACATCCTTGTTTTCTTTGATAATACTGGGCATGGCGTCAAGGGTTGTTTCGATACTTTTCCCCGAACTTAATAATCCAAAAGTCGAAAGCACTTTTTTTCCGGCCAAATTATATTCTTCTTTCAAAAGTTCTTTGTCTGAATGAGGTACCAAATGGGTTCCATGTGCTATTACGGTTATTTTTTCAGGATCAATTTCATAATCATTTTTTAAAATTCGAGCTGCTGATTGGGTCATGACAATTATCGAATGAGCTAGTTGACCAATTACCTGTACATTTACTTTAAATGAATTATCCGGATTGGGTAATACAGTGTGGAATACAATTATTATTGGTTTATTTATTTTATAAAAAAATTGTATCAAATTGGCTTCGTTTTTTTTAAAAAGTCCAAACTCATGTTGTAGCAATACCATCTGAATTGAATTATTGGCATTGATCTTTTTGGATAAATGATATAAATCATTTGGTTGATCCGTATTGAGTATGTACTTTATCGGTTCATTATACTGGTGTCTTTCTGCATCTGATTCTAACGCACAAATTTTTATTTTGAATGAATTTTTAAACTTATTGTTTAAGGATTCAATTAAATCCTTTGAATAGGTCGCAATACCACATTCTCTTGGAGGAAAAGTAGTTATAAACAGGATTTCGGGAAGTTTTGTTGCAGTTTCAGAAACCAAATGGTTGGAAATAGATGTTGTGAATTCAGTGTTTAATATTCCAACAGGTAGGCTATTTGCGTTTTGTGTGGGGATTCTATTTCTCATCTTTTAATGTATTAAGCATTAGATCTTTTAATAATTCGGATATACTCATAGAGGCAGTTCCGATACGTTCATCGGCAGCTCCATAATAGATATATAGGGTATCTTCAAATAAAGCAGTTCCGCTTGGAAAACACACATTATTGACTTCACCTTTTAGTTCCCATATTAACTCGGGTTTAAAAAGGGGGTAGGGCAATCGTGCAATTTCCTTCATTGGATTTTTTAAATCCAACAAGGAAGCACAGGCTGAATAAACAAATCCTTTGATGGTATCCTGTACTCCATGATAAATGACGAGCCACCCAACTTTAGTCTCAATAGGAGGACAACCGCCGCCAATGTAACTCGCTTCATGCGCATATTTCGGTTTCATAGCAATGCGCTCATCAAAACTTTCGAAATAGGTTTCCCAAAACTGAGGATTAAGATCTTCCAAGTTTTTTACAGAAACAACAATTTGTATATCAGGTTTAATGCGATGCAAAAAAACAAATAGACCATTTATTTTTCTAGGAAAAAAAATCACATTTTTATCCCATAACAATACTTTTTCTCCCTGTTTTTTGGTTACTCCTTCATGGTTATTATAGCGAAAGTATTTGTCATTTTTTTTTCTATTTTTTGTCGTATTCTCATCAAACTCATTGTAGGTAATTTGAGGAACAATTATGCCTTTTTTATCCCATTTTACTAAATCCATTGATGTAGCCAAAGCCCCTAATGCATTTATTCCGTCATAGGCAGTGTAGGTCATATAATAGATGTCTTCAATTTTTACAATTCTTGGGTCTTCAACGCCATGTGATTCATAATCAAATTGAGCAAAAATAATGGGAGTGAGGTTCCGGCTTTCAACAGTAAGTGGACCAATGAGTTTGCAGTATCCTATATTTGAATAATTACCATTGCTTACTGCTCGATAAAATAGATGAACATGTTCTCCTTCTTTTATTACAGCTGGATTTAGAACACCTTCATTCTCAAAAACGAGTGCTGTTTTTTGGATAAGTACACCTTCTTTCTTTACTGCTACCATGATTTTGTGTTTGACTTTTTTGTATAAATTAGAATCATAAAGGTCAATTTATAATACCGAAAATTGTTTCAATACTTTTTTAATTACTTTTATTATTTACAGATTTGAAAGTATTTACACATTCTTATAAAAGTCTTTTAATCAAATTTTGAAAGAATCTTAATTGTCTTTTCATAGAAAAGGGCTGTTGTTTCCAACAGCCCCATTCATCCCAAACCTACCTTTTACCTATTTTATGAATTCTTGTTTTGAATGCTCTATATTTAAATGCTTTTCCAGAAAGGCATTTTCATTGAACTACATTTTCTGTTTTCTAAGACTGTAAAGGTCTAATTATAATAGCTAATAGTATTACATTTTTATTTTTATAACTTATAGTATTCACTGATTTTGAATAACTGATAGCACTATGAAGTATCATTTAAAATGTTATTCTTCTATCTAAATTCGGAATTTTTATTACAAAAAAAAGGAGGCTGTTTTCCAACAACCTCCTTTTAAAGAGTATTAAAAAAACCAATTAAAAAAACTCTTTAGTATGTTGTTTTTAATTCAACTCTTCTGTTTTTGGCACGACCAGTAGCAGTTTTATTGGTTGCAATTGGTTTACCTTCTCCAAATCCTAAAGCAAGTAATCTTGACTCAGGAATACCTTTACTTACCAAATATTGTTTTACAGACTCCATACGTTGTTGTGATAATTTTATATTGTATGCATCACTTCCATTACTATCAGTATGACCTTCAATTTGCAATTTAGTTCCATCATAACGATTTAAAATTAGAACTAGTTCGTTAAGTTCAACATAAGAAGATGTTTTTAACGTAGCACTGGCATTTTCGAAGAAAATTTTACCAGCGATATAAGCAATTCTTTTAACATCTTTAGGTGCTATTTCTGGGCATCCTTTGTTTATAATATTTCCTTTTACTGTAGGACAACGGTCATCAATATCTGGAACACCGTCACCATCAGTATCAGGACAACCTTTTAGTGCGATTGGTCCAGCAGCTTCAGGACAACGGTCTTCACTATTTACAACGCCATCTTTGTCGTTATCCATAGGACATCCAGCTTCATTAACAGTTTGGCCTGCTGGTGTATTTGGGCATTTATCATCGATATCTGCAACACCATCGTTATCTGCATCTGGACAACCTCTTAAAGCTACTGGTCCCGCAACATCAGGACAACGATCTTTAGCATCGGCTACACCATCTTTATCTCTATCAGGACAACCATTCAAGGCTGCTGAGCCAGCAACATCTGGACATTCGTCTAAATAATCGGCAACACCATCATTGTCTTTATCAAGAGGACAACCATTCTTATCGACAAGTATGCCAGCAGGAGTATCTGGACATTTATCATTTCTATCTGAAACGCCATCATTATCGGCATCTTTTTTCTCTCCTAGGTTGAAAGACAATCCTACAGTATGCATCAAAAACGAATCTTTGCTTCCTCCAGAAACGCCGTCTCTGTCGTCTCCATCAGTAAACATGAATGTTTCTTGCACATTAAGCATCACAACTGGCGTCAGTCTGAATGTTAATCCACCACCTGCTGTTGGCAATAGGTAATCGATTTTTTTACTATCTACATCTAGTTTTTTGTCAAAAAGCATAACTCCCAAACCTCCAAAAATATAAGGTCTCACCACATAATCTGGATTTAATAAATTAATTTTTAAATTCAGTGCAAGTGATGAAAACTCACTGTTGAAATAACCATCAGGACGGTTGTAAGCAACGGTTCCTTTATTTGCAGCTAAGTTCAAATCAAAATATTTTCCTAAATATCTCGAAACAGACAAACCTCCAACTCCATAAAACGTCATATCGGTTTTATAAAAATCATTTCCGAGGTCTCCGTTATACTGTGTTGCACCACCAGATATTCCAATGTTCCATTTTCGATCTTCGGTTTGTGCATTTGTAATAAATGTAAATGCTAAGCACGTACATAAAAATAGTAACTTTTTCATTTGTGTTTTTGTTTAATTATTTAGTCAAAGGTCATTCGTAAATCAACTTTTATAGTTACAAAACTTTTCTTAATAATTGTATCATTCACACTTTTATTGGAGAAATAAACTCATGTGATTACTAAATAACATATTGATATTAATCTATTTGTGTGTGTTTTTTTTATAAAAGGTAGTATGCAGTTGTGGTTTAGTATTTGTGCTTAATGCAATCACGATAATGCTTTGTTTCCAATTATTAAAACAAAAAAAAGAGGCTGTTTTGCAACAACCTCTTCAGAGAAAAAAATATTCAAAAAAATAAAATAAACTATTTGTAAGTTGTTACCAATTCAACTCTTCTGTTTTTGGCTCTACCTGAAGCAGTTTTGTTATTGGCAATTGGTTTACCATCTCCAAATCCTAATGCTGTAAGTCTAGTTTCAGGTATTCCTTTGCTGATTAAATAGGTCTTTACAGATTCTGCTCGTTGTTGTGATAAATTTATATTGTCTATATCACCACCAATGTTATCCGTATGTCCTCCAATTTGTAAATCAGTCGCATTATAACGTTTTAATATGATTACCAAATAATCAAGTTGAGCATAAGACGACATTTTTAATTCAGCACTGGCATTTTCAAAGAAAAGCTTACCTGCAATATCAGCTATTTTTTTCACATCGACAGGAGCTATTGTGGGACAACCCTTGTCTATGATATTGCCTTTTTCATTGGGACAACGGTCATTATTATCTGTAACTCCATCGCCATCAGTATCTGCACAACCTTTCAGAGATAGTGGTCCAGCGGTATCTGGACAAAGATCCTGTTCATTGGCTACCCCATCATTATCATTATCCAAAGGACATCCTGATGCATTTACTTTGTAGCCTGCAGTTGTATTTGGACAAGTATCATCAATATCGGCGACACCATCTTTATCAACATCAGGACAGCCTTTCAAAGCAGCAGGACCTGCAATATCAGGACAACGGTCTTTGGCATCGGCTATTTCATCTTTATCTCTGTCAGGGCAACCATTCAAAGTTGCAGATCCGGCAACATCTGGGCATTCATCACGATAATCGGCAACACCATCAATATCTTTATCAATCGGACAACCTGTTTTGTCTACTGCTACACCAGCAGGAGTGTCAGGACATTTATCATCTTTATCGGCTACACCATCATTATCAGCATCTCTTTTAATATCCAAAAGACTTGCTGTTAAACCTCCGGTTATTTCAAAAAAAATGTCTTTTTTGTCTAAAATATTTTCTGGATTTCCGCTATAAAGAGCTATGCCATCAGACATTGCCACTTTTTCTTTTCCAATTTCGGTTTCTGCTGCGTTCATATATGCAAATGAAAAGCACATGCACAATAATACTAATTTTTTCATTTTTATGGTTTTTTAATTGTTTGTACCAAAGATCATCTACAATTTGACTTTAAGTGTTACATAACTTTTGATAATAGTTGTATGATTCACACCTTTTGTATTTTTAATGTATTGATTTTTAATTGTTTGTTTAAATAAAAAGATTAGAATCGGTTTGCTTTTATATTAATCTTATAAGAGATATTGAAAGTTTGCTGTCATTTAAGAGTGATTCTTAATGATTTTTGGCAGCACTGGCAATTTAATGACTAAAAAAAGTTTTTATTTTTTTAAAAAAATGAGAATCACCAGATTTTTTGCTTTCAATTTCTCCTATCAAAAAGCCATACGGTTTTAGGGATTCTACATGGTCACACATGATTTTTAGCATGGCAGTTAATGGTATTGCCAAAATAATTCCTGGTATTCCCCAAAGGAGTTCACCCAATACCAACGCAATAATAGTAAACAATGGGTTAATTTTTACTTGAGGTCCTAACATCAAAGGCTCAAGCACCCAACCTTGTATGAATTGCACAATTCCATAAGTAACGGCTATACCTGCAAGCAGCATTAGATCGCCTCCATGCATGGCTGCAATCAAAATTGTTAGTGATGTTCCTGTTATGTTTCCCACAAATGGAATGATTTCCAGGAATCCGCAGAGTATGGCAAAAAAGAACGCATTTTCTAATCCAATAAAACTAAAACCAATATAATACATGATCCATAAACAAACAATCATTTTCGAAAGTCCGAACAAATATTGTTGCGATACTTTGGCTATTTTATGTAAGATTAGCTCCATTGATTTTTGCTCAGAAACCGCAGTAAGCTTTAAAATAAATTGTTTTATATGGGAATGATAATACAATAAAAATAAAAAATAAGCAGTAACCAAAACAAGATTCGTTACTATTGCTGCAAATGAACTCAATATTATTTGCATCATACTGGAATAGGAAGGTTTTTCCTCATTCAGGATTTTAAATTGTTCTGCGACAGAAATATTAAAATGTTTGAAAATGTATTTTTGGATGTACGCAACTGTGTCTAATGCTTTTTCTTTCAAGAGCGTGATGTCATTAAAAACATCGGATATTTTCCAACTTAATAGAGCAATTATTGCCGAAATAAAAACTAATAAGGTCAGTAAGCAAAGAAATACAGCTAATCCTTTTGGGAATTTCTTTTTTTCCATCCTATTGCAAAAAGGCAAAAATAGTGTTGCCAGAATTCCGCCAATGACAAAAGGCATTAAAAAAATCTGACCGTAATATAAACCAGCAATAATTAGAAAAAATAAAAATAATTTCTTTGTGACAGTTGTTGAGGATGAAGTTATCATTTTGATTCTTTTAAGAAATAAAATTATGGGACTTATTCTAAATGTCAATTCGAGTGTTTTTTTTTGCAGAAAAATTCCTGTAAAAAAAAAACTCGAATTGGGATTTTTATTTTTTTAAAAACGAATCACATCCGATTGATAATACTCTTTTTTAGTTAATTTGACAGTCCAAAGTAATTCTTTTATAAACACCGAAGCCATTTCATCAGTTTGGGATTTGTGCAACGCATTTCCTAAATTGTCAAATTCCTCTTGTACTTTTGCTATCGGAAAAGTGGCAGGGATGGTAAACGCTTTTATTTTCCAAAGTAAAAACTGTAAAAAAATCAAAGCTTGTGATCCTGCATATTCTCCAGCCGAAACAGTTGAAATTCCAATAGGTTTGTGTTCCCATTCCGCATACAATAGATCAATAACATTTTTTAGACTTGCTGGAAAACCTCCATTATATTCGGGTGTTACCATAATGATTCCATCCGAAGATTTTATTTTCTCTGCAAATTCCAATGTCGCAATTTTAGGTTTTTCCTGAAACTGTAAGCGCTCTTCAAATAGAGGGAAATTGTAGCTTTTCAAGTCTAATAATTCTACTGTACCCAATTTATTTTCTACAATATAGTTTTGCAAGTATAACGCAACATTGTGGCTTTTGCGACCTGTTCTTATACTAGAGGAAATAATTGTAATATGATACATGGCCTTTGTTTTTTAAAATTTTGCATTCAGAAAGATACTTAAAGATTTTTTACTCTTTCTGTAAACAGAATATTCGATTTTTTAAAGGCGTCCGTTTTAAAATCAATCTGAATTGCGCAAGAATCACCCAAACCTTTTTTAAGTGAAATTATTTTTCCCACCTTGCAATGACTTTTGGAACTTGATGCTAATTCTTTTTTTGCTTTAAACATTTCAATAGTTTTATAGGTTTTTTTTATTTCTAACTCAAGTATCGTCTCAATATCCAAGCCATTGTTTCATGCTCCTCCATCAATCCAGTCATAAAATCAGCCGACCCTGCATCTCTATTTTCTTCAGCGCAGATTTTTATATCTTCTCGCAATTGCACAATAACAGTTTCTTGATCTTCTAAGAGTTCAAGAATCATATCTTTTTGTGAAGGATATTTATTTGGATTTTCTTTAAGTCTCGTCAGTTCCGAAAATTCATTCATAGTACCAATTGTTTTTCCTCCTAATTTACTGATACGCTCAGCAATTTCATCAATCGATGCTTCCAATTGCTTGTATTGATTTTCGAATAATTTATGTAATTCCATAAAACTATTTCCCGATACATTCCAATGGAATTTTCTTATTTTGATGTATAATGTCATTTCATCTGCCAAAATTGAAGATAAAAAGGCAATGCTTTTTTGTAAGTTTTGTTTACTGATTCCAATTTGAGGTTCCATATCTTTTTTTTTTTTGTAATTACTATTTTGAATTTTCTCAACGGGATTATCCGAATCCAGAAATATATAGGTTACAAAGATGACCACATAAGCTCAAAATCGAGTTATATAATTTTTGAAGATAATTATAGAATTTACGGTTACACTTTGATTTATAATCTGCGTTTTACATTTTAAAAAAAGGATGAATTATCCTGAATTATAGCATTATTTAACCGAACTTAGAGTATGGAATTCCCTATCACATTTCTAAGTGTTTTTTGGGCAAAAAAAATGTAATAAAGAAATAAGTATGGTTGTATTAACACTTATTCGGCACGGGCAATCGATTTATAATTTTGAAAACTGCTTTACAGGAAATGTCGATGTAAAACAGACTCCGTTTGGAAAAGAAGAAGCCAAGCGCGCTGGAAACAATTTAAAAGGATTTGATTTTAGTATTGCCTTTACCTCTGTCTTTAAAAGAGCACAGGAATCTTTAAAAATAATTCTTGAAGTGATAGGGTTGTCCCGTATTATAAAAAGGAAATACAACCAAAACTGAAAGCAGGACAAAATGTTTTGATAGTTGCTCACGGAAATAGTCTTAGAGCTTTGGTAATGTATTTAGAAGGAATTAGTGAAAAAGAAATTGTCAGTTTTGAAATTCCGACAGGCATACCAATACATTATATTTTTGATAAAAATCTAAATATAGAAAGTGTGAATTATTTGTAGATAAAAATTAGAAAAGAACAATAAAATATATTCAAAAGAGATTACTATTAACTGATTAACGGGTATCAAGCTCGTGTACCTATTCGTTGGTCATAGACGGAAGGTTGGAAAACTTCTATGTTCTTGATGCCGTTGCGCCAACCTGGCAAACCAGAAAAAGTACTATCTTGTATTCAAAAGGATATTAATAACCAATAGAAAATTAAGATTCATCTTTTGTAGTTCGGATCAAACTAATTCCTGCTATAAAGAAGACAGTTCCTAAAACTCCATAAATAACTAAAGATTTTATATCTTTTTCACTACCAGAAGTATTTGTAAATATAACCGCATCATAGATAAGGCCTCCTATTCCTAGAGCCGTTAATAATGCACCAAAGATTCGTTTGATATTCATAATTTTTATTTTTTAATAATTTATAATTCTATGTGTTTTTATTTTATTCTTGAATATCTTCTTCCAGGTCGTTATGATCATCTCCGCCTAAACTGTAATAGTCATTTTCTACATCTTCAGAACCAAATCTTTTCTGGTTTTTATCCAATTCAGAGCCTGGAATATCTAAATCACCAACTGCTTTATCGTCCCCGAAATCTTTCTCGTTTCTTTTTTCAACAAAATGAATTTTTAGGATTTCCTTCATTTTAGAAATATCCTCAGGACTTACATCAGACTCTTTATGCAATTTGTTATAAATGTCTTCATTTGGGGGATAATCCGATAATTGGTAAGACTCATTTTAATTTGCTTTATGCAAATTATTTTGTTTTAAATAGGGGTCTTTATTTTTCATTTTCATCGTTTTCTGCATTATTAAAAGAACATTATTCTTTTACATTCTTTCCATATACCAATTTAATTCTTTTTTCATTTTTCTGAATTCGAAAAGAGAAGATATTATTTTTTGCAAACGAACAAAGGCCGTTTCGCTTTTTACCACATAATCAAAGGCATGATGGTGCATACAATCGATTGCTACTTCAATTTTGTCCTGCGAAGACAACATTATTACCTCTATTTCGGGATTAAATTCTTTTATCTTATCCAAGGTGGCTATACCATTCATTGCGTCTTTATCGATACCATCCAGATGATAATCCAAAATTATAATATCTGGATTGTGATTTACATTAGCAAGGCAAAGTTCACCGGTAGAGTAGGTCTCGATTTCAAAATCGGCATGATCTAGAAACTCAATTTCCAAAGATTTTAAAAATAAGGCATCATCATCAACTAAGAATAGTTTTATTTTATTTAGGGTATTCATTTTAAGGATTTTTTTAATATTTCTAATTCCAGCTCTAGTTCTTTACATGCTTGAGTACATACGTCTTCAAGTTTCAAAATCATATCTTCCATTTCATCATTTTTTTGTTGAATGGCTACAAATTCCTGAATTTTTTTGGCCATATTTTCAAAATCGGAATGAATTCCCATAATTGAAAAAGAAGGTATCATTTTGTGAATGGCGGCATTTAATAAATTCCAGTCTTGATCCCGCAAGCTTTGCTTTAATGTATTGATCAATTCAGGTGTTTGTTTGAGATAAAGACCGATCATTTCAATCATCAATTTTGGATTGGATTTGGTACGATGGTTTAAGTAGTCTAAATTGATGTATTTTGTTTTTTCCATCTCTACCGTTTTCACAGTGTTATTTTTAATAGGTAATGTATTTTGAGGATTTTGTGTTAAATTTACAATTTTAGTATACAATACTCTTTCGTCAATTGGTTTTGCAATATAATCGTTCATACCTACTGATTTGCATTTAGCCAAATCAACCGTAGTGACATCAGCCGTTAATGCAATGATTGGGATAGTCAAATTCAGTGTTTCTCTAATGTATTCTGTTGCTTCAAAACCATTCATTTCGGGCATTTGCAAATCCATTAAAACAATGTCATATTGATTGGTTTTGAGTTTTTCAATAGCTATTTTTCCGTTTTCGGCAATATCACGTTCAAAACCAAAATCATCCAATACCGTTTTCATTAACAATTGATTGAGTGCCATATCTTCAACAACTAATACCTTAACGCCTTTGATTTCGTTATCTAATTCCATTATTTCATTTTCTAATGCTGCATCTTCTTTTGTTTTTAGAAAAGGTAATGTAAAACTAAAACGGGAATATTCATTAATTTTACTTTTAACCCTAATACTTCCGCCTTGAGATTCCACCAATTGTTTTACAATAGCAAGCCCGAGACCTGTACCTCCATATAACCGGGAAGTACCACTGGATGCTTGTTGGAAATTCTCAAAAATTCGGTCTATTTTATCTTCTGCTATTCCTATTCCGGTGTCATTGACCGCAAATTCAATAATTACTTTTTCGTCATCTTCAAACATTAAATGAACACTTACAGTAATGACCCCTTTATTTGTGAATTTAACTGCATTACTAACCAAATTTAATATAATTTGGTGCAAACGAATTGCATCTCCAACTAAAACTTCTGGAATTTTATCGTCGTATTCAGAAACTAATTTTAAGTTTTTTTCCTGAATTTTTGTTTCAAATAAATGAAGCATAGAAGATAATGACTTTTTTATTTTGAAAGGACTTTGCTCAAAAGTCATTTTCCCAGCATCTACTTTTGCTAAATCCAGAATGTCATTTATGAGCACGATCAAAGCATCACCACTCATTTTTATCGCCATCAGATACTCCTTTTGTTTAGCCGATAATTCGGTTTTTAGGACTACTTTTGTAAATCCAATAATGGCATTCATAGGAGTCCGAATTTCATGACTCATATTCGATAAAAATTGCTGTTTTGCTTTTACTGCATTTTCAGCAATTTTAGTAGCCAATTCTGCTTTACTTTTTGCTTCTTCGGCTATTACTGTTGCCAATTCAGCAAAGACTTTGGCTTCAAATAATTCTGTTGCAATTCTTTTTTGTTCTGTTATATCTCTGGCAACTACCACAGCGCCTACTACATTTCCTAAATCATCTTTGTAAACGGAACCGTTGAACAAGACATCTGTAAATTTTCCATCCATAATAGTAAGCGGATAATCGACAACAAAACCTTTTGAAAAAACTTTTTTATATCCATCACGTGCTTTTTGAGGTTCTGTGAAATAATCAAAAAAATCGGAACCAATTAGTTTTTCTCTGGATACACCAGTAACTCGTACTGTTGCATCATTAGTATCGGTAATTTTTCCGTTGGGAGATATTGTGAATAAGGGATCACGACTGGCTTCAATCAGACTCAAAGAATATTGGGAAGCCAATTTGAGGGAATAACTGTGAGCCTCTAATTCTTTGTTGGCAATCTCGCGTTTCTCTTTTTCCTTATTTTGAAACTCCAATTCCAAATCTGCAATTACAAGTTCAGCAGCTCTATTTTCTTTCTCTCCTGTTTGAAAAATAAGCTCTTTGTTGGCAATGTATAATTCGTCGGCTCTTTTTTCTTTCTCATCATTTTGAAATGCCAATTCTTTATTGGCAATTATCAACTCAGCAGCTCTTTTTTCTTTGACTTTATTTTGATACGCTAGTTCTTGATTGGCAATAACCAATTCCGCAGCTCTATTTTCCTTTTCATCGTTTTGATAGGCTAACTCTTTGTTGGCAATGAATAATTCAGCTGCTCGTTTTTCTTTTTCTTCATTTTGAAAAGCCAATTCTTTATTTGCAATACCTAATTCATCAGCACGTTTCTCTTTTTCATCATTTTGGTACGCCAATTCTTTGTTAGCAATACCTAATTCAGCTGCTCTTTTCTCTTTCTCTTCATTTTGAAAAGCCAATTCTTTGTTAGCAATTCCCAATTCATCTGCGCGTTTTTCTTTCTCATCATTTTGAAAAGCTAGCTCTTTGTTGGCATTTCTCAATTCTAGGGCCCATTTTTGCTCAGCTATATCTCTGGCAACAATGACAACCCCTTTTATATTTCCTTGATTATCTCTATAAACGGATCCATTAAATAATACTTCGGTCAATTTTCCGTTTTTGTGGCGTAATGTAAGTGGAGAATCTGAAACCGAATTTTTATCAAATACCTCTTGGTAAACATCATGCGCTTTGTTGGGTTCTGTAAAATAATTTTTAAAGTAGGTTCCCGTTAATTCTTCTCTAGATATTCCAGTAATATGCGTCAACGCCTCATTCATATCCGTAATTTTGCCTTCAGTGCTTATGGTGACCAAAGGATCTAAACTGGCTTCTATTAGGCTACGGGCGTATTGTGATTCTTGCATGGATGGGAGTGGTATTGTTTGTTGAATTTATTGTTGAATATCCAAAGTAGAATGTAATTAATTTCCAATTTCTTCAATTGGACTGCGCCTTTTGTCTTTTAATTGTTTAAAGTGAGTAGGAGATAAGCCTGTAACTTTTTTGAACTGACTCGATAGATGCGCTACACTGCTGTATCCCATTTTCCAAGCAATTTCTGTGATATTGAGTTCACCATAAATAATCAGTTCTTTTATTCGTTCTGTTTTGTGCGAAATGATAAACTGTTCTATTGTTGTCCCTTGCACTTCCGAAAAAAGATTGGACATATAGGTATAATCATGATTTAATTTTTCATGCAAATAATCCGAAAAATTAATTTTTATGTTTTCATCTGTATGATGAACCAATTCAATAATTACATTTTTTATTTTCTCGATTAGCATGGCTCTTTTGTCATCCATTAATTCGAGTCCCGAATCAACTAAACCTATTTTGAGTTGTTCCCTTTGATACATAGAAATGGTTTCCATGATTTCAACTTCGCCCAAATCAACCACAATAAAGTGCAGACCAAGTTTTTTCAATTCTTCTTTCACCGCCATTTTACAGCGATTACTAACCATGTATTTGATATATAATTTCAAGTTGTTCTTGTTTTAAAGGATAATGTAAAGATCATCTAAGAATCAAAAATCAATGTTATACAACTTTAATTAATTGTTGTATAATTCACAGATTTTTGTTTGTGAAAAGTGGATGGAGAATTGTAACTTGCGAATAGTCAATTCACTACTAACTATTCACCATTTTACCAAGAACTATTTTTTAGTCATTGATTTCTTAAGCTGTTTGATAATTTTGTCGTACAAAAGCTTTTCATCAATGGGTTTTGAGATGTAATCATTCATACCGACATTTTTAGATTTTTGCACATCTACAGTGGTTACATCTGCTGTAAGAGCTATGATTGGAATTTTGGAATCCATCGTATTCCTAATGTAATCGGTAGCCTCAATACCATTCATTTCGGGCATTAGAATGTCCATCAGGATAATATCATAATTATTTTCTTTTAGTTTTTGTATGGCTACTTTGCCGTTTTCGGCTATATCGCAAAGAAAACCAAATTCCTCTAAAATTATTTTTATTAAAAGCTGGTTTAACGGTACATCTTCTGCTACCAAAATTTTTACATTTTCAAATCCTTCTATGACATTATAACTATTTTCTGTTTCTACAGGAGTTTCATCGCAGTATTTTTCAAAGTCCATAACAAAGCCAAAAGTAGAACCTTTTCCTTCTTCACTTTTTACAATTAATGTTCCGCCTTGATGTTCAACTAGTTGTTTAACAATGGCAAGTCCTAAACCAGTGCCTCCGTATAATCGAGAAATTTCGGTAGAGGCCTGTTCAAAATTATCAAAAATATGCGCTAGTTTGTTTTCAGGAATTCCAATACCGGTATCTGTTAAAGTAAACTCAATTGTCGTTCTTTCAGCATCTTCTTCTAGCATTTGAACGCTCAAAATTATTCGCCCTTTTGCCGTAAATTTGATGGCATTGCTTATCAGATTCAAAATAATTTGTCTCAAACGCATACTATCGCCCACAATATATTCGGGAATTCTACTATCATATTGCTGTTCTAATTTTAAATTTTTCTCAGAACATTTAGACTCAAATAAATAAAAGATATCCGCAATAGATTCAAAGATATTGAAGTATTTTTTGTCGAATGTCATTTTTCCAGCATCTACTTTGGCCAGATCCAGTATGTCATTTATTAAAACAATTAATGCACTTCCTGAAGATTTTATGGCTGTAATGAATTCTTTTTGTTCTTTATTCAAATCGGTTTTCAATACTACATTGGTAAAACCAATGATTGCATTCATCGGTGTCCGAATCTCATGACTCATATTCGATAAAAATTGTTGTTTGGATTTTAAAGCATTTTCAGCAATTTTTGTATTCTCTTCCGCAATGCGTTTGGCTTCAATTAATTCATTTTTTAGATTAATATGAGCTGTAACTTCGTATGCAATAATGGTTACGCCCACGATGGTTTCATCGGCATCGAGATAAGGCTGGTACACAAAATTGAAATAGGCATCTTTTAATTGGCCGTTGCGCATAATAGGTATTAGGAGTTCATATTCTTCTTGCGGGATTCCGGACGTGTACACTTCGTTCAGCATTTTTGGCTGTGCAGTATTTTTTAATTCGGGTAAAATTGCGAAAAGAGATTCGCCTTCTATTGCACTTCCTTTTCCCCAAAGTTCTTTAATACTGTCATTGGCAAGTTTAACGAGCATATCTTTTCCTTTTAGTATAGCAAAAGAAAAAGGAGAATGCATCAGCATCATATTATACCGTTTGTTACTGTCCTCAACTAATCTAAGTGCTTTTTTTTCAACCTCAAGTTGTACTTCCAATACTTTTTTCTCTTTGATTTGGAGTTCAATTGCCAGATTTCGAACATCGGTAATGTCAATAATCGTAAGGACAATCAATTCTTCATTTTCTCGTGCTTGGATGATGCGGTGGGCATTGAGCAACATTATTTTTTTGCCAATAATCGGAAAAACATGCTCTACTTCAAAATCATGAAAGTTCTTATTTTCTGAAACAATTTCTTCTATTAGCACTTTTAATTTTGGAATATTCCATTGGTTATTCCCTAATTTATATAATGATTTTCCAATGCATTCTTCTTCGGTTACATGAAATGTTTTGCAAAATGATTTATTGGCTGATTTTATTTTTATGTCTTTATCAAGGATAAGCACGGGTTCATGAACGGTCGAAAGTATGGCTTCATTATATTGATTTAATTCTTCGACTTGCTGTATTCTGGAGTGCAATTCTTGATTACTTGTTACCAGCTCTTCATTGGTTGATTCAATTTCTTCTTTGGAGGTTTCGAGTTCTTCATTCAAGCTTTGCAATTCTTCATTACTTGAGACTATTTCTTCGTTGGCACTCTGCAATTCTTCATTAGCAGCCTCTTGGTCATGAGTGATAGATCCCATATCTGCCCGGGCTGCTGCAAGTTCTTCTTCCAGTTTTTTTATTCTGCGGTCCTTTGCAATGGTGTTGTTTTGTTCTCCTTTTATTGATTCTTCCTCTGTTTCATGTTGTATGTATCCTGTGAAAATAACAATCAATAAGGGTTCTTCCCCTTCAATATTTAACGGAATGGCTTCGATATTTACAATTTGAATAGTATTATCAATTGGATTCCGATTCATTTCAATTCCCATTTTCCGGATGGGAAGTTTTGTTTTAACAGCATGATGAATGGCATTTCGCAACTCAAATGAGATTTCGATATGTGCCATTTTCAAAATATTAAAACTGGCTTTACCTGGTGAATGCTGTAAATACAAGGACGTTGAGCCTCTAAATTGCAAAATTTCCAAATCGTAGTTAATGATGACACTGGCAGGAACATGATGTTCAAGCAAAACGGTATCAAAAACCATTCCGATAGTACCGTTTACGGATGTAGATACTTTTTTGAATGTCGAAGTTGGTATTGTATTTTTATCTGGCATGGCTGAATGAGAAAGGTTTGAAGTAAGATCTGGGATGGTACGTAATCCTGAATTTTTTTTTCTGGAATAAAATTTAAATTTTTTATCGAGAATAGTAAAAAGCTGAGTCGTTGTTCCAATAGTTTCTGATTTTCCTAACATCAAGCAACCACCATCGTTTAGTGCATAATGAAAAGTAGAAATAGCTTTTTTCTGAGCCGTGGTATCTAAATAAATTAGCATATTTCTGCAACTTATAAAGTCCATTCTTGAAAAGGGAGGATCGCGCAAAATGTTGTGTTTGGCAAAGACACAAACATCTCTTAATTGTTTTGAAATACGGTATTTGTTTTTTGATTTTACAAAAAAATGGAGTAATCTTTCTGGAGAAACGGTTGTTAGTTGTGTAGTTGTATATTCACCAATTCGAGCTATACGTATGGCATCGGCGCTAAGATCGGAAGCGAAAATTTGAAAAGGAATTCTAGTTGGATCATTTTCTTCTAATTCGAACAGGATCATCGCGATTGAGTACACTTCTTCACCGGTGGCGCAAGCGGCTACCCATATTCGAAGGGTTTCACCTGTAGTTTTATTCTCCAGTAATTTAGGAAAAATAACATTTTTTAAATGTAAAAAAGGTTCGCTGTCCCTAAAAAAAGTAGTTACATTAATTAATAAATCTTGATAAAGAATATCAACCTCATTACTTTGATTTATAAGTAATTCAGAGTATTCTTTTAAAGTTTTAATTTTGTGAACTAACATCCTGCGAAGCATTCGTCTTTTGATAGTATTCATTTTGTAGTGACTGAAATCTACATTTTTTCTTTTGTGTAAAAGCTGTAGAATAACCTTCAATTCAGGATTACTATTATCAATTTCGGTTTCGGGTATTTTTTCCGGACTAGTATTCTGACTTATTCGTGTCAGTTCAATTCCAATTGCTGCTGGTGGTAATACAAAATCAACAATTCCTGCAGCAATCGCAGAATTTGGCATACTGCTAAATTTTGCTGACTCATCTTGGGCGAAAGTAATACCGCCTGCCAATTTGATTTCTTTTAATCCACGAGTGCCGTCATTGGCTGATCCTGACAAAATTACACCTACTACATTTTCATGGTGTGTTTCGGCCAAGGAGGAAAAAAGCAAATCAATAGAAAAGTTTGATGTTCGGTTTTTAGGTCGGGGCACTAGCTTAATATGCCCGTCTATTACTTCAATTTCTTTATCATTTGGAATAACATAGAAATTATTGGGTTTCAGCAATTCCATATCGTCAATCACCTGAACATCCATTTGAGTCACTTTAGATAAAAGTTTATCAAGTAAACTTTTATGATCTGGACTTAGGTGTTGGACATAGATAAAAGCCATACCAGTAGTGGGAGAAAGGTTTTTCAACAATTGAGTAACCGCTTCAAGACCGCCTGCAGATGCACCAATAGCTACGACAGTAAAAGATTTTTCTTGTTTCCCTTGCTTTGAAAACTGAAGGTTATTTGCATTGACCTTTGAGATTTTTATTTCTTTTGTTGCTAATGATCTTTTGATAGGCTGTGTTTTAAGTAAACTATTGTTGTCTATGGTCGAAATTGATTTCATGTACCAATATTTACTTTGGACAACTAAGTAAAAAGAAATATTCTCTTTGACCTATCCCATAAAAGGGAATATCCATATCAAATGTAGTTATAACTAAAACCAATAACTATTAATAAAGGATTTATCTTTCTGGAATCGTAAGTTTAGTAGCCTAGTTATTGCATGAAAAAATAGAATAAAGCTTTGAAACAGTAGAATAATTGCTACAAATACTAATCAGATTATTTTGTGTTCTATACATTATTTAATAATCCTGAACGGAAGATTAGTCAGTAAATCTTTAATAATAAATTGGGGTCAGGACAGTTTTGCAAATAATAAGGCAGTTTATTGTTACTACATACACCAGGATAATCACCGTAATAGTGTTCAATGTTTTTTATAATTTGAAAGTGTAGATGTGGAGCATAATCTCCATTTACTGTGGGTTCTCCTAGTGAAGCTAATTGCTGTCCTTTTGCAAAAAAATCCCCTGCTTTAAGACCAGCAATACTTTCTAATGCTAAGTGACCGTACAATGTATAAAAAACGTGTTCTTCTAATTGATGTTCCAATATAATTGTTGGGCCATAATCGCCGAGATTATTATTGTATTGAAAGCTATGTACTTTTCCATCCAAAGCTGACAAAACAGGAGTTCCTGCTCTAATCCATAAATCTAACCCGATATGGATATTGCGTTCATCAGTGTCTGAATTATTAAAAGCAGTACTTCTTTTGTATAAATTGCGTATTTCATTATAACCACCATAAGCTACAGAGGCTTTATTTTTGGCTAAAAGCTGTTCTATGTATTTTTCAAATTCAGTTGCATCAGAAATATTTAGTTGATTCAATTCCAGATTGGAAGCTGATAGATCCAAAGAAACATATTTGGAATAGGGAATAGAGCTGTCTATAACTTTGATGTTTTTTAAATCTGAAAATAAAGTTTCTAATGGTGTCATTTGGGAAAGGAAATAAGTTTGACTAAAGATAAAAAAAAATCCATTCGTTGTTGCGAATGGATTTTTGAATATTGTATTTTTTACTTAATATAAACTTGGAAATTTTGAAGGATTTACTTCGTTCATCATTTCATAAACTTTCTCATAAATATCTTCTGCGGAAGGTTTGGAGAAATAATCACCGTCTGTTCCATAAGCAGGTCTATGTGCTTTGGCAGTCAAAGTTTGGGGTTTGCTGTCTAAATAATTGTAAGCATCTTGTTGTTCTACAATTTGTTGCAAAATATAAGCAGAAGCTCCACCCGGTAAATCTTCGTCAATTACCAATAATCGATTGGTTTTTGCAATGCTTTTAGCAATATCACTATGAATATCAAATGGAAGTAAGGATTGCAAATCGATAACCTCACAATCAATACCTACTTCAAATAATTCTTTAGCAGCTTGTTCGACTAGTCTTAATGTTGATCCATAAGAAACAAGTGTAATATCGGTTCCTTTTCTCAATGTTTCTACTACACCAATTGGGGTTTTGAATTCACCGTAATTCAAAGGCATTTTTTCTTTCAATCTATAACCGTTCAAACATTCGATAACCAAAGCAGGTTCATCACATTCCAATAAAGAGTTATAAAAACCAGCCGCTTGTGTCATATTTCTTGGCACCAAGACATGGATTCCTCGAATAGCATTGATAATCATGCCCATTGGAGAACCAGAATGCCAGATACCTTCCAAACGATGTCCACGAGTACGAATGATAAGTGGTGCTTTTTGTCTACCAACCGTTCTGTATTGCAAAGTAGCTAAATCGTCACTCATGATTTGGATCGCATATAGTAGGTAATCTAAGTATTGAATTTCGGCAATGGGACGTAATCCTCTTAATGCCATTCCAATTCCTTGTCCTAATATGGTAGCCTCACGAATTCCAACATCGGCAACGCGTAATTCTCCATATTTTTCCTGCATTCCTTCAAGACCTTGGTTTACATCACCAATATTTCCTGCATCTTCTCCAAAAATTAAAGTTTCCGGATATTTAGAGAAAATAGCATCGAAATTATCTCTTAGAATCATTCTGCCATCGGTATCTTCCGCAGAATGATCAGGGTATTGAGGTAAAACTTCTTTAACTGAAAATATATTTTTATTCGATTCAGAAAATAAATTACTACTGAATTTGATTTGTGTTTTTTTGATATAATTATTGATCCAACTGGATAATTCTAATTTGTCTTCCTCATTGATAATTAGTCGTAATGTTTTACGGGCAGCCACCAATATTTCTTTTTTCAAAGGAGATTTAATACTTTTTAAACTAGAAATAGTTTTAAGAATCTCGTCTTTTTTTACACTGGTTACGGCTACTCGTTCCAGAATAGCGATTAATTCATTTTGCTCTTCTACTATTGGACTGATAAAAGCATTCCAAGCTGCTTTTTTACCTTCAAAAACTTCTTTTTTGGCTTCTAAATCAATAGCATCTATTTCTTCTGGTGACGCAATATTGATGGCAATCATCCATAATTTCATTTGACGAATACAATCAAAATCTTTTTCCCATGCCAAACGAGCTGCATTTTTATATCTTTCATGCGAACCAGAACTAGAGTGCCCTTGAGGTTGTGTAAGTTGATTAACATGAATCAAAACAGGAACGTGATTTTCACGAGCTATTTGTGCTGCTTTTTCATAAGTAGCAATCAAATCCACATAATCCCAACCTTTTACTTTTAGTATTTCAAAACCATTCGAATTTTCGTCTTTTTGGTATCCTTTCAAAATTTCAGAAATACTTTCCTTTGTAGTTTGGTGTCGTGCATGTACCGAAATGCCGTACTCGTCGTCCCAAACACTCATCACCATTGGTACTTGTAATACTCCAGCTGCATTAATGGTTTCAAAGAATAATCCTTCGGATGTACTGGCGTTTCCAATAGTTCCCCATGCAATTTCATTTCCGTTTATAGAAAATTGGTCAGCATTTGGAATACCCGGAACGTTTCTGTATATTTTTGATGCTTGTGCCAGTCCAAGTAATCTTGGCATTTGCCCAGCAGTAGGGGAAATATCGGCGCTAGAATTTTTTTGTTGTGTTAAGTTTTTCCAAGATCCGTCTTCGTTCAAACTATGGGTTACAAAGTGACCTCCCATTTGTCTTCCTGCAGACATTGGTTCAAGATCAATATCGGTATGACCATATAAACCAGCAAAAAATTGTTGAATGGTTAATTCGCCTATCGCCATCATAAAGGTCTGGTCGCGATAATAACCTGAGCGGAAGTCTCCATTTTTAAAGCACTTGGCCATTGCAAGTTGTGGAACCTCTTTGCCATCTCCAAAAATACCAAATTTGGCTTTTCCAGTTAATACTTCTTTACGGCCTAATAAACTACATTCTCTGCTTATTATGGCAATTCGGTAATCATTTAAGACTTCAGTTTTAAAATCTTCAAATGTTAAACTAGTATTGACTTTCTCTTTTATCATAATTTAAAAGTATAGCTTTAATGGCGCAAAAGTAATCAAAAACTATGTATATATCATTATACGATTCTGTATTTTTGTAATTTTTTATGAAATAATTTCCAGTAAAACATATATATTTTTATGATATATGTAATTTTAACTTAAAAAATTAAGTAAAAGTTTAATATTTTAAACTTTTTGTTTTGAATTAAAACCATTTTCGGGTAAAAAGATTAATTAATGATTTTGGATTGAAAATAAAGATAAATCGTATTTTTTCGCTGTAATTTTTTTGGGTTGCTTCAAATCCATTGGAAGAATACACAGGAAAGAATAATTCGAAGTAATCTTGAACTAAATTAAGTCGTATTCCACTATCATAAATAAGGGTGTCTCGCATTCCTTTGTTTTTTACAAAACCAAAATCGGCATAGGCATCTACCCAATTCCATAATAGACTATAACTCAAATTTGTTGTTACCAACCATTGATTGGATTCCGATGGACTAACGAACGATTTAAACCCTCCTTGCCCCATAATGTATTGCTGACTTAATAATCCAGTTTCATCAGATCGTGCATAAAGGGGATAATCAAACAAATAATCATTCACTCTGGAAACACCGAAATTGTAGTTTTGAGTGTCATTGGTATTGTATAAAAAAGTACCTACAAATGCCCTAACATTAAAATAACGCTTATCTTTAAATAGTTTACGGTATTCCATTTCAGCCGACGCTTTACCGAAATAACCAGAAAATTGAACATCCGCTAAAAATTTAACATGACTTGCGATCTCCGTTTTTACATTTGAATATTTCAAATTTAAAATAGAATAATTGTCAGTACTGTCAATTACAATAGCTGATGGCTCTTTGTTAATTATATTATATTTTACAAATATTGCTTGTTTTCTATTGTCTCTATAACTGGGTTCCCGAAAGTATAATGATAAACTTGGATACAATTTTGAATATGCAGCATCTGGTGCATAATGGTAATATGATCCGTTTAAAGAATACCGGATATTGTATAATCTTCCTTCTCTCAAATATTGATTTATTGCAAATGAATAACTCCCAACAATTGATTTGGTATTGATAGAGTACATCGGACTCAAACTAAACATAAATGGCTTATCAAAAAAACTATAGTTGTAAAAATTTATTCCTGGCGCAAAACCATCGTATTTATTATAAAATAGGGTAGGTACATAGAATAATTGAGAGCGGTGCGGATCTTCCAGATCTTGAAAAAAAGTGAGTTTCAATGGGCGGTTTAGTGAAAATGAATACAATGATTTCCAATTGTTTCTCAAATTGAATTCGGGCACTTCATTTTTATAATTCAGCACTAGTTTATCTACACTTTTTCTTTCTAATGTCAATGTAGTATCAATTTCATTGGTTTCAAGCCATTTTTTAAAAATAATCTGCTTGTCTTTAATCCCAAATATCGGCATCGGAACCAATGGAACTCCTTTGTTTTTTACTGTAAAAGTTATACTGTCTTTTGTTTTAGAAAGGTCTCCAAATTTATAATCAATGTTTTCTCTGCTATCTATTAGGTAATTAAAAAACCAGTCAATATTTTTCGGAGAATTTAATTTTAAGAGGTTTTCAAAATCACTTCTGTTGGTTTGTCTTTCATAATTTAAAACATAAAATTGCTGGATACCGGATGAAACCAAACCTTGGCCCAGATAGTCGTCTAAATATTGCAAGCTCAAGCCAGCTTTGTATTTATTGGCAATCTGAACATTGTATTTTATTAACTTATTTTTGGGCGCATTTAGGGGCTGATCCAGATTTTTTCTGGCCATCAGCATATAGTAATAACTGTATTGCTCGTTAAAATCAGTTTGGGCCATTTTAAATCCTTTGAGCAAAAAGTATTTGGATGCCGATCCCATCATCTTGCTTTCCGGATGGTATTTTTTAATATATTTAATCATTGTAAACACCTGAATTCCATCATAAATCCAATTGTCTTTTCTGGAATCCAATTGCAAACTATTTTTTAGGTAATTATTCAAATAGGTTTTTAAAAACTTTATTTCAAATATAAAATCAGTATGAAAAGGTCGCATAAATTTGGGTAATTGATTCAATCCATAAAATGGATTTTTTTCATAGTCCGCTTCCGAAATGATTATTTTATCATATGGATATTTTCCAATCTCGTTAGTGCCAAAATCTACAATTCTTTTGATAATGCCTGCTTTTAAAGAATCATTAAATCTTCCGGAACTAATATTGGTCATGACTTCCAAATCACCAATTTTATAGCTCCTGTAACTCGATTCCTTTTCTATAATAAGTTCAAAATCAGCTCTGTTTTTGCCCGTGAGATTAACACCAGTTTCTTGTTCAGTAATTACTAAATTGTTAATTGCCAAATCCGTAGTAATGGCATTTTTGAGTGGAATTTTCAAATCAATATCAAAATCTGAAACGGCATTGGCTATATCATCAAGATTTTCGTTGCTGTATTGTACAAATTGATGCCTTTCATAGCGAGAAGGTGTAAGAAACCAGTTTTTAAGATGCATGCCATAATGCTCAAAAGATCCATATTTAGTGAATTTGTCACTAGGAATTTTCGAAATATACTTAAGATGTAATTTTACTTTTTGGTTTGGAACTAATATTCTTTTCAATAAAACCTTGACATAATCAGGATTCATTTTGGTTCTTTCCCAATCAAAAGCATTTTTATCTGTGTCTTCAATATATAAATTAATAGTTCCTCCGCGATCTTCTTCCAGAGCCATGTGAAACTTATTGTAGAATTCATCCGAAAAACGTTTTCCCAGCGGACTTTCTTTTTCCGAAAAAGCATTATTCCAATCGTTTAAGACAATAGATGTTAAAGTGTCATTGGTTTGATTATAAAAAGTAATTTCTTGATCAACTGTTAGGGTTTTGGCTTCCATATTCACAACTACAGACATCTTGGAGTGATGCTGTGCATATTGTTTTTGGAAAACAAACAAAACAATAAGAAACAGGGGGATTTTATAATGAGTTTTCAATTTGGGGATGTATAAGTTAACTGAAAAATATAAAACTAAAACAAGTTACAAAAAATTAAGAAAAGTTCAGTATTAATTAGTCAAAATACATCAATATACGTTAAATTAAAAGAGCCGACTCGTCTTCTGGGACGAGACGGCTTTCTGTATTAAAAATTAGGACTCAAATCATATTTTTTGTAGAATTTATCCAGTACATCAACTACTTCATCCTCAGTGTCTACAAGTTTAAATAAGTTCAAATCTTCAGGGCTTATTGTATGCTCTCTTTCTACTAAAACTGCTTTTATCCAATCGATTAAGCCGGACCAAAATGTAGTTCCTACTAAAATAATGGGGAACCTAGCAATCTTTTTTGTCTGAATCAAAGTAATCGCTTCAAACAACTCGTCCATAGTTCCAAAACCACCTGGCATCACCACAAATCCTTGCGAATATTTCACAAACATTACTTTTCGAACAAAGAAATAGTCAAAATTTAGGTTTTTATCTCTGTCAATATAAGGGTTAAAATGCTGCTCAAAAGGCAATTCGATGTTCAGCCCCACCGAAGTTCCACCGCCCAAATGAGCTCCTTTGTTACCTGCTTCCATAATTCCGGGACCACCACCAGTAATCACGCCATAACCCGCTTTACTGATTTTGAAAGCAATTTTTTCGGCCAATAAATAATAATGATCCTCTGGTTTAATCCTCGCCGATCCAAAAATAGTCACACAAGGTCCAATTCGGCTCATTGCATCATATCCATTTACAAACTCGGACATAATTTTAAAAATCGCCCAACTGTCATTACTTTTAACATCATTCCAAGTTTTTTGCTTCAATCTATCTTGGATTACTCTGTCTTCGTCGTTGTCAAAATCTTCTAATCTCATACTAATTTTATTCTTATTATATTTATTTAACCCTGAGCGAAGTCGAAGGGGAGCTATTTACCGCTATTCGCTTCAATCTTATGAGCCGAACCCCAGCTCATAAGGATTTCCACTTCTATCGGGGCTAGGGCATCCGTTTTTCAATTTAAGTTTTGGTTTTAATATTTAGTGAACATTTTTACAGAGTTTACCGGCTTTTAATTTCATCCCAGTTTAACATTCTACTTGGGTTTGCTTTACTCTTTTGAATTCTATCATTAACCAATTGTTGATGTTCCAAAGGAATCTCGCTATCATTATCCCAAATAGCTTCATTTAGTTTTAATTTTTCTGATGGAGACAATTGCTTAACAACATCCAATAACTGTTGGAAATCCAAATCGACTTTTAGACTTAAACTACTCATAGCGGATAATTTTATATTAATCTAAGATAACTCTTTTTTCAAAAACTGTGCCGTATAGCTTTTTTTATTTTTTACAATTTCTTCTGGTGTTCCTTTGGCCACAAGCTGTCCGCCACCTTTTCCTCCTTCTGGACCTATGTCAATAATGTAATCGGCTAGTTTGATAACATCCATATTGTGCTCGATAATCAAAATCGTATTTCCTTTGTCGACCAACTTATTTATCACATCCATCAACACTCGAATGTCTTCAAAATGCAAACCTGTTGTAGGTTCGTCCAGAATATAAAATGTATTTCCGGTATCTTTTTTAGACAATTCTCCTGCCAGTTTGATGCGTTGCGCTTCGCCGCCAGAAAGCGTGGTGCTTTGTTGACCAAGTGTGATGTAGCCCAAACCAACATCCTGAATGGTTTTTACTTTTCTATAAATCTTGGGAATCATTTCAAAGAAAGGAACCGCTTCATCCACCGTCATATTCAACACATCCGAAATGGATTTTCCTTTGTAGCGAATCTCCAATGTTTCTCTGTTAAAGCGTTTTCCTTGGCAAGTTTCACATTCCACATACACATCGGGCAAGAAATTCATTTCTATGGTTCGAACTCCAGAACCTTCACAGGTTTCGCAACGTCCGCCTTTGACATTAAAACTAAAACGTCCTGCTTTATAACCCCGAATCATACTCTCTGAAGTCATCGTAAACAGGTTTCGGATTTCGGTAAAAACCTCGGTGTAAGTTGCAGGATTCGAGCGTGGTGTTCTTCCAATCGGACTTTGGTCAATATCAATCACTTTATCGATATGTTCTAAACCTTCAATTTTTTTATATGGTTTCGGTATCTTGACCCCATTAAAATAATACGCATTCAAAATAGGGTAGAGGGTTTCATTAATTAAGGTCGATTTTCCGCTTCCCGAAACGCCAGTCACACAAATCATTTTACCCAAAGGCAAATCAATCGTTACATTTTTCAAGTTATTTCCAGTGGCTCCAGTGAGTTTCAGGAATTTTCCGTTTCCTTCACGACGTTTTGACGGTATTTCGAGTTTCATTTTTCCATTCAAATACTGAGCCGTAATCGTATTGGATGCCAACGTTTCAGCAGGAGTTCCAATACTGATGATTTCACCACCATATTTTCCTGCTTTTGGACCAATATCAATCACATAATCGGCGCGTTCAATCATGTCTTTGTCGTGTTCCACCACGATTACAGAGTTTCCGATGTCACGCAGTTGTTCTAAAGAATGAATCAATTTGTCATTGTCTCTTTGGTGCAGACCTATACTTGGTTCATCCAAAATATACAAAACACCCACCAACTGAGAACCAATTTGTGTCGCCAAACGTATACGTTGTGCTTCGCCACCCGAAAGCGATTTGGAACTTCGGCTTAAAGCCAAATAATCCAAACCAACATTCATCAAAAACGCCAATCGATCTTTGATTTCCTTGATTACTTCGGTTGCAATACGTTTTTGTTTATCGGATAAATGTTGATCTAATTCCAAAAACCAAGCGGTCAAATCCGAGATATCCATATCACACAATTCGGATATACTTTTTTCGTTTATTCTAAAATAATTGGCCTCTTTTTTTAAACGGGAGCCTTCACAAACCGGACATTTTACTTCGTCCATAAAAGCCGAAGCCCAACGTTTTATAGTAGTTGAACCGCTTTCGTCGTGTTGGTTTTTTATAAAATGGGAGATTCCTTCAAAATCAATTTTATAATCTCTCGCAACGCCCAAAACTTCAGAATTGATGGTAAACTTTTCTTTCCCGCCATTCAAAATCATTTCCATGGCTTCTGCCGGAATTTTTTCGATGGCATCGGTCAGTTTAAAACCATATTTTTCTCCGATAATTTCCAATTGCTTAAAAATCCAGGATGATTTGTATTCGCCTAAAGGTGAAAAACCACCCGCTTTGATGGATAATTTTGGATTCGGAATAATTTTGCTAACATTAATTTGATTGACAGTTCCCAATCCGTTACAATTATCACAGGCGCCTTTTGGAGAATTGAAAGAAAACAAATTCGGTTCTGGATTTTGATAGGATATTCCAGTAGTAGGACACATCAAATTCCGACTAAAATAGCGTACTTCATTCGTGTCTTGGTCCAGTATCATCAACACATTTTCACCGTGGTGCATTGCAGTATTGATACTTTCTGACAGACGTTTTTCGTTTTCAGGAGTATCTTCAATTACTATTCTGTCCACAACAATTTCGATATCATGAGTTTTGTAACGGTCTAATTTCATTCCAGAAACTAAGTCCAGAATATCTCCATTGACACGAACTTTGAGGAATCCTTGTTTGGTTATTTGCTGAAAAAGCTCGGCATAATGTCCTTTTCTGGCACGAATAACCGGTGCGAGTATGTTAATTCTTTTCCCAGTAAAATCCTGAATAATCAAATCTTTAATTTGATCATCCGAGTAGGAGACCATTTTTTCGCCCGTATTGTAACTATAAGCATCTGCACCACGAGCATAAAGCAAACGGAGGAAATCATAAATTTCAGTAATGGTTCCCACTGTAGAACGTGGACTTTTGCTCGTCGTTTTTTGTTCGATAGCAATAACAGGGGAGAGACCATCAATTTTATCAACATCGGGACGTTCTAATCCGCCAAGAAATTGTCTCGCATAAGCAGAAAAGGTTTCTACATACCGACGTTGTCCTTCGGCATAAATGGTATCAAATGCCAAAGAGGATTTTCCAGAGCCCGAAAGTCCGGTAATAACTACCAGTTTTTCTCTGGGAATGGAAACATCTATATTTTTTAGATTGTGAACGCGGGCACCTTGAACTTCAATCGTATTGTCTGTATCTAGCATAATTTTTGCAAAAAAGCAAAGTTACCATTTTGATTGCTACTTTTGATAGAACAGTATGGAAGTTTGTGTTAAAAAAGAGGATTAATTTTTGATTTATAAGTTCTTGAAAAAACAAAATCTCGTTGTTTATTAAATTGATCTTATATGTGCGTGAGGGATAGAAGCTAGCTACCAAAGTAGCGCGGATAGCCCGACCCCGTTGAGCAAAGGAGCTAAATAAGCGGTACTTTAAATTAGCTCCTTTGCTCAACGGGGACACGCCCAAATTATTCTATAGTCATCGATTTTAACTTGGTTCTATACGCTTCAAGGGCAACCGATTTGGATATAAAACCGTAGTATTTATCATCACTTACCACTGGAAGAAAGGCTTTTTTGGATGATTCAAATTTATCCATTACGATTTCCATACTATTTGAAGGATGGATTATAGCAACTGGGTCAGTCATAATTTCTTTGACTAAAGTGTATTTTACACGGTAGGAATTGAAAATAATTTCTCGAATATCATTAAAATGAACAATTCCCAATAGCCGATTTTCTTTTGAAACTACGGGAAAAATAACTTGATTGGAATGGGATATCAAATCAACTAATTTTTCGAGATTCTCCTCGGGTGAGATGGTTAAATAATCTCTCTGTATGATGGCATTTGTGTCTAAAGTTGAAAGCACATTGGCATCTTTATTACTGGTGAATACATGTCCTTTTTTTGCTAATCCCTTAACATCCAAAGAATGCACTTCAAATCGTTTTGAAATAGCAAAGCTAATAGAAGATACAATCATAAGCGGTATCATCAAACCATAACCGCCAGTAATTTCAGCAATTAAGAAGATCGCGGTCAGAGGTGCATGAAACAATCCGCTTAAGATACCAGCCATACCAACCATTGTAAAATTACTGATAGGTAAATTTGTTAAGCCTATTAAATTCAATAGTTTAGAAAAGAAAAAACCAACATAAGAACCTAAAAACAGGGAGGGAGCAAAATTTCCACCATTACCGCCACTTCCCAAAGTTATTCCTGTTGCAAACGCTTTTAGCATAAAAGAACAGCCGACAAAAGCCAACAATGCCCAACTATTATCTCTAAATCCTCTAAAAAGGGTGTTTTCTAGCAATTCACTTGGGTCTTTATCTGATAATATTCTAATGCTCTCATATCCTTCACCAAAGAGCGTTGGAAAAATAAATATTAAAAGGGCTAAAATAGATGCCCCAAAAAGCGCTTTTTTATAAGGTGAAAACCGGATGTGACTGAAAAAATGTTCTGTTCTTTGAAAATTTCGTGCGTAAAAAACGGCAACAAATCCAGTGCATGTGCCAAGAAGGATGTAATATGGAATATTGTGATAATTGAAAGTTTGTCTGCTTGTGAAATTTAATAAAATCGTTTCGTCCAATGCAATTGCTGATACCAAAGCTCCAGTTGCAGCAGCTATCATTATGGGTGTAAATGCGGATATACTGACATCGACCAACAAAACTTCAATGGCAAATAGAACTCCTGCGATAGGAGCGTTAAAAGCAGCGGCTATTCCAGCGGCTACACCGCAACCAATGAGTAAGGTTCTGTCTTTATAATTCAGTTTGTATTTTTGAGCATAATTGGAACCGAAAGCAGCTCCAGTTATTACAATAGGACTCTCCAATCCAGCTGAACCTCCCAAACCCACAGTAAGTGAGCTCGTAACAATTTGCGCATACATTTGTTTTCTGGGAATGATACTTGCTTTTTTTGCAACCGCATATAAAATCTGAGAGGTACCTTTTTCAATTGTTCCTCCTAAAAAACGTTTTATTACAAACACCGTAAGCATAATACCAATTACGGGGAGCATTATTTTAAGAAGGCCTATCTTAAAAAAATTGGTATGAATCGTCACATAGGTTGCAAATCTAAATACCCAGTGTGCGAATGTTTTTAGAATAATTACTGCCGTAGCAGATGAAATTCCAACCAAGACACTCGATAAAAAGATAAATTGCTTTGGGCTAAATGCAGACTGGGATAGAGCAAGCAGTTGTTCTATTTTTGAAAAAAACTTTTTAAACATTGTATCTTTAAACTTGGTTTATCACAAAAATAAGCTTTTTTAATATAAAAAAGGAAGAACTATTCCATCAAAGACATTGCATGTTTAGCAACTATTCCAAAATTATATCCTTGTGCTTCATCATAACCCGCATAATTGACGGCGATAAGTTGACCACATTCGTTAAACACTGGTGAGCCGCTGGCGCCATGAGTTGAAGTGACATTATACTGAACACTGACGCCATCTGATTCTTTATTGATTTGGCCTTCATAAACTTGCACTTTGATACCTCTACGCGTGTTCGCTAATTGTAGCCCCATTGGGTATCCAATCAAAATGGCATTGGTTCCTGGTTTTATACTTGAATCATCTTTTACTGCATTGTCTAAATCAACAATGTCCGATACGGAAGCAGGTAATGTCTCACTTGTAAGTTGTAAAATAGCAACATCCACTTCGTCTCCATCGGCTATTTTTAAAACTTTGCATTGCAACCAATCATCTTTCGAACCATGCAATGCCACACTTATTTCAACGGTTTTAGGAACAATTTCGATATCTTCAAGTTTGGTGAATACAATTTGGCTTGTTATTGCTTTTTCTTCTGATTGATTATCCGATATCAAATCATTTACTTCGGTATTTACACTAGTAGAATCTACATTGGCAACCGCCTCTGCAGTTGTTGCTACCGGAGCATCTTCCTCTGAATATTCTTCTTCACCTTCATCACCATAATAGTCATTCCAATGTAATTCAAGATAGGTTTTATAGTCTTTTTTATCAATAGAATCAGGCAAAACAGCTGCGATATGATTTTTCAAATCGCTAAGGTCCTCATTTTTGTCTTCAGTATATTTCCAAGGTTCAGCAACGTGATGATTTGTGACAATTTTTCCATCTTCTGAAACAAAAAAACCAGTTCCTGAAATTGTTTTTCCATCAAATGAATTATCGTCAACTGTAATTTGAAAGGGTTCAGACCCTTTTATGGAAATTTGCAAAGCATAAGTATGTTTAACAAGAACAACTGCATCTTTGTATTTTTCATAAATTGCAGTTTGATTATTTAAACAAACTACTTCTTTTTTATGGAATTTTGCCCAAACTCTGGGAATAATAATGATTCCCAGAACAAATACAATTCCAATAATCAATGCTATCTTTTTATTTCTCCCTTTGTTGTTGGATTGCAATGTGTTTGCATTAGATTTTTCTTCCGAAGCTTGATTATCTATCATTTCTTAAATTTTTGATAGCAAATTTAATAAAAGAAAACGTACTAATTAAATTGTCGCTTGTTTTAATCTAAAATATTTACAAACGTAAATTTAAAATACTTAATTTCAACTACTTAATTTTTTTTAAACTAAAAACAATAAGTGGCATACGATTATTTAAGAATGAAAAGACTCAAACAAATAGGGTAAGAATAAATATTATTTGATGTTTTTCAAAGCTTCTTTCTTACTCAATTTTTTTAAATCAGAACAGGAAACAAAATTTCTGACCGCTTCTGGATTTGTTTTGGCATATTCCCGCAATGCCCAACCAATGGCTTTTTGAATAAAAAATTCGTTGGATGTTTTATGCTTCTCACATATCGATTTCAATAAATCAAAATTCGTTTTTTCTTTATAACCCAACTGAAAAAGAATAGCGCTTCGATTGAGCCATATATTTGCTGAATTTGAAAAACGAGCGATGACAAAATCTGTTTCTAAAGGGAATTTTTGCAAATAATCGCCTAAAATAAATTTGGCAATAACATCAACACTGTCCCACCAAGAGTTGGTAATGATGAGTTTTTCGATAAGCAGAATGTCCTCTCTTATATAATTATTCTTGAGGTTTTTGATTACGATTTCTAAAGCACAATATTGTAGTTCGCGCTCCTTTTTAGAATACAATAACAAAGCAATTTCTCTTGTATTATCAGACACTTCTCTTTGATTTACTGCCCAAATAGCTTTAAGAATTCTTCTTCTTTCTTCCGTTTTTATACCAAAAAACAGAAAGTTGTTCCTCATGTATTTTGACATAGCAACTGCATTTCCGGCGTTGCTTTTTATTGCAAAAGCTTTTTCTAAAGAGGAAATAAAAATCATAATATAAAAATTCAATTTGCAATCTGTACCTAACAATCTAAAATTTTAATATCCAACCGCTTTATCATCTCCCCTAAAATCGGCACCGCCTTCAATCTTCCCGTCAGGCAGTATTAAAATAGCATCCACTTTTCCAATTACGGGGGTTGTTTTCTCATTGATAAGGTATCCTTTAGTTTTTAATTTTTCAAATGTGGTTGAATCAAAAGTATTAGGTTCAAATGTAATGACATCTGGCAACCACTGATGATGAAATCTCGGAACATTGACTGCTTCTTGCATTCCCAAATTGTATTCATAAACATTGAGAATGGTTTGCAAAACAGATGTAATAATGGTTGAACCTCCGGGTGATCCGACAACCATAAATAATTTTCCGTTTTTCTCAACAATTGTGGGAGTCATAGAACTCAACATTCTTTTTTGTGGAGCGATACTGTTGGCTTCGTTTCCAACAAGTCCAAACATATTGGGTTCACCGGGTTTAGCACTAAAATCATCCATCTCATTGTTTAGGAAAAAGCCCAATTCATCACAATAATATTTCGAACCAAAGCCATCATTTAGGGTTGTCGTAGCAGCAATTGCATTTCCAAATTGATCAACGATCGAGTAGTGGGTAGTCTCTGTACTTTCATTATAAGTTATTTTTCCTTCTTTAATTTGAGACGATAAAGTTGCTCTATCTAGATTGAAGCTGGACATTCTTTCTTTTAAATAATTATCATCCATCAACTCTTTCAAAGGGATTTTTACAAAATCCGGATCCCCCAGAAAATAACTTCTATCGGCATAAGCTCTGCGTTCGGCTTCCACAATTACCTGTATTGATTGGGCTGAATTGTGACCCATTTTGGATAACTCGTATGGCTCAATCATTTTTAAAATCTGTGCTAGACAAATACCGCCACTGCTAGGAGGAGCCATCGAAATTACCTTTAAATCTTTATACGTAAAAGATAAGGGAGCTCTCCATTTGGCTTCATACTTAGCCAAATCTTTCATCGTAATAATTCCTCCCTTTTCTTTAAGGTATTTAACCATTTTTTTTGCGGTCTGCCCTTTATAAAACTCATTTCTTCCATTTTTTGAAATTCTTCTCAAAGTGGATGCTAAGGCGGGATATTTTATGGTGTCATATTCTTTGTATAGTTTGGAATATAATGAACCTGTTCCGTTTATTTTAATCAGTTCGTCATGATAATCACTCAAACGTTGTGCTTGTTTTTTAGTAACAATAACTCCTTTTTCGGCTAATGCAATCACGGGTTTCAAAATTTCGGACATTGGCATAGAACCATATTTATCGTGAACGGCAAATACTCCTGCAATAGTTCCTGGAACGCCAATAGCGAGCGGTGATTCAGTACTTTTTCCTTTAATTACATTTCCGTCTTTGTCCAAAAACATATTTTTGGTGGCCGCCAATGGTGCTTTTTCTCTGTAATCTAGCGAGCCAACTTCACCATTTGCTTTGCGAAATACCATAAACCCGCCACCTCCGAGGTTACCTGCATAAGGATAGGCGACTGCCAAAGCCAATTCGGTGGCGACCATAGCATCAAATGCATTTCCGCCTTTTTGCATAATTTCAGCACCAATTTTGGAGGCTTCTTCTCGTGCCGAAACCACCATTGCTTTGTCAACAACAAGACCTTTGACTGTTGTGTTTGTCTGTTCAAAACTATTTAAACAGATAAGTAGTATGGGAATGTATATTTTTTTCATTTTTAAAATCGATTAATATCCAGATGCGTTATTATCTCCCCTTTTGTCCGCTCCACCTTCTAATTTACCATTTGGGAGTACCAAAATAGCATCAACTTCACCAATATTTTGATTGTTTTTTTCATTGATGATGTAGCCTTTCTTTTTTAAATCATCCAATAAAGATTTTGAAAACGAATTCGGTTCAAAAACGACTTCATCAGGTAACCATTGATGGTGAAAACGTGGTGAATTGACCGCCTCCTGCATACTCAAATCAAACTCGTAAACGTTCAAAATAGTTTGCAAAACCGAAGTAATGATAGTGGATCCTCCTGGAGTTCCAACGACCATAAAGAGTTTTCCGTTTTTCTCAACTATTGTTGGAGACATAGAACTCAACATTCTTTTTCCGGGTGCAATGCTATTGGCTTTTGATCCTGTCAAACCATATAAATTGGGCACACCCGCTTTGGCACTAAAGTCATCCATTTGGTTGTTCAAAAAGAAACCCAATTCATCACAATAAATTTTAGAACCATAATTGTCATTTAAAGTAGTCGTTACAGAAACTGCATTTCCTTTGGCATCCACTATTGAATAATGGGTTGTTTGCTTGCTCTCGTAACCTTGAATCGTACCGTGGGCAACATCCGAAGATTTTGTGGCTTTGTCAAATGAAAAATTGCTCATTCTATTTTTTAAATAGGTGGAGTCTTGCAATTCTTTCATCGGAAGTTTTACAAAATCAGGATCTCCCAAGTAATAGTTTCTATCGGCATACGCTCTACGTTCCGATTCTGTAATTACTTGAATGGCTTTCATGCTATTATGTCCCATTTCGGCAAGATCATACGGCTCAATCATTTTCATAATTTGCTTCAAACAAATACCGCCGCTGCTAGGAGGTGACATCGAAGTAATCTTTAAATCCTTATATTTAAAAGTGATTGGAGTTCGCCATTTTGCTTGGTATTTAGCCAAATCATCAAGGGTAAAAAGACCTCCTTTTTTTTCCATAAAAGTAACCAGTTTTTGTGCCGTCTCTCCTTTATAAAATTCATCTGCCCCATTTTTAGAAATTCGCTTCAATGTTTCGGCCAAAGCCAAATATTTGATGGTATCCCCAACTTTATATACTTTCGAAAACAAACTATTTGGTCCGTTGGCTTTTATAAAAGAAGCTCGGTAATCTGCCAAACTTTGAGCTTGATATTCAGTAACGACAACGCCTCTTTCTGCTAGAGCAATTACAGGTTTTAAAATTTCACTTATAGGTAATGAACCATATTTTTGATGTACTTCGAATACACCGGCAATCGTGCCAGGAATTCCTGAGGCCAAAGCTGTTTCGGTACTTTTTCCCTCAATGACATTTCCTTTTTCATCGAGATACATATCTTTTGAGGCTGACAAAGGGGCTTTTTCTCTGTAATCTAGAGCTCCTGTTTCACCGTTAGCCTTTCTAAAAACCATAAATCCTCCGCCACCAATATTTCCTGCTTGAGGATGGCTTACCGCCAAAGCCAATTCGGTGGCAACCATAGCATCAAAAGCATTTCCACCTTTTTTCAAGATTTCGACACCAATTTTAGATGCTTCTTCTCGAGCCGAAACTACCATAACTTTGGAAGTCACTAAACCTGTTGGTTCAACTACTTTTTCATTCGATTTGCAACTTAGAAACAATATTGCAATTAGAAGGATGTATTTTCTCATAGGGATTCTAATTTTTGTTGGGATTGTATTTTGACATCTTGGAAGAAAGAGGTAAATTCTTGCTCAAATTCGGTATAATATTCAATAAGTTCATTGGGAGAAAAACGCATTTTAGATTCGTTTTTGGTTCGACTGTCCATTTGTGTCAAAATCTTACTGATTCCCTCAACGGTTTGATAACTGACTAACCAATTGTATTCAATCATATAAGGCATCATTCCTTTGGTTCTTTCGGATAAAAAATCATAATTATCACGTAACGATTGGTAAAAGTTTTCGGTGTAATCCACTAAGGTTTCACTTGAATAATTACTCCAATTTTTGGCTAAAAAATGATCATAAAAAACATCGACAATTACGCCTCCATAATGATGATAATTTCGATGCAAGCGCTTGGTGCTTTCCCTAAACACAGGATGAGCATCGGTATAAGTATCAATAAAACGATGCAATTTAATCCCCTTTTGAATTTCTAATGGATAAGTTTCAAATTGTTTTCCCCGAATTCCATCCGCCATAAAGTTCCCGATTTTTATCAAATCATTGTCTCCCGATAAATAGATGTGGGCTAGGAAGTTCATTTTTTGGTGGGTTGTTAAGGTTCTTTAGAAACAAAGATTCTAAGTTTGCATTCGTAAATGTATAAACTTTTTTATTGATTATTTTATAAATTAAAACAAGAGAGTAAATGAATGATTTTCATATTCTCAGAAAATCAGGGATTCAAGAACCTATTTTTATAAAAACTTAGCGTATCAGCAACTCAGAAACTCGGCAACTTTTTTATATTTGTATTAAAATAACCATTAATTCAATAAAATGACTTTAATAAAATCAATATCCGGAATACGAGGAACAATAGGAGGGAAAGTAGGAGATAATTTGACACCTGTTGATGCTGTAAAATTTGCTTCGGCGTATGGAACTTGGCTAAAGAATTATTCCAAAAAAGATAAGCTGACTGTAGTAGTAGGTCGTGATGCCCGTATTTCGGGACCTATGATTCACAATTTGGTAATCAATACACTTATAGGATTAGGAATTGATGTAATCGATTTGGGATTATCTACAACTCCAACCGTTGAAGTAGCTGTTCCTTTGGAAAAAGCCGATGGTGGAATTATTCTAACAGCTTCTCATAATCCAAAACAATGGAATGCCTTGAAATTATTGAATGAAAAAGGAGAGTTTTTGAATGGAGCAGAAGGAGAAAAAATTCTTGAGATTGCCGAAGACGAAGCTTTCGATTTCTCAGATGTAGACAACTTGGGCGAAATTACTGTAAATGATGCTTATATGGATATTCATATCGATGAAGTATTGAACTTACCATTAGTAGATATTGGAGCAGTAAAAGCGGCTAAATTTAAAGTAGTTGTTGATGGCGTAAATTCATCAGGTGGAATTATTATTCCAAGATTGTTAGAATTGATGGGTGTAGAAGTGGTGAAATTATACTGTGAACCCAACGGTCATTTTCCGCACAATCCAGAACCTTTGAAAGAACACTTAACCGATATTTCAGAGTTAGTGGTTAAAGAAAAAGCTCATTTGGGAGTTGTCGTCGATCCAGATGTAGATCGTTTGGCTTTTATCTGCGAAGACGGTGAAATGTTTGGAGAAGAATATACATTAGTCGCTTGTGCCGATTATGTTTTGAGCAAAACTCCCGGAAATACAGTATCTAATATGTCTTCTTCTCGTGCTTTGCGTGATGTGACCAATAAACATAACGGAACTTACGAAGCGAGTGCGGTAGGCGAGGTGAACGTCGTGGAATTGATGAAAAAGAACAACGCAATCATTGGTGGGGAAGGTAATGGCGGAATAATTTACCCGGAATCTCATTACGGCCGTGACAGTATGGTAGGTGTGGCTTTGTTCTTAACACATTTGGCCAACAAAAAAATGTCGGTTTCGGCTTTGCGTGCATCATATCCAGAATATTATATGAGCAAAAACAAAATAGAATTAACACCTCAAATTGATGTTGATGCGATTCTTGTCGCGATGACCGAAAAATACAAAAACGAAGATATTACGACAATAGATGGTGTGAAAATTGACTTTGCTGATAACTGGGTGCATTTAAGAAAATCGAACACCGAACCGATTATTCGTATTTATACCGAGGCGTCCAGTCAGAAATTGGCAGATGACTTGGCCTTGCGAATTATAGATGAAATAAAAGCAGTAGCTGGAATATAAAACTAAAAAAAACCGACGTAAGAGCTACCGTCTGGACACAACTTTTTTATCTTTGAGATAAAAAAATGCAGACAAGACATTTTGAAGATTTAAAAGACAAGCGATTGTTGAATAGAGGAAATTCTATTCTCAATCGCTTGTTTGCTAAGAGTATTTATTCGATACGTCA
>NZ_JAHWYN010000021.1 GCF_019351435.1 Flavobacterium taihuense
AAAAAAGTAGTTTTTAATGAAAAATGGAGGTGGTCATTTTGCTCCGGAATTAGGTGGTCATTTTGAATTGGAATCAGGTGGTCACTTTAAATTGGAATTGGGTGGTCAATATCACTGGAATTTGCACCCTTATCCCATCTACTTTTACTTCCTCCAATTTTTTTTTGTAATTTCCTTTATCGATAATTTGTAATATTTTCTACTAAATTTCTTCAAATTCTACATTTATTATAGAATCAGATTTCTTATACCATTCTCTAATTTTTTCTGACTTATATTGAAAATCCGTAACTTCTTCACTCAATGCCTCTCTACTTTTTAAAGTATTTTCAAAACTAGGAGCAAAGTTTTTAATAAAAGACTCATCATCATTAACATATGATAATAAATGCGCCTTATAGGTATTTAGGTATTTAGTCAATTCTTTTTTTGACTCTTCTAGTTTTTTATTTTTTTTATGTAAATCGTAAGTTTCCCATGCTTCAAAAGCAACAGCTATAAAAGCTAAGCCTCCATTCAAACCTTTCGCAAACTTAGCTGCTCCCCAAGGTTTAAATTTCATACCTGCCTTAATGCCAACTTTACCTAATCCACCTCGTAATAAATTTCTTGAAGCGAGAACAGTAGTGTTGTTTATACCCATTTTTGACAATACTTTAATACCATTCTTAGCATGAGATTGTAAAAAGGATTTATCTAAAGAATCTCTGAAATCAAACTCAGTATTGATTTTATTGTCTAAGGTAATTATAGATGAATTCGTACTTTCTGCATATCTATCAAATAAGGTATTCATTTCTGATTCAATATTAATTCCATCTTCACCTATGTTTCTAGTATAAAACTCTTGAAAAGTTCCTAGGTCTACTGCATTCAACTGTAGCAGCATTCCATCAAAATAAGAAGTTATATCTTCCCTTAATCTTATTTTATTTTCATTAAATTTAGATTTCGTGTTTAAAATTTCTTTGTCAATATCAGAGAGTGCCTCATCTCTACTTTTCAATTGCTTTTCATATAAAGAATAAATCTCGTCAGCTTGTTTAGACTGTTTAATGATGGATTCAGAAATAATGCTATGAGATTGTTTCTTTACAAGAGTTTCTTTTGAACTTTTCAAAAATGACTCCGTTAAATCTTGAAGTTTATTGATACGAGATAATTTCAAATACAACTCTTTGTTACTAAGCCAATTTTCCACACCTCTATTAAAAGGATTAGCAGAAATTCCAATAATTTTTAATTTGTTTTCTTCTATAATATCTAATCCAATTATTGCTTTTAACCTGTCAATTACTGCTTGTTTCTTTATCTTAAACATTTCTTCATAATCTTCATCATCTTCAATATCACAAACAGAATCAAAATGATTTATAATAAAAATAGTGCTGTCTAATTTTTCCAAATCCCTAAACAACCACTTTATCGTTTCTGCGTGACTATCTTTAATTGAATTTACAGGATTTAGGACATATAATACAAGATGTGCTTCGGAAACATATTTTTTAGTTATATCTGAATATTTAATTCCAGCCGAATCTTCTTCTACTTTTTCTTTTGAACCAAATAAGCCCGGAGTATCCACAATTTCACAGTTATCTTCAAATCCTTCTGGTCGATAAATCTCAATACTATCTGAAGATTCTAATGGATCTATCTTCATGTTTTCTACTACTTTGCCTAACCAACTTGCAGCAACGGTCGTTTTTCCTTCTGAAAAAGCACCTACTAATGCAACTTTAATTTTTTCAGATTTCACACCCTCTATTACATCTAATATTTTTCGCTCTGTATCCTCAACATCTAGATCCAAACGTTCTCCTTCTCTTACCCAATGAAGCAATTTTTCTAAATGAGATATAATTTGTTTTTTTTGTTCTGAAAAATTTTTTAATGGTTCCATCTTTAATTTTTAGTTTTTTTTAATTCTTCTAATAATATTTCTAGTTGATTTATTTTTATATCTAATATTGTTTGTACGGTTTTAATGCCATTTATATTGTTATAAAGCATAATTCCAATCTTATTAATTATATTTTCTTTACAATCATCAATAATCGTTTTATTAGAAAATACTAATTTGGCTTTAATTTCAGTTTTTATACTTAACAATTTTTCGTCTATTTGCTTTTTTGCCCTTGATTCAGGAGTCTCTTTATTCATAAACCATTTAATCCCGGCAAATATTATTCCTAAAAGAGCACCAATTGCGACACCCCATGGTCCGAAAGGTAGACCAGCCATTGCTAATCCACCAATTGAAATTACAGAATCACCAATTTTTTCCAAAGGGAAACTAAACAAAATATCAAAACTTCCAATTGTTTGATTTTCAAAATTAGACGAAAATTTAGCCACCGTAATTTGCTCGATATTATTTCGCATTTTATTTATATTGTTTTCCACATTTTTTTTAAATGTAGTAACAGCTTTCTTGGTTGTATCAACATAATCTTGAGATAATTTATCAAAAACATATGTATTATAACATTTTGCAATAAATTCAATCTTTTTCTTTTGGTCGGAATAAAAAGGAGATAGCAATCTTTTTGCATCAGCAACATTCAATTGAGAATTGTTTTCTTTATTATCTACTAAATGGTAAAGTTTTATACGCAAATCTTCTACTACCGTATTTGATAATCTGTATGAAAATTGATTAAGTTCATTTTCTAATTGTCTGTATTCATTATCATTTTTTTCTTTTACTACTCTAATTTCTCTTTCTATATCCTGAATAAATTCATTACTATATTCTGTGCTTCGAATTTCTTGAATATTAGTTTTAAAATCAATTGTAGCGCATATTGCTTTTTGAACATTTGCATTAATGATTTTTCTTTCCATTCCATTGAATTGAGATCGAATCAATTTTTCAACTTTTTCTAATTGTGAAATAGAATAAAGGTTTTCGTGTGTTCCAAATTTATCTAAAAATTTTTTTTGAACTTTAAAATTTCTATCATCTTCTTGAATTTCTGCTTTAGAACAAAAAGCCATCAAACCTTGCAAGGAATAACAGTCTTTATAAAAATCTCCTAATTCATTTTGCATTTGAGTAGAAATATTGGTTCTAAATTCTGCTGCTTTTGAATGCATTGCTTCAAAGCTGGAGTCATTTTCGTAGTTGTAATTATGCTTTTTCTCATTTAGCAAGAAATAAACTTCCGTTTGCTCTTTTAAATATTTTTTGATTTTAGAAACCGTTCCGCTTTCTGGTAATTTTTCCGCTGAACAAACATAAAAAACACAATGTGCCTTAGAAACTGCGTTCATAATTATTTCTTCATATTCATTCTCATCTCCTTCAATACCCGGAACATCAATTAATGTAAATGGTTTTTCCTCTTGATTAAAATAATATTCGACACATGATTGTGTAAAATCTGGAATACCTGTACCAATAATTTTGCCATCAAATAATTTTTCTCTGTCTTTTTTTAGCTCACCTATCTCTTTATAAAACTTTTGAACATCAATATCTTGTTCTGGTATAATCGAATTTATTTCAAAAATTTTTTCTTTGAGTGATTTTATTTTTTTTATAAAAAAAAGTATTGGAAGTAATCCAAACCAAGAGCGAAAAACATTCAACCATTGTACCCAAAAAGTATCTTGCAATCTTTTTGCTCGTTCTTTTTTAATTTCAATTTCAGAAGTTATATCTTCTATTTTTTGTTTTTTAGATGCTTTTTTTGAGATAATAACATTTTCAGATTTTTTACCTAATTCAGAAATTCTTAAATCCAAGGATTGTTTTAAAGAATTGTTTTTCAGCTTTTCAACCTCTTGCATTGAAATTCTCAACGATTCTATAATTGTACTCTTTCCGGCGTTTGTTTCACCAAAAAAAGCAATAGTAAACCGATCCCAAACTGCATTTTTATCTAATTTCTCAATATCATTAATGAAAACATTTCTTATTTCTTTTAATTTAGATTGTGTTTCATTATTTTTTTTCTTTACATCAATATGTTGTATATCAATTTGAGAAATATCATTTAATACTTCGTCAACATTATCTATTAAATTTGAATAAACACTTTTATAATCGGAATAATTAAAATTGTTTTGAGGCCTATCTACACTCAAGGTATCTTTACTCATTGTTTTTTTCTATGAAATTTTCAAAATTATTATTTAAAAGTGTCAATTACTGTCGCTCTAATTTTATTTCACTAAACTCTTAACCATTTTTTCAATCGCATCATCCGCCTTTTTCAAGTTGGCTGCTGTCAATTTTAAATCAATATTATTATTAATAATGTTAGTAGGATTATTTAACCAGTCTTCCATTTTTCTTTTACCCTTGGATTGATTGATACATCTTAAGGTAACACAAACATTTTCGGGACAATTAACAACTAAAGCTATTTGTTCATCTGTTAAACGAGATTTAAATTGAGTATGGATAGCTTCCGAAGAACGCAAATGTTCGTAGTCGTAAGCATCACCACCTCGAAGTGTTTTCCCTGTATAAACATCTATATAAAGTGCTAATCCGTCTCCACCTCTAATTAAGGCAGCCTTTTGCATTAATGCTTTGGTTTTGGTAAAAATTAAATCTATTGCTAAGCGGCTATACGGGCGGTTAGGGTCAATCATATTATTGTTTAAGTTACCTTTTGTGATATTTTTTGCTAAAATAGAATAATTATTTCTTTATAATTAATGATCGAATTAACATAATTAAAAGATTTATCCGTAAAAAAACCAGAAAAAACAAATTATAAATAACACTTTTATTAAAAAAAAATACCCAAAGAAATATAAACAAACTTTTAAAGCTCTTTGGAAAGATAGTTCGTATATTATAGATTTGATAACAAAAAGCGGAGTAAAATAGAAAGGTGGTTTCCTGTACATTATCAAGAAGGCTTTTGATCTTTAGGTACAAGGAAATCCCACCGCGTTTAGAATGTTCGTTAACTAAACTGGAGTAAAGTATCTGTCCGTTCTTAATATACATGGAAACTAGGATCTGGAAATGGTTTGAAATGCCAGATAGATTAACAATGGCCAGCTTAAGATAAATTGTAGAAAATATTAAAGACAATCAAAAAGAAGAAATTAAAAGGTGGTCAATATTGAGCGTCTTTTGTGGACTATATAAAAATTGTGTTTTTCTGGTAATAGAGAGCCATAATGAGCCAAACGTGGACAGTTTTACTTTTTTAATTTCCTCATGAGTTTATTTTGTAATGGTTTGTAAAAACTACCAAAATCTGAGTTAGATATTATTCAATGAAAAAGAGAGAATTATGAATGTGGATCTTATTACCAGGGATGACCTTGATAGATTTAAAAAAGAATTGCTAGAAGAAATCCGAAGATATCAGCAATATCCTCGTAAACAAGGCCAGGAAGCGCGGGTATGGCTCAAGAGCTACGAGGTTCGAAGAGTCTTAAATATTTCAGCTGGCACTCTGCAAAACCTTAGAATAAACGGCACTCTTCCCTATAATAAGATTGGTGGTCTAATGTACTACCGCTATGACGACATTCAAAAACTGATGGATGGAACGAGGAATGTTAGGTGATTTTTTTAGATTCGATGCCCAGATTGGAAACAGTTATAAAAAACAAAGGCACTCCCTCCTATTTAGTCGGGAAAGCCTTCATTCTTTTAAAATGGTGCAGCCAATTTGATGAATCACTCCTCTGTCGTGAATCAACAAAAAGGCTAGTGCTTAAAATTGATAGTATGCACTATCTTTTTTTGCGTCTGGCTTTCTTTTTCATTTGGTTGTCAAATAATCCTTCATCATAGTCATCTCCTTTAGCACTAGGTAATAACCCTCCAAAGACTTCAATAAGACTGTTTTCTTCGTGGCTATAGGACAGATCTTCCTTAACCAAAAAGCCAAACAGATTGTTTGGTTGTTTGAGCTCTTCATTTATAGTGGCATCGTTCTTTGAAGCAAGATTTCCCTGTACAGGCTGCTCAATTTTATTGCCATTATTCCACCAGCCATTGAATACGTTGGCCGAAAAGTTTTTGCCTAATTGCGAACCATTCCACACGGATTTCGAACTATGGTCAACAAAGGTGATTCCGTAAACTCTTCCTTCACTATTTCGTCTTACAACGGTATTAATACCTCGTTCCAACAACCTTTTTTTGAATTCTTTTTCACCCGATGCCGTCTGCAGGGACATCTCAATGGTTGTCTTAAGCAAAACTTTGGATAGCTCATTTTTCAACAATTCTTTGGACTTCCCATAATGTTGTTGAAGCTGAACATATCCTGCCTGTTTACCGAATAGCGAAGCTTTAAAGGGATTGCTTGCTTTTTCTCCCTTGTCATTTAATGCAAAATACACCAGCCCCTTTCTTGGCATTCCATTATATTCGCCCTTGACTTCTTCGGCGGTAATATTGAAAAGGGAAAGCAGGGCATTGTAGGTGCCGAAACCCTCAAATTTATAATACTTTGGCAAATGACGGATTACCGAAGCCATCTGACTCTTTATATCCCCAGTTTTATAATCAACTGGTTTGAATATTTGACTTTGTGGGTTCTGTTTTTTTTCCACAGCTGATATCAGGCAGAATTCTTTTTCTAATTCTCGACAGACGTCCATTGAACGCCTTTTTTCAAATTTATCAGATATTTTTCTTCCCTCTTCATCCACACAAACCGATACGATATGGATATGGGTACGGTCTATATCAGTATGCTTGAATACCAAAAAAGGCTGGTTGCCATAACCCATTTCATGCATATACTTTTGCGACAGTTCTTCAAACTGTTCATCACTTACCTTATCCTTCGGATCAGGATTCAGCGATATATGTAATATTGGTTTTTCAGTCTTTCGATTGGCCAGCAGATACGGTTCAAAAGAACGCACCAACTGGCTGACGGCATAACTGCCATCAGGAGTTTCAATTATTTTATTGGTATACAAAACCTGCCCGTTTTCCTTTTCCACTTTGAGCTGATTATACGCCAATGCACCATATAGATTGCAACCTCTTCCGATTTTCGCTATCATTTTTTCAGGTGTTTTGCTTCAAATTCCTCGGTCAGCTGAATCATTTTTTGACACAATACCGCCATTTCAGCGGTCTGTTTTTCCAGTTTGTAGAGATAGGCTGAAGCTTTCTTTTCAGAAAAATTACGGTACAGTACTTTCACCACTTGGTTGTAATTTGTTCCTACAGCCCTGAACTGTCCGAATAAGGTAGTCAGGCGCATATAGTAATCCATGGCTGCCTTGTCAACCGTTATGGTCGTAATTCCTTTTTGGAAAACACATGCGGTAATAAAATGTGCCATTACACCCATGCGTGAAGCTTCATAGAGGGAAAGAAAAAGGGCATTTTCTTCAGAAGTAAGACTTATGGAATAGCGGTGAACGGCGGGATCTTTCTTGGGATGCCTGCCACCTTTATGCGGGGTGGTTTTGTCGTTGCTTTCCATAACTATTACTACTGGTTTCGTCTAAAGAATTTTAAAACCAATATACTTTATCATTAGTGATGACATCAAAATATTGGTGAATGTGGAAGCACTTGGCGTACTGTTTCTGAATGTGAATTTATACGTCTTGCGACATTCATAGCCTAATACAGCCATGACAGGACAATCTGTAAAAGCCCTCCGCTTTTGGGATTAATTTCATGAAAAACGTGAAATTATGCTTTACAAAGAAACAGTTACCAAAGAGATGTGGGAACTTCTTCAAAGACTCATGAAAGATGAAAAATTGAAAGATTTTAACCTTGTAGGAGGAACAGCTCTCAGCCTAATGATTGGCCATAGATTAAGTATCGATTTGGATCTGTTCACCACGAAAGATTTTGACGAGCAAGCCATACTTACCCATTTAGGAAATCAGCATCCGATAAAAATCAGGCAGATTCTTGAAAATACAATGCTTTTGGATATAGGCAGTGTCAAGGTAGACATTCTCGCCCACAAATATCCATGGCAGGAACCTGTTCAGAATGAAGAAGGAATACGGCTGGTATCTTTATATGACATCGGTGCCATGAAGCTTCATGCAATCTTTCAAAACGGTACAAGGATCAAGGATTTTGTAGATATGTATTTTCTTTTGGAACACCATTCCCTTAAAACCTATTTAAAAGCTTACCAAAACAAATATAATGGAAATCCTGGACTCGCAGCTCATGCATTACTGGATCATAGCAATATAGACAAAGAAGAAAAAGTCAAACTCATCAAAGGAAAAGAAACCAATTGGAACAAAATGACTCAGCGGCTAAAAAAAGCAGTTTTCAATCCTTCCATTTCATTTTCTGAATCAAAAAATCAAATTCCTCTACCCAATAAAGGTCGTGGATTTAGACGGTAAGCGTTTGAATAAGAAGATAAAAAATCGTATATTTACTACATGGTACGAGTTAAAAAAAATAAGGCAATCCCAAATCTAAACCCAGTATTTTTTTGGGATTTCGACATAGATGCAATGGACTTTGAGAGAGCCTATAAAACTATTATTGCCCGTATCGTAGAGCGTGGAGGACAGGAAGAAATCAACGAAATTGTTCGTTTCTATGGCCTTGAAAAGGTGGTAAAAGCGATTCGTGACGAAATTTATTTTCTTCCTAATTATGCCATTGACAAGGCTTTAAAATTGTTTCCTGAACTTAAAAAGGAAGAGATGTACTGCTATCTTAACCGTAAGGATAAACCATACCACTGGATCTAGTTTTTAGACTATAAGCCATTCTTACGAACAAATAAATAAAAAGAAAACGAAGTTAGGCCAGGCATTAAACTTAGCAAAAGACTACGGCATAATGTCTTGCTCGTTCCTCACAAGCCACCCTTACGGGACTTATTCCGTTTCCTTTTGCTAAGTTTACTGCCAGCCCTTTTAAATTGCTTTCTTTTTCTTTTTTACGGTTTTTCTGTTTTCTTTTGAATTTATATTTATGACTTTAAATATGCACATACAGCAATATTTGAAAGCTTAAATATTTACTTATGTCCACATTCATATTTATATGTAAAAGCGTATGTACATAAATACAGTTTTAAAAGCATATGTATATATTTCAATCTGTAGCTATCAACAACCATGCTTACATATTTACTTTTGTAAAGTAGTGCGTGGCTACATAGCTTTATGCTTATGGGTTTACAAGCTTAAATACGTAAATACATAATTAGGTAGGTTTGATCTCCAAACTTGAGTGTGATAAACAATCATAATCCTTATACTTCGATAATTATACTGGTCTGAGATTTGAAATCGAACGCTTTTTAAATTAATTTATTGAATTAATTTTGCTCCCAGTTTAACTATATCAAAAAAAGGGCATCAGCCCTTTCAATTAAAACCATCTGCAATAATATTTTCGCAGGAAAATAGCAAGTTGTGTTTTAAGATGCTTGAAATGAATTCAGCATCTCAAAACTACTTGCCCCTGCAGGGGGCTGAAAAACGCCTCCAAAGTCGGCGTTTTATTAAAATTACAATTGGAAACAGGTTAATTGGAATCACTCTTATTTTTTTCATTTAAATGTTTTAGATAAAGCATATCCAGTAATTCTGACTCTTCCAAAGGGATTAGCATTTCTATTATTCTTAAAAGACTTCCAACATATCTTTCAGTATTTATAGTACTCTCAGTACTGACTTCAATTCCGTCTAAGGCAAATTTTGCTGTTTTAAGTAAATCCATTATCATACAAAACAGGTCTCTATATCCTTGCACATTTATTTCAATAATGTGTATATCATTTCTTGTTTCTAATGCCGGCTTGAGCAATACAAAATAATGCTCTGGATTCTCTATGAACTCATTTAATTTGATTTTATCTTTTTCCATGATTTCTAATTATTTTATTTTATCAGGTTCGTTTTCAACTTCATTTTGTCGATTGATTTCATTTTGAATCAAAATTTCCGCTTGCTTTTTAAAATTTTTACATCTTTCTTCCACTACCTGATAATATAAATAATCAACATCGTTGGCCTTACTAAAGCGTAACGTGTTGGGCTGTTGCTTAAGAAGTTTAAATATGGATTTATCTTCCCGAGTTTGTCGGGGGAAAAAGTCTGTCGTTATGGTCGTAAAGTATTCGCAGAGATTAAATAAATACTCCAATGCAAAATGATTAGGAGTATAGCCTATAAAGACACGGATCAAAGACAAACAGATTTGCTCCACTATTTGATGAAGAGCGGACATTTTTACTTCATCCGAACTAGAAGCATCATCATCATTATATACCCAGCCCCAGATTGTAGCAATATTATTCTTCCTCCATGCTATATAATGAGATGTGGATTTTAAATTTCTTTTTGGAGTTTCGCTAATATTTAAATAAGGAGGCTTGTTAATATCTTGAAATAACAACTCTGCGTTCTGCATGATCTGCCAAAAGAAAAACTGCTGGTCTTGGCAGAGGTCTTTAAGACTCTGTACGTGGTGTATAAGAACAGTAGCGGTCAAAGAACCCTGAGTCTTTGCTTTTATCTTATCACTTATATCACTTCCCGCATTTTCTTTGGTTTCATCTACAAAAACTAAGAGGTATAAATGACTATGTTCTTTTTGCAGTTCTTTATCAGGATAAATTTTCCTGCTCGAACGATAAGTTGTTTCCTGCCTGCCAAAACAATAAACAGCAGATGTTTTAATATGGTCTGAAATTACTTCCTTCAATTCTTTTAGCTGTGAAAATTCAATTGCATTCATAATTTTAAATTTTTAATTAATAATTATCCGAAAAATTGTATTTTTGTTTAGTACATGCAAGTAAATCAGAATGAGTATTGTACCGAATCATTTTGGTCTGTATCATACAGTACTGAATATGTTTTTTACGGATTGCTTATTTTTTTATTCCTAATTATTATCTTTGAACTATGAGCACATTGACAAAAACAAATCATATAGGGCGAAAAATCAGCCGTATTCGTGAACTTCGAGACATGAAACAAGAAGCATTGGCGCAGGCTTTGGGAACAAACCAACAGGCGATATCCGCTATGGAAAATAGTGAAACGATAGATGAAGAAAAACTTATGGAAGTTGCGAAAGCTCTTGGTGTAACACCTGAAGCAATTAAAAACTTTTCGGAAGATGCTGTGATTAATTATTTCAATAATTATTACGACAATAAAGGGCACATATTAAATTCTTGTAGTCATCTTACTTTTAATCCTCTTGAAAAAGTTGTAGAACTTTACGAAAGATTAGTTCAGGCTGAAAAAGATAAAGTCGAGTATTTGGAAAAATTACTAAAAGAAAAATAACCTTTATAGAAGGCAAATTAATTCCAAAATTGAGACTCTAGACAGGGTCTCTTTTTTGTTTCAGAATATTTTTATTTTATGGTGCAACAATAATAAAAAACCAACAAAATGGACAAGACTATTAAACTCCGTGTGAGAAAGGAAATTGGCAACGGTGACGAGCTTAAAGTATTGAAATTAAAAGGCGCATTAATTGCTAAGAAGTACACTGAAATAATTCACATTGCTGATGAAAATGAAGACTTTTATCTTAACTCATTTTCTACTTCTCCTGAGAATAAAAAAGAAGCAGAACATTTTGTTTTGGATTACATTTCAAACCATAATCTTAAAGATACTATTACTCTCATTAGCACAAAGAATTAAACTGTTTTTGAATACGATTATCCCCCAGACATCCAAATCTTCCTTAAAAAGTTAATAATTTTGTTTATTTAAAATATAATTCTTGAATTAGTACGCTTTTCCATATTATTTACAATGGATTGCCAAGCATTTTTATTGTTTAATTTATAGGTTTTTATTTATAATATTTAAGTCCATCTTACAACAATCCATACAAATAACAAAATGGTTTTGGATTACATATTTTATGCAAAAATGCTTCTTTTTATAATTATTGAAAGTCGTGTTATTTTGATATTTAGATAATTTAAATTAGTAAGCTATAAATTTTTAAATGTTCAGTATATTCGCAAAAAAAGAGAAAATCTTACTTAAAAGTTCTGATTAGTGTATTTCACTTTTAGATCTTTATTTTACACCCCACGCATGTGACCTGATTATGATACACAATAAAATTCCGATAATTGATTTATTTGCGGGACCTGGAGGACTAGGAGAAGGTTTTTCCTCTGTGTTTGACAATGATCAAAGAATTTTTGACATTAAACTCTCTATAGAAAAAGATGAAAATGCACATAAAACCTTAGAATTTAGAGGCTTTTTCAGGAAATTCGCCAAAGGACAAACACCCCTAGAATACTATGAGATCCTGCAGGAAAAAAATCTGGACAAAAGAGAAAAATTAATTTCAGCTTTATATGAAAAATATCCTCAAGAAGCACACGAAGCAAAAAAAGAAGCGTGGCTGGCTGAATTAGGAAGTGAAAATTATTCATCAGCTAAGGTCGATAAAAGAATTAAAGAATCTTTAAACGGACAAAAAAATTGGCTTTTAATTGGGGGCCCTCCCTGTCAGGCATTTTCATTAGTTGGAAGATCCAGAGTTGGGGGAATAGATGATGAAGATCACCGCGTTTATCTTTATAAAGAATATCTGCGGATTATCGCAGTTCACCATCCTACGGTTTTTGTAATGGAGAATGTCAAAGGGCTTTTATCAGCTAATCTTAATGGAGAAAAAGTATTTGACTGGATCTTAAATGATTTAAGAGATCCGTCGTCTGTATTTAAAGATACTAATGCCCCTAAATATAAAATTTATTCACTATCTACCGAACCTCAAAGTATTGATCCTTTAGGCAATCCAGCTTACAAAGACGATCGTGATTTTTTAATTCAGTCTGAAAAATTCAGAATACCTCAGAAAAGACACAGAGTTATATTACTCGGCATAAGAGAAGACGTTGATGTAATACCAGGAACCTTGACCCAAGGCCTGAAGGAAACCGATCTAAAAAGTGTAATCGGCGATTTACCAAAAGTCAGAAGCGGTTTAGGCAGATCTATAGTTTCAAGTGAAACAATAAACGGAGCAAAGAAAAGAATTTACAAAAATGAAATCGATTCAGATCTGAATTGGGAACAGAAAATAAACTCCATGAAAGAGGAAATATTTTCGTGGAAAGAATTTAAAACCAAATCACCAATTAAAAAAGTAACAGCCTCTTCTTTTAGTACAGGCTCTGAATATATAGAATGTACGACACCTGACAGCTCAAATCCACTGTTTGAGTGGTATTATGATAAAAATTTGAATGGCGTCTGCAATCATGAAACAAGATCTCATTTAATGGAAGATTTAAGACGATATCTTTTTGCCAGTATCTATGCTGAAAAATTTAAACGATTCCCAAGACTAAAGGATTACGAAGCATACAGTTCAGAATTAATGCCTGATCATGTGAATGCTTTGAGCGGGAAATTCGCAGATAGATTCAGGGTCCAGATGCCGGATTGTGCAGCTACAACTGTAACTAGTCATATCTCAAAAGACGGTCATTATTTTATTCATTACGATATGGACCAGTGCAGAAGCCTTACTGTAAGAGAAGCTGCAAGAATTCAGACATTTCCCGATAACTATTTATTCTGTGGTTCAAGAACAGCACAATATCATCAGGTCGGCAATGCAGTGCCTCCCTTCCTTGCTTACCAAATATCACAAATCGTGTTCAATATTTTTAAAAAAAATAAACATATAAAATCTAAAAACAAGAATCCAAAAAAAGCAGTCACTTATACTAAATAAATCACCAACTTACACTATTAATTGAGCCATCTCTATGACAGATCCCAAAAATATAATAAGTGAAGATGCTTCACCAAATCCTGAATACTTAATTAAATCGATAGCTGAACAAGGTTACAGCCTTGAAACCTCTCTTGCAGACCTTATGGATAACTCTATTTCTGCAAATGCTGATAAAATTGAAGTATTGATCGATGTGGAAACTGAACCGTTTCGATTATTTTTAGCTGATAATGGTGATGGAATGAGTGAAAAAGCACTGATTAAAAATATGCAGTTCCCGAGTAATTCACCCGAAAATAAAAGAGAGGAGGAAGATCTGGGGCGATTTGGATTAGGAATGAAAACTGCTTCATTTTCTCAAACAAGAAAATTTACAGTACTCTCAAAACTTAAAGGCGAAAAAACATACAGAGGCCGAACATGGGATGTTAACTTTTTGAAAGAACATGGATGGAAAATTATAGTTAATTCACAAGTGGAAGTTGACATTCTTGTACTGCAGTACACCCAATTGTCAAATGTACATTACAATGGATTTGACAGTTTTGAAGCAAATACCATTATAATCTGGCACGGGCTTTACAAATTTGAAAAATATCTCGAAGAGAAAAATAGAAATACTGCTATTAAAAAAGAGATTAACGAAGTAACTGCTGATTATCTTGCTCTTGTATTCCACCGGTTTATGGAAAAACCAGTAAATCCTCTTAAAATTAGAATTAATAATTCCCAGGTCACCGCATTTAATCCCTTCCCTGTAGAAGAAAAAGATTTTAGACAAATAGAACCTAAACAAAGTCAATTTAAATCCGATGTGATAAAAATTGAAGGGTATGTTCTGCCCTCACGCAGTATAGAAGAAAGCAGACAGGGATTGTCTAAATGGACAACAAGATATAGAGGTTTAATGGACATGGAAGGGTTATATATTTACAGAGCTGATCGAATTATACTTTTTGGAGGATGGAATGGACTTATAAAAAAAGCCCCAAGGCTGCAGCTTGCAAGGCTGAGGGTTGAAGTAGGAAATAAAGTTGATCATCTTTTGCATTTAAATGTCGCTAAATCCCAAATCTCTGTTCCCCATGAACTGCGGGCAGCGTTTGAAAAATACATCGATGAATTAAAAGGAGAAGCTGAGAGAGAATTCTACAATAGAGGTATTAGAAAATTCTCGGGTGCCAAATCACAAAACAGCAGCCAGTTATTTGAGAGAAGCTCATCCGATAAAGGATCAATTCTTGAGATAAATAATAATTTTCCGCTCTTGAAAATATTGACAAAAACTTTAGATAAAGATCAAAATTCAAAGCTTAATTTAATATTAAGAATGATCAATACCCGTGTAAACAGCATCAGGCAGGTCCACGAAGAAAAAGAGTTTTTAAATATCGAATCTAAAGACGGCATTACTACAGAGGAAATCAGAATAAATATTCTTGAATTATTGAAAAATGGAGTTTCATCAGACATGATCAGGGAAGATATACTGCCGCATCTAGGCTTTAAATTTTCCTCTCTTCCAGATGAAATTAAAGTACTAATTAAATAATTAAGCGCCATAATGAATTATATAGACATATTTAAAAACAGAATTGAACAGGAAGTTTCAAGGACATCTGGAGATAAAAACTTTGTATATCAATTATTTAAAAGTATTAAAGAGGATATCACAAATGCCGGCATTTTAGTCGGACTGCCTCCTGTTGATGAAATCACCCTTAACAGCTACTTTGAGACCGCTAAGAAAGAATATCTTTCCGTTAATCCAATTGATCCCGGCATAAGTCATTCCCTGCAGAAAAAAGGATTAAAATCTTGGCTCAAAGATGACAGAGAAGCGGATTTAAGCTGGGACTATTCAGAAAGATATTTTAAATACCTGTTAAAATCGGGAAGATCTGAAAAAGTAGTTGAGGGAACCAGAAAATCCAGCCTATCGATTTTAAAGAAAATGGCTGATCCTAAATCAAAAAATGCAGTCTATAGAAAAGGACTTGTTGTCGGTGCCGTCCAGTCTGGAAAAACAGGTAACTTTAATGCTGTTATAAACAGAGCAATTGATTCGGGATATGTCATAATTATCGTGCTGTCGGGAATCATGGAAGACCTGAGAAGCCAGACACAAAAGAGAATTGAATCCGATGTAATAGGAGAAGGTGCTGATGATTCTACACAAAATTCAGGAAAAAAAGGTGTCGGTGAAATCAGAAGATTTGGCCAATTGGGAGGATCTGATATCATTCAGGTCAAATCAATAACTTCCGAGCTGAAAGATTTTGGAAAAACAACCAAGGAACTGGACTTTACCCTTAATGACAAATATGTTCTGGTCTGTAAAAAAAATGTCAGTGTCCTTCGGAACCTAATAGTTTGGCTGCATGATTCGCTTGATAAAAACAAAGAAAAGCACAACATTCCACTCTTGATTTTAGATGATGAAGCTGATAACGCGTCATTAAATAATCTGGGATTTAAAGGAAGAGAATATGCAAGTAAAACTAATGCCCAAATCCGTGCTTTGTTAGGCATGTTTAATATAAAAACATATTTAGGCTATACCGCTACACCATTTGCAAACGTACTTCAGGATCGAAACGAAATACCTATTGAAAAATATATAGAAAAATACAAATTTAAGGGTGAAACCGTCGAAAAGGAATTAGCCTTAGTGGACAATATCTTTCCGGATGATTTCATTGAACTGCTGGATCCGCCTTCAAACTATTTAGGAGCCAAGCAGATCTTTGAAACTGTTGCTCCAATTGAAAACAGAACCGATGAAAATGACAAAATCCCACTTGTTGCACCCCCTGTCAATGATTATGTAGAAGATTTTCCTTCCAGAATTTATGAAAATGAGGATGGCGAAATTACTGGAGTCAAAAATATAAGTGAAGATGAATGGTATGAAAAATATGAAAAAAGTGGTTATTTAGGTTTTTTTACATATTCAGACTATAAAACAGGTACATGGGCGGCAAAAAAAGATGATAATTTTCCAAAACATTTACCAGAATCATTAAAAGATGCAGTTAAATGTTTTATCCTTTCCTTAGCAATTCGAGAAAGCCGAATACCTTACATGGAAAAATCAGAATTGTATCAGCGCCACAATACTATGCTGATTCATATTTCGCGATTTACCTCGTGGCAGAATACTACCAAAAAATTAATAACTGAATATGTTGAAGAATTAACATCCAGAATTAATAATGATAATCCTTCCAGTACAGAATCAATATATTTTGAGTTAGAAACCACATGGTATAATTACTATGCACACATCGTTGAAAACATAAAGGATTATCTCCCTAGCGGATATGAAGATGAATTTATGATTCCTATAGTTTTTGATTCAATAAAAAAAATCCTGCCATCCGCCGTTAAAGGCATAGAAGTTAAAGCCATAAATAGTTTCACCAAAGAAAAATTAGAATATCCAAAAAATACGCCTAAGAAAATAATAGCAGTTGGAGGGAATAGATTATCAAGGGGGTTTACTCTGGAAGGTCTGACAATTAACTATTTTATAAGAACAACAAACTACTCTGACGCTCTGCTTCAGATGGGAAGGTGGTTTGGATACCGACCGGGTTATTTAGATTGCTGTAAAATTTTCACAACTCAGGAATCATTAAATAAATTCAACTCTACAACAAAATGTATAGAGGAACTGGAAGCTGAATTTATAAAAATGGAAGAAAAAGATAAAGAGCCCCGCAACTTTGTTTTGAGAGTTAAAACACATCCCGGTACTTTGCAGATTACCCGCCCTTCAATTCTACGAAATGCAAAAGAGGTAAAATGGTCTTATGCAGATCAAATAGAAATGACCACAAGATTCAATGTAAAAAAGGAACATATTGAAAACACTTGGACTAATTTTAAATCAAATATAGCTCCGAAATTTAACGCAAAAAAAGATGGTCTGCCGACATTTTCAGCTACAGGATCTGAAATTATAGAAATACTTTCAAAACAGCCAAATAATTTTCATGCTGATACTGTAACACAAATATCAAAATTCATTGAATTATGCAATGAGAAGAATTTATTAAATGACTGGACTGTAGCACTGAAAATAACAAGTAATTCCAAAAAACCTTTATCTGCCGACCAGCTTAATTTAAATCCGGCCTTAGCTTCAGAAATCAGATTAGCGGAAAGATCTGGCCCAACTACAAACAGTGCAGATGTAAATGCTTTTTTACATGACGGAATTTATAAGGCAAGTGGAAAAAGCGCTAATATTATCTCTGCCAATACTGATTTAGCTATTCTGCTTTCTGAGCCCGAGAAAAAGCAGGCAAGTGAAACATTTTATTTCCATAAAGCTAAAGAACTCAAGAGAAAAGACAAAACACTTTCGGATAGCGATGCCTATGATAATGCTAGAAAATCCAAGACAATTCCAGAAAGATATTATAGAGAAAAGCTGAATGAAAATCAAGGCCTGCTGATTATTTATCTATTTGACTCACAATATGCTTTTAATCAGGCTCAGGAGAATTCTAAAGTTTTAAATCTAAAAGAAGATTTTAAAAATTATATCGACGCTAATAATATTAATTTAGAAATTCCTTTAGTGGGATACGTATTAGGTTTCCCTCCTATGGAAGATGCTCCAGGCGGTATTTATATGGCAGGCGATTATGATCTTGATATAGATGAAGAAGATCAGGAAGACCCAATTGGTGACGATGCTGAAATATTATCTGACGAAAACAACTAGGATATGGAAATAGGTGCTTTAGTTCTAAAGTGGCAAAATTTTGAAAATTTTGAATTAAATAAAGGCTATAAAGCTTTGAGGATTACCAGTGAGTGTACTCCCGAGCTTTACATAGCAATTGATAATGATGGATTCCGATGCTTAATACTTTATTTGCCGCAGAGCATCGATATTAAATTAAAAAACAATGATAAAGAGAAACTGAAACTCTCTTACTTACCACTTGAAAAGATAATTCTTATTAAGTTGAATGATTCTGATTTTATTGACTTATTTAATGATTTGATTGTTTCTCTGTATTTAAAGATTAAAGATTTGACCGATCCTGATTATTATTCAAAAGAGCTGATATATTCTTTTTACAAGTGGGCTGACTTTTTTGATGATAAGTTTAAATCAAAATTAAGTAATGAAGAAATTAAGGGCGTTTTTGGCGAACTGTTTGTCCTGAATGAGTTTCTTAAACAGAGCGATTCTAAAACTGTAGATACTATTTTAGAATCTTGGAAAGGTCCTTATAATACAACCAATGATTTTATTCTTGATGATAAAAATATAGAAGTAAAAACAAAGGATGAGTCAAAACACTTTATAAAAATTTCAAGTGAATATCAGTTAGAAAAAGAGTTTGATAAAACCTTAGAATTATTAGTTGTTTCAGTAAAAATTGATATGATAAAAGGAGTTTCCATTCATGATTTAATTAAGCAGGCAACAATTTACATTAGAAAAAATCTCGGTGATCTGACCATACTCTATCATACACTGGCGCAGATTGGACTTACAATAGAATCTGTAACTGAATATAACAATTATAGGTTTGTTGTCTCAAAAACAAATTTATACGACTGCGAGCAGGAGAATTTTCCAAAATTATCAATTTCAAATATACCAGTGGAAATAACTAAACTCAATTATAATTTAAGGATTGCCGCATTAAATAATTTTATGCTGGAAGAAAAAATATATTAGGATGATTATAGAAGAATATTTTAATTACAGGAGTGAATTACTGGATCAATCCAAAGATGATGACGGCCAACTTTCTGAATCATTATTACTGTCCCAAGTACTGCCGTCAATGCTTGATGCAAAGCTTATAGATTCAGAAGATTATAATAGCTCTTATTTTAAATTAACTGATAAAATGAAAATTAACGCTTACTGCGTTAACGAATCTGGTGAGAGACTGCAATTGTTTTTAATAGATGAATCATCTATTGATCTGACTGCTAAAAAGAAAGATTTGCAGATTTCAACAAAGGCAAGTTACGATGCTCAGTTCAAAAGAGGGACTGCTTTCATTAATAATGCCATTAAAGGACACCTAAATGACGAAATTCAGGATTCAAGTCCAGCCCGAGCTTTAATTTCCCAAATCTCATCATCTGAGGGTGCTGATCAATTTGATGTAATTGAACTGTTTTTAATTTCCGCAACTGCAACTGTTTCATTACAGGGAGCAAAACCGCAACCTAAAAGGATTGAGTTCGAAAATGAAGGCATCACAATCAGCTACAGTAAAAATAAAGAACAAAAGAGCAAGACTTTCTTAATCAAAAAAAGATTAATTGACTTAAATTTTTTATATAATATAATAATATCCCAAGGTAACAGAGAAGCATTAAAAGTTGATTTTGAAGATATGTTTGGTTACTCGCTGCAAGCTATTAAAGCAGCAGATGAAAGTAATTTCGAATCCTATTTATGTGCATTGCCTGCAACAATTATTGCTGATCTTTATAAAGAATTTAGCGGCAGATTACTGGAAAAAAATGTTAGATCATTCCTGCAGCTAACAAATAGCACTAATAAAGGGATTCGGGAAACTATCAGATTAACACCCGAAAAATTTGTAGCCTATAATAACGGTTTGACAATAACGGCAACCAGCGCCGAGATTGTTGAAGAACTGGGGTACAATAAAATTAAATCCCTGACAAATTTTCAAATTGTCAATGGCGGACAGACAACTGCAACAATTTATTTTTCTCAAAAAGACGGTTATAACATTGACAAGGTTAAAGTAATGGCTAAAATCAATGTAGCTAAAGAAACCTCAGATGATGATTTGGAAGAGCTGATTTCTAACATTAGTAAATACTCAAACGCTCAGAGCAGGGTTTCACCAGTTGATCTGCGTTCCAGAAATTCTCAACTGGTAAAAATTAAAGCATTAAGCGAAAGTATAGTAACACCTTCCGGATTAAAATGGTTTTTTGAGAGAGCAAAAGGTGAATATAATACTATGCTAAGAATTGCGGGAGCCAATAAAGCCAGATATAAAAAAGATTTTCCGAATGAGAGAAGATTTTCAAAAGAACAATTAGCAAAATATTACAGCGCTTGGGGTGACAAACCTTACATGGTAAAAAAGGGTGGTGAAAAAGTTTTTAGATATTTTATTGAAGAAATCAGCGGTGAAGGAACTTCAAAAAAAGCAGCAGATATCAACCGAATATTCTACGAAGAATTAATTTCAAAAATTATCATCTTTAAAAAACTGGAAGCTCTATACGGCCAAGGGAAAAACTCTATGGGACAATTACGCTCCGCTGTAGTGCCCTACTCTATATCTGTTTTATATAATTTCACTGACGGCAATAAAAAAGAAATGCCTTTTGATTTACTGAAAATCTGGATGAATGAAGATTTTGAAGATGATCTAAATGCATTTTTTAAAGCTCTTCTTTTACTAATGAATGATTTGATAAAAAAATATTCAAAGAGTGAAGATTTTGGTGAATACTCTAAAAAAATTGAACTGTGGCATGCAATCATTAACAGTGATGAAGTCCAAAAATTTATGACCAGTGATAATTCTTTAAGAATTCTTGAAAAATACTCAAATTCAAAAAAAGATGCAGATAAAAAATTAAAATTAAAGATAAAGGAGGTTGATTTTAAACTGTTGAATAATTGCATTAAAATACATTCCAAAACTCCAGAATTTTATAAAAAGATAAATTCTCTATTATGGGATGTACTGACTGATAACGAAAGAAACAAACTTTCGAATATTGCGGCCTTAATACAGCAGAAGGATGACTTAACTCCAGAACTGGTTTCTTTTGAAGAAAATATAACTACAAAAATAAGAATCAGTCAACCGGAAATATTTGATGATATTCAATACGAAACTAATGCAGTACTAGAAGAAACATTCAATTATATTATAAAAAAATACAACTCAGCGGTCGATAAATCTGAAAATATTATCACCGTATTTGAAAAAGCAGGCACTATTGCTAAACATAAAGGAATAAAATATGATTCTGTTTTCAGCGAAATAGGAAAGACATTAAATGATGGTTTTTCACCGACTACCAAACAGATCTATTATGCATCTTATTACGTTTCTACATTGCGTGTTTAAAGTATTAGATTTGAATTATTACAACAATAAACAAAATGAAATTAATATACAATCAAACTTTTCTAAGTAAAAACAATGATTACATTTCGTATGATATTACAGATGAATCTAATGTTCATATTGGAACAGCCGAAGGATCGGGTAATAAGTATGGTGATTTTGTGAGTATTATAAAAATTTTCAATCCAGAATTTTACAATATGGGACTGGGTCTTCAATTTTTTAAAAAAGTGTTTGACTTTATAAATATACATCATCCGATTTATGTGATAAAAGCAAGCTGGCACAAAGGAGGTGAGTTTAAAGACTTTAAAAATGGCATGTCCAGTAATCTCCTTATATTCAAACAAAACCTCCAGAAATTTACTCCAACTCAAAGCGCTGTTTCAACACCCACAGGACGCTGGGCAGCAAAAATAGGTTTTACGAATTGTGAGATAATCACAAATACAGATGATGAAGTAATTGTACATTTCACAAGATAATTAAAGAAAAGCTTTTTCTGGAATACATCTTAAAAGTCAAAAGATTCTTAGAAAAGAAGCTGATTCGGCCGTCCAATTTTATTTTTTTAACAAATCATCACCAATATGCCAAGTGAAAGACTACGTAGAGCAGCGCTCATAAAATCAAATCTTGAAAGAATTAATCCGCTGGTTGGCGAAATACAGGAATATTTAAGGGAATTAACTTGGCAGGATCTTCCGCTGGAAATAGAAGATTTTGATAACATGACAAGATATTCTCTTGTTTTACCAGCTCATATCGAAAATAATTATTCAACTTTAGTTGGAATTTTAGAAAATGAGACAGATCCAAATATTAAAAAAATATATCACAATACAATTTTTGGTGATCCGCAGGAGAAATTTAACGAACTGACTTTAAGCGTCCAAGCACTTCATCTACATAATAATCGTGTACATTATCCGGGTCCGGGACTGGCTGTAAAATATCGGAATTTAGGTTTAGGAAAAAAAATTTATAAACGTATTATCTATGACCGCGGTCATATTACATCCTATGATACCGACACCTTAGGTGTGTCTGCAGATAACTCAATAGAAAGCGACCTTATCTGGCACAGTTTATATAATGATGATGAAATAGATTGTCAGACCGATGGAAACAAGATAATAGCAATCTTTGCTCAATACCAGCCTGCTTTACAAAGAACAATTAATCAGTATTTTGGCATTGTTCAATAAAAACTTGCCACTATTTAAATAAATTATTTTTTACTCCATTACAGTCGAGGACAAATTTATTTATTCCACTTTAATAATTCAGTTTTCGACAGAGTTTAGTGGCTGGTTAAAATCTATCATATACAATAGTAAAAGTTTAGCACTTTAAAATTATCATTTCCAAATTGAATTATTGATCAAAACAAAGGAAAATTACAAAACAGATAAATTAAATTTATGAAAACATATACAAGAACAGAACTGGCCAAAAGCATTTACACAATAATAAATGACAAATACTCTGATCCGGAGTATTTTTATGGAAAATTAAAAGCAATTATTAAAACAAAAGTAAAATCTGCTACTAAAACCATCCTGTCTGCTGAAGAAGAGAAGGAAAAAGGATTAGGATTCGCAAAATGGATAATTGCGGATTTTCACATGATAACGATTCAGCGTATAGAGCCTAGGTTATCCAATGCAATAATAAAAGAAGCTTCTGACGGCATTGAAATAGAAAAATATGAAGCCTATTGTAAATTAGCAGCAAAAGAAATTATTTCAGAATTTACAAAAGTAAAATACAAAGCTAAAAAAGAAGAAATGAAGAAACGAAACGGTAAAAGAAAATAAAAATTTTCTCACTATAACTGGATAGTATACGATTTTATAAATTAATTCGTTAAATTCGTATCACAGTAAATCAATATCTAGATCTACTGTCATACAGTAATTTTAATATAAACATAAAAGAAACATTATGATAACCAAGATTCTAACAATAGAAGATGTTAAGCAATTTGCAAAACAATTGACTGCCGAGGGATTAAGTTTTCATCCTGATGATGATTTTAATGATTATATTAACTTTACTACAAACACACCTTCTTATAATAAAGAAGATGCTGAGTTGAGAAATGAATTAATGAATGAATGCTTTGATGTATGTGAGAAAGAGGGAGTGGATATATATGAAATTATGATGGAAGAAATGTTACTAGAGTCTGGTTTAGATAAAATTATACCATTAACATCAAAACAATAACTATACCGCAAAGTAATTATAATACCGGTGGGATTAATATAAGGAAAGTCTCTTCTCCGCAAATCATCAAACACCATAGGTGAATTTTGACTATGAATAATTAAAACCTGTCATTACTGGGATTAAAATAAGGTTTGCGGAGCCTCTTTCTCCATAAAAGTAAGCTCCACATACAAATTTTCTTTAGTTTTTTATTTCCATCAGACACGAAATAACAACATCTTAAACTACTATTGTAAACTCTCAAAAAATGTCAATAGAGATATGAAGTGTTCGATTGTAGTCCCATCCATACCAAAAGAAAAATTTAAAAATAAAGTAGAAAAAACTATTTCTTACTTGTGTTTTAATACCATTTTTAATACATTTACGGATATAAAAGTACATTGACTGACTGAGATTAAATCGATCAAGACTACAAAGGGATACAAAGTAAGTCATTTTAAATGAGACCTATTCGGCTGCCCTTTTTGGAAAAGTGTTTGAGAACACCAATAAAATCAACGAATTAAGGAATAGGCGGATAATCCTGCCACCCCGACAAAAAAGCCGAACAGCAATGTTCGGCTTTTTTTGTGGAGTAAATCATTTTATTCACATCATAAAAAAAACTATTTTTACACTCTAAATCATAACAAACCCATTTTATGCTCATCATTGGAATTGCAGGAGGAACAGGATCAGGAAAAACTACAGTCGTACATCAAATTATGAACGAATTACCCGAGGCCGAAGTTGGGATAATAGCTCAAGATTCCTATTACAAAGAAACTCACGATCTGAGTTACGAAGATCGTTCTAACATCAATTTTGATCATCCAAGGGCTATTGATTTTGAATTATTGGTAGCACATCTTAAAGAATTAAAGGCCGGAAATATAATCAACCAACCCGTTTATTCTTTTGTACAACACAACAGAACGGACGATATCGTTGTTACACATCCCAGAAAAGTTATGATTATTGAGGGAATCTTAATATTAACCAATCCAGAATTGAGAAATCTTTTTGATATCAAAATTTTTGTTCACGCAGATTCGGACGAACGCTTAATTCGACGCATGAAAAGAGACATTGCAGAACGTGGTAGAGACATGCATGAAGTTTTAAACCGCTATCAACACACTCTAAAACCAATGCATGAGCAATTTATTGAACCTTCAAAAGCATTTGCTGATATTATAATTCCAAACGACAAATTCAACACCGTTGCCATTGATGTAGTTCGTGCTGTAATTAATCAACGTATTTTATAATTTTGTTGTAATTTTATACGTGCATAAAACACAATAAATCTTTGTTTTTTTTACATAAAAATCAAACTGTTAGAAAACAAACTAAAAATTTTCCATTAAAATAAGGCAAAAAACATTCCCAATGAAAAACCCTTTTAAAGACAAATCTTGGTTTAAATTCTTAAGTAACAAGTACGTTTGGGTCTCGTTATCATTTTTAACTTGGATGGTTTTCCTGGATAATTACTCCTATTTTGAACATCGTTTTTTAGACAAGCAAATTGACGAGCTTGAAGATAATGCCACTTATTATCAAGGCGAAATAAAAAAAGATGAAGAAAACATCAAGCAATTGAAAAACCCTTTGCAAATCGAAAAATATGCTCGTGAAAAATACTATATGAAAAAAGATAGTGAAGATATTTATATCATCGAATTTGATGGTGATACCCTCAAAAAAAAGTAGTCTTATCGCATTACAAAACTAATTACAATTAAAAAATGGCCAAGAATTTATTCGACGATTTCAGCCCTGTTTCCGCTAAACTTTGGAAACAAAAAATTCAATTTGAACTCAAAGGAGCCGATTATAATGAAACTCTGATCTGGAATTCTCCCGAGGACATCAAAGTAAAGCCGTTTTATGACAAAGAAGATTTCACTAAAAGATATTCCATTGACACAAAAGCGACGCAATTCAAAATTTGCCAAAATATCTTTGTTTTTGATATAGAAAAATCAATTGAAAAAGCTTTGGATACCATAAATCGTGGTGCCGAAAGTGTACGTTTTACGATTCCAGAAGAAAGCATAAACATTACTAAATTATTAGAAAAACTTCCTTTAGAAAAAATTACCATTTACTTTCATTTCCAATTTATCTCAATCGATTTCGTTAAAAAGATTGACACTATTGCAAAAACAAAAAAAGCAACTGTTTATTGTCTTTTAGATCCAATCGGACAATTAGCCAAAGACGGAAATTGGTATAATACCCCTGAAAAAAACAACTTTGACACCCTAAACATACTTTCCAAAGAAACGGCATCTCTTTCAATCATAAGTATCAACGGTGGTTTGTATCAGAACGCGGGTGCCAATATGGTTCAACAAATTGCCTATAGCCTTGCACATGCCAATGAATATTTCAACCGAATATCTAATGTAAATCAACCTATTGTTTTCCAAATTTCGGTCGGCGCCAATTATTTTTTCGAAATTGCAAAACTGCGTGCTTTTCGAATATTGTTTAATAGCATAGCTAAAGAGTACAATCACAATTTGGGATGTCATTTGTTGGTTACGCCAACAAAACGCAACAAAACCATTTACGACTATAATGTCAATATGCTTCGCACAACTACCGAATGCATGAGCGCCATTCTTGGCGGAGCAGACGCCATTGCTAATTTACCCTATGATGCGTTGTATCATAAGGACAATGAATTTGGCGACAGAATTGCGCGAAATCAATTGCTGATTCTAAAAGAGGAAAGTTATTTTGACAAAGTGGACAATCCTGCAGACGGTAGTTATTATATAGAAAGCCTAACCAATCAATTAGCCGAAAAAGCACTATCATTATTCAAAGATATTGAAGCCAATGGTGGCTTTTTAAAACAACTCAATGAAGGCATTATTAAAAGAAAAATTCAGGAAAGTGCCAATGCCGAGCAAACTTTGTTCGATTCTGGAAAGGAAACACTGTTAGGGACCAATAAATATCCCAACAAAAATGACAAAATGAAACAGGACTTGGAATTATTTCCTTTTACAAAAATAAAGCCTAGAAAAACATTGATTACTCCAATAATTGAAAAACGTTTGGCAGAAAAACTGGAACAAGAACGACTATCAAATGAGTAATCCGATTGCAATATTAAGTCTTCCGAAAACAATAAAAATCAATTTGGTTTACTAACTAAAGTGATTAAAGACTAAAAAAATGAAAAGAAAAGATTTACAACATATCACACTTAAAGATGATTTTCATACTGCAGAAACTAAATTGCAGACTGAAAATTTCCTCACCGCTGAAGGAATTGAACTCCACAAAACCTACACCGAAAAAGACATCGAAACCATCGAGCATCTTGATTTTGGAGCTGGATTTGCACCAAACTTGCGCGGTCCTTACGCCACTATGTATGTGCGCAGACCTTGGACAATACGACAATATGCAGGGTTTTCCACGGCAGAAGAAAGTAATGCTTTTTACAGACGAAACTTGGCTGCAGGTCAAAAAGGACTTTCCATCGCTTTTGATTTACCCACGCACAGAGGCTACGATTCGGATCACGAACGAGTAGTAGGTGATGTTGGAAAAGCGGGAGTCGCCATAGACTCTGTTGAAGACATGAAAGTATTGTTCAACGAGATTCCGCTTGACGAAATGTCAGTTTCGATGACCATGAACGGTGCCGTTTTACCAATTATGGCTTTTTATATTGTGGCTGCCGAAGAACAAGGTGTAAAACCGGAACAGCTTTCGGGAACGATTCAAAACGATATCTTGAAAGAGTTTATGGTGCGTAACACCTATATTTACCCACCTACTCCATCGATGAAAATCATCGCCGATATATTTGAATTCACAAGCAATAAAATGCCTAAATTTAATTCCATTTCCATCTCTGGCTATCACATGCAGGAAGCCGGAGCTACTGCCGATATTGAATTGGCCTACACACTCGCAGATGGATTAGAATATATTAGAACTGGACTAGCAACTGGAATGAAAATAGATGATTTTGCTCCCCGCCTATCTTTTTTCTGGGCCATCGGAATGAATCATTTTATGGAAATTGCCAAAATGAGAGCTGGAAGAATGATTTGGGCAAAACTGGTAAAACAATTCAACCCAAAAGATGATAAATCATTGGCATTGAGAACGCATTGCCAAACCTCAGGCTGGAGTTTGACGGAGCAAGACCCTTTCAACAATGTTGCTCGAACTTGTATTGAAGCCACAGCTGCAGCTTTTGGAGGAACACAATCCTTACATACCAATGCGTTGGACGAAGCGATTGCTTTGCCTACCGATTTTTCGGCCCGAATTGCCAGAAATACCCAAATCTATTTGCAGGAAGAAACCAAAATTACCAAAACAGTTGATCCTTGGGCAGGCAGTTTTTATGTAGAAAGCTTAACTAATGAAATTGCCGAAAAAGCATGGAAACTTATCGAAGAGGTAGAGGAATTAGGCGGAATGACCAAAGCTATTGAAACCGGGATTCCAAAAATCAGAATTGAGGAAGCAGCAGCCCGCAAACAAGCCCGAATTGATAGTAGCCAAGATATCATTGTTGGTGTAAACAAATATCGTTTGGAAAAAGAAGACCCGTTGCAAATTCTAGATGTAGACAATCAAATGGTTAGACAACAACAACTAGAACAATTAGACCGAATTAAAGCCTCCAGGGATACTGACAAAGCACAAGCATCACTTCGAAAACTAACGCTTTGTGCTCAAACAGGAGAAGGAAACTTATTGGAATTTGCCGTTGAAGCTGCGAGAAATCGTTGCACATTGGGTGAAATTAGTGATGCATTGGAAACTGTTTTCGGAAGATATAAAGCACAAATTAAATCTTTTAGCGGTGTATATAGCAAAGAAATGAAAGACGACAAAAGCTTTGAAAAAGCAAAACAACTAGCAGATGCCTTTGCCAAACAAGAAGGGCGCCGACCAAGAATCATGATTGCCAAAATGGGACAAGACGGTCACGATCGTGGCGCCAAAGTAGTTGCCACTGGTTATGCCGATGTGGGTTTTGATGTGGATATTGGCCCACTATTTCAAACCCCAGCCGAAGCAGCAAAACAAGCAGTAGAAAACGATGTTCATATATTAGGCGTATCCTCACTCGCAGCTGGCCATAAAACATTGGTTCCGCAAGTAATTGAAGAACTAAAAAAATACGGAAGAGAAGACATTATGGTCATTGTGGGCGGGGTCATTCCTACACAAGACTATCAATTTTTATTTGATGCTGGAGCAGTAGCCGTTTTTGGACCTGGAACCAAAATAAGTGAAGCTGCTATTCAAATTTTAGAAATTTTAATAGATTCATAAAATCCACATTTAAAAAATTTACAATCAAAAATCAGGAAATTCATTATTAAACTATCAGTACTTTAAAAACAACTTTAAATACTGATAGTTATGAATTTTAAAAATGTAACTCAATACATTTTATTTTTAAAAATCCTTCCTGAACTTTACCAATAGTTAAAATTTATTTTTGTCTGTTTTCATATAACTTTCAACAATAAATGCAAATCATCAACTTCACTTCAAAATAGCGAACAGCACCAATTTTCGAACCCCAACTATCTTTCTCTATAATCCTATCTTTGGATAATTTTACTCAAAATCACGATGTAATACTTTATAAATCAACATTATAAGTTAAAATCTGAATAAAAAGTCTTTATAAATTAACAATGTAAAAGTAAATAATTAACAATCAATACATTATAATTAACTTACTTTTATATAAAGCTTTTAAAATAAATAAAACAACAAGAAGGGGAAGAAACAACGAAAAACCTTATTTTTATTTTAACTCTTAATTTTCAAATATAATTTTAATTTAAAAAGAATATTATGAAAACAACTATGTTAATAGTGCTGCTTTTAGGAATACAGTTCACCTCTTTTTCTCAAGATAAAACGGACAAATTGAATAGTGAAGGAACTATGAGCACAATAGAGCTCCCAGAAATTGTAATTAAAAATGCAGGAAAGGATTTTTCACTTTACTTGCCAGACAAAAACCCAGACATGACTGTGACTAAACTGGAAAAAGAATTTATAGGTTATGATTTAGGTAAAGATTACGAGGGATACGAAAATTATCTTGTCATTTTATCAATGAAGAAAGGAACATTGTCCGCAACTTATGATATGAACGGCAAACTCACAAGCGTTGTGGAAAAGTATTCCAATACTATGCTGCCTAAAGAGGTTATTTACTCAGTATACAAATCATATCCCGGTTGGAAAATTGTAAATGACAAATATCTTTATACACAGGAAGATGGTGATATTACTAAAAAAGAATACAATTTAAAAATCAAAAAAGGTAACGAAACAATTAAACTAAAAGTAAATCCCAAAGGAGACATTATTAGTAAAAAAGTAATGCCCTTGACCAAAATCTAAACAAAATTAAAATACAACCAAAATTAAAGAGCCGATTTGAAATTAATTTTAAATCGGCTCTTATTAATAATTGAGATTCAGGAAAACTTAAATTAAACTTACAGTACTTTTTGCATTAATACAAATGATATCCATCGAATCAGAAACCTTATTAATGAAGTATTCCCCTTTGAAATTACCTTGTAAAACTGAAACAAGCTCTATATCTTCCTCATAAAGAATAGACGTTGTAAAGAAACTATAATATACGAAATCTCATTTTTTTTTTTACAAATTAACCAATCACTATTTTACAGAATTTCCAGAAAATATTTTTTTTACATAAACTAAATTTTTCAATACATAGCTTTTCCATAATAAAAGTAAATCACCAACGATAGTCGAAACTAGCAACCAACGCCTCTTTTTTATTCAAAATTATGTTTCTATATAATCCTACTTTTGGATAATTATACTTAAAATTTGGGTATACGACTTTAGAACTGAATATTATAACATTCTATCTGAATAAAAGGTGTCTAAAAATTAACACTGCAAAAACAAATACTTAACAATCTGCGCATTACAATTAAATTACTTTTATATGAAGTATCTAAAATAAATAAAACAACAAAAAGGGGAAGCAACAACGAAGAAACCTTGGCATTTATTTTTAAAATAATATTTCAAAATAGAATATTAATATAAAAATAGAATATTATGAAAGCAGTTTTAATTATTGCATTAGTTTTAGGAATGCATATTACCTTATACTCTCAAAATAAGATAGGAGACGTTAATACTGAAGGTAATATGAGTACAGTGGACCTACCAGAGATTGTTATTAAAAATATAGGAAAAGATTTTTCTTATTATTTACCTGACAAAAATCCTGACATTACTGTTAATCAACTTGAGAAAGAATTTGTAGCTTATGATTTAGGGAAAGACTATGAGGGTTATGAAAACTACCTTGTCATTTTATCTACGAAAAAAGGAACACTATCGGCAACTTATGACATGAATGGCAAACTAACCAGTGTTATAGAAAAATATACTGATACTATGTTACCTCATCCTGTTATTTACTCTGTATACAAAGCATATCCGGGTTGGCAAATTGTAAATGACAAGTATCTCTACACACAAGAAAATGGAGATGTTACAAAAAAAGAATACAATTTAAAACTCAAAAAAGACAACGAAACAATTAAATTAAAAATAAATCCGAAAGGAGAAATTATTGCGAATGTAGATTAAAATTTAAGAGGCAGTTTGAAATTAATTTCAAACCACCTCTTAATAATAAATTGAGATTCAAGAAAATTTAAATTACACTTGCTGTACTGTCTGCTACAATAAAGGAAGTATCATAACCTCCAAATCGCACCAAATAACTTCTTAATGAAGTACCATAAGCATCTCTAAAAAACCGCTTCCCTTTATATCTGAAATACTTTTTAACAGAACCCACACCAGCAAGATGCGCCGCTGCCAAAATTCCAGATTCAGTAATACGAGTTCCGTTTAGAACAGTTCCCTCATACTTTTCAATAATCGCTCTTAACTCCCATTTGTTTTTGGATAAAAGAGCAATAAAAGCTTTTTCTTGCATTCGTGGACTGTTAAGGAAAGCGCTACTATTGTGAACACCAATAGTTTTTAAAGTTTCAATACCAAATTGGTATTTTCCTAAATAGCCAAGAGAATTAATTTTTCTGTATTTTCCTTGTGACTCTTTGAAGCCGATTGCTTCTTTATAACCAATAAAAAAGGTTCCAGTATAGGGAATCTCAGAATTGGTATAATCGTTCACATTTAAAGATGGTAATAAGTAGGATGTATCATCTGTTTCGTTAATTAGAAACCATGGGGTAGATTCTAATTTGGAGGGTTTAAATCCGTAGCTTAAAAAAGCTACAACAACAATCAAACCAGTGTAAAAATACCATTTTTTTATCATATTTGGGTTTTCTTCAAAACGCTGTCCCGTTAAGAAATTTCTATGCCCAAAGATACGACTTAAAAAATAAAGCTGAAAATCAAGGCTTTAAACTTATCAACTTTTTAAACTTATGGTTCATAAGTCACTAGTTATGCGGGTGTTCTAGTTTTGAAAATAAAATTAAAAAATTAAAAAAACATAAAATAACAGACCGTTATTTATAAGCTTATTCCTGTTTAAAAAAAGTAAAAACGTCTAGAAAAAGTAAAATAACACTCAAATGATTACAAAATCATCATTTTACGATAACGTTTGAAATAAAAACATAAGAATTATTAAGTAATATATTGATTTTTTAGGCATGACTAGAATCCCGATAGCTATCGGGAGGGCTGTCCATTATATTCCCGATTAACAAAAACTACGGCTAAAAAGCCTTGTTTTTCTAAATCGGGAGATGCCATTTCCATCCCTCATGCAATCTCATTTTCATAACATCATTTTATGTGAAATTTAATTTTACAAGAAAAAAGATAAAGGCAAAAAAAAGCTTCAAAACTGTTCTTAAACAATTTTGAAGCTTTCCTTAAATATTACGATATAAAAAAACTATCGTTCCACTCCCTGACTAATAATCCAGTCTGAATATTTTTTGGCATTTACGTTATGCTCGGCTAATGTAGCCGCAAATTCATGATATCCAAAACGGTCTACACTTGCACAAAAATAGATATAATTGTGTTTTTCTGGGTTCAAAACCGCTTCAAGAGCCGTAATATCAGGCATTGCAATTGGCCCCGGAGGAAGACCAATATTCACATACGTATTATATGGATGCTTCATAATCAAATCATTATAAAAAACTCTCTTGATAACTTGACTAAAATCATTCGATTTCTTTTTCATCGCAAAAATCACGGTTGGATCAGCCTGCAAAGGCATTTCGAGTCTCATTCTATTCAAATAAACACCTGCAATTCTCGGTCTTTCGTCTTTCTTAACTGATTCTTTATGCACTATCGAAGCCAAAATTGTGGCTTGTATTGGTGTTAAACCTTGTGCAGCAGCCTTAGCCGTTCTTTCTTTATTCCAAAATTTACGATATTCTTTAATCATTTTATCTCGAAACTTCTCTGCCGAAGTATTCCAATAAATATCATAGGTATTGGGTATAAACATGACTAGAACATTCTCATCAGTAAAACCATTTTCTTTCAAAAAGATAGAATCTTTAAATGTTTTCAATAATTCCAGACTATCTGGTTCAATTTGAGAACCGACTCTACCAGCAAAATTCTCTAAGCGTTCTTGGTTATTAAAAGCCAGACTTACAGGATCATTAATCCGCATCGTTTTAACCAAATCATAACTGCTCATTCCTTTTTTAAGCAAAAAACGACCTGCTTTTACATTTTCAGGGTAACTAGTTTTACCAGCTACCATTTCAAAACGATCCATATTTGTTACATAAGGAGCAATAATTTTCTTTGCTTGTTCATAATCGGATCCTGTTGGTACATAGACATACAACTCCTTTTCTTCAAATTTTGTGTTCCCACTAAAAATTTGATACATCAAAACAAACCCGTAAACGATTAATATTGAAATTAATGCAACGGATACTAATGATACTATTTTTTTTAGATTCAAAATAAAAAAATTTAAATTACTGCGCCAGTTCGCTGTCGCTCGTGTGATTATTAATTAATTGAAAAATTGCTTCGTCTTTGTAAATTCCATTTACATAGGTCCAATCTTTTTTGACTCCTATTCTTTCAAAACCAAATTTAGTAAAAAGTGCAATACTAGCCTTATTTTTACATCCAATATTTGCATATAATTGATGCAAATTAAGATTATAAAAAGCATACTGAATAAGCATGTCCAATGCTTCCGAGCCAATATTCTGATTTCTATTCTCTTCGCCCTGAATCACAATCCCAACACCTGCTCTATTATTCTTGGGATCAAAATCAAATAAATCAATTAACCCCAAAGCCGGAAAATCTTGACCTTGACAAATTGCCAATCGCAGTTGCTTGGCTTCATAAATATCCTGATGGGCATTTTCTAAATACTGCTTCACCAAAAACCGACTGTAAGGCGTATGCGTGTTGCTTACTTCCCAAATACTCTGGTCGTTTTCTATGGCATAAATAAACTCCAAATCATTGGGTTCAAGTGCTCGGATGTAAATAGTATCGCCTTTTAATGTTTTCATATAAATAATTACGAATTTGAAATTACGAATTACGAATTGACTTCTGAATAAATCCAATTATTTTCAAAAGCTCTTCAACATCTTTCAATAAAAGATCAGATTGTTCAATTGTTAAATAATACGAATCTCTCAAAAGTCTTATCCAATATTTTGACTCTCTAGCCTCTTTATAAGCAATTGCTAATTTTGCAAAAAAATCAGCTTTTGATTGACCTCCTACTAGCTTCTTCAATATTAGCTCCAACTGAAGTTCCTCTTCTCAACAACTGTTTAGACAAAACAAATTCTTTTTTCTCCTGACTTAAGTCTCTATAAACTTTAACAATCCTCAAAGCGAAATCATAACTTTTATTTTGAGCTACAATGTCTGACTTCATTTATATAATTGATTATGGATTTGAAATTACAAATTATGAATTACATAATTTCGTAATTCATAATTAAATATCGATAGTCCCTTTAAACACAAATTCGGCAGGGCCTTTCAAGAAAACATTCGTAAAACCGTTTGGTGTTTTATCAAATGAAACTACTAATTTCCCGCCTTCAACATTAATATTAATGGCAGTGGCATCCGTTTGTCCTGTAGCATTCATGGCGATTGCAACAGCTGTAGCCCCGGTTCCGCAAGCCAAAGTCTCGTCTTCGACTCCTCTCTCGTAGGTGCGAAGTCTAAAAGTGGTATCGTCTATTTTTTTTACAAAATTAATATTGCTTCCTGCCGCGCCGTACAATTCACCATAACGAATCGCAGCACCTTCCTCTTTTATATTGTAATGCTCTAAATCCTCAACCATTTGAACATGATGTGGGGAACCTGTATTCAAGAAAGAGTGGTCTTTTTTAATATCTATAGTTGGAACATCAATCATTTGTAAAGAAACCAATCCATTATCTTCAAATGACGCATGATGCAAACCATCTGTAGCAATAAAAGTCGTTTTATCTTCAATCACTTCCAGATCTTTGGCAAAAGCCACCAAACAACGTCCTCCATTACCACACATCGAACTTTGATTCCCATCGGAGTTGTAATACACCATTTTAAAATCAGTTTCCGTATCATTTTCAAGCAGAATAAGTCCGTCTCCGCCTATGCCAAAACGTCTATCACAAAGATGTTCAATCAATTGCGTATTCTCTTTTGGGAAAAATCCGGAACGATTGTCAATCATAACAAAATCGTTTCCAGCTCCTTGATATTTATAAAATTCTAGTTGCATTTTTATTTCCATTTTAGTCATACAAAAGTACAAACTATTAATGAATTGTTAATCATTGTTAAAGAGCGTTAAACCATATTGCCCGAAAAAAAAAACCTCTTAAATTCGTAATCAAATAACTAATAAAAACGAAAAGAAAAATGAAACAAATTTCAAAATTATTCTTGGTATCCTTGTTGAGTGGAGCAACAACCCTTGGCGCATACAAATTGTTATTTGACAGCAACGGTTATTTTTCTTCAAACAAAACCGGAATTACAACACTTGCTCCTGAATCCTACGGTAGGCAAACAAGTTTAGGCGCCGAAAATGTTGATTTTACAGTCGCCGCAGACAAAACCATTCACAGTGTGGTACACGTAAAAAACGTATCAGTAAGAACGATTTCAAATCCTATAATGGAATACTTTTACGGTTATGGCGGACAGCAACAGCAAGAACAAGTTGGAACTGGATCGGGCGTCATTATTTCTGAAGACGGATATATCGTAACCAATAATCACGTGGTAAAAGACGCTACCGATATTGAAATCACGTTAAACAACAAAAAAACGTACAAAGCAAAACTCATTGGAACCGATTCAAAAATGGACATTGCTCTACTAAAAATTGATGCCGATGAAAAACTGCCTTATTCCACATTTGCCAATTCCGATTCGGTTAAAGTCGGCGAATGGGTGCTGGCAGTTGGAAATCCATATAATCTGACATCGACTGTGACGGCTGGAATCGTTTCGGCCAAAGCCAGAAACCTAGACACAAGAGGAATTCAGTCTTTCATACAAACTGATGCTGCGGTAAACCCAGGAAACAGCGGAGGCGCACTAGTAAACACACGTGGCGAATTGATTGGAATCAATACTATGATTTCGTCAATGACCGGTTCTTATGTAGGATATTCGTTTGCGATTCCATCCAATAATGCTAGAAAAATTATCGAGGATATCATGGAATTTGGAAATGTACAAAGAGGAATTCTAGGAGTTGAAGGTGGTGAACTAAACGGAACTGCATCCAAAGAATTGGGTATTTCACAAACACAAGGTTTTTACATTAACAAAGTAAGCAAAAACTCAGGTGCCTACAACGCTAAATTGCAAAAAGGAGATATCATCATCAAATTAGACAATCAGGACATTTCCACTTTTGCCGACCTTTCTGGTTATGTAAATACCAAAAGACCGAATGATAAAGTGCAGGTAACTATCATAAGAGATGGCAAAAATATAGTTGTTCCTGTTGTATTGAGCAAAAACGAAAACTTTAGCACCGAATTCAAAGGAATCGAACTGGAAAATATTGAAGCTGCCGACAAAAAGAAATTCAAATTGGATTATGGTGTAAAAATCAAATCCATTTCCAATGAAAACTTGGCACAATATACTGATGAACTAGTCGGAAACATCATTTTAAGCATTGACAATGTCAAAGCAACGAATGTAGAAGCGGTTTCTAAACTTTTGAATAATAAAGACGAAAAACAAAGTATCCGTATCGAAATGATAAATAAAAACGGAGAGGTCATGAGAATCATTATCTAAAAAGTTAAAACAATAAATTTAAAGCCGATTTGTAAATACAAGTCGGTTTTTTTTTTATTTCAAAAAAAACTTAAAAAAAGTTACGAAATCGATTGAAATATATACTTTTGCACCAAATTTTAAAAAACTGCATCAATTACCAATACAAATTTTCAACATGAATAACATGGATTTATACGAAAAAGAGGTTTCGTTTCAAGCCGAAAGAAGACGTTCAGGAGTAGAATTAATTAAAATTATTAGTGATTTATGGTACGACAAATCAATTGAATTGGTTTTGTTCCGCAATCAATTAATAGATAGAAACGTAAGCGAAATTATCAACTTACATGAATATGCAGGTAAATTTGTGGGCAAACCGATTTCAGTTTCAGATTCTGTTGAAATCGCCAATGTAATTCTTACTTTGGATTTACCACCATCAAAATTGGATATTGGAAAACTTACTTACGAGTACCGTTTAGAAGATGAAAAATACCCAGACGCAAGACATTTTGTTTTAGACAAATTAAAAGAAGCTAAATTCTCAGAAGAAATCCAACCCAAAGATGTAATTCTTTATGGTTTTGGTCGTATTGGGCGCTTATTGGCACGAGAGCTAATGTCCAAAACAGGAAAAGGAGAGCAAATGCGTTTGAGAGCCATCGTTACCAGAGATAAAAATGATGCTACAAGCCTAGAAAAAAGAGCTTCATTATTACGCTATGATTCCATACACGGAGATTTCCAAGGTTCTGTTGTTGCTGATACTAAAAACAATGCCTTAATCATCAACGGTACTACCGTTCATATCATCACAGCAAACACTCCAGAGGAAATTGACTATACTAAATACGGAATTGACAACGCCTTAGTAATTGACAACACAGGCGCTTTCACAACTAAAGAAGCATTAAGCCGTCATTTAGTTTCAAAAGGAGTTGATAAAGTGTTACTTACTGCTCCAGGAAAAGGAGTTCCAAACATCGTTCATGGTGTCAATCAAAACGAATACAACCCAGACGAAATAGATATTTTCTCGGCTGCTTCATGCACTACCAATGCAATCACTCCAATTCTAAAAGCGATTGAAGACACTTTGGGTGTTGTAAAAGGGCATTTAGAGACAATTCATGCGTACACGAATGACCAAAATTTGGTTGATAATATGCACAACAAATACCGCCGTGGTAGAGCAGCAGCACTCAATATGGTCATCACCGAAACTGGTGCCGGAACAGCAGTTGCCAAAGCATTGCCATCTCTAGAAGGTAAATTAACATCAAATGCCATTCGCGTACCAGTTCCAAATGGTTCTTTGGTCGTGTTGAATCTTGAAGTAAAAAAAGAAACTTCGATAGAAGCCATCAACGCTATTATGAAAAAATATGCACTCGAAGGTGAATTGGTAGAGCAAATCAAATATTCATTGAATAACGAATTGGTTTCGTCTGATATTGTGGGAACTTCGGCTCCTTCAATTTATGACAGCAATGCCACCATCGTTTCCAAAGACGGAAAAAACATAGTTCTTTACATTTGGTACGACAACGAATATGGTTACAGTCACCAAGTTATTAGACTAGCCAAATATATTGCCAAAGTAAGACGCTTTACATATTACTAGCATTTAGATTTACAGGTTGGGTATCGCTCTTTTAGTTTTAATTTTAGTTTTTTAGATAATAAATGTACCCCAGCCTGGATTCAACAGAAATCCGCCAAGTTTTTTAACGAGGCGGATTTTTTATTTTCTCTAAAATCTAAAATCTCTTTGGGCGTGCCCCCGTTGAGAAAAGGAGGCTATTTATCGGAGCGGTTATTCGCCTCCTTTCCTCAACGGCGTCAGGCTATCCGCGCTACTTCGGTAGCTTGCTGCTATCCTTCACGCACTAAGCGACAACTTTTTATCATAAAAGAAGCTCACAATAAAATCAAAATTCAATAATCTAACAATCCAAAAATCTAAATTGGCAAAACCGTCGTACTCTTCACTTCCGAAATAATAAAAAAACTGTTAATCAAAGACACCTCTGGTAAAATAGACAATTTCATTTGATGAAAATGATGATAACTTTCCATATCGGGCAACACAATTTTGAGCATATAATCAAAACTTCCAGAGACAAAATTACACTCTACCACTTCGGGTAAATTTAGTATCGCCTGATTGAAACTATCCGAAATATCAAAAGTTTGTTTCACCAAGGTCACTTGACAGTAAACCGTTAGGTTTTTACCTAGTTTTTTCTTGTTCAAAATAGAAACATATCGTTCTATAATACCCTCTTTTTCAAGACGTTTCACTCGATCATGGACCGGAGTCAACGAAAGATTTATTCGATTTGAAATGTCTTTTAATGTCAAATGCGCATCTTCCTGCAGGAGGCGCAATATTTTTCTGTCGTTTTCATCTAAAATCATAACAAAAAGAGGTTTAATAAAATTGATTTATAACAAAATAATCCGATTAATTTTCTTTTTACAAATAAAAAAAGCATCAAAAAAAGAAATATTTCATGCTAAATTACTAAATAAAAATAATATTTTCCTATTTTCATTTACTACGAACAAAATTTTTCTTTATCTGCTAAATTTGTAATTGAATTTTAAATCAATCACTAAATACAACAGTTATGATAATCGGTGTACCAAAAGAAATTAAGAATAACGAAAATCGTGTTGCTCTAACTCCAGCAGGTGTTGCTGAGATGAAAAATAACGGTCATAGTGTTTATGTTCAAGCAACTGCAGGTGAAGGAAGCGGTTTTGCTGATGAAGAATATGCTGCAGCCGGAGCTGTAATCTTACCTACTATCGAAGAGGTATACGGTATCGCTGAAATGATTATCAAAGTAAAAGAGCCAATCGCTTCAGAATACCCACTTATTAAAAAAGATCAATTACTTTTCACATACTTCCACTTTGCATCATCAGAGCCATTAACTCATGCAATGATTGAGCGTCAGGCTATCTGTTTGGCATACGAAACTGTTGAAAAAACAGACCGTAGTTTACCATTATTAGTTCCAATGTCTGAAGTAGCAGGTCGTATGTCTATTCAAGAAGGTGCAAAATACTTAGAAAAACCATTAAAAGGAAGAGGAATTCTTCTAGGTGGTGTTCCAGGTGTTCCTCCTGCTAAAGTATTAGTACTTGGTGGTGGAATCGTAGGAACTCAAGCTGCGAAAATGGCTGCTGGTTTAGGAGCTCAAGTTACTATCATGGACGTGAGTTTGCCACGTTTACGTCAATTAGATGACATTATGCCTGCAAACGTTATGACTCAAATGTCTAACGACTATAACATCAGAAAAGCAATTTTAGATACTGATTTAATTGTTGGTGCTGTATTAATCCCAGGAGCAAAAGCACCTCACTTGATTACTCGTGATATGCTAAAATTAATGCGTCCAGGAACAGTTCTTGTTGACGTAGCAGTAGACCAAGGAGGTTGTATCGAAACTTGTACTCCTACAACTCACGAAAACCCAACTTTCATCATTGACGATATCGTACACTACTGCGTGGCTAATATGCCAGGTGCAGTACCTTATACTTCAACTTTAGCACTTACAAATGCTACTTTACCTTATGCTGTACAATTAGCAAACAAAGGATGGCAAAAAGCTTGTGCTGAAAACGAAGAATTAAAAAAAGGATTAAACATTGCTAACGGAAAAATCCTTTACAAAGGAGTAGCCGAAGCTTGGAATCTTCCTTTTAATGAAGAGTTAGTATTAGAAAACGCTGTTTGCTAATATTAAATAAGTGCTTACTACACTAGAAAAACCCGTTTTGTTCATCAAAACGGGTTTTCTGTTTTATAAAACAAAAAAAATCCGCCTCGTGGGAGACGGATTTTCTTTAAACATCATTTAAGTATCTTAATTCAATATTCTCCAGAATTCTGAGTACTGCAAACTGCTATCTGAATTCTGTGTTCTGAATTCTGTGTTCTGAAATCTGAAATCTGAAATCTGAACACCTATTCCTTAGATTTAGTCAAATAATAAATCGGAATTCCAATCAACATTATAAAAACACCCCAACCGCAAGTGCTGGGTTTTGTGTATAACAAAGCAATACTAATGGCACTGGCAATAAGAATATAAAGTGCTGGCAAAAACGGATAACCAAAAGCCTTATATGGTCTTTCAGCATCTGGCATTTTCTTGCGAAGAATAAAAATTCCGTAAATTGTCAGAATGTAAAACACCAAAACGATAATCACAACAAAATCCAACAAATCACCATATTTTCCAGTCAAACACAAGGCCGAAGCCCAAATACACTGCGCCCACAATGCCCAAGCCGGTACGCTTGCCTTGTTCAAATGAGAAGCTTTTTTAAAAAACAAACCGTCTTGTGCCATCGTATAATAAACCCTTGCTCCAGTCATAATCAAACCATTATTGCAGGCAAAAGTCGAAATCATAATCATCAAGGCGATAATTAATGTTCCGATATTTCCGAAAATATTTTGTGATGCCACAACAGCCACTCTATCAGATTCTGCCGTAGCAATATCCTGCAAAGGAACCACCGCCAAATACATTATATTGGCCAAAATATAAATACAACTTACAATCAAGGTTCCTAGAAACAAACTCAATCCGACATTGCGTTTTGGATTTTTGATTTCGCCAGCGATAAAAGTCACACCTTCCCATGCCACACTAGAAAACAACGAACCCACCAATGCCGCCGACATTGCCGAAATCAAGGCCACTCCACTAATTGGGAGCCAAGAACCCGTTTCGACATCCAATGATTGAGAAGTCCAGGCATTCGCCCAGTTGGCGTGCCAAACTTCTGATTTGGCAGCCACGAATCCGAAAATAATCAATCCAAAAATCGAAGCAATTTTAATAACTGTCAAGACAGTTTGCAAAATCTTGCTATTTTTCACACCACGACTATTGATATAACTCAATAAAATAATGGTGATTATCGAAACGATTTGGGCAGCACTCAGTTTGAAATCGCCCAATTCATAAATAATATTTTTTTCGCTCACAGGAGAATACAAATAAGCGGCGAATTTCGAGAAAGCCACACCCACAGCAGCAATTGTACCTGTTTGTATCACGGCAAAAAAGCTCCAACCATATAAAAACCCAATCAGTTTTCCGTAAGCTTCTTTTATGTAAACATATTGCCCGCCAGCTTTGGGAAACATCGCGCTCAACTCGCCATAACTAACGGCGGCAATCACGGTAATAAATCCAGTAAGCACCCACATTGCAATCAGCCAGCCGGCAGAACCCAATTGACGCACCATATCCGAGCTCACAATAAATATCCCTGATCCAATCATTGATCCAACGACAAGCATTGTTCCGTCTAGTAATCCGAGTTCTCTTTTAAATTCTTCTGGTTTGTTTTCTTCCATTTTTATAGGTTTATTTTTTGGTTGGCTAAAGATATACTTTTTTTTGAAAATGGCTAATAATACTCTTTACACCGAGATATTAAATAATAAAAAAACTCCTAAGTTTCCTTAAGAGTTCCATTAAATTATTCTTTTTATAAGCTATTTGATTACTCGATTGACCTGTGCAAAATTTCGTTGATAATAAGGCTCTTTGGTAGAAGAAATAATCACTCCTGAGTGTGTAGACGAATGAATAAATTTAATTTCATCATCTACAACATCAATAACCATTCCCACATGATTAATATGACGTCTGCCATTGGTTTTAAAGAAAATCAAATCTCCTTTTTGTACCTTCTCCGTTTCTACTTTTTCGCCAAAACTTGATTGTTCAATTGAAGATCGAGGTAATTTTATATCAAAATTCCCAAATGTAGAACACATAAACCCAGAACAATCAAATCCAGCAGTTGTGGTTCCTCCGCTTCTATATCTTGTCCCTATTTTATCGGATGCAGTCTGTATCAACTGATCGATCAAATCTACATTTGACACATTAAATGTTGCATTTATTGTATCCTTAAGCTCTGAATTCACTTGAGATTCTACCACGTCAATTTTACTCGGTTGTACCAATTTATCATTAGGCACTTGAATACTCAATTTTGAACCTACCAATAATTTTTGTTTAATAGTGGGATTTTGCTTTTCTAATTCTGCTACAGTGATTCCGTATTTCTTGGCAATACCATATTTAGTCTCCTTGGTCAAAACCTCATGAAAAATTTCTGTTGTTTGAATTTGAGAATCTGTTTTTACTTCTTTTTCTTTCGTACCACTTTCAGCAACAGCAGAAACAGTTACTTTATTCTCTGCAACATTATTTTCTTTTGATTTTGACTTATTTTCTTCAACGACAATTTCATCTTGAGGTGCTTTTCCATTACTTGGAATCACAACTGTCTGCCCAATGCTTAACCCCTTCTTTCCGATCTCTGGATTGGCATTTTGGATTTCTTTTAATGAAATACCATACTTTTTGGCAATTACATACAACGATTCTTTAGGCTTTACTTGGTGCGTCAAAGGAGTTGTCGCTGATTCTACTGTCTCAACTACCTCTTGAGTTTTTGCATTTGACAGACTTGCTATTTCTTTTTTGGTCAAACTCGATGGGATAACAATCGTTTGTCCAACTTTTAATCCTTCAGCTTCTAATTGTGGATTGGCTTTATAAAGCAGTTCTGTAGTAGTTTTGAATTGCTTGGTAATTCCGTATAATGTTTCTTTTGGTAATACTTGGTGATTAATTTCTGTTGCTTTTTCAGAATCAATAACTACTAAATCATTCGTTTTTTTAGATTCAGAATTTGGAATTAATAAAACCTGATTGAGTTGTAATGTCTTTTTAGCTTTGGGATTTAGCTTATAAATAGAAGCAATGGAAACATTATATTTTTGAGCAATACTAGAAATTGTTTCTCCTTTCTCTATTGAATGCTTAATGTTTTTTTCTTGAGAAAAAACACTAACACTACAAAAAACAAACGCTAAAACAATTACTTTTATAAACTTCATACTTATTTATTTTTACCTCAATTTTTTAACATTACGTACGATTTCAAGGTAATTTATTGAATTTTTCCGTATTTCATCCCTGAAAAAAGTATTTTTATCGGGATTTACAAATATAAGTTATTTGTTAGATTAGAAAGTTAAAGGATTACTAAAATTTAAAAAAATGTTAAAATAATATTCTTTACGGTCGATATTGTTAATTATAAAAGACAGTTTACAAACTTTCCAAAATAGCTACATAGTGAAATACGGTACCTAAAAGCACAAAAAAATGCCAAACAGTATGAAAGTAGTTTTTATGTCCTTTTACATAAAAATAAACGCCTACAGTATAACTCAATCCTCCAGCAAGTATCCACAAAAAAATCGATAAAGGAATAACTCCCCACAACGGCTTTATCACAAAAACGATCATCCAGCCCATCAATAAATAAAACAAAACAGAAAGAAACTTAAAACGATCAACGTAAAAAATCTTAAAAAAAGTTCCCAGCAAAACTATTGACCACATTATTCCCAGAAAAACCAAAGCCGTTTCTTTATTCAAATAAATAACCATCAATGGTGAGTATGTTCCGGCAATTAGATAGTAAATACTGATGTGATCTGCAATTTTAAGCAACTGTTTCGTTTTCTCTTTTTGTGCCAAATGATACAAAGACGAAAAGGAATACACCAATAACATTCCTATTCCAAAAACAATAACGGAAGATTCGGTAATTAAATTGTGCTGTCCGCTTGATTTCATAAGAAGGAATGGCATTCCGATTAAACAAAAAAGCACACCAAGAGCATGTGAAATTCCATTGGCTAGTTCTTCGTTACGCGTTTGTATTCTTACTTCCATTACAGTCTGATTTAATAGTTTTTATTTCATTAAAGATACGATTTCATTACCAAATTTTCAACCATTTCGAGGAATTCACTTCCACAATCCAATTCCCCCAATATTGTCATCTCGACAGAGGAGAGATCTCCGCAATCCACTTCCACGATCTTGGTTATTCCAACTAGTGAAGCAATCCTAATTAAAAAAAATGCAATTATAATAGGCTTGTCGAGCCACTTATGGAGATCCCTCGTTCCTCGGGATGACAATATTGCGGAAATTCTCTATGGTAATCCTTTGCGATTAATTTTTTATATTTCTCGGTATTTCTCATACCACCTCCATAAACCACTTCTGCAATAAAAAACTCACTATTCAAAACTACCACAATAGTACTTTACCTATATATTTAACAAAATACACAAATAATGAAAGAAAAACACTATGTAAAAAAGTAAGAATTATTTAGCTTTGATTTTGTAATCCATTATTACAATAACCAATAAAAAAACTATTTATGTCAAATTTGCTTAACAATCGCGTAAACGCAACTGCTACGGCAGCACAGGTAACGGCAGTCAAAGCCGCTTTCCAAACTATTCTAACCAATCTTCCTTTTTTGGTGGGTTTAACTGCCGATGAGAGAAAATCATTAATCACTATTGATGTCAGCAACAAGGCGTTTACCGAAGATGCTATTAATGCGGGTGTCAACAACCCCACACTAGTTCCGTCTTATCTTTCGGTGGCGAATATGCAAAGTGATTTAACACTTTTTACGCAACTGGATGAAATCTCGGGATTGGCAAACCAGCTTTGTGAGCGTATTGAAGACACTAAAATGCTGGCAGGAAGTGAGGCCTACAGTGTGGCACTCGCATTGTACAAATCCTTTGGGTCGGCAGCCGATGCCGGAGTTCAGGGTGCCGACAGCATAGTCGAGCAACTCAAAAAACGTTTCCCAAGCAATAGCAGTACAGGAACTACTGCAGCACCTCCTGTACCCGTGCAATAACAACCGTTGCAATGCTAAACTGGCCCCATTATGCTATGGGGCTTTTTTTACCGAAATAGTGAATCAAAAAACGACCTATGAGGCGTGTTTTCCAGTACTAATAAGGGTGCTTTAGGGTAATAGTACACCCACAAAAACACCCTTTGCCCCCTACAAATAAGGGTCAAACTTCCCTCATTTAGGGAGTATAGTCCCTCTTTTAAGGGAGCAACACCCCTACTTTATAGTACCCATACACCCTATAAATAGCAGTATAGGTACTGCTTTTAGGGAGTATAGGGGTGCATAATGGGGTGGTTTGATCACTATTATCGGGTATAAACTATTTAAAAAATGACTATAATGACAGACAATAATAAAAAACACAGCCTCGACAGGGGCGATCAGTACCCGCAGGTGGGGAATTTTATCAATTACCACATTTCACAGCAGCTTGTAACCAAAGCAGATGTAGCCAGAGCACTGAACATACGCCCCAAAGGACTGACAGCCTATTGCAAAAGAGATACGCTGCAGTTTGCCGTTTTATGGAAACTAAGCCTGGCATTGAAACACAATTTTATCGCTCAATTGGGCGAATATCTGCCCTATCGTTTTGAAACCATTCGCGAAAAAGCCCTAAAAGAAGAACTTGCCCAGAAAGAGGCCATCATACAAAAAATGGAAATCCAGATGGAGACTATGAGGGAATTGATTAAAAAATAATAACGAATTGAAATTGTGAGAAAATCAATTATATTTGGTTCTATAAAAAGTGTGTATTATATCACATTTATACACTCGCTTTTGGGTGAGAATATGTGTGATAGTGTTACACATATATACTAGTTAACTGCTATAATAAAAAACCGAAGGTAAATTCAAAAATTTAATATGTCAATTTCTGATAAAATAAAAAAATCTAAAGAAGAAATCAAATACTCTCAAAAATTAAATGTGAGTTCTGAAATTTATAATCTTATTTCAGATTTAGAAAATAGAAAAAATGACAGAGAATTTCTAATGACAATTCCAATAAACATTGTCGCTTCTAATGAAAGCTTTTTTAAAGAAACTATTTCTTCATTGATTGATTTTGACGAAAAATATTTAAATAATTCAAAATCGTTGATAAAAAGAAATAATGTAAAAATTGACCTTGAAGATATATTTCATATCACAAAAGAAAAATTTTCATTAGGCGATTTAATCGCTTATTCTTTTAAATATTCCTCAATCGAAAGTCTATATAAAACTTTCACTGAAGTTTCGGATATAGATATATTTAAAAACACAGTAGAATTAACCAAAACTATAAATGAAGGTTTTGAATTGGAAGAAGTTATAAATGAAAATAGACCAATTGACAAAAATCGTATCTTTAAAAACCTTGTTGAAGCTTATGAAATAAGAAATGTAATATGTCACGATTTCTTATCCGCAACACATAAATTAATTTTGGACCCAGAAAAATTGAAAGATTTTTTAATGGACACTTATGTTCTTCAAGAAATTATTACAATTGAAATTTCAGAAAAAATATATTCCAAAAATATACCTAATAATTTTCCAGACCAAATTCAACATTACAATTCGATTATAGAAGAGAAAAAACAAACACTAAATAATTTATACAAGGTTTTAGAAAATAGTTTTAATTCAGAAGAGCAATTCATAAACTTAAACAAAAACAAACAAGAATTTGAAGAGTTTTTAAAAAATGATTCAAAATATGTAACAAGTAACTTTAAAGATTATGAAATAGACTTATTTCCCTTTGAAGTACTTACACAAACATATAGTATCAAATTAATTGAACAAAGAATTAAAAATTTAACCGAAGAGATAAATTACAGCAGTTAACAGCCACTACAACGGATTTGGGCATTAGACTTAATGGAAAGTTGGTTTTGTATTTGGAATATTTGGCAAATCCGAAGAATGGGCTTAATTTAGTCCCAAACCCGCTGTAGTACCGGAACGTTGTAGCTAATTATAAAAAAAAATGGAAGATATGAAAAGGAATTCTGTTGACATATTTGGGCTTTCACCATATGGAGAAGCAATCAAAATTAGTGTCGAAAAAAGTTTTGATGCTGCCCAATCAGTTTTAAGTAGAATTTGTCTACCAGCTGCAGAAGAACTAGGTTTAATGTTTCAGGACAAAGTTAGATATTGGAGGTTAAATAATATTATAAAAATCATTCAAAAAAGCGAAGGAATAATGGGCTTTGAAGGTGAAAAGTTAAAATTATCAGCTCATCCAAGAGTAATTAAAGAAATTATGGAAAATGGTTCATGGTGTGATAATGACACACTACAAGATATGTGGGCCGGTTTAATTGCTTCTTCATGTGATAAAAACAATGGGGACGATATAAATATATTATTTGTAAATACTTTAAAAAATCTAACTTCAAATCAAGCAAAAATCCTAAATTTCATTTGTGAAAATTGTAAAATCAAAATAGATAAAAATGATTTTATAATTGCTGAACATATAGATTTAAATTTAGTGCAATTACAAGAAATAATAGGTGTTTGCGACATTCACAAATTGGACATTGAATTTGATAATATGTCAAGCTCTGATTTACTAAATGGAGGACCTTTACAAGGTCATTCCCGTGGTTTCTTATTTGGCGCAGAAGAACTCAAAGCGCAACTTGAACCTTCTCCATTTGCAATTGCTTTGTACATAAAATCTAAGGGATTCAAAGGAAGTCCGAAAGAATATTACAATTTAAAACATACTAAAACCTTTATATGACGAGAATAACTAGCTGCAACACTTGCTATTAGTGATTTGGGCAAATGGCTTAATTTAAAAATGGTTTTGTACTTGGGATGTTTAGGCAAATCCGAAGATAAGGCATAATTAAACACCAACCCGATAGCGCGGATTTGCAATCCGTGCCCGACACAATAAGACAATAAGCCACAATAAAAATCATATATAAATACAATCCACATTTATTTTGATATACGTTGTCGGCACGGATTGCAAATCCGCGCTATCGGTACCTAATCTGCTTCTAAGCTACTGACGAAAATCGAGCGGAATTAATTGCATACAACGGGTTTAAGTATATTATAAAACATTAATTATGAGTGATATTCAAGATTTAAATATAAAAAAAGAAGTATTACCTATTTTTGATTATTCTCTAAATTCATTCACTAGAAATAAAATCCTTAATTTATTAGAAACATCTCTTATAAGCGAAAGTCAAATTATTGAACGGCAAGATATTCTTAAAAGTTTCATTACTAATATAGAGCTATTTAAAAAATATTCATATACTGTTCTATATTTAAATGAAGTTCATTTTTTTCTAAATAATTTTAAAATCGAGCAGGTTGAAAGGAAATACCTTTTGTTTTTTAACCCTAGTACAGACGAGATATTATTGAACAATAAAATCCATCAATTAATATTGTTTTTCCATAGGCTTGAATCTATTTGCTTTTTAAGACTTAATTTAAGAGATTTCCCTGAAACATATAGAACCGATTTAAAAAGAATTTTAACTTTTCTTTCTTTTTTCCAGTTAAATAAATATGAAAAAATTATTAAAGAGAAGAAGTGGAAAAATAAGGATAGTAAAGAAATAATAGCTATAATTTTAAAACTAAAGTCAGAAAATAGGATCGAAACTTTTTGGAAAGATCTTTTTTTGTTTGAAAGCTATTTATCTATTAGTAGAGCTATTGTCGATAAGAACTTTGTTTTCCCTACTTTTGAAAAAAACAGTATAACTCTTACTGATTTTTATCATCCAATAATTAAAAATCCGATTAAATATAGCTTTACATCTTCCACTAATGTTATTATATTGAATGGACCAAACATGTCAGGAAAATCAACTTTCTTGAAATCTGTTAGCTTATGTGTATATTTAGGAAATCTTGGTTTTGGAATTCCAGCATCAACAGCGAAAATTCCATTTTGTACTGATTTTTCAATAGGAATTAGTAAGCGTGATGATATTTTAAGTGGTTACAGTCTTTTTATGACAGAAATCATGAGTCTTAAAAATATTCTTTTGAAAGCAGTCGAAGGAAAAAGATGTTTTGTTGTTTTTGATGAACTTTTTAGCGGAACAAATATTGAAGATGCCTTGGAAATATGCACCACCACAATAAATGGTGTTAGTTTTTATTCTAATTCATTTTTTTTTATTTCTACACACATTCAAGAACTAAAAAATCTTACTAGTGCTAATATTTCAACTTATTATTTAGACTGTGAAATAATTAGTAATACACCTACTTTTACATATAAACTAAAAAAAGGGTGGTCAGAAATTAAGGTTGGAAGAATTTTATTTGAAAAAGCAGGTTTAAATAAACTATTAAATTCTAAAATTTAATCTATAATTTAATTTGAATTCATTGTTGTCCGATAAAAAATTTCAGAAGGTTAATTTTTCTATATATTTAAGTGCTTAACTATTTTGTCACAACAATCGCTAACATACGCTACAAGCAATTTGGGGATTTGGCTTAATTTAAATACGGTTTTGTATTTGGAAGATTTGGCAAATCTGCTATCAGTGCCTATCGATGCCTCTTTTTAGGTTTTCCACAAACTGATGTTGGCCAAATCAAAACAAAAATATCATTATGAAAACGAATGCCCTAGCCCTGATGGAAGTGGAAAGCCTTGTGAAGTAGCCTTGAATTTTTTCTAAGATATAAAAGAGCGACCAGAGGAAGCTCCTTTTATATCTTAGAAAAAATTCAAGGCTACAAACAAGCTTGAAATGACAGCAGGATTAGCTCCTTATTATAACAATATCTAAACAAAAAAACTCCCAAGTTGCCTTGAGAGTTTTTTTTATGTGAATTTTTAAAAACTTATGAGTTAGCTTCAGCCGCAATTAGGTTCAATGCAGAACCTGCAACAAACCAACCAATTTGACTTGCATTATAAGTATGGTTGGCCAAGATGATATCTTTGCTTCCATCAGCGTGAACGAATTCTATACTTAATGGTTTTCCTGGAGCAAAATCAACTAAATCAATGAAGTTGATAGTGTCATCTTCCTGGATTTTGTCATAATCGGCTTCGTTAGCAAATGTCAATCCCAACAGACCTTGTTTTTTAAGATTCGTTTCGTGGATACGGGCAAATGATTTAACCAATACTGCTTTTACTCCCAAGAAACGAGGTTCCATAGCCGCATGCTCGCGAGAAGAACCTTCACCATAGTTGTGATCTCCCACAACAATAGAAGGTATTCCGGCCGCTTTGTAAGCACGCGCCACAGCAGGAACTGCCTCATAAGCACCTGTCAATTGGTTTTTAACCGAATTTGCGGTTTGATTGAATGCATTGACAGCACCAATCAGCATATTGTTTGAAATGTTATCTAAATGTCCACGGAAACGCAACCATGGTCCAGCCATAGAAATGTGGTCTGTAGTACATTTTCCGAAAGCTTTGATTAATAATTTAGCACCTGTAATGTTTTTACCATCCCATGGATCAAATGGAGCCAATAACTGTAAACGATCTGAAGTTTCGCTTACTACAATCTTAACACTTGATCCATCTTCTGCCGGCGCTTGAAAACCTGCATCTTCAACATCAAAACCTCTTTTTGGTAATTCGTCACCAAACGGAGCGTTTAATTTTACAGCTTCGCCATTATCATTCATTAAAGTATCTGTCAATGGATTGAAATCCAATCTTCCTGAAATAGCTAATGCAGCGACCATTTCTGGCGAAGTTACAAAAGCGTGCGTATTTGGGTTACCGTCTGCTCTTTTGGAGAAATTACGATTGAAGGAATGCACAATAGTATTTTTCTCTTCTTTATCTGCTCCTGCTCTATCCCATTGTCCGATACAGGGTCCACAAGCATTGGTGAATACCTTAGTTCCCAGTTTCTCAAAAGCAGCAATCATTCCATCTCTTTCGATAGTGTAACGAATTTGTTCCGATCCTGGATTGATTCCGAATTCCGCTTTTGGAGTGATTCCGTGCTCAACAGCTTGGTTCACGATTGAAGCTGCACGAGCCATATCCTCGTAAGAAGAGTTGGTACAAGAACCGATTAATCCCCATTCTACTTTAATTGGCCATCCATTTGCAGCAGCTTCCGCTTTCATTTTAGAAACTGGAGTTCCGCGGTCTGGCGTGAAAGGTCCGTTGATATGTGGCTCTAATTCTGATAAATTGATTTCGATAAGTTGGTCAAAATATTTTTCCGGATTAGCATAAACTTCTGGATCTGCAGTCAAGTAAGAAGCTACTTTATCGGCAGCATCAACAACATCCTGACGATCTGTAGCCGTTAAATATCTACGCATAGAATCATCATAACCAAATGTAGATGTTGTGGCCCCAATTTCGGCACCCATATTACAGATAGTTCCTTTTCCTGTACAAGACATTGAAGTAGCACCTTCACCAAAATATTCAACTATAGCTCCTGTTCCTCCTTTTACGGTAAGAATATCAGCCACTTTTAGGATAACGTCTTTTGGAGCTGTCCAACCCGATAATTTTCCGGTTAGTTTTACTCCAATTAATTTAGGGAATTTCAGTTCCCAAGACATTCCAGACATTACGTCCACAGCATCGGCACCACCAACACCGATAGCCAACATTCCCAATCCACCTGCATTAACAGTATGCGAATCGGTACCTATCATCATTCCACCTGGGAAAGCGTAGTTTTCTAAAACAATTTGATGAATAATTCCAGATCCCGGTTTCCAGAAACCAATTCCATATTTATTAGAAACTGATGATAGAAAATCAAAAACTTCTTTAGACTGAGTATTTGCTACCGCTAAATCAGATTTAGCACCGTTTTTTGCTAAAATCAAGTGATCACAGTGAACCGTAGTTGGTACTGCAACTGTTTTCTTTCCTGCATGCATAAATTGCAGCAATGCCATTTGAGCCGTTGCATCTTGACAAGCCACTCTGTCTGGAGCAAAATCAACATAATCAACGCCTCTTCCATAAGCTTGGGTAGCAACTCCATCCCAAAGGTGACTGTACAAAATCTTCTCCGTTAAAGTAAGCGGACGACCAACTACCTCACGTGCTGCATCAACACGAGCTGTCATGTTGCTGTACACTTTTTTAATCATTTCGATATCAAATGCCATAAGATTTATATATAATTGTTACTATTCCATTAGAATCATACAAGATACAAAAAAAATAGAGTATAAAAAAAGCCTGAATCATAAGAATCAGGCTTTTAAACTATAATTAACTAATTATGTGAATTATTTAACTAATAACTTATGAGAAGGTGCAAACTTAGTTAGATTGATTCCTTCTACTGCAGTTTTATATTCTTCAATAGTTGGAGTTCTACCAAGGATTGTAGACAAAACTACAACTGGTGTAGAAGAAAGCAATGATTCTCCTTTTTTACCCTCAGTATCTTCAACAACTCTTCCTTGGAAAAGACGAGTAGATGTTGCCATAACCGTGTCTCCTTTTGCAGCTTTTTCTTGGTTACCCATACAAAGGTTACAACCTGGACGCTCAAGATACAACATGTTTTCATATGAAGTACGCGCTGCAGCTTTAGGAACATTATCGTCGAATTCGAAACCAGAATATTTTTGTAAAATTTCCCAGTCACCTTCTGCTTTTAATTCATCAACAATATTATAAGTAGGAGGAGCTACAACTAGTGGCGCTTTAAACTCTACTTTACCTTCTTGCTCATCAATATTTTTAAGCATGTGAGCTAGAATTTTCATATCTCCCTTGTGGACCATACAAGAACCGATAAATCCAAGATCTACTTTTTTAACCCCTCCGTAGAAAGATAAAGGTCTGATGGTATCGTGAGTATATCTTTTAGAAACATCCGCATTATTAACATCTGGATCTGCAATCATTGGCTCAGCAATCACATCAAGATCTACGACTACTTCAGCGTAATACTTAGCGTTTGCATCTGGTCTTAGCGCTGGTTTTTCACCTGATATAATCTCAGCGATTCTCTTATCAGCTATTGCAATTAATCCTTTAAGAACTTCATTTTTATTATCCATTCCTTTGTCGATCATAATCTGAATTCTACCTTTCGCCATCTCTAATGATTCGATCAAAGTATAATCTTCAGAAATACAGATAGAAGCTTTTGCTTTCATTTCTGCAGTCCAGTCTGTAAACGTAAACGCCTGATCCGCATTAAGAGTTCCTAAGTGAACCTCAATAATTCTTCCTTGGAATACATTCTCTCCACCAAATGTTTTAAGCATCTGAGCTTGTGTAGCATGAACCACATCACGGAAATCCATATACCCTTTCATATCTCCTTTGAAAGTTACCTTTACTGATTCTGGAATTGGCATTGAAGCTTCACCAGTAGCCAATGCAAGTGCAACAGTTCCTGAGTCTGCACCAAAAGCAACACCTTTAGACATTCTTGTATGAGAGTCACCACCGATGATGATTGCCCACTCGTTTACAGTAATATCGTTAAGTACTTTATGAATTACATCTGTCATCGAATGATAAACGCCTTTCGGGTCACGAGCTGTGATCAACCCGAAGTCGTTCATGAATTTCATTAATCTCGGAATATTTGCCTTAGATTTATTATCCCAAACTGAAGCAGTGTGACAACCCGATTGGTAAGCACCGTCAACAATTGGAGAAATCACAGTAGCAGCCATAGACTCTAATTCCTGAGAAGTCATCAAACCAGTTGTATCTTGTGAACCAACAATATTCACAGTAACACGAACATCTGAACCAGCATGTAAAATTTTACCTGGAGTTGTTCCAACCGCATTTTTATTAAATATTTTTTCTACAGCTGTTAGACCTTGTCCTTCAACAGAAACCTCTTTTGACGGAGCGTATACAGGAACAATATCAATACCTAAAGTCTTTGAAGCAAATGTTTGCAATTTTTTCCCAAAAACAATAGCATAAGATCCACCTGCTTTTATAAATTCAATTTTCTGAGGCGTGAATGCCTTAGAAATATCTATTAATTCTTTATCGCCGTTATAAAGCTTTTTTGTTTTTGTATTGATAGTAAGAACTGTACCAGTAGCTACAGAGTAAACTTCTTCTAAAATAGGATCTCCACTTTCATTACGAACAACGTTACCATTTTCGTCAAGCTTTTTTACCCAGTTTTTAAGATCAAGACCAATACCACCAGTAACATCAACAGTTGTTAGGAAAATCGGAGAAATACCGTTTGTTCCTGCAACGATTGGAGCAATATTAATAAATGGAACATATGGACTTGCTTGTTTTCCACTCCAAAGTGCCACGTTATTTACACCCGACATTCTTGAAGAACCAACTCCCATAGTGCCTTTTTCAGCAATTAACATTACGCTCTTATCAGGATTCACATCTGCCAATGCTTTAATTTCAGCTTGTGCTTCAGGAGAAATTAAACATTTACCATGAAGTTCACGATCTGAACGAGAGTGCGCTTGGTTTCCTGGAGAAAGTAAATCGGTTGAAATATCTCCTTCACCAGCAATAAAAGTAACTACCTTAATTTCTTCTGCTATTTCAGGTAATTTAGTAAAGAACTCAGCCTTAGCATAGCTCTCTAGAATATCCTTAGCTATCTCGTTACCACTTTTGAAAGCTGCTTCTAAACGATCTGTATCTGCCTCATAAAGAAAAACTTGTGTTTTTAAAACTTCTGCAGCTTGTTTTGCAATAGCAACATCATTACCTAAAGCTAAATCAAGTAATACCTTTATAGAAGTCCCACCTTTCATATGTGATAACAATTCTAAAGCAAAAGCAGGAGTAATTTCAGCAACTACTGATTGACCAAGAACGATTTCTTTTAAAAAATTAGCTTTTACATTAGCGGCAGGAGTAGTTCCTGGAACAACATTATAAATAAAGAATTTAAGAGAATCCTCTCTGTACTCGTTATTCAAATCTTTAATTTGTTCAATGATTTCGCTTAGCAATTCGGAACCATCAATTGGCTTCGGGTTAAGCCCTTGGTTTTTTCTTTCTTCAATCTCTTGAATGTAATCCTTATAAGTCATAACAGAAGTCTTTTATAGGTATTTTTATTTTTTGTACGCAAATTTAGGAATTAAAGATGATAATTTAAAGAAATTTAATAGAACTCACCTTTTGAAAAATTATTATTGCAAAATAATCATTTTTCATGAATTATATTAAAACAAAACCGAAATTACGCCATTAAAATGCGAATACAATAATATAGAATCCTTTTTATAACAAAACTACAACGATTGATTATAAAAAAATACCGCATTCGTTTCAGAAAGCGGTATTTATTAAAAAACGGTACAGTAAATACTTATATCAATTTAGCTATTATCATTTCCTCGGTAATTCCCTCGGCATCAGCTTTGTAATTTTTGATGATTCTATGTCTTAAAATTCCGATTGCAACGGCTTTTACATCTTCTATATCCGGAGAAAACTTACCATAAAAAGCAGCATTGGCTTTCGCCGCCAAAATTAAATTCTGCGAAGCTCTTGGGCCTGCACCCCAGTCCAGATAGTTTTTCACAAAACCATTGGAAAGCGCATTATCAGGACGAGTTTTACTTACTAGTGTTACGGCATATTCTACCACATTATCAGCAACAGGAATTCGACGAATCAAATGCTGGAAGTCAATAATTTCCTGAGCCGTAAACAATGCATTTACTTTTGTATCAAAATCTGCAGTTGTACGTTTCACTACTTGCACCTCTTCCTCAAAAGAAGGATACTCCAGTTTTATGGCAAACATAAAACGATCCAATTGCGCTTCAGGCAAAGGATAAGTCCCTTCTTGTTCAATTGGATTTTGCGTAGCCAACACAAAATAAGGCAAACTTAACTTATGGTTTACTCCAGCAATAGTAACCGAACGCTCTTGCATAGCTTCTAATAAAGCAGCCTGTGTTTTTGGCGGAGTTCTATTGATTTCATCTGCCAAAATAATATTCGAAAATATTGGTCCCTTTATAAATTTAAACTGTCTGTTTTCATCTAATATTTCACTACCTAATATATCCGATGGCATCAAATCTGGGGTAAATTGAATTCTTTTAAAATCCAACCCCAAGGCTTGCGCCAAAGTATTCACTAACAAAGTCTTTGCCAACCCAGGAACGCCCACCAACAATCCATGACCTCCAGAAAAAATACAAAGCAAAATTTGATCTACAACCGCTTCTTGACCAACAATGATTTTGGCAATTTCTCTTTTTAATTCGTTACGTTTTTTAACTAAATTCTGTATCGCTATTACATCCGACATTTTTCTATTTTTTTTTAAAATTAAAAAAGAGTTAGCACTATGAAAACATAAAACTAACTCTTTTTGTCTATTTAATGAAAATTATTTTTTAACCCAATTATTAGTAAAAGGACAATCTTTATATTCATCAACTATCTTAATGTAAGTATCTTTTATTTTAGTATCAAACCATTTTGCAATTGCTTTAATTTGCTTTTCTTTCAAAGCTAAATCTTTAATCTTGATGTAATCCTTAGCATAATCAGCAGTGTGCGAATCTATTCTATTGGTCACAATCATAATTTTATAATCTTTCTTCCCTTGAACATCTTCCAGAAAAGGCATCGAAATTTCGTTATCTTTCAAATTAGAAACCTGACTATATATAGAAGGATCCATTTTGGTTAATTCAAAACGTGTATCTTGTGTTTTAGGATTCACCAAAGTTCCTCCATTTGCTCTTGTTTCTTTTTCATCTGACATTGTTCTAGCCGCTTCCGCAAAAGTAATTTCCTTGTCAAGAATCTTCTTTCTTATCAATGTGATTTTTTCTTTAGCCTCCTTCAACGCTTCTGGAGAAACAACTGGTGATATTATTATATGTCGCAATTCAATTTCTTGCCCTTTAATTTTTTCTACATAAATGATATGAAATCCAAAAATAGTTTCAAAAGGCTCTGAAATCTCACCTTCAGCAAGACTAAAAGCTACATCTTTAAATTCTTTTACAAAAGGAGTTCTACGGGTCATTTTATAATACCCTCCATTTTTACTGGATCCTGGATCTTCTGAGTACAATACCGCTTTTGTTGCAAAACTAGATCCTTCAAGACATTCTTTTCTAAAACCATTCAGTTTATCAATCACCTTTTTCTTATCCTCTTCAGTAACCTTAGGCTTAACTACAATTTGAGCCACTTCTAATTCAGCACCAAAAACAGGTAAATCAGCTGTAGGGATTTTTTTAAAAAATTCGCGAACTTCTTCTGGCGTTATTTCAACTTTATCAATGATTTTCTTCGTCATTTCACCTGTAAGCTTTTGCTCTTTCAATACATCAAAGAAATAAGTTCTGAATTCTTCCTCAGAATCTTTTTGATAATACTTAATCAACTTATCCATCGATCCAATTTGCTCCAGCATATAGTTCAATCTTTCGTCCATCATCCCTTTCACTTCAGCATCACTAACTATAATACTATCCTGAACAGCTTGATGTGCATATAATTTTTGCTCTAACAAATTACCTAAAACTTGACATCTCGACACATCTTTCGTAGAACCTCCTTGAGCTGTAATTTCCAAAAAACCTTTATCAATATCAGAATCCAAAATAATATAATCACCAACGGTTGCTACCACTCCATCAATCTTAAGCTTTTTTCCTGAAGGTGCGGTCACCTTAGCGGTAGCGACAACACTATCTTTTATAATTTCCTGTGCATTTACAAAGGTCAAGGCAAAAAACAAAAGAAAAAAAGTAAACACAACTTTATTGGTTATGGATTTCATTTGTGCAATTTTTAAAGGCATTTTTTATATTTTATATTAATTATTATTAAAAAAAACAATTTGCTTCGAAATTCTATCCCATTCAAATAGAATATTTTAAAACAAATCAATTTACTCTGTTTGAGAATCTAAGAATTAAAACCTGTTAATTCAGCAAAAAACTTACAATTTCCAGAACTTAAACCGAACAAAAATAACAATTCGAATGCATTAAACAAGTTTCCGTTGTACTATTAACATAAAATTATTAAGTTCCCTAATGTGTATTTGCATATAAGCTCCCATACAAAAATCAGATCCTACTTCAAAAAAACAAAATCCAAAATATTTCAATAAAATTCAAGAACAATCTACTTTTATTTAATTTCAGTTTGTTTAATATTTTAATTAATAACCACTTATTGTTTGTTTAGATATTAAATTACTATTTTTTTACCGCCAAAATTAATTTTTAAGTTTTTATCAATTCTTCAAAAAACATTTCATTTAATAATAATCCCTTAAAAACAAACCTACAACTTACTAATTAATAAGGCTTTAAAACAATTTATAAACACTATATCGTTGTAGTTTACTTTTGAAATAAAAAATCTACAAACCTTATTGTATTTTAAATATATTCGCTACGCTTCGTTGCTAAAACAATAATTTACAACCAATTATAAAAATCGAAAAAAATTAAAATAAAACGAATTTGCAAGAAGCACACAATTAGTTTAAAACCCAAAAAACACCAATTAACAACCTATTATCAACTTTAAATTAACCAAATTATGAAAAAACCAAATTTTAAAATGTACTTTATAACCGCTTTACTGCTGGGACTTTATTCCTGTAATTCAACAGATGAAGTTAATGACAAAAGCCCTGAAGCCTCAACATTCAAAATAATCAATGTTACCACACACGATGGGCGTCCATTTAGCACTGGAAATTCAAAAACATCTCTTACTGGCAAATATGTGGACAATCCTGGTGGTGGCGTTATGATGCAAGCCTTTTATTGGGATGTTCCTTCAGGGGGAAATTGGTGGAATACTGTAGGAACCAAAGTAATAGCTTGGGGAAATGCTGGTATTGGTTCAATTTGGCTACCGCCTGCTTCCAAAGCACAAAATGGAGCTTTCTCAATGGGATATGATCCCACCGATTACTTTGATTTTGGCGATTTCAATCAAAATGGTTCTACAGAAACTCGATTTGGTTCAAAAGCAGAATTAGTAAGTTTAATCACTAAAGCCCATACAGAAAACATAAAAGTGTATGCCGATATCGTAATCAACCATAACAGTGGAGGAGCTTCTGAAAGCAATCCATTTACTGGAACTAATACTTGGACAAATTTCACAGGAATAGCTTCTGGAAAATTCAAAAGAACCTATGCTGATTTCTATAAAAACGCATACGGAAACAATGATGAAGGAGCCTTTGGAGGATTCCCTGATTTATGTCATGCTGCGCCAAACGTACAAGATTGGCTTTGGAAAAGAACAGACGGCGTAGGTAAATACTATAAAAACACCATGAAATTTGATGGATGGAGGTTTGACTATGTAAAAGGCTTTGGATCATGGGTAATAAGAGATTGGAATGCAAACGTCGGAGGATTTTCTGTTGGTGAACTATGGGATTCTAACGTGAACATTCTGAATGACTGGGCAAATAACGCTAACAGCTCTGTATTTGATTTCGCCTGCTACTATAAAATGAATGATGCATTCGATGGAAATAATCTAAACCTATTGACAGATGACATGATGTGGAAAAGAAATCCATATAAAGCAGTCACATTTGTAACTAATCACGATACAGATGAAATCTGGGCCAAAGAACTAGCCTACGCATATATACTGACACATGAAGGTTATCCAACAATCTTCTACAGAGATTATGAAGAATGGCTTAACAAAGCAAAACTGAATAATCTGATTTGGATTCACAACAACAAAGCAACAGGAAACACCTCAATATTATATGCTGATAACGACGAATATATCGCCAGAAGAAATGGATATAATGGCAATCCTGGATTAGTGGTTTATATTAATAATTCCACTGTCACCCTAGAAAGATGGATCCAAACCAATTGGGCTTCAAAACAAATCAAAGACTTTACAGGAAATTCCACTTGGTACCCTACGACTCAAGGAGATCAATGGGTAAAAATACAATGCCCTCCAAAAAGTTATACTGTTTGGTCATTAAATATCTAATATCAAAAGCAATCGAATCAAAAGCTATCTGTAAAGGGCTACCGTCTGGACACAACTTTTTTTATCTTTGAGATAAAAAAATGCAGACAAGACATTTTGAAGATTTAAAAGACAAGCGATTGTTGAATAGAGGAAATTCTATTCTCAATCGCTTGTTTGCTAA
>NZ_JAHWYN010000022.1 GCF_019351435.1 Flavobacterium taihuense
GTTTTTAATAATCAATTTACCCCGAAATTAGGTGGTCAATTTGAACTGGAAAGTGGTGGTCAGTTTGCTCCGGAACTGGTGGTCAATTTACACTGGAAAGTGGTGGTCAATTTGACCGGTTTTTCCAATACACCCTGCAAACGACTTTGTCATGGAGTTGCTCAAATATGGCTCAGAAGTAAAAGTGATAAAGCCTTCCGAATTGAGAGAAGAAGTAAAAAGTAGAATAAGCCAAATGACAAAAATCTATACTTCAAAATGATACCAATACAGATTTTAATTTTAGCCATCATTACAATTAAACCGATACGTATTCCAGTGTCGGTTTTTTTATTCAAAAAATATCGATTAAAAGTGTGAAAATAATTATTTCACCGACATGTTTCGTCGGTTACGGTAGATATTTTTGCCTCATCAATAACCTTAAAACAACTATTAATAATTCAAAATGAAAAAAATAATTACAACAATCACAGTATTACTCTTATTTATCACGGCTACACAAGCACAAACGCAATTCTTTGAAAAATACGATTACGAGCGAAACTCAGCTTATAATTCTACATTATCAACAGACTATTCAACTGCTCGTAGAGAGAATAGACCTAAAACAATTACAATTGAACAAGGTCAAGGAATTGAGTCAACAGTTATGGACACAGTAATGGTTAAATCCTTTGTGTACCATCCATCAATTTCAAAAAATGGTAAGAAGATAAATTATTTAACTTGGGATGAACTTAACCAAGAGCAAAAAGATGAATATACAACAACAATTCGTAAGCAAAGAAAGCGAAAAATATTTGTGCAGGATTCTATCCAAAAAGCGGAACAAAACAACCTACTAGTTATACAACTAGCGGAACAGCAAAGAATTAAAAAGTTGGAGGAGGACAATAAGCGTAAAAAAGACTCTTTAAATTTAGTTGAAAAGAATTTAAACGTCAATCAATGGGGTGTTGAGGTAGGTTCAATGAGAACGGAGGAGTTTACATTTTCACCAATCACATTAAAAACATTAGTTAGGGCGGCAAAATTAAACCCTGATTTTTATGGAGATTTGATGATGTTGTCGGTTGAAAATGATAATGTTGATTACAACAAAATGGATGAAAGTGGTAAAGGTGAATGGTACAACATTACCACCATCGATCCAAAATTAGTCTTTGTTACCGTTAAAATTTCAAGAAATTTATCTCTTATTAAACTTGTTAAGAGTGGCGCGTTATTTATAATAAAGGAACAATATCTAAATTATTGTACCGATATGTTTAATTGTCTTAATACCACATTAGCACAATACAAAACAATTGATGTTACACAAAAATACACTACGGAAGAGATAGCAATATTAAATCGTTACAAAAAAGTGTTAAGTAGCGGTAGTCCCTGTACAACAACAATAGCCACTATTCGCAACAGAAAACAATATGATTTTGTTAATAGATATGGTCAACACTTTTTCGATTCAGATAAAGTAACCCCAATTGATAAACAAAATCACAACAATTCAATAAAGAAAATATGGAAATTGGATGAGGAATGGAAAACAATTAGAGAAGATGAAACACTACTTAACGGCAACAATAAAATAATGGAAAAATTGCTAGAAGATGACAAATATTTGCAGATAAAAGTTAGAATGGAAGATATGTATTCAAACTCTTTAATTTAAAAATGAAAACTATGAGCACACTTTACCTACATGGACTCGAAAGCAAACTAAGCGACGAAAAAAGAACAATTCTCGAAATATATGCTCCAGTAATTGCTCCTGATTTGGATTATAAGTCAAATCCAAATATGATTGAATTTCTATATGATACCTATAAAAATCAAAAAATTGATGTGATCATAGGAAGCAGTTTTGGAGGCTTTGTGGGTTATCATCTGGCAAATCTATTGGGAGTGCCATGCATGCTTTATAATCCTGCATTGCCTTATAGAAGTGGAATAGAGCAAATTATTCCATCACATTTAGCAATGAATCATCCCTCAATTATGCGGTTTGTTTTTGGTGGGAATGACTCAGTTATTAAAGCCGTCGATAATTTAGCTTTTTTATTCCAAAATATTAACGATAAATCCGATTATTCAATCATTTTGCAACATGATTTGGGGCATCAAATTCCAATTACTGTTTTTGAAGAGCAATCGAAACTCTTCTTTGAAAGTCTGCATCAAAGGAATCTGAGGGATATAAAATCATTTTTGTAGTAACTCAACTGACATTGAAAAAAGGTGCTAGATGTTTCGAATGGCGAACAATTAAAGTAGTTGAAAATCTACTTAATGGTAACAACAAAAATAATAGAAAAGTTTATGTAAGATGACAAAAATTTGAAGATAAAAGTGAAGAAGGAAGATATCTATTCAAGTCCTTTATTTAATATAGGATTCAAATTTTAACGCATTGGATACACCCTCAATACGTATTGTATTGGGGGAGGGAAGTGAGGACTGTGTCTTTAAAATGTGTTTTTTTTTATTCAAAATATCTAATTTTTAAAAAAGAACAAAAAACCTAAAGTCAAAAAGAATCTTTCATGTTTTTATAGATAAAATTTTATATTATTGTAAAGAATGTTCAATTTGTCGGATTAAAATTTATTTAATTCAGGTTATATGCTAAGAAATAGAAATTGTCGGTTGGTTTTTAAAGCAAAAAGCATTTATGAATAATGCGCTTTGTGCCATACAAACAGTAAATAGACATGTAAAAATCTGTTAAAGTTCAAATAAAACAGGAATACGAAATATTAAAAATAAAAAAATGGCAAATTGTTATTGTGAGTACTGCGGTACTAAGGCTTCAAGTATTCAATCATTAACGGCAAATTCTTGTCATCGCCATCCACTAGGTGCGAGTAAAGGAAAACACAAACTCTATGAAGGAAGTGAAAAATCGCAGTACAGTTGTAAATACTGTGGTACTTCAGCTTCAACTATCATTAGCCTAACTGGAAATTCATGTCATCGGCACCCTGAAGGGACAGGAAAAGGAAAACATGCACCAACTTTATAATAATATATCATATGCAATCGATCTTAAAAAACCTTAAAAGCGTATCGTTTTTAGATAATAAAATATCCCCACAAGAAGCAAAACAATTTCCGGATTTAATTTCTGCCGAAGTTTACATTGATCCAATTCCTGGAGATATTTATAGAAGAGCAGTTAGTATTCATAAATTATCAAAAAACACCAAAATTTTATACTTTTCAAATAAAGTTGAAGAAAGCACAAACGGTAATGAATTAATAACTTCTATAGTTATAACTACTACTTTTATATCTATATATAGTACCCTTAATAAAGAAATTGAAAGTACTTATTTTACTGATATTGCAACAACCTTAAACAATAAATTTATTTATTATTTTATCAATGATGAAGATGAAAGGGTAGGTGTTTTTGAAAATTACGTTCCTGTTTTAAGAAATTTTGATTATGCCCCTTATTTTGCGGAACAAATAGGTGAACTAATTAAATTTTATAAGGGCAAAAATGAAACCCTAGAAAAACTTAGTAATCTTGAAAATAGATATTTAGATTATATTAAAACCTTTACTGATATAAATACTTTAGAAATTACTAAGACTGATTTTAGTAATCAAATATTAAATATATATGATAAGCATTTAATAAAATACGGTAATATAAATATACCTGTTGATCTGAAATATTATGAATATTTAGCGTATCATTATAAATCGGATCATATAAAAGCTTTAGAAATAACTAACTATGTTATAAAATATAACGTTGAAAACCTTTGTTTATGGCACGAATTAAAAGCGAATTCTTTAGTTGAATTGGGTAATAATTATCAAGCAATAGTAAATTATAAAATAGCATCTACTTTAAGTATTGATAGTCAGCAAAAATTAAAATTTAGGGACATAATTGAAAACTTAAGCACACTTTTTAATGAAAATTTTTTTACACTACCTTATCAAACAAGAAAATTAATTTTAATTGATAACGACTTAAATAGTACTCCTGAAGATACATTTATAGTTTTAGATAAAAACAATTTACCTAAAAGTTTAAAATTTTCAAACAACAATCCAAAAAAAGAAGAATTATACATCGTTCATCCTTACATAAAAGACATTTATATGCCTTATTCGGAGTATGAAACAACACTCTTTAGAGATAAGTTTGAAGAATTCTCTTATTTTATTCAATGCTTAGGTGCCAAAACAATGACTATAAAAGTAGCTAAGGGAAATAAAAATAGTCGTTCTAACTTAATTAATTTGTCATCTTATAACGACAATCAAAAATCAATTGAAGGTTCACTAGGCATTAATGGTATAGGTATAAATGGAAGTAATAAGGTCTCCAATAGTGGAGAGATAAATGACAATTCTAGTCAGGATTTGATAAATGAAGATGAAACTTCTTATTCTAGAACCCAAGTTTTTAATCCTACAAAAAAACCTCATTTACCTGCGGATATGATTTGGTTTGAAAATGAATCTTCTTGGCAAAGATTATACAGACAAAGAACTACTGGTGAAATAAAGCGTCATCACGATATTTTAAGTTCAAAAAGTACTTATTCTATTTCTGAAAAAGAAGAAATAACCCTAAAAGAAGCATTTGCAAATTATATTGGTGGTGGTGCTAGTTACCAAATGATTAATGCAACGGGGAGTCTAAACACAGAAAAAAATAAAAAAATATCTCAACTTATTGAAACTACATTTAATAAAAGTGAAGCTATTCAATGGGAAATTGATATTGAATTTGAGTCTATTGAAAATTTATCAGAAAATACAGAAATTGTAAATTCTACAACATCCATGCATGGAATTCCTGTAGATCTTGAACAGGAATATCTTGAGGAAGTAAAATTCATGCTCGAAGATGATGGTATTATTGACGATAAAGAAAGATCTATTCTAGAGAGATTCAGAGAAAGAAAAGGAATTTCAAAAGAAAAAGCCACTGAGTTAGAAAAGAATCTACTCTCTTTTGGAAACCTGTCAGAAGATGAAAAGGAATACTTCGAAGAATTTCAGGAAATATTAAATGAGGGGGAAATCACCGAAAAAGAGAGGCGCATTTTAAACAGAATGGCTAATCGATTGGGAATTTCTGAGGAGAGGGTTCAGGAGTTGGAAAAATTCAATTAGATGTTTTAAGAACCTTTTTAAAAGCTAAAGACCGTATATATAAATTATAAAAAATTATATACCAATGATTGAAGAAATTAAAAAAGATCGAAGTGCTTTTTTGTTAGAAAAAAAAGGTATCACTAGAAAAAGGTTAAAAACTGTAAAATTTAGTAATGATGTAAAATTTGAAGATGGAAAAATTATATGTAGAGGTTTTGATTGTGGTAGTTATAATGAAAGCACTAGAGTAATTTACCTTAGTCAAAATGAAATAACAGACCATAAGGGATTAAACTTAATAACAAAACACCCATCATTACCAACCAAGGCAATAATCATTGTTTATAATCGTGGGAATATTCATGAATTCCATACAGATAATGTAGGGAGAATTATTTATCAGATCGATAAGATTAATGAGAATCTTAATAGAATAAATAATAGAGATGCTGATGAACAGACAAAGGCTAAATTATTTAATGATGAAGATGGCTATGTATGTACACCAAGAAAATTAAAAGATCAGGGAGGACATGCCTGTCCTGCATCAGCAGGCGGACTAAAAGAGATGATTAATATTTTCCCCCAGGCATACAGCATTAATAATGGGAAAAAATGGAAAGGGCAGGAAATAAAAATGATACGTAAATACAAAAAGCAAATTTCTTTTGAAGTTAAAACGTGGCGTGAGTATAAAGAAGGGTCTAGAAGACCTATAAAAATTCATAGAAGCTTTGATGGGATAAAGGAGTCTTTTGACAATGTAAATGTATTTCCTGAAGAAGTTCAGTAGAACAGAAAATAAAAATTTATTCCCGAAATCAGGACTGATATTTCTTACCTGCAAAAATGTTTACTCATAGGTGTCTTTTATATAATCGAGTGTAATTTTTTTGTCTCCGACTTTACACCGTTAACCCTTGCTGTCATTGGGTTATTACACCTATTTCAACCAAAAAGGGGAAATATTTCAAGCCCTGAGTAAAAATAATAATACATTAAATATGTGTTTATGATATATAATAATAATTATTATTTTTTCTTCTCTAATATAAGAAATAAAAGGTGTAATAGGTGTAACAACCCAATGATAATAAGGATTAAGGGGCGTACCGAACGCTGTATAACATGCGTAATCGGTACACCCCTCTTTTTTATGAGAAGACATCATTATTTCACTAACAATAATCAATTCATTAGTGTGGATAAATTAGCGATTTTGTGACTGCTATTTTCACACTTTCCACCATTAATAATTGATTTAATACTCGCATTTCCATCATTATACACCCATGCTTTATGACTTTTGGAATAGCTCCAATATTTGTAATTTGAGGTATTGTTATGGTGCTTCAACCAAATATCAATCAAATCACGTATATTATTTTGGTGAAACCATTTTTCATTTTTGAATGGATTCTCAAAGTGATTGTATTCACGGTAAAAATCTGTTACAGTAAACTTTTTCTTCGTCTCTAACAAAGGTTTAAGAATGCGTTCAAATTCTGTAATAAAAGCATCATTACGAAATTTTACCAAAAAAGTATCCAATTCTTTATCATATTTTGGCGCTATTAGACCTTCAGAAAAAAACAACGCTACACAACGGAAAATATATGAATAAAAACGGTTGAATTCATCAGCGTCCCAATCTTCAAAAAAACGTCTACCAAAATCATTAAGAGGTGTAAATTCTTTATTGTAATATTTTTTAAATTTATATTCCACAAAGCGTCTGTTCGTTGAAGTGTTAGCGGACGAGTATGGAATGATCCAATTGGATGTTATTATAAACTTTGGTGATTCACTAAATTCTATTGCTTCGGCTTTCATCATTTTGCGTTGACAATTAATATCTCCTAAAATATTTGTGTATAACGCTTCATAATTAAAGCCAGCAGGAACATCATCAATCGAATATAATCGTGTTCCTTTTTCCAAATCTGCAAAAACAAAAGTGTAGTTTGGATCAAATTCGAAACCGCCTTTCCTAATACTTGTTATTACTTGTGATAATGCGTTTAGGACTACTGTTTTTCCGCGTCCTCCATCTCTGGTAACATCATCTGCTCCCTCATCTGTTAATATTATACATGGTGAACATGTGGGATTTTTATAAGAGTGAACAGAATAACCAATCATTGTCATAAAAGACTTTTCATTTTCACCCGATATTTTTTTAATAAATTGCTCAAGATCGCCAATCTCAGCTGTACAATTAAAATCACGTGTTTGAATCACGTGTTTGCGAAAAAAACCTTTTTTTGGATTATATTCTTGTTTTTCAACATTTCCGTTTTTGCCCATAGTAAAGAATCCATTTTTGAAAGGTAAACCAAATGTGAATTGACTGTCTTGGTAATAAATTAATTTATACGGTTTTATTAAATATAATGCTTTCATTATAGTGTTTTTGTTTTCGTGAGCAATAATATTTTTGACTGTTATAAAGTCTTCTCCAAATTCATTAATTTCCTCTTCTAATAAAATCAATAAATCTGTTTTGTGGTTGAAAGGATCTATAACATTACATGAGTCTTTTATTAGTAGAATGTGGTCGTCAGGTGTTGAAATTCTCTTAATTCCTTCTCTAATTATACAGTCATGAATTCCCGTGGGTAATATTTTAAATTTTCCCTTCTCATCTAAAAAATAAAATGTTTTGAGAGCATCAGGATTTTTTTGGGGTTTGGGAATTTCTTTTTCTACAAATTCAACTAAACCAAATGTTGTATTTTCTATCGGCTGTGATTGATTCACTGTAATACCGTCATGAATCCGTACAAAATTATTTATAGTGTTCTCTTTATTAAATAGTTCAACAAATTCTTTTTCGTATTTCGTAAAATCTCTAAATGCCCTTCCTTTTTCAGAAAAGCGTTCGCATGTTAATACCTCATAGGATCTACCTCCATAAACTTTTTCTAATTCTTCAATACATTTATAATAATAATAATAATCATTACTACCCTCAGGCCAGTTCGCATTTAGCAATTGAGGGAATTTTTTTTTATCCAAAATGTCGTAAATCGTATGTCTGTAATCTGTTCCCAACTCCATATCAATGAACGTGGGAAACGCCCGTTTGATGTCATACTCTTTAATATCAATAGGTAAAAAACTACGCAAGATAGATGGTATTTTCGTTGCGGGATTATATTCCCTATTGCCTTTAATGGAGACACTAAATAAATCATTATCATCAGTTTCCGTGTATTGTCCTTGCAATTTCAAAACCATATAAATAACATAATTGCGATAAGCTTTTATATTAAAAGGATTGTATAAGTCCCCTTCTTTTTTCTTTTCATCTGCTTTTTTATAATATTTCAGCAGAGCTACTAATTCAAACGGGAAATATTTTTCTTTTAACTTTATTCCATAATCATTGTATGCTATCAAATATTTAATGAAGGCGTTCCTTTCAGGTGGGTTAGCTTTTAAATAGTTGTCGGCTTTAATAATACACAGATCTCTTTTACTATGTAGTGTTGTATTTGAAACCGCATCTTGATATGTGTATTTTACTTTTTTACTTTTTGACACTTCTTTAACACTTTTGGTGAATTCATTCTTCAAATGATCTAATACATCTATTATTCGAGTGTTTTCCAAATCAAGATCTACAATTTCAGCAAGTTCCTCAACAAACTGTCCTTTCTTCTCCGTAAATGTTTCAGTTAACTGTTCTTCATTTTCAGCAGTTTCAATAGCTGACTTTTTCTTATTCTTTGAAGTTTGCTCAGCACTCTGCTCTCTTTTTTTTCCGACTGTTGATTTTTTTTTGTCCGACATAATGTTTCTATTAGCAGTTAGTGATTTTTTCGAAATTCAAAAAATAAGTCTCAACTATTGATAAACTTAAAATGGGTTGCTTCTCAACTCTTACATAAGGGACTTGTTTAGTTTTTACCAATAAATACAAACTCAGAGGTGTTTTGTTCAAATGCTCAGCCAATCCAAAAATGTTTAATTGTTTGTCTGCTTTTCGATCAATTGGATTAGCTGTTTCTAATCCATTTTTCATTTTAATGTTTAATCTTTTTTTCATAATATGTTAATATATAATATGAAATGCGTTCATTCGCATTCATAAAGTATATATCATGCTACTTTTGAATTCGGTAATTTTGTAACACACTTACAATGTAGTACTTATGAAAAGTTCGTTTTTTAAAAACGTCAGATTTCATTATTTTTACGATTTTTGAATTTCGCTGTTTTTGATGTATTCTCATGTTTTTTGTTAATTTTAACTATTTTATCGAGAATTTTACATTTTTGATTTTTTGTGATTTTATTTACAAAAACAACTGAACATGTTTTTACTGATGAATTTTAAGCAAGCGGTTCTTTTCAAAAAACCATAAAAAAACCCGATATAAAATATCGGGTTTTAAAACTACTGTCGGACAAAAACAGACTAAAAGCCATTTCGGAACGATGGCCTCTTATGAACTATATATTATTTGTTTATATCCGTTCTGGCGATTTGAAAAATAAATCAACTATAGCTTCTAAAAAGGCAGGAGATTTTTTTTCATTTAGCTTTGCGTCTATACTCTCCATAGTCTTATTGATTTAAAGGGATTAAACTTTCTTCAATTTGAGAACGCAAAAAATACACACGAGACCCCATTCCCAACGGCTTTATTTTGTTAGATTTAGCCCATGAATGCACTGTTGAAATGTCAACATTAAACAAATCGGCAACTTGCCGCTTTGTAAGGTATTCATTTGGTTGCTTGGGTTGAAAATGCTTTGAGAATTCGTCAAGTTGACGCTTTACACCAGCAGAAATCACTTCCTGTAATTGTTCAGCACTGTACTGAACCATAAAAATTTTTTTTTCCATAATCATATGGTTTTATATTATGATGGGGCAAATGTCCTAATATAATCGTGTCGTTGTAGATATCGAATTGTAGTTTTGGTAAATTATTTTTTTAGACACGAACACCCTATATAACTATTAAACACCTAAACCATTTGTAATCAATTTTTTATTCTGTCATTTTTTAAAAGCAACTAGCTACTCGCACTGCTTCCATTCTCCCTAAAGCCTCATAAAGGGAATCATAGTTTTTGTTGAATTAATTAATAGAGATTTATTACTGATCATTCTCCTTGTATTAAAAAATATAATTGCGCCATTTTCTTCTTTTAGTGCAAAAAAACATTCAAACAATCCAAAACACCATTGTTTGAAAAACATTTCATTGCTTTTTGTCGATTTTTTTTTTAATCGCAAGACTATGGTTTTTCAAACACTTTTCTTGGATTGCACTTCGGAGTTCTAGGAAAATCTTTTTTTTTACAATGAAATCAAATTCATAAAAATATTTGAAAAGACATATAACATATAATATTCACTTAAGGCTTATGTATTTTCTGCTGATCGTCCTACCAGAAGTCATCTTTTATTTTCCTTGTGCCACAAAAAACAAATTTTCCACTACTTCTGAGATTAAGTAGGGTTGATGTAGAGACTCTCTTAAAATAGTTTTGTAGAATTTATAAAAGAGTAAAAACTTTGGCTTTTTACAATTACTGACTAAATACTGACTAGATTAAAAATAAAAAACCCTTAACTCGTTAAAAGTTAAGGGTTTCGTGCGGATAATAGGACTCGAACCTACACGCCTTGCGGCACCAGATCCTAAGTCTGGCATGTCTACCAATTTCACCATATCCGCGTAATTGTGGGTGCAAAGATAATCATATCTTCCAATTTTCAAAGGTTTTTTTAAAAAAATATTCATTCTCTTTTTTGTATTTTTGATTTTCAAAAAATTTTGATTCAATGGAAGATATAAAGTTATATGTTACAAAACACAAAGATCGGTTTATCAATGAGTTAATTGATTTATTAAAAATTCCATCCGTAAGTGCAGACACTGCTTTTTCTCAAGATGTTCTTGACACTGCCGAAGCTGTTAAAGCTAGTTTACTGAAAGCTGGATGCGATTTTGTAGAAATTTGCGAAACTGCAGGCTACCCAATTGTATATGGAGAGAAAACAATAGACCCAAAATTGCCTACCGTTTTAGTCTACGGCCACTATGATGTTCAACCTGCTGATCCATTAGAATTATGGACTTCCCCCCCATTTGAGCCAGTTATTAAGAAAACTGAAATCCACCCTGAAGGTGCTATTTTTGCAAGAGGATCTTGTGACGATAAAGGCCAAATGTACATGCATATAAAAGCTTTTGAATATATGATTCAAAGCAACACTTTGCCTTGCAACGTAAAATTCATGATTGAAGGTGAGGAAGAGGTAGGTAGCGTCAACCTTAAAACCTTTGTAGAAAACAATACCGAGAAACTAAAAAATGACGTTATTTTGATTTCTGACACCGGAATGATTTCCAATCAACAACCTTCTATCACAACTGGCCTTCGAGGTTTGAGTTATGTAGAAGTGGAAGTTACGGGACCAAATCGTGATTTGCATTCTGGACTGTATGGAGGTGCTGTTGCCAATCCTATAAATGTTTTGTCCAAAATGATTGCTTCATTGCATGACGAAAACAATCATATTACAATTCCCGGTTTTTATGATAATGTTGAAGAATTATCTCTAGAGGAAAGAGCCGAAATGGCCAAAGCTCCTTTTAATCTTGACAATTACAAGAAAGCACTAAACTTGAATGACATATATGGAGAAAAAGGATATGTAACCAATGAGCGCAACTCCATCCGACCTACTCTCGATGTAAACGGAATTTGGGGCGGTTATACTGGAGAAGGTGCAAAAACCGTAATTGCGAGTAAGGCATTTGCCAAAATCTCCATGCGATTGGTACCAAACCAAGATTGGGAAGTCATCACCGACTTGTTCACCAAACATTTCACCAACATTGCCCCGGCAGGCGTTACCGTAAAAGTTACTCCTCATCATGGCGGTCAAGGTTATGTGACTCCTATAGACAGCATTGGTTACAAAGCGGCCAATATGGCTTATACCGAAACCTTTGGTGTTCCCGCAATTCCAGTGCGTTCAGGAGGAAGTATTCCTATTGTTGCCTTGTTCGAAAAAGAGCTAAAAAGTAAAACAATATTGATGGGATTTGGTCTTGACAGTGATGCCATACACTCTCCAAACGAACATTTCGGTATTTTTAATTATCTGAAAGGAATTGAAACCATTCCATTGTTTTACAAATATTTTGTGGAGTTAAGCAAATAAAACTTCTTCAATACTAACTTAATCCGTTCCCAGTGAGCGGATTTTTTTTGCCTTTTCCTAAATGATTTTAGTTTAATTAGGAGCTATTTCCTGCTATTCGTTACAATCTTATGAGTCACGTTAAAAAAACGAGACTCATAAGGATTTTCACTTCTATCAGGGCTAGGGCTTTTCGATTTCATAAGATATTGATATTCAAAATAAAAAAATACAAACGACAGATGCATTCTGTAAAAAAATCTTCAAAAATTTGGTTGAGCTAATTTTTATTCTACATTTGTAGAACAACATCTATCTTTGTAGAGTAAAATCAATTTATGCGACACTTAATCATTACTTTATTTCTTACCTTAACATTGATTGGATGCAAAACAGCACCTATAAATCAAAAAGTAAATAAAGATAGAGAAGGTCTATGGATAGAGGAATATGCCCAAGATAGTTCACGATACAAATCAATCGGAAAATATCATAAAGGCGATCCCATAAAAAAGTGGCGATATTATCTCGATGACAAAATCATAATGAGAGAAAAATATAAATCTGATTATTGTATCAGAACCCGTTACCATCAAAACGGAAAAGTACAATCTAAAGGAAAAACAAAAATAGTTACCACAAGCTCTAAAACGCACTGGTTTTACAATGGAGATTGGAAATATTTTGACGAAAAAGGAAAACTCATTTGCATCAATAAATATAAAAACGGGGAATTAATTTCAGAAATAAAAACACAACCAAAAAAATAAAACATGCAACTATCCAACTCCGAAGAACAATTAATGGAACATCTTTGGCAACTCGAGAAAGCCTTTATGAAAGATTTACTCGAAGCATACCCAGAGCCCAAACCGGCCACTACAACGGTTGCCACTTTGCTAAAGAGAATGATTGACAAGAAATTTGTTGCCTACAACGAATTTGGAAACTCAAGGGAGTATTATCCTTTGGTCAAAAAAACAGATTATTTCTCGAAACACGTAAACGGATTGATTAGTAATTTCTTCAACAATTCGGCTTCGCAATTTGCTTCTTTCTTTACCACGGAAACTAATTTATCAGCAACCGAATTGGAAGAACTCAAAAAAATAATAGATGGTGAAATTCAAAAAAAGAAAAAATGATACTTTATATTTTAAAATCCAGCCTTCTCCTTTTTATTCTAATTGTAGTATATAAACTCTTTTTAGAGAATGAGAAAATGCATCGATTCAATCGAATTTATTTACTAGGCAGTCTAATTTTTGGTTTAACGATACCTATGCATCTTTTTTCATTGAAAGCAAAGATTTCAAATACAATAAATTACATTGAACTGAATGAAATTATACTTCAAAAAACCAGTACAAATTTCAAAAGCATTTCAGAAAATCAAATAATTACCTACATCATTGTATCTGTTTATGTGTTTGTTGTCTTACTCCTAGTTATTAGGTTTCTATTGAATTTATACTCATTCCACAAAAAAATTAAAAACAACAAAAGACAAAGCATAAATGGCAGTAATATAGTTTTAATTCAGGAACATACTTTACCTCATTCCTTTTTGAAAACAATTTTTATAAATGAACAGGATTTCAACAATAATAATATCGCTCCAGAACTAATAGTCCATGAAACTGCACATATTAAACAAAAGCATACTTACGACATTCTCTTTATTGAGGTATTACAAATTCTGTTTTGGTTTAATCCGATAATAATACTGTACAAACGTGCGATTAAACTAAATCATGAATTTCTTGCTGATGAAACTGTTAATGCCGCATTTAAATCCGTTTATCAATATCAAAACATGTTATTAAGCTTTGCATCCAATGAAAGAAAAGTTGCCCTTGCAAGTTCAATCAATTATTTAATAACAAAAAAAAGATTAATTATGATGACCAAAACGGAATCTCAAATAAAAATTATATCGAAAACAGTAGGCGTAGGTGTTGTATACAGTCTGCTATTATTTACTTTCAGTTCACAAACAAAAGCACAAGAGCCATTACAAAATAAAGCTTTCAATGATTCCCAGACTAATTCTGAAATTACTCAGCCAGAATTTCCAGGAGGTATACTTGCTTTTTATAAATTTATTGGAACAAATTTTAAAGTTCCTACCGAACTAAAAGGAAGCGGCAAAGTAGTTTTATCTTTTATGGTAGAAAAAGATGGAAGCCTATCCGAATTTGTCACCCTAAAAGATCTTGGTTTTGGAACTGCAGATGAAGTCATTCGAGTATTAAAATTATCTCCAAAATGGATTCCAGGAAAAGAAAACAATGAAATCGTAAGAGTAAAATATAGTTTACCTATTCAAATAGAGCCTTCAAAATAGTCCTTAAAACAATAAATCCGCTTCGTTCGAAGCGGATTTATCTAAAAAAAATTTAAAAAAAAATCTAAAATTAAAAAAAATTAACTAAAAACTTTATCCGGATTGTAACCTATATAAGGCATAGCCTGCTCATGAAACACAACTCCATATTCTTCTAACTCTTTCAAAATGGGTTCATAAACTTCTTTACGAATCGGGAGCTGTACTCCTGAAGTTGTAATTTTACCGTTCAATATTAACAAAGTAGCCATAGCAACTGGCAGTCCTACCGTTTTGGCCATAGCTGTATAGGTTTGGTCTTCTCCAATACAAACCATTTTAGAATCGATTTGCTTTTCTTCACCATTAAGCACATATCCAAATTTGTGATACATCACAATCATATCCTTGTCATCTGGTTCTAAAGTCCAACTATCAGTAAGTATTTTTTCAAGAATTTGTGCTGGTGTTGCATTTTTCAATCCTACTTTCTTATTTCGATTGAACAAATCCAATTCCAATAATTTATCCCACATGATATCATCTTGATCAATTTTTAGAATCAAGCGCATTTTAATTTCAACTGAATCTGTTGGGTGATAAGGAAGGAAGGAATTTACAAATTGACGGTAACTCATGTTTTCCGAGTTTTCCATAATATAACTATCATCCGTCATCCCCAATTGCACAAACATATTCCAAGCTTTAGAAAAACCAACTCTGCGAATCGTTCCTCTATATAAGGTAAGTACGTCATCAAGACCATAAACACTTCTGTATTTCAGTGAATCCCTGTTAGAATAGGCTTCAAATTTGCCATATCCTTCCACCTCCAAAAACTCAGTTCTTCGAAACAAACTCGTATATGGAATATATTTATAAGCCCCTTCTTGAATGAATTTGGCTGCACCGCCTTGACCAGCAAGCACCACATTTCTTGGTGCCCAAGTAAATTTATAATTCCATAAATTATTGTCAGATTCTGGCGCTACAAGACCTCCACAAAAGGACTCAAACAAAAGCATTTTCCCTCCTTGCTCTCTAATCTCGTCAATCACTTTCATGGCACTCATGTGGTCGATTCCTGGATCAAGTCCAATTTCGTTCATAAAAATTAGATTGTTTGCTTTGGCAGCCTCATCCAATTCCTGCATCGCATCGCTTATATAGGAAGCCGTCACAAGATGTTTTTTATAAACGATACAATCTCTTGCTACTTCAATATGAAGGTGAGCCGGCAACATGGATATTACAATGTCAGCTTTTTGAATCGCATTTTTTCTTTGATTTTCATCAAATATATCTAAAGCAATAGGAGTTGCATTTGGATGATTATTGGTCTTTTTTTGAGCTAAATCCAAAGACAAATCACCTATAATAAGATGCAATTCTTCGGATACCGATTTATTCAAAAGGTATTGTATCAACGAAGAAGCAGATCTTCCTGCTCCAATAATAAGAATTGTTCTCATGAGTTATTTTATTTTAAAATCGTAACATTATACATTCCAATATATTCTTCTTGTTAAACAGAATATTTATCCCTATTTAAAACAGATTAAATTTTGACTGTTTTTAAAAATATAACACAAACATACAATATTGTTGTATTTATAACAAATGATTTTTAAAAACATTTAGAATTAAAATCCATTTATCATTTTTGAAAATGAAGAAAAAAGCTCAAATACCTATGTTTTGAGTTACTAAAAAACTACTTTTATCATTGCATACAAAACACTTTTAGTTTAAAAATATTAGAAATACTTTTGCCTTTTATAAAACAAAAATAATGGATAAAAAAATAATTACAACTTCGGCCATTTTAGGACTGATAGCAATAATTTTAGGAGCTTTTGGGGCACATGCCCTAAAAAAAGTACTCACTATTGAACAACTTACCACTTTTGAAACTGGTGTACGGTATCAAATGTACCATGCTTTGTTTTTATTGTTTATTGGAACAACAACAATAATTCGTCAAAAATTAAAAAAAACGATCTATAATTTGACTGTTTTGGGAGTTATACTTTTTTCTGGTTCCATTTACCTGTTGGCTACCAATTCTTTGATGCCAATTGATTTGAAAATATTTGGATTCGTTACACCAATTGGGGGGATATTTCTTATTTCTGCATGGTTCCTCCTATTTTTTGACTTAATAAAACCAATAAAAAAAGAAAAATAAAATTTAATATGGTTCTAAAAAAAATTATACTTTTGCGGTGAAATAAACAACACTCAAAAAAATTTATTTTTTATGGACAACTACGCTTTGTTTACGAAATCGATTTCGTTAAAAGAACTGGGAATTGAAAATGCCAAAATTCAGTATCAACTAACCCCTAATGAGTTACACGATATTACCATTCAATCTGGACAGGGAGTTGAAAATTCTACTGGAGCACTAGCAATTAATACAGGTGAATTTACAGGACGTTCTCCACAGGATCGTTTTATTGTAAAAGATAGTATTACCGAGGACAAAGTATGGTGGGGGAAAGTAAACATTCCTTTTGAACCAACAGCTTTTGATGCTCTTTACAAAAAAGTTACTGCTTACTTATCTAACAAAGAGATTTTTGTTAGAGATTCTTATGTTTGTGCCGATACCAACTACAGATTAAATGTTCGTGTAGTAACAGAAACCGCTTGGGCAAATTTGTTTTGTCACAATATGTTTCTAAGACTTACTAATCAAGAACTAGAAAATTTCACTCCAGAGTGGACAGTAATTTGCGCTCCTGGATTCATTGCAGACCCAGCCATTGATGGGACACGCCAAGGGAATTTTGCAATCTTAGATTTTACAAAAAAGATTGCGTTAATTGGAGGCACAGGATATACAGGAGAAATGAAAAAAGGAATTTTCTCGGCATTGAACTTTATTCTGCCTGTTTTCAAAAACACATTACCTATGCACTGTAGTGCTAATGTTGGAGAAGATGGTGATACTGCCATATTCTTTGGTTTATCTGGAACAGGAAAAACAACTTTATCTGCAGATCCAGCTCGAAAACTAATCGGTGATGATGAGCACGGATGGACTAACGAAAATACTGTTTTCAATTTTGAGGGAGGATGTTATGCGAAAGTAATCAATCTAACTGAAGAGAACGAACCAGACATTTTCAGAGCTATTAAAAAAGGAGCTATTCTTGAAAATGTGGTTTTCAAAGCAGGTACTAATGAAGTAGATTTTGAAGATGTTTCTATCACTCAAAACACAAGAGTAAGCTACCCAATTGACCATATTGATAATATTCAGCCTGGTTCTATTGGTAAAAACCCAAAAAACATATTTTTCTTAACTGCCGATGCCTATGGAATTTTGCCTCCTATATCCAAACTAACTGCTGGGCAAGCCGCTTATCACTTTATATCTGGATATACTGCAAAAGTGGCCGGTACAGAAGCGGGTGTTACAGAACCGCAACCTAACTTTTCAGCTTGTTTTGGAGCGCCTTTCATGCCATTACACCCAACAAAATACGCAGAAATGTTGAGTAAAAAGATGAAAGATGCCAATGTAAAAGTTTGGTTAATCAACACAGGATGGACAGGTGGACCTTATGGAACTGGAAGCCGAATGAAATTAAAATTCACTCGCGCCATGATTACTGCTGCTTTGAAAGGACAATTAGATGCTGTTGAGTTTATCAATCATGATGTGTTTGGAATTGCAATTCCACAATCTTGCCCAGAAGTACCTAGTGAAATTCTGAATCCAAGAAACACTTGGAAAGACAAAGAATTATATGACAAAAAAGCTGCCGAATTGGCTCATAAATTCGAAGAGAATTTTGCTAAATTTAAAGAATTTGCAAATGCTGAAATAATGGCAGGAGCTCCGATTGCTTAGTTAATTTTAATTCAATACCTAAAAGAGCTGTTCTTAATCGAACAGCTCTTTTTTTTGGTTATAAATAGCTGAAAAAAGTCTAACCAAAAACAAATCAACAATTTAAGATATAATTAATTTATTTGGTATTAAATTTGTACCGTCTTCCGATAATTATCGGAACAAAAAATCAATCAATCAAAAATCAAATCAATCATGTTAAAACAATTCTTTATCCTTTGCTCAGGAGCTGACAAACAGCTGCTTGATGGTTGCTCCGATGGTGAACAAACCAAATTTGTCGGTATTGGTGCCACCGTTTTTTTTACCGCTGTCATGGCTTTCATCGCCAGTGCTTATGCCCTTTTTACTGTTTTTGATAACGTCATTCCCGCTTTACTTTTTGGCTTTGTGTGGAGTCTTCTTATTTTTAATCTGGATCGTTTTATTGTTTCCACCATCAGAAAAAGGGATAGCTTCGCCAACGAATTGCTGCAGGCCACTCCCCGAATTATTTTGGCTTTCATCATCGCTATCGTAATATCAAAACCTTTGGAGATTAAAATTTTCGAAAAGGAAATCAATACCGTTTTACTGAAAGAAAAAAATGCGATGGCCTTGAACAACAAAAAGGAAGTCGCTAATTATTTCAAATCGGATTTGGACAAAAACAAAAACGAGATCAAGAATCTTAAAACTGAAATCGCCAACAAGGAAAAAGAAGTAAACACACTTTATCAAACGTATATCCAAGAAGCCGAAGGAACTGCCGGAACAAAATTAATGGGAAAAGGGCCCGTATTTAAAGAAAAAATTGCCAAACATGACTTGGCCAAAAAAGAATTGGACACCATTCAAAAAAACAATTTAGCCAAAATAGCACTTCTTGAAAAAGGAAGCAAAACATTGCAAACCGATTTGGACAAAAAAGTGACCGAAACCCAGCCTATCATTGATGGATTTGATGGTTTGATGGCACGAATCAACGCCTTGAATAAACTGCCTTGGATTCCCTCGTTTTTTATAATGCTTTTATTTTTAGCGATTGAAACTTCTCCAATTATTGCCAAATTACTTTCGCCTAGAGGTGAATATGATTTCAAATTGGAAGACTTGGAAACAGCGCTTAAAGCTACTATCGAGCAAGACAAATACCAACGAGAATTATTGATAAAAACCAGTGCTGCAATGCACGATAAAGTCTATGCTGATATTGCCGAGGACAAAAAATTATATGATTTACAAAGAAAAAATGCTACCGAATTATTGGAACAACAATCCAATAACTTTTTAGAAAAGCAAATGAAAACATTATAGGAGAAGAGGCAATTATGCCTCTTTTTTATTTCAACCAACCATTCAAAGTAGCAATAATCTTTTCTTGGTCTTCTTTTGGAAAATTTTTAACTCTCGTTGCATGACTGCCTCCTGGAAGCACCATCTTCAAAGCATCCAAACTAGGATTTATGGTTGGCGCACAAGACCCCCAAGTGTCAAATCCTCCATAGATATAAAGTATTTTATTACCCTTTGCCTCAACATATTTACGCACCTTTTTAATGTATTTTGGATTATACGTTATCGTAACCTCTTTGGGTGCAAATCGTGAATTAGAAGTACTTTTTACTGTTTTCAACAAATTTCTTACGGGTTCGAAATCAAAACCATAATATCCCAATTCACTTAGATGCTGATAATAGGAGGGTAATAAATCAAAATACTTTTGATCATTGTAAGTGCTAATCCCTACTATCTTATTCAAATAATCAAACAATTCTTTTGGCGCAGCTCCCTCAACAGGAATATCTTCACATTTTCCGCCCCATTGCCAAAAAGAAAAAGGGAATTCTAAGGTTCCATATTCCAAAGCTTCTTCAACAGAAACTTCGGTAAAAGTCATTTTTTCATTCTCGGCATACTCTTTAATTTCCTTCAAAAGAGCTTCTCTATTTTGCAATAAAGCTCTCTGAAAACGAATGATTTTTGCTCTGCATTCGGGCGTACCCACAATTTTAACATGCTCCAAAGTCCTTGGATCTTCCTGGGTATTGATCAATGGCGCAACATAAGGCATTGCCACATCTACATCATTGGGATATTTCGATTTATAAATTAATGTGGTTTCTCCTCCTTTACTTATTCCCGTCGAAATCCATTTCCCTTTGTATAATTCTTTCAATTTTGTTGTGATGTTATGGTAGTCCTCGATCGCCTGATCATTGGTTAAATACTGCCATTGAACTGGATTTGGCCTTGACTTACCATAAAATCGATATTCTACAGCCACTTGATTTGCGTTTAGCAATTTACTCACTTCGCTTTTTATGTTGCCGGTATTATATCCGTGCGTTTCAATTACCATTGGATTATTAAAATCACAATGAGAAAGATAAATATAATGCTTAAAAGTTCCCTTTTCAGGATGTTTGTGATCCAATGGTTCATTCAAAATTAACTGATACGATTCAGTATAACCTTCTAAATTCTTAATTTCAGAAATCTCAGCATCAGGAAACAGCTCAATTAATTTTTTCTTTAAATCCGTTTGAGCAATTGTTCCTGTTTGGGCAAAACTCAAATAAGAACAAAAAAGGAATGATAGTATCAGTAGAATATTTTTAATTTTCATTGCATATTGGTTAGAATTATTTTTTAAAAATACAATCTCATCACACCTCAAAACGATACTATATTAACCTCAAATTGTAATATTTTATCTGATGCGGATTGAAAAGTATTTAAAAAAAATAAAAAGTTTAATTTTATTAAAAATCCAACCTTATAATGAATACTATTCAACTCATTTCTGATTCGTTTATAGAGAACAATTGCAATTTTAAACTTCTTATTGATCGGTTAAAAGATGGTTTTGCAAACCCATCTATAGAAGTACCAATGCGCCATCACCACGACTATCCAAATCCTCCAGAAGACAAAGACTCTACTTTGCTACTGATGCCTGCCTTTAATCCTGGGGTAGATGCGGGGGTAAAAATAGTAACAGCAAGTCCCAATAACGGCAACTATAATCTTCCTGCCATACAAGGAACCTATATTTATTTGGATGCCCATAAGGGTAATGTTAAAGCTATTTTGGATGGAAAATCACTAACCACAAAACGTACTGCTTCAACCTCAGCATTGGCCAGCAGCTATCTCTCCAGAGAAAATGCCTCTTCATTATTAATGATTGGAACAGGAGCTTTGGCTAAAAATTTAATCCAAGCACATGCCACTGTACGGCCTATCACCAAAGTATATGTTTGGGGTAGATCATTGGAAAAAGCACAAGCGGTATGTGATGAATTATCGAATGCTTCTTATTCTTGCATAGCTATTACAAACATTGAAGATAAAATCTCCGAAGTCGATATTATCTCGTGTGCCACTTTATCACCTACTCCTATAGTCTTTGGAAAATGGCTGAAAGAGGGGCAACATCTCGATTTAGTGGGTGCCTACAAAAAGGATATGAGGGAAGCGGATGATGAAGCTGTTTTAAAATCATCAGTATTCTTAGACACTTACCAAGGAGGAATAAAAGAAAGCGGTGATATTGTAATCCCTTTAAATAATGGCACTTTAAACATAGAAGATATTAAAGCCGATCTATTCGAGTTGTGTACTGGCTCCAAAAAAGGGAGAACATCCGAAAAAGAAATCACCTACTTTAAATCAGTTGGGCATGCTCTAGAAGACTTGGTTGCTGCCTCTTATTTTTATTCTGAATTTATATCCAAAAAATAAAAACTATGTCTTCCACTTATAAAAACATACTTTCAAAAACAGATTATACAGTACCTCAGAATTGGGTGCAAATTAAAACCATTGACATGCATACGGGCGGAGAACCCTTGCGTGTGATTGTTTCCGGGTTTCCTGAATTGAAGGGAACTTCTATATTAGAATATCGTCGAGACATTAAAGAAAATTACGATTACCTCCGCACCGCACTTATGTTTGAACCTCGTGGCCATGCCGATATGTATGGTTGTGTTTTGTTTCCGCCAAATGATGAAACTGCCGATTTTGGCATCCTATTTATGCATAACGAAGGCTACAGCACTATGTGTGGCCATGCCATTATTGCGATCAGTACTTTGGCTGTCAATATGAATTGGATTACGGTAAAAGAACGAGAAAACAAACTGGAGATAGACGCTCCTTGTGGCCGAATAACTTCTTATGTAAATGTTCAATCTGGAGAAGTAACGGGAGTTCGTTTTCATTGTGTGCCAAGTTTTGTCGTAGGACTGGATCGTGAAGTCGAAGTACCAGGAATAGGGAAAATTATTTACGATTTGGCTTATGGTGGTGCCTTCTATGCGTATGTAGATTTAAGAAAAAACAACACTTTAAAATTCGCCTTAACCGATTCTGATTATCGTACTATCATCCAAAACGGTATGGAGATCAAGCATGCTGTAATGCAACAAGACAAAGAAATACTGCATCCTTTTGAAGATGATTTGAGCTTTCTATATGGAACCATTTTTATTGATGATGCCCAGCAAAAAGAAAATCATAGCAGAAATGTGTGTGTTTTTGCCGAAGGAGAAGTCGATCGATCCCCAACAGGCTCCGGTGTTTCGGGAAGAATTGCTATAGAAAAATCAAGAAATACAATAGATTACAACAGCAAACTGGCAATTGAAAGTATTACGGGAAGTGTTTTTAATGCTTCTTTGTTTTCTGAAAAAGACTTCGGAACTTTTAAAGCCGTGATTCCTCAAGTGGAAGGAACAGCCCATATTACAGGTGCAAACACTTTTATTATTGACCCAAATGACCCTATGAAAAACGGTTTTATACTTAGATAAATATGAAATCGCCATGATTCAAAATTACAAACAGGAATGAAAAATGGCGATACCACATTCCAATAAAAAGCAAATACTATTTCCATATGAAACAGATTACAGCATTATTATCACTTATTTTTTTTAGCCAAGCTAATTTCGCTCAAAAGACCTACCCAAATTTAGAGGCTAGCAAAAACATTCTCAATTACAAAGGAAATCCAACGAACGCAACCGACAGAAAATCATTGGCTTTTTCAGATAAAGGCGCTTGGTTTGGATTTGGATTTCTGGATTCCAATCAAGGACAAGGTGGTTTTTCGGGACCATATTTATTGACTGAACAAAACGGCGTTTGGATAAGCCCATCATTGGTTTCGTTACATCTTATAGATAAAAACCAACAGGAAATTATTGATTGGCAAACTGCTTTGGTGAATCAAAACAGTTACAATAGCCATCTGGAACAACAATTTCAGAATGAAAAATTGGATGTAAAACAACAATTAGTGTTTTCTTCCGGCCAATCGGCGATTCAAAAAACGAGTATTACCAACCGATCCTCAGAAACAATAATTATTTATCCCTCTTTTGATTCGAAATTATTTTTGAATGATTTGCAATTATCAAAAGAAAATCAAATACTAAAAATCGTTTCCACAAAAAGCAAAGCCACAGGATACATCCAATTTTCAAATGCTACTTCCATCGAAATTACAAAAGACGGATATAAAACCCAAATTGAAAAATTAACACTTAAACCAAATCAAACCGAAGTAATTCTGGTTTCCCAAACTTTTATTTTTCCTCAATATTCATGGCAAAAAGAAAAGGAATCTTTAGCGAAAACAAAATTCAACACTATTCTTTCTAGCTCCCAAAAAGAAAAGGAAAATCAATTAGCTCAATTAATAGCCAAAAAGAAAGCAGTTTATAACGATTTGATCTACTCCAATTTATTGGCAAAATTAGTTCTTACGTTACAGAACAACTCTCGAATCGCAGCCGAAGGTTTGAAACACGACGGTATTTTTCCGAGTTACAATTACGAATGGTTTAATGGATTTTGGGCATGGGACAGCTGGAAACATGCAGCTGCCGTTACAAATTATAACCCTGAATTGGCAAAAAACCAAATGCGTGCCTTATTTGATTATCAAAAACAAAATGGCTTTATTCCAGATTGTGTTTATAGAGACACCCTGATCGAACCTAATAATTACAGAAATACGAAAGCGCCACTGGCAGCATGGGCGGTTTGGAAAATTTATGAGCAAACAAAAGATACTAATTTCCTAAAAGAATTATATCCTAAGCTTAAACTATACCACAATTGGTGGTACAAAGATCGTGATCACGACCAAGACGGGTTATGTGAATTTGGTTCAACAGATGGAACTTTAATTGCGGGAAAATGGGAAAGCGGTATGGACAATGCCGTTCGTTTTGACGACAGTCAGTTACTAAAAAATGGAGAAAATGCATATTCGATAGATCAAGAAAGTGTTGATTTGAATTCGTATTTATATGCTGAAAAAAACTATCTGAGTAAGATGGCTCAGGTTTTAAAACAACCGGAAGAATCCAAAAAATGGCAAGAAGAAGGTGTTGCATTAAAAACAAAAATTCAAAATCAATTTTGGGATGCCAGCATTGGCTGGTTTTATGACACGTCCATTGATGGAAAATCCTTTGTAAAAGTGATGGGCTGTGAAGGCTATATTCCGCTATGGGCAGAAATTGCCACTGCTGAACAAGCCAAGATGATCAAAGATAATATGCTTGATCCCCTTACTTTCAATACGTTTATTCCTTTACCAACATTGGCTGCCAATCATCCAAAATTCAAACCCGAAGGTGGTTATTGGAGAGGTCCAATTTGGCTCGATCAAAGTCAATTTGCGATAAATGGATTAGAAAAATATGGCTATATCTCCGAAGCAAATCAATTAGCACACAAACTCATTTGCAATTCCGATGGTGTCTTAGGAAAAGGAGAAGCCATTCGTGAAAACTATCAACCTATAACCGGAAAAGGATTGGAATCTTATAATTTCAGCTGGTCGGCGGCGCATTATATGATGCTTATTTTAAAAGATTAAAACTTAAAATTCTTTTCTAAAATTGAAACCCTATTTAAAAAACTAATCATGAACAACCCAATTGCCTTTATCCCCAAATCCCTATTCGCATTTTTGCTGATACTAACTTGTTATTCATCATCCTTATTTGCCCAAGAAAAAAATGGTCCATCTTCGGATAAAAAAAGCCCCCAACGCTTTTTTTCAAAACCCGATTTAATGCAAATTGGAGTTTATTATTATCCCGAGCAGTGGCCAAAAGAACAATGGGAACGCGACTTGAATAACATCAAAAAATTAGGATTTGAATTCACCCATTTTGCAGAGTTTGCCTGGAGTTTTATGGAACCCGAAGAAGGAAAATACGATTTCAAATGGCTTGATGAATCTTTGGCATTAGCCGAAAAAGCAGGTTTGAAAGTCATTCTTTGTACGCCAACACCAACTCCACCGGCCTGGATGGGAGAAAAATATCCCGAAATTTATTTGGTGGATGCAACTGGCCGTCGTAGAGAACACGGAAACAGAGCCAACCAATCGGTTTCTAATGAAAAATACCGAGAATTTGTAGCCAAAATTGTTACGGAACTTGGAAAAAGATACGGAAAAAACAAAAACGTGATAGGTTGGCAAGTAGATAACGAACCTGGAGCGCCCGAAGATTTTAGTCCGTCGGCGCAAAAAGCATTCAGAAATTGGCTTAAAACCAAATACGGAACAATCGAAAAACTGAATACAGAATGGGTGACCAGTTTCTGGAGTATTCGTTATAATAATTTTGAGCAAATTGCGATTCCGAATGCAGAAATCTATAATGAAGACAAATTGAGTCCTCACGCAGTCTTAGATTTTAAACGATTTACCGCCGATTCGCAAGCGGAGTATTTGAACGTACAAGCAGAAATTCTTAGAAAATACATCGATCCAAAACAATGGATTACGACTAATTACACCAATGTTGTTTATGGTGCAGATCCCCGAAGAACTGACAAAATGGATTTTGCAACCTACACCATGTACCCAGTTAGTGGTCAAAATCCTTTGGGCGGCAATAGTTTTAGAATGGGTTCTCCAACAAAAATATCGGAAGCAAATGATTATTATCGCTCTATAAATGGCGTAACGGGCGTTATGGAAATGCAACCTGGGCAAGTAAACTGGGCATCCATTAATCCGCAGCTGTTACCCGGAACGGTTCACATGTGGTTATCACAAGCTTTTGGTGGAGGCTGTTCCTTTGCCTGCACCTACAGATACAGACATCCGCTTGGGAGTAGCGAAATGTACCATGATGGAATTGTTGGAACCGATGGCGTCACACTTTCTACCGGAGGAAAAGAATTTGTACAATCCATTGCCGATATGAAATTACTGCGCAAGGAATACAACCCAAAAGCTATAATTCCTAAAGAAATTGCCCTAAGAAAAACGGCTTTTTTGTGGAGTCATGAAAACCTTTGGGATCTGGAAAATCAAAAACAGACCGAATTTTGGAATACTTGGAAACACAGAAATACTTATACTACTGCCATAAAATCTACTGGCGCTCCAATGGATTTTGTAACTGAGGAGGATGATTTTTTGGCCTATCCGTTTATGGTCGCACCAGCCTATCAACTTATTGATCAAAAATTAGTGGACAAATGGACGAAATATGTAGAAAACGGAGGGAATTTAATCTTGACTTGTCGTACAGGTCAAAAAGATAAAAACGGACATTTTTTTGAAGCCAATTGGAATGCCCCAATTGTTCCGTTAATAGGTGCCGATGTAGAGTTTTTTGATATGTTGGCAGCCAATGTAAATGGTACCATAAAAGCTGGAGACAATATCTATGAATGGAACACTTGGGCAGATGTATTAAAACCAAAACCCGGAACTGAAGTTTTGGCAACCTATTCCGATCAGTTTTACAAAGACAAAGCAGCGGCTGTTACGCGAAAATTAGGAAAAGGAACTATTACTTACATTGGTGTAGAAAGTAAAGACGGAAAATTAGAAAGACAAATTGTTCGTTCCGTTTATGAAAGAGCCAAAATCTCAATAGAAGATTTGCCAAAAGGAGTATTTATAGAATGGAGAGATGGATTTTTTGTGGGAGTCAATTACACAAACGATCCCATAAATTTACCAATTCCCCAAGGCAGCAAAATTTTGGTGGGAGAGAATCCGTTACAGCCGGCGCAAGCTATTATTTGGAAATAAAAATCACGACACAAAAAATATTTTAATACAACAGAACGATGAAATGCACTGAAGCCCACATTCAACAATTAGCAAAAGAACATTACGGATTATCCGTTACCGCAAAAATGTTAAATGGTTATGATGAGTTGAATTATTTACTAACCGATACGAATAACAAACGGTTTATATTAAAAGTTTCCGATGCTATACAGCCTTATCCTTTTTTGGATGCACAGGTTAAAATTATCAAACATTTATCAAATAGTCCTTTAGCGTCAAAATTTCAGCAGTTTTGCATCAATACACAAGGAGAAGAGTTGACTCCCATAATAGAAGACGGAAAAAAATATTACTTACGTATCCTAAGTTTTCTTGAAGGCTGTTTTTGGGTTGAAAAGACAAACAAATCGATAGAGCTATACCAAAATTTGGGAAACTTTATGGGCACTATGGATCAATCGCTTCAGGATTTTTCACATACCGCAATGCACCGTCAATACACTTGGGACATTAGCAGAGCCAGTGACGCCAATGACAAATTGAAGTATATCAAAAATCATGAGAAAAGAAGAATAGCCAGTTATTTTCTTTTGCAATTTGATACCGAAGTGCTTCCACAAATACATTCGTTACGTCACGCTTATGTTCATAACGATGCCAATGATTACAATATATTGGTAGATGAAACCAATGTAACCGGTCTAATTGATTTTGGAGATATGGTCTATACCGCTTTGATTAATAATCTTGCTGTAGCTTGCACGTATGCAATGCTTGCCAATGAAGATCCGCTTACGGCAGCTTCATTAGTTGTCAAAGGATATCATGAATCCTATCCGCTAACCACACAAGAATTGGATTTATTGTATTATTTAATTGCCGGAAGATTGTGCATCAGTGTAACCCAATCGGCGTACAATGGTTCATTAGATACTAATAATGAGCATCATTTTATAACCGAAAAACCAGCTTGGGATTTATTGTATCAACTCATCAAAATCAATCCTATCAAAGCGCAAGATACTTTCAGAAAAGTATGTGGTTTTGATGCCATAATTAATGAGAACGATTATTCGGATTTATTACAAAAGCGTCAAAAAAATGTGGGGCGAAACCTGAGCATTGGCTATAAAGAAAATCTCAAAATCGTAAAAGGTGCCCTTCAATATTTATACGATGATAAAGGAAGAACTTTTGTGGATTGCGTAAACAATCCTTCACATGTAGGCCATTGCCATCCTGTGGTGGTGCGCAGAATGCAAAAACAAATTGCAACTCTTAATACCAATACCCGATACTTAAACGATACCATTTTAGAATATGCTGAGAAATTAACAGCCACTTTGCCACCCGCTTTAAGCGTTTGTTATTTTGTAAATTCTGGAAGTGAAGCCAATGATTTGGCCATACGAATGAGTCGTCATTTTACCAAACAAAAAGATATTATTGTCCTGGACCATGCCTATCACGGAACCTCAACGGTGGCCATGGAAATGAGCCCGTATAAATTTGACAGCAAAGGAGGTTCCGGAAAAATGCCTTGGATACACAAGGCAATAAACCCCGACCTTTACAGAGGACCGTTTAAATATGGAGACGAAAATGCGGGTGAAAAATATGCTGCCGATGTACAACGCATTATTGAAGATTTAGGCAAAGCACCCGCTGTGTTTATCTGCGAAACATTGTTGGGCGTTGGGGGTCAAATTCCATTACCTAAGAATTATTTAAAAACGGTTTATGATCACGTCCGAAAAGCGGGAGGTATTTGCATTGCCGATGAAGTGCAGGTTGGTTTTGGTAGAGTGGGTGATGCTTTTTGGGGATTTGAACTTCAAGATGTGGTTCCGGATATTGTTGTATTAGGGAAACCCATCGGTAACGGACATCCATTGGCCGCTGTAATTGTAACCAATGAAATAGCCGATGCGTTTAATAACGGTTTGGAATATTTCAATACTTTTGGTGGCAATCCAGTATCAATGACTGCGGGTCTGGCGGTTTTGGATGTGATTCAAGAAGAAGAAATGCAGCAACATGCCAAAGAAGTTGGGAATCACCTGATGGGTGGATTAAGAGAATTAATGCAAAAACATCCTATCATTAGCGACGTTCGTGGTCATGGTCTATTCATAGGTGCTGAAATGGTGAAAGACAGAATAACGATGGAACCGGCTATTCCAGAAATTGATATCGTTGTCGAAAAAATGAAAGAGAAAGGGTATCTTTTGAGTACAGACGGACCTTTACACAACGTCCTAAAAATAAAACCACCAATGCCTTTCAATAAACAAAATGCAGATGAAATGGTACAGTTTTTAGATGTAATTTTAAGTGAAATAAAAATTCAACAATAGTTCAACATATTTTACATACACACCAATTATGAAAAACGGAATAGGCGGATCTACTGCACAAATTGAATTAGACAAAATAACAAATAGAACCCAGGGAGTTCAGCCCATACAATTGGAAGAATATCTAGCTCGTATAAAAAAAGCGGGGCTATTAATGCAAAACCAAAACATTAAAGCCATTTATCTTAATGCAGGAACCAACTTATATTATTTTACGGGAACCAAATGGAATGCGTCTGAAAGAATGATCGGGGCTTTATTGTATGCCGATGGAAGCTTGGAATATATTGTACCCAAATTTGAAGAAGGAACTTTTAAAAAATATCAAAAAGTAGCAGCCACCATCAATTGCTGGGAAGAACATGAATCTCCTTATGCTTTAATGGGGAATCTATTAAAAAACAAAAACATTCTTGAAGGAACTATTGCATTGGATGAATCGGCAGCTTATTTTTTAGTTGATGGTGTTACAAAAGCTAATCCTACTTATACATTCATTAACGCACAACCAATAACAACGGGGTGCAGAATTCAAAAATCGGTTAATGAAATTGCCATTATTCAAAGAGCCAAAGACATCACCATGGAAGTACACCGTGCCGTTGCACGTATTTTACGTCCAGGAATTAGTGTAAAAGAAGTAACCGAATTTATAAACAATGCTCACATAAAAGCGGGTATTCCATCTGGATCCTATTTTTGTATCGTTCTGTTCTCGGATGATTCTCAATATCCGCATGGTGTGACTGTTCCTCAGGATTTGAAAGAAAACGACATTGTTTTGGTCGATACCGGTTGTCAATTGGAAGGTTATCTCTCAGACATTACCCGAACTTATGTTTATGGAACACCAACTGAAAGACACAGAGAAATTTGGAATCTTGAAAAACAAACCCAACAAGCAGCCTTTAATGCAGCACAAATTGGCGCCACTTGCGGATCTGTAGATGATGCTGCCCGCTCTGTGCTTGCCACTGCCGGGTTGAGTGGCGATTATCAATTGCCTGGATTACCGCACCGTGTGGGGCATGGAACAGGATTAGACATCCATGAACATCCCTATCTGGTAAGAGGAAATACGACCACATTGCAGGAAGGAATGGTGGTGAGTAACGAACCCATGATTTGTATTCCCGGTGAATTTGGTATTCGACATGAGGATCATTTTTACATGACCAAAGACGGTCCAAAATGGTTTACCACACCAATGTATAGTATTGACAATCCGTTTGGATACGAACAAAATTAGATTCAAATAATAAACCAAAAAAGAGGATAACTGTTAAATTATCCTCTTTTTTATTGAATTCATAAAAGCGCTATTTTGCCCCAGGAGGAGAATATTCCAAAATAAATTTTATGAAAGTATCCCCCAGATGTTGACTTGTCCCTTCTCCTTCATTGATGCTGTGCGTACGATTTGGATAAATCATCAAATTGAACATTTTATCGTATTTTACCAGTTCATTGATAAGTACCTCTGCATTTTTATAATGTACATTATCATCACCCGTTCCATGAATGTATAGCAGATTTCCTTTTAAGTTTTTGGCATAAGTAACTGGAGACGCTTGTTTGTAAGCGGCTTCGCTTTCACTTGGCAATCCCATATAACGCTCCGTATAGATATTGTCATAAAAATGTTGATCAGTCACTGCTGCTATTGCCACACCTGTTTTGTAAATATCTGGATACTGAAACAACAAGTTTAGGGTTACTGCTCCACCACCACTCCATCCATGCACCGCCACACGATCAGTATCGATGAAGTTCCATTTCAAAATTTCTTTGGCCGCCATTGCTTGATCACGAGTGTTGATGATTCCAATATTCTTGTAAATGCATTTTCTCCATTGAGTTCCTTTCATGACAGGAGTTCCTCGATTGTCAAGAGCAATTCCTATATAGCCTGCCGGTACCAAAGCCGCAATAAAATCATTAAAATAAGGCTCATCATTGGCAACCGAAGCCATTGGTTCTCCATAAACATAGAAAAAAACAGGGTATTTTTTTGTTGGATCAAAGTCCAATGGTTTTGCCATTATTCCGTCAAGCTCTACATTATCAATAGTTTTTACTTTAAACTTTTCTAATGAATAGTCTCTTTCTGGTTTTACAAAATTATCTTTCCCAATTGGAAATATCTTTTCATGGTTCTTTAATGCAACCAAACGCGTATTCCAACTGCGGTTAATATTTGAATTGGTGTGCTTTGCAAAAGCGCCATCTGGAGAGAATTTATATTCATTCGTCCCATCAAATTCCATTGGCGTAGTACGCTTTGTTTTTTTGGTATCTAAATTCGTTTCATACAAATACCTTTGTGTTGCATCCGTCGGACTCGAAGAAGAATAAATAGTTTTAGTCTCTTTATTATAGGCTAAAAAATAAGAATCGAAACTCTCTTTTGTGATTAGTTCTTTTTTCTTCCCATCCATGCTTATTTTATAAACATGCATCCAACCATCGGCATCAGAACTCCAAAGAAAAGATTTTCCGTTATCTACCAGAGTACATGAAAATCCATCGTAAACACCAGATGAAATATCAAAAACATCTACCCAAGCATTTGATTTTTCTTGATAAATAAGAGAGCTGGTACCGCTACTGGCATTACAGCTGTAAATATTCGCTTCATTTTGATGTCTGTTTAATTGCACTACCATTAATTCATTATTGCCAGTCCATTCCATTCTTGGCAAATAATTGTTATCCGCATCCCCTGGAATTGCCAACCAATTAGTTTTTTCAGAAGCTAAATTGATAACCCCAATTTTCACTGATGATGGTTTTTCGCCCGCTTTTGGATATTCAACCGGAACCACATAAGAATACAATGAATCTGTATTGTTAATCATCAAATGGTATTTAGTATCGGTAGCATCCACGCGCCAGAAAGCAATACTACTCCCGTCAGGGCTCCATCGAAAACCGTCTCTACACGCCAATTCTTCTTCATAAACCCAATCAAAAGTTCCATTAATTATTTTAGCAGTTCCGTCTTTCGTTAATTGTTTTATTACGTGTGATTGCAAATTTTCTACATAAATATTGTGCTTAGAAACGTAAGCCACATTTATATTATCATTGGAAAACTTAGCAAACATCAACGAAGAAGGGTCTAATCCTTTTCCTAATTGATAGCCCTTTCCAGATGCAAGATCGAAATACCAATAGTCGCCTTTGGTATTCCCACGCCAAACTTTTTTTGAATTAGTGTAAATCAACACTTTAGTCTTAGTGGAATTCCAAACTAACTTTTCAACTTCCCCTTGAAAACCCGAAGATTTCATTTGGTCTTTTGTCAAAACTATTTTGTTTTCTGTTAGTTTTTTGGCATCATAAACTGCAATATTATCTTGTTCATTCACCCAAAAAGAATGAGACTCCGGTAACCAGTTTAGTTTATCAATATTGATGGTATTTTGCGCAAACATGGTTTGGGCAAAAAGATAAAAAATAAGGAAAATCTTTTTCATGCGTTTATATGGTCTTGGTTAATAATACAAAAACTGATTTAATAAGTTTATTCTCTTTTATGTACTTTTTTAGTCCTAAAAAAACATAAAATGTTACATTATCTATTGTTTCATTAACAACTCAATCTCATCCATTTCAATTGGCATCCCTTCAGACAAATTGATATTTCCATCTTCAGTAAGTAGGTAATCATTTTCCAAACGACATCCTATTCCTTCTTCCCTAATATAAATTCCAGGTTCACAGGTGAGTACCATGCCTTTTTCAAATGGGCGTGAATACAAACCAACATCATGTATATCCAATCCCAAATGATGTGCCGTTCCATGCATAAAATATTTTTTGTAGGCTGGAGCATCAGGGTTCTGATTTACAATCTCATCTAACGTCAGCAATCCAAGTCCTATCAGCTCTTTTTCTATCAAGGAAGCCATTTGTATTTCATAATCACTTGACAACACACCTGGTTTTAATAATTTTGATCCCTCTTTCAAACAGTTCAAAACAGCTTGATAAACTTCGCGTTGACGAGAAGAAAATTTTCCGTTTACCGGAAAACATCTTGTTGTATCCGAATTATAATTGCCATAACAAACACCAAAATCAACCAAAACCATTTCCCCATCTTTACAAATACCATCATTAGAATTGTAATGCAAAGCACAGGCATTTTTCCCCGAAGCCACGATCGGTTTGAAGGCATGTCGCGTTCCTCCGTTTTTAATGGCTTCGTAAATAAGTTCCGCCTCCAATTGGTATTCTTTACAATTGGGTTTCGCAGCTTTCAAAAGATTTTTGAATCCTTGTATACTTATTGCAGTTGCTTTCTTGATTAGCTTTACCTCTTCATCCAATTTTATGGGTCTGAGCTCACGTGTTATCTTAGCCACTCGATCGTACTGATGTAAAGGATATTTTTCTTTACACCATTGAATCATCCGATCTTGTCTGGTGGTCATTTCAAAAGTAGTTCTTTTTATATGCTCATTATGTCCTAAATAAAAAGTATCAGCTTCAAAAGCAAAAAGTTGCAGTGTCTTTTCGAATTCATGAATCCATTTTACATTTTTAATGCCCGAAATTTGGAAAGCTTCTTCTTTGTTTAGAAAATCACCATCCCAAATTTTGCTGTGTTCTGTTACTTCTTTTATAAAAAGAATCTCTCTGTTTTCTTGCTTAAAAGCATGAGGATATAATACCAAAATGGTTTCGTCTTGGTCAATTCCAGTGAGATAAAACAAATCATTGTTTTGGGCAAAACCCATCACATCATCGGCATTGGTAGGCATGACATCATTAGAAGTGAGAATCGCAATGCTGCTATTTTTTAGTTTTTCTGAAAAGCGTTGTCTATTTTCTATAAATAAGGAAGAATTTATTTTATCGTATCGCATCTTTTATAATTGAAACATTTGAGTATTAACCGAAGTAGTTTTATTTGAAATAATTTCTGTTACTATTTTTCCTGTTGCCGGTGCCAGACTCAATCCCATCATGGCATGTCCGGTTGCTAATACCAAATTTAATACTTTTTTATCTCTGACAATGATTGGTAATCCCGAAGGTGTACAGGGCCTAAAACCAAACCAAGTATCCTTTTCTTCTGGTCTGCTAATTTTTAAGTCGGGATAAAATTCATTGATACTGTTCACAATACCCTGAAGTCTGTTTTGATTTATTTTCAAATCATTAGTATGGGTAATCTCCATAGTTCCCCCAAAACGAATATCAGTATTCATAGGGGTAACAGCTACTTTTCCCTCGCATAAAATGGACGGAATTGAAGGTTTTTCGGTTCTGTCATTCAATGTAAAACTATACCCTTTTCCTGGTAATATGGAAATATTTATATCTAGTTTCTTGGCTATCTCGGGACTCCAAGATCCAGAAGACAAAACAACCTCATCCGTTGGAAAATCCCCTTTATCAGTAATTATTTCAGTAATTCGATTATTTTTTATTCTAAAATCTTTTACCAAGGTATTTGTATGCACGACAACATTAATATGTTGCAGTTCCTCTTTGATAAATTGCATGAATTTTTGGGGATACAAATGGGCATCACTTTTATAATGCACACCTCCAACAACATCGGTTCTAGTTCCAGTTTCCAATTTTGAAACGGCTTCCTTAGAAAGAAAATCTACCTCTAGTCCCAAACGTTGCGCTTCTTTTCCCTCATGCTGAATTTCTTCGGCTACTTTATCTGTTTTATAAAGCATCAATAATCCTTTTTCCTCATAGAAAAAAGAATGCTTTTCACGGTCTAAATCCTGAAATAATTCCTTACTCAGCAAAGCCAAATCCCTAAGTGCCGGCATTGATTTCTCCACATGTTGAGGCGTAGCATGTTTGTAAAACTGTAATCCCCATTTTATCAAATCGTAACTTAATCTTGGTTTTACGTAAAATGGACTCTGACTGTCAAACATCCACTTCATTCCTTGCGCAATCATTCCCGGCTGTGCCATCGGAATGACATGCGAAGGGACAATCATTCCCGCATTTCCATAAGAACAACCATTCGTCATGTCCGATTTGTCAAAAACAACAACCTCATATCCTTCTTTGGCTAGGTAATAAGCCGAGCATAACCCGATTATTCCGCCACCCACAATACTTACTTTTTTCATTATTATATAAATTTGAAAAAAAACATTGGTGTGATAATTCCCAACACAGCAATGGTTTTTGTTTCTACTACAAATTTTTCGAATATTTTTTTTCACGACTCGAGCGATAGTGAGCAGGTGAAGCAATTTCAAGAAAGCGGTTGCTTTGACAATTCACAGCCAACTTATATTTTGCTCTCAATTTTAACCGCAAGGTACGCTAAGTGAAAGATGCAAAGAGCGCAAAGCTTTGCGTGCATTGCGGTTAATTTAAAATGCATTAGATAGTGACGAATCATTTATTTAAATCACCTGAAATCCAAACGCATACGGATCATCATCCTCGTCAATAACGATGTTGTTATACCCATACACTTTTGCCCATCCTTGAATACTTGGAACAATCGCCTTTATATTTCCTATTGTAGTTTCTTCCACCACCCTACCAATAAACTTACTGCCGATATAGCTTTCATGAATATAATCTTCTCCTTTTTTCAACTTCCCTTTGGCGTGAAGCTGAGCCAATCTAGCAGAGGTTCCTGTGCCACAGGGAGAACGATCAATGGCTTTGTCGCCATAAAAAACAGCGTTTCTGCCTGAAGATTCTGGATCTAAAGGATCTCCTGTCCAAAGCATATGACTCACATCACGAATGGTATCATTTTCGGGATGAATAAATAAATCTGGATATTTTTCGTTGATTCGTTTGCGAACCTCCTGGCTGTATTGTACAATTTTGCCTGCAGTAAAATCCTGTACTCCTGAAAAGTTTTTTTGAGGATCCACAATAGCATAATAATTTCCACCATAAGCCACATCAAAAGTAATTTCGCCCAAATCCGGACAATCAACTGTCAATCCTTCGGCAGCCAAATAGGATTTAACATTCGTCAAACGTACCCAATCTACTTTTTTGCCCGTTTGCTGATACTCAATCTGAACCAATCCAGCTGGTACTTCCATTCGTATTTTTCCAGGAACTTTTGGTGTAACCAATCCTTCTTCGACAGCAATTGTAATGGTGCCAATCGTTCCGTGTCCACACATGGGCAAACAACCTGAGGTTTCTATGAAAAGTATTCCAAAATCATTTTCAGGGTTACTTGGCGGATAGAGAATACTCCCGCTCATCATATCGTGACCGCGGGGTTCGAACATTAATCCTTTCCGAATCCAATCATATTCCTTCAGGAAATGTTGTCGTTTCTCACTCATATTTGCCCCAATAAGATTAGGACCTCCTCCAGCAACCACTCTCACAGGATTTCCACAGGTATGTGCATCTACGCAAAAAAAAGTTTTTCTAGACATTACAGGATAGGTAAAGAGGTTTGTATTGTATTAACTAATCTCGAAATTCCCAAAGGATTTTCGTTTTGCAATTCTAAAGGTAATAACTTATCAGGCCAATTTTGAAAACTAAAAGGCCTAACCCAACGTTTCACTGCATGGATTCCAACTGCAGTAAATCTTGAGTCTGAAGAAGCTGGATATGGACCACCGTGAATCATAGAAGGACAAACTTCAACACCCGTAGGTACTCCATTGAAGATTAACCTTCCCACTCTATTTTGCAAAGAATCAATAACATTGATATAATTTCCAATCTCTGAATCTTCAGAAATAATAGTTCCGGTTAACTGGCCATCCAATTGACTAATTATGGAAACCAACTGCACTTCGTCATCACACTGAACCAAAATAGAAAACGGTCCAAAAACTTCATGGCTCAAGGTTGGATTCTCCAAAAATGTTTTCCCATCAACGGTAAGTATCGTTTGAGAAGCATAATTGGCGGCTATTTCCCCTTTATATTCTACAACGGTATCGACTCCTTTTTGAGATTTTATAGTTTCTTTTCCAACATCATAATCTGCCTTTATCGACGGATGAAGCATACAGGAAGGTGTAATTTTCTCCACTTCTTCAGCCAATTGAGTTGCGAAATTATTTAAATTCTCTCCTTTAATAGCTAATAACAAACCTGGATTGGTACAAAATTGGCCTGTTCCCAAAGTGATCGATCCCGCATAAGTAGATGCCCATTTTTGACTTTCATTTTCTAAAGCATTTGGTAAAATAACAACTGGATTGATACTTCCCATCTCTGCAAAAACAGGAATAGGCTCTGGTCGTTGGGAAGCCAAATTAAACAAAGCTCTCCCTCCTTTAATGCTTCCCGTAAAACCAACTGCCTTAACCAAAGGGTGTTTTACCAAACTAGCTCCTAAAACTACTCCGCTACCAATTAAATTTGAGAACACACCTTCTGGCATATTGGTCTTTTTAGCTGCTTTAATCACTGCCGATGCAACCATTTCACCAGTACCAATATGCATGGAATGGCTTTTTACAATAACTGGACAACCTGCTGCCAAAGCTGAAGCCGTATCTCCTCCAGCCGTTGAAAAGGCAAACGGAAAATTACTGGAACCGAATACAACAATTGGTCCAATAGGAACCAGCATTTTGCGTAAATCTTCTTTTGGAAGCGGTTGTCTCTCTGGTATCGCGGTATCCAATGTGGCTTCTACCCAACTTCCTACTGTAAGCATATCGGCAAAGGAGCGCAGTTGAAAAATGGTTCGGCCTCTTTCTCCTTCTGCTCGTCCTCTGGGTAAGCCGGATTCTGTACAATACATCTCCAATAATGGATCTCCGATAGCCAGAATCTCGTCTGCAATAGCATTTAGAAAAGATGCTTTTTCCTGCCCCGAACAATTTTTATAGATTTTAAATGCCTGATCCGCCAGAGTAACCGCTTCTTCTATTTCCTCATGAGTTGCTTCTGTAAACTCCCACAAATTCTCTATATTAAGTTGTGGATTAAATGTTCTATATGTTTTATCTCCGTTGCCTTTCAGCTGACTTCCGATATAATTTTTCCCTGTAATCATTGCTTAAATTTTAATTTACAAATCATTATTTGCCAAAAATTCAAAATAGCCGAATCAAGAGATTGATTTATAAAAACCCATCTCTGAATCGACTTTAACCAAACTAAAAAACCAATTAAAACTATTTTTCAAAATCAGGAAGAGTAGGTCTTGTTCTCAATCCTTCACTGATAATTGCCAATACTCTTTCTCTTTCGGCTCCTTGAAGAGGTAATCTAGGTGCACGAACATATTCCGTTCCTAAACCTGTAGCCACTTCAGCCAATTTAATGTTTTGAACTAATTGTGCGTTAATATCTAATTCTAAAAGAGGCAGGAACCAGCGGTAAATTTTTAATGCCTCATCAATTCGTCCGGCTTTAGCCAATTTATAAATTGCGACCGTTTCTTTAGGAAAAGCATCTACCAATCCCGAAACCCAACCATGTGATCCCATCAATAAACTCTCTAATGCCAATGTATCAACACCTGATAAAATCTTTAAACGATCTCCAAAACGATTGATAATTCGGGTCACATTTGAAATATCTCTTGTAGACTCTTTCACCGCTTGAATTGTATCAAATTTTAATAATTCTTCAAACATATCCAGCGTCACTTCAATTTTATAATCTACCGGATTATTATAAACCATAATTGGTAAAGAAGTGTTTTTTGCCACCTCAGAAAAGTACATTACTGTTTCATGATCAGTAGCTTTATAGCGCATAGGAGGTAACATCATCAATCCTTTTGCTCCATCTTGTTCGGCTTTATTTGCAGCTTCAATAGCTCCACGAGTGGTTTGTTCAGCTATATTCATTATAATTGGAACAGAACCTCCAACAATCCCTACGGTGCCTCTTACGAGTTCGCGTTTTTCTTCTTCCAATAATGTGCTGGCTTCCCCAAGAGTTCCTCCCAGAATGATTCCACTTACACCCGCTTCCAGTTGGGCTTTTACATTTACCTCAAACATATTGAAGTCTAATTTATCGTCTGCAGTGAATTTTGTTGTAACTGCCGGCATTACACCATTCCATTGAACACTCATAATTGCTAAATTTTTGTTTAGACAAAATTACCTGCAAGACGCTCAAAAATCTTTTAATAAATTATCACGAAATAATACTATATTATCCATTATGGATTTAATACAAAAATATAAGAGTAATATTTGCGCATTTTTTTAATAATATATACATTTGGTTTAAATACGTTTTACTCATGAAAGTTTTTCCTTTTAAAATCACAAAAACAGGCACAGAGTCAATTATCTATCAAGAAGATAGAGAACTTATGTTTTATAATAAACTGCATCAGCATGAAGAGACACAGATAAGTTATATCGAAAAGGGAGAAGGAACATTATTGGTAGGAGACACTATAACTCAATATCAAAAAGGAGATATTCTAGTTATTGGCAGTAACTTACCACATGTGTTTAGAAGTGACACCAACTCCGAAGAATCATCCGTAATGCTGTCCCTTTTTTTTACTAATAACTCTTTCGGAAAAGATTTTTTTGAATTACCCACATTCAAAACCATTCAACCTTTTTTTGAAAACTGCAAAAACGGATTTATTATTAAAGACAGTCCAAAAAAAATCATCAAGTGTTTCAAAAAAAACAAAACAGAAAATGAACTTGATCGTTTTATTACATTTTTAGAAACTATAAAAAATCTTAACCTAGCGGATAAAAAACCTCTTTCTTGTTATATCTATGATAAAAAAATAACGGATAACGAGGGAAAAAGAATGCAAAATGTCTTTGAATATGTGATGAACAACTATCAAAAAAACATTTCACTTGAAGAAATTTCCTCGATAGCCAATATGACCAAAAATGCTTTTTGTCGTTATTTTAGAGTGAGAACCAATAAGTCTTTCTTTCAGTTTCTGATAGAAATCAGAATTGAACATGCCGGTAAATTACTATCGAAGAAAAATGAACTTTCGGTATTAGAAATAGCCGAATTATGCGGGTTTAATAACATTTCAAATTTCAACAGAAAATTCAAAGAAATCAAAAATAGCTCTCCGTTACAGTATCGAAAATTAAATGCATAAAAAAACCTTTCAGGAACACTGCTGAAAGGTTTTTCCAATTCAAAATTAACATCAAATCAAGGCAAGAAAGCAAACCCTTTTCTGGTTTTCCAAAGAAAATACTTTTCGAGTATTACTTTATTAAAATCATATAAAACATTAGGAATCATAATGGCAAACGAACGTGGTTTAAACAAGGAACTGGATAAAATGAGCACTTCTTTTTTTCCGGCATCCATTATACAAAGTCCGGGGATTCTTCCCCACGCTTTTTTAACTAAATCTGTTTTTCCTTTGGCCACTCTAATAATATTTTCGGCAACAATTTTTCCTGTTTCATCAGATGGATAACCCGTTTTTGGAGAACCAAATGGAATACTTTTTGGTGTAAAAGGCAACTTCACATCAACTGCAATTCCGGCAGCCCAAACATTTGGAAGATTCTGGTGTCTATAATCGTCCCCGATTGGAATATATCCTGTTGGTGTAGCTCTAAGATCGGGTGAATTGGTGACAAACTCAACCCCAACAAAAGGTGGCATCAACATGGTAAAACTGCTCGGTAAAATTTCACCGGTAGACAATTCAACTTTATCCGCAAAGACTTCTTTAACCCCGACTTCTGTTCGATAATGAATGTTGAACATTTTCATGAAAGTTTTGAGCATGGTTTCTCCCATTGGCATTCCACCTATTCCAAAATGTCCCAAATAATCCTCGGGAGTAATCCAGTACAAATCTACTTTTTTACGAATGTTTTGTTCACGCAACCATTTTTCAATATTGAATAAAAACTCATAAGCCGCCCCCATACAACCCGCATTTTGAGTTGCTCCAATAACAATCGGACCTGGATTTTTTTTGAATTCTTCCAGAGCGGTACGAATTTTCATTGCCCCATTTGGTGTCCCAACATAGTGAGCAAATTCTTCCACACCGGGAGCAATGTCATATTTTACTTTTGGTCCGGTGGCAACTACTAAATTATCATATTTAAATTCGCCCTTAGTCGTATATACAATTTGAGCTGTAGTATCAACTTTTAAAGCTTCGGCAAGAACAAAATCAACACCTTTTTTTCTTAAAACTTCTTCTTTTTTAAAAGAAATATCCTTGATTTCCCTTCTACCAAAAGGAACCCAAATAAGTGATGGAATAAATAGAAACAAAGGCGATTTATCTATCAAAACAACTTTGTGTTCCTCTTTGCCTTTTCTTTTAATTTCGAGTGCTGCTGTCATCCCAGCAAAGCTTCCTCCTACTACTACTGTCGTTGTCATAACTTTGAATTTTATAGTATAAAGGTAACTTAGTAAAAATAGACAAACAGTAACTATTGTCACACAAGCCATAAAAAAAACCCGACAAATCAATTAATTTGTCGGGTTTCGTTTTGTGTAATTTTTGAAGTTATAATTGAACTACATATAACTCAAAATCTCTTTCTTGAATGCATCGTATTCGCCTTGCAAAATCAAACCATTATCAAGCAATTTTTTATAGTTTTGAAGCTTAGCAAAAAGTTCGTCTTGTGTCAATTCACTCGTTCTTTTCTCCGTTGAAGCAGTTGAATTATCCGCAATAGGTTCTGAATAATTAGAAACGACGGGCATTATTTCGGCAAAATCAGTTACTTCTTCGGTCTCCATTTCTTCAATTAATTCTGATTCTTGAATTAATGATGGAGCGATTTCTTCGTTTATGACATTGGAAGCTGTGCCATTTTTTAAAATATCCAACTGTTCTTTGGCATATGTAAATATTTTGCGCGCTTGGATTTTTGGAATATAATCAATAGAAACCTGTAAATCTGTTTTGGTAGAAAATGAAAACTCAGATCCCAGAATATTTTCTTTGACAAAAGTCCCTTCGATATCATCCCAAGTATAATCAATAAAATTCATTGACAAACCCAAATTTTTAGGCTGACAAATGATAATTCTTTTATTGGTCATTACAATACTGTCTGGAAGAACGGTCAATGCAGGCTTTTTTTGTACTGCGATATACCCAATTTCCTCGTTTTTCATTAAAATATCCTGCAGTTTTGAAGTAACTTTCTCAATTGCTTTCGGATCTTGTTCTTCGTTTAAAAACTTTTTAATTTGTTCTTTCATTTTTATAAAGTTGCTGAGTTGCTAAGTAACTGATTTGCTATGTTTTTTAATTGTTTTACAAAAGTAATGCCTATTTTTCTAATTGCTTCGCCTGTTCGGTAAATTCTTTAGCTCTGGTCAATAATTTCCATTTGAATTTTCTTGGCTAAACTTTTAAAAACCAAGTCATACGAATGATCAATCAATTCTTTAAATAAAACATCGGGAACATCATTATTCACGGCAATTGTATTCCAATGTACTTTATTCATATGAAAACCGGGTTGTATTGCATCGTATTCGGCTCTTAGCTCTTGTGCCCGTTCTGGATCGCATTTGAGATTTACTGAAGGATTTCCTTTTTCCCATTGCAATAAAGAAGACAAAGCGAAAATTTTTCCGCCAACTTTAAAAACTAAAGTGTCTTCATCGAATGGAAAATGTTCCGTAACTCCTTTTTTAGAAAGGCAATATTCATAATAAGTTTCTAGGTTCATATTTTATTATTTTCCGATTTCTCCCAAGTGGGTAAACTTAAAACCCGATTCATATTTTAGTCCATAACCAAACATTCTATCCATGGACGAATGGGCAAATAAAATTACTCCTGAAAGTTGAATTGCTGAATTTGAACAGTATATCCCAAGCAAATATACCGCAATCGCAATACCCCTATGATGTACTACATTATAGCAAAAAGAGCCGCCTTTGTCTCCAAACAGATATCCAATCATAGAGAAATCGGGAACAAAAATTAGCACCAAAAACCACCACCACGCATAGTTCAATTGACTGAAAAAATAAATACCGAGTATAAATAATCCTAATTCTTCGAGTTTAATAACTGTTTTCATCATACTTTTTTTTCCATCATCCATTCTGGTTGTGCCAAGGCGCTAAAGCCAAATTTCTCATACAAAAAATGAGCATCTTTGGTCGCCAACCGCCATATTTTAATGTTTTGCAAAATTGGTTCTTCCATCATGGCCTTTATCAAAACTGAAGAATATCCTTTTCCTCTATGCTCATCAATTATAAAAACATCCATTAAGTAGGCAAAAACCACATAATCGGTAATTACTCTGGCAAAGCCAATTTGTTGGTCATTTAAATAAATTCCAAAACAAAAAGAATGATCTATTGAGGTTTGCACATCTTCGATTGTTCTTCCAGCTGCCCAATAAATATCCTTTAAAAAATGTTGAATAAAAGGAACATCCAACTTTTGTTTATCTGTTGAAACTGTAATCATATTGTGTATAAAATTGGTTTACTAGGACTTGCATCGTTCTCGAAAGAAGCAATTTGTAAATTCAACAAATAACTGCCGTCTTCCACTTCATCAGCAACATAAATCATTTCGGTAATCGTACAATCGAATCGCGCATCAGGATTCAAGTTATTGATATCCTTTACATTCCAAAATGCTTTATGTGCCAATAATTTTCCTTCGTCATGTTCTTTGTCCACACTCGGTAAATCAATCAATAAATGTTTGATTCCGCTTTCGCGAATAAAAAGCGCGGCATCTTCAGCCAGATAAGGCGGATTGGTATTCGAATATTTCAGTGATTTTTTTATTTTAAAATTGGGCAATGTTCGTATAATTATAGCTTCTGGAGCCATATCGAACGAAGTCGAAATGCCCAATGCTTTTTTGACTTGATTTCTGGTAATCACCCAATCGTCTCCTTGCATTTCAGGTACAATCGTAACTAGTTTGGCCAAAAAGAAAAACTGTTTCAAACATTGATTAATGCTGTAAAAATCTCGAGTGATATGCCCCAGACATTCAGTATGAGTGCCATGTCCGTGCGGGTTGAAGGAAATGTTATTGAAATTTGTGGAAGCTCCTTCTTTTATGCTTCCTGTCCAATCTCCAAAAACAACAGGTTCTATTACTGGTTTTTCGATGTACCAAGCAATCGGATTCTCGTCTGTATTGGTTAACGGAATCGAAATATCAATGGGTTTCGATAAATCGATTTTAAATTCGTTGTTGATGTTTGCTATCATAATTGAACGCGGATTTTACAGATATACTAACGCGGATTCTACGGATTTCTATCAGCGTTGCTTGCATCCGTTTCATCTGCGACCTATTTTATTCCAAATTTATAAAAAACAAATCACTTGCAATTCCATCCGTCAAGAACTTTCCCTTTTTGGTTGGTTTCAAGATGTTGTTTTCAATGGAAAGCAAATCATCCTTTAAAAATTTCTGAGCTTGCTTGTTCAAATAGGCTAAATATTCAATTCCAAATTCAGTTTCTATTCGACCCAAAGAAACACCCCAAATCGTTCGCAAACCCGTCATGATATATTCGTTATACCGGTCGGCAACGGAAAGAATCTCTATTTCATTAGGCAATTTATCTTCTTGTATGGATTTTAAATACAAAGAATTATTAGAAACATTCCAACTCCTAGAAACTCCATCATAACTATGTGCTGATGAGCCAATTCCTAAATATTTTTTCCCCAACCAATAAGCTGAATTGTTCTTCGAGAAATAATTTTCTTTTCCAAAATTGGACAATTCATAATGGATAAAATCATTTGCCTCCAATGTTTCGACCAAAATAGCAAAATGCTCCTGAGCCGATTCGTCATTGGGTTTGGCTATTTTTCCAGTTTGAATGAGTTTGTTCAAAGCCGTTTTGGGTTCAACAGTCAGGGCATAACTGGAAATATGTGGTACTCCAAAAGACAAGGCCGTTTCGATATTCTGTCTCCATCTTTCATTACTCATTCCTGGAATTCCGTAAATCAAATCGAGAGAAATATTATCAAAGTATTGTGTAGCTTCCTCTAAACATTTTTTGGCTTCCGCCGAATTATGCGCCCGATTCATCATCACCAAATCGTCTTCAAAAAAAGATTGAATTCCGATACTTAGTCGATTGATGCCTATTTTTGAAAGTTCGATTAAATATTCTTCGGATAAATCATCAGGATTCGCTTCAAGAGTGATTTCAGGATTTTTAGCAACTTGATAATTTTTATAAATCGAATCAATCTGCAATCTCAAATCTGCAATCTGCAATCTGCTCGGCGTTCCTCCTCCAAAATAAATGGTTTCAACAACTTCATTCTCGAACTCCTTTTTACGTATTTGTAATTCTTTGGCAATAGCCAAAACCATTTCGTCTTTCTTCTTCATTGAAGTCGAAAAATGAAAATCGCAGTAATGACAAGCCTGCTTGCAAAAGGGTATGTGTATGTAGATTCCTGACATAATTTAGTTTTCAGTTGCCGATTTCAGTCATTGAGACTGAGAATGTGAACTACTTTTTAACTCGTTCCTCATTCTGTTTTACAAAAGCATCCCAGCCCGTATAACTTTTTTCTCCAATCACTTTCCCCGAATTAAAAAAGTGACAAACAGCCGCTGCCAATCCATCAGTAGAATCGAGATTTTTTGGTAGCTCTTTCAAACCTAATAATTGTTGAAGCATTTTGGCCACTTGTTCTTTGCTGGCATTCCCGTTTCCGGTGATCGCCATTTTAATTTTTTTAGGTTCGTATTCCGTGATGGGAATGTCTCTAGAAAGTCCTGCAGCCATTGCCACGCCTTGCGCACGTCCCAATTTCAGCATCGATTGTACGTTCTTCCCGAAGAAAGGAGCTTCAATCGCAATTTCATCAGGATGATGTGTTTCTATTAACTCAATGGTCCGTTCAAAAATGATTTTTAGCTTCTGGTAATGATTATCGTATTTGGACAGTTGCAATTCGTTGAGTTGCAAAAATTCCATTTTCTTATTCACAATTTTTATCAATCCAAAACCCATAATCGTGGTTCCAGGGTCTATTCCTAATATGATACGTTCTTTTATCAAAGTTTATTTTTAAGCTGTGGTACTGAATTATGTTGGATTTTATTTAGAAGAATTCATTTTCATCTCTTCCAACATCGCAATTATTTTATCTAATTTTTCTATTTCAATGATATCCAACTTAATTGTCAAAGCTTCAATTTCTAACTTTGCATCTACATTGGTCTGATAATCCGATTGCGCTTGAACTCTGTCTCTTTCATTCTGTCTGTTTTGCGACATCATAATAATAGGTGCCGCATAAGCCGCCTGAGTGGAGAAAACAAGGTTAAGCAATATAAAAGGGTAAACATCCCAATGATAGGCAAAAGCAATAAGATTTAACCCCATCCATATTAATACAAAAACACTTTGAATAATAATAAATTTCCATGACCCCATTCCATTAGCCACTGAGTCTGCCAAGCGACTGCCAAAGCCTAATGTTTCTTTATGTTTATCGTGCCAATTTTTGCTATTTTCCATATTTTCTTTGGGGTAAATTTTATTTAAATTATTCAAGACGTTACACAAAGATACTCGAAGTTGACACAGCTATTCGCGAAGTTAGACTTCTCTAACAAAATAAGGAATCTTTGCGCTCCTTATTATTTTCTTTGTGAATCCTTGCGAAAGACCATTTTCACAACGATTTTACTTTACTTTGCGGTATGATTTCAATTTCACACAAAACTAAGCAATTCCTGGTACTTCTAGTCAAACTTTTGATTGTTGGAGGTGCCTTTTATTTTATTTACAACCAATTGGCTAACAATGACAAACTGGATTGGCAAAAATTTTTGATACTGTTTCATAAAAACCAGTCAGTTTTAGGAATTGGTTTTATATTACTATTGAGTATCTTGAATCGTTTATTTGAAATCCTGAAATGGAAATATTTGGTCTTATTCCTTAAACCTATTTCTTTGGCAGAAGCCACCAAGCAAGTTTTAGCGGGACTAACCGCAGGATTATTTACCCCAAATGGCGTTGGCGAATATGCCGGAAAAGCATTGTATTTTGATAAAAAAGAAGCCAAGAAAGTGGTCTTTTTAAACCTAATTTGTAACGGAATTCAAATGATATTGACTGTCGCTTTTGGCATTTTTGGATTGTTATATTTCAATGCGCAGTACAATGTGATTACGACCAAAACCGTAGTTGTGCTTTTTGGAGTTCTAGTAATCGTATTTGCTGTTTTATTTTCAGCAAAAAAAATCACTATCAAAGGATATTCTATAGAAAAACTGATTCATAAAATTAATGAAATCCCAAAATCGATTCATCAAAAAAATACATATTTGGCGATTTTACGGTATTTGGTTTTCTCGCATCAATACTATTTCTTGTTTCTGGCATTTGATGTCGATATGCCTTATCTCATTTTAATTTCGGCCATTTCGAGTGTTTATTTTCTGGCTTCTTCTTTGCCTACATTTCAGTTTCTAGATTTTGCAGTAAAAGGAAGTGTGGCGGTTTATTTCTTTGGAATATTAGGTGTAAACGAATGGGTAGTGGTTTTTGTCACTACCCTAATGTGGTTTCTGAATGTAGTCTTACCTGTGACAATTGGGAGCTATTACGTATTGAATTTTGCCCCCCTACCCCCTAAAGGGGAAATTAGTAACCTCAAAGAATAACTATGGTTTTGATTTTATCAGGTATCGTAATCGTTTATGTGCTGACTATAAGTTGGCTCATTTATGGTTTTACTAAAATTAATTTATTTGAATATGTCAGCTTAGTGCCAAAAACTAGTTTTACTATTATTGTTCCTTTCCGGAATGAAGCCAAGAATTTGCCCATTTTATTAGAAAGCTTTTCACAATTGAATTACCCAACGGATTTGTTTGAAGTGATTTTGGTTGATGATGAATCGTCAGAAAGATTGCAGATTGCAGAATACAGAATACAGATTACGACTATAGATAATCTTCGGATTTCAAATTCCCCAAAGAAAGACGCGATTACCACGGCGATGGAAATCGTGAAAACTGATTGGGTCATCACCACCGACGCCGATTGTGTGGTACCTAAAAATTGGTTGTTGGCATTGGACAATTTCATTCAGTTGCATCATGTTTCGATGATTGCTGGAGCAGTTACCTACGATTGCAATAATTCTTTTTTACATCATTTTCAACAATTGGATTTGGCTAGTTTACAGGGCGCAACTATTGGTAGTTTTGGAATCAAAAAAGGTTTTATGTGCAACGGCGCCAATTTTGCCTATACCAAATCCTTTTTTCAAAAGTTAAAAGGTTTTGATGGCAACACAACCATCGCCAGTGGTGATGATGTTTTTCTGTTACAAAAGGCAATTGCCAAACATCCTGAAAAAGTAGCTTATCTAAAATCAAAAGACACCATTGTTACCACAAAACCAGTAAATAATTGGAAATCGTTGTTTTACCAACGGGTTCGCTGGGCTTCCAAAACGACTTCTTATCAAAGTGATTTTGGAAAAAGATTGGGATTGCTTGTCTTTATGATGAATTTTGGTTTGGTTTGTTCTTTTGTTCTCACTTTTTTTGGCTTGATTTCTTTGCCTATTCTTGGCTTGTATTTCTTAATCAAGTTTGGAATCGACGTTGTGTTAATCAAACAAACCAACAACTTCTTGACAAAACGCAAAATGCGCTATTTATTATTAAGCAGTTTGTGGTATCCTTTTTTTAGTACTGCTGTTGCTTTGTATTGCTTGTTCGGGAAATACGAATGGAAAGGGAGAAGGTTTTAGAATTCAGATTGCAGAAGGCAGACTTCAGAATTGAGACCGCAGCATTTTAGATTTCTAATTGTGAAGTATCGTTCATTCCCATAATTTCTTGAAATAAGACAACTAATTCAAATTATGAAATCCTGTTATAAAAACGAATGCCCTAACCCAGATTGCTTCGCCAGTTCGCTTCGCTCGTGTGAAGTGGAAATCCTTTATGTTTTTTCTTTAAAAACATAAAGATTACTTCACTTAGTATTATTTTTATAGGAGTTCAGTGAACTTTGTTTGCAACGAATAGCTAGAAATAGCTCTTAAAAAATCTACTCCACTTTTAGAATTACAGGAAGGATAAACTGGGTTTTTACGGGTAATCCACGCTTGATTGCCGGATTGATTTTTGGAAAATCGACCAAACGGGCTTTGAGAATACTGTCAATTTTTACGGTATCATAAGCTACCGAATCTTTTGGGAACTGCGGTTCGAATTTCATGGTAGCATTAGGAAAAACCGTCACTTTTACTTCAATGGTGTCCAATTCAGGATAAAGCATAGCCAAGGTATCGTTGCACAGCTTCTCTTGGATTAACTGGGTCAAAACCTCAAAAAAACATTGTTGTCGTTGTTTTTTGTCCTCAATTTTATCGCAATCGACAACCGAAGGATATTCGTCTACCTCTTTCCAATTGATGGACTTCAATTCCTTTTGCAACAATTCCTTTTCGGAAGGAACCTGCTTGTCAAAATATTGACAGGAATTGAAAAGTATAAAGACTAAAAAAAGGGAATACTGCTTCAATGTTTATTTTTTGAATGGAACTAATTTGTTATAAAAATACAATTAATTTTCTCATATTCGTGTATGATTAGGAGGTTGTATTTTCGGCATCAAAATTACTAAAAATATTTTTATGGATATCCTGCTTTTACTATTGGGTTTTGTTTGTGTTATTGCCGGAATTTTTGGAAGTTTTCTACCTGTTTTACCAGGGCCAAGTATCAGTTGGATTGGAATTCTATTACTGTATTTTACAACCGCTGTTCCTGTCAATTATTGGATTCTGGGAGTTTCCTTATTGATTACTATTGTGCTAACGGTTTTGGATTATGTCATTCCTGCCAAGGGAACTAAAAAATTTGGCGGAAGCTCCTACGGTATTTGGGGAACGAATATCGGTTTGATTGTTGGGATTTTTGCACCAATCCCGTTGGGCTTTATTATTGGGCCGTTTGTTGGCGCTTTTGTTGGCGAACTTATTTATGATTACAAAGACCATCAACGTGCTCTGAAAGCAGCAACTGGTTCTCTTCTGGGCTTTCTGGCTTCCTCCTTTATGAAGTTTGTGGTATGCATGATGTATCTGGGATTGTACCTTTGGATTGTGTGGAAAAATAGCGCTACACTATTCTAAAACTAGATTTTTGTTGCATAAAAAGTTTATTCTTTTTCCTTATAAAAATATTCTTGTTTACCATAAACCATTAAAAATAAGCAGTTAAACGATAAAGAAAAAATATAGCAGGTTTGTTTTGTAATTTAGATCAATCCAACAATTCATTGATATGCAAAAACTTAGCTTTTTTATATTCGTGTTTTTATCCTCACAAGCTCTTTTTTGTCAATCTTATTATACGATCGAAGGTTTCATTTTAGATAAAGATAAAGGGCTTCCTTCGGCAAATGTTTTATTACTGAAACCATCCGATTCTACTTTGGTAAAAGGAGTTATGACCGATGCAAATGGAAGTTATAAATTCACCCAAATACCAAAAGGACATTATTTATTGCTGGCGAGCATGGCGAGCTTTGATTCTCAATATTCGCAACCATTTGATTTAAATAGCGATTACACAGCAAAAACCATTACGTTATCGAGTGAAGTCGAACTAAAAGAAGTCGTGGTACATACTACCAAACAATTATACACCCAGAAAGTAGACCGCATGGTTATCAATGTCGAAAACAGCATTATCTCAGCTGGAGGTACGGCTTTAGATATCTTAGAACGCTCGCCTGGCATTTCTGTCAACAAACAAAATAACAGTATTTCCGTTGTTGGTAAAAATGGAGTGGTTGTAATGATTGACGGAAGAAAAAACTATGTCCCAGAATCTGGACTTGTGCAATTTTTGGAAGGAATAAGTGCAGACAATATAAAATCGATGGAAATAATCACAACTCCTCCTTCCGATTTTGATGCAGAAGGCAATGCGGGATTTATAAATATTATTCTAAAAAAGAATACAGATGCTGGCCTAAACGGAAATTATTCGGTATCGGCAGGTTATGGAAAACGACCTTCAAGTACCGATAATATTTCTTTTAATTTCAGAAAAGACAAAATCAATATTTTTGGAAGTTACTCCTATTTATTCGACAAGCATACCGAACTATTTTACAATAGCCGCGCTTATGTAAAAAACAATGACACATTGGGAACCACGGTAACTTCGAACAGGTTTCCAACCAGAAACAACCACAATGCCAGAATAGGATTGGATTACCAATTGTCTAAAAAAACAGTAACAGGTATTCTTTTCAATGGTTACAATACAAAATGGACAATGGACGCCAATAATGATAGTTTTGACACAACAAACGGTTTGCCAACTGCTTTCACAGAAACTTCAAATGAGGAATTAAATCAATGGAAACATTTTGGAGCCAACTACAATCTAAAACATAATTTCACAGATGATAAATATATTAGTTTCAATATCGATTATTTATACTACAAAGACAACAATCCCAATACATATTACAACTCTTATTTTGATCAGAACAAGATTTTATTGTATACCGAGAAAGTGCGAAGTGGCAAAATTACTCCAATAAAAACGTGGGTTATCAGTCTGGATTATAGTGATAAATTAAATAAAAAAATAAAATTTGATGCCGGTATAAAAGGGTCTTTCTCCAATTTTGTCAATAATGTAAACGTCGATAATCTGCAAGGCGAAAATTGGATTCCTGACCCAACATTGACAGACAAAAGTAACTTGGACGAAAAAATTGCAGCCGTCTATTCCGCTTTAGAATATACCATAAACGACAAAACAAGTTTGAAATTTGGGTTGCGCTATGAATATACCGATTCTCAATTGGATACCGATACTCAGGGAAAAGTGGTAGACAAACAATATGGGATTTTTTTTCCAAGCATTTTTTTAAGCCGAAAACTCAATGATAATTTAAACATGAATTTGTCTTATTCGAAAAGGATAACCAGACCCACTTTTAATGATTTAGCTCCATTTGTAATTTTCATAAATCCAACTACCTTTTTTTCGGGTAATTCGGCATTACAACCTGCAATTTCTAACTCGTTCAAATACGACATTGGCTACAAATCAATACTACTCTCTTTTCAATATACCGATGAACAATCATCTATCGCAGGTTTTCAGGAACATATCGATGAAGATACAGGCAGGCTAATTTTCACAGCAACCAATTTAGATTATACAAAATCATCCTCCATCACATTAGGACTACCTATAACAATTAATGATTGGTGGAAAATGCAAAATAATGTAATCTACATCAACCAAAAAATCAAAGGATTATACAATGGAGATACCGTTACCTTAGCTTTAGGAAATTTTCAGGCGAATACAACACAATCCTTCAAAATAACAAAAACAATTTCAAACGAAACAACAATCTATTATTATGGCCCGAGTCTTTTTGGTACCGCAAAATTTGATGCAGTAGCTGGAGCCGATATCGGATTTCAGAAGAAATTTGGTGAAAAATGGGGTTCCTTAAAATTTTCGATAAATGACCTCTTTGATTCCAATAAATATACTGGAGGAACAGATTTACCAGATCAAAATATAAAAACCTATAACAAATTCGACTTCAGTAACAGAACTTATATTCTTACTTATTCAAACAGTTTTGGAAACAGTAAATTAAAATCATCACGAGAACGCCAAACAGGATCTGAAGACGAAAGAAATAGAGTCAACAAATAGAATAAAGCTAAATTTATCTCATAAAAAAAGCCTTTCAGTTAAGAAAGGCTTTAAACAATATTTGTCTCGTTTTGGAACGAGAGGACTCGAACCCGTCTAGTCCCAAAAGACGAGATGACAGGCATGTATTCTAACCAACGCTAATATTCAAAAACGCTATTGATTTTGAATCAAAGATTCTATTGATTTTCTATTAAGCTTTTTTAATCGCAATTCTTCAACTAAAGCTTCTTTCTTTGTTTCAAATGCTTTTGAATATACTAATTCCCAAATCCCTTTATTCGAAGTATATTTACTTCTATTTTCATTATGATACAACAATCTTTGGGCAATATTTTCACTGAAGCCCTTATAATACAAATCAAAATCTTTGGAATAAATAATATAAACGTAAAACATACCTAAATATTTAATTTATGCATCAAAAAAAAAGCCTTTCCAGTAAGGAAAGGCTTAAACAATATTGCGGTCTGGACGGGACTCGAACCCGCGACCCCATGCGTGACAGGCATGTATTCTAACCAACTGAACTACCAAACCCTGTTTTATTGCGAGTGCAAAGATACAATAGATTTTCGTTTACGCAACTATTTTATAACACAAGAATTAAAAAAAACCTAACTCTTTTAAAATCAAAAAAGTCTGGACGGGACTCGAATCCGTCTCGTCCCAAAAGACGAGATGACAGACATGTATTCTAACCAACTAAACTACCAAACCCTTTTTTATTGCGAGTGCAGATATACAATAGATTTCCGTTTACGTATAATCGAAAAATTGAAATGTATGCAAATTCCAGTGATATTGACCACCCAATTCCAATTTAAAGTGACCACCTGATTCCAATTCAAAATGACCACCTAATTCCGGAGCAAAATGACCACCTCCATTTTTCATTAAAAACTACTTTTTTT
>NZ_JAHWYN010000023.1 GCF_019351435.1 Flavobacterium taihuense
TAGGAGGCTGGAAAGGTTATCTTTCAGAGAGAAAACCTGGCATCACAACCTTTTGGATTGGTCTTCAAAAATTCGCCGCAATTATGCAAGGCTGGATGCTTTTTAGAGATGTGTCCAGACCGTAGCTCAATTGAGTTGCTTTTTTTTATGTCCAAAATTTAAGTTTTAATGGTATATTGACGGTCTCCACTATATAAATTCTTTTTTTCTAAAGATTCTCAAAGAAATCATTTCCTTTATCATCAGTGATAATAAAAGCAGGGAAATCTTTAATAGTGATTTTACGGACCGCTTCCATTCCTAGCTCTTCAAAATCTACTACTTCAACAGAAAGTATGTTTTCTTTGGCTAAAATAGCTGCAGGACCTCCAATAGAGCCCAAATAGAATCCGCCGTAGGTTTTACAAGCGTTCATCACAGCTTTGGTTCTGTTTCCTTTGGCAAGCATCACCATACTACCTCCATTTTTTTGGAACTCTTCTACATAAACATCCATTCTACCGGCTGTTGTTGGCCCAAAACTTCCTGAAGCCATTCCTTCTGGAGTTTTTGCAGGTCCTGCATAATAGATTGGGTGGTTTTTAAAGTATTCTGGCATTGGTTTACCGGCATCCAATAATTCTTTGATTTTGGCGTGAGCAATATCACGAGCTACAATCAGCGTTCCGTTTAATTTTAAACGTGTTTTGATAGGGTATTGCGATAATTTTTTAAGAATATCGGCCATTGGCTGATTCAAATCAATCTCGACAGCGGGTTCCAAATGTGGCGCTGTTTTCGGCAACAAACGTTTTGGGTTTACTTCCAATTGTTCTACAAAAATACCGTCTTTGGTAATTTTTCCTTTTATATTTCTATCAGCCGAACAAGAAACTCCCAATCCAACCGGACAAGAAGCAGCGTGACGTGGCAAACGAATTACTCGAACATCGTGAGTGAAATATTTACCACCAAATTGTGCTCCAATCTGACTTTGTTGGCAAATCAACTGTACTCTCTTTTCCCATTCCAAATCACGGAAAGCCTGACCCGCCATGTTACCTGTAGTAGGCAAATGATCAAAATAACCTGCAGATGCTTTTTTAACGGCGGCCAAATTTGCTTCCGCAGATGTTCCTCCTATCACTAAAGCCAAGTGATACGGCGGACAAGCCGAAGTTCCCAAATCCATAATTTTTGCACGAATGAAAGCATCCAGCGATTTTTCATTCAATAACGACTTTGTTTGTTGATACAAATACGTTTTATTGGCAGAACCTCCACCTTTTGCTAAAAACAAAAACTCATACGAAGCTCCTTTTTTAGCATAAATATCAATCTGAGCCGGAAGATTAGAACCGGAATTCTTTTCCTCAAACATACTAATTGGTACAATTTGGGAATAACGAAGGTTACGCTCTTGATAAGTGTTAAATATCCCTTTGGAAAGCCATTCAGCATCATCCACACCTGTATATACGTTTTCTCCTTTTTTGGCCATTACAATCGCTGTTCCTGTGTCCTGACAAGAAGGCAACTCCCCATCGATAGCCACAACTGCATTTTGCAATAAATTATAAGCAACGAAACGATCGTTATCGGTCGCTTCCGGATCATCAAGAATCGCTTTTAATTTTTCCAAATGCGCAGTACGTAACATAAATGATACATCCTTCAACGCTTCTTGAGCCAATAACTCCAATCCTTTTGGGTCAACGGTAAGGATTTCTCTTTCTCCGAGTTTTTCCACATTTACATAATCTGAAGTAATTTTACGATATTGTGTATCGTCTTTTAAAATTGGATAAGGATCCTGGTATATAAAGTCCATAATTTGATTTTTTTTAAAGAAAGCCAAATATAAGAATTGTTCAAAGAATCATAACTGATTTATATCACCTTCCATACCAAATTGTTTGAAAACAATTAAATAATTACTGAAAACCTTCGATTTGAATTAGACAAATTGATGACAAACCTCAAAATTTAAATTATTAAACCACTTTTAATCTCTTTCTATAAATATTAACCTAAAAATCTACTCGCTTAGATTTTTATCATTAAATCAAAAAACACAATCATATAATCAGGTATTTATACGCTACTGTAATTATTTTACAACAAATACATTTGACTTTGTTATAAAATTTACAATTTAATAATTAACCAAACTAACCCAAATGGAAAAAAAATTACAAAAAATCATTGTCCTAACATTCGCCTCATCAATGTTATCATTGACAAGTTTTGCGCAAAAAACTGAGAAAGGCATCAGTCAGAAAAATTTATCAGAGAATGGATCTCCAAGTTTAATAACTTTCAATGAAAAATCAGAGTATAAAAGATCTGATTTTCAAAAGGCATTAAAAGACCAATTAAAATTAGATAATAAACAAACGTATTCTAAAATTAAAGCGGAATCAGATAAAGACGGATTTACACACGAAAAATTCCAATTATATCATGAGGGAATTAAAGTAGAATTTGCAACATACAGTATTCATTCTAAAAATGATAAAATAGCATCAATGAGTGGTGAGTATTATACTATCAACAAAGTAAATACAAAACCAACCCTTTCTGCCGAAGCTGCATTTGAAAAGGCCTTAAATCAAATTGGAGCTAAAAACTATTTATGGGAAAATCAAGCGGATGCAACTGTAATGAATTATTCCAAACCAAAAGGCGAACTTGTTTTGTTACCATCAATGGAAGAACAAGGTCTTAAACGCAAAAAAGACAATGTTCGTTTGGCTTATAAATTCGATATCTATGCCACAAATCCTATTAGTCGTGGGGATATTTATATTGATGCCGAAACTGGACAAACGTTATTTTATAATGCAACCATTAAGCATTTGGGAGAATTTAGTCATGGGGGGAAAACTGTTTCTTCAGAAAAAAAAGGAACTAACGCGGACAAAGTAAATTTTGCCATTGTTGCTGCAAATGCTGCAACACGATATAGTGGAACTCAGACATTACAAACAACTTTAAGTGGTTTGTCTTATATTTTATCGGATGGAACTAGAGGAAATGGGGTTCAAACGTATAATTCTGCAAGAACTGCAACCTATCCAACAACAAATTTTACGGATGCGGATAATAACTGGACGGCCGCTGAATTCAACAACACCAACAAAGACAATGGAGCCTTAGATGCTCATTGGGGAGCAGAAATGACGTACGATTATTGGTCAGCAGTGCATGCAAGAAATAGTTATGACAACGCAGGGGCAAAAATAAAAAGCTATGTACATTATAATTTAATTGCTGCTGGTTACCCAGACAACAACAATGCTTTTTGGAACGGTAGTGTTATGACTTACGGAGATGGAAGTGGAACTGGTGGATTTGATATTCTTACCGCACTGGATGTTGCTGGACACGAAATAGGACATGCAGTTTGTACCTATACGGCAAATCTGGCCTACCAAAAAGAATCAGGAGCCATGAATGAAGCGTTCTCCGATATTTGGGGAGCCTGTATAGAATACAGAGCAGCACCAACAAAATCAACATGGCTGATTGGTGAAGACATCGAAAGAAGAACAGGACATTTATCTTTAAGATCCATGAGCAATCCAAAAACAGAAGGGCAACCTGATACTTATGGAGGAACCAATTGGTACAATGTAAGCTGCACCCCATCAAGCTCGAATGATCAATGTGGTGTTCATAGAAATTCTGGAGTTTTAAACCATTGGTTTTACATTTTATCAGTTGGTAAATCAGGTACAAATGATATCGGAAGCGCCTATAATGTTACAGGAATTACAATTGATAAAGCTGCCAAAATTGCCTATCGTTTAGAGAGTGTGTATTTGTCAGCAAACTCAACTTATGCCAATGCCCGAACTTACGGAATTCAATCTGCTACGGATCTTTATGGAGCGGGTTCGGCAGAAGTAATAGCAACCACAAATGCTTTTTATGCAGTGGGTGTTGGAGCAGCCTATTCTGGTTCTTCTGATACTACTGCACCAACAGCACCAACAAGTTTGGCCGCTGCTGGAACCACATCAACGACTACAAATTTGACTTGGGCAGCTTCGACAGACAATGTAGCAGTAACTGGATATAATGTTTATAATGGTACTACATTAGTAACAACTGTTACAGGATTGGCTTACACTGTAACTGGTTTAACAGCAAGTACTGCCTATACTTTCACAGTAAAAGCCAAAGATGCTGCAGGTAACCTTTCTGCTGCAAGTACTGCAGTTAATGTAACGACAACGGCATCAACAATTACCTATTGTACTTCTAAAGGAAGCAGTGTTGCTTATGAATACATTGATAATGTAGCAATTGGAGGTATTGCAAATGCTACTGGTGCAAATGCAGGTTATGGAAACTTCACCAACTTAACTGGAAACTTGCCTTACGGTTCAAATACAATAATTTTGAGTGCTGCTTTTGCGAGTACAGCTTACACTGAATATTGGAGAGTTTGGATCGATTTTAATAAAAATGGAACTTTCGAAACTTCTGAGCAAATGGTAGCAGGTTCCTCTTCTCTGAGTACTAATCTTTCCTATACTTTTACTGTTCCAACAACTGCTTTGGCAGGAACTACAAGAATGAGAGTGTCTATGAAATACAACGCTGCTCAAACTGCTTGTGAAACGTTCTCTTATGGAGAGGTAGAAGATTATACGGTAAACATTGGTGCAGCAGCAATAACAGGATTTAATAATACAATTGCAAGTGAATTGGGCAATGAGAATAATTTATTTGATTATACAATTTATCCAAACCCAACTAACAGTTTCGTAAACATTAGCATGGCTGACAACAGAAAAGTTTCTTACCGAATTATCAACTATTTGGGGCAACAAGTAGATGCAGGAAAACTTTCTGAAAACGCAATTAATGTTAATAAATTAAGTACTGGTACTTATATCATTGAAATAAATGATGGTCAAAAAACAATGACTAAAAAGTTGATTAAGAAATAATTTTTCTTTTTCTAAAAACGAAAAGCCTCACATTTCTGTGAGGCTTTTTTATGCTTAATACTTTATTAAAAACAAAGCAAAAACTTCTATTTTATTGAATTTATAATAACACTGCATTTTTAAAAAAACCAACTCGCTACCAAAATAGCGGTTATCACACAAATTAGATCAACCAAAAGCATAGTACTTAAAGCGTATCGTGAATTTTTTATGTTAACCGAACCAAAGTAAACCGCAATCACATAAAAAGTACTCTCGGCACTGCATTGAAAAATACTACTTAATCTTCCCGTTAAGGAATCGGCACCAAAAGTATTCATCGAATCAATTAAAAACCCTCGTGAACCCGCAGAACTAAAAGGTCTAAGCAATGCTACCGGTAAAGCATCGGTGATTTCTTTACTTACTCCCAAATTTGAAAATCCATAAGCAATCCATTCACTAATAATTTCAAATAAACCACTGTTCCTGAACAAAGAAATAGCCACTAACATTCCTAAGACATAAGGAAAAATGGTAACGCCCGTTTTAACTCCATTATTGGCTCCAGACACAAAGGTTTCATAAACCGTTGTATTGGCTTCTGTGAATTTCTTTTCTTTAATAAAGGATAAGATCAATGTAAAAGCTATAATACCAACCAATATCAATGCAGAAAGATTGGATGTAAAATAATTTTTACCAATTAGATCCAAATGGTTTACATACATTAATAAACCCACAATTGCAGCTATCAATGTCATTAAACCGATTACCAAAGAGGCGCTTTTAAAATTAATTTTTTGCTTAATTCCAACAATCAAAAAAGCAGCAATGGTACCGATAAAAGAGGTGATAATACACGGCAACATAACATCGGCAGGATTGGTCGCATTTGCAGCAGCACGATAACCAATGATAGACGTTGCAATTAAGGTAAGTCCTGAGGCATGCAAACACATGAACATGATTTGAGCATCACTGGCTTTGTCCTTATCGGGGTTTATTTCTTGTAAACTTTCCATGGCTTTTAATCCAAAAGGTGTAGCTGCGGAATCCAATCCCAAGAAATTGGCGGCAAAGTTTAATGTCATATAGGAAATCGAAGGATGATTTTTGGGAATACTTGGAAACACTTTCACAAATACTGGACTCAAAACTCTAGCCAGTTTCTCTGTTGCTCCAGAAATGATTAAAAGTTCCATCAATCCACAGAAGAATGCCAAATAAGCAATAAGTGGTATGATTAAGTCGAGCAACGTACTTTTACAGGTTGGCAAAAGCCCATCTGATTTTTGAACACCACTGAAAATCTTTACGGTTTTGTTCTTATAAACGTAAGTGGTATCTGCATTAATGGTATCTCTGTTGATTATCATCGTTTGGTCTGGCGCATTTTTGATGCTGTCTTTGATAAAAACAGGAACTTGATTGATGTATTTTTCGGAAAGTAAAATAGGGTCGTCTTTTTTTCCATTCAAAATAAAATCTATCGTGTAACTATTACCCGTAAACAAACTAATTACAACAAATACAATCGAAGAAATGAAAATAGTGAGCCAAAATCTACTTAATACCATAATATATAATTTTTGTAAATGTAATAATTAATTCATAAATCATATTCGAGTATTGAGTTAAAGGAGTAAAACAAACAGTTTCAATTAATATCAGTAAAAAGAATCTTTTGTCTGATTAAAAAAGACTTCAGCTTTTTTTAAATCTTTCTATTTAATAAGAATAGTAGACGATAATAATAATTAGATATTAAATTCTAGCTAAAAATTTAATTCATGCTAAATAAAACCTATCTTTGTTTAACATTTTTAATTAAACGTTAAACAAATTATGGGCCAAATATATTTTTAGCAAAGTGGAAAAACAAAAACCGGACAACATAGTATACTCAGATGTGGAAGGATATAACGCTTATTTATTACCCTACGCCACAACAGTTGGTGCGCCAGTAATAAAAACAGATAATATAGTGGCTTGGAAAACAAGAGGAATCCATCAAGTAAATAGAGAATTTGAAGATAAATTTAGTCAGCTCAAAGAGCAGTACCAAAAATTAATGGAAGAGTATGAATGGAACGATTTAGTATATAACAGTAAATTTTCATTTGAACCCGTTATTGGCGAAATCTATCATATGTACACCTCCAATGATGGCACTAATTTCTTATCCTTAATTGGACCCCATGAATGGAACAAAGAACATATTGCCTCTTTCAAATTGAATAGCGACAAAAAATGGATTAAACTAGAGCTATCTAATGCTATTTTTCCAAATATCTAATGATTTTATATTCCATTATAGTTTACTCAAAATAAATTTACGAATGCTAAAATCTCTAAACCAACAACAACTCCAAAAACGGAACTCGACAACAGAATAATGGACTGAATTATTGAAATAACATAAGGAAAATCATGTCCTATTTGATGCCATGAAATATGAATTTGGATTGAGAGATTCAGAAGTATGAGGATAAATGAAAAAAGAACTTAGCTTTTTCGAGTTATAAATAATGGCGCAACTAGTTGAAATATACAAAACTGGCACATAGCCATGCGAACCGAAGGAATAGATTGATATAAATGCGAGCTACAAAGAGCCATCACCAATAATAAAATATCAAAAAGATAATGACAAAGACATTTATAAATTCCCAAGAAATAAAAACCTTATCCAAACAAGAAAAAACACATCTTATCAACAGTCTCGGAGGATTTAAAAGCGTTGGTTTGATTGGAACAAAATCATTAAAAGGGAATGCCAATTTGGCTGTTTTCAGTTCCATTTTTCACATTGGAGCACATCCCCCTTTGATAGCTTTGATCTTTCGCCCTTCACCCCCCGATAGAGATACTCTCATTAACATCATTGAAACTGGATTTTATACCATAAACCATGTCAATGAAACTATTTTCAAACAAGCCCATCAAACTTCGGCTAGATATAATCCATCGGTTTCAGAATTTGAAGTAACAGGTTTAACACCAGAATATAAAAACAATTTTGAAGCTCCTTTTGTACAAGAAAGCAACATACAACTGGGCATAGAATTCAAAGAAAAAATTGATATTACAATCAACAGTACTCAAATGGTAATCGGTGAGATTGTACAAATATATTTTCCGCAAGGGTGTCAATCTACTGATGGCTTTATTGATATTGAAAAAGCAAACACAATTACTTGTTCTGGATTGGATAGTTATCATAAGACGATTAAACTGGATAGACTAAGCTATGCCAAACCAAATTTAGCCATAACTTCAATTGCATCAATTTGAACAAAAGAGCCATAAATATTGTTTGGTTCAAACGAGACTTACGTTTAATAGACAACGTAGCGCTTTTTAATGCGCATCAGTCTGGATTACCTTTGTTATTGCTGTACTGTTTTGAACCTTTGGTAATGAATTATGATGATTCAGACATTCGGCACTGGAGATTTGTATATGAATCCATACAAGATTTACAACACAACTTAAAAAGTTCAACTTCAAAAATATATATTTTTCACGAAGAAGCTTCGGTTGTTTTTAAAGCAATACAAGCCATTTACGATATAAAAATTGTTTTCTCTCACCAAGAAATTGGGAATAAAATTACTTTTGATAGAGATCTGTTTTTGCAAAGTTATTTTCAAGAAAACAACATTAGTTGGGAAGAATCTCAAATGCACGGTGTTATTCGTAAATTGAAATCGAGAATAGATTGGGACAAACGATGGGAAACAGTAATGAGGTCTGAACCCAAAATGATTACTATTGACCATCTAAATTGTATCCTTTTAGATCCAAATGAATACGATGCCATAAAGGGAAATCCCCTAGACACTGAAATTACTACTCCAAATAAAAATTTTCAGCAAGGTGGAGAGAATTTAGCCTGGAGGTATCTGGATAGTTTTGTCAAAGTGCGCCATGTAAATTATAGCAAACACATATCAAAACCAGCATTAAGTCGCAAAGGTTGTAGCCGAATGTCTCCCTATCTAACGTACGGGAACATCAGTATGCGAATGATTTATCAATATACCAATCAGCATTACCAGAGTTCACCTAACAAAAGAGCAATGCTCAACTTTGTCTCGAGATTGCATTGGCATTGTCATTTTATACAAAAGTTTGAAGATGAATGTACTATGGAGTTTGAGAATATTAATAAAGCCTACAATCTTTTGGTCAAACCAAAAAACGAAACGTACATTAAAGCTTGGCAAGAAGGCAAAACTGGTGTTCCAATTGTTGATGCCTGTATGCGGTGTTTGGTAGCTACAGGATATATCAATTTCAGAATGCGAGCTATGGTGGTATCATTTTTTACTTTTAACTTATGGCAAGACTGGCGTGAACTTCATTTTCTTGCGAGGCAATTCTTGGACTATGAACCAGGCATTCATTATCCGCAAATACAAATGCAGTCGGGCACTACAGGAATCAATACCATTCGCATTTACAGTCCTATTAAAAATTCGGAAGAGCACGACCCTGAAGGAATATTCATTAAACAATGGTTGCCAGAACTAGCAGAAATTCCAGTTTCATTACTACACGAGCCTTGGAAAATGAACGCTATAGAACAACAATTTTATAATTGTGAAATAGGGAAGGATTACCCAAATCCTATCGTAAATATAGAAGAATCCAGAAAATATGCCAGTGATATTGTATGGAGTTTTCGAAAAAAAGAAGAAGTTAAAGAAGAAGGAAAACGAATTTTGAAAAAACATGTTTCGAATCCAAATTCCAAGAGAACCGTATTAAAAACAAAAAACAAAAAGAAAAAATGAGTATATTTTTGAAAGCAAACTGGGAACACATCATTATGGCCAATTATATAATTGATTCAAATTTACTCAACCCCTTTTTGCCAAAGGGAGTAGAATTGGATTTATTTGAAGGGAATGCCTACGTAAGTCTTGTTGGATTTATGTTCAAAAACACCAAGATTTTCAGTGTTCCAATTCCGCGTTTAGGAACTTTTGAGGAAATTAATTTAAGGTTCTATGTTGTTCGCAAAGAAAACAATCAAATCAAAAGAGGTGTGGTTTTTATAAACGAAACGATTCCTTATCCTATTGTTGCTTGGATGGCCAATAAATTGTACAAAGAACATTATACAGTAGTTCCTACCCGACATCAAATTCAAAAAAGGCTACATACAAACAAAGTAAATTTTGAATGGTTCTTGAATACCAAGTGGAATAGCATTTATGTGGAAGCCAAAAATGAAGCAAATCCAATGAAAGCGGGAAGTTTGGAACAGTTTATTTACGAACATTATTATGGCTATACCAAAGTAAATGCGACTAAAACATTAGAATATAAACTACAGCACCTAAGCTGGAAAACATACGCAGTTTTGGATTACTCAATTGATTGTGATTTTGAAGGTATGTATGGCAAATCCTTTTCTGTTTTGAAAAATTCGCAACCAGAAGCTGTTTTTATGGCAGAAGGTTCGTTAGTTAAAATTGAGTGGGAACGAACAGAATTAAAAGACTGAATATAAAATCCTATGGTCAATTTGCCGCAAAACACCAATCAAGATCAGGCGATACCTTATTTTAGAATTTTAAATAGTATTTATATGTGAAAGGTAAAAAACCAAAACGTACCCATTAAAGTATGTGCGGTTTACAAAAAGCCTTTTGTATGGTGCAAAAAATGAGAAAAAGTTTGAGATGAAGTTTAATACTGCAGTGACAAATGCAGAATGAATAAAATAATCTGCAGAAAACAAATGAAAAAGACTCTACGATTAATTCTTGGCGATCAACTCAACAGCAATCATTCTTGGTTCAAAACCGCTGATGATGCTATAACTTATGTCTTGATGGAAATCCGCTCCGAAACAGATTATGCCCAACATCATATTCAGAAAATTGTGGGTTTCTTTGCTTCCATGCAAAATTTTGCCTCAGAATTACAATCTAACAATCACAACGTTATCTATGTTTATTTGAATGATCCGACAAACTTACAGTCATTTGATAAAAATATTTTGGCTCTAATTGAAAAACATCATTTTAACAATTTTGAATTTCAAAAACCAGATGAATACCGATTGGACGAACTGCTGAAAAATTTCAGCAAAAAAATAGCTATACCAAGTACTATCGCCGATTCGGAACATTTTTTTTCTACAAGAGTAGAATTGAGCACTTTTTTTGAACGTAAAAAAACGTTTTTGATGGAAAGTTTCTATCATTACATGCGAAAAAAACACCATATTTTGATGGAAGGCGACAAGCCAATTAGCGGTAAATGGAACTTTGATGGTGATAATCGAAAAAAACTACCCAAAAACCATAAACCAACGACTCCATTGGTGTTCAATAATAATGTGGTAGAAATTGTAGACGAAATCAACCAAACCAATATTAAAACTATAGGAAATATTGACGCCAAAAACTTTGTTTGGCCCATTAACAGAGAACAATCGTTGCAATTATTAGATTTTTTCGCCATCGAATGTTTGCCTTTATTTGGGAGCTATCAAGATGCGATGTCGCCCAATGAATGGTCCTTGTACCATGCCAGACTATCCTTTTCGATGAATATAAAAATGATTTCACCTCAAGAAGTTATTGAAAGATGCATTGAGGAATGGCATAAACGACCAACCGAAATAGAATACCATCAATTGGAAGGATTTGTTAGGCAAATTATTGGTTGGAGAGAATACATGCGAGGTATCTATTGGAATAAAATGCCCGAATACGCTTCAATGAATTATTTTGATCACGAAGCCAAACTACCAGATTGGTATTGGACAGGGAAAACCAAAATGAATTGTCTCAGAGACGCTATTCAACAATCTTTAGATTACAGTTATGCACACCACATTCAACGATTGATGATTACCGGCAATTTTGCCCTTTTAGCAGGCATACATCCAGATGAGGTAGATCGTTGGTATCTGGGTATTTATATTGATGCAATTCAATGGGTTGAAATTACCAATACCCGAGGCATGAGCCAGTTTGCAGATGGAGGAATAGTAGGTACAAAACCCTATGTGAGTTCTGCAAATTATATTGATAAAATGAGTCATTATTGTGGGTCTTGTTTTTATAAAAAAGCACTAAAAACAGGAGACAAAGCCTGTCCGTTTAATAGCTTATATTGGAATTTCTATGATAAAAACGAAGGGAAATTAGGCAAAAACCCACGAATTGGCATGATGTATAATCTTTGGAGAAAAATGAAAGTCGAAACTAAATCTGAAATACTTGAACAAGCCGATTACTATTTGAAAAATATAAATGAGTTATGATGGAAACAGCTGTAGTTTGGTTCAAAACCGACCTGAGAATATCCGATAATGAGACTCTTTTAAAAGCAATTGAACAAAGTGATCAGATTATTCCAGTTTATTGCTTTGATGATGCTCATTTTGAATGTACTAAATATGGATTTAAAAAAACAGGGAGTATTAGAGCACAATTTTTATTAGAATCATTAAGAGATTTGGATGAAAATCTACGGAATATCGGTTCTGGTTTATTAATTGTAAAAGGAAAACCAGAGATTGAAATTCCTAAAATAGCAAAACAATTTAGTGCGCAAAAAGTCTTTTCAAAACGAGAAGTTGCATTTGAGGAACTACAAACAGAAAAGCTAGTTCAAGAAGAGTTGCTTAAAGTTAATTGTGAATTAGAGACTTTTTGTACCAGTACTTTATATAATACTGAAGACTTGCCTTTTACTCTAAAAACCATTCCAGATGTTTTTACCAACTTTAGAAAAAAAACAGAAAATGAGGCCAAGATACGAACGAAATTTAAACCTCCTGAAACGATTAAATCTCCTACGATTCCTGCATTAAAATTACCAAGTTTGGAAGAATTAGGACTAGAACCTATATCAATTGATTCTCGGGCAGCAATTCAATTTAAAGGAGGCGAGACTGAAGCTGATAAAAGATTAATGCATTATTTTTTTGAAACAAAGTTATTGTCTACCTACAAAGAAACTAGAAATGGAATGGTAGGTGCTGATTATTCATCAAAATTTTCTCCTTGGTTGGCACTGGGATGTATTTCTCCAAGAACTATTTATCATGAAATCAAAAACTACGAAAAAGAATATGGTGCAAATGAATCCACGTATTGGCTGGTTTTTGAATTACTCTGGCGCGACTTTTTTAGAATTATGTTCAAAAAATACCAAACCAAGTTTTTCTTATATTCCGGAATTCAAACCAAGAAGGAAAACTCAAAATCACTAAATGAAAGCTTGCTATGGAGCTGGATAAACGGAACAACAAAATCTGATTTTATCAATGCTAATATGTTAGAATTAAAGCAAACTGGTTTTATGAGCAATCGCGGAAGACAAAATGTAGCCAGTTATTTTTGCAACGAACTCAACATGGATTGGAGAATCGGAGCTGCCTATTTTGAACAAGAGCTCATAGATTATGATGTTTGCAGCAATTGGGGAAATTGGGCTTATCTTGCAGGCGTTGGCAATGACCCAAGAGGACATCGGTATTTTAATATCGAAAAACAAGCTGCCGATTACGACAAACAAATGGAATTTAGAAATTTGTGGTTGACGAACAAATGATTTATTTTACTAAACTTAGATAATTAGACATGAATAATCTCTTCCTCAATTAACAAATCTTCTCGTCGAAGGCGGAGGAAAATCTGAGCTACGGCAATAGTGTCTTTTTCGCAATAGGTTACAATGCGGTCAATGTCTTTGTCTACATAAAAAACATGCCCCACCTGACTGCCGTTAATATCGCCTTTTGGGGATGGAATTCCGAGTACTTTACACATTAATTTTAAGGAAGTAAAATGTTTGTAATCGCCAAATTTCCATAATTCTAATGTATCCAAATGTGGGATTTCCCAAGGTTTCTTGCCGAATAAATTCAGTTTGTTGGGAATAGCTATTTGATTGATAATCATTCGACGGGCGAGAAATGGAATGTCAAATTCTTTGGCATTGTGCCCGCACAAAACGTGTTGCGGTTGGTTGAAGTGATTGTTTACTAAATTATTGAAGTCATTAAGAATTTTCTTTTCATCTCCAAAAAAGGAAGTCACTCTAAAATTTCGAATATCGCCTTTGATTGTAAAATACCCGACCGAAATGCAAACGATTTTGCCAAACTCAGCCCAAATTCCGGCGCGGTCATAGAATTCTTCTCCAGAAAACTCGTCTTTGCGTTGGTACAATGTTTTTTGTTCCCAAAGCGATTGCATTTCGGAATCGAGTGAATTGAAGTTTTCTTCTTCTGGAACGGTTTCTATATCCAGGAAGAGTATGTTGTTGAGGTTTATTTTTTCAATCATCTTTTATAAGTTTTGCAAAACGAATATAAGAAATTTATTCAATAAATCCTTAAAACAAACTTTGTTGTGTAGTAGGATTCTCGTGTTCCAACAACCATTTTTTGCGCCATAATCCTCCTGCGTAACCCGTGAGGGAACCGTCTGTGCCAATGACCCTGTGACAAGGAACAACAATCCAAAGCGGGTTTTTTCCGTTGGCGGAAGCTACGGCTCGAATGGCTTTTACATCTCCCAAAATTTTGGACTGTTCCAGATATGTTCTGGTTTTCCCAAATGGAATTTCGAGTAAGGCATTCCAGACTTTTTGTTGGAATTCGGTTCCTTTTGGATTGAGTTTGAAATCAAAATCGGTTCGTTTTCCTTCGAAATAATCGTTAAGTTGTGTAACGGCTTCTTGCAAAACAGTCGGAATGTCTGCCGAAAGAATTCCTTCATCCGAAACAGAAATTACTGATATACCATTTTCATCTCCCATAATTGTGGCAATTCCCAAAGGGGTTTTGATATAAACTGTTTCCATAATTTTGAATAAATTGAACTGCAAAGTACACACCCGAGCGAAGGCGAACTGACGAAGTAAAGTTATTGCAAAGTTTGCAAAGAATTTTAAAAGGATGAAAATAAAAAAACCACTCGTTTACACCAATGGTTCTTGTTTTTTAGCCCTGATGAGAATGGAAAGCCTCGATGGAATAAATCAATTTTTTCTTGTGTTACAAGAGCGACCAACGGAAGCTCCTTGTGGCACAGTAGAAAAAACGATTTATGACGGAGAGCTTGTAATGGACAGCAGGAAACAGCTCCGTCCTAAAACTAATTTATTTCAAATTGAAATAAATATAAGCTTCTAATGCTTGTAATTCTTCGTCTGACATTTCCTCGGTAATCGCAAAATTAGTTTTCATTACTTCGTACTGGTTTGGGTCTACAATAGGTTCGCCGTCACCTTTTAAAAATGCGACCATATCAGCATTTTTATCTTTGTAGATCTTCGCAATGTCGTGCAGACTAGGTCCAATAAGCTTTTTGTCGGGCAAGTGACACGCGATGCAATTTCCTTTGTTTTCGAAAATTTCCTTTCCAACAATTTCAGGAGATTTAATGGTTGTAGAATCTGCTGTTTGTTGAGGCTTTCCGAAAGGTTCCTGGCTCTCTTTTTTACAACTAACCAAAACTAAGAGCGTAAAAATAATTAATAGCTTTTGCATATTTTATTTATTTAAAAGTATAGCGGCTTCTTTGGCAAAATAAGTCGAAATTAGACTGGCCCCTGCCCGTTTGATACACATTAATTGTTCCATCATTATTTTGTCATGATCCAGCCACCCTCTTTCGGCAGCAGCTTTAATCATGGCATATTCACCCGATACGTGGAAAACGGTTACAGGGACATTTACGGCATTTTTTACTTCTCGAACGATGTCCAAATAGGCAATTCCAGGTTTTACCATTACCATATCGGCTCCTTCTTCGACATCTGATAAAGCTTCTTTGATGGCTTCGATGCGATTGGCATAATCCATTTGATAGGTTTTCTTGTCTTTGGGAACGGCGACATTAGATTCTTTTGGAGCGCTGTCTAACGCATCGCGGAAAGGTCCGTAAAAGGCCGAAGCATATTTGGCCGAATAACTCATGATTCCCACATGATGAAATCCTGCTGCGTCCAATCCTTCACGCAAACGCAAAACGCGTCCGTCCATCATGTCTGATGGTGCTACAAAATCGGCTCCCGCTTGTGCGTGTGAAACAGCCATTTTCACCAAAGCTGCAACGGTAGAATCGTTTTCGACATCACCATTAGCAATGATTCCGTCGTGACCATAGATAGAATACGGATCTAAAGCCACATCGGGCATTACAATCATTTCCGGGCAAGACGCTTTGATGGCGCGAATAGCTTGTTGCATTAATCCGTTTGGACTCCAAGCTTCAACACCTTCATTGTCTTTTAAATCTTCGCTCACTTTTACATAAATATTGACTGCACGAATTCCTAAAGCGTAAATTTCTTTAACTTCTTTTACCGTCAAATCAATCGAACGACGAAAGATTCCCGGCATAGAAGGGATAACTACTTCTATGTTTTCACCTTCGGCAATAAACATCGGGAACATAAAGTCGGTTGGACTTAATGTAGTTTCACGAACTAATGAACGAATGGATTCGTTAACACGTAATCTTCTACCTCTTTGTAATGGGAACATACTAATTTATGATTTTAGATTAACGATTGCTGAATTATGATTTTAAACAAATTGGCGACAACAGAAAAAATCTGCAATCACAAATCGTTAATCATCAATCTGCAATCCAATTTTTGGGTTTTTCTAATAATTTCAATAATTTCTCTTCTTCACTTCCCGCTTCAGGATGATGGTCATATACCCATTGCACGTGCGGAGGTAAACTCATCAAGATACTTTCTATTCGACCGTTGGTTTTTAAGCCAAACAAAGTGCCTTTATCGTGTACCAAATTGAATTCGACATAACGCCCACGACGGATTTCTTGCCAAGTCCTTTGTTCTGGGGTATAGTTTAAATTTTTTCTTCTTTCTACTATTGGAACGTAGGCTTCCAGGAAACTATTCCCTACTTCGCTAACAAAGTTAAACCAATTTTCCATAGACATTTGCTTCGCCTGTTCGCTATCGCTCGGGCCTTCCGTTGCTTTACAATAGTCAAAGAATAAACCGCCAATTCCACGGGCTTCGTTTCGGTGCGCATTCCAAAAATAAGCATCACATTGTTTTTTGTATTTTGGGTAAAACTCTGGATTGTGTTTGTCGCAAGCGGTTTTACAGGTTTGATGAAAATGAACCGCATCCTCTTCAAACAAATAATAAGGCGTTAAATCCTGACCGCCACCAAACCATTGCTGAATCACATTCCCATTATCGTCATACATTTCGAAATAGCGCCAATTAGCATGAACCGTTGGTACCATTGGATTTTTTGGATGCAAAACCAAACTCAATCCACAGGCAAAAAAATCGGCTTCGCCTACATTGAACATTTTTTGCATCGCTTCGGGCAATTTTCCGTGTACTGCCGAAATGTTGACTCCGCCTTTTTCAAAAACTGCTCCGTTTTCGATTACACGAGTGCGACCACCTCCGCCTTCCGGACGATCCCAAAGGTCTTCACGAAATTTGGTTTGACCATCAACGGTTTCCAATCCTGCACAGATTTGGTTTTGAAGGTTTTGTATGTATGCGTAAAATTTATTTTTCATTCTTATATTCATATAATTCCATATCTAAGGAAAGTTCGTAGGTAGGAGTAAATTCATCAACAAGTGTTCTTTGCCAAACAAAACCATTATTTTCAGCCACTTTAATACTTGCCAAATTGGTTTTGTGTGCTATGATTTGAAGGATTTCCAAATTTAATTCGTTCAAAGCATAATTCGAAATGGCCTTCACGGCTTTCGTAACCCAACCTTTGCGTTCATATTCTTTGCCTATACAATAAGCTATTTCTGCTTGTTTGGTTTTCCAATCTACTTTTTTTAGAATGACAAGTCCCATAATAGTTTGGGTTTCCTTCTCTTTTATCGCAAATGTAAAACCAGATTTAATTTCAAATTCGATTATTTTACTTTCAATATACCTTTCGGTTGCTTCCAACGTCAAATTACTGGAAAGCGTTTTAGGAAAATACCTTTTGAATCTTTCTGCATTAGTAATCATTAATTTACTAAGACTTTTAGTGTCTCTTGTCTCTAATGGTTCAATATGGAAACCTTCTTATTTAATCATTATTAGATCTAGCGACAGCTATTTTGTTAAAAATTTCAAACGAGAAGGTCTTACTTTCCGCTTGAATATAATTGTAAATGGCAATCGCTTTTGGTGAAAAATCAAACTGACTTTCTTTAGAAAAAAGGATTAAAAAATCAGCAAATATCTCGAAATGATTCCAATCAAAATGAAGACGTTCCAAGTGAACGATTAATTCTTCTTCCGTAAACTCAGTTAGACTTTCGACATTCATCGCCAAGCCTTTTAAATCATTCTCTAGATATTGAAGGTCTTCCAAATTCCAAAACTTAGGCACATAAACCAATGACATCAACTTTTTGAGTAGATTGTCAATTCGAATACTTTCTTGGTCTCTTAAGCTTTTGTTTAGCATTTTTATTGGTTGTTGGTTGCTAGTCATCAGTTGATAGTTGATAATGATTTTTCCAACAACTATTAACTAACAACTGTCAACTATTTATTCCCGTACTCCTTCACCGCATCGATAAACGCCTTAGCATGATCTACAGGGATATTTGGTAAAATTCCGTGCCCTAAATTCACGATGTATTTGTCTTTTCCAAATTCGTCAATCATTTGGTGCACCATTTTCTTGATAACCGGTATTGGGGAAAGCAAACGACTTGGGTCAAAGTTCCCTTGTAAAGTAATATTTCCACCAGACAAATATCTTGCATTTCTTGGAGAACACGTCCAGTCTACTCCTAAAGCCGAAGCTCTACTTTTACCCATTTCGCCAAGGGCAAACCAACACCCTTTTCCAAAAACAATAACCGGCGCGTCATCTGCCAAAGCTTCAACGATCTGGTTGATGTATTTCCAAGAGAATTCTTGATAGTCAACTGGAGAAAGCATTCCTCCCCAAGAATCAAAAATCTGAACGGCATCTACTCCCGCTTTTACTTTTTCTTTTAGGTATAAAATGGTGGTATCGGTAATTTTCTGCAATAACACATGAGCAGCTTCTGGATGTGTAAAACAAAATCCTTTGGCGGTATCAAAACTTTTAGAACCTTTTCCTTCAACTGCATAACAAAAGATTGTCCAAGGAGATCCTGCGAAACCAATTAACGGTACCTCATCATTCAACATTTCTTTGGTTAATTTGATGGCATCCATCACATAACCCAATGTTTCCTGAATATTGGGAACAATCACTTTCTCCACATCTTGAATGGTACGAATAGGATTTGGCAAAAATGGTCCAAAACTCTCTTTCATCAAAACCTCGATACCCATTGCTTGTGGCACTACCAATATATCCGAGAATAAAATAGCAGCATCGGGAGCAATTCTACGGATAGGTTGCACAGTGATTTCGGCAGCCAATTCTGGTGTCTGACAACGCGTAAAAAAATCATATTTATCACGCAAGGCAATGAATTCCGGTAAATATCTTCCAGCTTGACGCATCATCCAAACGGGTGGACGTTGTACTGTTTCTCCTTTTAAAGCTTTTAAAAATAAATCGTTTTTTATCATTTTTTATTCGTTTTTTTAATTCCCCCTTCGGGGGTTAGGGGGATTACTTATATTCTTCGATTACATCTTCAATCACGTCTTCAATACTGGGTTGGTCTGCAACGATGATGTTTTTTGTTATTTTATCTAATGCCTCTGCCGTAGTTTCGCCTATACAAAAGCAAATTTCTTTTTTTATAACATTGTCTTTCAAGTAACTTTCAACACCCGAAGGGCTGAAAAACAAAATGGAATCAATTTTCTCTTTAATCTTTATTGGAGTCAATAGCGTTTCGTAAACCTGAATTTCATTGAATTTTATACCCGCCTCTTTCAAAGCTTTTGGCAATGTTTCTTTTCGTAGATTACCGCTAAAGAAAGTGTAGCTTTCCTGGCTATAAATCAAAGCGATAATTTCGGCCAAATCAGCAGCATAACCCGTGTAGGCAACCACGTTGAACCCAGCTTCGGATAATAGAATTTTCGTTTTTAGTCCAACACAAAAAACATTTTTGGTTTTCAAATTGTCAACATCTGAATTTTCCAAAACACTTTGTGCCGCATTCTGACTGGTGAAAATCAAATTGTCGTTTATAGAATTGAGTTCGAATTGTTGCTTTTTCGTCGAAATGAAATCCTCCTCGAATACATCGAAACCAGCACTTAAAAGTTGTAGTCGCTGATTATCCGACAGGGTTTTAGTAGATAATATAACCGTTTTACTCATTTTTTATTTTTTAGAATCATTCTGAAAAAAGCCACCCGAGCGATATCGAACAGGCAAAGCAATTATTTCTCTCTCAGCCCCGATGGAAGGAAAAATCCCCTCTCGTCTTTTCGACGAGAAGGATTTGGAATGAGAGCGGGAACCCATCTTTCCAAAATGCCTAATCTTTCGCTCCTTATTTTTTTAAGCTTTCTTTTATCGTTGCCATCAATTTTGTTCCGCCGTTTGCAAAAATTTCTTGAGCAGAGTTATATCCTAATTTTTTCCATTCTTCGATGGGAACTATTTTGTTGACTTCAATTTTTTGTTTTCCGTCAAGCGAAAATAAAACTCCATTGAAGTGGATGGTGTCTTCGATTTCGTTATATCTCGCCAAAGCCCCGATTGGTGCCGTACAGCCACCTTCGAGAGTTTTTAGAAATTGTCTTTCGATATGCGTACACACTTCGGTTTCTATATCATTCAGCTGTGCAACTGCATCTCGGCAAAAATCGTCGCTGGCCATAGCTACAACAACCATTGCTCCTTGCGCAGGTGCTGGAATCATCCAATCGAGATTAATATAATTTTCTGGTTTCAAGTTGATGCGTTCTAAACCCGCAGCGGCAAATATGGCTCCCTTCCAATCATTTTCCTGTAATTTTTGCATACGGGTATTCACGTTTCCTCGCAGGTCGACTACGGTGTGATTGGGATATTTATTCCACCATTGGGCTTGACGGCGCAAGCTTCCTGTGGCAATAGTTCCTGATTCGTTAAGAAAATCAAGATTTCCTTTGTGTACCAAAATATCCAAAGTATTGGCTCTTTCCAAAACAGCAGCCTGAACAATGCCAGTAGGCAAAACGGTCGGGACATCTTTCATAGAATGCACAGCGATATCTACTTGACCGTTGATCATTGCAATGTCTAGTGTTTTGGTAAAAATCCCAGTGATTCCTAGTTCGTAAAGGGGTTTATCCAGAATGATATCTCCTTGAGATTTTACGGCAATAATCTCGGTTTTATAGTCTAAATTGTTTAGCTTTTTTTGTACCGTGTGGGCTTGCCATAGTGCGAGTTCGCTATCACGGGTTCCTATTCTAATAACTTTTTGAGCCATATTATTTTTGAATCCTTTAGATATTAAGGAACTATCTGTTTTAAATTATTTAGGATAAATTGATTTTGTATTTTTCTTCGATTTCAGAGGGGGTATTCTTTGATGCTGATTGCCCTATTTGAAATACTTTCTCAATAAATTCAATACTTTCATCTACCGAGGTATTTTCGTCTTTTAAGTGACTGGCAAAATGACTAGTAATTTTTTGAATAATTCTTGCACTGATTAAATCAGCTTGTTCTTGATCAAAATTTGATATTTTTTTTCGTTGAAAAGCCAATTCACCCGCTACAATATCATTTAATTTAGCTTTCAATGCATGAATGGTTGGAGCATATTTTCGGCCATTCATCCAAGTATTAAATTCTAATTTTATGTCCTCGATAATGGCTTCGGCTGCAGGAATATGATATTTTCTTCTCTCCAAAGTGTCATCTGTAATTTGAGACAAATAATCCAAATGGATTAAGGTTACACCATCGATTTGTTCTACATCTGGATTTACATTTCTTGGAATAGATAAATCCAAAATCAATAATGGTTTTTTTAGATTCAACACAGCTTTGTCTATGGTTGGATTTTTAGCGCCAGTAGCTACAACCAATACATCTGTTTGTTGTATTTCTTCTTGCAAATTGACATAATCTTTTACAATAACATTTAGTTTTCCTGCTATTTTTTCGGCTTTGTTCTTTGTTCTGTTTACCAAAGTGATATGACCGTTTTTAGTATGTTTTACCAAGTTTTCGCAAGTATTCCTACCTATTTTTCCTGTTCCGAATAATAGAATATTCTTATCTCCAATGTTTTCAACATTTCGGATGATATATTGAACGGATGCAAACGAAACGGATGTTGCACCCGAAGAAATTTCAGTATCTGTTTTAATTTTTTTGCTCGCTTGAATAACCGAGTTTACTAAACGATCTAGGTATGTATTTACTAAATCCTGTGACTTACTTTGATTAAAAGCAATTTTAATTTGGCTAATAATTTCAAAATCGCCCAAAATCTGACTGTCTAAACCTGTTCCTACCCGAAACATATGATTGACTGCTTCTTGATTTTTGTAGATATAAGCCACTTCTCTAAATTCTTCTACGGAACCATTACTGTTTTCACAAAGTAATTTGATCAACTCATAAGGATGATTGGCAAAACCATAAATCTCCGTTCTATTGCAGGTAGAAGTGACAATTAATGATTTTATTCCTTCAGCTTTGGCTTGTACTAATAAGGCCGATTGCGCATTAGCATCTAAACTAAATTTTCCTCTAATTGTGGCATCTGCTTTTTTGTAACTTAAACCTAAAGCGTAAAAAGTGGTAGTTTTGGACATATTGAAATTTTCCATATTATACTTTCCTTAAAAAGTTTGACAAAATTATTACTTACTATTTTATAAAAACAACGCTAGAAGAACTTTTTATATCGCTGTGGAAAAAATGATTCAAAATAAGAATTCTAAATAGCATTTATTAACATTTATACTGAAATCAAGCCTTCAATAGTTTGCTGTGTAGATTGAATCTAAATAACACTTTTATTTTTGCGTTGAATATTATATACAAAAATATCGCTAAGGGTTCTGATAAAGTATCATAAGAATTGATAAATCATTCACTTTCATATAAATAATTAATGGGAATGAAAATTTTAAAAACAATCGTTTTAAAATAAAAACGCTACCTAAAAAAGGCAGCGTTTTTATAGCAGACAAAATTACTTTTGAACAATTGGAGCTCTTAATGATTCCAAAACAACAACAATATCGGTATAAAGTTCTGTATTTGCAGCAACTCCATTTGCATTGGCAGCCGCGCCAACATAGCCTTCAAATTTAGTATAATCGGCATTACTAGATTTTGTTCCCATACGGGCATTTGTCGCAGGATCGTGAGCTGCAACCATACTAAGACCTGAATAAGTATTAACCGCACTAGTACCTCCTGTGTTGAACGAGAAAAAATCGGTCAAATTATCAGATAACTTGGCAATATTAGTAGATTGGGTAGTTCCTGTTTCTGCTAATACAGGAGCGAAATGGGCCTGTAAATTACCTGCTGCATTCGATTGAATATCTGCAACAATTAATCCGATAGTTGAGTTTACCACTTTGCGGAAACTCAAACGTCCCTGTTCTATCATCTGGCCCATATTATCTGGATCAGAAACCATTTTTGTTCCGCCTAATCGCTCATAAATAGATGCTTTTGCTACCGGTGGTGCTGGAGCATCATCGTCATTGTTGCATGAAGTAAACGCTGCAGATGCAACGATTAAAACGCCTAGTGTAATTTGTGAAAAATTTTTCATTGTAAAAAGTATTTAAAGGTTAATTAAAAATTTGATTTAATGATTTAGCCATTTTATAGCTGAAACTATTTTGATCTATTGGACAAACTTGTTTGTGCGCTAAACTTGCTGGTAAAATGTAACGTTGGGCTTCATAAGGTCTTTTATTCATTAATTCGTCATAGACTTTTTTAGAATTAGTGATTTTATTGTTGTGAAAATAGACTACCACATTTCTTTTAACAATAATAGAATCAGAGGTTAACCCTCTAATTGATCTTAAATCCGAACATATTTGTTTGGCCTGAACAGAGTCTATCGTTGTTTTAAAGTCAATTCGACTCACTTGTAGGTTGGGACTTTCATAAACTGCTGGCTTGGCTGTGATAATGTGAAAAAGCATAATGCTTAGGAATAACACAACAATGATTAATCCGGACCAGAGTCCTGTTTTTAGTGTTTTGTTAATTTTCATACCGATAGTTTTTTTTAAAATTGATTGAATTTTAAAATGATATACGAGTGTTTTTTTAACTTGGTTTTTTTTGAGAGGAAAAACATTAATTTAGAATTATTTTAAATAAATCATTGCCTCTACATCCGAATCATTTTAGAAAACTCTGGAGAGATTAAACCCGAAAAACACGTCGCCTTTTGACCAATCGCCCGTTGTTCTTGCAAGATATCCCGCTTCATCGATTCCTTGGGAATTAGTAAAATGCATTTGGAAAACGTGTCCGCCGGTTTCTAAATCAAACCCGATAGATAATGGATTGTTATATATCGAATTGGAAGCTCTATTTAAATGTGCAGCATAATCGATATTTAAAGACCAGCGTTTAGCAAATTTGTATCTTCCTCCAAAACCTATAGCATATTGTGAATTACTTTGCGCTTCATTTTCTACAAAATTTTCATGAAAGAAGGTCGGTACCACTTCCAAGGAAAGTTTTTCAGTGAATTTTCTAGAAATTAATAATTGCGCTACATACGTCAATCTGTTTTCGAATTTAAGTTCAGGATAAACACTTTCTTTGAGTGTGTTGTTAATAGACAAACTATTAAAACCTACAATGGTCACTGGGAAACCACCTTTTATTTGAGGAAGCAAAGCATATTTTGCAGCAAAATCATAAGCCAACTGATTTCTGGCGGCACTCACATGAAGTCCATCCGCAACACCGTAAATAAATTTGATTTGAGTATTGGCGTTATCCAATCCGTAGAAACCCTCAAATCCATCTTGGATAGATCCAAAACGGTGTGCTACAACGAAGTATAAATCGCCTTTTGCAGCCAGTTTTGTAGATTCTAGGTTAACAATTTTTAAAGCTTTAAAAGCAGAATTTACTTTTTCTTTTGCAACAGGAATATCTACACCCGACAATAAATCATTTTGGGAGTATGTCAATAATGGATATAAAAATAAAAAGAGTACAAGATTTTTCATAAGATATAGTTTTAAGTTTTTTTGTTTTAGTTCGTCACTGAACTTTCGTCAATTTTGAATTCACCCAATAATTCATCGTATCCTAAAAAGCGTCCTTTGATTTTTAGTGTTTTACCCGATGTTATTTTTTTTGGTAAGCTGTCTTTGAATGTTGCGAATACTTTTTCTCCGAGAACAATCCCTTTGCTCGTAGCATCAATCATAGAGATTGTGGCTGTTAATTCGATGATTTTATTTTGATATTTAGTGTAAGCCGATCTTTCATTGGCTGTAAATTCGCTCTCAAGTCCAGAAATAGTAACCACATAATCCACTTTTTCTGCACTTATATCTCGATGCGCTTTATATGAATAGAGGTAAACTAAACCTAAACTTGCAATTACCAAGCAAAGCGACATTCCCAGAAGTATTTTTTTTTTCATAGCTGTTTTTTTTTAGGTGTTTGAAGTATCTACGTTAAAAACACCGCTTTGGTTTTAAAAAATTAATATGCAATCAAAAAAAACTAAACAATACTTTTTACCGTATATGTTTTAGAAATGCTTTTATGAATCATTCTTATTAATTTAAAACCAGTAGTTATGAATCCGAAAATCCTGTTAATTGCCTTGTCATGTTCTTCAATTTTTGTGGGTTGTACCGATGACAATCCAAGCACACTAATGGATAACTCTCCTATGATGGGCTTGACAACCTATAATCAAAATGTAAAATCAATCATTGACAACAACTGTGTAGTCTGTCACGCAGCAGTCCCAAAAAATGGAGCTCCTATGTCTTTAGTGACTTATGATCAAGTAAAACAAGCCGTATTAAGCCGTGGATTGCTGACAAGAATTTCCTTAGAAAACGGCAATGGTTTCTTAATGCCAAATGGTGGACCAAGAATGCCTCAAGCCACAATAGATATTATTGTTAAATGGGAGAAAGATGGATTATTAGAACAATGATTTATAACGAAATCATGAAAAAAAATTTGCTCATACCAATGCTCTTGGCTTCATTCATTATTTTTTCGCAGGAAAAAATGATGACCAAATCAGGGACCATAATTTTTGACGCTTCATTCCCTTCTTTTGACGAAGTTAAGGGAACCAACAGCAATGTGACTTTTGTTTTAAATCCGGCAACAGGAGAAATTGCGAGCTTGGCTATAATGAAAGGTTTCCATTTTAAAATCGCTTTGATGGAAGAACATTTTAATGAAAGTTATATGGAAACGGATCAATATCCAAAAGCAATTTTCCGAGGGCAAATAGAAGGATTTGATGCTAGCCGCCTGACAGAAGATTTTAAAGATTATATCATAAAAGGAAAATTGGAACTCCACGGCAAGATCAAAGATATAAGTGCCAATGCGAAAATCCGTAAAATAGGGCCTCGAATTACTGTTTTGTCAAACTTCTCGGTAAGTACAAGTGATTTTAGCGTTGCAGTTCCATCGCTCATTAAATATAAACTTGCCAGTGAAGTAAATATTAAACTCAATGCTGTTTTGATGCGTGAATGGAATTAAAAGAGGTGGTCACCACTAGACAAATAATAAGTTTAATACAAATTATTACGAGCGTTAATTTAAAACCAGAATTATGAAAACAATCATACTTATAGCAATGCTATTTTTAACAAGGGTTTGTCTTTCGCAGGAAAACATGATTAGTAAATCGGGAACGATAACTTTTGAAGCTTCTGTTGCTTCGTTTGAAGAGGTGAAAGCAACGAACAACAGTGTCACTTTTGTTCTAAATCCGTTGACAGGTGAAATTGCCAGTTTGGCTTTAATTAAAGGCTTTCGATTTAAAGTCGCTTTGATGGAAGAACATTTCAATGAAAATTATATAGAAAGTGACCACTATCCAAAAGCGATATTCAAAGGGAAAATTGATGGTTTTGATGTGAATGGATTAAACGCAAATCCCAAAAATTTTATTATAAAAGGTACGTTAGCACTCCACGGAAAATCCAAGGATATAAATGTTTCGGCAAGAATCAGCAAATCGGCTGCGGGAATAAATCTTGTATCCGATTTCTCTATAAACGCGAGCGATTTTAACATTCCGATACCCTCAATTGTAAAAAATAAAGTTTCCAATAAAATCAATATTCGAATTGCTACAGTTTTGAAATAAGGAGACAAAACAATAAAGATTTTATAAAATAGGAAGGAAGTCAACGATAAACCATCAAAAAGATTTAATTTTGAAACACTAATTATTCATTGTCATAAAAAAACGACAATCATAACTTGACTCAAGAAAATCAAAAAATGGAGGAAGAAATAAAAATTGACGATGATTTTATCTTAATTCGCTTTCAAAATAATACAGACGAAATCACTACTTTTCAACGTCCCGTTCAATTGGGATTGATTCAATTTCATTTTGGTTTGAAAGGAAATGCCAATTATATTTTTAATCAAGGAAATTATAACATAAAACTCAACGAAGAGAAAGCTTTACTTTTTTATAATGCTGAAAAAGAATTACCGCTACATGTTGAAATTGCACCAAAATCCTGGCTCATATCCATATTTGTTTCTATCAAAAAATTTCACGGATTATTTACTAGCGATGCGGAACATATTCCTTTTCTAAGTCAAGAAAACCAAGAAAAAAAATACTACAACGAAAGTGATATTAGTCCGTCGATGGCAATTGTATTGAACCAAATGTTTCATTATAACCTGAATCCATCGATCAAGAATTTGTATTACAAAGGCAAAGGATATGAATTGTTAAGCTTGTATTTTAATCGCTCCGAAGATCCAAATGCGGAACAATGTCCATTTTTGATTGATGAGGAAAATGTTTATAAAATAAAAAAAGCTAAAGAAATTATTATTGCCAACATGGCAGAACCACCAGGCTTACAGGAATTGGCAGACGAAATAGGTCTGACTTTAAAAAAACTAAAAATGGGTTTCAAGCAAATTTATGGTGACACCGTTTATGGTTTTCTTTTTGATTACAAAATGGATTACGCTCGTCAATTATTGGATAGCGGCTCTTATAATGTAAATGAAGTAGGATTGAAAATTGGCTATAGCACCGGTAGTCATTTTATCGCGGCATTCAAAAAGAAATTTGCTACTACCCCAAAAAAATATCTAATGTCTATTAATTCTCATCTTTAGATAAATTTCAAAATTTGAATAATCAACAAAAACATCAGGTTTATATATCAAACAATAATTAAAAAATAGTTAACTCTAATTTATCCAAAAGTAAGTTTAGTTACTTTTGAAACATCAAAAATTAAACACATGAAAGGCGTATTATTAGTCAATTTAGGTTCTCCAGAAAGTCCAACTCCCAAAGATGTAAAACCGTATTTAGATGAATTTTTAATGGACAAATACGTGATTGATGTTCCGTATTTATTGAGAGCACTATTGGTTCGAGGTATCATTTTGCAAACAAGACCAAAAAAATCGGCTGCCGCTTACGCAAAAATCTGGTGGGACGAAGGCTCACCATTAGTCGTCATTTCGAAAAGAATGCACGAAAAAGTAAAGCAACAAGTTGCTGTTCCTGTTGCTTTGGCGATGCGTTACGGGAATCCTTCAATGTTGGCAGGCCTTCAGGAATTGCACGACAAAGGTGTTACCGATGTAATGCTTTTTCCGCTGTATCCGCAACACGCTATGGCATCTACAACAACGATATTGGTTTTGGCCGAAGAATTGCGTAAAAAGCACTTCCCGGAAATGAAATTTACAATCGTTCCCGCTTTTTACAACAAACCCGATTATATCAAAAACCTGGCTGATTCTATCAAAAAGAGCCTAGAAAACTTTGAATACGATCATTTATTATTCTCTTATCACGGTATTCCGGAACGCCATATTCGTAAAACCGATGTAACGAAATCCCATTGCAAAATTGACGGTTCTTGTTGTAATACGCCATCGCCAGCACACGAATTTTGTTACCGTCATCAATGTTATGAGACTACAAAACAAGTAGTTAAACTTTTAAAAATTCCTGAAGGCAAATACAGTCAGACTTTTCAGTCCCGATTGGCAGGGGATAAATGGTTAACGCCCTATACTGATGTTGAAATTAACAAAATGCCGGAAAAAGGAATTAAGAATCTGGCTGTGGTAACCCCCGCTTTTGTATCTGATTGTTTGGAAACGCTTGAAGAAATTGCTATGGAAGCCAATCACCAATTCAAAGAACATGGAGGCGAAAATTTCTTAGCTATTCCCTGTTTGAATGACAGTGACGAATGGTGCGCAACGGTAAGTAACTGGATTAATGAATGGGCAAAATGATTTTAGTCCCGAAAGCTTTCAGTAGCAGATTTTAGATCGCAGATTTCTAAAAAGCATAAAATAAATATTGAACGAAGATTGTTTTCTAAATTTAACAAATCAATTCAATAAAAAAAATTGACATCGACAAAATCTAAAATCATAAATCTAAATGGCTGTAACCTCCGAAGAATTAGGATCACAAGACATAAAGAAACTCTTGATTAAACAAGCGGTTCCTTCTTCTATTGGTATCTTATTCATGTCGGTTAATATTCTTATTGATACCATTTTTGTGGGACAATGGATTGGCTCGCTTGCTATTGCTGCGCTAACGGTCGTTTTACCCATAACGTTCCTGATTTCATCATTGGGAATGGCTATTGGCGTGGGCGGAGGGTCGGTACTTTCCAGAGCTTTGGGGTCTAATGACAGAGAGAAAGCCAAACATGTTTTTGGCAATCAAATCATGATGACATTTATTTTGTCGATGGTATTTTCTGTTTTGGGATTGATTTTTAGCGAGCAAATGCTACTGCTTTTTGGTGCCAAGGGAGCGATTATGAAACCAGCGAGAGAATTTTTTATACCCATCATCATTAGTGTTCCGTTTTTGGCGCTTTGTATGATGGGAAACAACATCATTCGGGCTGAAGGTAAAGCCAAATTTGCCATGGTGGCCATGATTATTCCGGCATTTGTAAATATTGCCCTTGACATCATTTTTATAAAATTAATGAATTTAGGGGTATTCGGTGCCGCCCTCGCAACTTCCATTTCCTATTTTATGTGTTTTGTTTTTGTGCTTTGGTTTTTCGTATACAAAAGCGAACTGCAATTAAACGCAAGACATTTAAAATTTCAAACTCATATTTTAAAAGAAATTACCGAATTGAGTTTTGTGACTTTCTCCAGACAGGGAGTCGTAAGCATATTGGCCATAATATTAAACCATACTCTTTATTTTTATGGAGGAGAACATTCCATAACTGTTTACGGAATCATAAGCAGAATGCTAATGTTTGCCTTGTTCCCGATTCTGGGAATTACACAAGGCTTTTTACCTATTGCTGGTTATAACTATGGAGCCAAAAACACCAAGAGAGTTCATGAAAGCGTGATTGTTTCGATTAAATATTCAGCAATACTGGCAACCATTATCTTTGTGGCAATTTTGTTTTTCGCCCAATCCGTTGTATCCGTTTTCACCAATGACCCAAAAGTAATTGCTGAAACACCAAACGCTTTGCGCTGGGTTTTTGCCGCTTCACCTATTATAGCCATTCAGCTGATCGGAGCCGCTTATTTTCAAGCAGCCGGAAAAGCCAAAAAAGCATTATTATTGACATTAACCAAACAAGGTTTTTTCTTAATCCCACTGGTACTTATATTACCACATTTTTTAGGTATTTTTGGAGTATGGATTGCATTTCCTATTGCTGATGTGCTTTCAACCCTAATAACGGCCTATTTCCTAAAAAAAGAAATGAATATCAAACCCATAACCACAACCGATGGATTACTATAATTACCTCAAATCCCTACACCTCATCTTCGTTATTACTTGGTTTGCAGGTTTGTTCTATATCGTACGATTATTTGTATACCAAATAGAAGCTGCCGATAAACCTTCACCCGAAAAAGAAATTCTGCAAAAACAATATAAAATTATGTCGTACCGACTGTGGTACATCATTACTTGGCCATCGGCCGTATTAGCAAGCATTTTTGCTTTTTGGATGTTGTTTTTTACCGATTTGGGAAGTGCTTGGTTGAAAATGCCATGGATGCACGTCAAACTTGGCTTCGTTTTTGTGCTGTATTTATATCATTTAAAATGCCAGCAAATTTTCGGTCAATTACAAAGAGATGAAGTAAAATACACCACTAATTTTATGCGTTTGTGGAATGAAGTGGCTACCATCATATTATTTGCAGTAGTGTTTTTGGTGATTTTAAAAAATGCCGTGAATTGGGTTTATGGAGTAGTGGGTATCATCCTTTTTTCGGTTTCAATTATGCTTGGTTTTAAATTTTACAAGAGAATAAGAGAGCGAAATAAATCGTAATTATGTTTAAAAATTTTAAGATTCCTTTAATTTCATTACGTGTAAGAATCTTTCTTTCAATGGTTGTACTGATCATTGCAACCTCTCTTTTACTCATAACCATTTCCATCTTTCAATACAAAAGTGTCGCCAAAGAATACAATCAAAAGCGAATTGAAAACATGGAGCATTATGTAAAAAAGCATATCAATTATATGCTGTCCAATACCACTTATCCCCTGACAGATGAGAATATCAAATTAATCTTTAAAGATAAAATCCACGAAATATCCGATATTCAAAATACTGAAATACAAATATATTCCTTAGATGGAAAATTACTTAAATCCTCCAAAGAGTCCTTTTCGATTGCAACACAATCACCCATAATTTCAAAATTCATACTCCGATTAGTCAATTCTTCTATTGATAAGCGATTTGTGGAGGTCAAAACAGTCAACGGGATTAAATACCGATCCTCCTATAGCCTTATCAAGAATAAAAAATTCAAACCCACCGCAATCCTTAAATTACCAGATATTCCCGATGATGGTTATTATGAAAAAGAATTAAACAATTTCTTGATTCATTTGGCACAGGTTTATGCTTTAATGATTGTTATGGCATTTGGATTGGCTTATATTTTGTCTTCATTTATTACCAAACCTATTTATGATTTTGCCGAAAAACTAAGAGAAACAAGTTTGAACCAAAAGAACGAAAAAATTCCGTTTTCTGCGAAAATTAAAGAAATCAACATGCTATTGCTTGCCTACAATAGAATGATTGAAGAACTCGAAAGAAACACCATAAAACTAGCCCAAAACGAAAGAGATTTGGCGTGGCGTGAAATGGCGAAGCAAGTGGCTCACGAAATCAAGAATCCACTAACACCGATGCGGTTAACCATTCAGAGTTTTCAACGAAAATTCAATCCCGAAGACCCAAATATTAAACAAAAACTGAACGATTTCTCCGAATCATTAATCCAACAAATTGATACGATGAGTGCTGTAGCCTCAGCCTTTTCTGATTTTGCTTCTATGCCTGCCCAACAAAATGAAGTGTTAAATGTGGTAGAAGTGATAGAACTCACTTTGGATATTTTCCATGAAGATTATATTGTTTTTGAATGTGCCGAAAAAGAAATTATTTCCAAAATTGATCGTACCTAACTCATTAGGGTGATAACGAATTTGGTCAAAAATGCCACTCAAGCCATTCCAGAAAACCAAGAAACTAAAATGGTACTCGTTACCATCGAAAGAATAAAAAACGAAGTCATTATCACCATAAAAGACAATGGCACCGGAATAGATCCAGAGCATATCGATAACATCTTTGAACCCAAATTCACCACCAAAAACAGCGGAATGGGTTTGGGTCTCGGAATCATAAAAAACATCATCGAAAACTACAACGGAACAATTACCTTTGAAACAAAATTTGGCAGAGGCACCATTTTTACCGTTACCTTACCAATCATTAACCCATAATTTAAAAATAATGAACTACGAGAATCTTTTAATTACGATAGAAAACAACATCGCAACCGTTGTTATCAACAGACCAGCCAAGCTAAACGCTTTGAATATTGCAACGATAAATGACTTGCACAAAGCCATAAAAGTATTAGGTAAAAACAAAGAAATTCAAGTTATCATACTAACGGGTACTGGAGAGAAAGCCTTTGTTGCCGGTGCAGACATTTCAGAATTTGCTCATTTTACTATCGAAGAGGGAACACAACTCGCTTTACAGGGACAGGAATTGCTTTTTAATTTTATCGAAAATCTAAAAACTCCCGTTATTGCAGCCGTTAACGGTTTTGCGTTGGGAGGTGGACTGGAACTGGCCATGGCCTGTCATTTTAGAGTCGCTTCGGACAATGCCAAAATGGGACTTCCGGAAGTTTCTCTTGGAGTGATTCCGGGTTATGGAGGAACGCAACGTTTACCGCAATTGGTTGGTAAAGGACGTGCGATGGAAATGATAATGACCGCTGGAATGATTACCGCTGATGAAGCTAAACAATATGGCCTAGTAAATCACGTAGTACCACAAGCAGAGCTAATCCAATTTGCAGAATCTATTGCTAAAAAAATCATGAATAATTCACCTTTTGCTATTGGCAGAGCTATAAAAGCCATCAATGCTAATTTTGCTGAAGGCAAAAACGGTTATGAAACCGAAATCAAAAATTTTGGAAAATGTTTTGGCACGGAGGATTTCAATGAAGGAACCAAAGCGTTTTTGGAGAAAAGAAAAGCTGTTTTTACAGGGAAATAATTTTTTAGTGCTCAAGTAGTAATATGTTATAGCCTGAGCATTTACGAAACAACTTTGTTACATATTTTAAATACCATTTCATTACCTAAAAATAAAACTTATGTCATTCCAACCAATATTTGCCGAATTTTGGGAAAAAGTTAAAGAAAGCATTGAAAATAAAACTTATGCCAAATTGACTTTGGCTAAAACCATTGGCGACACTGAATTGAAAAACATTTATGTGCGTCCAGTTTTATTAGAAAATGACGTATTCAGTCTTTCTGTTACAGCCCGCTACAAAACCGAAGAAATAGAAAGTTTTCATTCGCTGGAAGAAGCATTTTTTGTTCTGGCGCCCTATATGAATAATCCATTTTTGACGGCTTTATTATTTACCACCGAAAATGACATTACTTTTAAACTCAACAAAAAACGCGTTGGAACTATTATTGAACAAGCTCCCACATTTAAGAATGCTTCGGATGTTATTCTGGAAATGAAAGAAAAAGAAATGTAGATTTCAGAAGGCAGACTACAGATAGCACTGTTATTGCAGAAATGCACAGCAGTACATCTTTACAATAATTTTTACATCTTTTAACTGATTCTAAAAAATCTTAAATCTGCAGTCTGCCTTCTGCAATCTATGACTCCCCATCCCATTCGCTATAAAACTGCGCCAGAAATCCCTGCATGTAGTGGTGTCTTTCTTTGGCTATCGCTTTACCAGTTTCAGTATTCATTTTGTCTTTTAGCAACAACAACTTTTCATAGAAATGATTGATTGTGGGTGCCTGACTGTTTTTATATTCTTCCTTGCTCATGTGTAAGTTGGGTGCAATTTGCGGATCATACATGACCCTGTTCTTGAACCCTCCATAGTTAAATGCCCTTGCGATACCAATAGCACCTATGGCATCCAAACGGTCTGCGTCTTGCACGATATTCAATTCGATCGACGAGAATGTCTTTTCAGTTTTTCCGCCTTTAAAAGAGACGTTATCTATAATTTGAATTACATGCGAAATAACAGCTTCAGAAACGCCTTCACCTTCCAAAAACTCACGAGCTACCTTTGGCCCCACTGTTTCATCTCCATCATAAAATTTACTGTCGGCTATATCATGAAGCAAAGCACTCAGTTTAATAACGGTTTCGTCACAAACCTCACCTTTAGCTATTAAAAGTGCATTTTTATACACTCGCTGAATGTGAAACCAATCGTGACCTCCTTCGGCATTGGCTAATTTTCCCTTTACAAAAAGGATTGTTTTGTTAATTAAATCCAGATTACTCATAAGCTGTTTCATTTATAAAAAAAACTGATTTTTAAAGTATAAACCTCAAAAATCAGCAATTCTTTTTTATTTTAAAAATCAATTTCAATTTCAAAAAAATCAAAAATCGTTAACCTGCAATCTTAAATATTACAATCTCGCCGGCTCTACCCATTTGAATTGGAATGATTCACTAGGAATAACCAATCGTTCAGAGATTTTAGCCATTCTAGCCGGTAACTTCATCAAGTAATCACGAGCTTTCTCGGCTTCATCTGTTAAATTACCGATTTTATCAATTTCCCATTTATCAATTAATTTTTGCATGATTTCTACATAATCGTTTGCGGTATAAACCCCAATACGTTGAGCTGAGTCAGAGAAATGTTCGAAAGCTGAACTAATTTTATTTCCTGATTCTCTCAAGAAATGTGCTGGCATCACGATTTTAGCTTTCATCATATATTGAAAAGCAAGCATCATTTCACTTGGATCTATTTTGAAAATTTCAGTGACAAAATGGCTATACGCATGGTGGTGACGCATTTCGTCTCCTGCAATCATTTTGCACATTTTGGATAATTTTTTATCTCCATAACTTTTCGCCAATTGTGACACTCTGTTGTGCGAAACATAAGTAGCCAGCTCTTGGAAACTAGTATATACAAAGTTTTTATAGGGATCTCTTCCTGTTCCAATATCGAAACCATCATTGATTAAGTGTTGAGTGGTCATTTCGATTTCACGCATGTTTACACGACCCGACAAATACAAGTATTTATTCAATAAATCACCGTGACGATTCTCTTCTCCAGTCCATTGACGTACCCATTTGGCCCAACCGTTTCTTTCCAGATTATCAACCCCTTCAACCTCCATCAACCAATTTTCATAAGTTGGCAAAGCTTCTTCGGTGATCATATCTCCTACCATTGCTACCCAAAAATCATAAGGTAAATCTTTTGAGATTTCTCTTAGTTCTTTAACTTCTTCAAGGAAATTATCGCTCTCAGAATTCGGCAAAAAATCAGAAGGTTGCCAAATTTGCTCTACAGGTATTAAGTATTGATCAACAAAACTTTCTACCTTGTTTTCTAGAAATTGCATTACTTCTAGACGAATGTTTTTTATAGACATTATTTATTAATTATTAAATTTTTATTCCGTTTACAACCGCTGATTCGGTTTTTTGCATGATATCTTTAAACTCAAAATCCTTCACTGCAAATGCTTCATGCGCAACAAAGGTAATATGATTTCCTAAACCATAGGGAAAAGTTCCATATTTTAGGAGTTTCCACGAATTATTAATACTTATAGGAACAATAAAAGCCGATGGTGCATTCTTGCATAAAATCTTCAAACCTGTTTGCGCAAATTCCTTTGGTATTCCATTACGACTGCGCGTTCCCTCAGGAAAAATTACGGCAGAACGTTTGTGTTTTTCAATATAATCCGCCATTTTTTTGATAGACGGTATCGCCTGTTTCGGATCTTTACGATCAATTAACACAGAACCTCCATGTCGCAAATTAAAAGAAACACTCGGCACTCCTTTTCCTAATTCTTTTTTACTCACGAATTTGGGATGAAATCGTCGTAAAAACCAAATTATAGCTATAATATCATACAAACTTTGATGGTTGGCTACAAAAATGATTGGCACCCCTTTTGGTATACTTTCTGTACTTTCAAAACTAAAAGTCGTTCCTAAAATGATAACGATTTTTAGCAAAATAAAATTGAGATAGTCGACACTTTTTTTATGGGCTTGATAACCAAATACGTGTAAACAAATCCATTGAATAGGATGAAAAACAACCAAAGTCAACAGCACTAATACTAAGACAATAAAAGATAAGGGATACGAAATTAACTTTTGCATACTATTAAATTTGCCACAAAAGTAAGAAATATATTTTACAGGTCTATTTATAACACCACCAATTAATCCATTCCTATCTAATTATTTGCAATACATGAATTTACAAAATTTTAATTACAATTAAATCGAATAAAAGGAAAACTTTATCCCGCTTGTAACTCTAATTGCATTCAAAAGAGCTTGTTGTGAGACTACACATTAATTGTACCTTTGCCACTTATAACTCTTCTATTTTTATATAATGAACTTCACTTATCCCAAAAACGAAAAACTCAAAAGTAAAATAACCATTGGTTTATTGTTTACCGAAGGCAAATCGGTGTCGAAATATCCTTTGCGATTGGTTTACAATGCGGGAACTTTTGGCGAAGGCGAAAAAATAAAAATAGGGGTTTCGGTTTCCAAGAAATATTTCAAAAAAGCCGTTGACCGCAATTATTTCAAAAGGGTATTGCGTGAAACCTATAGGCTCAACAAACATTTACTACTGGACGATCTCGACCAACCATATTCTTTTATGCTTTTTTACCAAAGCAAAGACCGATTGTCCTATGAAGAAATAAACACTAAAACCGTTCAGTTGTTTGAGAAATTTTTGTTGCAAATAAAAAAAGAAGAATAACGGTTCATCACATTTTCATTTAAAGAGCCACACTACTGCTTAGTAGTAATCTAAATTAATTTTGTATTTTTAAAAATAAATTACAGCCCTATGAAATCAAAATTAATTATTGCCTTTTTATTTTTTGCACTATTCAGTTGTAAAAAAGCAGATACCGAAGCTTCCGAAGATGTCTCAATACAAGCAATAAAATTACCCTCAAAAGATAAAGTTGCCGCATCAGGAGATAATTATGAAACCGCCGGCTCGCAAGACAAAATCATAGAACAAAAAATAATCAAGAATGGCAATCTTAAGTTTGAAACTAATGACTTAGAAACAACATATGAGCAAATAAAAACCGCTGTTAAGAAAGGAAAAGCCATTATTCAAAATGATAGTGAAGGAAAAGATTATGGTATGGTTTATAGGAGGTTAACCATTCGTATTCCAAATGAGAATTTTGATTTTTTTATAAAAGACATTTCAACAGGAGTTGATTATTTTGACACTAAAGAAATTTCTTCTCAAGATGTAACACAAGAATACATCGATATTGATGCTCGATTGAAAGCCAAAAAGAAACTAGAAAACAGATATCTTGAACTTTTGGCAAAGGCAACAAAAATGTCTGAAATGCTGGCTATTGAAGCGCAACTTTCGACCATTCGGGAGGAAATTGAAGCCAAAGAAGGTCAATTGAGATACATGCAAAATCAAGTCTCTTTGAGCACGATTACAATAGAATTTTACAAAACAATAGCAGAAGAAAGTGGCGTTACTATTTCCTATGGAGCCAAAGTATGGAATTCCTTTAAATCTGGATTTTACAGTATTTCAAGCTTCTTTTTGGGCTTATTAGAAATTTGGCCATTTATTATCCTAGCAATAGCCCTATTTTATTTTATACGAAAACGATTCAAGAAAAAAAACATATAATCATGCGTACCTATTTCCAAAAAAAAATCATTATTCCTGTTGTTGCTTCCGCCTTTTTATTTGTGGGGGTCAGTTTCAAAGACGACTATTTTGAGATTGCCAAACAATTGGAAATTTTCACGACGCTATTCAAGGAGTTGAACAAGAATTATGTCGATGAGACCACTCCGGCGGAATTGATGAATAACGCTATCAAGGGAATGCTGGGTTCATTGGATCCTTATACCGTTTATTTTAATGAACAGGAAGTACTCAAATTCAAAATCAACAATACGGGTGAATACACCGGAATTGGGGCATTAATCACCAGAAAAGATGATAAATTAATCATAAAAGAACCTTATAAAAATTTCCCTGCAGATAAAGCAGGACTCAAATCCGGTGATGAAATTATTCAAATTGGTGATACTCCATTGGCCGACTTCAAAGATGATGCTTCACAACTATTAAAAGGCTCCAAAAACACCAAAATTGACATCAAATACATCCGTCAAAGTAAAACCTATTCCACTGTAATTGTATTGGACGAAGTCGAAATTAAATCGGTTCCTTATTTTGCCAAGATTGACGCCAAAACAGGTTATATTGTATTGGCTCACTTCAACAATAAAGCATCAAATGAAACCAGAGACGCATTGGAACAATTAAAAAGAGAAGGTGCAGAAAGAATTGTGTTGGACTTAAGAGGAAATCCAGGTGGATTATTGAACGAAGCAGTAAATATCTGTAATCTTTTTGTTCCAAAAAATGAGATCATTGTTACCACAAAGTCAAAAATTGAAAAGCACAACAATACCTACAAAACCTCGAAAGAACCTATAGACATCACAATTCCGTTAGTAATATTAGTGAACGGACGAAGTGCCTCAGCCTCCGAAATTGTATCGGGAGCTTTGCAGGATTTGGATCGTGCAGTGGTTTTGGGAAGTCGCAGTTTCGGAAAAGGTTTGGTACAAAGACCTGTCGAATTAACCTATGGCACACAGCTCAAAGTAACCATTTCTCGTTATTACACTCCTTCGGGAAGGTGCATTCAAGCCTTGGACTATGCGCATAAAGACAAAAACGGTATAGCCATTAGAACCGATGCCAAAAACTACAATGCCTTTAAAACCAGAAAAGGACGCACAGTTTATGATGGTGGCGGAATTTCGCCTGATATCGAAATGGAAGAGACCAAGACCAGCCCAATTGCCAATGCTTTATTAAAAAACGATGGTATTTTTAATTATGCCACTCAGTATTATTACAAAAATCAAAATCTTGGTTCCAAAATTCCAGTTATTACCGATGCTGATTATGCAGATTTCAAACAATTTTTGAAAACACAAAAATTCTCTTTTGACACGGATACAGAACTGGCTTTGAAAAATACTTTGGCCACAGCCAAAAAAGAAAAACTGGATGAATCGATTGCGGTAGAATACCAACAATTGTTAGCTGCCCTTCAAAAATCAGAGAATGCTTTGTTGGATAAAAATCAAAAAGAAATCAAAGGTTTGTTACTGGATGAAATCATTAAACGCTACCAGTATCAAGAAGGATTGTACGATTACTACATCAAGAACAATCCTGAAATTAAGAAAGCGGTTAGCATTTTGAACACCTCAACGGAGTACAATTCGATTTTGAAAATTTAATGCAAAAAAGAAAACCATCACATGACGAAATAAAATTGGGTTATTTCTGGACTTATTAAAACCAAAAACAACTTAATTTAATATCTATACAATTAATTCAAAAAACAGACCAAATTACCTTCTGGCCATTTCAATATGAGGAATATCGTCTTCAAGATACATTTCACTTGTTTGTACAAAACCAAGGCTCTCGTAGAATTTTTTAAGGTATAACTGTGCGCCAATAGTAATTTGGCTTTCGCCAAAATGTTCCAAAATACCTGCAATGGCCTCATTCATCAGTTGATGGCCCCATTTTCGGTCTCTATAATCCGGATCTACCGTTACTCTTCCAATGGATGCATTCTCAAACGAAACTCCTGCTTTAAAAAGTCGGGCGTGAGCTACAATCTTATCTTCAAAAGTACCAAAAAGATGCAACGCTACTTTGTCCTTGCCATCCATATCCAGATAGACACAATTTTGCTCCACTACAAAGATCCTGCTACGCAACTGGAGTATATCATACAACTCATTTACCGTTAATGCCTTAAAAGGCTTTATTTTCCATTCTATAGTCATCGTTGGCATTCTTTATTAATATCTTATTTTAAGCTTACAAATATAAAACTCAAAACCAATAATACTATTATTTTAAAACAAAATCAATTTACCTGCACCCCTTTTATAATAGATTCCAATTCATGCATAAAATTCCGTTTCTCCCTTGAAGGAACATAGCAAAAGCCTTCCAAGAATACGATTCTTCTTTTTTGGGAATCTACAATTAAATAATTCACGAATGGGCCAAACATGAAACTATCTTTCAATCGCCACGTTCCTTTAATTTCATACGTAACTTTCCCACAAAGAGTCATTTTTAAAATATAAAGTGGGTACGATTTATCGATATACAAACAAGAATTATTCTCTTTGCCTTTAATATACAAAGTCCCGATTGAATCATGAATTTTCACAAACTGATCCAACACATTATCCTCTATACGAATACTATTAATAGGCAATTGTGTCACCAACAAACTAGTGCTTCCGCTGGCAAATTCTTTTTTAAGCCAAAGAAAACTGTCTTTTCTGACAGTATACGAATAGTCTTTTGGGATTTTTAAAATAAACTGAAATTGTCTTTGAATCGCTTTTGCATTGACTAAAGAATCCTTTAACAGCAGTTGATGTGCTTTGATTTCACCCTCTTGGATAGTTTGAATGATTTGTGGGGCCTTTTTTTCAACAATAAAGAGTAAATCTGAAAGGGACTTGCCTGTGATATGAATTACATTTTGGGGAGTTGCATATTGATTTTTAAGAATTTTAAAACGATTCACTTTCCCAACCTTAACAACAATAATTGTTCGGCTTTTGGTAACAAAGCCTTCCATCACATTGGTGGGATATTGATTCAGGTCAAATTGCGGTTCTTCTTTGGGTAAACCTTCAACGGGACCGGCAAATTTATTTCTGATGCTGTCACCAACAATGCCATTCCATAATTGATCATCAATAACTACCGAAATAGCGTTAATCTTACCTGTAGAGTGTCTGAAACTATTTTCGCTTTTCTTAGAGCAAGAAGAAAAAGAAGCAATAAGAAGTACGAATAAAATAGCAGTTTTAATCATATCATAAAATCTGAGTAGACCTCAAATATACTTCAGTTTCGTTAATTATCCTTTTATTTTTAATCCCATTCCTGGTTTTAAATCATCTCCTGAGATATTGTTCCACTTTTTCAAATCGGAAACGGTAACACCAGGATATTTTTTGGAAATGCTAAATAATGAATCCCCTTTTTGAACTAAATAATTGACATCATCATTTTTGGTTGAAACAGTAGCAATATCTTTTTTCTTAAAAGAATCTACTGAAACATTATTGGTAATAATAGCCACTTCATTTTTGGCAACAACCAATACATTTCCAATAGCTAAATTACTATTGGCTAAATTATTCCATTGCTTCAAATCGGCTAAAGAAGTACCGAATTTTTTGGCAATACTCCCAAGATTATCCCCTTTTTGCACTTCGTATTGAATATTTTTAAGTTCAGGAGTTACTGCTGCAACAGCAGTTTCATTAGTTACAGGCGTAGCATTGGCAACTTGCAATGAACTTCCTAATTTTATGTTTGGTGAAGCAAGGTGATTCCATTCTTTAATCTCTGCCACTGTAGTGTTGTATTTATTAGCAATCGTATTTAAATTATCCCCTTTCTGAACGATGTAGAAGTTCGTTGCACTGGCAGCAAGCGTATCTGTTTTATCCAAAGTTCTTTTGGCTTCCTTACTTGCAATATTAGCACTTTCTTTTGCCATTAAAGCTTTACTGCTATTTGAAGCCAATTGAGTACTACTTGAATCTAAATCTTTTTTGATGATTATTTTCAATGATCTACCCGTGGCCACAGTATTTCCTTTAAGGTGATTCCATCTTTTCAACTCAGCTACAGCAACATCATTCCTCTTAGCAATATCTCCCAAATTATCGCCTCGCTTTACTTTATAGTATTTAACTTTAGTTGTGGATGCTAATGCTGTAGTTGTGGAATCTTTGCTAAAATTTGATCTTCTTCCTTCATTTATTTTCTCCCTTTTGTCCAATTCATATTGAACATAAGCATAAATTTTATCTTCATTGGAAGTAAAAACCGCGACTTTGGAAGAAGGTAATGTCAAATAATGACTTATCCCGAAATAATATGGAATAACATTTCTTTTATAAGAAGGATTTAAGGCCTGAAGTTGCTCAACTGGAATGTCTAGTAAATTGGAAATTTGAGCAAATGACATTTCTTTTTTAACCATTACCGTATCAGTGGCAAAATGTCTGACTAAAGCTTTTTTGGGAACAATACCGTGTTCTTTGTGGTAAGTGTAAATATACATGGTCGCTAGAAAAGCGGGAACATAACCTTGGGTTTCTTTCGGTAATTTGTCTTTGATGTTCCAGAAGTTTTGTTGTCCTCCTGAACGGCGAATGGCTTTAGTTACATTACCAGGTCCCGAATTATATGAGGCTAATACCAAATCCCAATCATTAAAAACAGCATACATATTAGTCATGTATTGTGCCGCTGCTTCGGAAGATTTCAAAGGATCACTGCGTTCATCTACATAAGAATCAATATTCAAATTGTATTGTTTTCCTGTTTGGTACATGAATTGCCACAAACCGGTTGCTCCCATTCTTGAAACTGCTTTTGGATTCAAAGCCGATTCTACAACGGCTAAATATTTTATTTCCAAAGGCACATTTTGTTTGGCCAATGCCTCCTCGAAAACAGGAAAATAATATTGGGCAACCGCCATTTGATTGGCAAACGCTTTTCTGCGGTATTTAAGGAAGGACTTGATTAAATTCTCTAAACCTTGATTGTATTCGATATTAAAAGGAGATTTTGCATCCATAGCCGCCAGTCGTTCTTTCAACAATTCAGTAGGCAATTCTTTGTCAATGTCCTTATCGATATTTACGGTATTGATTTCCGTTTCCAAATTATTATAAATATCTAGAGTACTGCCTATTTGATTCATCCATAAACTATCGCTTTTTACCGTGCGATCATATTTTACAAAAGAATTTTTGATGGAATCTAAAAAAGAAATTGGTTTAGAGTTGCTTACAACTTCGGAATTTTCCACATTGTTCTGCGAAAACGCGGCTAATGTAAGCAGAAGAAAAAAAGATAAGGTGGTATTTTTTATAGTCATAACTGTAATTTCAATGTGCTATTATTCAGTTAATTACAAATCAACTCTTGCAAACTTAAAATGTATTTTCCAATTTGAGTCATAAATAATGTTAAAAATACAAAAAAATTCGATATTTAACCTAATTTTTAAACATTTGTCAGTAAATAATTTCAAAAAAAATGTATTCTATAAATTTAAACACTATTAAAATTTTCTTAAAAAAACCGTCTAGACCACAACATAAAATCTGAAAAATTTTATCTTGATATAAAAGAATTGAACTAAGGATTTTTTTATAAAGAAACACCGATTTGCAGAAATGAAACAAAAACATTCTGCTTCAGTAATTAGTATAACGCAAATAATTGACTAATAGTATCATATATACAAAAACCTTTAGTCGCAAATGAAGCAACTAAAGGTTAAATTGATTTTCAAAAAAGTATAACTAACAATTCAAAAATTATAAATTGAAGCACAAAAAGAGTCTTAGTCTAATATAGCTGCAATTCCAGGTAAAGTTCTACCTTCTAACATTTCTAACATAGCACCACCACCAGTAGAAACATAACTCATTTTATCTTCAAAACCGAATTGTTTTACGGCTGCTACAGAATCTCCACCTCCAACAAGCGAGAAAGCACCATTTGCAGTAGAAGCAGCGATATAATTTCCAAGAGCAATTGTTCCTTTTGCAAATGTTTCCATTTCAAAAACACCCAATGGTCCGTTCCAAAGTATTGTTTTGGATTCCATAATCACTTTTTCAAAAATCTCCAATGATTTTGGACCCGCATCAAGACCTTGCCATCCATCAGGAATTTCTCTAACATCTACAATTTGTGTATCAGCAGTATTCGAAAAATCGTTCGCCGCCACTACGTCAATAGGAATGTGAATTTGAACCCCTTTTTCTTTAGCCAATCTTAAAATTTCAAGTGCCAATTCTTGTTTGTCATCTTCACAAATAGAATCTCCGACTTTTCCTCCTAATGCTTTAACGAAAGTAAAAGTCATTCCACCACCAATAATCATGTGATCTACTTTGTCCAAAATATTTTCGATTACCGTAATTTTTGAAGATACTTTTGAACCTCCAAGAACAGCAGTAACTGGTTTTTCGCTGTTTTTCAAAACTTTGTTTAAGCTTTCGATTTCTTTCGCTAATAATAATCCAAAACATTTACTGGTTGGAAAAAACTGAGCTATAATTGTAGTCGAAGCGTGTGCTCTGTGTGCTGTACCAAAAGCGTCATTTACATAAATATCTCCAAGCGAAGCTAATTCTTTTGCGAAAGCAACATCTCCTGCCTCTTCTTCATCATGAAAACGTAGATTTTCCAATAACAATACTTCTCCTGGTTTCAAATTTTTAGCAGCTTCTTGCGCTTCAGGTCCTACGCAATTAGTAGCAAATTGAACTGGTACTCCCAAAATTTCAGAGGTCGTCTTTAGGATGTGTTTTAATGAATATTTGTCTTGAGCTCCCTTTGGCCTTCCCAAGTGTGACATTAAGATTACACTTCCGCCTTGTGCTAAAATAGCATCTATAGTAGGTTTTGCCGCTTCGATACGATTGGCATCGGTTACATTAAAATTTTCATCCAAGGGAACATTAAAATCTACTCTTATTATTGCCTTTTTATTATTAAAATCAAAATTATTTAAAGTCTTCATAGTTCTTTTTTTTAGTTGTTTTTGAAAGAATAACAAAGATATAACTTTTAAATAAGTATTAAATTTGAAAATTCTAAAAAAATTATGAATTTACTAACGAAATCGATGTAAATATGCTATAAGTACAAAACATTATAATTATATATGTTCCACAACTAATTTGCCATAACCAACAGAAGCCTATGATAAAAACAGATTTTTAACATCAATTTGAAATAAAAAACAAAGCGCAAATTAGTTCTGATTTACTAGATCTAATTTGCGCTTATATATTTAAAAAATAATTAACTAATCATGTACTGGACCCTGAGTACAAGGACAGTTACTAACTCCTTGCAGGAATCTAAATCCTATTGTTAAGGAATGAGTTCCTGAATTATGAGCTGCTAAATTATTGTCTAACGTAATCTGGTATGAATAACCCATCGAGAAATATCCTTTAGTAAATCCAACCATCGGACCTACCCCAAGAGGTTCTCCTATTTGGTCATTCAAAAAACGATAGGTGGCTCCTACCCAATAATAATCTTCATATCTATTGAATTTACGGTACTTTATATTCAAATCCGTATTAGAACGTCCATCACTTTGAAATAACTGATAAAAAGCAGATGGCTCCAATTCTGCTCTATTACCAATATCCAATACATATCCCGAATATAATTGATAATTGGTAAGCAAATTAGGTTCGAGCTTTGTAGTCGTAAAATCAAGATTTTTTTGCAAAATATTAGTAGCTGTAGCACTCACATAGAACTCTTTATTACGATATAAAAAACCTACTTCAAAGTTATTATTCGTCGTAGAACGATTATCCGTAATTCCAGCATCGGGATTAATGTTAGTTAAGTCAGGCAGATCAATACGAAACGAATTATAAATATACGAAAGACCAAACGAAAGATATTGTTTAGAATAATAATCCAAAATAATGTGGTGAGCAAAGGTAAGCTTACCCCCAGTTTGCTTGGTGTTCCCATTGGAATCATTATATAAAGTCAATCCCACACCAGATTGATCCAATACTCTAAAATCGACATAAAGCGCCTGGCTTCGAGGCGCATCCTTAACACCAACCCATTGCTGATATCCATTAAGATTAATTCTAAAGTTATCTCCAATTCCAGCATAACTGGGCGAAATAACATAGGGATTATCGGCCAAATATTGTGTAGCTACAGGGACATTCAACTCCTGACTGTAACCGGCTGTTACAGTCAAAAGGAAAATGCTAATTAAGATTTTTTTCATTTTATTTTTCATTTTTTGATAACTAATCACTCTCTAATGTTCATTCTACAAATGTTATCTATATAAAGTAAAGTGGCCTATAAATTCACGATCATCCTTAGAATGTCTCAATTTTAACACATACCAGTAGTCACCCATCGGCAACTCCGTACCATTGTATTTACCATCCCACGACTGTCCCGCACCAAATGTACCTACTTCACGACCATAACGATCATACACTACGAATTTAATATCTGGATAATTCTCAGTATTGGTTGGTTTCCAAGTATCATTCGTACCATCTCCTGTTGGTGTAAAAATTGGCGGTATTTTAATATCAATAAATTCAAAATATTTTGTGGCACTAGCATCACAACCATTACTATCTGTCACTGTAACAGTATAATTACCGGATTTAAAATAAATATATTTACCGTTGGACTCCATTGATTCACCGTTAATAGTATACTGATAAACTCCTGAACCTCCGGTTACAGTAGCAACAATCTCGTTTAATTCACCTAGATCAATTGTGATTGCAAGAGGATCAATTTGATCTATTGTGAACTTTTCAGAATCCTGTAAACAACCATTAGCATGCTCAGCATAAACAATATGATCTCCTGGAACAAGATTAGTAAACACATTACTGCTTTGCGGAGTTGTACTTCCATCCAAATAATATTGAATTAAAGAAAGGTTAGTATTGCTCGGATCTACAGTTACCGTAACACTATTCGCAGGTGAATTATTAACACAATCATAATTAGCATCTGCAACAGGATTTAGAACGACAGCAGGGTTTAATGTCACATAAGATTCAGTAATACATGAATTCATGTCTTTAACATAAACCGTATGCTCACCTCCAGATAGATTTACAAAATCAACTTGATTTGGAACATATGTTCCGTCAAGGTCATCTAAACTAGTACTATATGGTGCAATTCCTCCACCAATAGTAATACTAAAGGCACCTGTTTTGTCATTTACACACAACTCTTGTTTAATAGAGCTTGGAACTACTGTAATAACAATAGCATCGGGTTCGCTAACAGTCAATTGATCACTGATAAAACAACCTCTTTCATCTTGAGTTAAAATATCGTACACACCAGCTTTTAAACCAGTAAAACTTCCCGTGGTAACAAATTGATTTAAATTAGGTGAAATAGCAGATTGAATTATACCTGTTCCTCCACTAGCATTAATCACAATTTGACCATTAGAAATACCATTACAAGTTACAGGCAAAGCTGTAGCAATAGCGGCTAATGGAGCAGCTGGCTGAGAAATAATCACACCTTTTTCAAACTGACAATCACCACTATCTACACGTACGATATAATTACCTGCAGGAAGCATATCAAAATAACCTTGAGTCTGAATAGGTCGAACTGGATTTTTTGCATTGTCTAACAACGTGTACGTATAATTTGCTAAACCTCCTGTAGCAGTAGCATCAATAACTGCAGTAACATCACCATTACAATTAATAACAGCATTGCTTAAATCCAAATCCAGTGATAACGGAGTCAAGTCATTTATAGTTACGTTACCTGATATGAAACTAACGCAACCATTAGCATCTCTAACGTAATATTGATGATCTCCTAAACCAACAGAAAAAGTATCAGACGATGACGATGCAAATGAGCCCGTTATGGTTGCAAAATTACTATCAGTACTATAATCATATGGTCCAGTTCCACCAGTTGCACTTATAGTAAGTCTCGCATCCGTTTGACAAGTTTTTCCAGATGCTAATACTAATGTTGCCTCAACTTTTGTAGGTTCAGCAATCAAAATATCAGTTGTTGGTGCTGAACTACAACCAAGTCCATCAGTTACAGTTACAGAATAAGTTCCTGCTGCCAAACCTGAGAAAACAGGAGTTGTTTGAGGTGCAGAAGAAAAAGTTGGATTAGCAGAAACAAAATTTAGAATATAAGAATAATTGCCTCCTTCACCTCCTGTTGGTGGGCTCACCTTAATTTCTCCACTTGTATCACCATTACACAATAACATACTGGCTGTAGCACTGGCTGTAGCAATAATAGGTGTTGGGACACTCAATGTCACTGTTGTCGTTGCAATACAACCATTACTATCCTTAACATTAACAGTATATAATCCTGCAACTAAACCTGTGAAATAGGATTGAGTAGAATAAGCCACATTTACTGGACCTGTCAATTCAAATTCATAATTACTTGGCCATCCACCATTTGCACTTGCAGATATTGTTCCATCATTACCAGGAATACATGTAATTCGAGTATGTGTTTCGAAAATTTCCAATAAAGATGTTGGTTGCTCAATTGTGAAAATTGTTTCAACATCACAATTTGGCTTAGAAGTTAACTTAGCTTTAACAGTATAAACTCCAACAGGTAAATTTTGTATAGTAATTGGTCCTGCACTTAGTGCCGTACCGCTAACATTAACTGGCCCAGTAATTGTGTAGTCAAAAGCACCAGCATCATCAAAAGGAACCAATTGATTATCAACTAAAGTTAAATCAACATTTCCAGTGCTAGAACCATAACAAACAACATTCTTAATATTGCTGGCGATTAAATCAAATGTATTTGGCTCATTTACGTAATGAATTTTAGTTATACTACAACCAGTAATAGGATTGGTTACCGTTATAAGATAATTCCCTACGGTTAATCCTGTAAATTGACCTGTTGGAATAGGGTCAGTAACATTATAAGTACTACCTGGACCTATTCCTTTTACATTATAACTTAATGTAGGCATAGGTACTGTTGTTCCAAGAGTTGTCACATTAACCTTAATTTCTTCGTCATTGATACATGAAATAGCTTTAGTAACAGTAACAGCATTAGAAGTAGCAAAATCAATACTAACAAATGGATTGATAATAGCAGTAGTTGTTCCTAAACATCCTTTGCTATCATAAACATTGATTGTATAACTACCACCTAATAAATCGGTTTCAGTAAAAATCGGATTATCCCCTTTTTGAACTGGAATAGGATTTCCATTTCTTACAAACTCATAAATCGGGTAAACATTAGAACCTCCCGTTGGTAAACTTACCGTAATCGAAGCATAATTATTTCCATTTCCTGTCGTACAACCATATTGAACTGGTACCGGTGCAGATACCACAATTGGATTCGGCTGAATCACATCAATAGTTTGCGTAGCCTTACAATTTCTTTCAGAAGTAACAACAACTGTATAAGTACCTGCAGCTAAACCACTAAATAAATTAGAGCTTTGAGGCGTTCCTCCATTTAAACTGTACAAATACTCTGGATTATCATTTACTCCTGCTGCTGGAGTATCCATAGTTGCTGTAATAGTTCCATCTGAACCACCATTACAAGTAACGGGAGTCCTAACTAAAACAAATCCAGTAATTGGAGTCGCTAATTTTAAATCAATTGGAACAAATACTTCACATAAAGTAGTAGTATCACGAACACCTATAACATGATTTCCAGCAGGAACTGATACGAAAGGAATTGCAGTTCCAAAAGCACCTCCATCAATATTATAAACATAGTTCCCTGAACCCCCTGTAGTTGCCACTGCAACCACACCATCGCCATTTGCACAACTAGGCGAAGAAGTTACAGTTGGTATTAAAATTAATGGATTTAAAATTGTGACTGGTGTAACACCAGAAATACATCCATTAGCATCTTTCACAATCACATTATAATTTCCTGGCGCATTCACCGTAATAACATTGTCTGATTGATAACTAACTCCATCCACACTGTATAATAACACAGTGCTATATCCTGTAGCCGTCACAGTAATATCATAAGTGCCTGTTGCACTAGGACATTGCGTAGCAACAGCAGCAGTAATAACTGGATTAGCATCTTTAAGAATAGATTGTGGATTATTGGCATCACAACCATTAGCATCTTTAACATATACGATCCAATTCATATCGACACCGTTATTGGTGTCCACTGTAAATTGATCAATTCCAACAAAACTAGTTACCGAAGGAACTGGATCAGAAGCTTTAGCAATAGCATATTTGTAAGGTGCAGTTCCTCCTGCTGCTGCTATAGTAACGATAGTATTATTAGTCTTACAATTAATATTAGTTGCAGAAGAAGTTGAATTTAAAGCTAATGCAGGTTCACTAACAGCAAAATTAGTAACAGTAGCGACACAACCTGAAACACGATCAGTCACGGTGAAGGAATAACTACCTGCTGGTAATCCAGTATAACTAATTACATCGCCGGTTTGTGTAAACGCACCTGCAGCAGGTGACAAATCGAAAGTATAATTACCCGAAGTAATATAATTAGAAACTAAGAAATTCACTGCCCCAGTATTACCACCATTACAATAAACGTCATTTACTAATGCCGCAGTTACGGCAATTTTGTCTGCTTCTTCTACTAATATTGCTTTAGTGATACTACAGCCATTCTTGTCCGTTACTTTTATGATATATGTATTTGGAGCAAGATTTATAAAGTTATTTGTAGCGCTTGGAGCTGTTACAGCCGATGCCGGAGAAATAATTTGATATGTATATGGCAATACACCTCCCGTAACAGTATTTACAGTAATGGTAGCAACAGTTCCTGGTGTACTACAATAAATTGGACTAGCTGTAATAGCCATATCAGTTGGTGGTGTGTATGGATCAACAATAGCTACACCATTTACACTACAACCATTTGCGTCAAGAACCATATAGTTTATAGTTTGTGCAGTGCCCACAGAGAATGATGCTGATACTTGGAAAGTAACTCCACCATCAAAACTATAAGTATAACCAGGAGTTCCTCCTCCTGGAGTAATTGTCACTATTGCATCTTGCGATGTATTGGCTGTATCACAACCGAATGGTGTCACCAAATGTGATGCAGTTACTGCTGTTGGCTCCGTAATAGAAACAGAAATAGCAGCTGATAAACACATTTTAGCATCTCTAACTACAATAGAATAGGTACCAAATGCCAATCCTTTAAAAACATTAGAATTTTGATATGTTCCTCCGTTAATGCTGTATTGGTAAGGTGCAATTCCATTAGTAGGAGTCAATGTAATAGTTCCATCAGCACCACCAATGCAACTTACATTAGTTTGAGCAAATGTAGCCGTTGGAGTAGTATTTGGAGTTACAATAACATCTTGAGACTCTGCTTGACAACCTTGGGTA
>NZ_JAHWYN010000024.1 GCF_019351435.1 Flavobacterium taihuense
GCCAACACACGCTACAAGCAATTTGGGTATTTGGCTTAATTTAAATATGGTTTTGTAGTTGGATGATTTGGCAAATCCGAAAATAGGGCTTAATTTAGTCCCAAACTGCTTGTAGCGCGGGAACGTTGTGAGCAATTAAAACAAACATATGATAAAACTAACAGACATTAAAGAAATATACCAAAGTAAAGACAAAGAAATAAATGGATATTTCATTGAGTTTAATGATGGTAAAAAAATACATATTACAAAAAGAAGAACCATTATTGCACTTTTAGTTTTAATTAAAAACGGTGAAGGCTCTGAATCAGATATTGCACAGGGCAACTCAACTATTAATGAAATTAGAACCATTTTAGGTGACAAACTACCATCAAACTATGTACAAGACTATTATGGTGATGCAAATAAACCATATAGTGAATTATGGAATGAAGAAGGATTTACATTTATTGACAATTTAAAAGGAGGCAGAATTGGCTCAAGTCAAAAATATACGCTAAAAAAAGAAGACCACCTAAAACTATTTTTAATCTCTAAAAAAGCATTTCGAAAAGCACCAAATACTGTCCAAAAAACAAAGATTCGAAAAAGCCAAAATAACAAATGTAATTTTTGTGGCTCGAACATTGTAACTAAAGATAAATTACTAGAAACAACTTATGCAAAAGACAGAAGAAGAGAAGTTTTTGACCACAGAATCCCAGTAGAAAAAGGTGGAAATAGTGAATTGGAAAACTACCAAGGTTTATGCTTTTACTGCAACAAATCAAAATGGCAGATTTGTAATATTTGTACTTTACCTGACTGCGATATTAATTGTGCTTTATGCTTCCCAGAAAATAGTAAAATCATCAGTCCCACAAAAGAAAATATCGAAGACTTATTAGCCAAACGCTCTGATTTCGAGTAATGGATAAATAGCTATCTGTTTCAAAATATCTTTACCAATTGATTCAATTACAGGAGGACAAACCGCATTTGCCAATTGTTTTATTGCGTTTGTCCTAGACACAGGAAAATCAAAGTCATCAGGAAAACCCATTAAACGCTTCATTTCTACAAGACTTAAATGTCGTCTTTCTCCTGTATAAACAGGTATCATTGCACCACCACCACTTATACTTACTGCAAAAGTCGGTAATGGTTTATCAATTGATAAGGCTCTAATTCCACTAGAGCGAATTTGTAAAACGCAATCAAACAAATCAGCTTGAATATCTGCTCTCTCAAGTTTTTTTCTAGTTTTTGGGACTTCAAAACCTAGCTGTTTCTCATCAATAACACCGGTATATAAATCAATATATTGTTGCCATTTATCCGAAATTGGAATTGAATTATCTCCTTTTTCAATTATTGTTTTGAAACTTACTTTGCCTTTAGTCTTTCTTGTAAATAAAAATGGTTCATTCCCTAAATCTTTCCTTTTCCCAATTATGTACACTCTTTTTCTTGCTTGAGCAACTCCGAAATCTGAACTATCTAAAATATCATAAGAAACATTATATCCAATTTCATTTAAGATTGATAAGATATCTCGCATCACTCTCCCCTTTTCAACCTTAACTAGATTTGTGACATTTTCAAGAAAAATAACTTTAGGCTGACTTACCTGAATAAGTTCAGCAAGCTTAAAAAATATTTCACCTCTAGGGTCACTAAATGCTTTTTGATTCCCTGCTATAGAAAATGGCTGACACGGAAATCCTGCACAAAAAACATCAACATAAGGGAAACTAGTCGCATCTATTTTTGTTACGTCTTTAAAATCAAACTTATCGCCATAATTAGCAGAATAAGTCTTTTCACAATCATCATTAAACTCGGCAGAATAGACACAATCACCTCCAATTGCTTCTAAACCAAGTCTAAATCCTCCTATTCCTGCACATAAATCTGAAAAGGTAAATGAATGACTCATATTTTATTGTTTAATGACACAAATATATATTGTTTTACAATATAATCAAATATTATTAAGATTTTTTTATTAACATATCGTTTATTGATACATTTGTATGTTAAAATACGCAATCAAATTATAGTGAATAAAATTAAAGACATTTTAGAATCGCAGGGAAGAACACAAACTTGGTTAGCAAAACAAATAGACAAAAGCTATGTTGTTGTGACAAATTATTGCAACAATAACAAACAACCAAGTATCCCATTATTGTACAAAATAGCTGAAATTCTAGACGTTGATGTATGTGAACTATTGGAAAAAAGCAAAAAATAACTGCTCACAACACACGCTACAAGCAATTTGGGTATTTGGCTTAATGGAAAAATTGGTTTGTATTTGAAAGATTTGGCAAATCCGAAAGATTACGCTTCCTTAATCCCAAACTGCTTGTAGCGCGAGAACGTTACCTGTCACCCTAAAATCTGACACCCTATTAAAAAATGAAAATAGATTTTTCAGATATAATTTGAAGTTAAATCATTTTATATTTAGAAAAAAAAGGAGAAGCCGAAAAAACACAGAGAGTAGGCACAACAAATAAAACTATATAATTATGCCATTGTACAGAGCAACCGTAAAACACTCCAGATTAACTAACGGAGTACGACTTGAAAAAGGAATGAGTGTAGAAGTCGTTTCAAACCACTTTTCTAACCCGCTTTTGGTAAATGGCGGAACAGAAGTAATTAATGCCTTTATGCGCATATATGGCGTAGATATTAAAAAGGCAAATGCTGTTTCCTCTGCTTACATAGACGTGGTTAAGATTGCATGAAGTCAAATAAATATAAAGTAATTTAGAATTAACCAAAATCCGTAGATAGAAACAAATAACTATGAACACCATTTTAGACATAATTAAAAAATACCGTTCTCAACTGAACAAAAACAATTTTCACGGAGATATTTACTTTTCCGACGATAACGGCCAACTACAAATTGACCGCGCAGTTTTTAACAAAATGATTGATAAGGTAAACTCAAACTTTAATGAACAAATACTCGAATCAAATGCCGATTGGTTATTAGGGTTCAAGCGCGAAAATTTTGAAGATAATTCAGGTAAATTGTTTAGAATGGATAGGAATTACTATCGCATAGCCTTACTAGATGAGACAGCTTTAGTAGCACTATGGTCAGAAGAAACAGAAGGCACAGAAAAAAAAACCGATGAATGCGATATTATCATTTGGAAAGAAATTGAAAACATAGATTGGTATGTAGATGAAGTTAAAGGAGATTTTTTTAGGTTTTTTAAAAAGAATAGCACAGATCAAATTGATTTGAATTTAACACGTTTTGGTTCGCCTGAAAAAGAAACAACGATTAAAACATTGTTGTCATTATTTTTAGAAATTATAGAATTTGTTAACAATCAAGAGCAAGATAACATCAATCAATACAACGAATTAAAACAAGAAATTGAAAATTTATTTTCAGAAGACAAAATAAAACAAGATAATACCCGAGAAAAAGCTTTTGTCCTTTTAGAAAAGTTTAAAAATGATTACATAGATATAAACAGCATTAATGTTGATGCAGATTTTTATTATTATTATAAAATTGCCTCAACAGAAAAATCTATTCAAGCAATAAAAATTTTTGAAGAATACAAACGAATATGTGACAATGCTAATTTGACTTATGATATTGATATAACAAATCTAATAGGACAAGCATATGCTGACAATAAAGATTACTTATCAGCTGTAAATAACTTTGCATATAGTTTAGAAAATTCTGAAATTGAAACTAAATCTATATTGGAAGAAAATGTCACGACTGCTTACGCCGAACTAAAAAATGGATTCTCAAACATAGACTATAATAAAAGGAAATTAATTTTTATAAGTTATGATATTTTACACACTTCAATGGACGGAATGGTTGTACTTAAAAAAGATAATTTGCCACAAAATATACAATTCCCACTAAATCATCCAAAAGAAAATGAAGTTTATATATGTCACCCTATTAACAAAAACGCATATTTACCAATTAAAGAATTCGAAAAAGAGTTATTTACAGACCGTTTGCACGAACTAATGTTGCTTTTAGGTAGTTTGGGTGCCAAGAAAATAGATATTTCAAGCCAAGAACGAAATGTAAATACTGAAAATCAAAAAAATAATATGCAAGCTAATGCTTCATTAGATGCTAAGATAAATTCTGCAAGAGGAGATTACGAAAAAAACAGTAGTGAAGACGGTTCATTAGAACATGAACTCAATGTGAAATTTCATCAAATATTTAATCCTAAGAAAGCACCTTTTATTCCTAATAATTTGGTTTGGTATCATTCTAATTTAGGGTGGCAACGTTTGGCAAATCAACGACTAAACGGAAATTTACTAATACATACCGAAGTTATTTCAACCAAGCAAGTTGAAACTCTATCGACCAATGAAATTAAAAAACTCAATGCCGAAATTACCTTTCTTTGGGGCAAAGCAAAAGCAGGGGGTAGTTATACTAACGAAATAGATTTTAAATCGGTAACAGAAAGAAACTATACATTAGAAATAGCCGTAGAATTTGAAGACATTGACAATCTGCAACAAGTTGTTTCTAATGAAAATACTGTTGGAATCGAAAATAAAACAACTTCGAACGAAAGTTATCAGCAGTATGCTGAAGAAATATGTTTTATGCTCGAAGATGACGGCGAAATTGACGAAAAAGAACGTCGAGTTTTAGAACGATTACGTAAAAATTTGGGGCTTTCAGAAGAAGAGGCCAAGCAGATAGAAGAAGAAATCACACAATTAAGCCAAAACGAAAAAGAGTATTTGGAAGAATATCAAGCCATAATAGCAGACGGAGAAATTACAGAGAGAGAAAGACGATTGCTCAATCGTTTGTCCAGTAGTTTAGGTATTTCTGAAGAGCGAATTAAAGAATTAGAAAAATAAGAGACTATGTCACAACGTATAAGAAAATCACAACAAATCTAAATCTATGAGAAGCAGACCCAAACTAAACGGCTGAACTGAACGCAAAAGGGCGCACAGGTAACAGCCACTACAACGGATTTGGGCATTTGGCTTAATGGAAAAATGGTTTTGTATTTGGGAGATTTGGCAAATCCGAAAAATAGGGCTTAATTTAGTCCCAAACCCGCTGTAGTGCCAAGACGTTGGCGGTCAGTTTAACGAAACCCATAATAAAGAAAACTACTTTTAAAATTACAATTAGTTATGATTTACATTATCAGATTAAATTTTCTTATTCTATTACTTTTCTCTTTGAATTTAAAGGCACAAAAATCATTAACTCAAAAGGATTGGTTTGAAAGTGGCGAGAAATTTTTAAAAAAGAAAAATTATGAAGTTGCAACTTCACAATTTTATATGGCTGAAAAATATGGCTCTGATACAATAATTAAAAAAGTAGCTAGAAAGAAAATTGACTCAATTTTACCTATAGCTCAAAAAAAAATCATTAATGAACTTAAAGGGGATTGGAAATTAAAAGAATTAAATTATGATCCTTATCCTGGCAAATTTACTGAACACATAAGAATTACAGATAATGAAATAGTATTTTATAAATTAGATTCAAATAATACAGAAGTTAAATTAAGAAAAGAACAAATTAGATTTTTGCCTTATGATTCTTTAAAATACGATTTTAGTGCAAGAAGATTTATATTTGAAAATTCAGAAGTTTGGACATTTTGGGTGAGTAAAAAAAAACGTATAAAAAAATTATACCCAAATATTTATAGAGACTCTGACGGTAACCGAAAATATTTACTAGACGAAAGTGGTTTTACTATTGACAAAAAAGCAAGAAAAAAAGCTATAGAGAAAGAAACTTACACCTTTTATGTTAAAAAATAAAAAACATATAATAATTATTATAAAAAATTAAAAAAGATTGTTTTATCATAAACCAAAATAGAGAGAAAAAACCGAACCGCCAACACACGCTACAAGCAATTTGGGCATTTGGCTTAATTGAAAAATTGGTTTGTATTTGGAAGATTTGGCAAATCCGAAAGATTACGCTTCCTTAATCCCAAACTGCTTGTAGCGCGGGAACGTTACAAGAGATTTTACCGAAAAATACTGCTAAAAAACAACAGTTTTTAAGATGAAATCATAAAATAACGTGGGGCTAAATAAATCCTATTCTACCCAGCTTTTGCAAAATGAATAGGTAAAAAACAAAAAAGTAATGAAACAAAAACTAATGACATTTTCAAAAGTAATTCTATTTTACTTTATTATTGTGTTCTCCAGTTGTGAAAATGAAAATCCAACAGAGGTAAACACTACATCCAGTATTTCAAGTGCTAAAAGTTGGTTTAATGATTATGAGTCTAAACAGAATTTTTACTTTGTTTTTAAAAATTTAACATATGATTGGAACAATGCCGCAACTACCAAACTTACGGACGGCTCAATGGCGGTAGCTGTGCCAGTATTAGAAAACACAACAACGTCAAAAAATAATACTAAAAAAATCCTTTATCTTTATCCTCAAAAAGATACAAAAGATTTTAAGATTGCTTTATTTGAACTTATTTCAAATAAAAATGAGCAGAATAATTTTGATTTAAACAACTTTGATGGATACATCATCAATTGGGATTTGGTAAACGGTTCTTCAAAATGTCTTCAATTTGACAATAGTTTATCAACTAATGTGATAAATATAAAAGTTATAAATACCAAATCTATTATTCATACCTCCATCACAGGAAGACAAGCAACCATTCCGCCATGCCGGAATGAAGATTGTATATTAGGGGGGGAGCGGAGGAGGAGATCCTTTTACATTTACTGGAACAAATGAATTAAGAAATGTAACAGTTCAGAGTTCTGGTACTAAACCCAATATCTCTGTTACAATAGTAGGGGTTTCCAATGGTTTGAATGATAGTAGTAATGCAGGTAGCTTTATACATAGTCCTCAAGGAGGTGGTAATTCAGGAGGTGGTACTCCAGAAATGAATTTTGTTTTAGATTTATTAACGAAAAAAGTTGATCCAAAAGAAGAACTTAAATGCTTTAACAAAACTTCAGGAGCAACTCTTACAATATATGTACAGCAACCAAATGAAAATTCAGAAGATATTATAGGAGCTAATTCTGTTGGACATGCCTTTATTGGTATTGAACAAAATGGTATTGTTCGTCAACTAGGTTTTTACCCAATCCAATCATCTAATTCTGCTTTGGTTGCGGTAGGCAAAACATATGATTCAGAGATTAGAGGAAATAATAATTATTTGTATCATGTTAGTATTTCAAAAAATATTAATTCTAGTGAATTAAACTCGATTATTAACTACATAGAAAACTATCCAAAAACTTACAATGTAAACTCCTATGCTTGCACAGATTTTGCAATAAATGTTGGGAACATTGGAGGGATGTCCCTAAAATCGACTACTGTATCTAGTTTTACTTATTCAGGAAGAAGTCCAGGAAAACTAGGTCAAGAAATAAGAAGTATGAATAGTACAAGTGTTTTAAGTATAAATAAATCAAGTAATAAATCACCCCAATCAAAAGGAAATTGTAAATAAATAAATAGCACATGAAAACATCAGTTTTAATAATAGCTTTTTTATCTTTTAACATTACTCTTTGTCAAAATTCTAAAAGAGAAAAAATGATAGAACATTTTGTCGTTGATTTGTTTAACAATGATATTTCAGCACTAAAAGTTGTAGAAAAATATATTGATATTAGACCCGACAAAACGAACTCTTTTTCTTTATCAGAAAGAAAAAAAATGGCTATAGGTATAGTTGAGGAAACAAGAAAAGGGACGTTTAGCCCATGGTTTTATCCTGATTACTCAATAAAAAATATCGAAAACCCAAAAGTATTTTCATATAAAATTCACGAAAATAAAAGCGATTTGATAATTAACGGAATAGACAAAATAAAAGAAAATGTATATGTTCTATTGGATTCAAAAGGAGAAAAAATAGTTCAATATTTTTTACTTAATAAAACCAAAATAGTATCTTTTAATTTATTAATAAAAGAAAAAGGCCAAGCAAGTTTTTTTTCGTATTAAAATTCTACTGATTTAGTCAAAGATATTGAAGTATTGTCATTGTCTTTAGGAGTGGATTAGAACAAATGATATTCAGTAAATTTCATAAAACAAATTTTCAATAGTGATTTGAAATAAAATCAAAAACCACCTTTCGAAAGATTGGTGGTTTTTAAATTAAATCATTGTCTATAAAAGTTCATTACTCAAAACAAAAACCTCTTGTAACACACGCTACAAGCAATTTGGGTATTTGGCTTAATTTAAATATGGTTTTGTACTTGGATGATTTGGCAAATCCGAAGAATGGGCTTAATTTAGTCCCAAACTGCTTGTAGCGCGGGGACGTTAGTGGCTAGCTCACCGCAGAACTCAAAAAAAATCAAACGAATATAAATGGGAAGAATACCAATTAGCATAAAGAAAATTAAAATAGACAATTCACGAAGAAGTTTGCAGTCAGAAGTAAGCGAAACGGTGTCATATTTATTTACACTTGAAGAGAAAGGAGAACAATGGCAAAAGACATTTGTTTGTGACAGAAATGACCTTTTAAAATTAAGAAATGAATTAGATAAACTTATAGAAGAAACAACAACAGCAGAAGTTTTACAAATCACAAATGACAAAGCCAAAATCATTGACGAGCATTACAAAACGGATGAATTATGTCAAAATTGCAATTATAAACTCACATATAAATGTAAAGAATGTTTATTCGTTTTACAAAGCCCATTAGAAAGAAAACTTTATCTAGAACTTTCAAAATCCTATCTTAAATTCCAAACTCAATATCCATTAAATTGGTATGGACAAAACATATCAATAGAAGGTAAAACTTATGGAGATTGTCAAAATAATTTTAAAGAAGTATTGACAGTAGTTGACTTTTACATAGAGAAAAGACAAACAAAACTTTGTATTTATACTGATGGACATACTTACCACGAAAGGACAGAAGAACAAGCACAAAGAGATAGAAATATAGACCGAAAATTACAAGAATTAGGATTTCAAGTTTTACGCTACACGGGAAAAGAAGTAAAAGAAAACTGTGAAAAAATAATTACGGACATTAACAAATGGATTAAATAGAGCCAGCCACTAACACACGCTACAAGCAATTTGGGCATTTGGCTTAATGGAAAAATTGGTTTGTATTTGGAAGATTTCGCAAATCCGAAAACAGGGCTTAATTTAGTCCCAAACTGCTTGTAGCGCGGGAACGTTAGCAGTCAGTTAACCACATGACAAATCCTGAAATAGGTTGACTAAAAATTAAACACTTTTAGTAAACTATGGAACCTACAAAAAAAGGACACTGTCCAAAAATTGAGTACAAAAAAATCGGTTTTGACTTAAAACTTTCCATCATTGACCAAATTTCAAACGGTCAAATTTCCCTAAATCATGCTTCAAAGTTGCATGGAATTTCTCGCTCTTCAATAACGTATTGGATGAAAAAATTGCGTTCCTTTGAGCAAAACTCCAAAACTATGAGCAAGAACCAAGAACTAAAAAAACTTAAAGAGCGTATCGAAGAACTGGAATTCATTAAAGATTTTCAACAAATGATAATTGCTGATTTTGAAGTAAGTACTAATCTTGATTTTGCAAAAAAGTCATTACCCGAAGCATTGCTAAAAGAAGTGGAGAAAAAGAAAAAAGACCTTTTAAAATCAAATGGTTCTCCAAGTGTTTCGGAATAAGCACTCAGGCTTATTACAAACGAATTAATAAACAGAAAATTGAGGATTTAGAAACTCTAAAAATCAAAAAACTCATCACTCCTATTCGTCAAAAAATGGCTCGATATGGAGCCAAAAAACTATACCTTGACCTGAAAGATGATTTTGAAAAAAATGACATAAAAATGGGTAGAGACAAGTTCATGCATTTTTTAAAATATCATAATTTATTAATACGAAAAACAAAGCTTTATCATATTACAACAGACTCTAGGCACGGGTTTTATAAATCAAAAGACTTACTTGTTAACCTTGAAATTAAACATGCAGAACAGGTATTTGTCAGTGATATAACTTATATTAAACTTGCCTCTCAGCATGCCTATTTAGCCCTAGTCACAGACGTTTATTCAAAGAAAATTATGGGTTATAAAATTGACACAAATATGCGCGTACAACTTGTTAAAGATGCTTTAGTAATGGCTGTTAAAAATAGACGTTATATCAATGAAAATCTAATCCATCATTCCGATAGAGGGATGCAATATTGTTGTCCAGATTTTGCTGAATTTGCCAAATCTAAGAACATTATTTTAAGCACAACACAAAATTCCAGCCCATATGAAAATGCAGTTGCAGAAAGAATTAATGGAATATTAAAACACGAATTTGGCTTAAATAAAACAATTCCAAACTTAAAAACAGCTCAAAAAATGGTAAAACAAGCAATAGAAATTTACAACAATGAGCGTAGACATTGCTCTCTAGGAATGAAAACACCTGAATTTGCACACGTGAATCAAATTCACAAATACAAATCATATAAGAAGAATAAAATTCCTATTTTAGTTGCGTAGTAATGTTGACAAGTTTGGAAAAAAATCCCCTCAAAGATTTTTTCTAAACTTATCAATATTACGGCTACAATCACCTATTTTTGAAATTATAAAACAACCAAAAATAGTCAACCTATATCAGGACAAGACAACAAAAACGGAGAAAACCGAAAAATTAAATGAAAAATATATTAGCAATTTTATTATTTACAATTTCAATTTGTAACGCACAGAAGGCAGAAAAAACTATTGTTACAATTCCAAATGCACCCGGAATTGTATATGAAGTTGGTAATGGAGAAATATTTGAAAGTGCTATTAAAATTAAAAATGCTAAAAATAAAGAAGAAGGAATTGACGCCGAAAATAAATATTTGGAAAATAAGTATGGATTAATAAATGTAGGTTGGAAACCATTTGGAAGTGAATTTTACGAAGTCAAAAGAAAAACTTACAACTTAATTCATATTGAAATATTAAAAAAGGATGCTAATATTGAAAATGAAATGACATCCGTTTATTTTGATATAACGGAATGTTTAAAAGGAAAATAACCGAACTGCTAACACACGCTACAACGGATTTGGGCAATTGGCTTAATGGAAAGTTAGTTTTGTATTTGGAAGTTTTGGCATAACCGAAAGATTGCGCATTTTTAATCCCAAACCCGCTGTAGCGCGAGAACGTTGGCGGTAATATTGCCCGATAAACAACTAAAAAATTAACGAAATTAAAATGGAAAATAATATTACATCGATACAAGGTTTAGCTAATTTTATAAATGTTTTAGCTATTAAGAACAGAAAAGAAAATGGAATTTACAATGTAACAATTGCAAGTCTAACAGGAATATTAATTACTGAACTCGAAAGAGTAAATGAGTTTTTTGAACAAGAAGGCTTAATTTCTTTATATGCTTGGGAATTATTATCTCCGAATGCTGTTAATGCGGAAATTGAAAATTCGCATCCTTCACTAAACTTAAAAGAACTATATAAAACAAGCGAAATAAAACCAAATGAAAATTAATTATGAGTGATCAAAAATACTCTGGAGAAGAATTCAATGAATTTGTAAAGGAACTTATTGAAAACAAAAGATTAAATGGTAGTAAAGAAGAAGGAATTGCGAAACTTGTTATAGACAAAGGTTTTGAAAGCTTAACAGACAAACAAAAATTTGTTTTTGAAGAATCAATAAGTCATTACGTTTTTGGTGATTGTAAAAGATGTGGTCTTGAAATTCCGTGGAGCGAAATGTCTGGTGCCGAAGATAATGGTGGACTTTGTAGTTGGTGTCAGCAATTAGGAAGAAACGATAAAGATTAAAAATACTACCGCCAACAGCCACTACAACGGATTTGGGCATTTGGCATAATGGAAAGTTGGTTTTGTATTTGGAATATTTGGCAAATCCGAAAATAGGGCTTAATTTAATCCCAAACCCGCTGTAGTGCCAGAACGTTACCAGCAATATTATGACAAAATTCACGATTATATTAACATTTATATTTTCAAATATAGTTTTTGGAAATAAAATTGACAATCTTAAAACAACAAAAGATGTTATTGAGTTTGTAAAAACTGTTTATCCAGAATATGGGATAATAAGGTATAAAGACTTTAAATATGGAATATTTGACATTAATTCTACAGACTCTATTTATAGTCAATTAAAATGCAAAGAAATATTCAGAATAGATGAAATCAAAAATTGGCAAAAAATTGATATTAACAACGACGGATTAACAGATTTGATATTCATTTCTCACTTTTATGGTTACACGCAAAATGTAATAATTGATAAAGGAAAAAACGAATTCAAATTAATTAGAAACATTATTAATTTTGATGAATGTGAATACATTAAACCAATTAAAATTCAAGATAAAAATCAATTACGAATTCGAAAAGTAAATTTACCTTTTGACTTTGATGATAACATTGAAAAATACATCAAGATAGACACATTAACATATAAGTATGATTCTTTTATTGAACTTAACGACAAAGTAATCATTGATAATAAAATTAAATCCATAGAGATTAAAACAAATTTCTGCTTTGGAGATTGTCCTGTTTTTAAACTAACAATTAACAAAAATGGTGTTGCTCAGTTTGATGGTATTGAATTTACTAAGTTTAAAGGAAAATCGACAAAGCAGTTAAACCAAAAAATTGTTGACGAAATATTTGACTTAATAAATTACATAGAAATTAAGAAATTAAACGATTACTACGAAGTTAATTATACTGATGCTTCAACAGCAAATCTTGACATTTTTTTTGAAGATGGTTCAATTAAGAAAATTAAAGATTACGGATTAAGCGGAACTTATGGATTAAGTGCTCTTTATTCAAAATTAACCCAATTGGGAACAGAAACTGAATGGGAATAAAATACTGCTGGTAACACACGCTACAAGCAATTTGGGCAATTGGCTTAATGGAAAAATTGGTTTGTATTTGGGATGATTTGGCAAATCCGAAAAATGGGTTTAATTTAACCCCAAACTGCGTGTAGCGCGAGAACGTTATGCATCATTCTACTAAAACGACGACTAAATGAAAAAAACTACATTCACAGTATTATTATTTTTGACAACTATTTTGACAACTTTCGCGCAAAACGAATTTTTGGACAAAGGAAATTCATATTTGAATAGCCAACAATTTGACAAAGCAGAACAGACATTTAGAGAAGCTATTAAATCCGACAAAACAAATCTAATCTATCAATGTCAACTTGGACTGACTCTAATTCAAGCAAAAAAATATTCTGATGGACAAAAAATACTTGACGAAGTTCTTAAAATAGATAATAAAAACGTTGGAGCAATTTGGTATAGTGGAATCGGATATTTTTACAATACTGAATACAAACAAGCAAATAATAGATTTGAAAAAGCCTTAACATTACTTGACCAAAAAAGTCCACAATATTATTCTGCTAATTGGTTCATAGGAAAAGGTTATTCCAATCTTCTAAAAACTGACGGGTTGACTTATGCTGAAACAGACAGAATGTTTGAATGTTTTGAAGAATATTTAAGACTTCAACCAAATGCAGAAGATGCATCAAAAATTAAAGAATACGTAGAACGAAAAAAAACAAGACGTCCACCTAGCAATGTAAAAGTATGGGTAGATCTATAAGTATAAAAGAACGATGCATAACAGCCACTACAACGGATTTGGGCAATTGGCTTAATGGAAAGATGGCTTTGTATTTGGGTTGATTTGGCAAATCCGAAGAATAGGCTTAATTTAATCCCAAACCCGCTGTAGTGCCAGAACGTTACAGGATAGTTGAAAAAGAGCATTTCAGTTAAAATCACGTTTTTAAAAACATTTAGTTGCGCAGAAAACCGAAATACAAAACTTGAAATGTAGAACTTGAAAAGCGAACCTAAATATTGGAGTTTCCAAACTGAATCTGAAAAGCAGAACTTGAAAAACAAACTTGAATTTCGGGATTTCTACACTGAATCTGAAAAACGGAAATTGAAAATTGGAGTTTTAAATTAGATTGCGAAAACTGAAACTTAAATATTGAAGTTTCATTGGGAATAAAAACAATCGTTTTGATTGCGAAATTGAAACGAAAAAAGGGAATGAAATTTAGCCGAGATTTGGGCAAGAATTGGGTTTTAAATCTGCCAAGACAAGGCTGAAAATTGATTAATAATTAGGAATATCGGCCAGAAACAACCATCCTGTAACAGCTACTACAACGGATTTGGGTAATTGGCTTAATTTAAATATGGTTTTGTATTTGGATGATTTGGCAAATCCGAAGAATGGGCTTAATTTAGTCCCAAACCCGCTGTAGTAGCGGGACGTTATGCGTCAGCTTGCTCAACATCGTGAATAGAAATCGCTAAACCTTTTTCAATTAAATTAAAAACGTCAAAATGCCATTCAAGTAATTTTTGAATTATGTTAAAACTTTCATTTAAAATATAAGTAGAATCTAATTGAATAGAATGAGTTGCTTGATAGGTTATAAATGCTTCTGCATATCTTCCTGTAAAATCAATTGTAATATTTTTATATTTTTCACTGTCAAAATGGTCTACAAACCATTTTGGATATTTTGAAATAAGTAAACAAGCTAATGGATAAAATTTTTTATCATTATGTGTTATTTCATTAGACAAATCTTTCAATGGTCTTAAGATAGGTTTGAACTCTTCGAACCCTGATAATCTACAGTATTCGTTATCAGTTCCTATTCCTTCTAATTGTAGAAGTTCGGCTGTGTCGCCTGACAAACCGCCCAATAACATAACTTCAAGATTGTCGTTATTTTTAGTCATTATTTTATAATGCAAATATGGTGCTAAATGTTTTAATTCTAAATTCATAATTTTATGTTTAATTGATTAATATTGTTGTGAAAAGAAAAGCCGAACGCATAACCGCTGGTAAGCAATATGGTGGCACTCGGCTTAATTTAATGATTGTGAATACTTGCTAATATTTGGTAAATCTGAAAGGTTTCGGCTTATCAGTCCACCACATCGCCTACCAGCATAACGTTGGCAGATATATTGCCACAAAAAGTCAGAAACTAACATAATTAAAATATAAATGAAAAAAATTACATTACTGTTCCTTTTAATACTTTCGCAAGCCATCTTTGCACAAACCAAACTTACTGAAACCCAAAAACTGGTTGCAACTTGTAAAGTTTGGGGTTATTTAAAATATTACCATCCTCAAGTTGCCGGCGGTAAAACAGACTGGGACAAACAGCTTTTTGATGTCTTGCCAAAAATTGAACAAGCAAATACTAAAGAAGAATTTTCATTAGTTCTAGAAAACTGGATCGATTCTCTAGGAGAAGTAAAAGAAATTGCTCCAATCGCTGTGCCAAAAGATATTGAGTTTTTCGACAAGAACTTTGATCTATCATGGATTAACAGCAATAAATTGTTTTCTACATCCCTTTCGAAGAAGTTAGAATTTATAGAAAATAACAGATTCCAAGGAGAGCAACATTACGTGACATTTGGCAGAGGTGGAAATGTTATATTGAAAAATGAGAATTTTGACAAACTTAATTATAGTGAAAAAAATTCAAGAATTCTAGCCTTATTTACATATTGGAATGTGATAGAATACTTCTTTCCCGACAAATATTTGATGGATCAAAAATGGGATAAAACTTTAGACGAAATGTTACCCGCTTTCATCGAAGCCAAAGATGAGGAGGCTTTCTATATAGCATTCCAAAAATTAACGGTTAAACTTAATGATAGTCATGCTGTATTTTATAAATATGGTGGAAAACAAAAGTATATCTTCCCTTTTAAATGTAAAATAATTGATGAAAAAATGATTGTTACAGAAATTACATCAGATGAACTTGCAAAAGTAGATGATATAAAAATAGGGGATGTTATTATTAAATACAACGATAAAACAATTAAGGATTTTATTGCAGAAAACAGGAATTTAATTAATGGGTCAAATGAAGCTTCATATCTTAGTATTTTGATGAGATTTGGTCTTTATGGATATTCAGACACCGCTAAATTAGAATTTCTTAAGGAAGGAAAAACCATCACAAGAACTGTAAATAGGTATGATTATCAAACTGTAAACAAAAACGAGGATAAAAAAGTAAAGCAAGAGGAAAAATTTAAAATGCTAGAAAACAATATTGGTTATGTCAATATGGGTACTCTAGAAGTTAAAGATATTCCTGTTATGATTGAAAAACTCAATGTTGCTAAAGCAATTGTTTTTGATATTAGAAATTATCCAAATGGAACAGGTCAAGATATATCGAATTTTTTGAATTCTAAAGAAAGAAAAGATATTTTGTTTACAAAACCAGATTCTACTTATGTCGGAAGATTCAAATGGATAGGGCCGCGACCTTGCGGTACTGAAAATAAAAATAACTACAAAGGTAAGGTCGTTGTATTGGTTGATGGGGAATCTGTAAGCCAATCAGAAGAAATGACTATGAGCTTTCAAACCGCTGATGATACAACTGTTATTGGTAGTCAAACCGGTGGCGCAGATGGAAATGTAAGTCGTTTTGAAATTATTAAAGCCTTTTTTACACAATTTTCAGGAATTGGAGTATACTATCCTGACAAACGTCAAACACAAAGAATCGGAATCATTCCGGATATTGAAGTAAAACCAACTATACTTGGTATTCAGCAAGGGAAAGACGAGGTTTTAGATCGCGCTTTACAATTCATTGAAAACGGAAAATAAATACATCTGCCAACACACGCTACAAGCAATTTGGGTATTAGGCTTAATTTGCAATTGGTTTTGTATTTGGAAGATTAGGCAAATCCGAAGAATGGGCTTAATTTAGTCCCAAACTGCTTGTAGCGCGGGGACGTTAGTGGCTAGATGCGCGCAGAATCGAGAATAATAGAATATATGAATACATTTTTATTTGCTTGGAATCCTGAAAAATGGGATTGGACAAATCTTGAACAAAACATTGAAGAACTTGAAAAAACAGGACGGGTTACTCAAATGTGGAGTTGCGCTAGTCACAAATCAATAAATATAGGTGATAGAGCTTTTTTAATAAAATTGGGAAAAGGAAAACGTGGAATAATTGGAGCTGGATTTGTTGCTACTTCTCCATTTTTATCACCACATTGGAGCGGTAGCGGAAAAATGGTTCCTAGAGTTATTGTAGATTTTGAAGCTTTATTAAATCCAAAAGAAGATTCCATACTATCAATTGATTTATTAAAACAAGGGAAGTTAAACAGTCAGCATTGGTCAACTCAAGCCTCTGGTATTTCAATAAAAAATGAAGTAACTGAAGAACTAGAATCTGTTTGGTTTGATTTTTTAACAACTCAAAAGATAAGGTTTAATCCTTTTAAAAATTCTGATAGTGAAAATCAAAAAACTTATACAGAAGGCACGCCGAATCAAGTTCGCTTAACAAAATATGAAAGAAACCCATATGCCCGAAAAAAATGTATTGAACATTTTGGATTATCTTGCCAAGTATGTAAACTAAATTTTGAAAAAACTTACGGAGAAATTGGGAAAGATTTTATACACGTTCATCATATCAGCCAAATAGCAAATATTGGTAAAACTTATGAAGTTGATCCATTAAAAGATTTAATTCCAGTGTGTCCTAATTGTCATTCTATGATACATAAAAGAAAAAAAGCATACAGCATAGAGGAAATGAGGAAAATATACCTAGAAAATAAATCCAGCCACTAACAGCCACTACAACGGATTTGGGCATTGGGCTTAATGGAATGATAGTTTTGTATTTGGAATGATTTGGCAAATCCGAAAATAGGGCTTAATTTAACCCCAAACCCGCTGTAGTGCCAGAACGTTAGTGGCAAGCTCGCCAAATGACAAATCCTGAAATAGGTTGACTAAAAATTAAACACTTTTAGTAAACTATGGAACCTACAAAAAAAGGACACTGTCCAAAAATTGAGTACAAAAAAATCGGTTTTGACTTAAAACTTTCCATCATTGACCAAATTTCAAACGGTCAAATTTCCCTAAATCATGCTTCAAAGTTGCATGGAATTTCTCGCTCTTCAATAACGTATTGGATGAAAAAATTGCGTTCCTTTGAGCAAAACTCCAAAACTATGAGCAAGAACCAAGAACTAAAAAAACTTAAAGAGCGTATCGAAGAACTGGAATTCATTAAAGATTTTCAACAAATGATAATTGCTGATTTTGAAGTAAGTACTAATCTTGATTTTGCAAAAAAGTCATTACCCGAAGCATTGCTAAAAGAAGTGGAGAAAAAGAAAAAAGACCTTTTAAAATCAAATGGTTCTCCAAGTGTTTCGGAATAAGCACTCAGGCTTATTACAAACGAATTAATAAACAGAAAATTGAGGATTTAGAAACTCTAAAAATCAAAAAACTCATCACTCCTATTCGTCAAAAAATGGCTCGATATGGAGCCAAAAAACTATACCTTGACCTGAAAGATGATTTTGAAAAAAATGACATAAAAATGGGTAGAGACAAGTTCATGCATTTTTTAAAATATCATAATTTATTAATACGAAAAACAAAGCTTTATCATATTACAACAGACTCTAGGCACGGGTTTTATAAATCAAAAGACTTACTTGTTAACCTTGAAATTAAACATGCAGAACAGGTATTTGTCAGTGATATAACTTATATTAAACTTGCCTCTCAGCATGCCTATTTAGCCCTAGTCACAGACGTTTATTCAAAGAAAATTATGGGTTATAAAATTGACACAAATATGCGCGTACAACTTGTTAAAGATGCTTTAGTAATGGCTGTTAAAAATAGACGTTATATCAATGAAAATCTAATCCATCATTCCGATAGAGGGATGCAATATTGTTGTCCAGATTTTGCTGAATTTGCCAAATCTAAGAACATTATTTTAAGCACAACACAAAATTCCAGCCCATATGAAAATGCAGTTGCAGAAAGAATTAATGGAATATTAAAACACGAATTTGGCTTAAATAAAACAATTCCAAACTTAAAAACAGCTCAAAAAATGGTAAAACAAGCAATAGAAATTTACAACAATGAGCGTAGACATTGCTCTCTAGGAATGAAAACACCTGAATTTGCACACGTGAATCAAATTCACAAATACAAATCATATAAGAAGAATAAAATTCCTATTTTAGTTGCGTAGTAATGTTGACAAGTTTGGAAAAAAATCCCCTCAAAGATTTTTTCTAAACTTATCAATATTACGGCTACAATCACCTATTTTTGAAATTATAAAACAACCAAAAATAATCAACCTATATCAGGACAAGACAGTTGCAATTTAAATGCGTTTGGTATCATTACTTTACTATCTTTGGCCAAAATCTGAAACATGCGAAAACTATTACTTTTACTGTTGTTGCTTCCTGCTTTATTTCAAGCGCAAAATGCAGCTAGTGCCGATCCGGGATTTATTCCTGCTACGGTTTGGAATAATTATGAAAAACAAGTAAACGATATGGCACTTCAGTCCGACGGCAAAATTGTCATTGAGGCTACCCAATATAATTACAATACGGGATGGACGCGAACCATAGAACGACTCAATGCAGACGGTTCGAGTGATGCTGCTTTTAGAGTATTGACCGATAATACGGCAAATTCGCATAAATGTCCTATACTGATACAGTCCGATGGCAAAATTATATTGGGCTCCCAATTTACCGTAGCAGGTGTAATCAAACCTATGATTCGGCTGAACACCGACGGTAGTATTGATACAACCTTCGACACGCCAGCTTTGCCAGCGTCTTCTTATATCTACTGTTTGACCTTGTTGCCAGACGGGAAGCTACTAGTTGGAAATGACTCTTCTAAAAAACTGCTTCGCCTGACCGCCGATGGTGCTTTAGATACCACTTTTTATGATGAGCATCCCGAAATAGAGCAGTGTATTGCCGTATTGGTATTGCCAGATGGCAAGTTGATTGTAGCCGGCTCAATACGCATGCCGGACCCAGGAGGGGTGGGGACGTCCCTCCATCTTGAAAAACTAAATGCCGACGGCACAATAGATCCAACATTTGATATCAACGCCGGTTTTACAGGTCGGAATGGTTATACGTCTTCATTGGCATTACAGCCTGACGGAAAAATACTGGTGGGCGGAAGGTTCGATTCTTGCGACGGCAACAATTCTAAGAGCTTAGCACGGCTGCACCCCGACGGAAGTTATGACAACACGTTTACATCCCCAATATATGACACAAATCCTGTGATAAATGACATTTTGGTGCGACCTAACGGCAATATCCTGATTGGAGGTAATTTTAGCGCGAGCAGTATTTATGGTATTGCTATGCTGTTACCAAACGGTTCAGTAACTTATTCTTTTTCGCCATCGACGGCTGGTACTAGCGTTACGATTACAGAATACTCGGAGGTGCGCAGGGTCGTGCAGCAACCTAACGGTATGATCTTGCACTGTGGTGATTATGGAAATATTGGAGGTCAGTCTAATAGGACCAGCATGATTCGCTTGCTCGGTACTGATAGCTACCTTGTAAACGGCTATACCCGACTTGACATGCAAAATGATGGGTGTACCGATGCCGATCCCGGATTTACGTATCTTAAGTACAAACTGGTGAACGGTACGAACCAAAGTTCTTATTATTCCAGTTCCAATGGTTACCATGGCGTAATGCTCAAAAATGGCACAAGTGTTATCACGCCTATACTTGACAATCCGACTTGGTTCAGCGTTTCACCATCAAGTATCAGTCTGAATATGCCATCGGCAACGAATTATGCAAACCAGAATTTCTGTGTGACCGCAGTCGGAATCCACCATGATTTGTCGGTTGTAATAGTGCCAATTGACAGAGCGACACCAGGTTTTGACGCCTATTATAAAGTTTTGGTTAGGAACAATGGCAATCAAACAGCAACGGGTACTGTCCAATTTGCGTACGATGCCGCTACGGCGGAATACCTCCAAAGTACCCCTTCGGCCGCAAGCGCAGGTTTTGGCTCGGTGACATGGAATGTAGAGGGTTTATTGCCGTTATCTGAAGTTGAATATATTGTAAAACTGAACTTGAACACCCCTACCGATACGCCACCACTGAATGGCAATGATGTATTGACATTTACAGCAGTGGCAACCATTGCTCAAGACGAAGTTGCGACGAATAATGAAGCGACATTGGAGCAAACGGTAGTAAATTCGTTTGATCCTAATGATAAGATTTGCCTCGGAGGCGACTATGTGCGCTCGGAACAAGTAGGTGATTATATGTATTACCGCATCCGATTCGAGAATTTGGGTACGGCATCGGCGCAAAACATTAAGGTGACCGATATAATTGATACCACTAAATTTGATATCGCTAGTTTGAGTCCAGTAGACGGTAGCCATCCTTTTACTACCCGCGTGATACAAGGTAATCAGGTCGAGTTTATGTTCAACAACATACAGCTTGGGTTTGCTGCTGATAATAATGATGGCTATTTGGTTTTTAAAATTCGTTCATTGAATTCGCTTGCAGAAGGTGCTGTACTAGAGAATACAGCTTCGATTTATTTTGACTACAATCTCCCTATTGTGACGAATACTTCGGTCGTGACGGTGCAGACGTCTTTGCATACTATATCATTTGAAACCATTGAATTGATGCTTTATCCTGTTCCTGCTGGCGATATGGTATTCATCAGTATTCCCAGACAAGTTAATGTTCAGTCGGTAACAGTGTATAATCTTTTAGGGCAGTCGGTACTTGAAAATGTAACACCCGGACCCCAAGGTGATGTCAATGTTACAACACTTGCTAATGGAAACTATGTAATGCGGGCGAGGACGGAACTGGGCGATGGTGTGATGCGATTTGTTAAAAAGTAGGTGCTGGGCGTAGTTGGTGGTACCTAAGGGATGACAACGAGATGACAATAGGATCTTTGCAGGGGTTATGTAAGCTAACTGCTTGTCGCTAAAACGTCAAAAAGTCTAAATCAGGATTAATGGTTTTTCTTAAGGCGATCTTTAATTCCCTCCTCCAGCTTTTTATTTTCATTTCCCTCTCAATGGCTAGGGTTGGGATTTATCAGAACTGTTAAGTGAGAATGTTTTTTATCACAAACAACTCTCGTTTTTAAACATTCGGTATATTTATGATGGTTCAGTGAGAAAAATTGCGCCACTGACGAGAAACAGCGAACCGTTAGTGGCTATTTTACCAGAACGAAATCAGAAAACCTAGTTGACAAAGAATAAAAAATGTAAGTACATTTTATCGCTTTATTAATTATCATAATAGTAGTAGTAGTAGTAGGAACAATTTTTATTTTCTATTGGTTACCAAAAAGTTAGGTTATCCAAAAATTGGAAAATATCTATCCATTTTGGTTGCATTATCTTTCTTGGTAATAATTTTAATGTAAATATTTGAAGATGAACTATTTACAAAAAATGAAGCAAAAGAACTTTTAAAGGAGCAAAATATTGAACTTAAAGACGTAATGGAGATTTTAGAAAATAAATCGATGTCGTCAATCGGAGATTATTATCACACTTTTACTTTAAAGATTTCTGAAAAAGACAAAACAAGAATAATTAACGAAATCAAAAGTTCTAAAAACTTTAATCTAGACAAAGAAACCCAATCGTATTTTGGCAATCTTGAAGACTATTATTAAGGCCCGAAAAGAATTAAAAATCACGAAACGGGAGACCCATTTTGTAAGAGAGCTTTTTGAACCACAAGGCGAAGGGTATGCTGCAATTTGGAGAACAATTGAAATCGTAAAAGAAGAAAACAAACTAATATTTGAAGATATCGATGAATAAACAGCCGTTTGGCGAGATTGGGGTTTTAGGCTGAATTTAAAGATGGTTTTGTATTTGAAAAATTTGTGTTTAACCGAAAAATCCCGCATCTTTAATCCCCAACCTCGCCAAGCGCCAGAACGTTATGCAACAGTTTAAAGCAAGCACCTAAAGCAGAAATAATGAAGTTTAGTATTTTGAAAAAAGCATGTTTTATAATTAATATAAGTTTACTATTTGTAAGTTGTTGTTATCACGGAATAGTTTCTGAAAATGGTTTGCCCAGAAAAAAAATCAGAGGTTTCGAAAATAAAAGTATTTCAACTGAGAATAGTGACACCTTAGCCATTTATAAAACGAAAATAAGTTTTGCTATAACTCCCTGAATAAAGAATATGTCTATTATGAAAAAGTAGATAATAATACATATCCGTATGTAGGCTTTTTGAAATTTTACCCAAATAATAAAGTGGGGTTATTTATAATTCCGAAAGCTGATACTTTAAATTTATGCAGAGAAAATTTCAACCCAGTTAGAGCCAAAATAGGATATTACTATATTAATTCTAAAAGCATTAAAACTAAAATATCAACAATTGGTGACTGTTCATTATTTATTAGTAAAAAGCAAGGTGAAATTAAAGGAGATACTATAATTTTAAAAGATAATTCAAATCACGGAAACATATATATAAAACAAATAATTCCCAAAGAATATTTGACAAATTGGAAGCCCGATTGGTAAATAAAAAACCGATTGCATAACAGCTACTACAACGGATTTGGGCAATAGGCTAAATGGGAAAATGGTTTTGTAATTGGGATGATTTGGCAAATCCGAAGAATGGGCATAATTTAGTCCCAAACCCGCTGTAGTACCAGAACGTTAGCGGTAATCCCCCATAGTCCGCGTGCCTTACCTCCCGAAGCTAACGACAGAAAGCGGAAAAGGGAATGAATTTTTAAAGAAAAACAATGCTTTGCAAATAATTGATTTTCAAAATATTATAAAAACGTTAGTTAGAATCCCCCATAGTCCGCGCGCCTTACCTCCCGAAGCTAACGATCCTTGTGTAAAAAAACTTAAATTAGCTATGCTCATTGCAAGGCCGATTAAAAACTGTTGCGTAATAGCACGAGAGTAATCCTGGTTGGGAAGTGTGTGAAACCTCCAGTGGTGGTACAATTTTTTTGTAACCCCGATTAGAATATTCTATTTATCCGAAAGAGCTTCCTCTTTGAGCATTTTATTAACTCTAAAAGTTTAAAAATGAAAGAACAAGATCAAATTTCGATGGATATTGTCAATCCTAAAGCCGCTGGAATAGACATCGGAAGCAGAAGCCATTTTGTAGCTGTTGGTCAAAAAGAAGAACACGTGAGAGAATTTGGTGTTTATAATGAAGACCTCAAAGCAATATCAAATTGGCTCAAAGAAAATGACATCCAAACTGTAGCAATGGAAAGTACAGGTACTTATTGGCAAGCCTTGTATGCTGTTTTACTCAGTGACGGTTTTCAGGTAATATTGTGCAATGGAAAATTTACCAAAAACATTAAAGGCAGAAAAACCGATGTTCAAGACTCTCAATGGATACAAAAATTACATTCCATTGGTCTATTATCAGGAAGTTTTTTGCCTGATTTACAAACCGAACAGCTCCGAACCTATTGTAGACACCGCGCAAACTTGATCGATGTCGCTGCTGACACAAGCAAGAAAATGCAAAACACCTTCGTTTACTCAATCTTCGTTTGGATGTAATTGTTAAAGATATTTGTGGTTTGACTGGACTTAAGATGATAGAAGCAATTTGCAATGGAGAAACAGATGCCCAAAAATTAGCTTCTTTAAGAAATGGAAACTGTAAAAAAAGTGAAGATGAAATGCAAAAAGCACTCCAAAGCAATGGACGTAAAGATTATCTATTTGCTCTAAAGCAGGAATACCAGATGTATCAAAATCTTCAAAATCAAATCAAAGATTGCGATATAGAAATAAAAAAAATACTCGAAGACCAGATTGATAGTGACAACAATAAAAAGCAACACTACACAGATCCGAAAGTATACAAAAGAGTCAATAAAAATACACCTAAAAATATTGATTTAAACCTGATTGGTTATCAATACTTCGAAGGAGTAGATTTATTGAAAATTGAAGGATTTAGCCATCAAACCCTACTTACATTAATGAGCGAAGTGGGTTTAGAAGGGATCAAAAAATTCGGCACAGCCAAGCAATTTGCCAGTTGGCTTAGACTTACTCCAAACAATAAAATAAGTGGTGGAAAAGTACTCAGTAGTCGTGTGCCAAAAGGAAGTAATCGCTTGAAAATAGCTTTACGAAATGCCGCCAATGCCATCGGAAACTTGAAAGAATCAACTCCGTTGCGAGACTTTTTTCATCGAATTAATTTCCGAAAAGGAAGAGTATCTGCCATAAGCGCAACAGCAAGAAAATTAGGTATAATCATTTGGAATATGATTGTAAAAAATACCTCATACTATAATGCAGAAAATTACTTATATTTAGACGAAAAAAGAAAACTAGCGGTGCAAAAAAGAATACAAAAACAAATGGAAAAACAAATGGAAAAACATCAATTCAAAGTCGATGATTTCAATTTTATAACAACTTAGTTTTTAAATATTTACAAAAAAGTTAGTTAGAACTTTTGCTCAAAAAATCGAAAAAATTTGACTTTAATACCAATTATTGGTATCTTTGGTAAAAATTAAAATTATGGCACGTAATACATCAATATTATTAGGAGACTATTTTGAAAACTTTATTAATGAACAAATATCTACAGGGAAATATAGTTCAGTAAGTGAAGTTGTTAGAACTGCTTTAAGAGTTTTTGAGCAAGAAGAAACTAAAGCAAAATCTCTAATCAACGAACTAAAAATTGGTGAAAAAAGTAGTAAAATCAGAAATTTTGACCGTAATAAAAATCTTGAAATGCTAAAAGCTAATTTTCAAAAATAATGCCAAAGTATATAATTAGTGAAAAGGCATTAGAAGATATTAACAACATTTGGATTTATACGGCGGAAAATTGGTCTGTTGAACAAGCAGATCGATATTATAACTTAATCATTGACGAAATTGAATATATCGTCGATAATTTAGATATGGCTCGTGACTTTGGAAAAATTAGAAAATCATATAGATACTCAAAAGTAAAATCACACTTAATTTTCTTTAAAAAAGACAAAGCAAATGAAATTGAAGTGGTTAGAATTTTACACGAAAGAATGGATATTGAAAACCGATTAGCGGAATAAATAAAAAAGCTACTGCTAACACTTGCTAATAGTGATTTGGGCAATTGGCTTAATTTGAAAATGATTTTGTATTTGGGATGTTTAGGTGAATCCGAAAATAAGGCTTAATTTAACCCCAAACCACTAGTAGCAAGGGAAAGTTATGCACAAGCTACATCTATCGTAAAGAAGAACATTTTCATAATATTGCTCAAAAAATGATTAACTGATATGTATAAAAAATTCTCTGATGAAGATTTGAAGGAAGCTTACTCAACAATGATGGATTATTCAGGAAAAGCTAATTCAGAACTTCTAACTGAAATTGAAAGCAGAGGGGGTTTGGAAAAATTTTTGAGACAAATTGAGATTCAGAAGATTAATCAAACAGAAATAGGAAGAATAACAAAAGAGATACGTTTGTTGAATAGTAACGGACTAGATAAAAATGCAATTAAAGATTCATTGCAGTCAGACATTTTATCTAAAGACGAACTAGATTATTTAATTGAGCAGAAATTAGTCGAACATCAAGCCATTATAGCTGATAGAACAATTACTTCTAAAACTATTTTCAGAAGTATTTTGGGGATGATTCTAGGAAGTATATTAGGCAGTATATTCTTAATTTTGGCTATTTCCTTTATTGGAAGACTAGTTTTTTTTCCATTAGTTGGCGTCTATATAATCTGTTATTTTACAATTAAATTTTTAACAAAGCAATCTAGGAATAATGCAGTCGTTTTTATTGCTAGCTTTCTAAGTACAGTAATCTCAGCTTTTCTTGCAATTGGGATTACATCAATATTATCAAAATAGAATACGGCTTATAACAGCTACTACAACGGATTTGGGCAATTGGCTTAATGGGAAAATGGTTTTGTATTTGGAATGATTTGGTAAATCCGAAGAATGGGCTTACTTTAGTCCCAAACCCGCTGTAGTACCAGAACTTTGTGTGCAAGCTTAAAAAATGCATAATCCTGAAATAGGTTGACAAAAAATCAACAACTATTTATAGGACAATATGAAAGAAAAGAAACTCCCCTGTCAAAAAAAATCCGTTGGATTTGACTTAAAATTAAAAATCATTGAAGAAATTTGCAACGGACAAATTTCAGTCAATCACGCGTCGGTAAAATACCAAGTTGGACGTAATGCAATTTATTATTGGTTGCAAAAATTTGCTACCTTAGAGCAAAAACAAAAGGGAATGTCAAATAAAGACGAAATTAAAAAGCTCAAAGAGAAGATCGAAGAACTCGAATTCATTAAAGACTTTCAACAAATGATAATCGCTGAAGCCGAGATTGAAACTGGTAACGATTACGCAAAAAAGTCGCTACCCGAATCATTAGCCAAAGAAGTGGAACTAAAGAAAAAAGCCATTTTAAAATCAAATGGATCTGCCAATGCTTCGGGATTTCTAGACAAGCCTTCTACCAAAAAATGAATCTGTGTAAAAAACAAAAAACTGATAATGAGAAACTCGTAAAAATGGTTATTGATAAAAGAGGGGAAATCAATCAAGCAACTGGAGGTCGCAAGTTATACCAACTTCTAAAAGATGAAATGATACAGGAGAATATCAAAATGGGGCGTGATAATTTCTTCGATTTTCTAAGAGCTCACTCCCTACTAGTGCCTAAACAACGTACCTTTACTAGAACCACAAACTCTAATCATCTCTTCAGAAAATTTAAAAATTTGGTGCAAAACAAAGTGCCAAATCAACCTGAAGAACTTTGGGTTAGTGATATCACCTATTTAAGATTGAATGGAAAAAATGCCTATTTAGCATTAGTAACCGACGCCTACTCCAAACAAATAAAGGGATTTTATATAGCTACAAATATGAAAGCTTCCTTATCAATAGAAGCTTTAAAAATGGCTTTAAAAAATAGAAAATACCCTCAAAGAAAACTAATACATCATTCTGACAGAGGATTCCATTACTGTTGGCCAGAATACGTAAAATTGCTTCAAGACAATGAAATTCTTATTAGTATGACTGAAAAATATGATCCATATGAAAATGCAATTGCAGAACGCTTGAATAAAACTATGAAATATGAATTTGAGCTCAATCAAACTATCCCAAACAAAACATTAGCACAAAAGATGGTAATGCAGAATCCTGAAGAAAGTATACAAGCCTCAATAGACACTAATGTAAAAAACATGATGCTGGTGCACTGGGCTGGTTTTGCTTTGGCCCAACATACTTGGAGTGAACCGGTAGAACGTTTTATCCTAGAAGCTACCAGTAAAAACCTTAAGTATTGTTTACCACAAATGGGGGAATTATTCGGTTCTAATCATTCGGTAACAGATGCCTGGTGGATAAACCAAATCTAAACTGGAGAACAAATTCTAAATAAGAAATATAACACATCACACAAATGAAAACATCATTATTATCCATTATTCTAATTATCTTCCTCAACTCAGCCCACGCTCAAGTCAATCCTGAAATTACCAAAATCGGAGTTCCAATAGAGATGATTTTTCCGGAAGGAAAATCCAAAGCCTTAATTTTGAGCTACGATGATGGACGCTCTGAAGACAGAAGATTGGTAAAACTAATGAACAAATATGGACTAATAGGAACTTTTCATATCAATTCAAATAAACTGGGCCTTACTAATTACCTCAACAAAGCTGAAATAAAAGAACTTTTTGGTGGTCATGAAGTTTCGGTTCATTCAGCAAATCATCCTAATTTAACCGTTTTGTCCAAAATTGATATCGTTTATGAAATTGCCGAAGACAGAAAAGAATTGGAACGATTGGTCAACTATCCCGTTAGAGGAATGGCCTATCCATTTGGCAATTATAATGACTTTTTAATTGAGACTATCAAAGGATTGGGCATTGAGTATGCCAGAACGGTTTATGATTCATATAACTTTGACATCCCCAAAGATTTTCTTCAATGGAGACCAACTATGCACCAATTTGGCAAAGCATATACAGAACCTAATAACCCAGAAAATGACAGGAGAGAATTAGAACATTTTTATCAAACCATCAACGAATTTCTTCAAACCAAAAATTTAGCATTAATGGATGTTTGGGGACACAGTTATGAAATTGGAAATGACGAAAAAAAATGGAATGAAACGGAGAAATTCTTCAAAATGGTTTCCAATAATCCCAGCATTTATTACGCAAAGCAAATTGATGTTGTTGACTACATCAATGCTTTTAACAATCTGAAAATTTCTGTAAACAAAAGTATGATTATGAATCCAAGTTCATTGACAGTCTTTTTTAAGAAAGATGGAAAAACCTATTCCGTTTTGCCAGGGAAGACAATCGCTTTATCAAACGAATAATGAAGATTATATTAAAAAGGTAAAGCCCCGAATCATAACAAATTAGGGGCTTTTCATATTTAATAATTGATATTACAATTATTTCAACTGAGAACTATCGACTCTTGTTGGAGTATCTTTTCCGCTAATAATTGATGATGAACTCAAGGCAATTGCTTTAATAATTTCCGCCATGTTAGGGATATCCAATGTTTCAATTTCATCATCCGCAGTGTGATAATTCGGCTCGCTATCCATTTTTGAAGTCGAAATGGTATGTGCCGGAACTCCCAATTTAGCCAAAGTTGCATTGTCTGAACGGTAAAATAATTGCTCCTGCGGATAAGGATCAGGATAAAATTTGAAAGCAGTTCCTGCTAGGTTTCTTTGCAAAATTTCTCCCATATTCGATTTTTCAAACCCCGTAATATAAGCGGAATTCTTTCCCCATTTCGATTCGGTTCCAATCATCTCCAAATTGAACATAGCAATAACTTTATCTGCATTAAGTTGTTTCGAGAAATATTTAGCACCAAAACCTCCCAATTCTTCAGCCACAAATGTGGTAAAAATGATAGTTCGCTCGTTGTTATTTTGTTTTTTAAAATAGTTCGCCAACATAATAACTGCAGTACTTCCTGCAGCGTCATCATTCGCACCATTATAAATGGAATCCGTTGCTGTATGGGGCGCTCCTTCTTCTGGAGAACCTACACCAAGATGATCATAATGTCCCGAAAAAATAACATACTCATCTGGTTTACTTTTCCCCGGTAAAACTCCAACCACATTATTCAGCATTTTTTTGGAGATTGTATTGCTTAGTTCAATTGCGAAAGTAGTCGCCTCTGGAACTCCAAAAACAAATAAAACCGTATTATTTTCTGGATTAGCCTTAATTCTCTCAATATGTTGAATATTCGGTAACACTTTACTGAAAGAAGCATCAACCAGTACCAAATAACTTTTGGTCCCGTTGTAATACTCATTAAATTTTTGACCAAGATTATCTCCTTTGTTGATTTTAACAACGGCTATATCACTTTTCTCCGTTAAAGAAACTTTGGGTTGGTATGAAAATGTAACAACTTTTGAATTATCGATTTCTTTTCCATCAATGATTATTTTCGACGCAGTTGCTTTAGACTCTGTCATAGCAAACTCTTGTCTAAAATTGGCAGCTCCCATAAAGGTTTGCAATCCTGCTTTTTTAAATTCAGATTCTATAAAAGCCGACGCTTTATCAATGCCAGGAGTAAAAGTTCTTCTCCCCTGCATATCATCCGCAGCAAGAACTTTCTCAATTCGCATTACTTCGCTGGAAGTAATAATTTTATCAATCGATTGTCCATGCGCACTAATACACAGACTTAAAACAAATGCGCTTACAATAATTTTTCTCATATTTTATTTTTACAAATACAGGTTAGTAAAACCAAAAGTAGTTTTTTATTTGTAAAAAAGAGTAATGATTTGGGTGTTTTCACCTGAATTCAATTCTGATTTTGAAGCAGAAAGATTTGGCTTTTTTGGAAGCATTGTTCCCGCTATTCGTTTCAATCTTATAAGCCGAACCCCGGCTTATAAGGATTTTCACTGCTATCGGGGCTAAGGATTAGCATTCTACCTTTTTACCAACATTTAAAAAATAAAACGGCAATTATGCTCCAACAAAAGGAGTCAATAAAGCCACAACATCATTATTTTTCAGAATCAGGTTGCTGACTTTATCAATTATTTTTTGATTTACGGCCACACTAAACGGAAATTGCCCCAGTTGATATTTTATTTCCAATTCGGACAATAGTTTACTTAATGGCAAATCCGAAAAATCTATTTTTTCATCACGGCATCTGGTGCGCTCCACTAAACCACCAAAATATTTAATTACAATCATTCGAAAACATTTAAATTTTGTAAAATAAATTCTTCTTCCAAAAATGCATCCGAAAACATTTCCGCTTTCATATACGAAGTTAAAATTGATGCATTTTTAACCACTTCGCCTATTACAATAATCGCCGGTGAAGCAATTTGATTTTCTTCAACTAATGCACTGATATTACTAATTGTTCCTATTACTTTCTTTTGTGACTTTTGGGTTCCGTTTTGAATAATCGCAATCGGTAAATCATCGGTTCTGTTATTTTGGTACAAAGCAACAATCTCCTCCAGTTTATTCATCCCCATCAATATGACAACAGTCGCCGAAGATTGTGAAGCTAAGGCAACATCCTTCGACAATTTATGATCCGAAGTTGTTCCAGTAATTACCCAAAAACTTTCGGCTACTTTTCTTTGTGTCAAACTAATTCCGTTGGAAGCTGGCACACCCAATGCAGATGATATTCCAGGAACAATGGCAGTTTCTATTCCAAATTGCAGCGCAAAATCTATTTCTTCACTTCCTCTTCCAAAAACAAAAGGGTCTCCCCCTTTCAAGCGAACAACATGACCATACTTTTTGGCCATTGACACAATCAAATCGTTAATTTGATCTTGGCTGTACGCATGACATCCAAAACGTTTTCCGACGAATATAATTTCAGCATGTTTGGCATACTGCAATAGCTCTTCATTGACCAAGGCATCATACAAAACAACATCCGCTTCTTCTAATGCTTTTATTGCTTTAAGGGTAATCAACTCAACATCTCCTGGTCCAGCCCCTACAATTGTTAACTTTGGCTTATTTGCTTGTATCATGATTTAAGGTATAAATGTTTTACTTTTGAAAAACTAAGTATTAATACTTATACAAATGTAAGTATTTAAAAAATTGACAAAACAAAATTTACTTATTATTTTCTCAAAAAAAAACACTTTTGACTATTAGACAAAAAAAAGCCCAAAACTTGAGATTTTGGGCAAATTATTATTCTTAAACTAATTATTCAATAGGCAAAACAAGAGTAGCTGTTATCGCTTCCAAAACCTGAAAAGCGGTTTCGGCCATTTTGTTTCCCTTAGTATCCAAAAGCGGATTTACCTCAACAACCTCAATGCAAACCACTTTCTTCGACTGAATAATTTGATTGACAATGTCAATAATCTCATATTGATCAAATCCTCTTGAAACAGGAGTTCCTGTACCAAACGAGATCAAATCACAATCCATGGAATCTACATCAAATGAAATATACAATACGTCACAGTGTGCTAGTTTAGCCAATGCTTCGTCAACACAAATTTCCGATCCTCTATAACGAACCTCATCTACTTTATAGTTTCGAATATGCAGTTTTTCGATTTGCTTATCTTCTGCTTCTTCGGTATCCCGAACACCAAAATAGACTAAATTTTCAGCCAATACTTTAGGTCCATCAATACCTATATTTTTCATTTCATTCCAATGCTCTTGGGTATCCTTAGCAACGTCATTGACCTGACAGTCTAAATTATCATCCCCAAGTACAGCAGCTAATGGCATTCCATGAATATTCCCAGATGGAGTTGTGTATGGCGAATGCAAATCGGCATGTGCATCAATCCATATAACACCAACTGTTTGCTTGGGATAAGCCGCTTTTATACCGCTAATGGTTCCCAAAGCAGAAGAATGATCTCCCGATAAAACTATTGGGAAATAATTATTTGCTAAGCTATTTTTTACCGCATTATTAACACGAGTACATTGTTCAACAACATGTTCTATTCTTTTGGCAACAGAACTGCGGTATTTATCATATATGGATTCGTTATGCGTTTTTACATCTTCAAATTCATATTCGTTAAAATACTCACTGTTCTTATTTATGGCTGCTATTTCTATAGCATCGATCCCCATATCAGAACCGCGAGTTCCCGCCCCAATATCAGATCGGTTTTTAATGATTTTTATAACTTTTTGCATCAAATAAAAATTGTTTAATAGTTACTAAGAACCTAAGTCACGAAGAAGCTTAGAATCTCCGAAACTTAGAGTCTTACCTAAAATCATTTAACGCTTTTTCAATAATGAAAAGACATTCCTGAATTTGAGCTTCAGTAATTACCAATGGTGGTGCGAAACGTATTTTATTACCATGAGTTGGTTTTGCCAACAATCCGTAATCTCTAAAGCGAAGACAGATATCCCAAGCCAAATCTGAATCTTCCCCACTGTTAATCACAATGGCATTCAATAATCCTTTTCCACGAACCAATTCGATTAAAGGATTTCTTTCTGCAATTTCATTAAGGCCTTTTCTCAAAATGATTCCTAATTTTTCTGCATTTTCAGATAAATTTTCTTCACGCACTACCTCAAGAGCTGCAATGGCAACTGCAGCCGCAATAGGGTTTCCACCAAAAGTCGATCCGTGCTGACCTGGTTTGATAACATTCATGATTCCATTATTGGCCAAAACTGCCGATACTGGATAAACTCCTCCCGAAATAGCTTTCCCCAAAATCAAGATATCAGGTTGCACATTCTCATGATGTACCGCCAATAATCTACCTGTTCTGGCAATACCCGTTTGAACTTCATCTGCAATAAACAAAACATTATGTGCTTCACAAAGTGCTTTGGCTTTCGCCAAATAACCTTCACTAGGAACATAAACTCCGGCTTCACCTTGAATAGGTTCTACCAAAAATCCAGCTATATTTTTTGATGATTTCAAAGCATTTTCCAAGGCTTCTGTATCATCATAAGGGATTTTTATAAATCCTTCAGTGAAAGGACCGAAGCTTTTTCGAGCTCCTTCATCATTTGAAAAAGAAATAATTGTAGTTGTTCTTCCGTGAAAGTTATTCTCACATACAATAATTTGTGCTTGATTTTCAGAAATTCCCTTTACTTCATACGCCCATTTTCTACACAATTTCAAAGCTGTTTCCACAGCTTCTGCACCGGTATTCATTGGTAACACTTTATCGAAACCAAAATAATTGGTCACATATTCTTCATAAACCCCTAATTGATCATTATAAAATGCACGCGAAGTCAATGTCAATCGTTGTGCTTGTTCAATCATCGCTCCAACAATTTTTGGATGACAGTGTCCTTGGTTCACCGCCGAATAAGCCGATAAGAAATCAAAATATTTTTTCCCGTCAACATCCCATACATAAACACCTTCACCTTTCTCTAAAACAACTGGTAATGGATGGTAATTATGAGCTCCATATTTATTTTCTTTTTCTATTAAAACTTCCGATTTGGAAGAAAGTTCTTGCGTTGTATGTGCCATGATTTTTTATTTTTTTAATTTTCAAAAACAAAAGTAATTAAAATTTTTATTTTTTAATAAAAAAAACTTATTTTTGACTTAAAAATATTATTTTAAATGAATAATTATTTTATTTAAATAAAAATTAAGTCATATTTTTAATTTAACATTTAAGCAGGTTTTCATCAAAAAATATAAACAAAAAAATAATTACTTTTATAACGCTAAAAAAAGTGATTTTAACTTTAAAAAAACATAAAAATGGATATATTAGATGAATTTGACATCAATATTATAAAAGAATTAGAAAAGGATGGAAGAATGGCCTTTTCGGCAATTGCAACCAATTTAAAAATATCAAATACGATGGTACACCAACGTATCAACCGTTTATTGGAAAACGGAATCATAACCGGAATCAAGCCTACTTTAGACGAAAAAAAAATAGGCTACGATTGGGGAGCTTTCACAGGAATTACATTAAAAAAAGACCATGACTCAGCAAGAGTTATAGATGAATTAAAAAAAATACCGGAAATCACTGAGTGCTATTTTATAACAGGTTCATATACCCTTTACATAAAAATGATCGCCAAAGATCATGAGCATATGAGAAAACTGCTTTACGAACAAATTGACAACATACCCGGAATTGCAAAAACCGATTCATTAATCGAATTGGGCTGCGCTTTTAAACGAAACATAAGTTTGTAAATAGCCTATGTATTAAAACATATAAGTCATATAAGTTAATTATTTAAAAAAAGTTAAGCAAAGTCAAAAGTTCATTTAAGATTAACTACATAACTTCAAAAAAAATGTTTAACTTATTTGCACTTTTTATCAACTTGACAGGCTTTTTAAAAAAGACTTAGATGACTCATATGGTTAAAATAAATACTGTTTATCTTAGAATATAGCGTTCATTTTCAAGTTTTAAACTTAAAAATATGCAAAACTTCAAATACATAATTACCATATTCTGGTTAATCGTATTTAGCTTCAACAATGCCTCTACAGCCCAAAAGCTAGATAGTAAAGAAATCAATCGGCTTCAAAAATTGGCTCAACAAGTCACTATAATCAGAGATAACTGGGGAATTGCACATGTTTACGGAAAAACGGATGCCGATGCTGTTTTTGGAATGCTATATGCACAATGCGAAGACGATTTCAAGAGAGTTGAAATGAATTATATAGACAAACTAGGACGCCTTGCCGAAATAAAAGGCAAAGCCTTTTTGTACAATGATTTGGAAACTCGTTTATTGATAAATGAAAATGAAGCCAAAGCTGATTACAAAAATGTAACTCCTTGGTTGAAAAAATTATTAAATAGTTATGCTGACGGCATCAACTATTATTTATACAAACACCCAGAAGTTAAACCATTAATGTTATCACATTTTGAACCCTGGTATCCTTTACTTTGGACAGACGGCAGTATTGGAGCAATAAACACAGCCGATTTATCAAACTCAGAATTAAAATCTTTTTACGGAAGTGATGACAAATTTGCTTATGTCGAAAAAGTAAAAGACATGCAAACCGGTTCTAATGGTTTTGCAATTGCGCCTTCAAAAACAGCCAATGGAAATGCTATTTTGTACATTAATCCTCATACCACTTTTTACTTTAGACCCGAAATACAGATAAACAGCGAAGAAGGCTTGAATGCCTATGGAGCGGTAACTTGGGGACAATTTTTCATCTATCAGGGATTTAATGAAAACTGCGGTTGGATGCACACATCTTCCAATGTTGATGTGGCAGACCTGTACGCCGAAAAAATAGTTACCAAAAACAAAAAACTATTTTACGAATACGATCAAAAATTATTTCCGGTTATCGAAAAAACCGTTACTGTCAGTTATTTGGAAAACAGCAAATTAATACCCAGGACATTCAAAACCTATTTCACAAATAACGGTCCTGTTATGGCCAAAAGGGACGATAAGTGGATCAGCCTAAAATCCAATAATCGCTCGATGAAAAGTTTGGAACAAAGTTGGTTGCGAATAAAATCCAAAAACTTTGATGACTATAAAAAAGTAATGGAATTGAAAGCCAACACTTCCAACAACACAGTATATGCAGACAATAAAGGGAATATTGCCTATTGGCATGGCAATTTTATTCCTATTCGTGATAAAAACTTAAACTGGGCAAAAGTTGTAGACGGAACTACTTCGACAACCCAATGGAAAGGCTTGCACAATCCATCCGAAACGGTGCATCTCTTCAATCCACAAAACGGTTGGCTGCAAAACTGCAATTCGACTCCTTACAGTGTTGCTGGAATTAATAGCCCAAAAAAAGAAAATTATTTGCCCTACATGGCTCCCGATGGGGAGAACTTTAGAGCAGTAAATGCAATTCGCCTATTAAGTAAAGGCACTAATTACACATTGGATAAAGTAATTGCTGATGGATATGACACAAAAATTTCCATTTTTGAAGTATTAATTCCTGCCTTGGTTTCCAGTTTTGAAAAAAACATACAGGCCGAAAATCCTCTTTATAATGAATTAATAGGCCCCATTACAGTACTAAAAAAATGGGACTATTATGCCAATGAAAGTTCTGTAGCCACAACTTTAGCAAATGAATGGGGATATAAATTGAATCCTACTATTCAAAAATCATATATAGACCAAGGTAAAATGGATCAAGTTGAAAATACCATCCAATTTGCAAAAACAGCAACTGCAGAGCAACTTATCCCTCAATTACAAAGTGTAGTATCCGAGCTAAAAACAAAATTTGGCACTTGGCAAATCCCATGGGGAGATCTCAACAGATTTCAACGCTTTTCGGGCGACATCAATCTGAGCTATAATGATGCATTTGAAAGTTTACCAATAGGAAATAGTGCCGCTATTTGGGGATGCTTACCCGCTTATAAAAGTAGCTATCAAATTGGAACTAAAAAAAGATATGGCTACAGTGGAAACAGTTTTGTTTGTGCAGTTGAATTTGGACCAAAAATAAAAGCCAAATCACTTTTAGCTGGAGGAAATAATGGCGATCCAAAATCGAAACATTTTATGGACCAAGCCAAAATGTATCAAAAAGGCCAATTCAAAGACGTTTTATTTTATAAAGAAGATATTGTAAAAAATGCCGAACGCACTTACCATCCAGGAGAATAATAAATAAAAGACAGTAAAGACACTTATGAAAAACCTTCAAAGAAGTAACTTTTGAGGTTTTTTTTATATCATTATTATTCAGATATTTGTAAAAAATAAAGCCATGAAATGAGCATAACACTAAATTGGTAATAAACACTAATAAAGAAATGCGAATTACATGTGACCGATAAAAACAATAAATATCTAAATATGAAAAACTTAAAATTTATAATTTTCGGAATGGTATTATTTGGTGGTCAAACATTTGCACAATTAAAACCAGTTCAATACAAAGATGGAACACAAATCCTCAATGGTTTTAAAATTGCTCCTGTAAACAAGAGCACTCAAAAACCAGGAGTTTTAATCTTGCCGGCTTGGCGAGGTATTGATAAACTCTCCAAAGACACTGCCGACAAACTTTCAAAAATGGGATATTATGCCTTTATAGCTGATATTTATGGCGAAGGAAATTATCCTAAAGACAATAACGAAGCAGGGAAAATTGCAGGTTCTTATAAAAAAGATTTTGGAGCCTATCAAAAAAGAATTTCTTTAGCCTTACAACAATTAATTAAAGCTGGAGCAAATCCTGACAACATTGCAGTTATTGGTTATTGCTTCGGAGGAACTGGAGCACTCGAAGCTGCTCGCGGGCATCTCAATGTAAAAGGAGTAGTTTCCTTTCATGGTGGTTTAGGCAAAGACGATTTACGACCTACAGAACCTATTACATCAAAAATTTTAGTATGCCATGGAGCCGATGATCCTTATGAATCTACTGAAGAAATTTTAGCTTTTCAAAAAGAAATGCGAGACACAAAAGCCGACTGGCAAATGATTTATTATGCCAATGCAGTTCATTCCTTTACCAATCCAGAATCCGGAAATGATAATTCAAAAGGTGCAGCCTATAATGAAAAAGCCGCTAAACGATCTTTCGAGCATTTCAAATTATTCTTAAACGAAGTATTAAAAAAAAATAATTAATTACCACGATCTCTAAATGAAAAAAGCCTTAGCCCTTTTAGTGTTTATTACAACACTTTCCAGTTTTGCTCAAAATAATACTGTCAACAACGATGACCCAACGAAATTTATGAATTCAATAACGGCAGAGAAACTAAAAACCAGACTCTACATTGTTGCTTCTGACGAAATGGAAGGCCGTGACACCGGATCCAAAGGCCAAAAAAAGGCTGGAAAATACCTTATAGACCAATACAAAAAAAGTAAAATATCATACCCAAAAGGAACTACTAGTTATTACCAACCAATTCCTGCTGCCTACCTAAATGCCAAACGTAATGAAAACTTGCCAGATTCTGAGAACATCTGGGCGTATATTGAAGGTTCTGAGAAACCAGACGAAGTTCTAGTTATTTCAGCGCATTATGATCACGTAGGTATAAAAAATGGTGAGGTTTATAACGGTGCAGATGATGATGGCTCTGGTACTGTTGCCGTTCTCCAAATTGCTGAAGCTTTTCAAAAAGCTAAAAAAGCGGGTCATGGACCTAAACGCTCCATATTATTCCTTCATGTAACTGGTGAAGAACATGGTTTACACGGCTCTCGTTTCTATTCTGAAAACCCATTATTTCCTACAGCCAATACGGTAGCCGACATCAATATTGATATGATAGGCCGTCGCGATGTAGAACATACCAATACCAACAAATATGTATATGTAATTGGTGCTAATAGACTATCTACCGATTTACATAATATTACCGTTGCGCAAAACGACAAATACACGCATTTAGACTTGGATTTCAAATTCAACGACCCAAAGGACCCAAATCATTTCTACGAGCGTTCTGACCATTATAATTTTGCCAAAAACGGAATTCCAGCAGTATTCCTATTCAACGGAGTTCATGCCGATTATCACCAAAAATCAGATGAGCCTAACAAAATAGAATATGATGCTTTAGCAAAAAGAGCGCAACTGGCTTTTGTAATTGCTTGGGATTTGGCCAACAGACCTGAACGAATTGTGGTTGATAAAGCAATTCAATAAACATCCGTTTAAGAGGGAGCTTCGAAAAAATTTGAAGCTCTTTTTTTTAACGACCTCTTTTTTTTTTATAGATTATACTTAACCAAAACAAAGTCAATAAATTTGGTGTTCTCTGGTAGGATATGTAAATTAGCCCCAAAGAATATGTTACTCAAAATAAAACAGAATAATAATAAAACGAAAATTACTCAGCCAATTACAATAAAAAACAGTAGCACTAACAATCGTAGCTCCAAATAATGATAGAAAAACGTAATTCAATTTTGGCTTCAGACAACTATATATTCGAACACTTTTTCGAACTATCAGCTGATTTATTATGCATAGCAGGATTTGATGGTTTTTTCAAAAAAGTAAATCCAGCAGTTACCGAATTATTAGGTTACACCAAAGAAGAATTATTCTCAAACCCTATAAATGAGTTCGTTTATACTGAAGACCGGGATTACACTGCTAAAGTTCGAAAAGAATTACTCAATAATAAACCGTTGTTGAATTTTGAAAATCGATATATAACAAAAAAGGGGGAGATCGTATGGCTCTCTTGGACATCAATGCCAATAGCCGATGAAAAATTAGTGTATGCGATTGCTAAAAACATCACTCACAACAAAAAAATGGAAGAAGAACGAAATCTACTTCTCTCTAATTTTACAAAAGTCAATAACGACATTAAGCGGTTAAGTTACACAAGCTCACATGATTTAAGAGCTCCTGTAAATAATTTGCTTTCAATCTTCAGTCTTTTGGATGTTTCAAAAATTGATGATGCTGAAACATTGCAATTTATTGAAATGCTTAAACTAACAACCGAAAATTTAAAACAGGCTTTAAACGATTATTTAGACATTTTAATTCTTGAAAACAATGTAACCGAGCAGGTGGAAGAATTGAACTTAAATGATTCATTAAATACAGTAATGCGTTCCATAAATTCTTTGATACAAAATTCAAAGGCCACTATACAAATTGATTTTTCTGAAGTTGAAAAAATAGATTTTAATAAATCCTACTTAGAAAGCATATTTCTAAATTTAATAACCAATTCCATAAAATATGCAAAACCTGGAAATTATCCGAGTATTTCTATTCATTCTAAAAAAATAAATGGATTTGATCAATTGATTTTTTCGGACATGGGAATTGGCTTCGATATGGGAATTGTAAAAGATAAAATATTTGGTTTGCACCAAAAATTTCACAACCATATTGACAGCAAAGGAATTGGTCTTTATTTAGTCAACAACCATGTTACCAGTTTAGGCGGTAAAATTGAAGTCGAGAGTAAAATTAACGAAGGAACAACCTTCACTATTTCCTTTAAAAAAGAATCTACAAAATAACCCAATATCATTATCTCAAAAATTCATCATACTAAAAAAAGCTTCAAATTCCTTCGAAGCTTTTTTAGTAAAATTATAATTGATTATAAATCTTCTTTAACATCAGCATTGGGAGCATTCTTCTTAACGGATTCGATTCCGTTATCACGTGCTGCAATAGATTCATACATTTCGCTAGTACCGATAATTTGACCGTTACTAGCTTTAAGATTAAAATAAGGATTTCCGTTTTTGGCTTCCAATTTCTCAAATCTTTCATTCTCTTGAGAATTCTTTCTCACAGACTCGATTCCGTTTTCACAGCCTGCTTTGGACGAATAACCTTCACTTGCGAGAATAATTTGCCCATTACCTGCTTTTAACACAAATTGAAATTCATCATTTTTTCTTTTGCTAACTAAAAATGTTCCCATAGATTTTTATTGAATTGATTAATTATTAGCAATTTAATAAAAATTTATTTCCTAAGAAAACTTAATCCCACAAAAAAAGCCTCGAATTTCTTCGAGGCTTTTGCTTTTTGGGTGGATGACCGGGTTCGAACCGGCGACCCTCGGCACCACAAACCGATGCTCTAACCAGCTGAGCTACAACCACCATTTGCTCTTAGCGGTTGCAAATATAGAACAAATGTTTACTTCTACAAACAAAAAATTAAAAAAAATTCAACATTTTTACTTCAAATCTCCTAAACTATTGACTGCCAAATACCTTTCAACAGTAAAACCTTCGGCATGTTCTACCCCAGTTAGCCTTCCTAAATCCCTAGAACGGTAATTCAGGCTTTCCAAGAAGTTTTTACTCGATATGGGCGACTCCGGCTCTTTGGAATTAGGATCATAAAATTGAGAACCGTAAGCCAAAATACTTTTGATTTTAGTATCAGTAAACCCAGTAATATCAATAACAAAATCAGGTTCTATGTTTTTCCATTGTATGTAATGATACACTACTTTCGGTCTCCACGGTTTTTGAATTTCACCATCAAGAACCGTTTCAATTTTCAGTAACCCTGATAAAAAACATGCATCCGAAACCAATTTACTCCCTTTCCCATGATCGATATGTCTATCCTCTATCGCATTGCACAACACAATCTCAGGTTGGTATTTCCGGATCATTTTTATGACCTCCAATTGGTGCTTTTCATCATTGACAAAAAAACCGTCACGCATATTTAGATTCTCCCGAACAGAAACCCCTAATATCTTTGCAGCGTCATTCGCTTCCTGATCCCGAATCTCGGCTGAACCACGAGTACCCAGTTCGCCTCTAGTTAAATCAACAATCCCCACGGTTTTACCCAAAGAAATCTCTTTTAAGATAGTTCCGGAACAACCCAATTCTACATCGTCTGGATGTGCACCAAATGCTAGTATATCTAATTTCATTTATTTTCTGTTTTCTGTTTCCTAAACTCTATTTCTATATTCTAAATCTCTTCTCTACAATACCTTTTTCATCGTCATGGACTTGTTGACGCTTTCCATCCATTCATTTTCCGGTATACTGTCTTTGGTAATGCCACATCCCATATACAAATGCGCTTGCGAACCACGGATTTGCATACATCGCAAATTGACAAATAAAGCCGAACTAACCGAATCTAAAGCAAAACTCGTATTCAATTCACCCAAAAATCCAGTATAGAAAGTACGATCGTAATTTTCATTTTTCAAAATAAAGGCTTTCGCAACTTCTTTTGGCAATCCGCAAACTGCTGGAGTTGGATGCAATAGATAAGCGACTTGCTTCAAACTGAAACCTTCATTTAAAACACCCCAAACATCGGTTTTTAAGTGCCAAACACTCCCCGCTTTTACACTGTAAGGTTCCGTAACCGACACCTCCAACGCCACCTCTTTCAATTGATCCACAATATAATCTGTAACGTATTGCTGCTCTTCTCTTTCTTTCTTCTCCCACACAATTTCCTCCGAACCATAATCTTTTTGTGTTCCAGCCAAGGCCATTGTTTCAAACACATTGACATTGGCTTTTACCAATTGCTCTGGTGTAGCACCCATCCAAATTCCAACTTTGGGATGACAAAAACAATACACAAAAGCAGTAGGGTATAATTGCACCATTTTTTTGAATGTGGCAACCAAATCAAAATTGTCCAGTTCGATTATTTCTTTACGGGAAAGAACTACCTTTTTTAATTCTTGATTTTCTATGGATTGAATTCCCTTAGCAACTATGCTTTCAAAATTATTTTTCTCTGATACATTCGAAAGTTCCTGTTTTGTTCCTGAAATCTCAATTTCTTCCCTTTCCCAAATAACACCAAGTGTTTCCGATTGCTTTTCGGGAATTAAATGAATGCAATTTCCATCAAAAGAAGCAAATACAAATCCTTTCTCCGTAAAATCAATAACATCAAACAACGTATCATTGTGCTGAAACATCCCGATTATTGTATCCGAATTGGGCTTGCAATACAAAACAAAAGGAAGTTTTTGCTTTTGTTGCTGCATTACTTTTTCAAAAAAAACGCTCATATTACTTAATTTCTTTCGTCAAAACCATATTCGTCAATTTGCACAGCGAAATTAAATTCCCTTGTTCATCTGTAATTTTAATTTCCCAGAGATGCAAACTTCTCCCTTTGTGAATAATACGGGCGGTACCAATAACAAAGCCTTCACGAATACTTTTTAGATGATTGGCCGAAATTTCGATGCCACGTACTTCCTGATTTTTATCATTAATAAAAAAATGAGAAGCGGCGCTCCCAACACTTTCTGCCAAAGCCACCGAGGCTCCTCCATGCAACAATCCCATAGGCTGATGAACTGAGGAATTAACTGGCATTTTGGCCACCAGAAATCCCTCCCCAGCATCTATAAACTCGATTTTCAGTGTTTCCATCAACGTGTTCTTGGAAAATTCGTTGCAATATTCGAGCATTTTATGTTTATCTATTACCATATCTTAATTTTAAAGATTGTAAAAATACGCTAAATTGATAATTCAAAAAAGAAATAAATAGAATGCTAAAGAAACTAAAAATCTAATTTATTGCTATTTTTACAAAAAATAAAACGAAATGCGTCGCATCACCTTACTACTATTGGCCGGAATACTACTTTCATTATGCGCTTGCCGTTCTGATTTTGAAACTGTACCCAGCACAGGTGATTTAAGTTTTTCAAAAGACACCGTCTATTTGGACACGGTCTTTACCAATTTAAGTTCAAGTACCTATACTTTAAAAGTGTACAACCATTCCAAAAACGATATCAATATACCTCTTATCAAATTCGCCAAAGGTTTCAATTCAAAATACCGCATGAGTGTTGATGGCTCCCAAGGAAATCAAGGTAAAATGTTCGAAAATATAACTTTATTAGCCAAAGACAGTCTGTATATTTTTATAGAAACAACCGTAGAAAGCGACAACACTACTCCTACTGAGTTTCTATACACTGATCAAATTGAATTTGACGGTGGCGCTAATCTTCAAAAAGTTGAGTTAGTAACGTTGATACAAGATGCCATTTTATTATACCCTAACCGAAATGCTGACGGAACCATAGAAACACTTCCTATCGGAAATGAAAAAATAAAGGGCTTTTATTTGGATAAAAATGATCCCATTCATGGCAACGAACTTCTTTTTACCAATAAAAAGGCTTATGTAATTTATGGATATGCAACCGTTCCCGAAGGAGAAACTGTCACTTTTGAATCAGGTTCAAGAGTTTATTTCCACGCCGATTCTGGTCTTATCGTACCCAAAAATTCTTCGATACATATTAATGGGACAACCTCGACCTCCGATAAACTGGAAAACGAAGTTATTTTCAGCAGTGATCGTCAGCAACCCGACTTTAATTATATTCCGGGACAATGGGGGACGATATGGTTACAAAATGGGAGCACCAATAATGCCATTCAAAATCTCACACTAAAAAATGCTACAATTGGGCTATTCATCGAAGGCAATAATGGCACAACAGCATCCATAAAAAACACCCAGATTTACAATTGCACTCATTACGGAATTCAAGCCAAAAACGCATTAATTGAAGGACAGAACATCATTATCAACTATACAGGACAAGCCAGTTTAGCCTGTACTTATGGAGGAAATTACAAGTTTACACATTGTACCTTCAACAACGATTGGTCGAGTCCAGAACAGGTAGCTTTATACATTAGCAATTATTCAGTTGGTGCCACTCCAGAAGTCAAAGCTCTTAGTGAAGCGACATTCAACAATTGTATCATTTATGGTTCCTATTCGAACGAAATGCTTTTGGATAAGAAAACAGGAGCCGCTTTCGAATACCAATTCAACAATTGCTTGATTAAGTTCAGCAATACCAAAAATGCCGACTATCAATTTGATACTGATCCAATACATTACAATGCTATTATCCTCAACAAGGATCCTAAATTCTTTAATCCAAATATCAATAATTTCAATATCGACGACACGTCTTCCGCTTTTGCAAAAGGGAATTCAGTATATTTAATTCCACTTGATATACTAGGAATTACCCGAACATTACCGCCGGATTTAGGAGCTTATCAAAGCAAGCCGTTTCCTAAATAAAGTATTTAATATAATCATTAACTCATTTGAATTAATCATTACTACAATAAATCGTCTAACAATTCGAATATTTTTTCTTTTTTCAAAGGTTTAGTAATATAACTATCAAAACCTAATGATAATATTCGTTCTTCATCCTCTATCGACGCATGTGCAGTTTGAGCAATAATAGACAAATTAGGTTTAATTTTTTTTATGTTTTCAAAAGCCTTAATTCCATCCATTATTGGCATTTCAATATCCATAAAAACTAAATTGATTTCTTGATTTCCATTACATATATCTACGGCTTCCTGTCCATTTTTTGCTCTAAGAATCGTGTAATTTCTTGCATTTAAAATCTTCTTAAATAAAATAAAATTAATATCGTTATCTTCTGCAATCAAAATGATTTCATTTCCTAAACTAACAGGTACATCATTTTTATTTTCGAGCAAAGCTATTGATTTTGGGGCAGCATATTCAAAAGGAAGGGTTACGACAAACATCGTTCCTAATCCAACAACTGAATCCACTATTACAGTGCCCCCCAAAAGCTGGATATAGGCCTTAGAAATTGCCAACCCTAATCCCAGTCCACTTGATTTAGAGGTAGAATTTGAATCAACAGTTCGAAAACGGTCAAAAATATATTGCAAACCTTCTTTGGTTATTCCTTTACCAGAGTCTTTAACGGTAAGTTTAATTGTTTGATCAACTTTACTGATTTCATATCCAAAAGAAACAGTCCCAAAATCAGTAAATTTGATAGCATTACCTATTAAATTTAGCATAATTTGCTTTAATTTAATTTCATCAGTCAAAATCAGCTGGGTCGGTGGACTTGTGCTAGGAATGATATGCAACTCTATTTTTTTATTTCTAGGTATAGTGATAGCAATAGATTCTTGCAACTCTTTAAAGCATTTATCTACATCAACTTCACCAATTTTTGGTGTAACTTGATTGGCATCAATCTTTGACATTTCAATAAGATCCTCAATAATAAAAACTAAATCATGTCCGCTTTTATTAATAATTGTCAAATATTCATCTCTTTCTGCATCGCTTATATTCTGACTTCTTATCAAATCACTAAATCCTACAATAGCATTCATGGGAGTCCTTATTTCATGAGATAAATTAGCCAAAAAAGCAGACTTAAGTTCTCCATTTTCTTCTGCAATGTTTCTCGATAAGATTAATTGTTCTTTTTGTCGAATATTAATTTGAAAAAGTTTACTGATATATCGAAACTCACCCCCATATTTCTTTAATTTATTGATTGCATTTCTATCTCCATTCTCAAGAAAAGAAGTCACTATTTTTAATGGATCAAAAAACCATTTATTCAATAAATAACCTAAAAAAACAACACTAAGCACTGACAAAAGTAATACGATTAAAAGGCTTTTAAGTCCCAAAGAAAAATTCAAATCAAAATCTCTCTCAAAAAATAGTTTCGCAATGTCTTTATTATTAGTATCTTTTATATTAATTTCAACCCTAATCGATTTAGAACTAATATCCGGTAAACTCGCATTATCAGTTAATAATTGGGTTTTAGAATGTGTCAAATTACCAATATAATCAACATATCCTTGATCTAAAATTCGAACCAAAAACAGATAGCCTAAAGGCGCTTTTTCTTTTGCAGGATCATTTGAAGCATTCAAAATAGTACCAAAAACTTCGAAAATACCATCTTCATTTTTTACATAATAGCGAATATGTTTATTGATATAAAGTTCCGAAAATTTTTTTTCAGGAACAAAATCAATTATTCTAATTCTCTTTTTCCCATAAAAAATCAATTTCTTATCTAAATTATACGCGCCTACAAAAACCCTATTGTATTCTAATAGTTTAGTCATTTTACTATCGAAATACTTTGTGTTTTTGGTATTGACTGCATCAACCAATTCATCTGAATTAGAAAGAATGCTGATTAAATCTGTTAGATTTTTTGAGTTTTGCTGAAAAATAGTTTCTGTTTCTTTTTTAAAATTATTCGAAGTGATTTCATAAACCTTATCTGTATTATCATTTAAATAAAAATCAAGAACATAAGAAAAAAGTAGAGCAAATAAAATCGTTATGCCTAACAAAATTAAAAATCTCCAATATGCATTTACTGTTTTTTTAAGATTCATGATGAGAGATTGAGAAATGACTAAAAAGAAAGGGAATACATTATAAATTAAACAAATAACAAATGATGACAAAATTCACCATAAGTTCATCGAAAGTGCGGCGCTAAAAATAGTAAAAAATATATTCAGTATTCATTTATCAATTCCTAAAAAATAAAATATATAAACAATTCTGTTACAATACTTAAATGTATTTAAAACACTTAAAAATAAATAGTCGCAATACATAACTGGAATCTCCAAATAACTCTAGAAAGAAGGGTGAGCTCCTGAAAATATAAGAAAAAACATAATTTTATCACATTCTCTTAACCTTTAAAAATACTAAAAAATATAAATTTGCTTGAATTTAAAATTACAAACCTGATTTAGACTCTAATTTAACCCAAACTACAAAGCCTTAATCTTTTAAATTATGAAAAAAATTTACTCCTTATTATTTTTAATGTCCTTTACAATTGGAATAGGACAAATTCCGAGTGGCTATTATGGCTCAGCAACAGGTTCGGGATATACTCTGAAAACGCAACTTTACAATATCATAAAAGGTCATGCCGATAATGGTTATGCTGGTTTATACACAACCTATCAATCTTCCGATATCGATAATTTTTATGAAAATGACGGAACTATATTAGATATGTATTCCGAAAAACCATCAGGAACGGATCCCTATAACTATAGTTCGGGATCAACTCAAAGATGCGGCACCTATACTACCGAAGGGGATTGCTACAACAAGAGAGCATATCATACCGCAATCCGTATTTAATTCGGCTACTCCAATGGTCTCAGATGCTCATTTTATAACACCAACAGATGGAAAAGTAAATGGACAACGTTCCAACTATCCACACGGTACCGTAGGGACTGCAACATGGACATCCTTAAATGGAAGTAAACTAGGTTCAAGTTCGGTATCGGGATATGCAGGAACCGTTTTTGAACCGATAAATGAGTTCAAGGGAGACATTGCCAGAATGTATTTCTATTTTGCAACACGTTATGAAAATACAGTAGCCACTTACTCCTATCCGATGTTTGATGGTTCAAGCAGCAAAGCGTTTACCACTGCTTTTTTAAATATGTTATTGACTTGGAGCGCTCAAGATCCAGTAAGTGCAAGAGAAATTACTAGAAATAATGCCATTTACGCAAAACAAAATAACAGAAATCCTTATATTGATCATCCGGAATATGTTCAAGCCATTTGGGGTTCAACTTCTTCAGATACACAAGCGCCAACTGCACCAACAAATCTAGCGGTAACAACCAAAACCTCTACATCAGTTTCATTAAGCTGGACGGCTTCTACAGATAATATCGCGGTGAGCGGATACGATATTTATATGAATTCAGTTTTGAAAACGACAGTAACTACATTAACAACAACCATTTCAGGATTAACAGCCACAACAGCTTATACATTTTATATAAAGGCGAAAGATACCGCAGGAAATACATCAGGATCCAGCACTACAGTATCTGCAACAACAAACAGCGGTGGAGGAACTGCCACAGAGGTTCTTTTCTCTGAATATATAGAAGGCTCATCCAATAATAAAGCCTTAGAAATTGCAAATAATACTGGAGCATCAGTTAATTTATCAACTTACACCGTTAAAAAACAAACCAATGGCGCAGGTGCTTGGAGTACCGGTTTGACTTTATCCGGAACATTGAATAGTGGCAGCAAATTTACCATTGTTAACAGTTCGATTGCTTCAACTTGTTACCCAACAAGTTCAGCTAATATTTCTACAACTGCTACCGAATTGACGTTTAATGGAAACGATGCAGTGGGTTTATTCAAAAATGGAGTACTTATTGATATTATTGGAACTTTCAATGGCGGAACCGCAAACTTCGCTGCCGATGTAACTTTGAGAAGAAAATCTACCATCACGTCGCCGAGCACTATATTTAATCTAACGGCCCAATGGGATTCTTTTACAACTGATACCTGTAATAATCTTGGAAGTAAAATAAGTACAAAAACAGTAAGAGAAGAAATCGTTGCAGAAACCGATGACTTTTTTCTGTATCCAAATCCTTCATTTAGTGAATTTACAGTTTATTATAACAATTCCAACAAAACATATGCTATCGAAATAGTTTCTATGCTAGGCCAAACGGTATTTCTCAAAGAAAATATTAAGCAATCTTCGGTACCAATAACTAATCTTCCAAAAGGAATTTATTTGGTTAAAATAACTGATGATTCAAAATCCATCAATAAAAAGATAATAATCAACTAATTAAAAGTTTAATACTATTAAAAAAAGCGACAATTATGCTACCGTCTGGACACAACTTTTTTTATCTTTGAGATAAAAAAATGCAGACAAGACATTTTGAAGATTTAAAAGACAAGCGATTGTTGAATAGAGGAAATTCTATTCTCAATCGCTTGTTTGCTAAG
>NZ_JAHWYN010000025.1 GCF_019351435.1 Flavobacterium taihuense
TTTTTAATAATCAATTTACCCCGAAATTAGGTGGTCAATTTGAACTGGAAAGTGGTGGTCAGTTTGCTCCGGAACTGGTGGTCAATTTACACTGGAAAGTGGTGGTCAATTTGACCGGTTTTTCCACGCTTGGGCGGATTTTTTTTGGAATAAAAAAAACGGCTTGAAATTAGCCGTTTTAATCGTTGTTGTAGAATAGAATAGAGTGAGTTTTGTTTTTCCAAAATTCGTAATTTGTGGCTAAAGAAAAGCGGGGTTTATCCATAATTAAAGAGTTGTGACAGTGAACCTCTCCCCGTATTTCGTGAAAGCATAAATTAATCGCTGTCATTTTACAGCAAATCGGGTCAAGGTCTTCACAAATGTAATAATTACCCTTTGCCGTTTTGTTAGCTGCTAAAACCATTCGACCACTACCCGAGCAAGGTTCGTTTATTTTTAAACCGAAATTATCTTTTTCAATTGTTATTTGTGCCATTAAATCGCAAAGTGATTTAGGTGTGAAATACTGCCCGAAATTTGATTTTTTGTAATTCCCTGTCAAACATTCGTAATATTCGCCTAGCGGGTCGCACCAGTCATTTGAGGAGGTGTGAAAGGTGTAAATATTTACGAGTTCGGCAAACAGTCTGCAAAATATATCAAGTTCTTTCCTATTGTATTTTTGGATAGTTTTTAAATAAAGTTCTTCCTGCGTTCCTCTTCCCATTGCACAAATAATCACGGTCAATAAATCGTCAAAAACTTCATTTAAATTGTACTTGTACTCGAATCCAAAAAATAAGGAGTTAAACTGTTTTAACTCCTTTGGTACATCCCTATTCTTTAACATTGGGTTCTTGAACTTGGGCGTTAGAAAATAGATAACAAAGCGGATAAAATGAAAATTGATTTTCGTCTTCTGTCTTTGGTTCTGTAGTTGGTTGGTCTTGGTTATTTTTTCGTTTTCTTCCCCAAACTAAAAAGGCTTTCTCTCCTTTTTTTACTCTTTTACCTTTTTTAATCCATTCGTGAAAGGTGTTAAATTCTTGGTTTTCGGGGTCTGTGTAAAAGTCCTCAATCAGAATACTATTTATATTTCTTTCTTCCTCTTCTTCGTTTTCTTGGATTGCTTTGGCTAATTTTGAAATGGCTATTAATGCGCGCTTTTTGGCTTGGTGTTCTTGCTGTTTTTCTGTCATGGCTTATAGTTTTGTGATTATTAGTAAATTTTGAGATACTGAAATGTTGACCTTTTCCCCTGTTTTAAATCCTGCTTCCTGCATCCATTTTCCCGAAAGGACAATTTTTGGTTTAATGGTTGGTTTGCTCCAAAGATTTTTAACAAATTGTGATGAAACTGTAAGAATGCGAGATTTAAAAAATATATCCATTGTAGTCACTTTTTTGGGTTGTGTTATCCTGGATAAATAAATCGGCAATGGCTTGGGCTTTGTTAAATGCTCTTTTTGCCTGTTTTTTGTAGTATTCGTAATCGGAATAATTGAAAAGAAAAGAATATCCTTTGGTGTGTAGTGTTGCTTTTACTTGCTCGGACAGTTTAAAAGCTGTATTTTTGTGGCTGTTAGATTGTATTTGCGTCATGGCTTATATAATTTAAGTGATTGTTAACTCCTGTACTCTTCGACCAGTACAGGAGTTTTGTTTTTTAATCTAGATTTCGAAGTTTAGGACTTCGTTTTCTGCTTCTGCGAGAAGAATATTTAATTCTGTTTCCATTGCATCCCTAACCTTTTTTATTACGTTAGAGTTGCTAACTTCAAATTCAAACCCCGCTTGATTTTTCAAAATGATTTTTGCGTTTATTTTGTCATTTCCCGCATCGAACATTTTTAAATCATTGGATTTGTTTTCTAGGTGTTCGTACCTTTTAGAAACTTCATCAAAAAGTACTTTTCTGCTGATTCTTTCTTTTGCCGTTGGTGGGTTTTTTAAAGCAAATTTTTCAATGCTTGCCATAATAGCCGTTTTTGGCTCTACTGCGGTAGGTTGTACTTTGTTTAATGTCGGTAATGCTTTTGCAACTTCGACCTTTTTTACTTCTTGTTTTACTGCATTCATAATGTTATAATTTAGTGATTTTCAATACTTAAAGATACAAAATTCCGTATAGATACGGAAATATTAAGAGGTAATAAGAAGCTTTTTTCGCTTTAAAATCAAAATAAAGAATGATTCTAAATAGGGAAAATTACCTTTTAAAATACTCAAAAAAAGGTAGTTACAAAAAAAATATAAAATTGTAAAAAGCTAAAAATAAGCGAATTAACCCAAATAAAAAGGGGTTAAAAGCTGTTTTTGTCTTTCGAAATACCGTCCCGCTCAAAACTCGGTTTCTCGTTACCTCTGCCTTTAAACGAAAGAGATATGATCGAGGGCAACGAGCCACCGCCCACCGTTTACGCTCCGAAGGATACCTAACCCCTTGCTATTGTTCATGTCACACCATTAGTGCTATGGTAATAGTACTATTGTATAACATTAAGAATAGGTAATTACATGACCCAAACCATCAATCTGTACAATGCATTGAAAAGGATGCGCAGACTAACCGAGTTAGGCGTACCATTCACATTCAGTTTCTTATCATATAATGCAACCAATGATACGAGTGATGGGTTCAAAGATGTCACAAACGCTCAACTAAGGAAGGGCTACCGTGATGACCAGAGCGATAAGGCTGACATCTTGATAGGGTACGTTAACGGTAATGATAAGAGTCGTTGGTTCTACCTTCCATTACTAATGAAGTTCAACGGATACACGATAAAACCATAGTTATGAATATAGAGTACATAGGTAGAGATGCCATTATAGATACACCCGATGTAGCATTCACATACCAAGTGAGTGAGACACCTAGAGACTTCTATAAATTCAAGACAGACAACAATAACCTTGATTGGAATAGTCAATGTAGTTTCATTGGTGATTACTTAGTACATCCTTTTGGTGCAAACAATGATCTTCCGGATATCATTAAACAAACGGTACAAACTAATTACATTGCACCAGGTATCTTAAAGAAGAAGACCCAACTTATTTGGGGAATGGGTCCCGTACTATACAAAGAGAAGTTAGTAGAGACTGGTGAGGGTAACAAACGCATAAGGGTAATACAGGAGGATGCTCAGATAGATGCGTGGTTAGAATCATGGGACTATCAGGAATACTTACTAAAGGCAGTTACAGACTACCAGCATATAGAAGGGGTATTCTCTAAGTACGAATTAACCAAAGGCTCACGTGTGGGTAGCCCATTCATAGCAAAATTAGTACACCAGTATTGCGATAGAACGCGTCTGGCTACAGAAAAGAATAATAAAATCCGAAAAGCTACTCACGCTATTACATCAGATTGGTCATTTAGTAATGTACAAGCATTGACCGAATTCAAAGTATATCCCCTATTCGATTTCTTAAACCCTTTTGCTAATCTAAATGCAGTACTATATTCCAACATGTACAGCTTTTGTACTGATTATTATACGGTACCGGATTTATATGGTTCTCTAGAATGGTTGAATCGTTCTACTGCAGTACCCTTAATATTCAAAGCCTTATCCAAAAATTCTATTAACTTAAAATACCATATTGTTTCACCTCAAGCTTTTTGGGATAAAAAGCAAAAGGAAATAGAATCCAGTTGCGTCCAAAAAGGACAGATTTACAAACCCTCAATGCTATTGGAGTACCAAAAGCAATTCCTTGAAAAGATATCTGTTGTACTATCGGGTGACGAAAATACAGGGAAGTACCTTCATACTACCAAAAGTTTTACAGTAGAAGGAACTAACCTTATTGATCACGGTTGGGAAATCAAAGTAATCGACCAAAATATAAAAGACTTTGTTGCCGCCCAAATATCAATATCAGAGCGTGCTGATCACGCATTGTCTGCGGGTTTAAATCTTCACTCAGCTTTGGGTAATGTTTCCGAAAGCGGAAAAAGTGATTCAGGTTCCGAACAAATATATGCGCTTAAAACATTTCTTCAAACCGGTATTGATATTCCCGAGCTAATAATTATGAAAGCCATAAACTATGCATTGAAAGTCAATTTTCCGAACAAAGGACTAAAACTTGGTTTCTACCACGAAAAGCCCGAAAAAGAGGAAGCAGTTACACCAAAAGACAGAATAATAAACAAGTAAGATGAAACTACTATTCACAACCACAGGAACTACAGGCAATACCGAACTCAAAGAGTTAATGGGTTTCATCGATGCCGATTTGAAGTTAAAAAACCTTATCCCAGATTTAATTACAGCCACCAATGATGTGATTGATTTGGTTGGCGAGGAAGTTTATAAAAAAGCCATTGAAGCCTTTAATAATGGAACAATCGCAGAAGAAGATAAAGATTTCATATACGCTGTTCGTTATCCAATAGCAGTAAATGCTTATCGTTTATTTTCTCCAACAAACGATTTGGCACACACGAACAATGGGCGAAAAATGCGCCAAGATGAAAACGAAAAACAAGCGTTCGAGTGGTTACTTGACAAAGACAATGCAGCAATGGAAAAACGCTATTACCGCGCATTGGATGATTTAATTAAGTTTCTTGACCGCTCAAAAATAGAGGTTGAGACACCAACAAGCTTATACACCATTTGGACAACTAGCGATGCTTTTAAAGCCACACACGATCTATTCATCAGAACAGTTTCCGATTTTGATAAAGTATTTCCGCTTCAATCAAGATTGTTATTAATAAAATTAGCCCCAGGTATTTCGGATTGCGAGCAATATGAAATCAGACCCCGAGTAGGGACTGAAAAACTAGACGCATTGAAACTGGCGCTAAGAGAGAATACGCCTATAGCCGATGCAAAAGACTTAGAGTTGATTCGCTTAATTCGAAAAGCATCGGTTGCGTATTCATTTGCTTGGGCAATGCCTCGCCTATCCGTACAGTTGTATCCGGAAGGAGTGCTGCAACATGTTACGAGTGATAAAGCCACGACCCGAGGAGCTAAACCAACCTTAAAAAACGAAACTCAAGAAGCGGCACAAGCATGGCGTTCCGATTTCGACCGAGCAATAATGGCGATAGAAAAACTATTGGAACCACCACTGGCAATTGACGAAACAATCAATGTGATCCCAGAACAAACTTACGGAGAAAAATACTTTTCAGCTTAATTAATATATCCATCCAAAACCTAAACTAATGAAGTCACTATTTAAATTATTCGCCAATTTATTCAATTACCTAAGGAATTTCAGAACGATCAGGAAGTTTGAAAAAATCAATATTAAACTTCACAAAACGATTGAAGACCGTGAAGTCGATAGAATTATCCTAAAAGGAAATATTATCAAGATGGTTAGGAAATACCTTCGTATCGATGCTAAATCTAAATATATACCAAAGGAATCCCGTAACAATACTGAAATCAGAGAACGTATATTGGCAGAATTTGGCGAACAAATGGATAAGCTTGGAATTCGCATCAACAATAAATTAGAATTGAAATAAATGCACATCATAGAAATTCCCGAAGCAAATGTAAAAAGATACATTCCTAGCGATTTGTCCGAGTGCGATCAACAGCAGTACATGGATATGTGCGAATTGATATTCTACTTTCAAAATCAACAAATAAACTACGATGAATTTCGAACTCACGCAGTTTACAAATTGATGAATATGGTGCCATCCAAAAAAGAACCCGAGGATGAAGAAAAGTTTGCGAATATTTTTCAATTATCTGAACTAATTGATGATTTTTTTGACACGGACAATGAGGGACAGAAAATAATCAAGCAATATTACATACATAACCCTATACCAAGCTTCCGTCCAAAATTTACAACACTGTATGGACCAAGTGATAGTTTTATGAATATGACCTTTGGGGAGTACACCGATGCTTTGCGTTTATTTCTGGACTTTCATGCCACAGGCGATATGGAACTCCTAAAATTATTAACTGCTTTATTTTATCGCCCTAAAAAGTCATTTCATTTCATCAAGAAGCGATTGAGTTCCTATGATGGTAACATTCGGGAGCCGTATAATTCAAAGTTGCTTGAAATCAATGTAGAACAACTCAAACACGCACCAATAGGCTTTGTGTATGGATTTTATCTGCTTTTTGCGAGTTTTCAAAAATACCTTATCGAGGCCAAAATTCCGTGGGGAGGAAAAGAAATTGACTTTGCCATTTTATTCGAAAGCAGTAAAGAAGATAATAACGAACCAGAATCAGGAGAGATGCCAGGTATAGGAATGGACAGTATTGCTTTTAGCCTTGCCGAAAGCGGAACTTTTGGCAACATTGAACAAGTCCGGAATACCAATTTTTGGGATATCATGGTCAGAATGTACGATTTGAGACGAACCGATTTAGAACGCCAAAAACACGAAAAAAATGCTACCACTAAATAGATTGCTAGAGTACCAAGCCGAAGTGTGCGCACAATTGCTTGATGATGACGGAAAAAAATTATTTAATTACACAGATATGATCATTGATAATTCAGAATTATCAAAAGTATTAGAGGAACGTGTGCCGGAAGATAATACCTTCTTAATTTCCGTAATGCCAGAATTCGGAATGAAAGGCGAAGAAGACAATGTAAAATGGGAAAACATTTTGCAATTCTTTATTCTGGACAAAACCGATTATTCCGAACATGATCGTGATGGTTTCAAAAACATATTTGTACAAACACAGTATAAAGCTTCACGTTTCATTTATAAATTATTGGAAGACAAAGCAAATATTGATGGTCTTTTTTGCGGTTTTCTCTCTTGGCTCAAAGAAGATTCCATATTGGTAACACCTGTTTGGAAAAAGAATGGATGTAATGGTTGGCTGGTCGAAATAAATTTGGATTCCGCTTTATGATTCCGTATATTTACGGAAAACAAAAGCCATGACAACAGAACAAATCGAAGTATTATTTTACTCTGCAATAGAAGAAAAAGCGATTTACAAAAAATTAAAAGACATTTCCGAAGACAAAATTTACAATTGGCGCAAAAACCGTGGTTCAAAACCAACCATTGGCGATATGCTTAATGTTTTGTATCAGTTGGATAAAATTACAATCACACAATCATGAGCCTAATAGATTCCCGCGAAAACCTATCAGATCAAATCCTCCAAGGACGTTTCATACGCCGTGTGATGCAGGATAGCGCCAAGGACATCGACCAAGCACAGCGAAAGTATATGTCTAGCCGTGGGTTTGAAGCCAATGATTGGTACTCTGGACGAGGATTTACGGTTACTGAAAACGGATTGGATTACACCCATCTCAAGAAACATCGATTTGTCGATATGAAAATGCGAACTTCCAAGAAAGGCAAGAACCGTAAAAAAGCCCACCCCATACATAACCGGATCATTTGGGGCCATTACAACAACATCATCAAAGAATTACATTTTGGTTTTACCAATGCTGTAAAGGAAGAACTTAGAACTTTAGAAGAATAGAAACGTATTAATAGTTAAAAGGTGTTATTTTAGTCACGAAATAGTTATTTTTGTCGTAATGGTGTGTTATTATACATATATATTCAATATATTTGTCACGTACAATTGTCCTAAACAAAAATGTAAGACACATATATTATACATTTATCGATTACATATCCCAAAACATGAATAAAAATCATCATATAAACGTAGATTTTAAAAATTCAGAAGCAAAGGTTAAAGCAAATATTGTTTTAATCTCTTTTAAAGAATTAGATAACTTTATTGTTTATTCACCACATCTTGAAGTAACCGGATATGGGAAAAGCGAAGAAGAAGCAATGAGTTCATTTAATCATTGCCTTGGTGTTTTTCTTGATTATACTACACATAAAAAAACACTACATCAGGAATTAGTTAAATTAGGATGGCAACTTAAAAAAGGAAGTATAAAACGACCTAGAAAAATAAATGCACCATCAATGACTGATTTGGCAATGCATAACGAACAGTTAAAAGAATTATTAAATAAGCACGATATTTCTACTATTCAAAAAGAAGTCGCAATTCCTGTATAGGCTTATGAATACCTATAAGGCAAGTAATATCCCATATAAAACCATGATTTGGTTTTTAGAACATCAGGGATTAAAACATATTAATACTGAAGGAGGTCATGCAAAATATACACGGTCAGATTTAAACAGACCTATTACCATACAAACGCATATTTGTCCAGTACCCGAATTCATAGTGCTTCAAATATTTAAGCACTTAGGTTTTAATAAAAAATCATTTCATCTTTACTGTCAAAAACATTACTAAATCCCTCCCGCAAAGAGGGATTTTCTTATATTTACATCTTAACTAAAAAAATAAAAAATGAAGAAAATTATTTTGTTAATCATTACCCTAAGTATTTTTTCTTGTAAAAATCAAGAAAGCCAAGACTTAACAAGTGAAGAAACTATTGCTATTGATTCGACTGAAATTATTGTTCCAGACAAACCTCTTACGGAAAAAGAATTAGATTCAATTATTAAAGAAGAATATAAATCGATGAATGAAGATTTGGGGGGATTTACTAGACCACCAAATGTTTCGAAAACAAGCCTTGAAGAATTATTATCAAAGGCAAAAGGTTCTATTTATGAAAAAAAAATATCTAAATCTATTGACAGTTTAGATAATGTAATGAATAAAAATATTTTAGAGAATGAAATAGCAGAAAGGAAAAATTATGAAACTACTTTAAGGAATAATTTTTTAGATAATAATTTAAATATTAAAGTAAAAGTTTCGGGAAAAAAAAATACTATCATCACATTATCATATTCATTATTTAATGAGGTATGGTTTAGAAAATTTGAAACAGAAGGTCATTTTGATAAATTATATCAGAAAGGATTTAAAAAAATAATACTAACAGATAATTATGATTATACTCAGTGGATGAAATATGAGTAACTAAATTTTATCAGCTAAATTAAAGATGTGCATTTGCACATCTTTTTTTTGGTAATTACCTTTTACCTTTATATCTTTGACCCCGACAAAACATATTACCTAAAGGATAACTCCTTTGAAATTTATCGTAAAATATCAACAATAAGCGAAAGCCTTGTTATGCTGCTAGAGATAGGAAACTACTCTTAAACTCGTATCCTTTGGGTATGTTTTGTCACAGCTAAAGCAAGGTTTTCGTGTATTTAATATTTTCAGTTATGACAAAAGAAAATGTAAAAACATCACACACTGATGTAATGCCAGCAATGGCCGAATTCCTATTGGAGGTATCCGCCGAGGATATCCAAAAAATGCCTGCCGTATTCCAATTTATTTTTGATATCGAATTGGAAACCGAAAACATGAACGATTTAACCCTCAGGATTGAGGTTATGCGTGCCATCAGAGATTTAAGAACGTTGACCGATAAACTAAAACCTTTTTCAGACCACCAGATAGAAACGGGAGCTTCATCGTTTATTAAACAATCAAAATCTAGAATCCATGTCTAGCCTAGTCAACGTAAAAGTATTCTACGGCAAAGGCATACGATTATCTATCAAGAACAGATCATTCAAGGAAGCCATGAACCTTATTTGGGTCTCCCCTGCTTTTAGTAATTATGAACCTCTCAAAATAGTTTTTCCGGAAACAGGCAAAATACTATATGCCAACAAACAAGTATTTATCAATTACATAAATGGTGTTTATACACTCGAAGAATTGATACAGCTTACACAATGTGAAGAATTATTCCGTAACAAAAAGGATTTTCATGCACCAGATGGCACTATAATTGACGCAGGGAGTTTGTGGAAATTAGAAAATAAAATACTTTACCTCATTGACGATGATAATTACTATACCACCAAATATGAAATATCAATTTTTGAAATAGCCGAATAATTATGAAAGCCACAATTATGTGGCTTTTTTTATATACAAATGTTAAATTTTAAAAATAATCATCATAAGTTATTGATTATCAAATATATAAATATATATTTGCATGAATTAACTTATTAAAAAATACAAAAGATGAATACACCTTCAATTATTATCAACGGAAATGAAATTTTCATTTCAAACAATGGTTCTGAAAAAGCAATAGCCATAAAACAAATTTGCAATGCTCTTGGAGTGGATTTTTCTCGTCAATTAAAAAAGATAAAAGAAGATGAAATTTTGGGTTCAGTTATGGGCGTGACGCCCACAACTGGAGCGGATGGAAAAACATATGAAATGAATACTTTGCCTCTTAAATATATTTTCGGATGGCTATTTACAATAAACCCAGAAAATGTTAATCCTGAAATAAAACAAGATCTTATTAAATATAGAAAGCAGTGTTATGAGAAATTGTTCGACAGTTTTACAAAAAGAGATTCGATACTAAAAGAAAAAGCAATGTATCAAATTGAAATAGAGAGACTAGAAAATGAATTAAAAAGTGATGATAGATACAAAAAAATACAAGAGTTAAAAACATCAGTAAAAATGGCCTCTCAACAATTCAATAGTTTAAACAAAAGTGTAGTTAATGAACAATTAGATTTATTTAAAAATAACGATATAAAAGAATAATTATGAAAAACGAAAGTACAATTCCTGAAAATAAGAATGTCTATACCAAAATACTTAATATGTTTGTTTACAAAGGAAAGGATAAATTAAACTTAGTAAATCCTTTTATTATTCAAGATTATGCAATTGCAACCAATTGTCATATTGCGGTTTATTTTGATAAAAATTTAGTTCAGAATATTGAAAGTTACAATGGTACGAGTCCAAAATCATTTTTAAATGTTTTATTGAGAGAGGAAAATCAAAACAGAACATTCAATGTGTCTGAGTTGGAGGACAATCTTAAAAAAGGAATAACTATAGATGTCTTTGAGCAAACAGTACAATCAAACGACTGCGACTCTTGTAATGGTACAGGAGAAGTAGAATGGTATTATGAAGAATATACCCAAGATTTTGAATGTCCAGTATGTAATGGATTAGGTGTAATAGAAATAAAAAATTACTTTCCGAACGGTATAAAAGAATACCAGAATGTAGATGTTTGTGAAATAGGTAATTCAATATTTTCATTAAAATTATTCTCCAAAATAGTAGAAGTTGCAAAAATGCTTGATCAGAAGGATATTATACTAGAACATCAAACAACCTCCGATGAATTTACTGGATTTTTGATTGGAAATGTTAAGATGGTAATAATGCCTAGAAGAAATAATTTCGAAGATAGAATAGTTTTTAAATATTAGAATAATTCCAGAAGCAAATACCATAAATACCACTTAAGCCCCGTACTCACGGGGTTTTTTTATGTCACAACATAACCTATAAAATAGGTGCAATTTTACTTAAAATCAGCACCTAATGGCAAAGACAATCTCCGATGAAGTAATGAAATTCTCCCTTGAAATCAACGGAGATCCAGCGCAAAAAGAACTTGCAAAACTCACTAGCACCAATAGTGATTTAAAGAAAATCTTAAAAGAACTTAATGCAGAAGAAGTTACTCGTAAAAAAGATTTAGAAAAACTAACCAAAGAATATGGTATTAATGCTAAAGTTGCTGCTGAATGTGAAGCGCAAGGAAAGAAATTGTATGCTTCTTACCAAACGGAAAAAATAAAGTTAGAAAGCTTAGGGAATCAATATGGTAAAAATAGTTTAGAATATAAAAATCATAAAAGGATTGTTGATTCATTACTGAATTCCAGTATAAAACAAGAATCAAATGTTGAAAAATTAACAGAAAAGAATTTAAAACTATCTCCTACAATTGATAAACTAAGTCTAGAATACAAAACTTTAAAAGATAGAATTAAAGGCATAAATGTAGATATTGATGCTAATGGAGTTAAAATAGCTGGTCTTCAAAATAATATTGGAATTACAGCTTTATCAATGGATCAGCTCCGTAAAAAAGCTTCTGCATTAAGTTTAGTTTTAAATCATTTAGTTCCTAATACTGCTGATCACATAAGGTATAGTGCTGAACTGAATGAAGTAAAAGCGCGTATAGGAGAATTAAGCAGTAAAGCAACAACGTCCAAAATGTCCATCAGTTCCCTTGCCGATGGTTTCAATAAATACCAAGGAATTGCCATTTCGGTAATTGCAGCCTTAACAGGTGTCGCTCTCTCTATTCAAAAAATAATCGACATCAACGGTAAATTATCCGATGCTCAATCGGATGTGATGAAGACTACCGGAATGACCAAAAAGGAAGTAGATGAATTAACCAAGTCCTTTGGGTTACTGCAAACCCGTACTTCAAGAATCGACTTATTAGGAATTGCAGAGCAAGGTGGACGAATCGGTATTGCCAAAGCCGAAATAGGCGACTTCGTAAACGTAATGAATAAAGCTTCTGTTTCATTAGGAGATTCGTTTACAGGAGGTGCCGAGGAAGTGGCTAATAAATTGGGTAAAATCAAATTCTTATTCCAAGAAACCAAAGATTTAGGAGTAGAACAGGCTTATAACTCGATTGGTTCTGCCATCAATGATCTTGGAGCCAACGGAACAGCATCCGAGGCAAACATAGCCGATTTTACCACCCGTATAGGTTCACTTACCGATGTGCTAAAACCTACCATACAGGAAACTTTGGCATTGGGTACCGCATTTGAAGAATCGGGAATTGAATCCGAAGTTTCGGCACGTGCCTATGGAATCTTTATGAAGCAAGCCAGTACCGAGACGGCTAAGTTTGCAAAAGTCATGGGACTAACTCAAAAAGAGGTTGAGACCATGATAAACAAAAACCCTCTTGATTTCATGCTGAAATTTGCTGAAGGAATGAAAGGAATGTCGGGTACTGACACGGCAAAGACTTTAGATTTCCTTGGCATTAGTGCCGATGGTGCGAATAAGGTTATTGGTGCAATGGGTAACAACGTTGGTCGTTTCCGTGAACTTATAGATTTATCAAATAATTCATTTAAAGAAGGAACATCATTAGTAAATGAATATGATATCAAAAATAATAATCTTGCAGCAACACTCGAAAAAATAAGTAAAACCGTTTCAGGTTGGTTTTCTTCCGAAACTTTTATCAAATGGTTAACTGTTGGTGTAGATTGGCTTGCAAAATTTATTGGTGCTACCGAGGATGCAGATGGAACTATATCAGCATGGAAAAATACATTAGTATTTACTGCAAAAATTATAGCCATTGTAACTGCTGCAATAATGACCAATGTAGCATGGCAGAAATTGGTTGCTTTATGGACAACTAGAAGTACAGAAGCTAATTTATTATATACAATTGGAGAAAAAGCAAAGGCATTTATTACAGGTGTATCTACAATTGCAACACAAGCCCAAGCAGTTGCGATAGCTTGGGCAACGGGAAATACTATTGCAATGAAAGAAGCTCAAACAGCTTTAGGATTGGCAATGAAAACTACTCCTTGGGGTTTTATCATATCAGCTATAGCTGCAATTGTTGTTGCTTACCAAATGTTTTCAAAACAGGTCGATATAGCTGCTAATATCCAAAAAACTTTAGCAGATGTACAATTAGAGACTGCACAGGCTATTAATAAAGAAAAAAATGAATTAGAATTACTTACAAGAATTGCTAAAGATGAAACTTTATCCAAAGAAAAAAGGTTAGAAGCTATAAAAAAATTAAACGCTTTAATACCTGACTATATTGGCAATATTACCCTTGAAAATATTAAAAATGCCGAGGGTACTGAGATTTTAAAAAAATATACTGAGGAAATTTATAAAAATGCTCGTGCAAAATCAGTAGCAAAAAAATATCAAGAGCTATCAGATCAAAAATTAGCTATAGAGGAAAAATCATTAAATAGTTATCAATCAGGAACAAATAAATTCTTCAATGGCAAAGTGCCAGATAATATAAAAAATGAAAAAGATATTTGGAGACAAGCTTATGAATTAACACAAAAACAAATAAATAAAGAGGGACAAAAATTTGAAGAAGGAACTGTTGAGTTTTACAGACAAACAAAGTTTAATGAAGCCAATATTACAGCAAAATTAGCTAGTCTTTTAACTTCAAAAAATGAGGAACTTTCTAATATTGATGCTCAAATGAAAGCATTGGAGCCTGAGGTATTGAAGAATCAAATTAATGATTTAGGAAAAATAAATCCTGATGGTTCATCATCAAACTATAATGTTCCAGGAGGAAAAGAAGATAAAACTAACACTCCAAAAAAATATGATGACAGTTACATCAATGACGAATTAAAATTAAGGGAGGATTTATATAATATCCGTAAAAAAGCTGAAGAAGCAAGAATTTCGTTGATGAAAGATGGATACGAAAAGGATTTGGCTCTTGAAAAACTAAACACAGATGCAAAAATTCAAGAACTAAAATTTCAAAATCAAGCTATCCAAAATTTAGATAAAAAACTAGATAAAGATTTAATTGCAGCGCAAAAAGCAGGAGATTCAAAGAAAATTACTTCTATAGAAAATCAAAAAAAATTACTCCTCGAAAAACAGGAAGGAAATAATGATTTGATTTGCTATGAAGAGGAAATGCAAAAACTTCGTCTTGCCACTATTGAAGAAAAAGGAGCAAAAGACCAAATCCAAAAGGAGAAAGAAGCTTTTGACCTAGCCAAAACGCAACGTGAAATCAAATTCAACGAAGAATTAGTAGCTTTAGGTAATAATGAATTGGCTAAAGCCAAACTCCGCAGAAAATACGAGGAAACGGAATCGGTAGAAACTGAAAAATTTCTTAAAAAACTTATTGCGGATTTCAATACCATAGTTGGTAAAGGGAATTTTGAACAAATGGACATGTCCTTGCTTACTCCAGAGCAAGTAGCAGAATTTACAAAACTTGCCAAAGAAGCGGGATTAACATTAGCTGAGTTAATTGCCAAAAGGAATGAACTAATGGGCAATAGTGGCCCAACTATGTCCCAAGCTTTAGGATTAAAAGGCGAAACGGATATTTTCGGATTCACAAAAGAGAATTGGGAACAATTCTACCAAAATCTTAAAACAGGAAAAATAGGGGTTGAAGACATGGTCTTTGCTGTTCAAGCACTGACTAATGTGTGGGCACAATATGGTGATTTTTTGACAGCTAATGAAAATGCCAGTCTTCAAAAGTTTGAGAGAACTTCTGATGCCAAAAAGACAAAACTCAAAAGACAGTTAGACAGTGGTATTATTTCCCAAAAAACATATACCAAACTAACCGAAAAAATTGACAAAGACTTAGATAAAAGAAAAGCTGAGATTGAATACAATCAAGCTAAAAGGCAAAGACAAATAGCAATTTCCAATGCAATTACGGGAACAGCTGTTGCTGTAATTAATGCATTAGCAACACAACCTATATGGTTAGGTATTGCAATGGGTGCGCTTGTAGGAGTCATGGGAGGTTTACAAATTGCAACCATAATGAAAACACCACTACCCGCCAAAGGATATGAATCAGGACTATATGGTGATTATGTAAAGCGAGAACAAGACGGTAAAGTTTTCAAATCGAGATATGCAGGCAAAACCCGTTCGGGATTAGTAAGTGATACCAGTCATTTTCTAGTGGCCGAGAATGGTCCCGAAATGGTAATCGACAATAAAGCATGGCGCCAAATGAATCCAGAGGTTAAGGATTCACTTATCCGCGAACTAAACGGAATCAAAGGTTTTGAGAAAGGATTATACAATCAAGAAACAAAACGCTATGAAGTTCCTGCGGCTTCAACCGCTCCTACCCCATCAGGTGATAATAATCAAATGATGCAATTGATGATAGCGGTAGTTGCCGAAAATACGGCCGTAATGAAAGAACTTCGTGAGAAGGGGGTAATTGGTGTAATGAGTAATAAAGACCTTAAATCAATGGGGTACTTAAAAGATGGAATTGAAGCATACGATGAATTAAGAACTAAATCAAAATATAAATAATGGCAAATTCAATCATTATAACATTTACACAACCTGCAGAGGTAAATGATCATATCGAATTTAAATTAAATGTTTCATTAGGCGGAACTATTAATCAGTTTGTAAGAGGAAATAGCTTTAAAAATACAAGGTCATATCCTGGGGAAGTTGTAATTGGTGCAAATGCTAATGCTCAAGCTTTAAATTATTACAACGCATTTATAATTGATTACGGTAGTTCATTTACCGTTACTATACTCGCTAATGTTGTGACCATTACATCAATTGGTGATGAATTTATAAGTGATTATTCTATTACAGGTTCCTCTTATTCCACAGCCGAAATAGTAGCAGACCCCGGAACTGATCCTGTACCTGTAACTTGGTTTACTTCTCCGTATCCTTATGATGGAAAAGCCTTTACTTTGGATCCAAAGTTCTTTGAAATTACAACAGAAGCAACGGGCACCTATTTTCAATTCAATTCCACAATTAAAACCTATGATTTTATAACCAATGCGGTAAATATTCAGACCATTCCACAAAAATTAGTTCCATTCAAAGGGTTTACAAACATCAATTTAGGCAAATTAATTCACCGGTTAATGTCAAAATTTAATGAAGTAAATGAAAGCTTCAATCAGTATCAATATGCTGAATTATCGATTGTCTGCATTGAATTATTACTGTCAAATAATTCGATTGTTCGCTCTCATGTTTCCCCAACTATACCTTTTATTGCCGGATTAAGCCGTGGTATTACTGATTTTGGTTTTTTGGAATTCAACCCAAAGCCTAATCGGGTTACCAAAAACAGTTTTGCATATCTAAATTTTTATATTCCTCCTGGAACATTCGAAATGAGAACCTTCAAGAACAACACTTTAATAAATACTGAAGCGTTGCCCATTGATGCTACAACCACACTTTGCAAAAAAGTTCAATTCAATGACTTTATCCAAGGGGACGTAATCGAATATGTTATTGATGTAATTGGCGAAGAAAACAACGATGCCCCAAAAAAGACATTTATTCTTTTCCCGAGTGGTAATTTCTCTAATATGATTGTATGGGAAAACGAATTCAAAGTGCAATCATCAATTGAATGTACTGGAACTGGAGTATTAGACCCTGATTTAGAATATCAATCACAAAAAATATATAGGAATTTAGTTGAAGTGCTTGAACATTTATCGACTTCAAAAGAGGTGAAAGCTTTCATTGATACGGGTTGGTTGCTCTTCACCGATATTGATACTATTGAAAGCTTAATGCGCTCCAAAAGAGTATGGTTGGTTCAAGCCGAAAAAAGGATTTCTCTTCGACCAATAGGTAAAAAACTTCCAAAACAGGATTATGATAATGAATTAATATCATACCAATTAGAATTCACAATTAACAGAGCTTACGATGAGGAAACTTATACACTCTAGATTCGAACTAGATCTATCCACTTTCAAAATATCGGATACCGAAGAAAACAATTGGTATTCAGATAGTTTCTTCCTGAAATATTCATTCCCTTTTGAAATCGATTTGGAAGATGATTTGGATATCGCTTTTGGTTTCATTTCATTATATAATTCGGAAAATGTAGAAACCTACTTTGAATTATTATATGTTCATGGCAATACAATTGAGAAAGCTATTTTAGAAATAGAATCTTATCAAGAAAAATTAAGCTGTACGTTACGCTTTGGATTTGAGCAATTACCGAGTTTTGATAAGAAGTTATCTGAATTATCTTTGGATAAATTTTCTTTAGCTGAAGGCACAACAATTTATGAGCATGCTGAAACTATTATTTTTAAATCTTGGCCAGATTCAAATTATAATTTCCCCCAAATTCATGTAGATAAATATGATACTTCCGATGGAATTTGGGAAAATTTTGGACGAATTTTGAACAATCGTACCGATGGTGCTTTTTTGGAGAATAGTGTTGATGTAACTCTAGATATCACATACAATAGGAATGTAATGCAACCGCTACCCTATTTTCTGCACATACTGCAACGAGGTATGGCTGATGCTGGTTATATGTTATCCGGGAAAATACTAACGGATGACCGAATTTCTAAAGCATGCTTATATGGTGATGTTGACTATTTTAAAACCCCAACACTCCAAGAACCAATTGATGTCATTCAAATGTCGGAAGATGCTTCATATACTAATGGTATAGAAACTCAAAATTTTCATTACAATACTGTTTTAGCTTCACCGGGGAAATATAATATTCAAGGAACTATTAAAAGCTTACGATGGTCAAATTATTGGTGTTATTTTACCATCAAATATAGAGATACTTTGCTTTTTGAACAAAAGTCATACGCAACAAATTGGCAACATGGCACAACATGGAGGGATTATACAGTAGATATTACTTTTGAGACCATTGCAGATATGAATCCAAATGACATTACGATTGAGGGATATGTAGATTATTCTGAGGAACAAACAATAATAGATTTATCAATAGTCACTTTGGTTTTATTCGATTCAACTGGAACAGCAATTCCCACGATAGAAAATGAAAATAAAGTAGATTTGACAAAAGCAGTTGCTGATATAACTTTTGGGGATTTTGTGAAAGTCATAAAAAACTGGTTCAATTATGATTTAGCAATAGAAAATAATTTTGCTATAATGGATCCTATTGAAGATGAAATAAATTACAATGACGCTGAGGATTTACAATTTACAGAAATTAAAAGACCTCTAAGGAAGTTTAGCCAAGGTGTGTCATTTTTATTAAAATTTCAGGATGTAGAAAGTAATGACTATAATTTTCAACCTGTATTTCAAGATAGAGACAGCGTGTTAAATTCTGATTATGTTACAGACGAAAAAACTACGACAATTGAAATCAATGCTTTACCATTGCCTTTGCTTACACGTAATGGTGCTCAGACTGCGCACGCATTCGAAAGTAATGATTCCAAAGTATTTTTAGTAAAATATGATGGGGTGTACAATGGTAATAATTTAGCTCAACCCACAACAGAATATTTAATACCTGCTGTTCATTTAAGAGATTGGCAAAAATGGTTTGAATTTCGAATTTTTGCACAGGCTTTTAGTTGGGGTTTTAAAGCGTGGGACGAACAACTATTAAAAATAAAGGCGAAAAGAAAGATTTTCGCCTATAACAGATATCACATAATAAAAAACATCAATAAAACTGAAACAGTTCCCGATCAGTTCATGGTTGAAATCGAAACCAATACTTTAAAATAACGTGTCAATAAGGAATATTTCCGCATTGGCATCAGCCTGAACGATGTGCGAATAAATCATAGTCTGACCAATATCACTATGACCCAATAAGCGTTGTAGTTTTTCAATTTGACCGCCTGCCCTTAGAAAGCTAGTTGCAAAAGTGTGTCGGGCTACATGAAAAGTAACTCTTTTATTAATTTTCAACTTCAACATTATTTTTTTTAACTCGTCATTGATATGTTGGTCTGCAAACTTTTTTTCAAACAATAAAGGCTCGTGATCAACAATTTCACGGGCTTTTACATTCATGGCAATTGACTGGTCCTTTCTTGTTTTTTTGGCTATGAATGTTACGTAGTTGTCCATAAAATTAGAACGCTTCAATCTCTGAACATCCGATATCCTTAAACCAGTCATACAACTAAACAAAAAATAACCTAAAATCAATCGATACGAATCACTAATTTCATCCCCAAAATAATATTCGGCACATCGTTTTAATTCATGAACAGATAAACTCGTTCTATTTCCTTTAGTACTGCCTACCTCAATTTCATCAATGTTAATGCTGAGTTTAATTCCCGCTTTTTGGGCAAGTCCTAAAAATTTTTTGAGAGCAGCAGTATTATTTGCAATAGTAGTACTTGCATTATCAAGTGAACGTAAGTACTTTTTAAATTTATCAATCCAATTTAGATCGATATCCATAAAAGTGACGTCATCATCATAAATTTTTAATTTACGAAGTACAGATTTATATCTGTTATAGGAACCAATTTGCATCATTGATTTCTCTTCCTCTAACATCATGTCATAAAAAGCCGTAAATCGGATTCGTGGCATACCATTAAGGAATTCTTTCCTCAAAGATTCGGGAGTAAGAACCCGTTCAGCTAAACGATAAGAAGTTTTTATTTTAGTGATTTTTGATTTTATATTATCAAGAATCAAATTGATATCCTGATTTTCTGTAGACAAAGGAATCAGTCGTTCCTTTTTCAAATCCCATTCTTTAGAATTTACATTTATATTAAGAGGAATCCTTTCTCTTTTGTAATCACCCGAAAGATGTAAACTGATTGGTGATTTTCCATCGGCGTTTTTATACGCTCGGATACTAAATTTATCTTTCATTGACACATAGATTTTGTTTGTGTCAACGAGTGTGTCAAAAATCCTTTCTGAAACTGCAATCATATGGCTAAAAATAAAAAGTTAAAAAACAAAAAAGCGCACTATACCTGATCTTACGACCTGTATGTGCACTTGTTTTTTAGCTAATTAAAGCCACTTGGTGAACGCAGAAGGATTCGAACCTTCGACCGCCTGCTTAGAAGGCAGGTGCTCTATCCAGCTGAGCTATGCGTCCATTAATTTTATTTGTCGGGGTGGCAGGATTCGAACCTGCGGCCTCCTGCTCCCAAAGCAGGCGCGATAACCGAGCTACGCTACACCCCGAAATTCAATACTCATTACATTATGAAAACATTTTAAAAAATATTTGAATTTTGCTAAAATTCTTAACATAAAAAATGCGGAGAGACAGGGACTCGAACCCTGGCACCGATCACTCGATGACAGTTTAGCAAACTGCTCCATTACCACTCTGGCACCTCTCCAAAACCTTAGGAAACGTGTCCTGTTTTGCGGTTGCAAACTTAAGACATGTTTACGTTTCTCACAACTATTTTAGTACTTTTTTTTGTTATTTTTTAACTTTTTATTAAAAAGAGTTCACTATCAAAGAAATAGCTTTTCATAAAAAACACAAATTATACGCTTCACTCATTAGTATTAATAAAATTAGAACATAATACGGAAAATATTCAATTTAACAGAGACTCACTTTATAAATCAATTGAAAGAATACTTCTTTCTATAACATATGAAATAGACATTTCGGTTTTTATATAACAATTTCCACTATTAAAAAATAATCGAAATAGCTTTAAATTATCCTTAAACATATAACGCATAAAGGACTCTAACTTTTTTTGTAATATAGTATTAAAGCTATCAACTTTTTAACAATACAGTTAGAAATAGAGCATAAAACATGAATTCATTATATATTCCTTAATTTAAATCCTTTTAAAATTTGGATTTATTAAAAAAAGTTTAAATTTGCTATATAAAATCAACATATAATAAACATGAGCAAAAGAGTTGTTATCGTTTCTGCAGTTAGAACACCTATCGGCAGTTTTATGGGAGGATTATCTACAGTTACTGCACCCAAATTGGGAGCAACGGCCATCAAAGGCGCTTTAGACAAAATACAATTAGATCCAAATTTAGTTGACGAAGTTTTCATGGGTAACGTAGTGCAAGCTGGCGTAGGTCAAGCTCCAGCACGTCAAGCGGCAATTTATGCAGGCCTTTCCGTCGAAGTAGCTTGTACAACCGTTAACAAAGTTTGTGCGTCTGGAATGAAAGCCGTAATGTTGGGAGCACAAGCCATTCAATGTGGTGATGCCGAAATTGTAGTTTCTGGAGGAATGGAAAACATGAGTTTGATTCCACATTACATGAATTTAAGAAACGGAACCAAATTTGGTCCAAGCACAATGGTTGACGGATTACAAAAAGACGGACTAACAGATGCTTATGACAATAACGCTATGGGAGTTTCTGCTGACTTATGCGCAACCGAATACAATATTACAAGAGAAGACCAAGACAGGTTCGCAATCCAATCTTATGAACGCTCTGCAAAAGCTTGGAGCGAAGGCAAATTTGATAGTGAAATTGTTCCTGTAGCAGTTCCTCAAAGAAGAGGAGAACCAATTATCATTTCAAAGGATGAGGAATTCACAAATGTTTCTTTAGATAAAATACCAACATTGAACCCTGTATTTACAAAAGACGGAACAGTTACCGCAGCAAATGCTTCGACTATTAATGATGGTGCCGCAGCAGTTGTATTAATGAGCGAAGAAAAAGCGCTTTCTTTAGGCTTAAAGCCCTTAGCTTACATAAAGGGATATGCCGATGCTGCCCAAGAACCAAAATGGTTCACTACAAGCCCTGCAAAAGCGATCCCAAAAGCATTAGCGAAAGCAAACTTAACTATTGATGAAATTGATTTTTTTGAATTTAACGAAGCTTTTTCCGTAGTTGGATTGGCAAATTCCAAAATACTTGGACTGGATAACAACAAAGTAAATATCAATGGAGGAGCAGTTTCTTTAGGCCATCCTCTGGGATGTTCTGGCGTACGAATAATTGTTACATTATTAAACGTATTGGAACAAAACAATGCTAAATATGGAGCTGCAGCTATTTGCAATGGAGGTGGCGGCGCATCTGCATTTATCATCGAAAGAAATATTTCATAAATATCCTTTTCAAATAAAAATAAAATTATTAAATAATACGAATTGAAAATTACTATTTTTACATCAGTTTTCGATTCGTATTATTTTAATTTCTAATTTATATAAATGTTTGGAATTTGTAATTTAGCCATGATTCCACTTCGTGCTGAAGCTAGTGACAAAAGTGAAATTGTTTCTCAAGTTTTATTTGGAGAACATTTTGAAGTCTTGGAACAACAAAAACAATGGTCTCGCATAAAACTACAATACGATGAATACGAAGGCTGGATAGACACTAAACAATTTCAGGTGATTAGTGAGCTAAATTTTAACCAACTTTCATCAGACGCCATAATTCTAAACGCCGATTTGATAGAATACGTCACTACTCCTTCAAATCTATTGATTCCAATTCCACTTGCAGCTTCGTTATCATTCTTGAACAATCCGGAAATAAACACTTCTAATTTTGATTTTGAGGGTACAAAAACTAGCGGCACTAAACCCAAAAACAATCTTTTACATTCATCCTTTATGTATTTAAACGCTCCATATCTTTGGGGAGGAAAAACACCTTTTGGAATTGATTGTTCCGGCTTCACCCAAATGGTATACAAACTGAATGGCTATAAGCTATTACGTGACGCTTCACAACAAGCAACACAAGGAGAGCCATTAAGCTTCATTGAGGAAAGTGAACCGGGTGATTTAGCTTTTTTTGACAATGATGAAGGCAATATAATTCACGTTGGAATTATAATGGAAAATAATTATATCATTCATGCTAGCGGAAAAGTTCGAATAGACAGGTTAGACCATTTGGGAATCTATAATGCCGAAAGCAACAAACACACGCACAAACTCAGAGTAATTAAAAAAATTATATAAAAAAAATGCTAGAAATTTAATCTAGCATTTTTTTTATGTTTTTACATACTTGCTTTTAAGGAATTATACTCATCAGTCATATCCAAAGACCTATAAACACCCAGCAGAGACTTCAATACATCTTGATTTTTAGGCTCAATAACCAATGCTTTTTTAAGATAAGGAATCGCACTTCTTACTACATCATCTTTTTTACTTTTCAACTTATCATATAATTCCATTTCCTTTGGAGTATTACCCAAAGCTGCCATCTCGTCCACTAAAGCCTTTTTAGATTCCAATTTAACATAAGCTAAATTAATATAAGCATCAATAAAATTTGGATCCAACTCTAAAACTTTTGTATAACAAATTTCTGCTTTAACAACATCATTTTTTTCAAGATAGATATAAGCTAAATTTCTATTAATTTCAAACTTTTTAGATGGAGAAAACTCATCTCTTGGCTTTTCATGAAAACCCGCAGTAATACTAGCGGTCCTAACAGCTGAAGAAGCAAAACTTTCTTCTGTCTTTGTCTTTTTATTTGTAGCGTAATAAATTATCCCTTTTCCAGAATAATTGATTTTCTTTAATTCTTCATAATATTTAATTGCGGAATCATAATCTTTTACCGTCATGGAGGAAGAAGCTGCATTAAATAAATTCAAAGTGTCTTTTTTGTCAAATAAATAAACTTTATAACTTTTTTCAGCACTCTCTTTATATTTACCTGCCTTATAATCATCTGCCGCTCCATTGACAAGAGTAGATTTCATCTCTCTCAATGCTGTATTCGCCTGTAACGAATATTTATACTTCCCTGCCTCATTTTCAGCTTTAATCAATTCTTGATAGGCCTCAGCCGCCAAAGATAAGTTATTGGCCATTTCAATATTCTTTGAGGCCAAATTTTTTAAAACATTACCTTTCAAAAAATAAAAGTCCGACTTCTCTTCGTCGGTAGAATTATAAATCAAATATTCAATTTTTTTCAAAATCCCCAATGCATCTTGAGTTTTTCCGCTTTCAAAAACTGATTGAGCAGCCTTTATTTGTTCCTTTTGCGCATACACACCAGCATTTATCAATAACACTATTGATAGCATTACAAATTTTCTTTTCATCTAGGTTAAGTTTAGTTGTTAATATTAGGAGCTTATTATTTTACTGAGAAACTCAGTTCAAAAATTAAAATTTATTTCTTCTATAGTTTAACAAGACAATAATCTTAATAAACTAAGAAAATAAAAATATTTAAAGGGTGAAAAAGTAATTCAAAAAATCAAGAGGTAGAGTTTCTAAATGATTTTTTTTACTCTAAAAAATGATTTTCAGAAAAATTTATAAGAAAGTAGTTTTTGGCATATTTAAATATTTTTTAGGTTAAACAATTAGGATATATTTATTTTTTTTAATTAGAAATTACTTTTCTATATAATTAACAATACTTAATTTACATATTTTTTTATCAACTACAACGTTTTCTAAACTCGTAATTTTGCTCTAAAATAAAATTATTTTTTGATTGTACAAATAAAATCTCAATAAATTTTAACAAAAAGATAACGATTTCATAAAATGAAACGATTTGTATTTTTTCCTGTTTTATTTTAAAAAAAAACATACAATATCAAAATATTATTGCACTATAGTAACTATAATCGCAATATATCAAAATAGTCATCTCACTTATGCCTTTTTATAACATTAAAAAAAAAACATTATCCTACTAAAATGAGTTAATGGTCCTGTTAATAATTTTAATTTAAAACGGATTAACAATTCTTGGCATTAAAAAAAAAAAATAGCATAAAAAAAATCCTGCTTCGATATTCGAGCAGGATTTTTTTTAAATCTCTTAGTAAAATCTACATTTTAGCTTTTAACGCTTTGTACTCTGCAGTCATTTCAAGTGCACTGTAAACATTCAACAAGGTTTTTACTACATCTTCATTCTTTGGTTCTAATTCAACTGCTTTTTGAAGATATGGAATTGTACTCCTAAACAAATCTTCTCTTTTCTTTTTCAAAGCATTATAACGCTTCATATCATCAGCAGAATTACCAAGTTTATTCATTTCATCAATAATTACTTTTTCATCTTCCAATTTCATTGCAGCCATATTAATGTAAGCATTGATATATTTTGGATTCAATTCTATAACTTTATTATAAAACTTTTCAGCCTCGATATAATTTTTCGCACCAGCACTTACAACCCCTAAATTAAAAATCAAATCCACATCATTTGGATTTTTTTCCAAAGCCTCTGAAATCAATTTCTTGTAAGTATCCATATCTTTAGTTTCAAGATATAAATTAGCTTCAGTCAATATTAATGATGTATCATCTGGGTTTGCTTTTCTAGCATCAGAAACTGCTTTTTTAGCTAAATCCATTTTCCCTTCTTGAACATAAATCAAAGCTACATTTTTATAAATTTCACCTCTTTTTGAAGGTACATTTTCATTTCTTGGTTTTTCATGAGTTCCCATTTTAACCAATCTGTCTCTATCAGCAACTGTATTGAAAAAATCTTCTTGACCGCTCACTTTATTAACCGCATAATAATAAGTAGCTTTTCCAGAATAATTCAAAACTTTTAACTCTTCATAAAGTTTCAAAGCCTTATCATAATCTTTTGCATTAACATAAGTCGAAGCTGCATAATAAAGATTTATAGTATCTTTTTTCTCTAATAAATACGCCTGATATAGTTTTTCAGCACCTGCAGCATTTTTATCATTTTTTACTTTTTCACAATCATCTAAATCCTTTTTCTTCTTCTCTATTAACTCATCAATATCTTTTGGATTTTTAGCATTTAAAGTCAATCTATAATCTTCTAAAATTTTATTTCCTTTTGTAATACAGTCTAAAACAGATTTATCACCATCTTTAGTATCTTCAATTGCACCATTAACTAACTGTCCTTTAATCTGAGCAATCGAAGTTGCAGCTTGCGTAGAATATTTAGCTTTACCGGAAACCTTTTCAGCAGCTATTAAATCCTGATAAGATTTTGCCGCTAAAATTAAATTCTTATCTGTTTCTACTTTTTTATTAGATAAATCAAAATACGCATTCCCTTTAACAAATAAAAACTGTGCCTTTTCAGCATCTGGAGCATTAGCTGTTAAATATTCAGCTCCCGTTAAAATAGTCAGCGCTTCAGCTGAATTTCCAGATTTAAGTGCTTTCTCAGCAGCTTTAATTTCATTTTTTTGAGCAAAACTCGTTACTGATAAAAATAATGCTGACGCAATTATTACATATCTACTTTTCATATTAATTTATTTTATATTTACTATTCTATTAGTGCTTAAATTAAGCCTCATCATCAGTATCATCTTCATCAGAGTCGTCCTCCTCTACTTCTTCTTCTGAATCATCATCCTCGTCATCTTCAACAATACCATCATCTTCTAATACTTCAAGTACTGGTTTCACTCTTTCAATTACTTCCGTTTCGATAACATTTCCATCTTCATCAACAACAACTTCTGCAGGATCATCTTTCATAACTTTAGTAACTGCTGCTATTGAATCTTTTCCTTTTAAATTTATCAATTTAACACCTTGAGTTGCACGTCCCATTACACGTAAATCCTCAATAGCCATTCTGATTGTTAATCCAGATTTATTTATAATCATCAAATCATCGGCATCGGTTACAGCGTTTATCGAAATCAGTTTTCCAGTTTTTTCTGTTATATTAAGTGTTTTCACACCTTTTCCTCCTCGATTCGTAATTCTATAAACATCCTCACCATCTTCATCAACTAATTTGGTGCGTTTACCATATCCGTTTTCTGTAACTACTAAAATCTGCGAATCGTTAATATTATCCTTATCAACAGTTACCATACCAATTACTTCATCAGTATCATCTTTTAATGTAATACCACGAACTCCAGAAGCAGTTCTTCCCATCGGGCGAGTTTTGGTTTCCTCAAAACGAACTAATTTTCCCGATTTTACAGCCAAAATAATCTGGCTTTCTCCATTGGTTAATTTTGCTTCTAATAACTCATCACCTTCTTTTATAGTAATTGCAGCAACACCATTTACTCTTGGTTTAGAATATTTCTCTAAAGATGTTTTCTTAACCTGACCTTGCTTAGTTACCATTACAAGATTATGTTTTTGGATATAATCCTGATCTTTTAAATCTTGAGTACAGATAAAAGCTTTTACTTTATCATCACTTTCAATATTTATAAGATTTTGGATTGCCCTGCCTTTTGCAGTCTTACTTCCTTCAGGAATCTCATAAACGCGCATCCAGAAACATTTCCCTTTTTGAGTAAAGAACATCATATATTGATGATTCGTTGCCACAAACATATGCTCCAAGAAATCCTGATCCCTTGTTCCAGCACTTTTTTGACCAACTCCTCCTCTATTCTGTGTTTTGTATTCGGTAAGGTTAGTACGTTTGATATAACCTGCATGAGAAATTGTTATCACAACATTTTCATCAGCAATCAAATCTTCAATACTTACATCTCCTCCTGAATATTCGATTTGAGAACGACGTTCATCACCATATTTATCCCGAATTTCTGTTAATTCTTCTTTTATCAATGCAATCCTCAAGTTTACATCAGCCAATAAAGCTTTTAAATGCTCAATTAACTTCATAATCTCTTCGTATTCCGATCTTAACTTATCTTGTTCCAGACCTGTTAATTGACGCAAACGCATTTCAACAATTGCACGAGATTGAATATCGGACAAACTGAACCTTTCCATTAATTTATCTCTAGCTTCTTCTGTGCTTTTTGACGCTTTGATCAAAGCAATTACTTCATCAATATTATCCGAAGCAATAATCAAACCTTCTAAGATGTGTGCCCTTGCTTCGGCTTTTTTTAATTCAAATTGTGTTCTGCGAGTCACAACATCATGACGATGTTCAATAAAATAATGAATCAAATCTTTTAGATTCAACATCTGCGGACGACCTTTTACAATCGCAATATTGTTAACACTAAATGACGATTGTAATTGTGTAAACTTATAAAGTGTATTTAAAACCACATTAGGAGTTGCATCTCGTTTCAATATATATACGATTCGCATTCCGTTTCTATCCGATTCATCTCGAATATTGGCAATACCATCAATTTTCTTCTCATTTACTAAATCAGCAGTACGTTTAATCATATCTGCCTTATTGACTTGGTATGGGATTTCGGTAACGATGATACACTCACGACCATCCACTTCTTCAAAACCAACTTTGGCACGCATTACCACTCTACCTCTACCCGTTTTGAAAGCTTCACGAACTCCTTCATAACCATATATTACTCCACCAGTTGGAAAATCTGGAGCCTTGATATGAGTCATTAATTCATCTACTTCTATGTCATTATTATCCATATAAGCCAATGTACCATTTATTACCTCTGTTAAATTATGAGGTGGCATATTGGTTGCCATACCTACTGCGATTCCTGTGGCCCCATTTATCAATAAGGTAGGAACACGAGTTGGCATAACCGTAGGTTCTTCTAATGTGTCGTCAAAATTTAATTTAAAATCAACTGTTTCTTTATCTATATCTGCTAAAATTTCTTCGGAAATTTTACGCATTCTGGCCTCTGTATAACGCATTGCTGCCGGACTATCTCCGTCTACAGAACCAAAATTACCTTGCCCATCAATCAATAAATAACGCATACTCCATTCTTGAGCCATACGCACCATAGCATCATACACAGAGGTATCTCCGTGAGGGTGATACTTTCCAAGAACTTCCCCGACAATTCTTGCGGATTTTTTGTGGGCAGACCTAGAATTAACCCCTAAGTCATGCATTCCAAATAATACTCTTCGATGTACTGGTTTCAAGCCATCTCTAACATCAGGAAGTGCTCTGGATACAATTACCGACATCGAATAATCGATGTAAGCTGTTTTCATTTCATCTTCAATGTTAATAGGAATTAACTTTTCTCCTTCAGACATAATATATTCTTAAATTAAAATTATTTTGTTTTAAAAAATCCCGCTAATATAACCTTTCTCAATATGTTTTCGGTCATAAACAGACAGAAATTTATCCAATTTATTAACAAATTTTTATTGGCATTTGGTTAATAAATTAAGTACACTTTAACTTTATGTTCTTTATTTTTTTTGTCAATTAGCAGTACAACTATTTCGAGGTACGATTTTTGCTTTTGATTATCTTATTTACTAAATTTACAATAACAACAAATAAAATTATGGATGATAATTTTTCACCTAGAGTAAAAGACGTTATTACTTATAGCAAAGAAGAGGCATTACGTCTTGGACATGATTTTATAGGTACAGAACATTTGATGCTTGGCATTCTAAGGGATGGCAATGGTAAAGCTATTCACATCCTGAACAATCTTTCTGTGGATCTGGACCATTTGAGAAGAAAGGTTGAAATCCTAAGCCCCGCAAGCCCTAACATTGAAGTTAGTGTAGAAAAGAAAAATTTACATCTAACCCGTCAAGCAGAACGTGCTTTGAAAACGACCTTTTTGGAGGCAAAAGTTTTCCAGAGTTCATCGATTAGCACTGCGCATTTACTATTATGTATCTTAAGAAACGAAAATGACCCCACAACCAAGCTATTAAATAAACTAAAAATAGATTATGACATAGCTAAAGAACAATACATTAATATGACTCCAAACGAAGAAGAATTTTTAGAAAACTTACCAAAAAACGAATCATATAATGATGATTCAGGACAAGATGACAGTCTCAAAGAAGGTAATTTTAATAATCCCGCCAACAAATCAAATAAAAAATCTAAAACCCCAGTTCTTGACAATTTTGGGAGAGATTTAACAGAGATGGCTGAAGAGGGTAAATTAGACCCTGTTGTAGGACGAGAAAAAGAAATAGAACGTGTTTCTCAAATTTTGAGTCGTCGTAAAAAAAACAACCCATTACTAATAGGAGAACCAGGAGTTGGTAAATCGGCTATTGCTGAAGGTCTAGCTTTACGAATTATTCAAAAGAAAGTTTCTCGCATATTATTCAACAAACGAGTAGTTACCCTAGATTTAGCCAGTTTAGTTGCCGGCACGAAATACAGAGGGCAGTTTGAAGAAAGAATGAAAGCCGTTATGAATGAATTGGAAAAAAATGACGATATCATTCTTTTCATTGATGAAATTCACACGATTGTTGGTGCTGGTGGTGCCACAGGATCGCTAGATGCATCAAACATGTTCAAACCTGCATTATCAAGAGGAGAAATTCAATGTATTGGCGCAACTACATTAGATGAATACCGTCAATACATCGAGAAAGATGGAGCACTTGAAAGACGTTTTCAAAAAGTAATTGTGGAACCAACTTCTGTTGAGGAAACCATCACAATTTTGAATAATATCAAAAACAAATACGAAGATCACCATAATGTAATTTACACTCCCGAAGCTATTGAAGCCTGTGTTAAATTAACCAATCGATATATGTCCGAGCGATTTTTACCGGACAAAGCTATTGACGCATTGGACGAAGCAGGATCTCGTGTCCACATCACCAACATTGATGTTCCAAAGCAAATATTAGATTTGGAACGACAATTGGAAGAAGTTCGAGAATTGAAAAACTTGGTTGTCAAAAAACAAAAATATGAAGAAGCAGCCAAACTTCGTGATGATGAAAAAAAGATAGAAAAAGATTTAGCCATAGCACAAGAGCAATGGGAAGAGGATTCTAAAAATAATAGAATATTAGTTACCGAAGATAACGTTGCCGATGTTGTATCGATGATGACTGGCATTCCTGTGAATCGTATTGCACAAACTGAAAGCAACAAACTGGCTAAACTACCAGAACTTATTCAAAATAAAGTAATTGGACAAAACGAAGCAGTTTTAAAAATTGCTCGTTCCATCCAAAGAAATCGTGCTGGATTGAAAGATCCTAACAAACCTATTGGTTCCTTTATTTTCTTAGGCCAAACTGGTGTTGGAAAAACACAATTAGCCAAAGTTCTTGCCAAAGAATTATTCGATTCTGAAGATGCATTGGTTCGAATTGACATGAGCGAATACATGGAAAAATTTGCAATTTCAAGATTGGTTGGGGCACCTCCGGGATATGTAGGATACGAAGAAGGCGGACAATTGACTGAGAAAGTACGCAGAAAACCGTATTGTGTGGTATTACTTGATGAGATTGAAAAAGCACATCCTGACGTTTTCAATATGATGCTTCAAGTACTTGACGATGGTTTTTTAACCGATAGTCTAGGTCGTAAAATTGATTTCAAGAATACAATTATTATTATGACTTCTAATGTTGGTGCACGTCAATTGAAAGATTTCGGACAAGGAGTTGGATTTGGAACTGCAGCCAAAGTTGCCCAAGCCGACGATAATTCAAAAAGTATTATAGAAAATGCTTTAAAGAAAACATTTGCTCCTGAGTTTTTGAACAGAATTGATGATGTAATTGTGTTTAACACTTTAGAAAAAGAAGACATCAATTTGATTATTGAAATTGAGTTAAAAAAATTATACGACCGTGTAAAAGAACTAGGCTATCAATTAAAATTATCAGATAAAGCTAAAGCCTTTATTGCTGATAAAGGATTTGACAAGCAATTTGGAGCAAGACCGTTAAAAAGAGCAATTCAGAAATATGTTGAAGACACATTGGCAGAAGAGATTATCACTTCTAAAATTGCTTCAGGAGATGAGATATTTATGGATATAGAAGATGGTTCTCAAGAATTAACCGTCCACATCCATAAAGCTGAAGAGCCTACTAATCAAGCTGAAGAACCTACAAATCAGTAATTTAAAACAAAACACCAAATAACAAACCCGTTACGTTTTAATAACATAACGGGTTTATTCTTTATAGGATATTATCGTATTTTTTTGAAAACAAATATCTACATTTGATACTTATAAAGAAGATTAACAAAAATTAATTTATGTTTCAAAATAAAGTCATACTGGGTAGCGAAGAATGGTGCTCTTTTCCAGAATTAGGAATTCCTACAATTAAAGCTCGCGTCGATTCCGGTGCTAAAACATCTGCTTTACATGCTATCAATATTGCTCCATTTATAAAAAACGACACCAATTGGGTAAAATTTGACATCAACCCCATACAGAACAATATAAAGACAGTTATTCATTGTGAAGCTCCCTTAGTAGACAAAAGAATTGTCAAAAGTTCAAGCGGATTTAGAGAACATCGTTATGTTATCCAAACTAATATAGCTATTGGTGATTCCAAATGGCCTATAGAAATGACTTTGACCAATCGAGATTCCATGGGTTTCAGAATGCTTTTGGGAAGAGAAGCCATGAGCGGAAGAATATTGGTTGATCCCGAACAAAAATATCTTTTGGGACAACCTACTCCAGAAAGTCTTACAGCATTATACATCAACTCGGAAAAAGCTAGCTCTGGTTTAAGAATAGGGCTTTTGGCAAGCAATCCTGAATTGTATAGCAACAAGAGAATTATGGAAGCTGGTGAAATGCGCGGACATGAAATGCATTTCTTAAACATTAAGGAATGCTACATGAAACTAGATGCTAAAACTCCTGAAATTCATTATAGAGGCGGAAAAATATTAAATCAATTTGACGCTATCATTCCTAGAATTAGACCAAGTATCACCTTTTATGGCTGTGCTTTAACAAGACAGTTTGAAGCATTAAAAGTTTATTGTTTAAATTCATCAACTGCCATCACACAATCCAGAGACAAATTATTCTCTTTACAATTATTATTGAATCACGGTGTAGATATTCCGACAACAGGATTTGCCAACTCTCCTTTAGACACCGATAATTTGATAAAAATGGTTGGAGGTTCTCCGCTCATTGTGAAATTACTAGAAGGTACTCAAGGAAAAGGAGTTGTATTAGCAGAAACCAAAAAAGCAGCAGAAAGCGTAATTAACGCATTCAAAAGCTTAAATGCTAATATATTAGTCCAAGAATTCATCAAAGAAGCCAACGGAAAAGATATTCGTTGTTTTGTGATTGACGGCAAAGTGGTTGCAGCAATTCAAAGAGAAGCCATGCCAGGCGAATTTAGAGCCAATATCCATTTGGGAGGAACAGCATCAGTAATTAAAGTTACATCTGAAGAAAAAAGAATTGCTATAAAAGCAGCAAAAGCAATGGATTTAAAAGTAGCTGGGGTAGATATTATTCGCTCCGCAAAAGGACCTCTATTGCTTGAAGTAAACTCATCTCCAGGACTTGAAGGAATTGAAGGTGCAACAAATAAAGATATTGCGGGAGAGATGATTAAAGCGATCGAGAAGAACTTTAAAATAAAATAGCTTTTTTTGAGATAGAATAGTTCGCACAAAGCAAAAAGCAGATGCTATAAAACAGAAGACTATTCACGAAAATAGCACCAAAACCTAATTTGATGTTTAACATTCTTAATCTGAAATATACAATATGAGTCCCTACCTCGACATCGTTATCCGAAGTGCAGCTGTATATTTATTTATGGTTATTGCATTGCGCCTTTTTGGCAAAAAAGAGCTATCACAACTCAATACTGCCGACGTTATTTTGATTTTACTAATCAGTAACTCGGTACAGAATGCCATGGTAGGAAACAACACAACGCTTTGGGGAGGTTTGGCTGCGGCAACGATACTTTTTGCAATTAACTATATATTGAAAAAGCTAATGTTTAAGTATAAAAAATTCAGTGAATTCATGCTCGAAAAACCTGAAATTCTAATTCATAACGGAACTTTAGATTTTGATTCCCTAAGCAAATTAAACATTACATCTGATGAATTGAAAGAAGCTATGAGAGAGCATGGTGTCGAATATTTTAAAGATGTAAAGTTAGCAATGCTTGAAATCGACGGAAACATAAGTATAATTACTGGTGAAAAGAATTTAAAGCAAACCCACTACAAACGTAGAAAAAATCATAAAGTTTTAATTCAAGGGAATTAAAAAAATTGCTTTAGAATCTCCCTATCGCTTTTAATGAATTATTGCTAAATATTCAATTGAATCCCATTTAGAAAGATTATTATATACTGAAGTTTGTCGTTTAGCCCCGATGGAAGTGTGTATCCTTTTATGCCGGGGTTCGGCATAAAAGATACTGCGAACAGCGGGACAACTATTCATGTAACCCGAATAACACCTGCTTCTTAAACACATAATCCAACACAATTACAGACATAAAAAAACCATTCGGAATACGAATGGTTTTTTTTTATATAAAATTTTAAAATGTATTAAATAAACACATTCAAAAAGTAGTACACTAATGCGGCTAGTAATGCTGTAATAGGAATTGTTAATACCCAAGCCCAAACCAAACTTACTGTCACTCCCCAACGTACTGCTGAGATTCTTTTGGTCAAACCTACACCAATAATAGAACCTGTTATAGTATGTGTTGTACTCACTGGAACTTTAAAATGCTCCGTAAAATATAGCGTTAATGCTCCTGCGGTTTCGGCAGCAACTCCTTCAAAAGAAGTTACTTTAGTGATTTTAGATCCCATTGTTTTTACAATTTTCCAACCACCACTTAATGTTCCTGCAGCAATAGCAGAATAACAGGCTAATGGAATCCAAGCAGGCATTGCTCCTTTTATACCCTTATCGTCATCTGGAAGAATTACCTGCAACCAATCTGGTAAGCTTAACTGAGACGCTCCGCTAGTGTGAATGTAAACGGCAACTGCTGCTGCAATAATACCCATCACTTTTTGAGAATCGTTTCCACCATGTCCTAAACTAAATGCTGCTGATGAAAGCAGTTGCATTTTTTTCAACCATGCATTAGCTTGATGTAAATTCAGACTGCTGAATATCAAACAAAAACTACTAATTGACAAAATGATAAACGCGACCAAAAACCACTTTATATTATGCGCTTCAAAAGCTACACTCCAAAAATGAGAAGCAAATCTCGGTTTTTCAATATCCGCATAACTCACCATTTGGCTTTGTACAAACCAAATAGTCAAAACCATTAGTGCAAGGGTGAAAATTTTAGGATAAATGCTTTTACGAGAGGCATTCAATAACCAAATCGAAATTAAATACGATATTAAAGCCCCTAATAAAGGTGCTAAAACAATAAAAGCAATAATGATGATTACGCCTGACGGCATTCCGCCATCTTTACTGGCTTTATACCAGCTTACAATATCGTACCAGTGCTGAATTTTACCGTCTTCGGCAATATAACCTGAAAAACCATGAACTGCAATTGCATGTGCTAAAGCAGCACCAGCAAATCCTCCAATTAATGTATGGGACGAGCTTGAAGGGATTCCTTGCCACCAAGTAATCAAATTCCAAACAATGGCAGCTATAACACCGGCAAGGATTACAACAAGATTAATATCCATGGTATGAGCTGTTTTGGCAACCGTATCGGCTACTCCAAAACCAAAAACCCAATAGGCCAAAAAGTTAAAAAAAGCTGCCCAAACCACCGCTTGAAATGGCGACAAAACCTTGGTTGCAACAACAGTAGCAATAGCATTGGCGGCATCATGGAAACCATTGATGTAATCAAAAATTAATGCTAGAACTATAATAATTAATAGTAAAGTCATATCAATATCTTCAAAATGAATATTAAATTAAGAATGTTTTACCGTAATAGATTCTAAAACACTGGCAACACTCTTACATTTATCAGTTGCTGATTCTAAAACTGACAATACTTCTTTATATTTAATGATGTTTTTGGCATCGGTTTCATTTTCAAAAATTTCAAAAACGGCTTTATTATATACCATATCTGATTTATTCTCCAATTTATTGATCTTGGCACAAGCAACAGTTATAGTTTTCATATTACTTAAGTTTTTCAACTCTTTTACCGCCAAATCAATGTTTTGACAAGCCTCAAGGTTGATTTCTGTCATTTTTCGAATTGATTTCGTGATTTTATCAACTTGATACAAACGCATTCTTGTAGCTGCGCCGTGAAGATAATCGGCTACATTATCAATGGAAGTAATCAAAGAGTGTATATCTTCTCTATCAAAAGGAGTGATAAAGTTTCTGCTCAACTCCAAATTGGTTTGACGCGTAATGTCTTCCCCTTTTTGTTCTAATTCATCTATTTTAATAAAAAGAACTTCTCTTTCTTTTAAAGGAAGATTTACCGCTTCATGTAAATGCGAAGCTAATTCAATTAAATTACTTGATGCTTCTTCGAAAAGAGGAAAGAATTTTTTGTCTTTTGGGACTAAAAATTGAAAAATACTATTTAATGACATTTGTTTATTTTTTAGTGGTACAAAATTACTTCATTATTTAAAGCCAATGTTAAGCTAATGTTAACAAATCCTCTTCGATTTGAAAACTATTGAGAAAAGCTACTGTTTTTTCGATGTCATAATGAAGGATTCGGTCTTCCTTTACCAAAGGAACTTCTTCTCTGTAGGATTTTAAAAACATTTCAATAAAATCACTTGATTGTAAAGGTCTACGATATTCGATAGCTTGTGAAGCATTCATCAATTCGATAGCCAAAATACGCTCTAAATTATTCATCACACGTAAACATTTGGTAGCTCCATTGGCACCCATACTCACATGATCTTCTTGTCCATTACTAGATACGATACTATCCACACTTGATGGCGTAGCCAACTGCTTATTTTGGCTTGCAATGCTTGCAGCAGTATATTGTGGTATCATAAATCCAGAATTCAATCCCGGATTATCAACCAAAAATGCCGGAAGGTTGCGTAATCCTGAAATTAATTGATACGTTCTGCGTTCCGAAATACTTCCTAATTCAGCCAATGCAATCGCCATAAAATCCAATGCCAAAGCCAGTGGTTGCCCGTGAAAGTTGCCGCCAGAAATAATCTGATCGCTTTCTATAAAAATATTAGGATTATCGGTTACCGAATTAATTTCGGTTTTGAACACTTTTTTTACGTAGTCAAATGCATCTTTTGAAGCACCGTGAACTTGCGGAATACAGCGGAAAGAATACGGATCTTGAACATGTGTCTTAGGTTGTTCGATAATTTCGCTGCCTTCCAGAAACTCTTTTACTCTTTTGGCTGTAGCAATTTGACCGTTATGAGGACGTATATAATGAATTAACTCATTAAAAGGTTCAATTCTACCATCAAAACCTTCTAAAGAAATCGTCCCAATTAAATCGGCCAAGTAAGAAAATTTATTAATTTTCATTACAATATGGGCACCATAAGCACTCATGAATTGAGTTCCGTTTAATAATGCCAAACCTTCTTTAGATTTTAATATAATAGGTTCCCAACCAAAATGCTTCAACGCTACACTTGAATGTATTTTTTTACCTTCAAACCAAACTTCTCCTTCACCTAATAAAGGTAGTGACAAATGCGCCAAAGGAGCCAAATCTCCTGAAGCACCCAAAGATCCTTGTGTATAAATAACAGGTAATATACCATTATTGTAAAAATCTACCAGTCTTTCCACTGTTTGCAATTGAACCCCGGAATGACCATAACTCAAAGATTGAATCTTAAGCAACAACATCAGTTTTACAATTTCATTTGGCACTTCTTCACCGGTACCACAAGAATGAGATTTCACTAGGTTTTCTTGAAGCTTTGAAAGGTTTTCATTTGAAATCTTTACATTACAAAGGGAGCCAAAACCAGTATTGATTCCGTAAATAGGCTCAGAATGCGAGGCCATTTTAGCATCCAAGTATTTTCTGCACTTTAGGATATTCGTTTTTGCATTCTCCGAAAGAGCAATTAATTTATGATGCGAAATAATCTCTTGTAACGCTTCGAAAGAAAGCTGATCCGTACTTATATAATGTATATTCTCCATTTCACCTGATTTTAAGGGTTCAAAATTCAGCAAATCAATATTAAAAAGCAATTATTTTTGAGGATTATTTAATATTTAATTGAACGATAAAGTCTATTCATTGTAAAATCGCTTTTAAAACGACAAAAGCAACTCGATTTGAGCTACCGTCTGGACACAACTTTTTTTATCTTTGAGATAAAAAAATGCAGACAAGACATTTTGAAGATTTAAAAGACAAGCGATTGTTGAATAGAGGAAATTCTATTCTCAATCGCTTGTTTGC